>NZ_JBFBLC010000001.1:0-1231746 GCF_040702505.1 Terrabacter sp. NPDC080008
CCCGAACGAGTGACCATGCCGCGCCTCGGGACGAGGTAATTGGCATCGATTTTTGACACGCTGTTGAGTTCTCAAGAATCGGACACACACCATCAGCTGGCTCTGGGAACCAACCTCCGGGGCTCATCCACCCTACCGGGCTGATGACCGTGGTCTGACCACGCTCATCCGTCTCGCTGTCGCTGTTTCCACGCCGTCCTCGTGGGACGTCATGACTCGAGCGACTGCCACCCGCGGGACCGGCCAACTTCGCTCTCGACCATGTCGA
The DNA here is from genome assembly GCF_040702505.1 of Terrabacter sp. NPDC080008. NCBI lineage: Bacteria > Bacillati > Actinomycetota > Actinomycetes > Micrococcales > Intrasporangiaceae > Terrabacter > Terrabacter sp. NPDC080008. The sequence continues at coordinate 269 of NZ_JBFBLC010000001.1, forward strand.
TCGCGGTGGCGTCCGTTTCTCCCTGTCGGGCTGACGAAGAGAACATTACAGGTCTTGCGCCGAACCGCCAAAACGGCCCTCTCCCCTACCCGCTGGACCCCTGCCGGCACCGCCTCAGCGGCCTCTGGGTGAGACCGCCGCCGTGCACGCTCGCCCGGTTGCGCCCCCGCGACCGGCGGGTAGGACCCATGGGACCGCAACCCGATCGAAGGAGCGCAGATGTCTGACGACGCGAAGTACGCCAAGGAGCTCGTGGAGACCCTCAAGGACGGGGAGCGGGGCTTCGCCTCGGCCGCCGAGAAGCTGCGGGACAGCGACCGCGCCGAGTGGGCCGCGACCATGCAGCGGCTCGCGGAGCAGCGTGCCGGCTTCAGCCGCGAGATCGTCGAGATGGGCCACGAGTACGGCGACGACGTCGACAAGAGCGGGTCGGCCACCGCGGCCGTCCACCGCGGCTGGATCGCCCTGAAGGACGCCGTGACCGGTGACGACGCCGGCAGCGTCCTCGGTGCCGCTGTCACGGGCGAGGACCACGCCGTGTCGGAGTACGAGAAGGCCCTCGAGGGTGACCTCAGCGCCGGCTTCCGCGAGCTGGTGACCCGCCAGCACGCGGCCATCGTCGCGGCCCGGGACGAGGTCAAGGGCCTCCAGGTCGCCGACTGACACCACGGCAGATCCTGCCGACACACGAACGCCCCTGCGAGGACCTCTCCCGCAGGGGTGTTCGTGTGTCTGGGCCGGAAAAGCTGGGTCAGGCGTCGAGGTGCCGGTCCGCGAGCTTGCGCAGCACGGGGACGGCAGCCGCCAGAGCAGCCTTCTCGTCGGCGCTCAGGTCTGCGAGCTCGGCGCTCAGCTGCGTCGCGGCCTCGTCGCGCAGCGTGTCGAGGACCCCTTGCCCGGCGGGCGAGAGCGCGAGAAGCAGGCAGCGCTGGTCGCTCGGGTCGCGGCGCCGTTCGACCCAGCCGGCCTCCGTCAGGATCTCGACGAGGCGGGTCATGCTCGGCGCCGAGACGTTCATCAGCTCGGCGAGGTCACCCTGGCGGACGCCCTCCGGGTAGCGCGTCAGCGCTGCCAGGGCGGCGAGCCGGGTCGGCGTCACCCCGGAGCGGGTCGCAGGGGTCCGCAGGTGGAAGGCGAGGCGCCCCACCTCGGTGCGCAGCTCGCCGGCCAGCCGCTCGACATCGCCCGCCAGCCGCTCGACATCGCCCGCCAGCCGCTCGACATCGCCCGCCAGCCGCTCGACATCGCCGGCCGGCCGCTCGACGGCACTGGACGGCATACCGGTCGGCGTCACGACCTCACCTGCTCCGGCTCTGCGACACCCACTCGGGGTCCGTCGGCGGCGATCTCGGCGCCCTCGTGCTGGTCATCGGCGTGGACGAACTTCCCACCCATGAACCACGACGCCACGGCGGCGACGAGGCAGGCCGCGATCGCGAAGGCGAACGCGACGATGAGCCCGTCGTGGAAGGGCCCCGAGATGAGGGACGGGAAGAACGAGTGGCCGGTCAGGTACTGCGCGTCAGTGGGGTTGAGCCGGCTGAGCGTGTGGCTCCCGAGCAGCTGCTGCACCGGGTTGTAGCCGAGCAGCGAGGCGAAGAGCACCGCGACCGGGGGCAGCCCGGCGATGGCGTGCGCCTGGGCGCCCGGCACCCCGTGGGCGCTGAGGCCCGACTGCATCGTCCCCGGCAGCGATCCGGCGAGGCCGATGATCATGAGCGAGAAGAAGATGCCGATCGAGAGCACCATCGACGCGTTCTGGAAGGTGGTGCTCATGCCGCTGCCGACACCGCGCCGGTTGGCGGGCAGCGCGTTCATGATCGCGGCGCGGTTGGGCGAGGCGAACAGGCCCATGCCGAAGCCGTTGAGGAAGAGGGCCGCCGCGAACGTCCAGTACGTGAAGTCGACGGGCAGCACCGCGAGCCACACGAAGCTGAGCGCCGCGATGACCATGCCGCCGGTGGCGAAGGGCCGGGCGCCGTGGCGGTCGGACAGCCAGCCCGAGAGCGGCCCGGCGAGCAGGAACCCGACGGTCATCGGGAGCATGAAGATGCCCGCCCACAGGGGGGTCGACTCGAAGGAGTAGCCGTGCCGCGGCAGCCAGATGCCCTGGAGCCAGATGATGAGGATGAACATCAGGCCGCCACGGCCGAGACCCGACAGCAGGCTCGCGACGTTGCCGAAGGTGAAGGCGCGGATGCGGAAGAGGTCGAGGTGGAACATGGGGTGCTCGACCCGCAGCTCGATGGCGCAGAAGACCCCGAGCAGCACGAGGCCGCCGATCATCGAGGCGAGCACCCACGGGTTGGTCCAGCCCATGACGTGGTCGCCGTAGGGCTGGATGCCGTAGGTGATGGCGACCAGCACGCCGATCAGGCCCAAGGCGAAGGTGATGTTGCCCCACCAGTCCATGACGTGGTGGCGGCGGGGGCTGAGGTCGCGCAGCTTGAGGTAGCCCCAGAGGGTGCCGAAGATGCTGAACGGCACCGACACGAGGAACACGTAGCGCCAGTGCAGGGGCGCGAGCACGCCGCCGATGACCAGGCCGAGGAACGAGCCCGCGATGCCCGAGACCATGTTGAGGCCGAGCGCCAGTCCGCGCTGGTGGGACGGGAAGGCGTCGGTGATGATCGCCGAGGAGTTCGCCATGAGCAGCGCGCCGCCGACGCCCTGCAGGATGCGCATGACGATGAGCCACAGGACGCCCGGCGTGCCGGTGAGCCAGGTGACCGACAGGGCGATCGAGAAGAGCGTGAAGATCGCGAAGCCGGCGTTGAACATCTTGACCCGGCCGTACATGTCACCGAGGCGCCCGAACGTCACGACGAGCACGGCCGTCACGACGAGGTAGCCCATGATCAGCCACAGCAGGTAGCTGGAGTTGCCCGAGGCGAGCGGGTCGATCTTCAGTCCCCGGAAGATGTCGGGCAGGGCGATGAGCAGGATCGAGGAGTTGATCGTGGCGATGAGGACACCGAGCGTCGTGGTCGACAGCGCGACCCACTTGTAGCGCGGGCCGAGGGCGGCGGGAGCGGCTGGAGAAGTCATTAGTTCAAGGCTACTAACGACATCTGGGCCTTCCCTGAGACGAGGAAGGCGGCCACTGCCGTATGCCGGGTGGCCGGGTCGCGCGGGTCAGATGCCGACGCCGGAGCGCTGGGCCTCGATGCCGAGCAGGTGGTTCAGGCTCTCGATCACCTGGCCCTTGGGGCCCTCGCCGTCCGGCGGCCCCTCGAGGACGGTGTCCTGCTCGAGGACGTACCACCCGGCATACCCGGCGTCCTCGAGGGCGCCGACGATGGCGCGCACGTCGACGTCTCCGCGGCCGAGCGGCACGTACATTCCGCCCCGGACCGCGTCCGTGTAGGTGAGGTCGCCCGACCGGACCCGCCGGGCGAGGTCGGCCCGGACGTCCTTGAGGTGGACGTGGGCGACGCGCTCCGGGTGCGCGGTGGCCAGCGCCACCGGGTCGCTGCCGCCGACGAGGAGGTGACCGGTGTCGAGGCAGAGCCCGACCGCCGAGCCGGCGAGGACGCGCTCGACGTCGGCCTCGCTCTCGACCAGGGTGCCCACGTGCGGGTGCAGGGTCGGGATGAGTCCCCGGGAGCGCACCGCCTCCGCGACCCGGTCCAGGTTGGACAGGAGGGTGGTCCACCCGTCGTCGTCGAGATCGGGCCGACGGTCGTAGCCCTCGGCTCCGCTGGCAGCGGCGAGGACGACGGTCGACGCCTCGGCCGCCACCAGGGACTCGAGCGCGCGCTCGAGCTCGGGGAGTGGGTCGTGACCCGAGTCGTGCAGGACCACAGGGACGAACTGCCCGACGGCCTGCAGGCCGTGCGCCCGCAGGGTCGCCGCCTTCTCACCGGGATCCTCGGGCAGGAAGCCGTCCGGCCCGAACTCCGTTGCCACGAGGCCACACTCGGCCATCTCGGCCAGCACCGTCGCGGCGTCGTACCGCCAGCCCCAGCCGGGCACCTCGCACACGCCCCACGAGATCGGGGCCCCGGCAACGCGCTCGTCCAGGGGCGGGACGACATCGGGGTTGCCCGGGTGGGTGCTCGTCGGGTTCACAGCGCCTCCTTCGTCTCCCACGAGCGTAGGGGAGATGGAGTGCCCGTACCCGGACGGTGCGGGCAGCGACGACGGTCAGGCGATGGGCTTCAGGACCTCCAGCCCGAGGAAGGGGCGCAGCGCCTCTGGCACGCGCACCGACCCGTCGGGCTGCTGGTGGTTCTCGAGGATCGCGACGAGCCAGCGCGTCGTGCCGAGCGTGCCGTTGAGCGTCGCGACGGCGCGGGTGCCCGAGCCGTTCGGGTCGCGCTCGCGCGTGTTGAGCCGACGCGCCTGGTAGGTCGTGCAGTTCGACGTCGAGGTGAGCTCGCGGTACTTGCCCTGCGTCGGCACCCAGGCCTCGCAGTCGAACTTGCGGGCCGCCGGGCCACCGAGGTCGCCGGCGGCCGTGTCGATGATGCGGTAGGGCACCTCGATCTTGGCGAGCATCTCGCGCTCCCAGCCGAGGAGGCGCTGGTGCTCGGCCTCGGCGTCCTCCGGACGGCAGTAGCTGAACATCTCGACCTTGTGGAACTGGTGCACCCGGATGATGCCGCGGGTGTCCTTGCCGTGCGACCCGGCCTCGCGGCGGTAGCAGGCCGACCACCCGGCATACCGCTTCGGGCCGTCGCTGAGGTCGATGATCTCGTCGGCGTGGTAGCCGGCGAGGGCGACCTCCGAGGTGCCGGTGAGGTAGAGGTCGTCGGCCTCGAGGCGGTAGACCTCCTCGGCGTGCGCGTCCATGAAGCCGGCGCCGACCATGATCTCGGGACGGGCCAGCGTCGGGGTGATCATCGGGGTGAAGCCGGCCGCGGTGGCCTGCGCGATCGCCATGTTGAGCAGGGCCAGCTCCAGCAGGGCCCCGACGCCCGTGAGGTAGTAGAAGCGCGCGCCGCCGACCTTGGCGCCGCGCTCCATGTCGATGGCACCGAGCTTCTCGCCGAGGGCGAGGTGGTCGAGCGGCTCGAAGCCCTCCGCCGCGAAGTCCCTTGGCGTGCCGACGGTCTCGAGCACGACGTAGTCGTCCTCGCCGCCGACGGGGACGCCGTCGATGATGACGTTGCCGACCTTGCGCAGCAGCGTCTCGAGCTCCGCACCGGCCTCGTCGGCGGTCGACTCGAGCGCCTTGACCTGCTCGCTGAGGCGCGCCGCGTGCGTGCGCGCCTCGTGGGCCACCTTCTCGAGGTGCTCGGCGTCGTCGGCGCCCGCCTTCTTGGCCTTCTGGAACGCGCCCATCGCGGCGCCGACCGACTTGCTCACGGTCTTCTGCTCGGCGCGCAGCGACTCGAACTCGCCGAGGGACGACCGACGGCGCTCGTCGGCGGCGAGGATCGCGTCCACGATCCCCGGGTCCTCTCCACGGGCCTGTTGCGAGGCGCGGACCCGGTCGGGTTCGTCGCGCACGAGCTTGATGTCGATCACGCGGGCCAGCCTAACGGCGCGCCACGCGCCCTCTCGACCGAGTTCAGCGGGCTCACTCCGGGTGGATGAGCACGTAGGCCGTCACGGCGTCGGGCGGCAGGTCGCGGACGTCCACCTGCACGGGCCCCGGAGGCAGCCCGAGGCGGCTCGTGCGATGCACGTGACCGTCGCAGGGGAACGCCTGCGAGTAGATCGAGTCGCCGTGCCCGTAGACGCCCGGGGCGGCGTCGTAGACGGCATAGCTCGTCCCGGTCGAGGGGCGGCTCGCGGTGCACGCGGCCTCGACGCTGTAGGTGCGCCCGGCCACCAACGGCTCGCCGCGCTCGACGCGGAAGGCCTTCGTGGCACCCTGCCGCGTCACCTCCACCCTCGCCACCTCGCCGGCGAGGCGGCGTGGCAGGGCCAGCGGCGGTGGCGCGGTCGGGTCGACCGGCGTGAACTCCACGTCCGGTCCCGTCGCGGTGAGCGAGGCCGTGGGGACCGGAGCAACGGCGGACGCCCCGCCGGTCGGCCCCACCACGGGGCCGCCGCTCGTGCAGCCCGCGACGAGGATGGTGGCCAGGGCGGTGACCGCCCCTCCGACGCGGGTCTGCCTCATCGAACGACTGTAGGTCGCCAGGGCAACCCGCGAGCGCCACCCGTGGAGGTATGCCGCGTGCCCCCGTCAGGCACGCGGCACACCTCCCGTTCGTGGTGTCGGCTACTTCACCTCGGCGCGGGTGAGGCGCCAGATGCCGACGGCCAGGGGCGCGACGACCCAGACGGCGACGGAGGTGCCGAGGTGGGCCCACTGCTGCCCGGTCAGCGAGCCCTCGAAGAGCGGCTGCATCGTCTGGTTGAGGTCGAGCCACACCGCGGCGTCGCGCAGCCACGAGACCATCGAGCCGAGGATCGACCACGCGGTCGGCAGGACGAAGTAGGTGACCACGGCGGCCGGCGTGTTCTTGAAGAGCATGCCGAAGCCGACGCCCTGGGCGATGCCGAGCAGCACGTAGCCGCCGGCCCCCACGAGCACGAGCCCGTCGATCGACCAGCTGCCGTCGATGCCGCGGAAGGTGATCGCGGCCTGGTGGGCCAGGGCCGCGAGGACGAGCGCCAGCGCGAAGGCGCCGACTCCGACGACGAGGGCCGACAGCAGCTTGGCCCACGCGATGCGCATGCGGCGCGGCTCGAGGCCGAAGGTGACGAGGCCGGTGCGCTGGCTCCACTCCGAGGTGACGGCGAGGATGCCGACGACGGGGAGGATGAGCGCCATCGGCATCGTCGTGGCCTGGAGGTACTCACCGAAGGCGTGCCGGCCGCCCTCGTTGAAGAACATGATCGTCAGGGCGATCGCGATGATCGCCGCGATGCCGATCAGGAGCCAGCGGCCGGCCCGGGTGTCGAGCATCTTGCGCAGCTCGACGTGCACGAGGCGACCGAACGGCACCCCGCTGGTGGGGCGCGGACCCTCGATGCGGCTGGGCACCTTGGCATGGGTCGGCAGCGCGGACTCGGCGTTCTTCGACGCGGGAGCCCCGGGGGAAGCGGGCGTGGTGGTCGTGGTCGCGGTCATGCCGCCACCTCCTCTCGTGCGGCGTCGGCCGTGAGGTCGAGGAACATCTCCTCGAGGCCCCGGCTGTCTGCGCCGCGAAGCTCGGTCAGGACGATCTGGTGGGCCACGGCAACCCGGCCGACGGCGATCGGCTCGGCCTCGACCTGCAGGCCGCCGGTCGGCGTGCGCTGCGCGACGATCGACTGCTCGGCCAGGGCAGCCATGAGGGCGTCGTCGTCGGTGGAGCGGGTGAACGTGCCTGCGCCGGCGAGCAGCTCGTCCTTGGTGCCCTGGGCGACGATCTTGCCGTGGCCGATGACGATGATCTCGTCGGCGACCCGCTCGATCTCGTTGAGCAGGTGGGAGCTGAGCAGCACGGTGCCGCCCTCGTTGGCGTAGCCGCGCAGCAGGTCGCGCATCCACCGGATGCCGGCCGGGTCGAGGCCGTTGGCCGGCTCGTCGAGGATGAGCACCTCCGGGTCGCCGAGCAGGGCGTGCGCGATGCCGAGGCGCTGGCGCATACCGAGGGAGTAGTTGCGCACCCGCCGGTTCGCCTCCTTCTCGGTGAGGCCGACGAGCTCGACCATCTCGTCGACGCGGTGCTTGCCGACGCCCATCAGGATGGCGCCGAGGGTCAGGACCTCGCGTCCGGTGCGGCCGGCGTGCTGCGCCGAGGCGTCGAGGAGCAGGCCGACGTGGCGGCCCGGGTTCGGCAGGGCGGCATACGGCTTCCCGAGCACCGTGGCGCGGCCCGACGTGGCGGGCGTCAGGCCGGCCATGATCCGCATGGCCGTGGTCTTGCCGGCGCCGTTCGGCCCGAGGAAGCCGGTGACGAGGCCCGGCTTGACGTCGAAGGAGACGTCGTCGACGGCCGTGAACGGGCCGTAGCGCTTGGTGAGTCGTTCCACTGTGATCATGGGCTCCACCCTCTCGAACCGGGCGAGTGCGGCACATCCGTCACAAGCCTGAATCCGACCCCTACCTTGGTCGCATGCGACCCTGACGCCGGTCAGGGTCCGTGCTCAGGGTCCGTGCTTGGAGTCGGGGTCGGCGGGGTGCGGGAGCAGACCTTGGTCGTATGCCGTCGCGTGCCGTCCGCCCCTAGGCTGGCCGGGTGTCGCCGCCCCGGATCGCCCGCACCCGGGGCGGTCACGTGTGGGGCGAGTCCTGGCGGCTCGGGACCGCGTTCCTCTTCGGGCTCGCGATCTGGGGCGCCGTGCAGGCGCAGCTCGACCAGCGCGGGGTCGACCCGGCCTTCGGCAAGGACTGGCTCCTCGTCGACCTCGGGGTCGGGGCCTGTGCGACCGCGCTGCTGCTGTGGCGTCGCCGGTGGCCGCTCGTGGTGGCCCTCGCCACGACGGCGCTCTCGGGGGTGTCCTCGGTCAGCGTGGGGGCCTCCCTCGTCGCGCTGGTGTCGCTCTCGACGCGGCAGCGCTGGCGCGAGATCGCCGTCGTCGCCCTGCCGTGGATGCTCGCCGGGGTGTCGCACTCGCTCGTCTACCCCACCGAAGCCGCGGCGATCACCCTGCCCGACATCATCATCGGGCTGCTCAGCCTCGCCGTCAGTGTCGCCATCGGGTGGGCCGTCGGCGAGCGTCGCGCCTTCGTCGCCTCGCTGCACGAGCGTGCCCTGACCGCCGAGCGCGAGCAGGCGATGCGGGTCGTGCAGGCGCAGGTCGCCGAGCGGGCCCGCATCGCGCGCGAGATGCACGACGTCCTCGCCCACCGGATCTCCTTGGTGGCCATGCACTCCGGGGCGCTCGCCTACCGCACCGACCTCACTCCCGAACAGGTCGCCGAGACGGCCGAGATCGTCCGCGCGAGCGCCAACCGCGCCCTGACCGAGCTGCGTGCCGTCCTCGGCGTGCTCCGCGACGTGCCGGGCCCCGGGGCGTCGGAGCACGGCTCGCCCGAGGCCCCGCAGCCCACCTTGGACGACCTCGACACCGTTGTGGCAGAGGCGCGCTCGGCAGGAACGACAGTGCACCTGGAGCGCTCCGGCGACCTCGACGCCGTGCCCGAGCAGGTCTCGCGCAGCGCCTACCGGATCGTCCAGGAGGGCCTGACCAACGCCCGGAAGCACGCCGCGGGTGCGGCGGTCCGCGTCAGCGTCTCGACGGCTCCCGGCGGCGGGCCCGACGACGAGGCGGTGCAGGTGACGCTGCGCAACGCGGTGCCGCGCCACGACGCCCGCGCAGCCGAAGGCATACGCCCTGAGCCCACGGTCGGGTCCGGGCTGGGACTGCTCGGCCTCACCGAGCGCGCCGTCCTCGCGGGCGGCGAGCTGACCTACGGCCCCGACAGGGCAGGCGATTTCGTCCTCAGGGCTCGGCTACCGTGGTCGCGGTGAGCGGGGACCGAGGGCGCACGCGCGTCGTCATCGTCGACGACGACGCACTGGTGCGCGCAGGACTGCGGATGATCCTCGGTGGCGCACCCGACCTCGAGGTCGTGGCCGAGGCCGGCGACGGCATCGACGCCGAGCGCGTCGTCGGCGAGCACCAGCCCGACGTCGTCCTGATGGACATCCGCATGCCGCGGCGCGACGGCCTCGAGACCACGAGATCGCTTCTCTCCGGGTCGGCTCGGGCTGCCCGCACGGCGCGTGGCGACGACCTCAAGGTCATCGTCCTCACGACTTTCGACGCCGACGACATGGTGGTGCAGGCCCTCCGGGCCGGCGCGCACGGCTTCCTCCTGAAGGACACCGAGCCACGCCGGCTCGTCGAGGCGGTGCGGCTCGTCGCGACCGGAGAGCCGATCCTGTCCCCCAGCGTCACCGCGACCCTCATCGCCCACGTCGCGACCGGCGGGGTCGCCGACGAAGCGGTCGACCCGCGCCGGGCCGACGCGGAGGCGCGGCTGGCCACGCTCACCGACCGTGAGCGCGAAGTCGCCCTGGCCATCGGACGCGGCCTGTCCAACGCGGACATCTCGCGTGAGCTCTACCTCTCGGTGCCGACCGTCAAGGCGCACGTGTCGCGCGTGCTGGACAAGCTCGGCGCCGACAACCGCGTCCAGATCGCCATCGTCGTCCACGACGCCGACCTCGTCTGAGGCGGACGCCGAAAAAGTCGGTGGACGGGCGCGCGTCCCGGCGTCTACGGTCGCACCCGTGTGGATGTCCTGATGCCTCGAGCCCGCCCGCTCGCCGCCTCCCGATGATCGGTCGAGGTCGCGCGCGGGGCCCTGCCGACCATCAAGGAACCCCACATGTCCTGTGCCCTCACGATCACCGGTCTCGACGTCGCCTTCGGCGCGCGGACCCTCTTCTCCGGACTCGACCTGACGCTCGCCGACGGCGACGTGACGGCCGTCGTCGGCCCCAACGGCTCGGGCAAGTCGACGCTGATGCGCACGATCGTCGGCGAGCTGCCCGTCGAGGCCGGTGCGATCCGGCTCGCCCCGCGCGACGCGACCGTCGGCTGGCTGCCGCAGGTCGTGCCCGACCCGGCGGAGACGCTGCTGGCGTACGCGCGCCGCCGCACCGGCGTGACCGCCGCCGACACTGAGCTCGAGGCCGCGTCGGCCGCGCTGGCGGAGGGCGCCGACGGCAGCGAAGACCGCTACGCGACCGCGCTCGAGCGCTGGCTCGCCCTCGGCGCGGCCGACCTCGAGGAGCGCCTGCCGGAGGTCACCGCCCGCGTCGGCCTCGAGGTCGCGCTGGACCGGCCGCTGGGCACGCTCTCGGGCGGGCAGGCGGCCAGGGCGTGCCTCGTCGCAGTGCTGCTCAGCCAGTACGACGTGCTCCTGCTCGACGAGCCGACCAACGACCTCGACGCCCGCGGCCTCGCCCTCGTCGCCGACTTCGTGCGCGCCCACGAGGGTCCGGTGATGATCGCCAGCCACGACCGCGCCTTCCTCGACGCGGTCGCCACGGACGTCGTCGAGCTCGATGTGAAGCAGCAGCGGATCGGGCACTACTCCGGCGGGTGGAGCGACTTCGTCGCGCAGCGAGAGCTCGCCCGCGCGCACGCGTGGGAGGCGTACGAGGGGTATGCCGCCCACCGTGACTCCCTGCTCGCGCAGTCCCGGCAGCGCCAGAGCTGGGCCGAGAAGGGCCGGCGGAGCGTGGCCGCGGGCGGGGAGCCCGACAAGCACATCCGCGAGAAGCACAAGGCGAGGGCGGATCGTCAGGGTGCCAAGGGTGCCCGGCTCGAGCGGGCTGCCGACCGGCTCGCCGCCGTCGAGCAGCCGCGCAAGGAGTGGCAGCTGCGCTATGCGATCACCGAGGGAGGACCGTCTGCCGACGTCGTGGCGACCCTCTCCGACGCGGTCGTCGAGCGGCACGGCTTCCGCCTGGGCCCGGTCAGCCTGGCCGTCGGGCGCGGTGACCGGATCGCCCTGGTCGGGAACAACGGCTCCGGCAAGACCACCCTGCTCGGCGCCCTCCTCGGCGACCTGCCCCTGACCCGCGGCCGGCAGTCCCTCGGCACGCGCGTCTCGGTCGGCGTCATCGACCAGCGGCGGCAGCTGCTCGACGACGACGCGAGCGTGCTGGAGGTCGTGCGCCGTGAGCTCGGTGCTGACCCGAAGACCGGCCGTGAGCGGCCGATCGCCGAGGTGCGCACGCTGCTGGCGAAGTTCGCCCTCGGCTCGGAGCACGTGGCACGTCCTGCACGCAGCCTGTCGATGGGCGAGCGCACCCGCGCGCTCATGGCCCTCTTCCAGGGCCGCGAGGTCAACGTGCTCGTGCTCGACGAGCCGACCAACCACCTCGATATCGACGCGATCGAGCAGCTCGAGGCCGCCGTGGCGGCCTTCGGCGGGACGGTGCTCGTGGTGAGCCACGACGAGGGCTTCCTGGACGGCATACGGCTGACGCACCGGTGGGTCGTGGCCCGTGGGCGCGTGCGGGTCGAGGCGCTCTGAGCCGGACGGGAACGCATACGGCACAATCGCGCCCATGAGTGCGCACAGGGGAGCACGGGTCCGTCGTGTCGTCGACACGTTCCGTCGTGACGGGAGGGTGGAGGTCCGGTTCAGCCGGGCGATGGTGTGGGTCTACCTCGCGATCGGAGGGGGACTGATGGCGGCCGGCCTGACCTTGGTCGGGTTGTGGACGGGCACCATCCCTCCCGGCACCGGGGAGCCGGCCGACGGCGGCGAGGCCGTCATGGGCGCCCTCTTCGCCCTCATCGGCCTCTTCATCTTCGGGCTCGGCATCGGGCAGGACCGGCCGGCCGGACCGCCCGTGGTCGCCGACGCCGAGGGCGTGCACATCCAGGGCAGGTGCGTCCCGTGGTCGGTCATCTCGGGCTTCGGCACCGGCCTGCAGGGCAATGCCGTGGACAAGAGCCACCGCGTTGCCACGATCCTCGTCGACGAGTCGACCGTGGACGCGTGGGCCGCGCAGCGCAAGAGCGCCGGTGGGCGACGTTCGCGCCTCTACGCACCCGGGGTCATCGGGAGCGAGGGGATCTGCCTCCCCTACAACCTCGCCGTCAACCCCGCACCGCTCAGCGAGGCCCTCGAGACCATCCGCGCGGACGTGCTCGCGGGACGCCAGGACCGGAACATCGAGTGACCGTGGACCGCTCCCCGCGCTCGTACGAGGTCAGTGCCCGGATGCAGTCGGCAGCCGCCTGAACTGTCGCCCGGGCAGAGCACATCCCCCGCACGGAGCACGATCTGGGGCACGCTGGAGGCATGCCTGCCACGACGGTCGTCCTGTTCGGTGCCACCGGAGACCTAGCCCGGCGCAAGCTGCTGCCGGGCATGCTTCACCTGCACGAGTCGAAGCTGCTCGCGGGCCTGCGCGTGGTCGCCACCTCCCTCGACGAGCTGACCCGCGACGAGTTCCTCGACATCGTCTTCGCCTCGGTGCGCGAGCACAGCAGCCACGACGTCAGCGACGACGACCTGCGGGAGTTCGCCGACCGCATCCACTGGGTCCCGGGGAGCGCCGGCCCCCAGGGGATTCGGGCGGCCGTGGACGACTCCGAGGCGATCCTCGGCCCCGAGGCCAGGCGCCTGCACTACCTGTCGGTGCCCCCGAAGGCGGCTCTCGCCGTCGTGCACGAGCTCGGCCAGGCGGGGCTCGTCGAGCGCAGCCGCATCGTCATGGAGAAGCCCTTCGGCACCGACCTCGAGAGCGCCCGCGCGCTCAACGCCGAGCTGCACCAGGTGTTCTCGGAGGAGCAGATCTTCCGCATCGACCACTTCCTCGGCAAGGAGCCGGCGCAGAACATCCTCGCCTTCCGCTTCGCCAACGGCCTCTTCGAGCCGATCTGGCATCGCAACCACATCGACCACGTGCAGATCGACGTGCCCGAGACGCTGGGGCTCTCCCAGCGGGCCGACTTCTACGAGGGCACCGGCGCCTACCGCGACATGGTCGTGACGCACCTGTTCCAGGTGCTCGCCTTCACCGCGATGGAGCCGCCGACGGCCCTCGAGCCGGCGGCCATCAGTGAGGAGAAGAACAAGGTCTTCCGCTCGATGTCGCCGATCGAGCCGCACGACGTCGTGCGCGGCCAGTACGTCGGCTACCGCGACGAGCCCGGCGTCGACCCGGAGAGCCAGACCGAGACGTTCGTCGCGCTCAAGTGCTTCGTCGACAACTGGCGCTGGGCGGGCGTGCCCTTCTACCTGCGCACCGGCAAGCGCCTGGCCGAGGGGGCGCGGATCATCTCGATCGCCTTCAAGGAGCCCCCGCGCTCGATGTTCCCGGCGGCGTCGGGCGTCGGCGACGAGGGCCCGGACCACCTGACCTTCGACCTCGCCGACAAGGCCCGGATGTCGCTGTCCTTCTACGGCAAGCGTCCCGGACCGGGCATGAAGCTCGACAAGCTCTCGATGCAGTTCTCGATGCAGGAGACGCACTGGGCCGGGGCGGTGCTCGAGGCCTACGAACGGCTCATCTACGACGCCGCCCGCGGCGACCGCACCCTCTTCACCTCAGCCGAGGGCATCGAGCGGCTCTGGGAGATCAGCCAGACGCTCCTCGAGAACCCGCCGCCCGTGCGGCCCTACGACCCGGGCAGCTGGGGGCCGAACCAGATCCACCAGCTCATCGCGCCGTTCGCGTGGCGGCTGCCGTTCGAGCGCCGCTGGCGCGACCCCAACGAGATGGGCGCCTGACCGCACCACACCGAGGGCGTATGCCGCCGGGCCGGGTCAGCGGGGACCGGGCACCTGGCGGGTGAACCCCTTGTAGCGCGTGCCCTGGTGGATCAGGTGGCCCCGGTCACCCTCTGCCAGCTGTCCGTAGTCGACGCCGCTCAGCTGCAGCTCGCGCCGCTCCCCCGAGGGCTCCTCGAAGGTCACGAAGTAGCTCGTGCTCGTGCTGGGGCCGGTCATCGCGACGGCCGTGCCGGAGCCGTCCACCGGTGCACCGGTCGAGCCGGCGCGGCGCCGCACGTCGGTGCGGCGCGAGACCACCATTGCGTCGACGCTGCGCAGCGGCGAGGCCTCGTTGGCCCGCCACTGCGAGATCCCGTTGACGGCGACCAAGACGAAGCCCAGGACGACCAGCGTCATGACCAGGCCGAAGAAGACGACGAAGATCGTCGAGGGACCGGGCAGGTCCGGGGAGAACGGGCCGAACTCGTCGGTGAGCATCGCAGACCTCGGTGTCTCGGGCGGGTGAGGACGGCAGTATGACTGCGGCAGGGCCCGGATGGTTGCACCGACGCTACGAGGCGTGTGCGGCCCGTCCCAGGGCTAGCGGATGGGCCGTCGGGTGAGCACCTCGGCGCCGTCGTCGGTGATCGCGATCGTGTGCTCGCTGTGGGCGGTGCGGCAGCCGGTCGCGCTCCGCAGCGTCCACCCGTCCTCCGCAGTGACGAGCTCGTCGGTGTCGGCCATCACCCACGGCTCCAGAGCCAGCAGCAGGCCGGGCCGGAGCCGGTAGCCGCGACCGGGGCGCCCGAGGTTGGGCACGTGCGGCTCCTGGTGCATGGTCGAGCCGATGCCGTGGCCGCCGAAGTCCGTGTTGACCGGGTAGCCGGCCTCCGCCAGCACCGAGCCGATGGCGTGCGAGACGTCACCGAGGCGCGCGCCGGGTCCGGCAGCGGCGATGCCGGCTGCGAGGGCGCGCTCAGTCGTCTCGATGAGCGCCACGCTCTCCGCCGGGCGGGAGCCGCCGATGACGAAGCTGACGGCCGAGTCGGCGGCGATGCCGTCGAGCGAGACGGCGAGGTCGAGCGACACGAGGTCGCCGTCCGCGAGGGCGTAGTCGTGCGGTCGGCCGTGGAGCACGGCATCGTTGACCGAGGTGCAGATGTAGTGGGCGAACGGGCCGCGGCCGAACGACGGGGCGTAGTCGACGTAGCAGGACTGCGCCCCGGCCTCGGCGATCATGGCCCTCGCCCACCCGTCGACCTCGAGCAGGTTGGTCCCCACCGCGCACCGCTCGCGCAGGGTGGCCAGGATCTCTCCCACGAGGGCCCCGGTGGCCCGCGCCCGGCGGAGCTCGTCGGCGTTCAGGATCTCGATCACGTACTGCCCCACTCTTGGTGCCAATACATATCCCGGCAATGTTATACCGGTACTAGAGTTGGTGCCATGGTCCGGTTGCCCCTCACCCCCGCAGAGCTCGCCCGCGGACAGCGCCTCGGCGCCCTGCTGCGCCGTGCCAGAGGCTCGCGGTCGATGCTCGAGACCGCGCTCGACGCCCAGGTCTCACCGGAGACCCTGCGCAAGATCGAGTCGGGTCGTGTCGCGACCCCCGCCTTCCCCACGATCGCCGCCATCGCCGACGTGCTCGGGCTCTCCCTGGACGCCGTCTGGGCGGAGATCAACGAGCCGGACCGGGCCCGCTCCCGGCGTGACGTCCGGGCGGGCGAGCGCCGAGCCTCCTGAGGCCGGGCGCGCTCACTCGCCGGGGTAGACGACCCCCACCTGGCGGCGTACGTCGTCCATCGTCTCCATGACGCGCAGCGTCGCGGCGTGCGGCATGAGCGGCGACTCCTTCTCACCGGCGACGAGGCACCGTGCGAACTCCGCTGCCTCGTAGGAGAACCCACGCACGTCGTCCGTCAGCCCCCCGGGACGTTCGTCGATCGTCTCGTTGTGGCGGTCGACGAGCCGGATCGTCGAGCCGGGCGAGTAGAACGTGCCGGAGAGCTCGAGCCGCGCCTCGGTCCCGGCCACGACGGCGGTGCAGGGCGTGACCGCGGCCATCGTGCACGACAGCAGGCCCTGGGCCCCGCCGGCGCCGGTCACGGTCATCGTGGTCGTCGCGTCGACACCCAGGTCGGTGAGCACCCCGACGGCCGAGACCGACGACGGGCCGCCGAGGACGAGGTCGGCGAAGGAGACGGGGTAGACGCCGAGGTCGAGCAGCGCCCCGCCGGCCAGCTCCGGCTGCGACAGGCGCTCCGGGCCGTCGGGGTAGAGCCGCTGCCCGTGGTCGGCGAAGACCGCGACGAGCTCGCCGACGAGGCCGGTCTCGACGACGTGTCGCACGACGTCGTAGTGCGGCAGGAACCGGCTCCACATCGCCTCGACGACGAGCAGCCCCTGCTCCTCGGCCGCCGTGAGCACGTCACGCGCCTCGGCAGCGTTGCGGGTGAACGACTTCTCGACGAGCACGGGCTTGCCCGCCTCGATCGCCAGCAGCGCGTGGTCGCGGTGCTCCGAGTGCGGCGACGCGACGTAGACGGCGTCGACCTCCGGGTCGGCGACGAGGTCCTCGTAGGAGCCGTGCGCCCGGGGGATGCCGAACTCGTCGGCGAAGTCCTTGGCCCGGTCGAGGCTGCGGGAGCCGACCGCGACGACCGACGAGGCGGTGCCGACCGCGACGGCGTCCGCGAAGGTGTGCGCGATGCCGCCCGGCGCGAGGACACCCCAGCGGATGGCGGGCGCGTCGTGCGGGTCGGGCGTGCGGGCCTCGGGCAGCCGGAGCGGCACGTCGATCGGCAGGGTCATGCGGTCACATCCCAGAGGTGGTGGCGGACGTCGTGGACGAAGTAGAGCGCGAGCGTGCGGGCGGTGAAGCGGGAGCCGTTGCTGCGCAACGCCGGCCACTCCCACTGCGTACCCGACGGGCGGGCGTATGCCGTCGCCGCCGTCTCGCACGCAGCGGTGACCTCGCGCGCCACGACCTGCGGGTCGCTCCGCCAGTACTCACCCTCGACGGCTGTCGCATCCTGGTCCCAGTTCGCGAACGTGACGACCTCGCCACCGCCGGCCAGGATCTGCTCGAGCCGGCCGGTCATGACCTCGCAGACGTCGCGGACGTGGCACGCGTACTCCAGTGGTGACCACACGCCCGCCTCCGGGCGGGTCCGCGCATCGTCGCGACCGAGCCGGACGGCATACCTCTCGGCCGCCTCACGCAGCAGTGCCGGGACGTCGGCCGTCTCGACGGCGCCGGGGTCGAAGCCACAGTCCGGGCACGGGCGCTCGAGGACCCACGTCCAGTCGGCGTCGTCGGGCCGCGAGGGTCCCGGGTCGCGGATCGGCTCGCTCATGCGCTCACCCTAGGCCCGGGCGCTCGCCCGGGCAGCGGCTGTTCGGGAGCCGTTCACGCTCGGGATACCGTATGTCTTCGTGCTCAAGGACTACCTGCCGTGGATCATCGCCGGCATCGTCGTGCTGGCGCTGGTCGTCGGAGGGCTCGTCCTCACGCGGGTGGCGCCGGAGGCGACGGCGACCCTGCGCCGCCGTCCGCGGCCGCCGCGTGACCACTTCCGGGGCGGCGACGAGCCGCCGGCACCGCTCAAGCGTGCCGGGGTGGTCATCAACCCGACGAAGTTCACCGACCTCGTGGCGGTCGAGCAGCGCATCACTGCGGCGTGCCTCGCCAACGGCTGGGGCGAGCCGCTCTTCTACGAGACCACGGTCGAGGACCCCGGCACCGGCCAGGCCGCGCAGGCCGTGCGCGACGGGGTCGACCTCGTGTGCACCCTCGGCGGTGACGGGACGGTGCGCAACGTCGCGAGCGCCCTCATCGGCACCGAGACGGCCCTGGGCATCCTGCCGGCGGGGACCGGGAACCTGCTGGCCCGCAACCTCGACCTGCCCGTCGCGCTGGAGATGGCCGTCACCGTCGCCCTGACCGGACGCAACCGCCGCATCGACGTCGGCGAGCTCGTCGTCGGCGCCCCGACGGACGCCCACACCGACGCCCCGACGGACGAGGCCGTCGCGCCGCACACGCACCGCTTCCTCGTCATGAGCGGCATCGGCATGGACGCGCAGATCATGGCCGGCACCAACGAGAACCTCAAGGCCAAGGTGGGCTGGCCGGCCTACATGGTCTCGGGCGTGAAGCACCTCGTCTCGCCGGAGTTCCGCATCGGCGTCAAGGTCGACGACGAGCTGGAGTTCCGCCGGCGCGCGCGCATGGTCGTGATCGGCAACTGCGGGCGGCTGCTCGGCGGCCTCGTGCTCATGCCGAACGCCCGGGTCGACGACGGTCAGCTCGACACGGTGATCGCCTCACCGCGGGGCGTCGTCGGCTGGGTGCCGGTGGCCACCCGCGTCGCGACCCGCCGCCGCAAGGGTCACCCGACGCTCGACCACAAGGTGTGCCGGGAGGTGCGGGTGCGCACCGACCGGCCCGTGCCGGTGCAGATCGACGGCGACGTCATCGGCGAGGCCACCGAGGTGAGTGCGACAGTGCTCCCGGGGTGCCTGACGGTCCGCGTCAGCCAGTAGCCGTCGCCCGCCGTTGACCGAACGCAGCGTTCGGTCGCGAACTCAGTGTTCTAACAGCGCTTTCGACACCGAACGCAGCGTTCGGGCCGGGAGGGGTCAGGCGAACAGCGCCTGACCCCAGTGCTCGCCGTCCTTCAGCCCGGGCGGGCACGCGAAGACGGCCGAGCCGTTGTGCTGGATGTACTCGTTCAGGCCGTCGGCCTTGGCCAGCGCCCGCTGCATCGGCACGAACTGCCTGCCCGGGTGACGCATGTAGGCGAGGAAGAAGAGGCCCGCGTCGAGGTGCCCGACCCCGTCGGAGCCGTCGGTGAAGTTGTAGCCGCGTCGCAGGAGCCGTATGCCGCCGAGGTGGCTCTCGTGGGCCAGGCGCACGTGGGCGGTCAGCGGGATCGCAGGCGCGCCGTCCGGTCCCTTCTTCGCGAAGTCGAGGGCGTCGTGCTCCTTCGCCGCGCCCAGCGGCGCGCCCTCCTTCTTGTCGCGGCCGATGACGTCCTCCTGCTCCTGCAGGCTGGTGCGGTCCCAGACCTCGATGTGCATCCGGATGCGCCGGGCGACGAGGTAGGAGCCACCGGTCATCCAGGCCGCGCCGCCGGTCTCGTCGCCGGGACCGACCCACACGTGCTGGTCGAGCGCCTCGGGCTCCTCCGCCTTGAGGTTGTTCGTGCCGTCCTTGAAGCCGAAGAGGTTGCGGGCCGTGGACTGGGAGGTGGACGTCGAGGAGGTGCGCCCGAACTCGAGCTGCGACCAGCGGACCGCCACGACCCCGAAGCCGATGCGGACAAGGTTGCGGACGGCGTGGACCGCGACCTGCGGGTCGTTGGCGCAGGCCTGGATGCAGAGGTCGCCGCCGCTGCGCCGGGGGTCGAGCTGGTCGCGGGTGAAGGCCGGCAGGTCCTGCAGGGCCGCCGGCCGCTTCGGGGCGAGGCCGAACCGCCCGTCGAAGAGGGAGGGGCCGTAGCCGATCGTGATCGTCAGGCCGGAGGCCGGCAGGCCGTACGCCTCGCCGGTGTCCTCGGGTGCACGGTTCGGTCCACCGCCGACGAGACCGCCCGGTGCCGCCTCGGCGCCGGCCGTCATCCGCTCGGCGGCGCGCGTCCACTCCTCGAGCAGGCTGCGCAGCTCCTCGCGGTCCTTCGTCACGACGTCGAGCGCCACGAAGTGGAGCCGGTCCTGGGCCGGGGTGATGATGCCGGCCTGATGCGTCCCCCGGAAGGGGATCGGCGCGTCGAGCGAGACGGCAGGGGCCGCCGTGGACTCGGTGGCACCCGCGGGGGCGGCATCGAGACCGCGCGACACGGCATACCCGGCCAGTCCTCCGCCCACGACCCCCGCGCCGGTGGCGCCGAGGAGCCGGCGACGGCTGACGCCCGCCGCTGCCCCGCCGCTCACCTGGCCTCCACGACTCCGGGCACCTTGGCGACCTGCTCGGACAGGGCATCGAGCGAGACCGTCAGTGCCTTGATGTCGGCGGGGGTCAGCGAGGTGTAGCTCGTGTAGTCGGCGCCGTCCTTGTGGGCGCCGAGCAGGGTCTTGAGCTCGGCGAAGCGGGTGTCGAGCGCCTTCTGCAGGGCCGGCTGCCGCTCGGTGATGACCGGGCGCAGGGCAGCGAGCGCCTGCTGGGAGCCCTCGAGGTTGCCGTCGAAGTCCCAGAGGTCGGTGTGGGAGTAGCGCTCCTCCTCGCCCGTGACCTTGCCGGTGGCAACCTCGTCGAGCAGGGCCTTGGCGCCGTTCGCGATGGACAGGGCCGTGGGCTCGACGGTCTTGCTCCTGGCCGCGATCTGCTTCACGTCGGCGAGGAGCTGGTCGGCGATCGCGGCCGAGTCCTTCTGGAGGCCGTCCTTCCAGAGGTCCTTCTCGAGCCGGTGGTAGCCGGTGAAGGCCATGCCGTCGGCGACGACGTCCTCGCGGCCGTCGATCTTCGGGTCGAGGCCGCCGAAACCCTCGGCGACCGGCTCGATGGCCTCCCACGGGTGCCGCGCCTGCGCATACAGCGCCTTGGCCCTGGCGACGTCGCCGGCCTTGACGGCGGCGGCGAACCTCTCGGTGCCCTCGACGAGCTCGTCGGCCTCGGAGGCGACGTAGGCGCGGTAGTCGGTGATGGCCTTGGCCACCTTGGCGTCGGCGCTGCCCTTGGCGGCCGTGCCCGTGACGGTGAAGGTGCCGCGGATGCCGTCGCCGACCATGCCGGGCTTGCACGCGGTCGTGAAGGTGCCGGGCTCGGTGAGCTCGACCTTCAGCTCGCGGCTCAGGCCCGGGGTGATGTTCTCGACCTCGGAGACGATGCGGTCACCCTCGGCATACAGGTAGAACTCGTTGGTCTTCGTGCCGGTGTTGCTCACCTGGAAGGTGATGGTGCCGGCCTTGGCGGTCGTCGCGCTGAGCGTGCACGCCGTGTCACTCGCCTGGACCGTGATCGGCCCGCCGGCCGAGCCGGCCGAGCCGTTGGTGCCTGCCGTCGCGGTCGGCTTGTCGGCGCAGCCGGTGAGGGCGAGGGCTGCGGCGAGCGTGAGCGCGACCGGGGCGGCGGCACGCGCGACGGGACGCAGGGCAGGGCGGGGCATGGCGAGGTCTCCTGGCGAGGTGTGAGTGCGAGGGCTGGTGCGGCGGCAGGCGGTCAGGCGGTCAGGCGGCGACGCTGGGACGACCGGTCGCGCTCGTGGCAGCAGCCGAGGGCTGGGCGGGGGTGCGGGCCGGGCGCAGGAAGAGGGTCAGCACGACGCCGACGTAGAGCACCCAGGCCACCGCCTGCAGCACGGTCGTCTCGGGCGTGAAGTTGAAGATGCCCTTGGCGAGGGCGGCGTACCAGCTGCCCGGGTCGACGGTGTTGCTGACGTCGAAGGCGAGCGTCGACAGGCCGGGGAGGAACTGCGCCTCCTGGAGGTCGTGCAGGCCGTACGCGAGGATGCCGGCGGCGACGAGGACGAGCAGGATGCCGGTCCAGCGGAAGAACTTCGACAGGTTGATCTTCACGGCGCCGCGGTAGATGAGCCAGCCGAGCACCGCCGCCGCGCCGAGCCCGATGACCCAGCCGACGAGCGGCTGGCTGTTGCCCTGGCCGGCGGCCTGCGTGGTGGCATAGAAGAAGATCGCCGTCTCGAGACCCTCACGGCCGATGCCGAGGAAGGCGACGAGGGCGATGGCGAGCGGCCCCATGTCGAGGGCCTTGTCGAGCTTGCCCTTGAGCTCGCCCGAGATGGTGCGCGAGGCCGACTTCATCCAGAAGACCATGAAGGTCACGAAGACGACGGCGATGATCGAGGCGCTGCCGCCGATGAGCTCCTGGGCCTCGAAGGTCAGCTGCCGCGTGCCGTAGGTGAGCAGGGCGCCGAGCGCGACGGAGAGCGCCACTGCGACACCGACACCGGTCCAGACGTAGCGCAGGGCCCAGCGCCGGTCGGTCTTGACGAGGAAGGCCACGAGGATGACCACCACGAGGGCGGCTTCCAGCCCCTCACGGAGTCCGATGAGCGCGTTGCTCGCGAGCACGATGGGCCTTCTCTCGATCTGCTGCCTGGATATACGACACGGCGGCGTGACGGAATTCAGCAAAGCACAGGTAAGCCTTGCCTAACAAGCTGGCCCGGATGTCAGAGTCGCCACATGAGCACGCCCTTCCCAACGTTCTCCGGCTTCCCGCAGAGCGCCCTGTCCTTCTACGCCGAGCTCGAGGAGCACAACTCACGCGACTGGTGGCTGGCCCACAAGGACGCCTACGAGCGCGACGTCCGAGAGCCGATGCTCGCGCTGCTCGACGGCCTCGAGGACGAGTTCGGCGAGGCGAGGCTCTTCCGCCCGAACCGCGACGTGCGCTTCAGCGCGGACAAGTCGCCGTACAAGACCCACCAGGGCGCGCTCGTCGGCTCCGGGACGGTCCTCGGCTACTACGTGCAGGTGAGCGCGGACGGCCTGCGCGCCGGTGGCGGGTTCCGCGCGGCCGACCCCGGCCTGACCGCCCGCTTCCGCAGTGCCGTCGACGCCCCGTCCAGCGGGCTCCGGCTCGAGGAGGTCCTGGGCGCCTTGCGCCGCAGCCGTTTCGAGCTGCTCGGCGAGAAGGTCAAGACGGCCCCGAGGGGGTACGCCGCCGACCACCCACGCATCGACACGCTCCGGCACAAGGAGCTCATGGTCGTCCGGGACTTCGGCGCTCCCGCCTGGCTGTCGACGCGTCGCGCCCTCACCATGGTCCGGGACACCTGGCGGGCCGTGCGGCCGCTCGCCGACTGGCTGCAGGAGCACGTCGGCGCCGACTGACCTCGCAGGCGTGGACCGACCGCTACCTTGGGCCGGTGACCCAGCGCAGCGTCCCGGTCGACGCGTACATCATCGGTGGGGGCCCGGGCGGCCTGGCCACCGCCGCGGCGCTGAAGGCCCGCGGGCTCCACGGCGTCGTCCTCGAGCGGGCCGACCGCATCGGCTCCTCGTGGCGCGGCCACTACGACCGCCTGCACCTGCACACCCCACGCGAGCTCTCGGGCCTGCCCGGCCTGCCGATCCCCAAGGAGATGGGCCGCTGGGTCTCGCGCGACGACGTGGTGCGCTACCTCGAGCTGTATGCCGCCCACCACCGCCTCGACGTGCGCCTCGGCGCCGAGGTCAGCCGCCTCGACCGCTCCCCCGACGCCACCTCGTGGACCGTCACCCTCGCGGACGGCAGCACGCTCACCGCGCCCTACGTCGTCGTGGCGACCGGCTTCAACCACACCCCGCACACGCCGGACGTGCCGGGACTCGATGACTACACCGGCACCGTCGTGCTGGCGCGCGACTACCGCAACGGGGCGGCCCACACCGGCAAGGACGTGCTCGTCGTCGGCACGGGCAACACGGGCACCGAGCTCGCCGTCGACCTTGCCGAGCACGGCGCCGCGCGCGTGCGCCTGGCCGTCCGCACCGCGCCGCACATCCTGCGCCGCAACACCGGGCCGTATGCCGCGCAGTACACCGGCATCGCCGTGCGGCACCTGCCCACCGCCCTCGTCGACCGCGTCGCGCCGATCGTCGAGCGGATCCAGACGCCGGACCTGTCGGAGCACGGGATGCCCCGTCCCGACACCGGGCTGCTGACCCGGGTCGAGCAGGACAACGCGATCCCGGTGCAGGACGTCGGCATCATCGACGCCATCCGCACCGGCACGGTCGAGCCCGTCGCAGCCCTGGGCGCCTTCGACGGCGACGCCGTCCTGCTGGCGGACGGCACGCGCCTGCAGCCGGACCTCGTCGTGCTCGCGACCGGCTACAGCCAGGGCCTCGAACCGCTTCTCGGGCACCTCGGCGTCCTCGACGACCGCGGCAGGCCGTGCGAGCGCGGCGGCCGCAGCCCCCGAGGCGCACCGGGACTGTGGTTCACGGGCTTCACGAACCCCATCTCGGGCATGCTGCGCGAGCTGTCGATCGACGCCCGCAAGATCGCCCTGTCGATGGCCCTGCGCAAGCGCCGCGAGATCAAGGCCCGCCGCGCCGCCGCCTAGCACCGCCCGTCCGGGCGCCCGGAACCTCAGGGTCGGTGCTGACCACCCAGGCTGAGGAACGCCGCCGCGACGTCGTCGGTCTCCGCGACCGCTCGTGCCAGCGCCTCGTCGCTCGGCAGTCCGGAAGCCAGGAGCCCGTGGTGCCGCGTCATCGTCGCCGCGGCGACGTCGTCCGGGACCGGGGCCACCGCCGCGACCACCGAACGTGCGCCGAGCGAGAGCAGCGACAGAGCGAGGCCGAGCGACTCGTGCCCCGGGCGGGCCGAGGCCAGACCGACGTCGCAGGCCGAGAGCACCACGTGGTCCGCGCGCACTCCCGTCGGTTGCAGCTCGTGAGCGAACACCGGTCCGTCGTGCAGCACGAGCGAGGAGAAGAGCGGCGACTCCACCTGGTGGGTGCCGTGCGCGGCGACGTGGACGACGCCGGGACGCGCGAGAGCGTCGACCAGCAGGTCACGGCGCGATGGCTCGGCGAGCGCCCCACGGCCGCCCCACGTGCCGAGCACCGATCGGCCCTCGCTCAGACCACGCGGCACTCCCGGACCCACGCTCACGTGCAGGTCAGGCATGCCGGGAGCGTCGGAGACCTCGGCGTCCCGCGCACCGAGCCGGCTCCCGGCACGCCCCCGACGCGCGTACGAGGTCAGCGAGAGCGCCACCGTGAAGGGCCGCCCCGCCATCGACGGCAGCACCGCCCACGGCAGGGCCGAGACCTCGGGGCAGGTGACCGCGACGAGCCCGCGGTCGGAGCGCCACGGCCGCACCAGGGCCTCGTCGAGCTCGCGGGCGCTCGCCCGGAGCGAGGACCAGACGGCTCCCGCGAGCGGACCGAGGTGGTGCGTGGCAGCGGCGCGCAGGTCTACGCGTACGCGTTGGGCGAGCTCGGCGGCCCGCTCGACGGGCATCAGGTCGCGCATCGACGCCCGGCCACCCACGATCCCCACCGCGCACAGCCTGCCCCGGTGCCGGAAGAACCACAGCAGGTCACGGTCGACCCGGACCAAGTGCTCGCGGGCCTCGCGCAGCCGCACCGGAACGGCCCGCGTGGAGTCGTCACTGCGGCTGAGCGCCCAGTCCCGGGCGCGGATCCGACGCTCGAGCCGGCCGGCCTGCTCGTTCAGCTCCCGCACCTGCTGAGGATCGCTCTCCCCACGCAGCTGCCCGCGAACGGCGCGCAGCTGCTCGGTCAGCACGGCGAGCTGCTCGTCCGCCGGGCGCCCGAGCGACGGCAGGCGGTCGGTGGCGCTGCGCCAGCGTTCGAGCGCCTCCAGCACGGCGCCGCTGCCGAGGGGGACGGCGAGCTCGAGGTCGAGCTCGGCGAGCCGAGCCCCGTGGATGGCCCGCGCCGTGCGCAGGTCGAGGCTCGCGCTGCCCTGCTGCCCCGCCGCCAGACGGCGGGACGCTCGCGAGAGGAGGCCGCGGGCGGCGCGCCGGTCACCCGTGGCCACAAGGCTCATCGCCTGGACCACCGCCGAGTCCAGCTCGTCGGCCAGGGACCCGTTCGCGGTCTGCTCGAGCTGCGACAACCGGGCCTGCGCCGCGGCCGGGTCACCGGCGAGCAGCAGCGCCTGCGCCGCCACGACCCGCGCGTTGTCGGCCAGCTCCGCGTCGCCCAGCCCGGTCGCCGTCTGCGTGAGCTCGTCGGCCGTCGCCGCCGCGGCGAGCGCCGTGACTCTGCCGGCCGGGTCCGCATCCTCCCGGGGCGCCCGCCGCTGCCGGTCGAGCTCGGCGAGCAACCCCACGAGCGTCGCCTTCGCCGTCCACGCGGTCGCGCCGAGTCGGGCGTAGGTGTCCCGGGCCGACGCCGCGGCCCTGGCAGCGAGGTCCACGTGCCCGAGCAGCCGGTGCGCGCGAGCCAGCGCCAGCTCGAACTCGGCCCGCATCTGGTCGTGGCCGTCGCGGTCGAGCTCGGCCAGCCCGGCCTCGAGCGCCTCGATCGCCTCGCCGGCCAGCCCCGCCTCGAGCAGCACCTGGGCCCGGTCCAGGCGGGCCGGCCCGAGGAAGACGTCGGCGTCGAGCTCCTCCGCGCGAGCCATGCCCGCCAGGGACCGCGGGAGGTCACCGAGGAGGTAGGCCGCATACCCCTCGTTGTGCCGCGCCATGAACTCCTGCTCCGCGCGGCCGAGCTCGTGGGCGAGGCGGGCCGCCTCGGCGAAGGACTCGAGGGCCTCCCGCGGGCGCAGGAGCTCGAAGGCGAGCATCCCGCGGCTCAGGTGCACCGAGCACTGCTCGTGCTCGGAGAAGGCGTCGAGACGGCGCACGGCGCCCTCGAGGCCGTCCCAGGCCGAGGCGAGGTCGCCGACCCGGCCGTGGATGTTGGCGCGCTGGTAGTCCAGTCGGGCCCGGAGCACGTCGTCGTCCAGCTCCACGACGAGCTGCTCGGCCTGCGCCAGCCGGGCCACCGCGCTGTCGACGCCCTCGAGCATGAGCTCGGTCAGCGCCAGGGTCACCAGGGTGCGGCAGCGCAGCTCCAGGTGCTCGCGCGACGGTGCGTCACCCGCCGTGCGGTCGATCTCCTCGAGGGCAGCCGCCAGCGTCCGCGCGGCCTCCACGGGTCGCCCGGCGACGTTCTCCGCAGCCCCTTGCTCCCGCAGGGCGCGTGCGCTCTCGAGCAGGTCGATGGTGGGCTGCCGCCCTTTCGGTCGGGCGCGGTCACCCTCCCGCTGAGCAGGGCCTGCCTCAGATCTGGATCGTGGGTGTGATGACCGGTCGCAGGTCGTCGTCGTCGGGGTCGGTCACGACGAAGTGCACCGGCCCGTGGGGTAGATCATCCAGAACGAAACGCCCGTTCGTATCGGAAACGGCCGAGATGCTCCCCTCGATGGTCATCGCCTCGACCCGCGCGCCCGGCATCGTCACCCAGCCGTCGACGCGTACGCGGTCGTCTGACGTGTCCGTGGACGTCGGCGAGGCCGAGACCATGAGGCTGAGCGAGGCGGCCGTGAAGGTCACCGACTCGGTCCGGGTCGGCTCGACCGCCGCGTCGGTCCCGCGCGTCGCGAGCAGCGCCGTGTCCATCAGCTCGGCGACCTCGGCGTGCAGGGCGTGCACCGTCAGGGCGAACTTCACGCGCTCGGCGAGGCCCCCGGGCACCGGGTCCGCGTGGGCAAACAGCTCGCGCACGTGGGCGAGGTTGGCCTCGTCGCGCAGGTCGATGGCGTCAGTGTGAGAAGTCATGGTCAGACCGCCCATCCGGGATCGGAGCCGAGGGTGGTCCTCAGCTTCTGGAGGCAACGGCCACGGGTCGGGCCGATGCTGCCGACCGGCATCCCGAGCGACTCCGCGATGGCGGCGTAGTCCGGGCGGTCGGCGAACGCGATGACGCGGATCAGCTCCCGGCACCGCGGGGACAGCCCCGTGACGTGCTTCCACAGCACGCGCTGGCGCTCGGAGAGGATGGAGAGCGTCTCGGGATCGAGCTGCTGGTCGGGCGCCTCGGGAACCTCCTCGACGCCGACCTCGCGGCGCGAGCCCCGAGCCAGGCGCCAGACCTCGCGCTTGACGACGACGACGAGCCAGCCGAGCACGGCCGCCGGCTCCTGGATCGACTCGGCGCGGTCGACGAGCTGCAAAAAGGCCGTCTGGACGGCGTCCTCGCACGCGGCCGCCGTGCCGCCCTGGGAGCGAGCCGCGTTCCAGAGCACCGGGGTGACGAGGTCGACGAGCTCGGAGAGCCGCTCGCGGTCGCCGTCACGGTAGGCGGCGAACGCGCGGCCGGCGCGGGTCCCGATCCCGTCGGGGGCGGTGGGTCTCGAGGTCATGGCTTGTCCTTGTCCGTGCAGCAGTGGAGGGCGGTGATCGAGCGGCCGCACATGGCTGCGGGGCGCACGTCCTTGAGGCCGCCCTGCTCGACGAGCGAGGCGGCGAGCTCGGCGGCGAAGACGGGGGTCGAGAAGGAGGTGCCGCTCCAGACCCCGAAGCCGCCGGTGTAGTCGTCGGGATCGACGGTGCAGCGCACGAACGTGTCGCCGGGGATGCGCGACGACGGCTGGCCCATCCCGTCGGTGAGCGGCAGGGTGCTGACCAGGGAGACGCCCGGTCGGATCGCCGTGATGACGGTGAGCGGGTTGCTGAAGAGCGCGACCGTCGTGCCGTCGGGGTTGCCGGCTCCGACACTGGAGACGGGCGGGACCTGCGGCAGCTTCGGCCCGGGCAGAGGGGTCGCCAGCGACGCCGGTACGAACGGCGAGCTGGTGCCGTCGTTGCCGGCGCCGGCCACGACGGTCACACCCGCAGCCGTGAAGCGGCCCAGCATGAGGGCGACGGGGCCGCTGGTGAAGGAGCTGTCCTCGGCGTAGTAGCCCATCGACAGCGACAGGATGTCGACGACGTCCGCCTTGCGACCGCCGCGCTTCTGGCCCCGCTCGTGACGCTCCAGCAGGGCCTCGAGCACGTCGAGCAGGTGGCTCTCGTCGACGACGCCGTCGTCGTCCATGACAGGGATCGACAGGACCGTCGCCTCGGGGCAGCCCTGCCGCAGCAGCCCCGCGATGAACGTCGCGTGGCCCTGCAGCAGGCCCACGGGCTCAGCGGGCGCCGGAGTGGGTGCTGGTGTGGGCGTTGGTGTGGGTGCCGGTGTCGCTGCCTGCGGGTTCGCCGAAGCCGCGCTCGGCGAGGTCACCGGAGGGTCGTCCGGCACGAGCCGCCCGTTCTCGTAGCGCAGCCGGACGAGGCGCTCGGGGTCGCGGAACCACGGGTGGTCGGCGACGGGGGTGTCGAGGAGCGCGACGACCGGGCTGCGGTCCACCTTGCGGGCGCGCAGGGCCGGGTCGGGCAGCGCCAGGCTGACCGGCATACGGCCGCCGCGGCCGGGCACGGCGTACTCCTGCAGCGCGGACCCACCGATGCCACCCCAGTAGCCGATGCCACCCCAGTAGCCCCCGATCCCGCCCCAGTAGCCTCCGATCCCGCCCCAGTAGCCTCCGATGCCGCCCCAGTAGCCGTCGGCGGGGCGCAGGACGTGCTCGAGGCTGAGGCTCTCGGCGACCGGGTCGCCGGCCTCGCGCAGCTGCTGCAGCACCTCCCACGCGTCGACCGGCTGGATGGCGCGGCGCGGGACCAGCGTGATGCTCCTGCCCCAGCCACCGGGGGCGAGCTCACGCGGCCCACCGGGGCGCGGGGTGTCCTCGTAGTCGAGTCCGAGCCGGTCGAGCGCCGCGCCGAGTCCCGCGAGCCCGCGGGTGGGACCGGGGTCGTTGCGCACGAGGAGCCGGTTGGACACGTAGAGCGCCGGGAGCGGTGCGCGCCCGTCGGTCAGGCGTGTCGCCGTCGCCGGGTCGAGCGCGCGCAGCGGTGGACGCTCGGGCCGGGCCTGGCCGCCCGCTGCGTCGCCGCCTGCACCCCGAGGGGCGCCTGGACCGGAATCCGACATCGACAACCTCCTGTGCGGCGACGGTGATGGAAGGACCCTTCCACCCGACTGAGAGGCCGGAGGCCGTTTCCTGATACATCCGCCTTCCCGAACTTTCTCCCGTCGGGATGTATCAGCAGCCGTGGCCGCTGCTCTGGACGGCGGGGGAACGGTCATCGAGCTGTTGCAGGGCACCGTGGAGGGGCGGTGGGCTCGATGGCCTGCAGGACTCGGGACCGCTGTGGGGGCGGTCCCGGGCGTGGGGCGCCGGGCCGGGCAGCACCGGCGCCCCCTCCCTCCCCACCGACGTCGCCGGCTTGCGCCGGAAATCTGGACGAAGCGGATGATTCGGGCGTGTGCCGTCGCGCGAGTCGGGCTCGTCCGCCCGCTGCCGCCAGCGCATACTGGAAGCACGTGCGCGGACACCAGGGACCGTCACGAGCTCAGGGGGCAGCAGGATGCAGGGCACGGCAGGGGTGAGGGGCCGCATCGGCCGACGAAGAGGTGTCGCCGTCGCGGCGACGGCGCTGGCCGCGGGGCTCGCGCTCTCCGCGTGCGGGCCGCTCACGCTCGAGCAGACGGCCGCCGCTCGCCCGACGCCGGCGTTCGGCACCCCGACTGTCACGGACGCGCCGACCGAGCCCGTCGTCGAGGCCGCGACCGACTCCGTGGAGGAGCCGCTGCCCACGGTGACGGCCGACCCGCTGAGCCCGTCGCGGCCGACGCCGGCCACGACGACCCCGGCCGCTTCCGTCACGCCGGTGGCGCCGGCTGCCGTGCCTGCGGCGGCCACCCCGACGAGCGCGCCGACCACGACGGCGCCGCCGACCACCGCCACCCAGCCGCCACCGCCCACCGGAGGCCCCGGCACGGTGGAGGGCTCGTGCGCTCGGACGCTGCCGGCATACCCCGTGCTCGAGCCGGGCGCCCGCGGCACGGCCGTGCGCGCCCTGCAGTGCTTCCTCGACGACGCCGACTTCGGGCCGGTCACCGTCGACGGCGTCTACGGCCCCGAGACGCTGGCAGCGGTCCGCCGGGTGGAAGCGGCCCTCGACGGCCCGCCGCCGCACCCCGGCCGCGTCGACGCCGGCCGCTGGGTGATGCTCATCTCCCGGTCGCTCGGCGACGTCAGTCTCAAGGCGGGCTCGACGGGCCCCGACGTCGTGACGCTCCAGCGTGCCCTGCGCGCGGCAGGTGCCACCGTGTCGGTCGACGGCCGCTTCGGCTCCCAGACCAAGAAGGCGGTCGAGCGGCTCCAGGACGCCAACCGCGTCGGCGCCGACGGCGTCGTCAGGGACGAGACGCTCTTCCTGCTCAAGATGGGCGCCACCATCGGCTGACGAGCCGGCTCAGGCCCGCAGGTCGTCCAGCCACGCCCTGGCCCGGTCGAAGTCCTCGTCGGTGGTGCCCGGTCGGGTGCCGGGCCGCCCACCGTCGGCCCGCGGGTAGGAGCCGAGGAAGCGCACCTCGGCGCACACGCGCCGCAGCCCCATCAGCGTCTCGCCCACGCGCGCGTCGAGCAGGTGGCCCTCGAAGTCGATCGAGAAGCAGTACGACCCCATCGCCTCGCCCGTGGGCCGCGACTCGAGGCGGGTCATGTTGACCCCGCGCACCGCGAACTGCTCGAGCAGCTCCAGCAGGCCTCCCGCGTGGTCATCGCGCTGGAAGAGCACCACCGTGGTCTTGTCCGCGCCCGTGGGGGCCGGCAACGTGCCGGGCCCCGCGACGAGCACGAAGCGGGTCACCGCAGAGCTGTTGTCGCCGATGTCCTCGGCCAGCACCTCCAGCCCCTCGTTGCGTGCCGCGACGGGCGCACAGACCCCGGCGTCGAACATCACCTCGCCGGCCTGACCGAGGGCCGCTGCGCTCGCGGCCGTCGACAGCGTCGGCACGTAGACCGCGTCCGGCAGGTGCCGCCCCATCCAGCCGCGCACCTGCGCCCACGCGTGCGAGTGCGTGCCGACCGTGCGGATCCGGTCGAGCGTCACACCCGCGCGCGCACACAGCACGAAGGTGATCGGCACCAGCACCTCGCCGATGACCACGAGCGGCTCACCCGTCGCGAGCGCGTCGAGCGTGGCGGAGACCCCGCCCTCCACGGAGTTCTCGATCGGCACCATGGCGGCGTCGATGTCACCGCTGCGCAGCGCCGTCAGCGCCGCGTCGACCGATCCGAAGGGCACGTGCTCACGCCCCTCGGCGGCGTCCCAGGCGTCGAGTGCCATCTGCGTGAAGGTGCCGCGTGGGCCGAGGTAGCCGAAGCGGTGCAGCTGCTCCGGGGTGCGCGGCGGGGTCACGAGGCGTCCTTCGTCCGGGCGGGCACGCGACCCTTCTCGTCCTTCGTCGCCGAGGACAGCGCCTGCTGCTCCTCGGGCGTCAGGGTGATGCTCGACCGGCCCCCGACGACGCCCTTGGCATAGGTCCGCGACTCGCCCCGCGCGTGGATCGAGCTGAGGACGATGCCGTCGCCCAGGTCGTCGACGATGGCCGCCGAGAACGACAGGCGTCCGCCCATGTCGCCGAACGCGTCGTAGCGCACCACCGCGACGTTGCGCAGGCTCTGGCGCACGTCCTCCTCGGCGCTCGCCACGTGCTCGCGCAGCCGGGAGACCTCGGCGGTGATGCGGTCGATGCGCTGGTTCTGGCCGGCGGCGACGCGCGCGATGTCGGTCGTGCCGTCACCGCCGAGCGCGGCGAAGTCGCGGCGCACCTGCGCCAGCCGCCGCTGCGACCCGATCGCCAGGACCAGGGCCGCGAGCGCGACGACGACGGCCGCGATGGCGAGCGTCGTCAGCGTCGGGGCGTCCACGATCGGCAAGGGTAGCCGCGCGGACGGCTCGCAGCCCCCTCGTACCAGTCCCTGACCGGGACGGCCGCGGACAGGACCGGTTTGTAGGGTGTCCTGCGTGATCCGCCGCCACCCCGTCAAGACGCTCGTCGTCCTGCTCCTGGTGATGGCGGCGGCACTGACCCTCGCCTACGTCAAGCGCACGACCGTCCCGGTGCCGCCCACCACCGCGCCGCAGCCCGGCGAGTCGCTCGTGGTCGTCGGCCTCGGCGGCCTGTCGTGGGACGACGTGTCGGCCAAGGAGACCCCCACCCTGTGGGGGCTGCTGCGCGACGGCGCGGCCGCGTCGGTCTCGGTCAAGACGCTGCCGCTGACCACCTGTCCCACCGACGGCTGGGCGACGGTCTCGGCCGGAGAGGCGGCCGGACCGGCCACCAGCGAGACGCGCCCCCGGTGCGCCCCGCTCCCGACCGTCACGGGCGATGCCACGACCGGCTTCCGCGTGGCCGGCTTCGACGCGCTGGCCAAGGCCTCGCGCGAGGACGAGTTCCGGGCCCAGCTCGGGCTGCTCGGCGACAGCTTCGCCGCCGACAAGACGTGCATCCAGGCCATCGGACCCGGCGGCGGGCTCGCGGCCGCCACCTCCGACGGCAAGGTCGCGCGCTACAGCCCCTTCCAGGCCACCACCCTCGTCTCCGACCTCGCCCAGTGCCCCGTCAGCATCGTCGACGTCGGCAGCATCGACACCACCGACCCGAACCCGACCCGGCACCGCGAGCTCGTCGACGGCCTCGAGCGCCGGATCGAGCTCGTCATGGACGCCATGCCCAGCGGCGCCGACCTGCTCGTGGCCGGCCTCGCCGACCGCGACCAGCAGGAGCGTCTGCGGCTGCTCGCAGCCAGTGGACCCCACTACGGCCCCGGGCTGCTGGCCTCCGCCTCCACCCGCCTGACCGGTGTCGCGCAGCTGTCGGACATCACCGCCACGATCCTCCAGCGCGGCGGCGTGCACCCGAAGACGGAGATCGGCGGACGGGCCCTCAGCATCGTGCCCTCGGCCAACAACAGCGAGGACACGGCCGCCAGCAAGCTGACCGTGCTCACCGACATCGACACCAAGGCCGACGCCATGCACCGCATCGTCGCGCCGTTCCTGACGATCTGGCTCGCCGGCACCCTCCTGGTCATGGTCGTGCTGTGGGTGACCATCCGCCGCTCGCGACCCTGGAACCGCCGGCTCACGCGCGCCCGCGTGCTGCGCATGACCCGGCTCACGGGACTGCTGTCGGCGGCGATGCCGGCCGCGACGTTCCTGGCCAACCTCGTGCCGTGGTGGCGCGCCTCCACCAACACCGTGGCGCTCGTGACGATGCTCCTCGTCCTCGTGCTCGTCATCAGCGGCGTGCTGACCCTCGTCTGCCTCAAGGGCCCGTGGAGCAGCTCCTCGCTCGGGCCCCTCGCAGCGATGTCGGCGATCACCGCAGGGGTCATCGGCATCGACCTGCTGACCGGGTCGCACCTGCAGATCTCCTCGATCTTCGGCCTCCAGCCGCTCGTCGGCGGCCGCTTCTACGGGATGGGCAACGTCGCCTTCGCGCTGTATGCCGCCGCCGTCCTGCTGCTGTGCGCGGCCCTCGCGCACGCGTTGATGCGGCGCGGTGCCCCCCGGCTCGCGGCCTGCGCCGCCGTGCTCGTCGGCGGCTGCGCCCTCGCCGTGGACGTGCTGCCCGCGTGGGGCGCCGACTTCGGTGGCCCGATCGCGCTGGTGCCCGCGCTGGGGTTCCTGCTCATGGGGGTCCTCGGCTGGAGCACGTCGGTGCGCAACATCGCAATCGTGCTCGTCCTGGCCGGACTCGTCGTCGGCCTCGTCTCCTACCTCGACTGGCGCCGCCCGGAGGCCGAGCGCTCGCACCCCGGCCGCTTCCTGCAGACCGTCCTCGACGGCGGCGCCTGGGACGTCCTCTCGCGCAAGCTGGTCGCCAACGTCGACCTCGCCGTGGCCATGCCCTGGCTGCTGGTGCTCGTCGTCGCGCTCATGGTCTTCGTCGTGCTCGTCGTGCTGCGCCCCGGCATCCTGGGCACCGAGCCGCTGCGGCGCCTGCTCGAGGAGGCGCCGATCCTGCGCCGTGGCCTGTTGTCGATCATCGTCATGGCCGTCATCGGCTTCCTCACCAACGACTCGGGTGCGGCCATCCCGCCGGTCGCCGCGATCTTCACCGCGCCGCTCGTCGCGTCGGCGGTCATGCACTTCCTGTCGATCGAGGCGCGCAAGGCGCCGGTCCGCCGACGCCGCGACCGCCACCACCTCTGAGTTCTCTGGGCTCGCTCCGCTCGCCGTGTCCGGCTCAGGCGGGGCCGAGGCGGCGGCGCAACCGGCGTACGCCCAGGGCGAGCGCGACGTCGCGGTACTGCGCGGCCCGGTGCACCTGCGAGCGCCAGTCGGTGCCCGTCACCCGGTGCTGCAGGTCGCAGGGCACCTCGAGGATGCGCAGGCCCGCGTCGAGCACGTCGATGGTCATGCCGACCTCGACCCCCCACCCGCGGGCGAAGGGCGTCGCGGCGGCGACCGCTGCTGCGGACAGGCAGCGCATGCCCGACAGCGGCTGGACCGGCGACCACCCGGTCAGGTCCTCGATGCCGCGACGCGCGAGCGTGACGACGAGGCCGTGACCGCCGGCGCTGCCCTGCTGGCGCGGGAGGGTGGCGATGGTGAGGTCCGCCTCGCCCCGGGCCACCGGCATCACCAGTGCACCGACGGCCTGGGCCGAGGCCTCGAGGTCGGCGTCGACGAAGAGGACCGCGGCCTCCTCGTCGAGGCGGCCGGCCCGACGCAGCCCGCGGACCCGGCCGAGGCCGCTCATCATGGCGTCGGCCTTGCCGTGGTTGCGCGCGTGCCGCACGACCTCGGCGCCCTCACCGGCCGCGATGGCGTGGGTGCCGTCGGTCGAGCCGTCGTCGACGACGACGACCTCGGCGACGCCCGGGATGGCCCGGACCCCGCGGATGGTCTCGGCGATGCGCGCCGACTCGTCCTTGGCCGGGATGACGACGACGACGGACGGCGCACTGTTCTGCGTCATCGGAACGGTCTCACGTGTCTCGGGAGGACTGGGGAGGTCTGCGGAGGTCTCGGTACGCCGGGTCAGCGCAGGGTGACCTGGCGGTTGGTGAGGCCGGCCTTGGCGCCACGCTCGGCTGCGGTGAGGGGGTCGGTGGACGCGGCGGCCTCGTCGATGGCGGTCCGCATCGCGGCCACCGCATCCTCGAACTCGGCAGCCTCGGCCGAGGGGTCGACCTCCCAGACCGGGATGAGCAGGCCGCTGGAGCGGAAGCAGCCGAGCAGGCGGCCCTCGCCGAGGTGGCTCCGGCCGGCCGCGTGCAGCCGGGCGAGGGCGTCGGTCGCGGCGTCCTCGGCGAACGGCAGCACCCAGCGGACATAGGTGCGGTCACCGATGCGGCACCAGAACGCCGAGGGCGCCGCCTGGAGCTTGACGGTCGGGATGACCGACTCGTTGGCGCGCTCGAGCGACTCCTTGCCGTCGGCGTCCAGGTCGGCCTCGGCCACCCAGAACTCGAAGCCCTCGTGCAGCTGCATCTCGAAGGGTGCCTCGAGGTCGAGCACGTCCTGCAGCCGGGGGCTGTCGACCGAGGCGACGGGAAGCGTCTCCACGGGCGACCCGGGGGCCGCGGCGCAGGTCAGGGCGATGGCCTGGGCGATGTCCCGGCTGGTGTCGCCGCTGGCGTTGCCGGACTGGATGCCGACGAGCACCTCGCCACCCTCGCGGTGCAGGCCGGGCCACGCAAGCGGCAGCACCGTCGCGATGGTCACCTCGTCGGGCGCCCCCTCCGGGGCCCGGCCTTCGGCGAAGCGGACCGTGGCGGTGGCTGCCGGCACGATCTCGCGCATCGCGACCCAGTCGGTCTCGTTGGGCAGGCCCTCGAAGGGCCGAGCCACGAACGGAGCCGGAAGCGGACGTGCGGAACGGTCGGCGCGCTCGCCGCGCGGTCGACGTGATGCCTTACCCATGCGCGCCACCTTAGTGGCCGGGTGGACACCGGCCGCACCCGGCGCTTCCCGCGCGAGGTGGCCGGCCGGGTGCCGGCCGGGTGCCGGTCGGGGTAGCCGGTCGGTCAGTGCGAGCGGCGCCGTGACGGCCCGCCGAGCGAGGCCCACACCGTGCGGCCGTTGTGGTCGTCGATGACTCCCCACTCGTGGGCCAGGGACCGGACGATCCGCAGGCCTCGTCCGCCCGGCGCCCACATGGCCGGTGGCGCCGGCCGGGGCACGGTGGGGCCGCCGCCGTCGGAGACCTCGACCTCGACGACGTTGTTCTTGACCTTCCAGTGGATCCGGATGGCCCCGTCGGCCAGTGGCCGGGCGTGCCGGATCGCGTTGGCGACCAGCTCGCTGACGACGATCTCGGCCTCGTCGATGACCTGCGGCGAGACCTCTCGGGCGAGCAGGTCCTCGACGAGCTCCCTGCGGATCCGGGGAGCGGCGGCCGGAGCCCACTGGAGGCGTACGGTCCGCTTCTCTCCCAGCGGTGCTGCCGGGACGTTGCTCATGGGTCTCCTCGTGATGGATCCGGCTCGGGCATGCGTCCGTGCGTAAGCCGCCGAACCGTTCCCCTGTGTGCTCGCCACGTCAAGTCCTCCTCACGGGCGACGTGCGCTCCCCTGCCGCTGCACGCTAACCAAACCTTCGCCCTACCTCAATGAACTGTGACTTTTTCTCCCAAGCGCCGCAGTTCGCTCGTGTCACCCAGCGCTGTCTAGTCCTACGCCTAGACGAACCGATACGCGTGGATCGAACGTCTCCCACCTCTGTATCTGGCCCATACCCACCGGTGCGCGGCCATTGATCTTCTGATACCAGCGATATATCGTCGACGTATCGCGACTGTTCGTGAGTCGCAGGAAAGGAGAACCACCATGCATGGACACCGACACACCCGACGCGAGTCCGGTTGGGACGCCGGCTGGGGCGGCTGGGGAGGCGGCGGCGGCTTCGGTCCCGGCCGTGGCACCTGGGGCGGTCCCGGCGGCCCTGGTGGGCCGGGCGGCCCCGGCGGGCGGGGACGGCCCGGGCCGCCCCCGTGGGTCGCCGACCTCGTCCGCCACTTCGGCGGGCCCGGCTTCGGCCCCGAGTTCGGCGGCCGCCGCGGCCCGCGGGCCCGACGCGGCGACGTCCGCGCCGCGATCCTCGACGTGCTCGCCGGCGACGAGATGAACGGCTACCAGCTCATCCAGCAGATCTCCGAGCGCACCGGCGGGGCGTGGAAGCCCAGCCCCGGCTCCGTCTACCCGACCGTCCAGCAGCTCGAGGACGAGGGTCTCGTCGAGGGCCGCGAGGTCGACGGCCGCAGGCTGCTGCGCCTGACGGACGCCGGTCGCGCCTACGTCGAGGAGAACGCCGAGGAGATGGCCGCCACCTGGCGTCCCTTCGAGGCGCCGGCCGAGGAGGACGAGGCTCCCCGGCAGTCCGGCGGCGCCGGCGACCTCATGCCGCTCGTCGGCCAGGTGATGGGCGGGATGTGGCAGATCGTCACGACCGGCACGTCACAGCAGCGGGCCGAGGCGGCCGAGGTCCTCACCGAGACGCGGCGCAAGCTCTACCGCCTGCTCGCCGACGGCGACCCCGAGTAGTCCGAGCAGCCCTGAACGGCCCTGAGCAGCCGTGCCGCCTGCACCCCGAGCGCCTCAGTCGCGCTCGGGGTGCAGCACGAAGACCCCGAGCTCACGGCCACCGGCACGCTGCTCGTATGCCGTGTAGCCGGCGTACCAGCGCAGCGCCGCCTCGCGCACGCGCTCCCGCTCCGAGCCCCGCACCTGCTCGGCCCACACCCGGTGCACGACTCCGTCGACCTCCAGGGAGGCGTACGCGTGTGCCCGGAGGTTGTGGTGCCAGGCGGGCGGCCGGCGCGAGCCGTAGTGCGAGGCGATGACGCCCCAGCCGTCCTCGAGCGGCACGAGCATGAGGGGCACCGTGCGCGGCTGACCGGTCCGCGCGCCGGTGGTGGTGAGCAGCCCGACGGGCACGGCCGCGAGCCACTGGCTCGGTGGAGTACGCCCCGGAAGGAAACGGTGCGCCAGCAGGTCGACCCGGTGGAGCACCCGCTTGCCGACCCAGGCGCCGGGCCGCGACGCGACGAGCGAGCGCAGCCCGCGCTGGACCGGGTTGGCCTGCTCGAGGCGGCGCAGCTGCATGCGTGCAGCCTAGGCGCGCGGTCGGGCACGATGGCGGGGTGACGCCCTCCCCTTCCGACGTGCAGGCGGTGGTCCGGCGCCTGCGGGTCATCGGCGTCGGCCTCGGAGACCCCGAGCACGTCACCCGTGAGGCACGAAACGCCTTGGCGACGGTCGACGTGCTCCTCGTCCCGGACGAGGAGGAGAGACACCCGGATCTGGCCGCAGCGCGGCGGGCAGTCTGCGATGCACTCGTCCCGGCCGACCACCCCTACCGCGTCGCCGTGGTCGCCGGAGCGGCGGCCGCCCTGGGTGTCATCGGCGCGCTGGACGAGGACGAGACAACAGTCGGGCTGCTCGTCTGGGGTGACCCTGCGTTCGCCGACACCGTCCTGCGCCTCGTGGACGAGCTCGTCGAACGGTGCGCCGCGGCAGGCATCGAGCTGCAGCACGACGTCGTCGCCGGGATCGGCGCGCCCCAGCTGCTGGCCGCTCGTCACCGGGTCGCGCTCGGTCGTGACGCTCCCGTCCACCTCACCACGGCCGATCGTCTCGTCGACGAGTACGACCCGTCCCTCGTCGACGTCGTGGTCACGCTGGACGCGGACCTTGCCTGCGCGGGGCTGGCGGACGCCTTCCCGGACCTCGAGCTCTACTGGGGCGCCCACCTCGGCACGCCCGCTGAGCAGCTGGCCCACGGCCGGCTGGCCGACGTCCTGCCGGAAGTGCGGCGGCTGCACGCGAGGGCCCGCGAGCTCGGCGGCTGGGCCCTGGGCACCTACCTGCTGCGAGCGCCCGCGGACGCGAGAGCCCCGCGCGGCCCAGCCGGCTTCCCCGACACCGGCAACCTGACCGACGGCGTGGTCTCGGTGCGCCCGACGACCACGGCCGACTGGCAGGTCGTGCGCGACGAGCACAACAACGAGGAGTCCCTGCGCTGGGACTTCACCGGCGAGCCGGTGACGGACGAGCAGGCCCGGCGCCGGGCGGCGAGCGCCGTCTTCGAGTGGCGACGCGGCCGCGCAGCGCGCTTCGTCATCGTCGACGCGGCGACCGGCGAGGGCGCAGGGGTCATCGGCGTGCTCCGGCTCGGACCACCGGGCACCGGGCTCGTCGGCTACGGCGTGCTGCCGGCCTACCGCGGGCGCGGCTTCACCGCACGCGCCCTCCGTCTCGTCTCACGGTGGGCGTTCGAGGAGGCCGGTCTCGCCCGGCTCGAGCTCGGGCACAAGGTGGGCAACGTCGCGTCCGGCCGAGCCGCCGAGAAGGCGGGCTTCCGCGCCGAGGGTCGGCTGAGCGGCCGCCTGCCCAACCCGGACGGAACGTGGTCCGACGAGGTCTACTACTCGCTGACCCGGGCGGCGTTCGCCCACCAGTCTCGCGACTGACCGGTGCCCGCTGCCGGGGCGCCCTACAGCCGAGCCAGGAACGCGAGCACGCGCTCGCGCACCAGGCCCGCGGCCTGCGGATCGTATGCCGTGGTGCTGGCGTCGGCGAAGAGGTGCCCACACCCGGGGTAGGTGAACAGCTCGCCGTCGGCGGCTGCCGCGACGATGCCTCGCGCGGCATCGACGTCGCCCTCGTCCATGAAGAACTCGTCAGCCTCGCCGCCGTGCACCTGCACCGGCACCCCGCCCGGCCAGTCCGGTGCGAACTCGCCCAGCGGGATGGCCGAGTCGAGCAGGACGGCTCCGCGAGCGCCGGCCCTGGTCTGGGCGAGGCGCTGGGCCGGCATCACCCCGAGGGAGAACCCGGCATACACCAGCTCCGCGGGAAGGCCGTCCGCGGCGGCGACTCCCTGCTCGAGGAGGCCGTCGAATCCGACGGAGCGCGCCTTGGCCAT
Source organism: Terrabacter sp. NPDC080008 (assembly GCF_040702505.1). NCBI lineage: Bacteria > Bacillati > Actinomycetota > Actinomycetes > Micrococcales > Intrasporangiaceae > Terrabacter > Terrabacter sp. NPDC080008. The sequence goes on from NZ_JBFBLC010000001.1 coordinate 40,517, forward strand.
GCCCTCCTCCAGGGTGGCGAAGCTCTGCCCGCCGTAGAGGTCGGGCGTGTGGACGGTGTGCCCGGCAGCCCGCAGCGCCTCGGCGAAGTCGAGGAAGCCGGGCGTCTGGCCCTGGGCGTGGTGGAAGAGGAGGACGTCGGCCATGCTTGCTCCCGTGCTCGAGGGTTCACCTGCTGACGATCCGCCAATCTAGACTGATCCAACTATGTCGATCAATAGGCAACGGCTGCCCGACTACGACGTCGCCGACTCCGTGGAGCTGACCACGCCTGCCCAGCTGCGAGCGATCGCGGACCCGCTGCGTTCCTCGATCCTCGACCTGGTGCTCGAGCGCGCCGCGACCGTGTCCGAGCTCGCCGCCGCCGTCGGCCGCCCGAAGAGCACGGTGGCCCACCACGTGGGCGTGCTCGTGGACGCCGGGATGCTCAAGGTCGTGCGCACCCGGCGGGTGCGGGCGATCGACGAGCGCTTCTACGGCCGAACCGGGCGCACGATCACCATCGGGATCGCCCGCCGACCCGGCGACGACACCGTGCCGGTGTGCGTCAACCAGCTGTCCGTCGCGGCGGCCGAGTCGGTGCCGGCACATGAGGACGACACCCTCTACAGCACGCTGCGGCACGCGCGGATCCCTCGCGAGAGCGCCTCGGAGTTCTGGCGCCGAGTCGAGGCCCTCGTCCGCGAGTTCAGCGCCCTCCCCCGCTCGGGTGAGACCGTCTACGGACTCGCCGTCGGCCTCTACCCGACCGACCAGCCGGTCCTTCCGGAGGCCCTGCCCGCCGGCGACGAGGAGCACTGACTGTCGCCGTCGCCTGCCATGCTGGCCCGCATGCAGCTCGAGTTCAGCGGTGAGGTGTGGCAGTGGCGCGGCCCGGCGCCGTACTACTTCGTCACCGTGCCGCAGGGCGAGTCCGCGGCGCTGCACGACGTGGCCCACGTGAGCTACGGGTGGGGCATGATCCCGGTGACCGCGCGGCTCGGCGGCACCGAGTGGACGACCTCACTGTGGCCCAAGGACGGTGGCTACGTCGTCCCGCTCAAGGATGCCGTCCGTCGCGCCGAGGACGTCCGCGAGGGAGACACCGTCGCACTCGGCCTCGACGTCCGGGTCGACGACTGAGCGACCGGGGACCCGCTCCGGCGTTCGCGCAGCGCGGTCACGACGAAATCCGCAGATTCGGCAATTCGTTATGACCGTTCCGCTCCGATACGTCCGGTTGGGCCCCATGATGTGTATCGCACGCCGTCGGGGGACCGCGGGCGTCGACGACGCGTACAGGGGAGGAACACCGGATGACTGACGTCTGCACGGGCTCAGGCCTGCCAACGGGGCTCGAGCCGGGCCTGGATTCGGGCACGACCACGGTGACCGCGCACGGTGGCCGGGTCTCCTTCGACGTCCCGCTCGGCTGGAACGCGATCGAGCGTGCCCCCGGGGAGGTCGTGGCCGCCGTCGAGCCCGACGACGCCGACCGCTTCCGCACCAACGTCGTCGTGACCGTGGCGCCGGTCGACCGGCCCGTGGTCGAGTGGGACCTCGAGACGTCGCGACGCGAGGCCGCCGAGCTCGACGGCTACCTGCTGCTCGACCGCGCCGAGGTCGAGGTCGGCGGTCACCCGGGCACGCGACGGCTCACCACCCACTCGACGCCTGCCGGGGAGTCGGTGACGACCGCGTCGTGGTCCACCGTCGTCGACGGTGTGGGCATCACCCTCACCGCACGGGTCGCCACCCTGCGGGTGCCCGAGATGGCCGCGGTCGTCGCCGCGGTCGCGGCCAGCCTCGTCGTGCGCAGCGACCGGCAGGCTGCGGCGTGAGCGTCGTCTTCGACGCGACGACCGGCCACCTGCAGCTCGACCCGGAGGCTTTCGTCGGGCTGGTCGACTACGCGGGCGACCCCGGGAGCGTGGGCGACGAGGTGCTGGCGCGGCTGCGCTCGGCGGGAGCCGTCGTGGGCGGCGCGCCGCACCCGCGGCTGCAGGGCGCCCTGGCCGCGGTGGCCAACTCCCTCGGTTCGCTCCAGGTGCTGCGCAGCGACACCGTCGAGGTGTCGCTCCACCAGTCGTGGGTCGCCTTCGTCAGCGCGATGCTCACCGACCTCGGCGACGGTACGTATGCGTTCGCCGCGGTGGGCACCGACTTCCTGCCCGCCGAGGTGGCCCGGTTCACCGGACTCTCGCCCCGTCCCCTGCTCGCGGACGCCGAGGCGGTCGTCGACGAGTCACTGCTCGACGCCCTCTCCGCAGGCGCGGCGCCCACCCGCGCCGCCGGCAGTGCGACCCTCGCCGACGCGCTCGCGCCGTGGCCTGCAGCCGCTGCAGCCGTGCGCGCAGGCCGCTGGAGCCTGGCCGTCGTCGACGTCGCCTTCCCGGCGCCGACCGGCACCGTGGTCCGTCGCCTCGCCTGGGTGGACACCGAGGCCGGACTGCTGCGGGTCGAGGTGGACGACCGCGGGCCCGTCCTCGTGCCCACGACCTCGACGGCGCTGTGGGAGGCCGTCGTGGCGCTGCTGCCGACCGACGCCGAGACCGGGCTCCTGCCCCGCACGGCCTGAGCCTCAGGCCGGCTCGAGCGACACCTCGTCCCCGACGCGAATCGTGCCGGAGGTCAGCAGCCGGAAGACGGTCCCGGCCCGCGCGTGCAGCGCCCGGGCCGCTCCGGGGCCGAGCTCGTCGTCGAGCAGCCGGCAGGGTGCCGCGACGCGCACCACCTCGAGCTCCACGTCGCCCACGCGGATCCGGGTGCCCGGCCGCGTCGGGATGTCGCCGCCGGAGATCGTGAGGTTGCGCCGGGTCAGCCCCGGGTCGACGGGCCGTCCGAGCTCCGCCGCGGCGGCCTCGAGGTCGGGCAGTGCCTGGATCGTCACGTGCCGGTGCCGGCTGCCGTGGTAGCGGTCGCCGACGAGTCCGGCCCCCGCCTCCGCCTCGACGCTCGGGACGGAGCGGGTCGGCAGCCGTCGCCCCTTGGCGACGTGGATCGCTACGACGGTGGGCGTCATGCCGCCGAGCCTAGGGGTCGGCCTCGGGCTCGGGCTGCGCGGGGACCGGCGGGATCCGCAGCCCCGGCGGCCCGGAGCCGTGCTCGCGCTCGTACCACGCGGCATACGCGGCGACGGCGGTCGGCAGCGTCGGGAAGATGAGGTCGGCGCCCACTTGCTCGACGAAGCCGGCGGCCTCGAGGGACAGGCGCAGGTCCTCCTTGACCCGCGCCATCGCGAACCGGATCCCCCGGTCGGCGAGCGTGGAGCGCAGCGTCTCCAGGGCATCGGCCGCGGTGAGGTCGACCTCGGTGTTGGCCTCGGCGTTGAGCAGGAACCACTCGACCGCCTCGTGCGCTTCCGCCTTGTCCACGACGGCCACCGCCCGCTTGACGAAGTCGTCGGCGTTGGCGAAGAAGAGCGGCGAGTCGTAGCGGTAGACCACCAGGCCCGGCACCTGCACGGCGTTCGGGTGGTCGTCGATGTCGTGCATGCCGGCCACCCCGGGCACGTAGCCGAGGACACCGTCGTGGGGGTGGACGATCCGGCGGAGCAGGTCGAGCAGCGAGAGCCCGACGGCGACGCCGATGCCGGGCAGGACGCCGAGCAGCAGCACCGCCACCGTGGTCGAGACGGCCAGGACCAGCTCGCTGCGCCGGAAGGCCGCGATCCGACGCAGCTCCCCGACCTCGACGAGCCGGACCGCGGCGAAGACGACGACGGCGCCCAGCGCGGCCGTGGGGAACGCCCCGATGACGGGCCCGAGCCACAGCAGCGTGGCGACGACGAGGACGAGCGAGACGAGCGAGTGCAGCTGGCTGCGCGCCCCCATCGAGTCGGCGATGACGGTGCGGCTGCCGCTCGAGCTGATCGGGAAGCCCTGGAGCAGCCCGGCACCGATGTTCGCGCTGCCGAGGGCCAGCAGCTCCTGGTCGGCGTCGATGGTGTGCGGGATGCTCGAGTCGCGCCCGCTGAAGGCCCGGCCGGTGAGGACGTTGTCGGAGTAGCCGACGACGGCGACGCCGAGCGCCGCCGGCAGCAGCGCCCAGACGTCGATGCCCGTCGGGTCGGGTAGCTGCAGCGAGGGAAGGCCTTGCGGCACGGTCCCGACGACCGCGATGCCCGCGCGGGCCGTGAGGTCGAGGACCTGGACGACCACGGTGGCCCCCAGCATGCCGATGAGCGGTCCCGGCCAGCTCGGCTCGAAGCGCGCGAAGACGAAGAGGACCGCGAGGACGGCGCACGCCAGCACGAGCGTCGGCAGGCTGACCTGCGCGAGGTGCGTGACGGCATACCCGAGCTCGGAGAGGAAGGAGCCGCTCGGCACTTGCAGGCCGGTCACCTTGCCGATCTGGCTGACGACCATGAGCGCCGCGATGCCCGCGAGGTAGCCGACGAGCACGGGCTTGGACAGCAGGTCGGCGAGGAAGCCCAGCCTCGCGACGAACCCGACGAGGCAGATGAGTCCGACCGCGACCGCGAGCAGCGCGGCGACCTGCTGTCGCATCGCCGTGCCCCCGGCAGCGGTGACAAGGGCGCCGACGCCGGCCGCGGTCATCAGGGCGGTCGTCGACTCGGGGCCCACCGACAGCTGCCGCGAGGAGCCGATCAGCGCGTAGACGAGCAGGCCCGGGACGGCCGCCCACAGCCCGGTGACGGCGGGCAGGCCGGCGATCTCCGCGTAGGCCAGCACCTGTGGCACGAGGTAGGCGGTGACCGTGATGCCGCCGAGCACGTCGCCGCGCAGCCACGCGCGGTCGTAGTGCCGCAGCACCACGACCCCCGGGAGCCGTCGCTGCCACCTCGTCCGCTCGGCCTGCGCCTCGACCCGCCCGTCGGCCACGGGTCGAACGTACGCCGAGGCCGTATGCCATCTGGCCGGTTTCGCCGGCGAGGTGGCCTCAGGCGGGGATGCGCAGGCGGCGGGTCATCTCGCCGACGGCCACGGTGATGGAGTGGCCGAGGTGCACGCAGGGGCCGTTGATCTCGTTCTGCTGGCTGCCGCCGAGGCCGATGACGACCTCGGGGTGGGTGCGCCCGATGGTGTCGACGATGTCCTGGGCGGCGGTGATGTCGATGTCGCGCGGCACGGCCATGACGATGCCGGCGGCGCGGCGTGCCTCGATGGCGCGGACCCAGTCCTCGGCAGGCAGGTCGGCGCCGACGTAGACCGTGGCGAAGCCGGCCCGGCGCGCGGCGACGGCGAAGGCGAGCAGCCCGAGCTCGTGGCGCGAGCCCGGGGGCAGGCCGATGAGCAGGGTCGGGCCGTCGACCCGGCCGGACGCGGCCTCGTAGGCGGCCGCGAGACGCCGCTGGACGGCATACGACACGAGGTGCTCACCGGCGACGGTGAGGCGGCCGTGGGCCCACTCCTCGCCGACGAGCTTGAGGGTGGGCATGAGCCAGTCGTCGACGACGTGCTCGAAGGTGCCGAGGGCGAAGCGCGCGTCGAGCACGGCGGTCGCGGAGGCGGAGTCGAGGCGCTCGGCGGCACGGACGAAGGCCTCCGCGTCCTCGGACTGGTAGCGCGCCCCGGGGCGCAGCGGGGCGACCCGACTCCCCCGGCCGTCACGTCCGTCGCGGCCGTCGCGACCCGTGGACGACTCGCGGCCGCCGGAGTCGCGGCCCGAGAGGCGGCGCAGCGTCTCGGCCGCGGCCTCGCGGGCCGACCAGCCCTCGTTGACGAGGGAGTTCATGATGGCCAGCGCCCGCACGTCCTCGGGGCCGTAGAGGCGGTAGCCGCCGTCGGAGCGCTGGGGGCTGACGACGCCGTAGCGGCGTTCCCAGGCGCGCAGGGTGGCGACGCTGATGCCGGTCAGCTCCGCCGCACGCTTGATCGTGTACATCTCTTACTCCAACTTGCCAAGCGCCTCGCGCAGTCCCCGCTCGGCGTCGTCCCCGAGCTTCTTCAGCGCCGGGGACAACAGCGGGGCCACGTACCTGGCGAGGCCCTTGAACTCGAACTCCGCACGATAGGTGACCGTCGTGCCCTCACCTGCGGTCGTACCCGACCGGGTCGCGGCAGGCACGATGGTCATCGTGTCGTGGGCGACCACGGTGGCGTTCTCACCGCGGAGCGCGAACCGGTGGTCCGGCTCGTGCTCGACCACAAGGTAGTCCAGCTCGGTCTCGCGCCCGAGGAACTTGCTGACATTCCGGTAGTGCGTGCCGACGCCGCCCTCGCCGGAGACGCGGTCGGTGCGCACCGTCCCGGGGTCCCACTCGGTGGTGGTGGTGAAGTCACTGAGGTAGGCGAAGACGCGGTCGACCGGCTGGTCCACCGTGACGGTGCGTTCGATCTCCATGCGCTCTCTCCAAACCTTTGACAGACCTTGGACACGCACTCTACGGTCAGCATCAGCGGGTCGGCAACGTGTCCATCTGCACACGACTTGTCACCCATCCGCCAGGGCCTCGGCCCCGAATCCCACGGGACCACGCCAGCCACGAGGAGGCCCTCGGTGACCCAGCCAAACGCGAACCCCAGCACGAGCCGTCCCACGGCAGCCGTCATCGGAGCAGGAGTCTCCGGCCTGACGGCGGCCCACGTGCTCAGCCGGACGCACGACGTCACGCTCCTCGAGGGCGACAGCCGCTTCGGCGGGCACGCCCACACCCACGACGTCGCCGGACGCGACGGGAGCCTGCGCATCGACAGCGGCTTCATCGTGCACAACGAGCGCACCTACCCGCACCTGCTGCGCCTCTTCCGCGAGCTCGACGTGCCCACCCAGCCCACCGAGATGAGCATGAGCATCACCTGCTCGGGCTGCGGGCTGTCGTATGCCGGGGGGCGCGGTCCCAAGGGGATGTTCGCCCAGCGCCGCCGCCTCGCCGACCCGCGCTTCGTCAAGATGCTCAGCGACGTGCCGCGCTTCCACAAGGCAGCCCGGGCGCTGCTCGCCGACCCGTCGGCCGACCTGACGTGGGGCGAGTTCCTGGCGCAGCAGCGCTTCTCCGACTACTTCGTGCGCCACTTCGCGATCCCGCTCGTGGCCTGCGTGTGGTCGTGCGGCGACCTCGACGCCTCGTCCTACCCGGCGCGCCACCTGTTCCGGTTCCTCGACCACCACGGGATGCTCACGGTCACCGGCTCGCCGACCTGGCGCACGGTGACCGGCGGGTCCGCGACCTACGTCGACCGGCTCGTCGAGCGCCTGCCCGACGTGCGCAAGGAGAGCCCGGTGACCGCCGTGACGAGGCACGACGACGGCGTCGACGTGCGGGTGCGCGACGGGCACTCGACGACCTTCGACCGGGTGGTCGTGGCCACCCACGCCGACCAGGCGCTCGAGCTGCTCGCCGACGCGACGCCGGACGAGAAGCGCGACCTGGCGGCGATCCGCTACTCCCGCAACGAGACCTGGCTTCACCGTGACTCGTCGGTGCTGCCGAAGGAACGCCAGGCCAAGGCGTCGTGGAACTACCGGATGCGCGGCTGCGACACCGCCGCCCCGGACGTCACGGTCAGCTACTGGATGAACCGGCTGCACGGCCTGACCGACGCCGAGGACCACGTGGTCACGCTGAACCCGGCCGGCACCGTCGACGAGTCGCTGGTGACGGCGCGGATGTCCTACGAGCACCCGATCTTCACCGGCGAGGCCGTCGATGCGGCCGGCCGGCTGCGCGACGCCGGCGGTGAGCGCCTCGCCTTCGCCGGTGCCCATCTGGGCTGGGGCTTCCACGAGGACGGCTGCCGGTCTGGTGTGGAGGCGGCCGAGTCCTTCGGGGTCCGCTGGTGACGGCGGTCCTCACCCCGCCTCCGGTGCCGGCCCTCGTCGACGGCACCGTCTCCCACTCGCGCCGAACACCCCTGCGGCACAGCTTCACCCACGGCCAGTACCAGTGGCTGGTCGACGTGGACGACCTTCCACAGCTGCGTTGGCCCGCAGGGGTGTTCGCCCGGTTCGATGCCCACGATCACCTCGACGAGGGGCGCCTCGGCGGCGGCATCCGGGGCGACGTCTCGCGCTTCCTGGCGGCGCGTGGGGTCACCCTGGCCCCGTCGGACCGGGTGCTCATGCTCGCCAACGCCCGCGTCCTCGGTCACGTCTTCGACCCGCTCTCCGTCTTCTGGTGCCTGCGCCCCGACGGCTCCCTGCTCGCCGTCGTCTTCGAGGTGCACAACACGTACGGCGAGCGGCACGCGTACCTGCTCGACGTCGCCGACGACGGCACCGCGACGGTCGACAAGGCCTTCTACGTCTCCCCCTTCAACGACACGAGCGGGGAGTATGCCGTCCGCCTCGTGCTGCAGCCCGACGCCGTCGCCGTGACGGTGGCCCTCGAGCGGGACGGTGAGCGCATCCTCACCGCGGTGACCCGTGGGACCCCGGAGCCGGCGACCACGCGCGCGCTGCTCCGGCTCGTGCGCCGCCACGGAATGATGACCCAGCGGGTGACTGCCCTCATCCGACTGCACGGCATCCGCCTCTGGCTGCGCCGACTTCCCGTCCTCCCCCGCCCCTCACATCCCAAGGAGGCCGTCCGATGACCGCCCACCCCTCGATCGCGCAACCGATCTGCCTGCGCCGGCCGGCGCTGCGGGTGCTGTGCCTGCGGGCGCGCCTTGCGCGGAGCATCCTGGCCCAGGTGGCCCAGCGCGTCCCGGTCGACGTCGTGATGCCCGACGGCAGCCTCCTCGGCGGCGGCGCCCGCACGGCCGGGCGGCCGGCGCTGGAGATCGTGCGACCGGGCGACCTCTTCGAGCGGCTCGCCCACCACCCCAAGATCGGGATCGGCGAGGCGTACATGGCCGGCGACTGGCGGGCCGCGGACGGCACCGACCTCGCGGAGCTGCTCGTGCCGTTCGCCGAGCGGATGACCACGGCGGTGCCTGCCGGGTGGCTGCGGTTGCGCGCTTTCGTCGACCGGCGCATCCCGCGCATCCAGGAGAACTCGCTGCTCGGGTCGCGGCGCAACATCGAGGCGCACTACGACCTGTCCAACGACCTCTTCGCGACCTTCCTCGACGAGACGATGAGCTACAGCTCGGCCCTCTTCGACGAGGACCAGCCGCTGCGCACACAGTCGTTCGAGGAGGCGCAGCTGCGCAAGGTGCACGCCATCCTCGACCTGGCCAAGGTGGGCCAGGACACCCGGCTGCTCGAGATCGGCACCGGCTGGGGCACGCTCGCGCTCGAGGCGGCCCGCCGCGGCGCGACCGTCACCAGCGTCACGCTGTCCAAGGAGCAGGCGGCCCTGGCGCGCGAGCGGGCGGCGGCCGCCGGGTACGCCGACACCGTGGACATCCGCATCCAGGACTACCGCGAGGTCGAGGGCCTCTACGACGCGGTCGTCAGCGTCGAGATGATCGAGGCCGTCGGCGAGGAGTACTGGCCCGCCTACTTCCGCACCATCGACGAACGCCTCGCGCCGGGAGGCATCGCGGCGGTGCAGGCCATCCTCATGTCGCACGAGCGGCTGCTGGCCACCAAGCACTCCTACGGCTGGATCCAGAAGCACATCTTCCCCGGCGGGCTCATCCCGAGCCTGCAGGCGATGAGCGAGACGGCCGAGGACGAGACCGCGCTGCGGATGACCGCCGTCGAGCCCTTCGGCACCGACTACGCCGAGACGCTGCGCCGCTGGCGCGAGACGTTCCTGGCCCGGTGGCCGGAGGTCGAGGCGCTCGGCTTCGACGAGACCTTCCGCCGGCGGTGGGAGTTCTACCTCGCCTACTGCGAGGCCGGCTTCGCCACCGGCTACCTCGACGTCGCGCAGGTGCGGTTCGAGCGGGAGGGCGCCGCGGTCGCGGCCTCGTGATGGCAGAGTCCAACGGCACGGCGATCCTGTGGTTCCGGCGCGACCTGCGCCTGAGCGACCACCCGGCCCTGCTCGCGGCGGTCGAGTCCGGGGCCCACGTGCTGCCGGTCTTCGTGCTGGACCCGAAGCTGCTCGACACCGACACGCCGCGGTCGCGCCGGCTGCTCGCGTCGGTGGCGGCACTGTCGAAGGACACCCGGGGAGCGCTCGTGGTCCGGCGCGGCGACCCGGCCGACGTCATCCCACGGCTCGCGAAGCAGGCCGGCACGCAGCAGGTGCACGTGTCGCGGGAGACGACGCCCTACGGCCGCCGGCGCGACGAGGCCGTCGAGAAGGCGCTCACCGCCGACGGCCGCGAGCTCGTCGCCACGGGCACGCCGTATGCCGTCGGGCCGGGTCGCGTCCTCAACGGGTCGGGCTCGCCGTACAAGGTGTTCACGCCGTTCGCGAAGGCCTGGCACCAGCACGGCCGGCCCGCCCCGGCGGAGCGCCCCAAGCGCGTCCCGTGGCTGCGCGACGACGTGCACTCCGACCCGCTGCCGAAGGTGGACCTCGACGGCATCGAGGCCGGCGAGGCGGCCGCGCGGAAGCGGTGGGAGGCGTTCCTCGAGGACGGGCTGACGGCATACGACAGCGAACGGGACCGACCCGACCTCGACTCGACGAGCCGGATGTCGGCGCCCCTCAAGTACGGCGAGATCCACCCGCGCACCATGCTGGCCGACATCGCCGCCCACCGGGGTGGGCGGTCCCGGGCTGCCACGACCTATGTGACGGAGCTCGTCTGGCGGGAGTTCTACGCGGACGTGCTGTGGCACAACCCCGAGTCCGCCTGGCACGACCTTCGGCCGGAGCTGGCGAAGCTGCCCTACGACTCCGGGCCCGAGACCGACCGGCTCGTCGACGCGTGGCGCGAGGGGCGCACCGGCTACCCCATCGTCGACGCCGGGATGCGCCAGCTGCTCGCCGAGGGCTGGATGCACAACCGGCTGCGGATGATCACCGCCAGCTTCCTCACCAAGGACCTGCACGTCTGGTGGCCGGTGGGCGCGCAGCACTTCCTCGACCACCTCGTCGACGGCGACATCGCCTCGAACAACCACGGCTGGCAGTGGGTGGCGGGCACCGGCACGGACGCGTCGCCCTACTTCCGCGTCTTCAACCCGGTGACGCAGGGGCGCAAGTTCGACCCGGACGGGGAGTACGTGCGGCGCTGGGTGCCGGAGCTGCGCCACCTCGCCGGCGCGGCTGCCCACGAGCCGTGGAAGCACGACACCGGGTACGACCACGACTACGCGCAGCCGATCGTCGACCATGACGAGGAGCGCAAGGAGAGCCTCGCCCGCTACGAGCGGGCGAGGCGCTGACCGGGTGTCGTCGAGGGTGGAGGAGCGCAGGTGAGGGGACCGGTCGCCGAGCTGCGTGCGTTCCTCGACGCCGCGCTGCTCGAGCCCGTCAAGAACCAGCACCCCGACCCGCCGCAGGCGCGGACGCGGCGCCGGGTCGTCGTCGCGGTCACCTTCGTCGTCGGTACGGCGGTGCTCGCCTGGGCCCTGCACATCAAGCCGGGCGACCCGCTCTTCTACACCGGCTCGCTCGCCCTGGCCGCCGTCTGGGTCGTCGGGGCCCTCGCCTCAGGCCCGCTGCACTTCGGCTGGGGCCACACCCGTTCCGGCGACAAGGAGTCGCGACCCGTCGTGCAGTCGCTCGCGCTGGGGGCGCTGCTGCTCCTGGTCTTCCTCGTCGGATCGCTGCTGGTGGCGCGAATCCCGTTCCTGCGCCAGCCGGTCGACGCGCTGCTCGACCACGCGCGTTTCGGCTCGCTGGCGGCGGTGCTCGTCATCACGATGCTCAACGGCGTTGCGGAGGAGCTCTACTTCCGTGGCGCGCTGTATGCCGCCCTGCCGTCCCACGCGGTCGCCGTCACGACCGTGCTCTACGCCCTGACCACGGTGGGCAGCGGCATCCCGCTGCTCGTGCTGGCCGCGGCCGTCGTCGGGCTCGTCACCGCGCTGCAGCGGCGGGTCACCGGCGGCATCCTCGGGCCGATCATCACGCACGTGACCTGGTCGACCGGGATGCTCCTGCTCCTCCCACCCGCCCTCGAGCTCACCAGGTGATCCGATGACCTCCTCCCCGACCACTGCTCCCGATCGCACCGCGCTCGTCACCGGCGCGTCCGGCTACATCGGCGGCCACGTCGTGCCCCGACTGCTCGACGAGGGCTGGTCGGTCCGGGTTCTGACGCGCCGCCACGGCTCGCTCGCCGACCGGCCCTGGGTCGGTCGCGTCGAGGTCGTCGAGGGCGACGTGGGGTCGGTCGACGACATGCGCCGCGCCCTGTCGGGGGTGGACGCCGCGTGGTACCTCGTGCACTCGATGGACGACAAGCCGGACTTCGCCCAGCGCGACCGGGCCGCCGCGACGCACTTCGCCCAGGCGGCGAAGGATGCGGGCGTCTCGCGCATCGTCTACCTCGGCGGGCTGCACCCCGACGACGAGGAGCTCTCGCCGCACCTGGCCTCGCGGGTCGAGGTCGGGCGCATCTTCCTCGACTCGGGCGTGCCGACGGCTGTGCTGCAGGCCGCGGTGGTCCTCGGCGACGGGTCGGCGTCATTCGACATGCTGCGCTACCTCACGACCCGCCTGCCGGCGATGGTCGCGCCGAAGTGGCTCGACAACAAGATCCAGCCGATCGCCATCGACGACGTCGTGACGCTGCTCGTCGGCGCGGGAAGCCTCCCGGCGGACGTCAACCGGACCTTCGACATCGGCGCTCCCGAGGTGCTGACCTACCGCGAGATGATCGGGCGGTTCGCCGACGCGACGGGTCGGCGGCGGCCCGTCGTCGTCACGGTGCCGGTGCTGACTCCGCGGCTCGCCAGCCACTGGGTGGGCCTCGTGACGCCGATCTCCGCCGGCCTGGCCAAGCCGCTGGTGGGCAGCCTCGTCCACGAGGTCGTCGCCAAGGAGAGCGACCTGCTCGACTTCGTCGAGGTGCCGGGCGGGTTCACCGACTTCGACACCGCCGTGCGCTCTGCCATGCAGGCGGCCAGGCCGGACACGGCGATGCGCAACCTCGCCCTGACCAGCGCCGCGACGGTGGTGTGCGTCGTCGCCGGCTCGATCGCGACGAAGCCGGACTCGCAGTGGTACCGATCGCTCGACCTGCCCGACTGGCAGCCGCCCACCCTCGCCTTCCCGGTGGTGTGGACCGCGCTCTACGCGGACATCGCGGGCGGCTCGACTGCCGTGCTCAACGCATACGACAAGGCCGGCGATCGCGAGGGGCGCGGCCGCTACCTCAAGGCCTTCGGGACCAACCTCGCCCTCAACGCGGCGTGGAGCGTGCTCTTCTGGCGCTCACGCCGGCCGTGGGTGGCGGCGGCGCAGGCGGCGCTGCTCACGGCGAGCTCGGCCGACCTCGCCCGGCGCGCAGGTCTGGTGAGCAAGGGGGCCGGTATCGCCCTGTCGCCGTATGCCGTGTGGTGTGGTTTCGCGACCGCCCTGTCCACCGCGATCGCCCGCCGCAATCCTCAGTGATCGGACTGTCTACGGTTCTCTAGGTTCTGGCCGAGATGGGCGCAGACGCCTGAATCGAAGCCGCCGGCCCCGCGTGGGCCGGCGCCTGTCGGCCGCAGCTGTCTCAGACGGCAGCGGGCTGGTGGGCGAAGGCGCGGCGGTAGGCGGCGGGCGGGATGCCGATCTCACGCTGGAAGTGGTGGCGCAGGACGGCGGCAGTGCCGAAGCCGCTCTCGCGGGCGATGCGCTCGACGTCGAGGTCGGTGGACTCGAGCAGGTGCCGGGCGCGCAGCACGCGCTGGCTCGTGAGCCACTTGTGCGGCGTCGTTCCGACCTCGGCCGTGAACCGCCGGGCGAAGGTGCGCTCCGACATGGCGGCCCGCCGCGCGAGGGTCGGCACCGAGTGCTCCTCGTCGAGGTGCTCGGCGACCCACTCCAGGACGTCCTGCAGGCTGTCGCACGGTTCAGCCGGGAGGGGGGTCTCGACGAACTGGCGCTGGCCGCCCGAGCGGTGCGGCGGCACCACCATGCGTCGCGCGATCCGGGTCGCCACCTCTGAGCCCAGCTCGGTTCGGACGAGGTGCAGGCAGGCGTCGATCCCGGCGGCCGTGCCGGCGCTCGTCAGGATCGGGCCGTCCTCGACGTAGAGCACGTCGAGGTCCACGCGGGCGAGGGGATGCTCGTCGGCGAGCCTGGCGGCATACCTCCAGTGCGTGGCGCAGCCGCGTCCGTCGAGCAGGCCCGCGGCGGCGAGCTGGAAGGCCCCGGAACAGACCGACAGGACCCGGCCGCCCGCGCTCGCGGTCTCGCGCAGGATGTCCAGGACCGCCGGGTCGTAGGGGCCCTGGACCGGGCCTCCGGGGATGGCGACGAGGTCGGCGCCGCGAGCTGCCTCCAGCGGATGCGTGGCGACGAGGGCGGGTCCGCTCGTGGTGCGCAGAGGCTCTCCCGGGCGCGACGAGCACACCCGGAAGTCGAAGGCGGGGACCCCGTCGTCGGTGCGGTCGATGCCGAAGACCTCACAGAGCACGCCGAGCTCGAACATGGCCACGGGCTCTTGTGCGATCACAGCGATCGTGTGCAGCATCCGGCCAGCATGACAGCCGTGGCAGGATCTTGTCGAACATCGACCTTTCCGCCACTCGTGGCAGGATCATTGCGCGCGCAGTATTTCTGCCATGGACATCTTCTTCTTCGCCCTCATGTTCGTCGCTTTCCTCGCAGCCCTTGGGCCGCACCACCGCCGCACCTTCACCCTCCCCCGCGCCCCGTTCGGCGCCGACGCCCTGGTCGACCGCGATCTCGAGCGGGTGCTCCACGACGCGCCGGCCGACGACCGCGCCTCGACGATCGGGGCCGACTCTGCTGACACGGCCGACCTGGCCGGCACGGCCGCGCGGCGAGGCCGCCGGCACGTGCGAGGGTTGAGCCATGACGACCATCCCGCAGACCGCGATCGGCCGACTGGCCTCGGTCTCCTTCGACTGCCCTGACCCGGCGGTGCTTGCCGACTTCTACGGATCGGTGCTCGGGCTCGCTCGCGCATACGAGAGCCCGGACGGCGGGGTGATCTCGCTCTCGGACGGCCGGTTCGCCGTCACGATGATGCGCACGACTGACCACGTCGCCCCCACCTGGCCGGACTCGCGCCAGCAGCAGCAGGTGCACCTCGACATCCTCGTCGACGACCTCGACGTCGCAGTGGCGCGGACGGTGGCCCTGGGGGCGACCGAGGCCGCACACCAGCCCGCACCGGCCGCCTGGCGCGTGTTGCTGGATCCGGCCGGGCACCCGTTCTGCCTGACCACGGTGACAGGCGACTGACCTCAGCGCCCCGTACCCAGCCCGCCCCCGGCAGGCCCCGACCGTCGGACCGTCCGGACGCCATCCGGCAGCGCGAGGCGACCTTAAGCGCCTCGATCGCCCGCATGCTGCGTCGCAGCCCAAGGGTCAGGGCTGCTGCCGCGGCCCAAGCCGCGTGAGGGTGCTGCCGTAATGCCTTGCCGGTCAGAAGGGCGGTGGCTCGTCGTCCAGCTCGGGCGCCGACGAATGGGCAGTCGGCGCGTCGGAGCCCGGGTCGGCCAGTGCCTCGCGCCAGTCCTTGGGGTAGGTGATGTAGTCGCGACCGGCCGGGGTGGTCCAGCTGATCCCTTGGTCGGCCACCGGCTGCACCTTCCAGATGCCGGCGGTCTTACCGTTGTGGCAGCCGCGGCTCAGCGAGTCGCCGTTGGTGGTGCGGGTCGGGCCGAGCGGCCACGGGACCAGGTGGTCCCAGTCGCAGCGGTCGGCGGGAACCTGGCATCCCGGCGCCCGGCACACCCCGTCGACGGCCCTCACGTGCTCGACCATCTCGCGGGTCGGCGTGTACCGGTCTGTCGAGAGCTCGAGAGCGCGGCCGGAGTCGACATCGACTGCGAGGCGCTGCCATACCGAGCCCGGGGCGGTCATGATCGCGCGGGCGTGGGCGGCCGTGACCCAGCCATGCCCGGGCAGCTCGCAGGCGGCATCCGACAAGCCCACTGCCACCTCGAAGGGCACGACGATGCGCACGACGGCGGGTGGCGCGCCGGACAGGCGCCGGGCGTCGGGATGCGCCATGGAGCCGCGGCTCGTCGACGCTTCGCCGTGGGGACCAGCAGCTGTGGCAGCGCGAGCGGGCGGGTCGCCCCTCCCGCCACCTGACCGCCCGGAACGTGCCGCGTCGGTCATGGGCTGTGCGGGAGAGAACGAATCACTCGCTCCAGCACCTGCCCCAGACGCTCCGCCTCCGTTGAGGCCACCGTCGAACGGGCTGCGAGAGGACGGGCGGCACGCTCCCCCATCCGCACGAGACAGGCCGTCGTCGTACAGGTCGGGAGAGGAGGGGCCGCTCGCGCCCGCGCCCGCACCAGACGCACTGTCGTCGAATGGGCCCGGAGTGGACGGACCACGAGCCTCCGCGCCCGCACCAGTGGCCCCGCCGCCGTAGAGGCCGGAGGCGAACGAACCAGGAGAGCACGAATCACTCGCCCCCGCGCCCGCACCAGACGGGCCGCTGCCGAGCGGGCCGGCAGAGCACGGACCACCCGCTGCCGCGCCCGCGCCAGAGGCGCAGCCGTCGGGGACGGGTCCAGAGGGTCCACTGCCGGAGCAATGACAGCGTCCCGCCCCATCCCCGCATGCACCGAAGAAGGCGGCGCCAGCGCCTGACGACGCACCGGAGTCACAGGCAGCACCCGGGAGCACCCCGAAGAGCGCGAGCTGGCACAGGAAGTCGCTGCGGAGCTGGTCAAGACTGCGCTCGTCACCGGCGGCGCGGGCGGACCGGGCGAGGGCGTCGACGCGGTCGAGGACGCCCACCACCTGCTCGGCCGGGGCCACGACGGTGAAGGTGCCCATGCCGTCATCGATGATGCGGCCGTGGACACTCCGACGCCTGGTGGCGGCTCGGCGACGCTCCTCCTGGGAGCGACCGTCGGCAGAGCGGACGCATCGCTGGAGCCGGGAGGCGAAGAGGCGCTGGGAGGCGACGGAACCGTCCGGGGCGGGCGCCAGCACCGTGGACTCCAGGTCGGGGATGACGTCGTCGTCGAGGTTGCGGGTCTCGGCGACGATGCGCAGCGCGCGGTAGAGGCTGACACCACCGCTGCGAAGTCGCTCGCGAAGCACTCGATGACGCCGGAGCCCGGTGGCGAGCTCGAGGCGCCGACTGACCTCAGCGGCACCGACACCGGTGGCCCAGCTGATCTCGTGCGCGGTCACCTGGTCGGCACTGAGTGGAACGGGCGAGCGCGGCGCGGTGCGCTCGAGGTGCTGCTCCTCGATGGTGTGGAGGGCCGCATACGCGTCGATCAGCCGTCCCTCGAGCTGCGCCTTCTGAACCTCCAGCCGCTCGATCTGCGACACCACCCGCTCTGCCGCGTCGCTCAGCGACCGTGGGTCGTCATCCTGGGCGGCCTGGGCGGCCTGGGCGGCCTCGGCGCTCCGGGCCCTCGCCTGCGCCTGGGCCCGCGCTGATTGCAGGATCCACAGGACCCGCTCCCGTGCCCGGTCGCTGGAACCGCCGTCGGGTTCTGGACGCCCGGTGTCGAGGAATGGCACGAACTCACTCCTCCCACCCGGGCTACCTACCCTCAATTAGAACACATGTTCGAACGATTGAGAAGGTTTCCACGTCCCAAAGTGCTCAGGCTCTGGTTCGAGCAGCGAGCCACTGCATCTCCGCTGCAGCATGGTCGCGCCACCAGCCGTCCTCGTGGCCGCCGGGCTCGAAGTGCGTCTCGACGCCCGGGACCTGCCCTGCCAGCGCCCGGTTCGCCCGGATGAAGGGGTCGGACTCCCCGCAGTCCAGTCGCACCGGGATGCCGGCCAGCAGCTTCACCCGTCCGAACACCGAGTGGCGCTCGAAGTCGGCGCGGCCGTCGAAGGCCACAGCCGGAGTCTCTCCAGCCGTCTTCCACAGTGCTGCGCTCGCGGCGACCACCCCGTCCACCCGCGCAGCTCCCAGCTCGCCGGCGAGCAGGAGCGCCCCGAAGCCACCCATCGACCAGCCGAGCAGGCCGACGCGCGAGCCCGCGGGCAGTCCGCACCGGCTCAACACGAGCGGGATGAGCTCGTCGCGGACCATCGCGCCACTGTCGGCGCCGTCGCGTCGGGCGTGCCAGTAGGTGTTGCCGCCGTCGACCGAGGCGAGGGCCAGACCCGTCGCGGCGACCGCGTCGCCGTAGCCGAGGTCGAAGGCGGAGTCAGCATCGCCACCGAACCCGTGCAGGGCCACCACGAGGCCCCGGGGCGACCTGCCCTCCGGGACGGCAAGGCGCCAGCGCGGGCGACTGCCGTCTGGACGAGGCCCGAGCACTCCGTCATCGAGGACCGCGCCGTCCGGTCCACGGCTGCAGCCGGAGGCGCCCACCCCCGCAACCGCGAGCGCGCCGAGCGCAACGGCAGCGCGCAGCACCGACCGACGAGACGTCCTGCCGGCAGGAGACATGCACCGGAGCGTACGGTCAGCTCATGGCGAACAGCCGTCACCGGCGACCGCGGCGGGGCATGTCCGCGCTTGTCCGCCCCGGCGCTCCAGCCGCCCCCTGTCGCCGCAGTCGCTCCCAGCCGCTCCCGTAGTCGCCCCGGACGCTCCCGCAGTCGCTCCCAGCCGCGGGGTTGGTCGCTCCCAGCCGCCCCCTACCGTTCCGCGCAGCGGCTCAGTCCACGAGGTCGACCCTGCGCCGGGGCTTTCGCCGCGTCAGCAGGACGCCTGCGATGCACAGGCCTCCTCCGACATAGGTCAGCGCCGGCGGCACCTCCGACAACAGGGCCCACGCGATGAGCGTCGCGATGAACGGGACGAGGAAGGTCGTCAGCGTCAGGGTGCCGGCATCGCTGCGGGCGAGGACGTACGCCCACGTGGAGAAGGCGATCGCGGTCGGGAAGATGCCGAGGTAGGCGATCCACCCGAGAGTCGCAGCATCGGACTGGCGCACCACCGTGACCAGCTCGCCGGTCCACGGCAGGCACACGACGGCGCCGATGATGCAGGCCAGCCACGTCACCTCCGGCCCGGGCAGCCTCCCCAGGAGCGGCTTCTGCGCGAGGACGCCCACGGCATACGTCACCGCGGCGAGGATGGCGAGCCACACCCCGACCACGTCCCCGGACCCACCAGAGGACGACCCGCGGGCGATGACGACGACCCCGGCGAAACCGACCGCCATGCCGATGAGCAGCCAACGCGTCATCCTCTCGCCGAGGAAGACGGTCGCGAGCAGCGCGACGATGATCGGTCCGACCTGGACGACGAGCGCCGACGTGCCGGCGTCGATGCGGCGCTCAGCCGCGTTGAGGGCGAGGTTGTAGACGCCGAACCAGCCCACGCCGCACAGCAGCAGGAGCGGCCAGTCACGCCTGGCTGGCCACGTGCGCGGACGCCGGAAGACAAGGACGCCCAGGGCGATCGAGGCGACGAGGAGCCTCCCGAGCGAGAGCGCTCCCGGCGGCACGTCGTGGCCGAGGTGCCGGATGGCCACGAACGCCGACGCCCAGAGCAGCAGCGTCACAGCAACGGCGGCGAGGACGAGCAGCTGCGTCCGCCGAGGGGAGTCCGTCGACGAGCTGCGGGAGTGGTCGGTCACCCGGTGACCGTAGTCCCCGCTCCCGACAGTCGCTCGACGGGGCGGGTGCCTGCCGAGACCACCTTGGCGAACGGCAACGCCATAAGCTAACGTTTTCCTCATGCAAATCCGTGCTTATGCATCGATCGCCGCAGAGGCCTGTCCTCCGCTCGGGAGCCGTTCGGCGTCCTGAGCCGCGAGGCGGACGTCCGAGGGTCCCGAGCGCCCCGCCCCCGCCACCCGATCGAGAAAGGCACGACCCATGTCCCGCGGCGCCCCGCGCACCTCAGTCCACCTCGCCGACACTGCCCGACGACTCGCTCGGCAACGAGCTGTCTGGCAGGGCCTCGTCGACTTCGACCCCGTGACCCGCTACTACGCCCGGCTGCTCGCCGACCACGACCACGAGGCCTGGCTGCTGACCTGGCTGCCCGGTCAGGGCACCCCGTGGCACGACCACGGCGGCAGCGCAGGATCCTTCGTCGTCCTGCAGGGCATCCTCACCGAGGAGGTCGCCGGCTACCGGGATGCCGACCTCCTGGGGGACGTCCGGCGCACGGCCGGCCCCGGGGTCCTGCTCAGTCCGGGCGACCAGCGCACCTTCGGCACCCGTCACCTGCACCGGGTCACCAATGCCGGCTCCGACCCGGCCGTGAGCCTGCACGTCTATGCCCCGAGACTGACTGCCATGACGAACTACCGTGCCGTCGACGGGCTGCTCGAGGTCGACGAGCGCGCCGAGGCGGGGGTCGACTGGTGACCCGGCCCCGCCCGCGCACCATCGACGAGGTGCTCGCCGAGGCACGCAGCCGCCTCCACCGCCTCACTCCCGAGCAGGCGCAGGCGGCGCACGAGTCCGGGGCCCTGGTCGTCGACATCCGCCCCGAGGCCCAGCGCAAGGCCGAGGGAGAGCTCGCCATCGCGACGCCCATCGAGCGCAACGTCCTCGAGTGGCGCCTCGACCCGTCGAGCGACGCGGCCCTGCCGATCGCCGGCCACGACCTCGAGGTCGTCGTGCTCTGCCAGGAGGGCTACACCTCGAGCCTCGCGGCCGCGGCCCTGAAGGAGCTCGGCATCCACCGCGCCACGGACGTCATCGGCGGGTATGCCGCGTGGCGCGCCTGGCGGGACGGGCGCACCTAGGCGCCTCCACGGCATACGACATACGGCGCGGCAGCGCTGCTCAGTGGCCCGAGCCGGTCTTCATCTTGGCCCGCTCGGACTCGTGCGCGCCGCCCTTGGCATCGAGGGTCTTGCACGCCTCCTCGATGTCGCGGGCCAGGGTGTCGACGTGCTCGCGGCTCATCGTCTCCTTGACGAGCGCCCGCATGATCGTGACGTCCTGCGCGTCGGGCGGCAGCGTGTACGCCGGCACCATCCAGCCGCGCTCGGCCGAGAGCTGCCAGGCGACGTCGAACTCGTTGTAGTCCTGCACGCCCGTGAGCCGGAACGCGACGAGCGGGAGCTGCTCCTCGTCGCGGCCGATGAGCTCGAAGCGCCCCATCTTCTCGAGCAGGTCACCGAGCATCCGGGCGTTCTCCTCCATGTTGCGCATGATGTAGGTGTAGCCCTGCCGGCCGAACCGCACGAAGTTGTAGTACTGCGCGAGCACCATCGACGAGCCCGTGGAGAAGTTGAGGGTGAAGGTCGCGTCGGTCTTGCCGAGGTAGTTCTCCTCGAACACCAGGTCGGGCGCGAGGTCGCTCTTCTCCCGGAAGACGAGCCAGCCGATCCCCGGGTAGACGAGGCCGAACTTGTGGCCCGAGACGTTGATGGAGCGCACCTGCTCGAGCCGGAAGTCCCACGGCGAGTCGGGGTAGAGGAACGGCCACACGAAACCGCCGCTCGCGCCGTCGATGTGCAGCGGCACGTCGAGGCCGCGCTCCTGCTTGATCCGCAGGAGCAGGTCGTTGATCCCGACGATGTCGTCCTTGTGGCCGGTGAAGGTCGTGCCGAGGACGGCAGCCACCCCGATCGTGTTCTCGTCGATGTGCGCCTCGACGTCCTCGGGGCCGATCGTGTACTTGCCGGGTTGCAGCGGCACGATGCGCGGCTCGACGTCGAAGTAGCGGCAGAACTTCTCCCACACGACGTGCACGTCGCCGCCGAAGACGAGGTTCGGGCTCTCGACCGAGCCCCCCTCCTGCTGTCGGCGGGTCCGCCAGTTCCACTTCAGCGACAGGGCGCCCAGCATGATCGCCTCCGACGAGCCCTGGGTGCGCGCCCCCGTGGTCGGGCCCGGTGCGTGGAAGAGGTCGGCGAGCATCCGGATGCAGCGCTGCTCGATCTCGGCCGTGCGCGGGTACTCCGCGTGGTCGATGAAGTTGCGGTGCAGGTTGGTCGCGATGATCCGCTGCGCCTCCGGCTCCATCCACGTGGTGACGAAGGTCGCGAGGTTGCGCGCCGGATCACCCTCGATCGCGAGGTCCTCGGCCACGAGCCGCATCGCGTCGACGGCGCTCATCCCCGTCGTCGGGAACTCCCGGCTCGGCACCTCCTGGGTGATGAAACGGTTGCCGTAGAGCGCGGCGGCGGCGTCGAGCTCGTGGGGTGTGGTCGGTGTGGCCATGCTTCTTCTTCTCCTTGCTGGGTGCTGCTGATGGGCTGCGGGGCTCTCCGGGCTGCCGGTCAC
Source organism: Terrabacter sp. NPDC080008 (assembly GCF_040702505.1). Lineage (NCBI taxonomy): Bacteria > Bacillati > Actinomycetota > Actinomycetes > Micrococcales > Intrasporangiaceae > Terrabacter > Terrabacter sp. NPDC080008. The sequence continues at coordinate 62,503 of NZ_JBFBLC010000001.1, forward strand.
GGAGGTGCGGTGCTGCGGGCGGGCCGGAGGGCCCGGCGCCAGGCCGGCAGCATGAGGGCGGCGCCGACGAGGAAGCACGCGGCGCCGAAGAAGGTCCCCGCCACGGCGAGGCGAGCGTTCAGCGCGGCGTCGGTGCTCGGAGAGACGTAGCTGGCGAGCGCCGAGGCCATGAAGAGGATCGAGCCGACCATGTTGACCCAGGCGATCCGCCAGGGGAGCGAGCGCGGCTCCCAGGTCAGGAAGCGTGCGGACACGGCGAGGACGGCATACGTGCTCGACGCCAGGAAAAGCACGGAGCCGTAGAGGTCGGGGCGCCACACGTAGCGGTTCGACTCGGCGGCCGTCGCGTTGTGCGTCAGGGCGGCGACGGTGCTGACGTTGAAGCACAGGGTCCCCGGGAACTGCAGCGCCGCGGCGAGCCAGTTGCGGTCGTGCGGGGCCCAGTCGACCAGCCGGACAGGTGCGCGCCGGTGCTGGCTCTCCTCGTCCACGGTGGTCATGGCGGGGGTCTGGGCCTGCAGCAGCTGCCCGAAGGAGGCACTCGTGAAGAAGACCGACCCGATGACGTAGGTGACACCGTCGACCGGGCCGCCCACCGCGTCGAGGTAGGCGGGCACCGAGCCGAGCACGAAGCAGGCGGACCCGACCATGAAGAGCCAGGCGACGGCTGCGTTGAGCCGCTCGGGTCGCGCCTTCACGTGCGCCTCCTCCCTGGGGACCGCCTGTCCCCACTCTCGGCCGGGGGCCGGTGGCCGCGACTCGCCCTATCCGGGTGACTGCCGGCGCCTCGCCGGCTCGGGGCTGTGCGCGAGCCGGGTCGCGTGCGGCGTCGGGAGCACGGCCGTGACGACGAAGGAGACGACGACCGCCACCACCACCTGCGGTATGCCGGGAAGCCCGTCCGCGCCCATGAGCAGCGTCGCGAGCAGCACCGACGTGAGCGGCAGCCGCAGCATGGCGCAGCACATGGCGCCGATCCCGGTCCCGATGGCGGGGGCGAGCTGCATGCCGGGAAGGCTGCTGAGCGCGATGCCCAGCACGGCGCCGACGAACATGGAGGGGAAGACCGGGCCTCCGCGGAAGGCCGCCAGGGACAGGCCGTAGGCGAGCGCCTTGAGGACGCCGAGGAGCACGAGCACGCCGAGGGAGTAGGTGGCCGCGTTGGCGACGAGACCCGGCAGGGCGCTCTGCCCGGAGAAGAGCACCTCGGGGAACCCCCGCCCGGTGGCGAGCTGGTAGACCGTGGCGCACAGCCCGACCAGCAGGCCCAGGCCCACCGTCACCGGCACCCGGGAGCGGTGCACCATCGGCCGCAGGCCGAGCCCCACCCAGCGGACCCCCCACCCGAGGAGGGCAGCGACAGCCCCGATCGGCACCGCCCAGAGCAGCGACGCGACCGTGGGCGACACGCCGGGGGGCACCGAGGTCAGCGCGAGCGAGAACGTGCCCAGGCCGGTCCAGGCGTCCAGCCCGACGAAGACGAGGGCGCCGATGCCGGAGGCGAGCAGGCCCGGGAGGGCCACGAGGCTGAGGGTCGCACCCGCGATGCCGGCCGCCTCCATGATGAGGAAGGCGCCGAGCAGCGGCGAGCCGAGGAGCGTGCTGATGGCGGCGAAGCTGCCGGCGGACGCCATCATCGTGGCGGCCATGGGCGGCGCGTCGCGCTTCGCGAGCCTCACGGTCAGGGCCCCGAGACCGCCACCGATCGCGATGAGCGGGGCCTCGGGTCCCAGGACGGCTCCGAGCCCCAGAGTGGCGAGCGCGGCCAGCACGATGCCGGGGAGGTCACGACCGGCCGCCGGGCCTCCGGCCGCGTTGAAGCCGAGCGCCGGCGAGTGGCCGGCGTTGCCGGGCAGGTAGCGGATCGTGAGGCCCACGAGCAGACCGCAGAGCATCAGCCAGGGCACCGGCCACCAGGCGGGCGCGCTGCCGCCGAAGAGGTCGGAGGGCAGCGTGGTGAAGAGGTACGCCTGCAGCTTGGCCACGAGCGCGAGGAAGCCGTAGGCGATGGCGGACACCGGGATACCGAGCAGCGCGGCCAGCACCAGGGCGGACAGGTAGGGCCTCGAGCGCACGGTCTGCGCGACGTCGGGCGGGGCCGCGGCCCCGGTCGGAGCGACTGGGTCGGTCACCTCGGTGCCTCCTCAGGAGGGCGAGGGCATTCGCGCTCCGAGCGGAGATGCTTGCCTGCCCAACGTAGCCGCGAGCCCCGGGGTCCCGCGGGCGGATCCGCGAGGGCGTACGCCTTGTCGTGAATGTCGCCGGGAGGCTCCCGGAATGTCTGCCGAGACCGACGGGTATGCCGTCGGCGCACCGTCTCGAGCCGCGTCCCGGCCGCCGCGTCCGCTCCCACTTCTCCTACGGTCGGGCTGTGACCTCGTTGCTGCCCGGCTTCCTCACCATGGCCTCGCTCATCGTGGCGATCGGCGCGCAGAACGCCTACGTGCTGCGCACCGGCCTCGCGCGTCACCACGTCGGGCTGGTCGTCGCGGTGTGCGCGCTGAGCGACGCGGTCCTCATGCTCGCCGGGGTGCTCGGCGTCGGTGGTCTCGTCACGGCCCACCCGGGACTGCTGACGGTCGTGCGGTGGGTCGGGGCGGCATACCTCGTCGGTTTCGGCGTGCTCAGCCTGCGCAACGCCCGCCACCCGAAGGCCCTCGACACGGGCGGGACCACGCCGTCGCGCAGCGGCGTGCTCGCGACCGTCCTGGCGCTCACCTGGCTCAACCCGCACGTCTACCTCGACACGGTGCTGCTCATCGGGTCGCTCGCCAACCAGCACGGGCCCGAGGGGCGCTGGTGGTTCGCCGCGGGCGCCGCGGTGGCAAGCCTTGCGTGGTTCACGGCGCTCGGGTACGGAGCCCGTCTGCTCGCGCCGCTCTTCGCGCGGCCCGCGACGTGGCGGGTCCTCGACGTCGCGATCGCGTTGGTCATGTTCACTATCGCCGCCACGCTCCTTCTCGGCTGAAACCCCCTCGGCGACCACGCCGGAGACCTAGCCTCGAGCGCGTGGAGACAGGGGAGGTCGCCGGCGTCGCCGACGAGAAACGGATGAGGCTTCGGTATGCCGGCACGTGCCGCCTGTGCGGCACCGACCTCCCACAGGGGACACGGGCCGTCTATGAGCGCGCGAGCCGGACGGTCCGTTGCCTCGAGTGCCCGACTGGGGATGCACCGGTGAGCGAGCAGCCTTGTGCGGCTGCCGAACCCGCGCCTGTGGAGGACGACCGGAACCCTGGGACGGCGGGCGCGTCGGCACGGCGGGAGTTCGAGCGGCGTCGCGATGCGCGGGAGCAACGGGTGCGGGAGCGGTTCCCGCGCATCGGCGTCTTCCTCCTGGCCGTCACCGACGAGCCGCAGAGCACCCGCGCCTGGGACACCGGGGCCGCGGGCGAGCAGGTCGTCGGCGCGCGGCTCGACTCCCTCGTCGGCGACGGACTCGCGGTGCTGCACGACCGGCGGATCCCGCGCACGCGCGCCAACATCGACCACCTCGTCGTGTGCCACCAGGGCGTCTTCGTCGTCGACGCGAAGAAGTACAAGGGCCGCCCGGCCCTGCGCGTCGAGGGCGGGCTCTTCCGCCCCCGGACCGAGACCCTCGTGGTCGGGGGACGCACCTGCACAGGGCTGGTCGACGGCGTGCTCAAGCAGGTCGACCTCGTCCGTGCCGCGCTCGACGACCCGCACGTCCCGGTCGTCGGCGTCCTCTGCTTCGTCGACGCCGAGTGGCCGCTCTTCGGTGGCGCCTTCCAGACCCGAGGGGTGCACGTGCTCTGGCCCAGACGCCTGGGCCAGCTGGTGGCCGGGACGGGCACCAGCACGGGTGACACGACTGCCGTCGACGTGCCGTCGGTCCACGCCCGGCTGGCGAAGGCCTTCCCGCCCGCCTGACGCCGGCACCACGCGGCTACCTCAGACGCGCCACCCGGCATACGCCCTCGGATCTGAGGTAGCGCGCGGGACGGGATAGGGAAGTCGTCCGATGTGGGGGCCTACCTCAGCCGCCGAGTCTGGAGATGTCCAGAACGGCACCAGCAGAGGAAAGACCATGAACACCCAGTACGTCGACTCCCGCACCATCCGGTTCGAGATCGAGGCCCGCTACCCGCAGCCCCGCCGCGCCCGCAGGGACTCCTCGCTCGAGGTCGTCCGCCGCACGATGGCACGGCACTTCCGCGAGGAGAACAACCCGGTCCGCGACCGGTGACGACGGCGACCCGCGCCGTCTCCGCAACGGCGCTCCCGCTGTCGGCGGAGTACGCGATGATGCCGCGTATGCCGCTGCGCACCGGCCCGCTGATCGGGCGGGACACCGACCTGACCCGGCTCGCCGACGCCGTCGGGCTGCACCCCGCCGCGGGTGCGCGGCCCGGTGGCGTCGTCGTGCTGTCCGGCGACGCGGGCATCGGCAAGTCACGCATCGTCGGCCGCCTGGTCGCCGACGCGAGCGACGCCGGCTGGTTCACCGCGGTCGGCCACTGCGTGGGCCAGGCCGGCAGCAACCTCGCCTACCTGCCCTTCGTCGAGCTCGCCGGCGTCGCCGACGCCGAGCGCCCCGACGTCGTGGAGCGCGTGGTGGCCGCGCACCCCAGCCTCTCCCACCTGTTGCCCGGCCGGGCCGACACGGCCGGGGCTGCGGCAGCAGCCCGCACCACCGACCCCGGCCAGGTGGCCGAGGCCGTCCACGCGCTCCTCACCGCGCTCGGCGAGGAGCAGCCCACGCTCGTCGTCGTCGAGGACGTGCACTGGGCCGACCACTCCTCACGGGACCTCATCACCCTCCTGTTGACGCGCGGATTCCCCACGGCCGTGGGCCTGCTCGTCACCTACCGCTCCGACGACCTCCACCGCCGCCACCCCCTGCACGAGACACTCGCCGTGTGGGCGCGCATCGCGGGGCTCGAGCACGTCGAGCTCGCCCCGCTCCCCGACGACGCGGTGCGCGAGCTCGTCGCTGCCCTCGGCGGCACAGCCCCTCACGGCACGTCGCTGGACGCGGACACCGCCCTCGAGATCGCCCGGCGGGCGGAGGGCAACCCGTTCTTCGTCGAGGAGCTCGTCGCGAGCGCCGCCGCCGGCCAGTCGCTGACGGGCGGCCTGGGCCGGGTGCTCCGGGCCCGGGTCGAGCAGCTCGACGACACCGCCCAGCGCGTGCTCCACGCCGTCGCCCTCAAGGGCGGCCAGCAGATCGGCCACGAACTGCTCTCACGCGTCGTCGACCTGCCCGACGAGCAGCTCGAGAACGCCGTCGCCGCGGCCGTCGAGCACCACGTCCTCGAGGCCTGCTGGCCGCCCGCCTACACCTTCCGCCACGCCCTGCTCGGCGAGGCCGTCGCCGACGGGCTGCTCCCCGGGGAGCGGCTGCGCCTCCACCGGGCGTATGCCGCCGTGCTGGCCGAGCACCCCGCCCTCGCCCCCGCCTCGGAGCTAGCCCGCCACGCCGCCGCCGTGGGGGACCTGCCGACCGCGATCCGCGCGAGCCGGACGGCCGCCGAGGCCGCCATGGCGGTCGGCGGCCCGCAGGAGGCCCTCCTGCTGCTCGAGCGGGCCCTGTCGTGGCTCGCCGAGGACGACCCCGAACGCGACGAGGTCACCCTGCTCGCCTCCCGCGCCGCGATGGTCGCCGGCGAGCCGATCCGCGCCGTCGACCTGCTGCGCGACCGGCTCGACCATCCCGGCGCCGCCCAGCAGCCGTGGGCCCGCGCCGACCTGCTCGCGACCCTCGTCATCCGCTCGCGGGTGCTCGACCTGCCCGTCGACTCGATCGCGCTCACCGACGAGGCGCTCTCGCTGCTCGGCGAGGAGGCCGACGAGCGCCGCGTCCGGGTGCTCGTCGCCCGGGTGCAGGCCCTCGTCGACACCGGCTCGTTCGTCGAGGCCGCGGTGGTCGGCAACGAGGCCTCACTGCTCGCCGAACGCCTCGGCCTCACCGCCACCCTGGCCGAGCTGCGCACCATCCTGGCCCGCGTCCTCGAGGCCCAGCAGGACCTCGACTCGGTCGATGCGCACCTGAAGGCGGTCGTGCGCGACCTGGCGCCCGACGACCCGCTGCTGCTGAGGGCCCTGCACCAGCGGGCGTCGCTCGCGCACCGCCGCGGCAACCTGCCGGCCTCGCTCGCCCTCTACGACGAGGGGGCCGCCGTCGCGCGCCGCCTGCACCGCGAATGGGCACCGTGGGGCCAGGAGTGCCGCCTGCTCGGCGGCCTCACGGCATACGAGCTCGGCGACTGGGACGGGTCGCTGCGCCGTCTCGACCTCACCGGCCGACCGGCGCCCCAGCCCGGGCGCGCGATCTTCACGGCCGCGGCCCTCTCCGTCCACGTCGGGCGCGGCGAGCAAGTCGAGCGCACCGTCCTCGACGAGCTGCGGCAGTGGTGGCCCGTCGACAGCCTGTGCGTCGTCCAGACCGTCATGCCGGCCGTCGACCTGCTCGGCCACGCCGGTGACCTCGAGGGCGTGATCGACCTCGTCGAGGACGCCGTGCGCATCCTGGACGCCGCCTGGGGCGACTACCACGCGGTGGCGCGGCTCGCGGCTGTCGTCGCCGGCCAGGCCACGACGCTCGCGCCCCGGGCGGAGCCGCGCCGGCGCGACCGCGCCCTGGCCCTCGTCGACGAGCTCGCCGACCGAGCCCGCGGCATCGGCCGGCCGCGGCCGGCCCTGGAGAAGGCGAGCCAGCCGATGTTCGAGCGGTCCGCGCCGGGGCCGCTCGAGGAGACCAGCACGGAGACGTGGGCCTGGATCGCCCGCCTCGAGGCGGAGCTGCTGCGGCTGCAGCGGGTGGCGGGCCGGGACGACCCGCCACCGGTGGCCGATCTCGTGGACGCCTGGCGCGCGAGCGTCGCGGCGTTCGAGCGCTACGGCCACGTCTTCGAAATCGCGCGGTCCCGCGCGGGGCTGGCGGTGAGCCTGCGGACTGCCGGCGACGACGCGGCCGCGCGGCAGGAGGCGGGTCGCGCCCGCGAGGTCGCCGAGCGGCTCGGAGCCCGGCCGCTGCTCGACGAGCTCGACGCCTTCGACGGCGTGCGCCGCGGCAGGGGCGGCCCCGACGTCCCCGCCCCCGGATCCCCGGCCGCTGCTGCCCCGGGCGAGCTGACGCCTCGCGAGCTCGAGGTGCTCGCCCTGCTCGCCGAGGGGCTCACCAACGGCCAGATCGGCAGGCAGCTCTACATCAGCACCAAGACGGTCAGCGTCCACGTGTCCAACCTGCTCGCCAAGCTCGGCGCCTCTGGACGCACCGAGGCCGCGGCGATCGCCCGCCGCCGAGGACTGGCGTGACCTTGACCTCGCTGCGCCGGAAGCGATCCCGCGACGAACGCCGAGGAGCACGATGATCGGGTGACCTCCGGCGTACTGGCGCCCACCGCCTCGACGGCGACAACACGCGCCGCCGCCGGCCGACCCGCACCCGAGGTCCTCGACTCCCTGGTCGTCGACCTGACCGTGGGCCTGACCCAGGACGAGGTGCGACGCCGCCGGGAGGCCCACGGCCCGAACGCCGTCGCCACGCACCAGGCCCGCGTGTGGCCGGTGCTGTGGCACCAGCTCAACTCCCCCCTGCTCGGGCTGCTGCTCGTGGCGGCGACCGCCTCCTACTTCGTCGGCGAGCGCAGCGACGCGGTCATCATCGGGGTCATCGTGCTCGTGTCGGTGGGTCTCGGCTTCGTCAACGAGTACCGCGCCGAGAAGACCGCCGCGTCGCTGCACTCGCAGGTCAGCCACGAGGCCGTGGTGCTGCGCGACGGCGCCTTCACCCGGGTGCCCGTGACGACGCTCGTGCCCGGCGACGTCGTCGAGCTGGGCCGCGGCGACGTCGTGCCTGCTGACCTGCGCCTCATCTCGGTCGTGGGGCTCGAGTGCGACGAGTCGGTCCTCACCGGCGAGTCGCAGCCGGTCGACAAGGACACCGAGCCCGTCGCGCCGGACGCCGCCCTCGCCGACCTCTCCGGGTGTGCCCTGATGGGCACGATCGTGCACGCCGGCCACGGCATGGGCGTCGTCGTGGCCACCGGGCCGCGCACCGAGTTCGGCGCCATCGCGGCCGGACTGCACACGCACCAGCTCGACACCGAGTTCCAGGTGGGGCTGCGGCGGTTCTCGATGCTGCTCGTCGAGGTGGCCGGCGTGCTGACCGGCTCCGTCTTCGTGATCAACGTGCTGATGCACAAGCCGTTCCTCGACTCGCTGCTCTTCTCCCTGGCCATCGCCGTCGGCATCACCCCACAGCTGCTGCCCGCCGTCGTGTCGACCAGCCTGGCCGCGGGCTCACGGCAGCTGAGCCGGCGCAAGGTCCTCGTCAAGCGGCTCGTCTGCATCGAGGACCTCGGCGACATCGACCTGCTCTTCACCGACAAGACCGGCACCCTGACCGCCGGCCGGATCGACTACGCGCGTGCCGTGCCGGTCTCCGGCCAACGCTCCGACGACGTCGTGCACTGGGGCCTGCTGTGCACCGAGCGGGTGACGAGCGGGGCGGAGACCGTGCTCGCCAACCCGCTCGACCAGGCGCTGTGGGAGTCGCCGGCGACCCGAGCCGTACGCGTCTCGCTCGCCGACGAGACCGTGCTCGGCGTGCTGCCCTTCGACCACGACCGTCGCATGGTCTCGGTCGTCGTCCGCGAGCCCGGCGGAGCCCTGCGGCTCGTCACCAAGGGGGCACCCGAGACGGTGCTGGGACGGTGTGTCGACATCCGGCCCGAGACCCAGGCCGCCCTTGCCGCAGAGTTCGCCGCGGGCAACCGCGTCGTTGCCGTGGCCAGTCGCCCCGTCACGGTGGAGCGGGACCCAACGGCGGCGGACGAGCACGACCTCCGCCTGCACGGCCTGCTCGTCTTCCTCGACCCGCCCAAGCCCGACGCGGAGCAGGCGCTGGGCCGGCTCTCCGCGCTCGGCGTCCAGGTCAAGGTGGTCACCGGAGACAACGCGGTCGTGGCCGCCAAGGTCTGCGACGACCTCGGGCTGCCCGGCCACGCCGTCCTGACGGGCAGCGACCTCGACGCCATCGACGACGAGCACCTCATCGACGCCGTCACCGCGACGACGGTCTTCGCGCGCGTCAGCCCGGAGCACAAGGCCCGGATCGTGCGTGCGCACCGGCACGGCGGCGGCGGTGTCGCCTTCCTCGGCGACGGGGTCAACGACGCGCTGGCGCTGCACGCGGCCGACGTCGGGATCTCCGTCGACTCCGGCACCGACGTCGCCAAGGACGCCGCCGACGTGATCCTGCTCGAGAAGAGCCTCGACGTGCTCGCCGACGGGGTCGTCGAGGGCCGCCGCATCTTCGCCAACACGCTCAAGTACGTGCTGATGGGCACGTCGAGCAACTTCGGCAACATGGCCTCGGCTGCCGGCGCCTCGCTCGTGCTGCCCTTCCTGCCGATGCTGCCCTCGCAGATCCTGCTGGGCAACCTGCTCTACGACACCGGGCAACTGACCATCCCCACCGACGAGGTGGACCGCGAGCAGCTGCTGCGGCCCTCCCACTGGGACATCGCCTTCATCCGTCGCTTCATGCTCGTCTTCGGGCCGCTCAGCTCGGTCTTCGACTTCATCACCCTTCGGGGTCATGCTGTGGGGCTTCCATGCCGGGCCCGAGCTCTTCCGGTCCGGCTGGTTCGTCGAGTCGCTCGCCACGCAGACGCTCGTCGTCTTCGCCATCCGTACGCGCAAGGTGCCCTTCTTCCGCAGCCGGCCGAGCCTGCCGCTGGCCCTCGCCGCGATCGGCGTCGTCGTCGTGGCCGCCCTCATCCCGGCCACCCCGCTGGCCGCGCCGCTCGGCTTCGCCCCGCTGCCCGGCGACTTCTTCGCGGCGCTCGTCGTCATGGTCGTGGCCTACCTCGGGCTCGTCGAGCTCGGGAAGCTGTGGTTCTACCGACCGGCCGCGCCAGCACGCGCCGGCGTCCCGACGAGCCTCACCAGGCGCTTCCTGCGCCGGCGGGCCGCCCGCTTCAGCGTCGGGCGGCAACGCCCGCGAGGACCTCGGCCCCCGGACGCGACCGGCGCAGCCCGGGTGTGAGGGCCACCGAGACGAGCACCGAGGCGACGGCCATCACGCCCATCGCCTGCGCCGCAGCGGCGGGCCCCACCCCGAGGGCGCCGGCGACCGTGCCACCGAGCAGGGCGCCCACCGCCTGCCCGACCATCAGGCCGGTGCCCTGGAGGCCGAACACCTGACCGCGCGCCGCACCGTCGGTGTGGGTGACGAGCCGTTCCTGCAGGGGCAGGCTCGCCGAGTAGCCCGCCGAGGCCACGAAGGCCAGCGCCGCGGCATACGGCAGCGACGGGACGGCGAAGAAGCCCAGGTAGGGCACGGCGAGCAGCAGGCGCAGCGGGCCGATGAGCCGGTCGCGCACCGCAACGGGGAGGAAGCGCCCGACGACGACGTCACCGACGAGCATCCCGGCCGCGGTCACGGCGAAGAGGTAGCCGGCCCGCTCGCCGGCGAACGGCACGAAGAGGGCCTCGCAGCCGACGATGAGGCCGTTGGGCACCCACAGCGTCAGGTAGATCGGCCGGAGGACGCGCGACCCGAGCAGCGCCCGGTTGACCTCGCGGGTGCGGCGGACGACGGACGCACCGGAGTGCCGCGGCGGGTGGTCGGACAGGCCGAGCCGCAGGAGCAGCACCGCGACGAGCAGGGCGGCGGCCGAGCCGAGGAAGAGCTGCGTGGTGGTGAACCGGATCAGCAGCAGGCCGCCGACGCCGTAGCCGACGATCTGCATGCCGCCGACGGCGATGTTCATCGTGGCCCGGCCGAGGATGAAGCCGTCGGGCGGCAGGATGTCCGAGACCAGGGCGATCATGCTGCCGCCCAAGGCCGACGTGACGAGCGGGCCGACCGCCAGCAGCACGAAGCGCCAGCCCCAGGCGAGTCCGGGCAGCGCCTGCAGCAGGTCGGTGACGAGGGTCGTCGTCGCGACCACCACCAGGGCGGTGCGCGGCCGCACCAGGTCCGAGCCCGAGCCGAAGAGCGTCTGCCCGACGATGCGCATCAGCGGCGCCCCGAACATCGCGAGCGCCGTCAGCACCGGGGACCCGGTGGCCGTGAAGGTGATCGTCCCGAGCGCGAGGGACGCGACGGCATACGACCCGATGTTGAGGCACTGCACCAGGAAGAGGACCCGGAACTCGGGGACGGCGAAGAGCTGGCGGTAGGTCGTCACGCTGCTCACCCTGACCGTCGGCGGCCGGCGACGCTAATGTTTCGGGCGGAGGCGAAACATGGGGACCTGGCAGATCTCGGCGGACCTGCTCGCGCGCAGCCGCTTCGTCGTCTCGCCGCGCATCGAGGCCGCCGGAGCCCTCAACGACCTCGTGCGCCCGTCCGACCCGGAGGGCCGCGCCCTCGCCGCGGCGCACGGCGAGGCCTTCCGGGCGATGCTCGAGGCCCACCCGGTGCGGCGCGCGGTGCTCGACCACAGCTGGCGGAAGGGCTGGATCTCCGACTGGCTGTCGCTGCCGCCCGCCGCGGGCGGACGCGGCTTCGCGGAGGAGCTGGACGACGTGCGCGCGCTCGGGGACGACCTCGTGCGCGAGCAGCTCGCCGAGAGCTCGGCCACCGGGCGCCTCCCCGACGTGCTTCAGGGCGACGGCGTGGCCGAGCAGGCCGCGCAGCTGCTCGACTGGGTGTGGACGCACGTGCTGGCGACCGACTGGGCGCGGCGCGAGCGCATCCTGCGCGCCGACGTCGTGTCGCGCACCTCCCGGCTCGCCACGCACGGGTGGGCAGCCGTGCTGCGCGACCTCGGCCGCGACCGCGAGTGGGTCGGCGCGGGCCACCTGCGCATCAATCACTACGACCTGCCCTCCCGCGTGCTGCCCGACGACGCCGACCTGCTCTTCGTGCCCGTCAACCACCGGGCCCACTGGGTGGGCTGGCTGCTCCCGAGCCGGTATGCCGTCTACTACCCCGTCGCAGGAGCGCTGGCGCCCGTGGCGGGTGAGACCTCCGACGGGCTCGAGCGCCTCGTCGGCCGGGCCCGGGCCTGCCTCCTCATCGCCCTCGAGAGCCCTTGCAGCACAACGGGTCTCGTCGCCAGCACCGGCATGCCGCTGGGCTCGGTGGGCGACCACCTGAAGGTCCTGCTCGCAGCCGGCGTGGTGCTGCGGCGCCGGTCGGGACGGGAGGTGCTCTACTGGCGCACCGCCGCGGGAGACGCCCTCGTCGCGTCCGGCACGGCTCCGTCGCCACGGTGAGCTGAGTCGTGGGCGGGGAGTTCTCCCCATGTACGGCAAGGGAACCCGCCCCTAGCGTCGGCGCTGCCGGCGCGCCCGCGCCCGCGCACCGACCAACTCACGATCTGGGGTCGACTTGTGTGAGCTGCACGAAACCGAGAGTCCCGCCGTCGCCCGCCGCACCCTGCTCCGCGGCGCCGGCGGCCTGGTGGTCGGCGGTGGCATCCTCGCGGCGACGGCGACGGCGACGGCGACGGCGGCATAGGCCGCCACCTCGCAGAACGGCTGGCCGGCCGGCTCGTCGTCGGCGATCCCGCTCGGCAGCCTGGCAGTCGGGGCCGCGACGTTCCCGGCGGGAGTGCGGCGCGGGGACGTGCACGTGGTCCTCGGCTACGTCGGCCGCCGCTTCGACCGCGAGGTGGAGGCGCTCGTCAAGGGCTGGTGCTGGGGCCACAGCTACCGCGCGATCTCCGGCAGCACGTCGCTGTCGAACCACTCGAGCGGCACCGCCATCGACCTCAACGCCCCTCGTCACCCCCTCGGCAAGGCAGGCACGTTCACGGCCACACAGCGCTCCCACATCCGCTCGATCCTCGATGCCTGCGACGGGGTGGTCCGCTGGGGCGGTGACTACTCCGGCCGCAAGGACGAGATGCACTTCGAGATCAACGTGCGCCCCGGCGACGCCCGGCTCGCGGCCCTGGCCGCGCGCCTCGGCGGGAGCGGCGGGAGCGACGGGAGCGGCGGGGGCGGCACCCCGGCGCCCGCGACCGTCACCTGGACGACGGTGCGGCGCGGCGCCAGCGGCTTCCGCGTCACGGCGGTCCAGCACCTGCTGCGCCAGCGGGGCCAGAGCCTCACGGTCGACGGTGCGTTCGGTCCGACGACCCAGAGTCGCGTCCAGTCCTTCCAGCGGTCCCGGGGGCTCACCGCGGACGGCGTCGTCGGGCCGAAGACGTGGTCGGCGCTCGTCGTGTCGGTCAGGCGGGGCTCCACCGGGCAGGCCGTCGTGGCCACCCAGAAGCTGTTGACGCTCCACGGCTACCGGCTCACCGCCGACGGCGTCCTCGGCGCGGCCACTGCCTCGAAGGTGCAGGCCTTCCAGCAGTCACGCACGCTCAGCGCGGACGGCATCGTCGGGGTCCGCACCTGGGCGAAGCTCACCGCCTGACGGCGAGGGACCTCCGCGCGGGTACGTCCGTCCTGTTCCGTTCCACTGATGCAAAGGAGCTCGGCGCATGGCAGAAGACTGGGCAGCAGACGTCCGCAAGTACTCCCCCGACGCCGACGATGCCGCGATCAAGGGCATCGTCCGCCACTGCGGCATCGCGCTGCAGAAGCGCGACTCGGCGCTCGTGTCGTTCAGCGACAAGAGCGAGCTCGACCGCGTGCGTGACGGTTTCATGAAGAAGAAGCTCGGGCTCACCGAGTCCGACGCCGAGCTGGACGCCTCGCTGGCCGAGGTGGGACAGAAGCTGAAGGACGACCGGACCAAGAACCGCGTCACCGTCTACTACCTGCTGGCGGAGAAGTACGGCAAGCTCGACCTCTTCCGCTGACCGACGACCCGACGACGTCCACGTCACTGACCCGGAACCCGGGTCAGTGACGTGGCGTCTTCCGCCCCTGCCGGCCACGGCTGCAGCCAGACCGATCTCGCACTGAGGTAGGGCGCCGCGAGCGCGACGAGAGCCGGGTCGGCGTCGCCGGCGAGGACCTCGGAGGCGACGCGCCGCACGGCTCCCGCCAGGAAGTCGGCGAGCTGCACCCGCGGGTCGGCGTGCGACTCCACGAAACGCAGGCCCGTGAAGGCCCCTGAGGCGCCCGTGCCGCTGGCGGTGACAGCGGTGCGGACCGCTGCCTCGGTCAGCGCCCCCTGGACGTCGTGCACGACGAGGAACGGCCGACCGACGGATCCCCAGTGGCGCAGCGTCTCCGCGAGCGCCGGCACGATGGGGTCGAGCGCGCCGCGGCCCCGCGCGACGAGCCGCAGCAGCCCCTCGGGGTCGAGCGGCACGGACCAGCCGGCGACCGGGCTCGCGCCGTCCAGCTGGCCGCCGACCTCCCGAAGGAGGCGCGTCAGGACCGACGCGCCTGCTGTCGCCTCCTCGAGGGACCGGGCCCGGACCACGTCGTTGAAGGTGCCGAGGACCGCCAGCCAGGCCGCGCGCCCGAGGACGCGGACCGCACGGCGGTGCAGCTCGCGCGCGGCCCCGTCCACGCCTCCGCCTGCTGTGTCCCCGTCTGCTGTGTCCCCGTCTGCCGTGTCACCGAGCAGCCAGAGCATCCGCCCCGTCAGGTGCAGCGCCTTGTCGGTCAGGTGGACGTGCGAGTGCCCGAGCAGCGGCCCTCCGTCGCCGAGCAGCCACTCAAGGACCCGCTGGTTCTGCGGGCGCAGCACGACCCCGGCCTTCACCTCCGTCGCCGGCGACCGCGCCTCGACGCGGACCCGGGCGATCGTCTCCTCGGCCACCGCCGTGCTCACCGCGACGCTCGCGTGCGCGAAGGTGTCGGTGCTGCCCCCGACCAGCCGCTCACCCTCGGAACCCGACTCGTCGCACGCCACCACGAGCCCCGGGGCGGCGGGCACAGGGTTGGCGGACGGCATACGACCATCCTTTCGGCGACGCGCCCTCCCGCAACCGACTTTGCGCCCCAAGGGCACGGTTCGGTCACGGGCGTGGCTGACCGGGAGCGGGTGGGTACGTAGCGTCGGTTCGGGCCCGGACGTTCCCGGGCCACCTGAGCAGACGTGAGGAGCCCGCCCATGACCACCCCCGGCCGCACCACTCCTGCCGAGTGGCGCGCGCGCCTTCAGGGGACCCTCGAGGCCTTCGACGAGACGGGCGGTCACCGCGTGCTCGGCGAGGTCCTCGACGAGCTCGGCGTCGAGGACGCGCTGACGCTGGTCGTGCTGCCCTACCTGCACGACGTCGGCGAGCGCTGGTCCAGCGGCGCCATCGGGGTCGGCCAGGAGCACTTCGCCAGCAACGTCATCCGGCTTCGGCTCTCGGTGCTCATGGGCACCGACGAGCCCGCCGGCGGCCCCCTGGCCGTCCTCGCGTGCATGCCCGGCGAGCGCCACGAGTTCGGCCTGATGGCCACGACCATCGCCCTCGGGCGCCTCGGCTGGCGCACCTGCTACCTCGGCGCCAGCACCCCGACGGCCGAGCTCGTGCACTCCTGCCGCACCCTCGAGCCCGACGTCGTCATCCTCTCCGCCCACCGGACCACGGCCTTCGCGGCGCAGGCCCCGGCGCTGCGGCGCATGGCCGAGACGACCCCCGTCCTGCTGGCCGCGCGCGGGGCGACGGAGGAGGTCGCCGGGCTGTGCCACGCCTCCGTCCTCTCGGGCGACCCCTGCGAGGCGGCCCGCTCGGTCCACGCCGAGCTCGGCCGCACGGGTGGCCCGTTCGACGACCTGGACGACCTGGACGACCTGGACGACCTGGACGACCTCGACGAGCCGACCGCCGTCTGACGCAGATGAGCTGGGACGGACACCTGCCGGCGAGCCGGGAGTACCGCCGCATCCTCGTGGGGCTCGGCGCCGCCGGCGTCGTGACCTTCGCGCAGCTCTACTCCCCGCAGGGCCTGCTGCCCACCCTCGCCCGCGGGCTGCACGTCAGCCCGGCCGACGCCGCGCTCTCCGTCTCCCTCGCCACCCTCGGCGTGGCACTCGCGGTGCTGCCGTGGTCGTGGGTCGCCGACCGGGTGGGGCGCCTGCGCGCCATGCAGGTCGCGATCGTCGCCTCCACCGTGCTCGGCGTCCTCGTCGCCCTCTCGCCGAACCTCGGGGTGCTGCTCGGGCTGCGGCTCGTCGAGGGCATGGCGCTCGGCGGCATCCCGGCCCTGGCCGTGACCTACCTTCACGACGAGGTGCACGAGGGGTCCACCGCCGCGGCGGCCGCGGCCTACATCTCGGGCACGACGATCGGCGGCGCGGCCGGGCGCCTCATCGCCGGGCCGCTCGCGGGACTCGTCGGCTGGCGGCCCGCGCTGCTCACGGTCGCCGGCGTCTGCGCCCTCGCGTCGGTCGTCTTCCTGCGCCTGATGCCGCGTCCTCGGGGCTACCGACCCACGAGCGCGGCGAGCGCGCGGACCGTCGCGGACGGCATACGCACCAGCCTGCGCGACCCGGCACTGCTGGCGCTCTACGCCCAGGGCGCCCTGCTCATGGGCGGCTTCGTCGCCGTCTACAACTACCTCGCCTTCCGGCTCGAGGGGACCGAGTTCGCGCTGCCCCCGACGGTCGGGTCGCTGATCTTCGCCGCGTATGCCGCCGGGACCGTCAGCTCGCGCCTGACCGGCCAGTGGGTGCCGCGCTTCGGCCGGCGGCGGGTGCTGCTGGCCGGGACGCTGACCATGGTCGTCGGGGCATTGGTCACGCTGGCCGGCTCGCTGGCGCTCGTCGTCGTGGGGCTGCTCGTGCTCACGGCCGGCTTCTTCGCCGCACACGCCACCGCGTCGGCCTGGGTGGGTGCGCGCGCCACGACGGGACGGGCGCAGGCGACGGCGCTCTACAACGTGGCGTACTACAGCGGCTCGGCCCTCGTCGGCTGGGTGCTCGGGTATGCGTTCTCCGGCCCGGGGTGGGCCGCGGTCGTCGGCGCGGTGGTGGCGCTCGCCGTCGTCGCGCTCGGGCTCGCGCTCGTCGTCCTGCCCGGTGGGCGACCGGATCCGACCCCGGCCCCGGCCTCGGACTCGGACTCGGACCCGAACCCGGCATCGCTGACCGAACGCAGCGTTCGGTCGCGAAAGCTGCGTTAGAACGCTGAGTTCGGCACCGAACGCAGCGTTCGGTGCGCCGAAACGGACCTACGTCCGGGGTCGTGTGGGACGTCGTCGTGGGCGGCGTCGGTCATGATGAGCGGGTCATGACGCGATGGACCCCAGCCCAGGTGGCCGGCCTGGCCCCCGATGCCTCCTCGCTGGCCGCTGCCCGGAGGCTGGCACGGCCGGGCCCGTGGTCCGACACCGGCTCGACCGAGACGCTGCTGTGGGGCAAGTGCCAGGGCTCGGGCAAGACCCCCTATCAGGTCAGCATCGACCTGACGGGGCCGGCGTTCCGGTGCACGTGCCCGAGCCGGAAGTTCCCGTGCAAGCACGGCCTGGCGCTGCTGATGCTGTGGGTCGAGGGATCCGGATCGGTGGCCGATGCCGCCGAGGCGGCTGGTTTCGCCCGGGAGTGGGCGGCCGAGCGGTCGGCGCGCGCGGAGGCGAGGGCAGCCGGCGACGCGGCCCGCTCGACGCGTACCCCAGACCCCGCCGCGGCGGCCAGGCGGCTCGAGGAGCGACTCGCCCTCATGGACGGCGGGATGGACGACTTCGCCCGCTGGCTCACCGACCTCGTCCGTAGCGGCACGGCGTCCGCGCGGCAGCAGTCCTATGCGTGGTGGGACGGCACGGCGGCGCGGCTCGTCGACGCCCAGCTGCCCGGACTGGCCGACGACGTGCGCTCGGTCGGCGGGTCCGTGGCCGGCGGCGCCGACTGGGCCGAACGACTGCTCGTCGCGCTCGGGCGGTGGTGGACGGCGACGCGCGCCTGGGCCCGGCGAGACGCCCTGTCGCAGGCCCAGGTCGGCGACCTGCGGGCCTACCTCGGCTGGGCCACGAGCAGCGAGTCGGTCCGGCGCGCCGACGCGGTCACCGACCGTTGGCTCGTCCTCGGCGCCCACCGCAGCGACGACGGGCGGTTGCAGCAGCAGCGCACGTGGCTGCGCGGCGTCGCCACCGGCGAGACGGTGCAGGTCCTCGACTTCGCCGCCGGCGGGCAGGTGCTGCCCGTCGCTCGCGCCGTCGGGTCGGCGCTCGATGCGACGCTGGCCCGCTACCCCGGCGCCGCGGTGCGGCGGGCGCTCTTCGTCGACGAGCCCTTCGTCGCCGAGGACCGCGTGCGTATGCCGTCCGGCTCGACCCTCGAGGACGCGCAGTCCGCGGCCGCTGCGGCGTGGGGGCTCAACCCCTGGGCGCGGCGGGTGCCGGTCGTCCTGGCCGACGCGCGGGCCGGCGTGGACCACGTGGTCGACGCGGACGGCGCCAGCGTGCGCCTCACCGACGACGCCGCGGTGTGGCCGCTGCTCGCGCTGACCGGTGGCCGTCCGGCGCGACTCTTCGGTGAACTCGAGGAGTCACGTCTGCGTCCGCTGTCGGTGGTCGTCGACGACGAGGTGATGGCGCTGTGACCGCTGCACACCCGGTCACCGGGCCGGGCCCCGGCGCCCGTGCCGGCGACGTCGACAGCTGGTGGCGCGAGGTAGGCAACGCCGCTCTCGTGGGCACCGCCCGACGGCCGGTCCCGCCGCTGCCCGACCTCGGACCGGCGGGGGTGCGAGCCCACGCGGAGGCCACGCCCCGCGAGGAGCTGCTGCTCGACGCGGCGGCGCTCGGCAGTGCGGCACTGCGAGCCGGCCGTCGTCTCGACCGCGCCGAGGCGTCCCAGGCCGCCCTCGAGGACCGCAGTCCGGTCGCGCCGCGGCGGGCCGTCCAGCTGCTCGAGCTCGTCATGACCCAGCCGCCCGCCGGGGCGGCCCAGCGCACCGGCCTGCTCGTCCACTGGCTCCGCGCAGCCGACGACGCCGGCTGCCGTGTGCCGCACGCCCTGCTGCCGACGCTGCTCGAGCTCGCCACGGGCATACGCGAGCTGCGCCGGCCCGTGGCCGGCGTCGTCGACGAGCGCGGCCGGTGGCTGGCCGGGCTGCGTCCCGACTGGTCGTGGGTGGCGGAAGCGGCCGCAGGGGCCGAGGCCCGCACGGCCTCACGCAGCACCGAGGCGGTCCCCGGTCACGGGGAGTGGGCGCGTCTGCCGTCCGCCGACCGCGTCACCGTGCTGGCCGCCGTACGGGCACACCACCCCGGCGAGGGCCGGGAGCTGGTGGCCTCGACGTGGGCGACCGACTCGGCGCGCGACCGCCGCGCGCACCTCGAGGTGCTGCGCATCGGCCTCGGACCCGAGGACGAGCCGCTCCTCGAGTCGGCCCTCGACGACCGCGCCGGCACGGTGCGGGAGGTGGCGACCGAGCTCCTCGACGCCCTGCCCACCTCCGCCCGAGCCGCGCGCATGGCCGAGCGGCTGCGGCCCCTCGTGCGCCGCACCGGGATGCTCGGTCGGGGCCTCGAGGTCCTGCTGCCCGACGAGCCCGACGCCGCCGGCGTGCGCGACGGCCTCGGCAAGCCGCCGCCGCGCCGGTCCGCGCGCGGCTGGTGGCTCGAGCAGCTCTGCGCGGGCGCACCGCTCGAGATCTGGCCGGAACTCACCGGCGCGGACCCGCCTGCGACGGTCAAGCGGCTCACCGACGCGCAGACGGCGGACGCACTGGCCGGCATACGGCGTGCGGCTGCAGTGAGGCGCGACCCGGAGTGGGCGGCGGCCCTGCTCGAGCGGGGCTGGGACCCTACGCTCGTGCCCGCCCTGCCCCGTGAGCGCCGCGAGCGGGTCGTGCTGACCCGCGTCGATGCGACCAACCAGCGGCCGCACGAGATCGCTGCCGTCGTCGGAGCCGTCGACCCGCCGTGGTCGCCGGACTTCAGCGTCGCGCTCGTCTCGCGGCTGCGTGCCTCGAAGTTCGGTTCGGCGATGGTGGTCGCGACGATGCCGCAGCTGCTCGCCGGGCTGCACCCTGCGGCGCTCGACCCCCTCGAGCGCTGGCTCGCCTCCACCGGCGCCGACCAGACGCTGACCACCAACCTGCGCAACCTGCTCCAGTTCCACTCCGTCAAGCGATCGATCACCGAGGCCTTCAGATGAGCGAATCCACCACTGCCACCACGGTTCTGCGGGCTCACGCCGAGGACGCGTATGCCGCCGAGCTCGGCGCGCTCGAGGCCACCGACGACCGTCCCCGGCCTCCCCGGTGGCGACTGTCGCCGTGGGCCGTGACGACCTACCTGCTCGGTGGCACGCTCGAGGACGGCACCGAGATCACGCCGAAGTACCTCGGGTCGCGCCGGCTCGTGGAGGTCGCGGTCGCCTCGCTCGCCACCGACCGGGCCCTGCTTCTGCTCGGGGTGCCGGGCACGGCGAAGACCTGGGTGAGCGAGCACCTCGCCGCGGCCATCAGCGGCTCGTCGACCCTCGTCGTCCAGGGCACGGCCGGCACCCCGGAGGAGTCGCTGCGCTACGGCTGGAACTACGCCCGCCTGCTCGCCGAGGGACCGACCCGCGCCGCACTCGTGCCGAGCCCCGTCATGCGGGCGATGGAGACGGGCACGCTGGTTCGCGTGGAGGAGCTGACCCGCATCCCCGCCGACGTGCAGGACGCGCTCATCACGATCCTCTCCGAGAAGCACCTGCCGATCCCGGAGCTCGACTCGGAGGTTCAGGCGCAGCAGGGGTTCAACGTCATCGCCACGGCCAACAACCGCGACAAGGGCGTCAACGACCTGTCATCGGCCCTCAAGCGCCGGTTCAACACCGTCGTGCTGCCGCTCCCCGACTCGCTCGAGCAGGAGGTCGAGATCGTCCGCTCCCGCGTCGACTCGCTCGGCAAGTCGCTCGAGCTGCCCCCGGGTCTCGAGTCGCTGGCCGAGATCGAGCGCGTCGTCACGATCTTCCGCGAGCTGCGCTCGGGTGTCACGGCCGACCAGCGCACGACGGTGAAGTCGCCGTCGTCGACGCTCTCGACGGCCGAGGCGATCTCCGTCATGACGAACGGGCTGTCGCTGGCCGCCCACTTCGGCGACGGCGTGGTCCGGGCCGACGACGTCGCTGCGGGCCTGGTCGGTGCGATCGTCAAGGAGCCGGTGCAGGACCGGATCGTGTGGCAGGAGTACCTCGAGACTGTCGTCAAGGACCGCTCGGAGTGGACCGACCTCTACCGCGCGTGCCGCGAGCTGGGCTGACATGACGTCGGCGCAGGCGCAGGTCGAGGTCCTCGGGGTCCGCCACCACGGTCCGGGCTCGGCGCGATCCGTGGAGCGCGCCCTCGAGGAGCTGCTGCCCGACGTCGTCGTCATCGAGGGACCGCCCGAGCTCGACGCGCTCGTCCCCCTCGCCGCCGACCCCGACCTCGTGCCACCCGTGGCCGGGCTCGTCTACGTCGTCGACGAGCCGCGACGAGCAGCCTTCTACCCCTTCGCGTCCTTCTCCCCCGAGTGGGTCGCGCTGCGGTGGGCCCTCGCCCACGGCGTCGAGGTCCGCTTCGCCGACCTGCCGGCCGCCCACTCCCTCGCCGGCGCGGACTCAGACGATGCGCCGCGGCGTCCGAGGGAGCGGGTCGACCCTCTGACCGCGCTTGCCCGGGCCGCCGGCTACGACGACCCGGAGCGCTGGTGGGAGGACGCCGTCGAGCACCGTCGCACCTCCTCCCTCACGCACTTCGCGCAGCTGCGCGAGGCGATGGAGGGCGTCCGCGGCACCCTCGAGGGCGACGAAGACGAACGACGGGAAGCCTTCATGCGCAGGGTCATCCGCGCCGAGATGCGCGCCGGCCGCGAGCGCATCGCGGTCGTCTGCGGGGCCTACCACGCGCCCGTGCTCGACCCGGCGTCCTTCCCACCGGCGAGCCACGACAACGCCCTCCTGAGCAGGCTGCCCAAGGTCAAGGTCGCCGCCACGTGGGCACCGTGGAGCTCGGAGCGGCTGTCGTATGCCAGTGGCTACGGCGCCGGGGTCCGTTCGCCGGGGTGGTACCACCACCTCTTCGTCACCCCGGACGACGAGGTCGTGCCGTCGTGGTTCGTCCGGGTCGCGCGCACCCTGCGCGGCGAGAACCTCGAGACGTCGACCGCCGCGGTCGTGGAGGCGACGCGCCTGGCCGGGGCGCTCGCGACCGTCCGGGGACGGCCGTCGGTGGGGCTCGCCGAGCTGACCGACGCGGCCCGGGCCGTCCTGACCGAGGGGTCCGACCAGCCGCTGCGGCTCATCGACCGGGCCCTCGTCATCGGGGACGAGCTGGGCCGCGTCCCCGACTCGACGCCGATGGTGCCGCTCGCGAGCGACCTCGCCAGGCAGCAGAAGTCGTTGCGGCTCAAGCCCTCCGCCTCCTCCACGGTCGTGCAGCTCGACCTGCGCCGCGAGTCCCAGCTCGCGCGCTCGGTGCTGCTGCACCGGCTCCGCGTGCTCGACGTGCCGTGGGGCACCCCGGTCGAGACGGGCCGCACGCTCGGCACCTTCAAGGAGGCCTGGGAGCTCGAGTGGACCCCCGAGCTGGCGGTAGCCGTCATCGAGGCCAGCCTGTACGGCACGACCGTCGGCAGCGCGGCCGAGTCCCGCATCACGGAGCAGGCGCGCGATGCGCCCGACCTCGGTGCCCTGGGCCGGCTCATCGAGGAGTGCCTGCTCGCCGACCTGCCCGAGGGGCTGCGGGCGGTCGTGGCGGCCTTGGCCGAGCGCACGGCCCGGCAGCACGACACACGCGCCCTCCTCGAGACGGTCGAGCCCCTCGCCCGCACCTGCCGTTACGGCGACGTGCGCGGGTTGGACGTCGCGGACGTCAGCCACGTGCTCCAGACCGTCGTCGTGCGTGCCTCGGTCGGGCTGCGGGCCGCCTGCTCGAGCCTCGACGACGACAGCGCGGCCGCCATGCGTGCGGCCGTAGAGGCGGCGCACCGCGGTATCGCCCTCGTCGACCGCGACGATCTCCGCAGCCCGTGGACCGAGGCGCTCGTGACCGTCGGCCGCGACGAGGCGATCCACGGGTCCGTCGCCGGACGGGTCAACCGGCTGCTGCTCGACGGCGCGCTGCTCACCCCCGAGGAAGCGGCCGCTCGCCTGAGCCGTCGGCTGTCTCCCGGCACGCCCGCCCCGGCGGCTGCGGCCTGGGTCGACGGGTTCCTGACCGGCGAGGCCCTGCTGCTCGTTCACGGCGACGACCTGCTGTCCATCCTCGACGAGTGGCTGGCCGACGCCTCCGAGGAGACGTTCGAGGACCTCCTTCCGCTCGTGCGCCGCACCTTCTCGCGCTACCAGCCGGCGGAGCGTCGCCTCATCGGGACGCACCTGCGCGACCTCGCGAGCGGACGGCCCTCCACAGCGACGCCCACTCAGTCGATCGACCTGGACCGCGCCGCGCCCGCCGTCGCAGCGGTCGCGCGCCTGCTGGGACTGGAGGTGGCGTCGTGACGGAGCCGACGGCATACGACGGCATCGACCCCGAGTCCGCCCCGGAGCCGGCGCTCGAGACGGCGCCCGAGCGCCAGCAGCGGCGGGACCGGCTGACCCGCTGGCGGCTCGTCCTCGGCGGCGAGCAGTCCGACGGCATCGGCGACCTCGCAGACCTCGACGCCGACGACCTCAAGCGCGACGAGGCGCTGCGCGAGCTCTATGACGGCGAGCGCCGCAGCGGCCTCGGCGCCTCCGCCCCGCGCGTGGCGCGGTGGCTCGGCGACATCCGCGGCTACTTCCCGTCGTCGGTGGTGCAGGTCATGCAGCACGACGCGATGGACCGCCTCGGCCTCACCCAGCTGCTGCTCGAGCCGGAGCTCATGGAGGCGGTGCAACCGGACGTGGGTCTCGTCGCGACCCTCGTCGGCCTGAACCGCGTGATCCCCGAGCGGTCGCGCGCGACGGCACGGGCCGTGGTCCGGACGGTCACCGACGAGCTCGAGGAGCGAGTCCGGAGCGAGACCGTGCAGGCCGTCACCGGCGCGCTCAACCGGGCCGCCCGGACGCGCCGGCCCAAGGCGGCCGACATCGACTGGCAGCGCACCATCGCCGCGAACCTCAAGCACTACCAGCCCGAGCACCGCACGGTGGTGCCCGAGCGGCTCGTCGGCTACGCCCGCCGCGCGCACCGGGTGGAGCGGCGGATCATCCTGTGCATCGACCAGTCCGGCTCGATGGCCGAGTCCGTCGTCTACTCCAGCGTCTTCGGGGCGGTGCTCGCCTCGCTCCGGTCGGTCGACACGCGGCTCGTGGTCTTCGACACCTCGGTCGTGGACCTCACCGACGAGCTGGACGACCCGGTCGACCTGCTCTTCGGGGTGCAGCTCGGCGGCGGCACCGACATCAACTCGGCACTCGCCTACTGCGAGAGCCTCATCGAGCAGCCCGGCGAGACGATCCTCGTGCTCATCAGCGACCTCTACGAGGGCGGCATCGCCGAGGAGATGGTGCGCCGTGCCTCGTCCATCGTCGCGTCCGGCGCGACGATGGTCGCACTGCTCGCGCTGAGCGACTCCGGCCGGCCCAGCTTCGACTCCGACCACGCGGCCGCGCTCGCGGCCGTCGGTGTGCCGGCCTTCGCGTGCACCCCCGACCGCTTCCCCGACCTGATGGCGACCGCGATCGAGAAGCGCGACATCACCGCCTGGGCCGCCGCGAACGACATCGTCACGACACACGAGAGCGAGCCCGCCGGGTGAGCCCGGCACCCGCGAAAGTCGGGCGCCTCCGATCACGACGCGACGGCATACTCGCGCCATGCGACTGCACCCCGGGGGGACCGAGGCCGGGCCATGGCGGCACGTCGACGACGCCGAGCTGGCCTCCCTGCTGACCGAGCTGCTCGGGGACGGCCGCGGGGTGCTGCTCGTCGACGGGCGGTCCGGCAGCGGCAAGACCATCTTCGCCGAGCGTGCAGCGCGCCTGC
Source organism: Terrabacter sp. NPDC080008 (assembly GCF_040702505.1). Lineage (NCBI taxonomy): Bacteria > Bacillati > Actinomycetota > Actinomycetes > Micrococcales > Intrasporangiaceae > Terrabacter > Terrabacter sp. NPDC080008. The sequence continues at coordinate 87,207 of NZ_JBFBLC010000001.1, forward strand.
TCGACGGCGCCGTCGTGCACAGCGAGGACCTGTCCTGGAACCACGACGCCGTCGCGTGGGACGACCTCGCGCTGAAGTACGTCCTCGGCCCATGGCGTCGCGGCGAGGGCGTCAGCTTCCGTCCACCTGCGTGGGTCAGGCACCGGCGCGACGGTGCCGTGTCGGTGCCAGAGGGCGTGCGCGTCCTCGTCCTCGAGGGGGTCGGTGCGGGACGCGAGTCTTTGGCTCCGCACGCCGACGCAGTCGTGTGGGTGCAGTCGGACCGGGTGGAGGCGCGCGAGCGTGGCCTGCGGCGGGATGTCGAGCTGGGTCGCACGACGGAGGAGGCGGAGCGCTTCTGGGACGACTGGATGGGGGCGGAGGAGCCGTTCCTGGCGGCCGAGCGCCCGTGGGAGCGAGCCAGCCTCGTCGTCCGCACCCTCGAGGCCGACCGCAGCCCGGGACGCACGACCGCGGCACCGGGCGCCGCGGTCAGAAGGTGAACTCCTCCGGGGCACCCTCACCCGTGCGGCCGTCGACGGCCTCACGCAGGATGTCCGCGTGACCCGTGTGGCGGGCGTACTCCTCGATCATGTCGAGGAGCATCGCCCGCACCGACGGCGTGCGCCCGTTCGGCCAGGTGAATGAAGCCAAGCCGTCCAGACCCCGCTCCTCGATGACGGCCCCGACGACGCGTCGTGACCGCTCGACGGCGTCGCGCCACAGCGCGTAGACGTCGTCGGGTGCTTCCGTGGCGCCGGTGCGCCAGTCCCAGTCAGGGTCGGTGTCGAAGTCGACCGCGTCCCAGGGCGATCCGTAGTCCTGGCCCGCGAGCTTGACCGCGAGCCAGTCCGCCTCGACGAGTGCCACGTGCTTGACGAGGCCGCCGAGCGTCATCGAGCTCGCCGCGGTGGTGGCGCGCAGGCCGTCGCCACCGAGGCCGGCGGTCTTCCAGGCGAAGGTCCGACGGTTGCGCTCGAGGACCCGCAGCAGGTCCTCCGCCTCTGGACTCGTCGGGGAGGGGGCGGATGCGCTCTCGAGGTCGCTCATGGCGGGAGCGTAGCCATCCGGCACGTGCCCACTCGGGGGAAACGTGGGGCAACCCCGGGCACTGACTCGGAATGCGATCTGTCAGGACCTGGCGGGCCTGACGAAGCAGGAGCGGCAGCGCGCCTCGTAGCTGAAGGTGCCGTCGTCGGGCAGCGCCTCCGAGCCACCGAGGTGCTCGAGGAACGGCTCACCGGAGCGGAGCACCTGCGTGTGCGTCGCGCTGAAGTCGCGGCACCGGTCGCAGACCGCCCGGCGGTAGGCGACGGTGTCGGGACCGAGCTCGAGCAGGGCGCGCACCGTGGCGAACAGCTCGCCGCGGTGGTCGAGGTCGATCCCGGCCACCACGACGCGGGTGCCACGGGCGAGGAGCTGCTCGATGACGGCGACGTCGCTCGCACCGAACATGTGCACCTCGTCGACCGCCACCACCTCGAGCGGCTCGGCGAGCGCCTCCCGCAACGTCGCGACCTTCGTCGTCACGAGCTCCCCACCGCTGCGTGAGGTGACACCGGTGTCGCGCACGTGCCGCTCGGACTGGTAGACGCGGTGGCGCACCCGGGTGAACTGCAGCGGCGACAGCATCGAGATCAGCGACAGGCTCTTGCCCGACTTCATCGGCCCGAGCACGACGTCGAGCGACACCCCGGGCACGGTGCGGACGGGCTGGCTCACGGCGTCGATCGTGGTCACGGGCGAGAACGCTATCTGCCGCCCACGACAGCCCGGACCAGGGGCTGGACCACGGTGTTCCGGTCAGGGACCCTCGCCGTCGACGCCCCGGATCGCGGACTGGCTGCAGTCGTCGAGGACGCCCGAGGCCGACAGCTGCCCGGCCAGCGCCGAGCCGTGCCCGCCCGCACGTGCCGAGGCCCCGATGAGCCAGCACAGGGTCGGGTCGGTGCTCGGCGTCGGCACCACGGCGTCCGCCTGGGAGATGTCCGACCGCAGCATCTCGAGCTGGTCGTCCTGGTGCTGCACGAACCAGGCCCACATGACGAGGTTGAGGACGATGAGCAACGCGACCAGGCCGGTAGCCGCCGGCCGGCGCATCGCGCGCTCCGCTGCAGCGAGCGGGGACTCCGGACCCGTGTCGGCGTACTGCGCCGGCGCCGGAGCCCGGTGGTCCACCCGAGGCCGCTGGCCACCGTTCGACTCCTCGTCCATGGCGACTCCCCTGTCGTCCGGCGCCACTGCGCGCCGGTGCGCCGACCGTACTGAACCGGCAAAGGGTTCGCGCGCGGAACGCGCCGACGCCTAGCGTGACCGGGTGCCGATGCATGCCGACGAGGTCCGTGCCACACCCGAGCTGGTGCGCCGGCTCGTCGCCGAGCAGTGCCCGCAGTGGGCGGCCCTGCCTGTGGCCGTGCTGCCCGGCGACGTCGAGGGCACCGACAACGTGCTCTTCCGGCTCGGCGAGGAGCTCGTCGTCCGTATGCCGAAGGTCGGGTGGGCTGCCGGCCAGGCCGAGTCCGACGCCCGGTGGCTTCCCCGCCTCGCTCCGCACCTGCCGGCGATGGTCCCGGTGCCCGCCCATGTCGGGGAGGCGTCAACCGATTACCCGTGGCGCTGGTCGGTCGTGCCGTGGGTCGAGGGCACGACGCCTCCCCGGATGGGCTCCGACGACGTGTCCCTGGCCCGCGACCTCGCGGCGTTCACGCTCGCCCTGCAGTCGCTCGACCCGGACGGTGGTCCCACGAAGCCCCCGGGATCCCGGGGCACGCCGCTGCGCCACGTCGACCCCGACGTCCGCGAAGCGCTCGAGGACCTGCGCGCCCATGACGACGGCCTGGACCTCGACGCCGCCGGGCGGGCCTGGGAGGCCTGCCTGGCCGCACCGGAGTGGGACCGCGCCCCGGTGTGGATCCACGGCGACCTGCAGCCGGGCAACCTCGTCGTCGGCCATCGCGCAGGCCACGACCCGGGCCGCCTCACGGGCGTCATCGACTGGGGCGCCATCGGCGTCGGGGACCCGGCTCCCGACCTCGCACCGGCTCTCTGGACCTTCACGGGCAGGGCGCGGGAGGTCTACCGCGAGGCCGTCGCGCCCGACGACGCGACGTGGCTGCGCGCCTGCGGCTGGGCACTCGCGCCGTCGCTCACCGGCATCGGCTACTACCGGCACACCTTCCCCCGGATGGCCGAGCACGGCCGCCGGATGGTGCGCGCCGTCGTGGCAGAGCTGGCCTGACGCGCCTCACGTGAGTGCTTCGGGAGTGGTGTGGGCCCGACGTGGGGGTGACGTGGGCCCGCTGTGGCTGGGACCGCGCCCGCGGCCGGCCGACGCTGGACGGGACCACCATTCCTCGTCGAAAGGCACCACCGTGAGCACCACGACCTACAGCACCACACCGACCACCGACCGACCCTGGGTCCACGAGATGGTCATCGTCCACCGAGCCTTCCGGCGCGAGACGCGCCTGCTGCCCGCACTCGTCCGCGAGGTCGCCGACGGCGACGTGGAGCGGGCCGCGACCCTCGCGAAGGTGCTGCGCCTCGTCCTCTCCGGCCTCGAGATGCACCACACCGGTGAGGACGCCGTCCTCTGGCCGGCCCTGCTCGAACGAGCCGCGCCGTCCACCGGTCTCGTCGAGACGATGCAGGCTCAGCACCACGTGATCGAGGACCACCTCGAGCGCGTCGCGCACCTGCTGCCGGCCTGGCAGTCGGCACCGACCCGTGCGCGCAGCGTCGAGCTGGCCGACGTCCTCGACCGGTTCGCCGTCGACCTCGCCGAGCACCTCGACCTCGAGGAGCGCGAGATCCTGCCGCTGTGCCTTCGCTACGTCACCGTCGCCGAGTGGGACAGCCTCGGGCAGCACGGGACGGAGGCGATGACCCGCGCGCAGCTGCCGCTGCTCTTCGGGGCGATCCTCGAGGAGTGCTCGCCCGAGGAGCGTCGGGCGATGCTCGGCAAGCTCCCCCTGCCGGCCCGCGTCTTCGTGCGCACCGTCGGGGCGAGGCAGTACCGACGCCTCGTCACCCTCGTCCGCGAGGGCTGAGGCGTGTCCCGCCCGGGGCTGCGAGGTCGGCGACGACCTCGGCGGCGAAGCCGGCCACCTCCTCCTGCGTCGCCGTCCGTCCGGCGTCCCACGCGGCGGTGAACTCGTCCGAGCCCAGCTGCGCCCGCGCGACGTCGAGCCCGGCGTTCGCGCTGGCGCGCGACGGCGGGTAGTGGGGGTCCACCGCGGTCGTGTCACCGAGCGTCGCCGCTGCGCCGAAGAGGTATGCCGCGGCCGCCGGGCGACCCGACCGCGCGACCACCCCGGCGAGCTCGGGAACCGCGTAGCCGAGCGTCCAGCCGAGCCGCAGCGGGAACGACACGGCGAGGGACTCGCCGAGCAGGGCCGCGGCCGTGGCGTCGTCGCCGGCGACCTGGCGCGCCGTGGCGAGGGTGTTGAGCGAGGTGGCCAGGCCGAACTCGTTGCCCAGCGCCCTCGCCTCCGTGACGGCATCCTCGAGCAGTCGGCTCGCAGCCTCGGCGTCGCCCCCGAGCAGGAGCGCCTGTCCGCGCCCCACCTGCACGTGCAGCCTCGCCCAGGACCGCGGGTCGGGCCCGCCGGCCTCGCCGGCGCCCAGCACCTCCGCCCTGGCCTCGGCCACGGCCAGGAGCCGCTCCCCGGCCGCGAGGTCGCCGGCGAACAGCGCACCGAGCCCGCCGAGCAGGGCGGCCTCCACGACGAGGTGGGTGTCTCCGGCCCGGTCCGACAGCCGGATCGCCGGGTCACTGAGTAGGCGCAGGCCTCGGACATCGCCGACGACGAGCATCAGGCCCATCCGGCCGACCGCCGCCCACGCCACGGCCGTCGCAGTGCCGGTGCCGTGCACGCGCTGGAGCCACTCGTGCCCCTCGCGCACCCGCCCGCGGATGGCGAAGTAGGGCCACAGGCCTCCGACGAGGTCGGCGGCGTCAGACACCCGACCGAGCTCGAGGAGCCGGAGCAGGCCCGACCTCAGGTTGCCCCGCTCGGCCTCGACGCGGTCGAGCACCGGTCCGATGCCGGCCGACCACAGTCGCCGGTGCGCGTCCAGCGCCAGCTCACGGGCGCGTGCGGCGTGGGCGTCGGCGGCCGGGAGCGCCAGGCCCGCACTGTGCGCATGCGTGATCGCGTACTGCCGCACCGGCTCGAGGAGCCGGAAGCGGGGCACGCCGTCGGGCGAGGGCACCGGCAGCACGAGCGCCTGCTCGACGAGAGCGGCGACGCGGGGCAGCACGTCGTCGGCGTCGCCGGTGAGCGACGGCTCCACCGGCGGTAGCTCCCCCGGCGGCACCGCATGCTCGACCGCGCGCTCCACGGCTGCGAGCCAGTCGAGCGAGAAGCCGCCGGAGAAGACGGCCGCCCGTAGGAAGAGGTCGCGCTGGCGGGGCTCGAGCAGGCCGACGCTGCCGTCGAGCACGGCCGCGATGCTGCGCTGCCGATTGGGCAGGTCTCGCGGGCCCGCCACGCCCACGTCGGCGGCGCCCGCCTGCAGCCGTGACAGCAGCGCCTGGGGCGGCAGGACGCGCGCCGCGGCCGCGGCCAGCTCGATCGCGAGTGGGAGCCCGTCGAGGCGTCGCGCGATGGCAGCCAGGGTCGCGGCCGAGGCTGCGCCGGCATGCACCTGACCTCCCGCCGCCAAGGCGCGGTCGAGGAACATCGCGACGGCGGGCGACGCGGCAACAGCGGTCATGGCATCGGACCCGTCGTCGGGGTCACCGTCAAGCGCCCCGTCGAGCCCACGGTCGAGGCAACCGTCGGTGGGAGGCAGCGCCAGCGGCGCCACCGGCACCTCGTGCTCGGCGCGCACCCGCAGCGGTGCGCGGCTCGTGGCGAGCACCGTGAGCCCCGGCGCGTGTGCGAGGAGCTCGGCCAGGCGCGGCCCGCAGGCGACCACCTGCTCGAGGTTGTCGAGGACGAGCAGCACCTGGCGATCAGCGAGGTGGGCCGCGATCCGCTCGACGACGTGCACGGTCCCGGTCGGTTCCTCGACCACGCCCAGCGCCGCAGCGACCTGGGGCAGGACCTCGTCCGGCTCGCGGACGGCCGAGAGGTCGAGCAGGCGTAGGCCGGCGGGGAAGGCGTCGCGGGCGCGCGCCGAGATCTCCTGCGCGAGGCGCGTCTTGCCGACGCCGCCCGGCCCGGTCAGGGTCACGAGCCGGGCGCGGTGCGTGGTCAGCAGGTCCGCGAGACGCGCGAGGTCCTCGTCGCGGCCGAAAAGCGGCGCCAGCCCCGACGCCGCCAGCCCGGACTCCGCCACCCCTGACGCGGCGGAACCTCCACCCGTTGGGTCTGAACGGCCCTCGAGCCCGCGCTCCGGCTCCGGCTCGTCGGTGCCGGGTGACCCACCTCGGCGCGGGGGCACGGAGGCGACGAGCGCCGCCCGCTCCGCGTCGGCCAGGAGGAGCGCGTCGGCCAGGGCCCGGACGGTGTGCGGGTGCGGACGCTGCCGCTCGCCGCGCTCGAGGGCACCGATGGCCTTGACGCTGAGGCCGGAGAGCGCCCCCAGCTCCTCCTGCGTCAGTGACCTCGCCTCGCGCAGGGCGCGGAGCCGCGCACCGAAGGCGCCGACGGACGAGGTCCCCACCACGAGCCGACGGTAGCGTGCTGGCCGGCCTCCCAAGGCTGAACCGCTGGCCTGTCTACTCGCCGGTCACCTCGGCGGCGTGGAAGGCTGCGGGTGACACCACCCCTCGTCGACAGGAGCCCCGATGATCTCTCGCATCGCCATCGTGAACCGCGGCGAGGCCGCCATGCGGCTCATCCACGCGGTGCGGGACCTCAACGCGGCGGCAGGACCGGACGGTCACCGCATCGAGACGATCGCCCTGCACACCGAGGGTGAGCGGCGGGCGATGTTCGTCCGGGAGTCCGACCACGCATACGACCTCGGGCCGGCATCGGCACGTCCCTACCTCGACTACGCCGTCCTCGAGCGCGCGCTGCTCGAGACGGGCGCCGACGCGGCGTGGGTCGGCTGGGGCTTCGTCGCCGAGCACCCGGCGTTCGCCGAGCTGTGCGACCGCATCGGCGTCACCTTCATCGGCCCGAGCGCCGAGGCGATGACCAAGCTCGGCGACAAGATCGGCAGCAAGCTGATCGCCGAGGAGGTCGGCGTCCCGGTCGCACCGTGGAGCCGCGGCGGCGTCGACACGCTCGAGGACGCCAAGGCCGCAGCCGCGCGCATCGGCTACCCCTTGATGCTCAAGGCGACCGCCGGCGGTGGCGGCCGCGGCATCCGCCGGGTCGACTCCGACGCCGACCTCACCGACGCCTACGAGCGCACCCGCGACGAGGCGCTGCGGGCCTTCGGCTCCGGCGTCGTCTTCCTCGAGAAGCTCGTCACCGGCGCCCGCCACATCGAGGTGCAGGTCATCGCCGACACCCACGGCACCGCTTGGGCCGTCGGCGTGCGCGACTGCTCGGTGCAGCGCCGCAACCAGAAGGTCATCGAGGAGTCCTCCTCCCCGGTCCTGACCACCGAGCAGGCTGACGAGGTGCGCGCCAGCGCCGAGCGGCTCGCCGTGGCGGTCGGCTACGCCGGCGCCGGCACGGTCGAGTTCCTCTACCACCCGGGCGAGAGGTTCTTCGCCTTCCTCGAGGTCAACACCCGCCTGCAGGTGGAGCACCCGATCACCGAGGCGGTCACCGACACCGACCTCGTCAAGCTGCAGATCTACGTCGCCAACGGTGGCCGGCTCGACGACCTGCCGCAGGGCCGCCCCACCCAGCGCGGCCACGCCGTCGAGGCCCGCCTCAACGCCGAGGACCCCGACCGCGACTTCGCCCCGAGCCCCGGCCGCATCAGCCTGCTCGACTTCCCCGCCGGCCCCGGCATTCGGGTGGACACCGGTGTGGGAGAAGGCGACTCGATCCCCGCGGACTTCGACTCGATGATCGCCAAGATCATCGCCTACGGCCGCGACCGCGACGAGGCCCTTGCCCGACTGCGCCGCGCCATGTCCGAGACGACCGTCGTCATCGACGGCGGCGCCACCAACAAGAGCTTCATCCTCGAGCTGCTCGACCAGCCGGAGGTCATCGACGGCTCGGCCGACACGGGCTGGATCGACCGCGTGCGCGCCGAGGGGCGCCTCGTCACGCACCGCCACTCCGGCATCGCCCTGGTCGCCGCCGGCATCGAGGCCTACGAGGACGCCGAGGCGATCGAGCGCGTCCGCCTGCTCGAGTCCGCCCGCGGCGGCCGCCCGCAGGTCCAGCACGCGGTCGGCCGCGCCATCGACCTCAAGCTGCGCGGGACGGCACACAAGGTCATGGTGCTGCGCACCGCCTCGCACCGCTACCGCGTCTCCATCGCCAACGGTGGCGCCGAGCACGTCGTCGACGCCACGCTCGACCGGATCGACGAGTATGCCGGCCGCATCGTCGTAGAGGGACGCGCGCACCGCCTCGTCACCGCCACCCACGGCCCCGTGCACCTCGTCGAGGTCGACGGCGTCACGCACCGCGTCACCCGCGACGAGGGCGGCGTCGTGCGCTCCCCCGCGCCCGCGCTCGTCGTCGCCACGCCGCTGCAGCCCGGCGACGAGGTCGCCGCCGGTGCGCCGGTGCTCGTCCTCGAGTCGATGAAGATGGAGACGGTGCTGCCGGCGCCGTTCAACGCCCGCGTCCGTGAGCTGCTCGTCTCGGTCGGCAGCCAGGTCGAGACGGGCGCGCCGCTCGTGCGGCTCGAGCCGACCGGTGACGAGGCGGAGGTGGCCGAGACCGGCGGTACCGACATCGACCTCGACCTTCCCGACTCGAGCGCCGGGCAGGCCAGCGCGCGCGAGCGCGTCGACCGCGGCATCGAGGACCTCTCCGCGAGCGTCCTCGGCTTCGACGTCGAGCCCAACGGCGACAGCCGCACGCTCGGCGACTACCTCGCGGCCCGTGAGGACCTGGCCGCCACGGGGACGCTCCCGCTGCCCGAGGAGATCGCCCTGCTCGAGCTCGTGACCGACGTCGCGGAGCTGAGCCGCAACCGGCCGGCTGCCGAGGAGAGGCACACCGAGCTGCGCGTCCACAGCCCGCGCGAGCACTTCCACTCCTACCTGCAGAGCCTCGACGTCGAACGCGCCGGCCTCCCGGCGGACTTCCGCGACAAGCTCGCCCGCGTCCTGCGCCACTACGGCGTGCCCGACTTCGAGCGCACCCCCGACCTCGAGGAGGCGGTCTTCCGCATCTTCCTCGCGCAGCAGCGGTCGGCCCCCGAGGTCCACCTGGCCGCCTCGATCCTGCAGCGCTGGCTCGGCGAGCCGATCCCCGAGCCGCCGCTCGACGTCGCCGTCCGCGAGGCCCTCGACCGCCTCGTCGTGGCGACCCAGCTGCGCTTCCCGGTCATCGGCGACCTGGCCCGCAGCGTCCGCTTCCGCTGGTTCGACCAGCCGCTCGTCGACGAGGAGCGCGCGAGCGTCCTCTCCGGAGTCCGCGACAAGCTGGCCGTCCTTGCCGCAGAGCCGGACTCGCCGGACCACACGGCCCGCATCGACGAGCTGGCGGCGATCCCCGAGCAGATCGTGCGCTTCCTCGCCGAGCGGCTGCACGACGGCGGCAGCTCTGCCCTCCCCGAGCACGAGCCGATGCTCGAGGTGCTCATCAAGCGGCACTACCGCGAGCACGAGCTGCACGGCCTGCACACCTTCACCGAGGGCGGCCGGCCCTTCGCCACCGCCGAGTACACCCTCGACGACCGCCCGACGCACCTCACGTCGACCATCGGTGGCGTCGACGAGCTCGCGCCCGACAGTGCCCTCGACGCCGCGATCTCCAACGACGTGTGGGCGCGTCCGGAGGGCCACCAGTCGGTCGTCGACCTCTACCTGCGCTGGGCCGACGAGCCGGAGTCGCCCGACGAGGCCAGCAACCAGCTGGCCGAGCGCCTCCAGCGCCTGCCCTTCGCCCAGGACGTACGCCGCGTGGCCGTCGCCGTGAGCGCCGGGCACGGGCGTGCCGTCGACTACTTCACCTTCCGTCCCGTCGAGGGCCGGCTCGTGGAGGACCGCCTCGTCCGCGGCGTGCACCCGATGGTGGGGCGCCGCCTCAACCTGTGGCGCCTCACCGCCTTCGACGTGACACGGCTCGACGCCCCCGAGGACGTGCTGCTCTACGAGTGCGTCGCCAAGGACAACCCCGACGACCGCCGCCTCGTGGCGCTGGCCCAGGTGCGCCAGATCGTCGTCGTCCGCGACGAGTCCGGCCAGGTGACCGGGCTGCCGCACGTCGAGCGCGCCATCACCAACTGCCTCGAGGCGATCCGCCGAGTCCGCACGAGCCGCGGCGCCAAGGGTTCGCGCCTCGACATGAACCACGTGTGGGTGCAGATCTGGCCGACCATCGACGCCGACCCCGGGCAGCTGACGGCGCTGCAGTCGAAGATCGCCCCCGTGACGGCCGGAGCCGGCATCGAGGAGGTCCTCATCCAGGCGACCGTCGCCGGCGCCCCCGGAGAGGCGCCGCAGCCGATGGCGGGCCGCTTCTACTTCCAGCCCGGGTCCGGCGTCACCGGCACCCTCGGGGCACCGGCCACCGAGCCGCTCAAGCCGCTCGACGACTACGCCTCCAAGGTGGTCCGCGCCCGCCGCCGCGGCCTCGTCTACCCCTACGAGCTGCAGTCGATGATCGCCGGTGACGGTGGGACGGTCGTCGAGCACGACCTCGACGACACCGGCGCCCTCGTCCCGGTCGATCGCCCGGTCGGCCTCAACAAGGCCGGGATCATCGTGGCCGTCGTCAGCTCCCCGACCGTCCGCCACCCCGAGGGTGTGACCCGCGTCGTGCTCTCCGGCGACCCGCTCCGCTCGCTCGGCTCGGTCGCCGAGGCCGAGTGCGCGCGCATCATCGCCGCCATCGACCTCGCCGAGTCGATGCGGGTCCCGGTCGAGTGGTACTCCCTCTCCGCCGGCGCCCGCATCTCGATGGACTCCGGCACCGAGAACATGGACTGGGTGGCCCGCGCGCTCAAGCGGATCATCGAGTTCACCCAGGCGGGCGGCGAGATCAACATCGTCGTCGCCGGCATCAACGTCGGCGCCCAGCCCTACTGGAACGCCGAGGCGACGATGCTCATGCACACCAAGGGCATCCTCGTCATGACGCCGGACAGCGCCATGGTCCTCACCGGCAAGCAGTCGCTCGACTTCTCCGGTGGCGTCAGCGCCGAGGACAACTTCGGCATCGGCGGCTACGACCGCGTCATGGGTCCCAACGGCCAGGCGCAGTACTGGGCCAAGGACCTCGCCGGCGCCCGCGACATCCTCATGGCGCACTACGACCACGCCTACGTCAGCCCGGGCGAGTCCGGGCCGCGGCGCGTGTCGACGACCGACCCGGTCGACCGCGACGTCACCCCCTACCCGCACGACCTGCCCGAGTCCGGCTTCACGACGGTCGGCGACATCTTCAGCCCGGCGACCAACCCGGACCGCAAGAAGCCCTTCGACATCCGCACCGTGATGCGCGCGGTCTCCGACCAGGACCACGAGCCGCTCGAGCGCTGGGCCGGCATGGCCGACGCCGAGACGGCCGTCGTCCAGGACGCGCACCTCGGCGGGATCCCCGTGTGCCTCATCGGGATCGAGTCGAAGTCGGTGCCGCGCCGGGGCTTCCCGCCCACCGACGGCCCCGACACCTACACGGCCGGCACGCTCTTCCCCCGGTCGAGCAAGAAGGTGGCGCGCGCCATCAACGCCGCCAGCGGCAACCGACCCGTCGTGGTGCTGGCCAACCTGTCGGGCTTCGACGGCTCACCGGAGTCGATGCGCAGCCTGCAGCTCGAGTACGGCGCCGAGATCGGCCGGGCCATCGTCAACTTCGACGGCCCGATCGTCTTCACCGTCGTCTCCCGCTACCACGGCGGCGCGTTCGTCGTCTTCTCCAAGACGCTCAACCCGCGCATGACCGTGCTGGCCATCGAAGGCTCGTTCGCGTCGGTGCTCGGTGGCGCCCCGGCGGCGGCTGTCGTCTTCGCCCGCGACGTCGACGCCCGCACCGCCTCCGACCCCCGCATCACCGAGCTCGAGGCACGCCTCACCGCAGCCTCCGGTGTCGAGCGCGCCCGCCTCGCAACGGAGCTCGCCGATCTCCGAACGTCGGTGCGTGCCGAGAAGCTCGGCCAGGTCGCCTCGGAGTTCGACACCGTGCACAGCATCCACCGCGCCGTCTCGGTCGGCTCGGTCGACGCCGTCATCGACCCGCACGAAATGCGCCCGCGCATCATCGCCGCCCTCGAGGAGGGCCTGACCTCCGACTGAGCCCACACGAGAGGGCGTATGCCGCCGGGCCGGGCCCGCGGCATACGCCCCCTGGGTGGTGGATATGGGTGGTGGATCAGGGTGGTGGCTCAGGGGATGGTCGTCGGGCTCGGGAAGCTCGGGGTGGCCCCGGGCGGAACCGGGGTTCCGGTCCGGCTGTGCGGGGTGGCACCGGTCCGGGCCGTGCCTGGCGTCGGTGACGAGTCCTCGGTGCCCGCGCCGTCCGGCTGCCCGCTCTCGGTCTCACGTGGCTCCGCACTCGAGTCGCCACCCCGCGTGCCCGTCGGCTCCCCGGCCTTGGAGTTCCCCGGCTTGCCCGGCTTGGCCGACTTGTCGGTCCGCTTGCCGGTGCCCTTGCCGGAGGGCTTGCCGACGCCGTGCCGGCCCTTGTCGCCGGACGCTCCCGGTGTGGCGACGTCGGCGCAGAAGGCCGCGAGCCGGTCGGCGCCGCCGGCTGCCTTGACGAGGTTCTGGTAGGCGACCGAGTGCTCGGCCCCGGCCGACTGGTTGCCGTGCTTCGTCCTGGCCTTCCAGGCCGTGCACAGCCCGTGCTTCGCCGGCCCGTTCGCATCGGGGCCCTGCGCCGTCGCCGACGGGTGTGGCGTGGTGCCGGGGGTGGTCGCGCCGACCGCCGCCGGGCGCGCCTGCCCCGGGCCGGGGATGCCGTGGGCCGCCGGCGGGCTGCCCGCCACGTGGGTCGACACGAGCACCACCGTGGTGACTCCGGCGAGCCCGGCCGCCACTCCACCGAGGGTGGCGCCCAGCTTGGCGCCCAGGGCTGTCGCGATCATCGTCCGCCTCCTCGCTGCCGTCCGCCGCTCGACGACGTGGGCGCGGAACGCGGCGAGAGGGGGTCCCGCCCCGTCGAGCTCCCGCCGAGTCGGTGCGGCCCGTAGCGCCGCGACCACCGGGGCGAGGGAGGGGTCGCGCATCGGGTCGCTCCCCGGCTCGCCCCGGTGGGTGCGACGAGTGGACCCGAGGGCGGCGTGACCGCGTCCTCGGCTGCTCTCGTCCCGCCGGTTCGTTCCCATGTCATCCCCGAAGCGCTGCAGCTCCGGCAGGCGTTACACCGCCGGCGACGAAGCGGGCGTATGCCGCCGGCGGACCCGGCGGCATACGCCCTCGTTCGCTGCCCTTCGTCGGCAGACGTCCGGGCACCCGGTGGGGTCAGTGACGACCGGTGCCGTGCGAGCCGCCGTGCGAGCCGCCGTGCGAGCCGTGCGAACCCCCGTGCGAGTCGTGCGACCCGCCGTGCGACGTGCCGTGCGACGTGTGGGTGGGCACGGCCGTGGGCCTGCCCGCCGGGGCGGTCTGCGGCCGCCCGGTCTGTGCGGTCGACGGCTTGTGACCGGCCGAGGAGGGCTTGCCGGTCGCGTGGTGGGCGGAGCCGCCCGGAGCCGGCACCGTCGCGCAGTACGCCGCGACCTTGTCGGCCCCTCCCGCGGCCTTGGCGAGGTTGGTGAAGGCGATGGAGTCCAAGGCCTTGCCGTGTCCGGTGCCGTGGCTCGTCAGGTGCTTCCATGCGGTGCAGAGGCCGTGGGCGGCGGGACCGGTCGCATCGGGACCGACGGCGGTCGCGGTCGCGTCAGGGGTCTCGGGCGCACCAGGAGTGTCGGTGGCGTCGGGGGTCTCGGTCTCGGTGGCCGTCTCGGTGGCGTCCGGAGTCTCGGAGGCGTCGGGGGTCTCCGTCTCGGTGGCCGTCTCGGTCGGGTCCGCGGTCTCGGTCTCGGTCTCGGTCGGGTCCGCGGTCTCCGTCTCGGTCGGGTCTGCTGCGTCACGGCTGGCCGACGTGGTCGGGATCGCGGTGGCGTGCGTGCTCGACAGCGGGACGTCCGTTGCTTCGTAGACGACCGTGGCGGTGCCGCCGAGTCCTACGGCGATGCCGGCGATGGTGGCGCCGAGCTTGGCGCCTGCGAGGGTCATGATCATGGATGGTCTCCGTCGGGGTGCTGATGATGGATCGGACGTGACCTGAGCCGTGCGCAGGGCCACCAACGTCGGCGCGATCCCGTCCAGCTCCGAAGCGGTCGGCGGCGCTGTCAGCGCCGTCAGGAGCGGGGCGATCTCGGCCTGGTCGGCCGGCGACGGCTCTGCCGGTTGTCTGCTCATGTCACCTCCCTAAGCGTCCGAAATGTCCGTTGCGTTACACCCGTCCCACCGACCATTGCCGCCAGCGTCTTGAGGCCGCGATGGCCGGCGACGCGGACCGCACCCGGAGAGCGCCCGACCAGGCCGGCCACCTCCTCGACGGAGAGCTCCGCGACCACGCGAAGCAGCACCACCTCGGCCTGCAGTGGCGGCAGGCGCCGCACCAGCGCGATCGCCTCGGCCGTGGTGAGCAGCTGCTCGACCTCCTCGGCACAGTCGGGCACCACCGGGGCGACCCAGGTCGTGCCGCGCCGGGCGAAACGCGACTCGCGCGCGCGCTTGCGCGCCGCGTCGATGGCACGACGACGGGCGGTGGTGAAGACCCATGCCCGCCAGGCCATCTCGTCGCCCGTGAACGTGCGAAGCCCTTTGACGACGACCAGCCACGTCTCGGCGGCCACCTCCTCAGGCGCCTGCTCTCCCAGGGCGAGGTAGCGCAACAGCGCCGGGTTGAGGTCGCGCCACAGGCGCGCGAACGCCGCCTCGTTGCCGTCGCGCGCGTCGGCCAGGAGCGTCTCGAACTCCTGGCCGATCACGGCTCCAGTGTGGGCTCGGGATCGGCGTCGTGTCCGGGTTTCGGCCGGATGTCAGGTTGGTCGGGAGGATGCCCCCGAGGTCGGCGCCTCGGGAACGGGCGCCGGGACCCGTAGGGAGGCGGCTCCGCCGAGGTCGAGCCAGATCTCGTCGCGGGTCCGGACCACTCGGAGCAGCACGTCGTCGCAGCCGGGGCAGCGTCCGACGAGGCCCGGTTGCGGACCGTAGACCCGGAGCCGGGCCACCTCGTTGGCGGCCCCGCAACCGCGGCAGCGCACGACGGCCGTCATGAGGTCGAGGGCAAAGAGCTCCGAGAGCGGGCCGGCCATCAGGTTGCCGTCCCAGTCGGCCGGCCGGCCAGAGCCCGTCGGGACCTGCGGCTGATGAGTCATGGCTGCCTCCTCACGGGCCGCTGGGCCCGAATCTCTCCGTGCGGATGCGGTCGGGTGCGTGGCCCAGGTCGACGAGCAGGTTCGCGGCGGCTTCGACGAAGCCGGTCGGTCCGCAGACGTAGCAGGTGGGCTCCTCGACGAGCGGCACCGGGGACCTGTCGGCGCCCTCCCCGGACGGCGCGCCCAGGTCCTCGGCGCCCAGCCGGCCGGCCGGGCGATCCTCACCCTCGGGGGCCTTGCGGGTGTGCACGAGCCGCACGTCGATCCCGGGCACAGCGGCGAGCGCCGTGAGCCGCTCACGGTAGAGCACGTCCTCGGCGCTCCGGACCGAGTAGACGAGCCGGAAGGGCGGGCCACCGACCGCCGCCCGGGCGCGCAGCATCGCCATCAGCGGGACGACCCCGGAGCCCCCGGCGACCAGGAGCACCGGCTCGGGTTGCGCCGGCCGCCAGACGAACCAGCCGCCCACCGGGCCGCGCAGCCGGACGGTGTCCCCGACCGCGAGGCCGTCGGCGAGGAAGGGCGAGACCTCCCCGTCGGGCACGCGCTGGACGGTCAGCTCGATCCGGTCGCCGTCCTGCGGTGCGGCGAGGGAGTAGCTGCGGGTCGCGGTGTAGCCGTCCGCGGCAGTGAGCCGGACGTCCACGTGCTGTCCCGGGAGGTGGCCGGGCCAGCCGTCGACCCCGAGGACGAGGGTCACGGCCGACAGACTCTCAGGGCGGCGGGCGACGAGCGTGGCCTCGCGCCAGGCGCGCCGGGCGCTCAGTCCCCCTGGTACCGCTGCTCGCGCCATGGGTCGCCGTAGTCGTGGTAGCCGAGCGCCTCCCAGAAGCCGGGCGAGTCCTCGAGCATGAGCTCGATGCCGCGGACCCATTTCGCGGACTTCCAGAAGTAGAGGTGGGGGACGAGTAGCCTTGCGGGCCCCCCGTGCTCGGCGGGAAGGTCGTCGCCGTCGTAGCCGAAGGCCACCCACGCCTGCCCGTCGAGCAGGTCCTGGAGCGGCAGGTTGGTCGTGTAGCCGCCGTAGCTGTGCACCATCGCGAAGTCGGCGCCCGTCTCGACGTCGGCAAGGAGGGTGTCGAGGGAAACCCCGCGCCACTCGGTGTCGAGCTTGGACCAGCTCGTCACGCAGTGGATGTCGGTGGTCACCGACTCGGCAGGCAGCGCCATGAGCTCCTCCCACGACCAGGTGTGGCGGGTGCCGTCCTCGGTGGCGACCCACAGCTCGTACTCGTCGTGGTCGATGAGCGGGGTCGGCCCTGCCGACAGGACCGGGAAGTCACCGGTGAGGTACTGCCCGGGCGGCAGCCGCTCGTCACTGCTCCTGCGCCGGCCCTCGAAACCTCGCGTGACGAAGTCCATGACGAGTCACTGTACGGCTCCCGCGCTCAGGGGGCCATGACGGCAAAGGCGAGGGCGGCGGTCGAGGCGGCCCACACGGTCAGGCCGGTGAGGTTCGTGCGGGGGCGGAGCGTCAGCGCGGCGACGTACTCGCGCAGGAACGCGCCGGGCAGGAAGTCCCACGCCGTCGGGGCGCCGGTGACATCGGCGTCGATGCCGAGCCGCCGGCTGAGCAGGGCGGCGCGGCCGACGTGGAAGTTGCTCGTCACGACGCGCAGGTGCCGGTCGGCGACCCCCCGGGCCCGCAGGATCTCCCGCGAGAGCAGGAGGTTCTCGTCGGTCGTGGTGGCGCGGTCCTCCGTGGCGACGCACTCCGGCGGCACGCCGTGCGCAACGAGGTATGCCGTCATGGCCAGTCCCTCGGACATCGGCTCGTCCTCGCCCTGGCCGCCGGTCGGGACGAGGAGCGGGTCGTGCCCGCGCCCGCGCTCCTCGCGCCAGGCGGCGGCGCCGGCGTCGAGCCGGTGGGCGAGCAGGCGTGGCACGGTGCCGTCGACGAGTCCGGAGCCGAGCACCACCACGGCGGCGGGCGATTCGCGTGGGCACCGGCGCAGGTAGGTGAGGCAGTAGAGCCCGTACGCGAGCAGCGCCAGGCCCGCATAGCCCGGGAGCAGCAGCACGACGACCGCCACCACCGCCGGCAGGCCCGAACCCGAGAGGTAGAGCGGGATGCCGGCCGCGGTTGCCGCGAGCACGGCGAGCCCCACCACGAGCGAGACCAGGGCCACCCGGCTGCGCTCGGCAGGCCGGAGCACGCGGCTGCCGTAGCCGACGAGCAGCAGCCCGAGCAGCACCGCCCCGAGCCAGGGCAGCAGGAGGAGCGGCACGAGTCGGTCGTCGGGGACGCCCGTCCAGTTCTCGACCGCTAACCCGAGACCGGCCACGGCCGCCCAGAGCGCCCCGAGGAGGTGGACCCCGACCCGCCACCGTCTGGGCTCGACCCGACCGGCCCTCAGGTGGAGGACGAGGAACGCCGCGGCGAGGACGAGTGCGGCGAGCGGGAGCATGCGACGAGCATGCCCTGCCGGCTCGAACGCCACGAAACCGGCTGGTGGTCCTCGGCGTCGGGGTGTCGAATCGATGCATGGATGCCGACCAGATCCGCAGCGCGTTCCTCGACCACCTGGCCGCCCGTGGCCACACGGTGGTGCCGCGCGCCTCCCTGGTCCCCGAGGACGACCCGACCACCCTCTTCACCGGCAGCGGGATGCAGCCGCTGCTCCCCTACCTGCTCGGCGAGGACCACCCGGACGGGCGGCGGCTCGTCGACAGCCAGACCTGCCTGCGCGTGCAGGACATCGAGGAGGTCGGCGACAACCGGCACACCACCTTCTTCGAGATGCTCGGCAGCTGGAGCCTCGGCGACTACTTCAAGGACGAGCAGCTGCCGCAGTTCTGGGCGTTCCTCACCGAGACGGTCGGCCTGGACCCCGCCCGGCTCTACGTGTCGTGCTTCGTCGGGGACGAGGCACACGGCATACCCAAGGACGAGGAGTCGGCGCGGATCTGGACGCAGCTGTTCGCGCAGTCGGGGATCGACGCCGACCAGGTCGAGGTGGGCAGCGAGGAGCGCGCGTCCCGGGTCGGCACCGGCGGTGCGCGGATCGCCTTCTACGGCGAGAAGAACTGGTGGTGCCGCGAGGGCACCGGCGACCGTATGCCGGTCGGCGAGCCGGGCGGGCCCGACACCGAGGTCTTCTACCTCTTCCCGCACGTCGAGCACGACCCGGCGTACGGCGTGCACTGCCACCAGAACTGCGACTGCGGCCGGTTCATCGAGCTCGGCAACTCGGTCTTCATGGAGTACCGCCGCACCGAGACCGGCTTCGAGCCGCTGCCGCGACGCAACGTCGACTACGGCGGGGGCCTGGAGCGGATCGCGGCCGCGGCGCTCGACACCTCCGACGTCTTCCGGATCAGCCTGCTGTGGCCCGTGGTCGAGCGGCTGCAGGAGCTGTCGGGACGCACGTACGAGCAGGAGCGGCTCGCGATGCGTGTGATCGCCGACCACCTGCGCGGCGCGACGTTCCTGGCCGTGGACGGGGTGCGGCCGAGCAACAAGGCGCAGGGCTACGTGCTGCGGCGGCTGGTCCGGCGCGCGGTGCGCTTCGCCCTGGACCTCGGCATCGAGGAGAGCTTCTTCCCGCACGTCGTGCCGACCGTCGCGAGCATGTACGGGCGGGCCTACCCCGAGGTGGCGGCAGCCGCGGACCAGGTCGTCGCGGTGCTCTCGCGGGAGGAGGACGTCTTCCGCCGGACGCTGCGCCGCGGCCTCCAGCGGCTGGAGAGCCACCGGGGCACGGTGGTGACCGGCGCCGACCTCTTCGTGCTCTACGACACCTACGGCTTCCCGGTCGAGCTCTCCACGGAGGTGGCGGTCGGGGACGGGATCGCGGTCAGCCCCGAGTGGCGGCGAGAGTTCGACGACCACATGGCGGCACAACGGGCGCGGTCGAGGTCTGCGATCTCGCCTCGGGCGACGGGCCCCGTCCCGTAGTCTGAGGCCGGGAGGGCCGGAATCGACTGCCACACCAAACCCTCCCTCACGGCTTGGCAGTCGGGTGGGGACCGGCCCTTCCGCCAGCCCGCTCAGGCTCAGCGCCGCGTTGAGTGTTGCGGCCGTCCGGCCAGGAGCCACAGCAGCCCGCCGGCCACGCTGCCGAAGACCAGCACCACGAGCCACACAGGCCGGGTGAAGCCGCGCATGTCGCGCTCGTCGGTGCGCGCGAAGTCGTAGAGGCAGTACGCCCAGAAGGCAAGGAACACCCCGATGGTGACCAGCATGGATGTCGGCGGGGTCCGCATGGCTCCATGATCCCTCCGGTGCACGCAGGAGGCGCCCCGGCAGTCGCCGGGGCGCCTTCTTCTCGAGCGTGTTCAGTCGGTCGGTCAGTCCGTCAGCCGGTCAGGGCTGCTCGTCGATCGTGCCCTGGAGGCAGCCGCCGCCCGTCTTGGCGAAGTCGATGTTGCTGAACTCCTCCTGGGTCAGGTAGTGACGCCCGTTGATGACCTGGTTCCAGAGCTGCCCGGGGGTGCCCTGCATCGTGCCGTACGTGTAGGCGCACTCGTCGCCGTTCTCGAAGCCGGCCGCGTCGTACCAGCCGGTGCTCACGTCGGGGTCGGTCGCGGCCTCCATGATCTCGTGGCTGGTGGGGCTGACCTCGGTGTCGGCGTCGGGGTTGCCGTTGGGCGTCTCGATCACCTTGTGGCCGCGGGCCTCGCTGCCGCACGTGTAGTGCGTGCCGGAGTGGTAGACCGGGAAGGGCATGTTCGCGTAGACCATGCCGTTCGAGTCCTGGCTGTGGTACGCGCAGAAGGCCGCCGTCGGCTGGTTGTTGATCGTGCACGCGTTCGTCGCGCCGTCCGTCGTCGACCCCGGAGCGAAGCAGGACTCGACATGCTTGGGCAGGAACGTCACATAGATGTGGCCGTAGTCCCGCGGCAGGTGCCGGGTCGTCACGATCTGCTCGGTCTCGGCGATCACCTGCGCGTCGTCGATGCAGGCGTCGTAGCCGGAGCCGTCGGCGTAGATCCCGCTCGCGTCGGTGCTCGCGACCTGGCAGCCGTCGGCCGGGAGCGCGTGGGTGTCGATCACCGGCTGGCGCACGTCGACTGCATAACGCGCCTTGCCGTTGCTGCCGAAGTACTCGTTCAGTGTCGAGAAGACGTTCGTGCGCGCGCCGCTGGCCTCGGCCACGTCCTTGAGGTAGCGGTCGATGATGCCGCCGTACGCGATGTCCATGGTGTGCCCACGGGGCGTCCAGAAGATCGGGGTGACGACGAGGGGGCCGGTCGACCGGGTCGCCATCACCGGGCCACCGTGGTAGATCAGCGGCGGCTGGCCCACGGCGGGGTCGCTGGCCACGTTGACCATGCTCGAGTGGCCTGCCGCGCAGCCGGTGCTCGCCGACACCGCGTGGTCGATGCCGCCGATGCGGCCGACCTTCGAGGCGCCGGCGCTGGCGCAGCCGCTCGGTGCGGACGTCGGCGCGTGCGCCGAGGCGCTCGTCGCCGTCAGGCTGAGGCTGGTCAGCAGGCCGGCAGCGCTGACGGCCAGCACCGCCACGAAGCGGCGGCGCAGTGGTAGAGCTCTTCTCACGTTCTTGATCCCCTTAGGACACAGGTGCGCTCGGCTCGGGTGGGCCGCGCTGCGCCCGCACGTGGTTCGCGGGCGCCGAGCACACGCTCGCCCGGCCGCAGAACCGTGTCAATGAGGACAGAAATATGCTTAGAGGATCTTTAACGACCTTTCAGGACTTTCTCGCGAAAGCGACCATTTCTCCCCGAGACTGGGATTTCGCGCAGCGAACGGTGAGAATTCCATGAAGCCTCCTAGCCGCAGGTGCCGAGGACCCGGGAGATGACCGCCCGCTCGGCAGGGGTGACCCACAGTCCGTAGCGCGCCTTGACGGCGACCTGGCGGGCGACGTAGGCGCAGCGGAACGCCTTGTTCGGGGGCAGCCAGCTCGCCGCGTCGGCGTCGCGCTTGGCGCTGTTGGCCCGGCCGTCGACCGCCAGCAGCTCGAGCGGGTCGTTGGCGAGCGCCACCCGCCGGTCGGCCGACAGCTGCTGGGCGCCGGTGACCCAGGCGTCGCCGAGGGCGACGACGTGGTCGATCTGCACCTGGGAGGAGGTGGACCTGCCACGCACGAAGGCCAGGGTGCGGCCGGTGTAGGGGTCCGCGAGAGCCCCGGACAGGACGACGCAGCCGTGGGTGCCCGGCTTGACGCGGATGGCGGTGAGGTCGCGTCGCAGCACGTCGTTGCGGGTGTCGCACCCGTTGTGGCCGCCGGCGACGTCGACGTCGTCGGTCCACGACGCCCCGAAGGCACTGCGGGCATAGCCGGTCTTGGCGGCGCGGCCCTTCACCGGGAGCCGGGCAAGGGCCGCCGACGCCTCACGCACCTGCGCCGGGCTCACGTTCCACGACGCCGGTGGCACACCGCCCGCCGCCGGAGCGCCCGTCCCGGTTGATGTGGTCGGGTCGACCCGCGTGGCACCGTGGCCGGCACGCGCACCGGGCGACGACGACGGAAGGCCGCAGCCGCCGACGAGGGTGGCGACGAGGGCCGTTGCGGCGGCCGCGAGCGCGACGGCACGGTGAGCTTGCACGGGGTCTGCCTTCCGGGGGCGGCCGAGGGGTCGGGAGCGTCCTCAGCCGTGACGTCTCGTCGTTCCACCAGGCGCTGTCCGGGAGGACACGCTAGCGACCGCGGTGTGGCTTGGCAGACTGGGGCCCATGAGCACCGACGTCGTCGACCTGGGCGAGAAGTTCGACCTCTTTCGCGAGCACTGGTCGCCGAAGCTGGTGGCCCGGCTCAACGACTACGAGGTCAAGCTCGTGAAGGTCCAGGGCGAGTTCGTCTGGCACTCCCACGAGGAGACCGACGAGCTCTTCCTCGTCATCGAGGGCACGCTCACGATCCAGCTGCGCGACCGGGACGTCACCCTCGAACCCGGTCAGCTCTTCGTCGTGCCCCGCGGCGTGGAGCACTGCCCCCGCGCCGACGTCGAGGTCAAGGCGCTGCTGCTCGAGCCGGCCGGCGTCGTCAACACCGGGAACGCCGGCGGCGAGCTGACCGCGCGCGTCGAGCCGATCTGAGCGGACGCGTCAGTCGCGGTCCGGCGTCTGCGTCGACTCGTGTCGGGTCCGCTCCGGGTGCTCGGTGCGCTCGTCGGACTCGCCGAGGATCGCCTCCGCCTGGGCCTCGGGGTCGTCGCTGCCGGCCGCACGCTCCTCGGGCAGCAGCTCGGCGCGTGTCTCGACGCGGTCCTCGGTGGGGTCCTCGGTGGGGTCCTGCGGGTTGACGGTCATGCCGTGGTCGTACCCCGAGGCACCCCACTCAGGACTCCCGTGCGCCGGCAGCGCCCGGAGCGCGGCATCGCCCAGGCGCGGCTCCTAGAACTCGTTGACCGGACGGATCTCGACGACGGGGTGGACCTTGACGAGCACCTCTGCCGCCTCGACCAGGGCGTCGTAGTCGTCACAGGTGACGAGAAAGAAGCCCGTCAGCTGCTCCGCTCCCGGCCGGAACGGGCCCTCCGTGACCAGCGCGTCGGAGTCGGCTCCGGGGCGGAGGGTCCGGGCGTGCTTGCTGTCCGTGAGCCCGGCACCACCGGTGACCTTCCCACCGCGTGCGGCGAGCCGCTGACCGAACTCGAAGTCGGTGTCGAAGGTGACCTGGCGTTCGGCCTCGGTGGCGGCCTCCCACTCGGGCTCGTTGTCGGCGGGGAACAGGACGACGTAGTGCGGCACGGCGGTTCCTTTCGAGAACGGGAGTCACCACAGGGTGTCAGTCGGGGCAGTCCGTCAGGGACATAGCGCCGTGACGTCTTCTGCCGCTCCGGCTCGGCTCTCAGCGCTCGGCCGCGGGCGGGTAGTGGTGCCAGGTGCCCTCGGACACCACCTCGACGGCCCCGTCGTCGACGACGATGGCCGTCTGGCCGTCGGTCAGGTAGGCCGGGCCGGTGATGCCGGTGAGCCAGCTCTCCGCTTCGGCCATGGTGTTGCCGGGCAGCCCGTCGGGAGCCAGGTGCGGGAACATCGAGAAGTCGACGAGGCCCAGGGTGCTGAGGTCACCGCTCGGCGGCCGCCACTGCATGAAGTCCTCGCCGACCTCGGGCGTCATCACCATGCTGCCGGCGCTCAACCCGACCCACACGGTCTCGTGCAGGGACGGCAGCAGGTCCGCCAGCCCCGACTCCCGCATCCAGTGCGCGAGGTAGAGCACGTCACCGCCTGCCGCCAGCAGCACGTCCGCCTGCTCGACGGCCGGGACCCAGCGCTCGGCGGCGATGCTGGGCAGCGCGGTGAGCTCGAGCACGCCGACCGACTTCCAGCCGAGGTCGACCATCGGGTTCTCGGAGCGTCCGCTGATGAACTGCCACGTCCTCTCGCCGGGCCCGACCATCGGGTGTCCGTACATCGCGGTGGGGATGCACAGCGCGCTCGACTCCTCGATCGGTTTGCCGAGCAGCCTCACCAGGGCCGCCTTGATGCTCGGGTTCGTGACGCCGCCGTCGGTCAGCAGGAGCTTCACTGCTCTGGTCCTCCCCTGTCGGTGCCACCGCACGTCGCGCGGCACGGGCTCTCAGTATTGCGCTCCCCCGCGCCACGCCATCTCCTGGAGCTCCCACGAGTTGCCGTCCGGGTCGGCGAAGTCCGCCCCGCGCACCCCACCGCCGAAGTCGTGGATCTCCCCCACGTCGACGCCGCGCCCGACGAGCTCGGCCCGAGTCGCCTCGATGTCCTCGACGACGAGGTGCAGGCCGCGGATCGTGCCCGGCTCCCCGCGGTAGACGTCGAGCCCCGTGCCGAACCCGATGGAGCAGCCGGATCCCGGCGGCGTCAGCTGCACCACGCGTACGCCGTCGGCGGGCTGCACGTCGTGGTCCTTGGTGAAGCCGAGCCGGCCCTCGTAGAACTCGAGAGCCCGGTCGACGTCCGACACGGGGAGCGGAACCAGCTCGAGCTTCATCTGCATCACGTCCTCCTCAGGACCGGATCAGGACTGGGTGCGCAGGTAGCGGCCGAAGTGCGGCACGGTGAAGGCGATGAGTCCCCGCTCGCCGGAGTAGATCAGCCCCTTCTTGATCAGTGCATCACGAGCCGGCGACAGCGACTGCGGCTTGCGCCCCAGCACCTCGGCCACTGCCGAGGTCGGCACGGCCTCGCGCTCGGTCACCCCGTCGCGGACGTATGCCGGCCGGTCCCCTGGGTCCTCCCCCGCACCGTCACCGTCGGCTCCCGACTCAGGCGCCTCGCCGGGCGCGTCCCCGGGCACACCCACGGTGGCACCGACGAGCGCCGCGTCGGCCATGGCCCGGAGGTACTCCCGCTCGGCCGGCGTGGCGCGCTCGAAGCGGGACCCGAAGAAGCCGACGGCGAGCTCGGCCTCGGCCTCGGGCACCGCCACCCGGATGTCCTCTGCGGTGATCGGTGAGGTCGGGGCGACGTCCCAGACCACCTTTCCGTAGGCCTGGATGAAGTACGGGTATCCGGCCGTGACGGCATACATCTCGTCGAGCGCCTCGGGCGTGAACTCGCACCCCTCCTCGGAGGCCGGGCCGACGAGCGCGCGGTCGGCGGAGTCGCGCGGGAGTCGGTCGATGCGGGAGTAGCGGAAGAGCCGCTCCGAGTATGACTTCGACGCGGACAGCACGGCGGGCAGGTGCGGCAGGCCGGCGCCGACGACGATCACCGGCAGCCCCGACTGCGAGATCTCGTGGCAGGCCGCGCACAGGGCCGAGACGTCGTCGGGGTCGAGGTCCTGCATCTCGTCGATGAAGAAGGCGACGCCCTTGCCGACGTCGGCGGCGAGCCCGCCGATGTCGGTGAAGAGCTCGACGAGGTCGATCTCGATGTCACCGGAGTCGGCGCGGCCGGTGGAGGCCGGGACGTCGATGCCCGGCTGCCACCGGTCGCGCAGCTTCGCGCCGGTGGGTGCGTCGCGCAGCACGAACGCCTTGATGATGCCGAGGACCTGGTCGACCTCCTCGCTGCGCGGGTGGCCGAGCTCCCGCACGGCCTGGTGCGCAGCAGCCGCGAGGGGGCGGCGCAGCCGCTGGTCCGGTCGGGCCTCGAACTTGCCGGTGCCCCAGTCGGCCCGGACCGCCGAGCTGCGCAGCGCGTTGAGCAGGACGGTCTTGCCGACACCCCGGAGGCCCGTCAGGACGATGGAGCGCTCCGAGCGCCCGCGGGCGATCCGCTCGAGCACGACGTCGAAGGTGCGCAGCTGCTCGTCGCGACCGGCGAGCTCGGGCGGGCGCTGGCCGGCACCGGGGGCGTACGGGTTCGTGATCGGGTCCACGATCGGAGGCTATACGCGTGTCTACCGCAGACCCGAGATGTCGCCATAAGACCCGATCGGCGCGTCGTGGAGCGACCGTTCACGGCGCCGCGTGCCCGCCCGAATCCCGGCGGTTTCGCTCGGTGACAGAGTCATTGGATTCGGATTCCAGCGAATGCAGGCATGAAAGAGCGCCGTTCCGCACGGTCAGGGGTGGTCATGCGGAACGGCGCGTTGCGACTATAACGCCCCCCGGGGTACCGAGGTCAAGCAATCGCCGCGATTTCGAAGATTTCGTCGGGGCTGGCGATGGCGTCCTGCTCGGACACGAGCAGCATCTCCTCGGAGCCGCTGGCGTGCGTGCGCTCGAGCACGGCATACATGGTCGCCGCCGTGCGACTGAGCGCCACCTGCGGGCCGTCGGTCAGGTAGTGCGCGAGGAAGAGCGCGGCCGTGACGTCGCCGCCGCCGCGGACGGTCATCGGGAGCATCGGGGTGGTCACGACCCACGCGTCGTCGGCGGTGACGCACGCCATCTGGATGGTGCCCTCGGGCGTGTCGGAGGTGACGGCGCTCGTGACGAGCACGACGGAGGGGCCCTGTGCGATGAGCTCACGCGCGGCCGCGACGAGGTCGGACTGCGTGCCCACCTGGCGTCCGACGAGGAACTCGAGCTCGAACTGGTTGGGGGTGACGATGTCGGCCTTGGGCACGACGTGGTCGCGCATGTACTCGGGGATGCCCTCGCGCACGAAGAAGCCGCGGCCGACGTCGCCCATGACGGGGTCGCAGCAGTAGACGGCGGCGCGGTTGGCCTCCTTGATGCGGGCGACGGCGTCGAGGACGACCTCGCCGACGGCCTCGGCGCCCTGGTAGCCCGAGAGCACGGCGTCGATCGTGGGGAACGCGCCGCGCTCCTCCACCCCGTCGATGACGGCGGCGACGTCGGACGGCGCGATGAGCGGCCCGCGGGTGGAGCCGTAGCCGGTGTGGTTGGAGAAGGTGACCGTGAGCACGGGATAGACCTCGTGGCCGAGCCGCTGCAGGGGGAAGACCGCTGCGGAGTTGCCGGCGTGGCCGTACGCGACGTGGGACTGGATCGACAGGATCTTCACCTTCGTCACGATAACGGCCTTCTGGCGCTCCGCCCGGGCGGCCGCGTACCGTCCAGGGCCCCGGCTCGGGTGCGCGCGCGTGTCAGGATGGGAGGCATGAGCGCCATCCCCACGACGACCGTGTCCGAGCTGCCCGACGACGCCGTGCTCGTCGACGTCCGCGAGCCGCACGAGTGGGAGGCCGGTCACGCACCCGGCGCCATCCACATCCCGCTCGGCGACCTGCCGGCCCGCATGGGCGACCTTCCCGAGACCGACGACGCCGTCGCCATCGTCTGCCGCTCCGGCGGTCGCTCCGCCCGCGCCGTGCAGTGGCTGGCCGCGCAGGGCTACGACGTCGTCAACGTCGAGGGCGGCATGCTCGAGTGGCAGCGCGCCGGCAAGCAGCTGGCGGCCGGCGGCGAGCCGACCATCCTCTGACCGCCATGGACGACAGGCGCCGCGACCCGGATGCGGGACAGCCCGACCCGACGCAGGACTCCTGGTCGGCGTGGTTGCCGCAGCTCGACTCGCCCTCGGCGCCGCCGCAGGAGCAGCCGGCGCCGGACCCGCCCGTCGCACGAGCCACGCCGGCTCGCCCCGGCCCGCCAGTGCCTCCGGCCGTCCCGCGCCTGCCGCAGGCCTCGCTGCGGCAGGCGTCCCTGCCCCACGCGGCGCCCGCGCCGACGTGGGTCCCGGTCAGCCCACCGAGGGCGTATGCCGGCCGCTCCGCCGCACCGCCCCAGCCCGGGTCGCAGCCCTTCGGGCCACCGCCGAACCGGCTCGGCGCGGCGATCCTCTGCACGATCCTGTGCTTCATGCCCTTCGGCATCGTCGCCCTCGTCAAGGCCGCGTCGGTCAACACCCTGTGGGCCAGGGGACGGTTCGAGGAGGCGCACCGCGCCTCGCGCTCGGCGCGGACCTGGTGCATGCTCGCCGCCCTCGTCTCACCGGTGCTGCCCGTGCTCACGTTCGGCCTCGTCTTCGTCTTCACCCTGGCCCACATGCTCACCTGACGAACGCCCGCGACCGGGGGCTTCCTCAGGGGGCCGGGATCGGCGCCGGCTGGGTGCACACGAGCTGGTCACCCTGCGGCGCAGCCACCGGCACCTGCATGACCCCGGCCACCGCGGAGGGGCGCGCCTGCGCCGCGCGCCCGTCGACCTGCACGCAGAACTGCCACGTCCCCACGGACGGGTCGACACGCTGCCGTGGAGCCGAGAAGGACTCCCCCGGCACGTCGAGCACGAGCGGCCACACGGCATACGCCCTGCCCGTGAGGGTCTTCCCAGGGGCGACGGTGTGCGCGCCGATCACGGGGGCCGCGGCGAAGCGGACGTTCGGCGCGGGAGCGAAGCCCTGCTTGCTGAGGCGCAGCACACCCGACTGCTCGTAGACCCACGTGTGCTGCACGTCGACGCCCGCGGGGAGGGTGGCGCTGCCGAGGTCCTGGGGCACCACGTCGTAGGCGAGGACGGGCTTCGCGCCGGTGTTGGCCAGCCGGTACTCGACGACGAGGCCGGGTCGCACCGACATCCCGGCCACCGTGGCGCCGCCCTGCACCTTGCCCTCGCGCCCCATCGTCGCCTCGAGGCGCACGCTGCCCACCGTCACGGTCCGGGTGCTCGACGAGCCCGTCGACGCGGTCGCTGTCGGCGCCCCGGTCGGCTGGCCGACGGGGGACGGGGTGGATCCGCACGCCCCGGCCGCGAGGACGGCCCCGACAGCGAGCGTGAGCAACGGCCGGGCCGGGGCGACGCGGGGGTTTCGGCGATTTCGGGTCTGCGGGTCCATGTCGATGAAGACAACCACGCCGCCCGGATCGTTGCACCCTGAGGCAGATTCGGCCGTTTCTGGACGTCACCTGCGTGAACCCGTGGTGCCGGCTGGGTGAACGGCGACCATGCGGCACATCTTCGGCAAACAGTGCTTAAAGCGGTGGTCCGAACCTCCCCTGCCACCCCGTCACGGGCGTACGTTCGGCCCGGCCCTGCAGGCGGCGCGCTCGGCTCCGCCCCGGCCTGACCAGCCGTTCCAGAGGAGATCCCATGAAACGCTCCGTCCGCCTCGCGCTCGCCGGCGTCGGCGCCGCCGCGCTCGTCGTGCCCGCGGTCACCGCCGCCAGTGCCGGCGCCGCCGGTGCCCACCCCGCGCCGACGAGCAGGCACGCGTCGTCCGCCACCAGCACGCCCATCAAGCACGTCGTCGTCATCTTCGGCGAGAACGTGTCGTTCGACCACTACTTCGCCACCTACCCCGAGGCCGCGAACCTGCCCGGCGAGACCCAGCAGGGCACCGGGGTCCCGGCTCCGGCGTTCCGCGCGGCGCCCGGCACGCCCCGCGGCATAGCGACACTGGCGCACGACCGGCTGCTCGCACCGAACAACCCCAACTCGGTGCAGCCGCAGCGCCTCACGCCCGGCCAGGCCGTCACGTGCGACCAGGACCACACGTACACCAACGAGCAGAAGGCCTACGACGCCGGCGCGATGGACAAGTTCGTGGAGTTCACGAGCAAGGACGCGTGCGCCGCCCCCACGTTCGGGCGCGAGGGCCTGACGATGGACTACTACGACGGCAACACCGTCACCGCGATGTGGAACTACGCGCAGCACTACGCGATGAGCGACCACGCCTTCAGCACCACCTTCGGGCCGTCGTCCCCCGGCGCGATCAACCTCGTCTCGGGCAACACGCACGGCGTCAAGGAGTTCAACGCCGACGGCACCCCGGCGACGACCCCGGCAGGCGGCGACTACACGGTGCGCTTCCCCGACGCGAACGGCGTCGGCACGATGACCGGTGACCCCGACCCCGTCTACGACGACTGCTCCAACAACAGCCACACCAAGAGCTACACGCTCGCCGGCATGACGGGCCGCAACATCGGCGACCTGCTGAACGCCAAGAAGGTGTCGTGGGGCTGGTTCCAGGGCGGCTTCACGCCGACCACCACGGCGGCCGGCAGCGCGCCCGCCGCGTGCCTGACCACGCACACCAACGTCGCAGGCGTCTCCTCCACCGACTACAACCCGCACCACGAGCCGTTCCAGTACTACGCGTCGACGGCCAACCCGCACCACCTGCCGCCGGCGAGCACCGCCGAGATCGGCCACGACGGCCAGGCCAACCACCAGTACGACATCTCCTCCTTCGACCAGGTCGTCGGCACCGACAACCTCCCGGCCGTCAGCTTCCTCAAGGCGCCGAACTACCAGGACGGGCACGCCGGCTACTCCGACCCCCTCGACGAGCAGCACTTCATCGTCAAGGAGGTCAACGCCATCCAGAAGTCGAAGAACTGGAAGGACACCGCGATCGTCCTGGCCTACGACGACTCCGACGGCTGGTACGACCACGTCGCCGCGCAGGTCAAGAACGCCTCGAACACCACGGACGACGCCGCCTTCTGCACCAACGCGGCCGCGTCCGGCGTGCCGATCGCGCAGGGCTACCAGGACCGCTGCGGCCCCGGCCCGCGCCAGCCGCTCGTGGTCATCTCGCCCTTCTCGAAGACGAACTTCGTCGACCACCACCAGACCGACCAGGCCTCGATCCTGCGCCTCATCGAGGACAACTGGAACGTCGGCCGCATCGGTGACGGCTCGGCCGACGCCTGGGCCGGCTCGATGCGCGGGCTCTTCTCGTTCGACGAGTCGAAGGCCCCGCAGGTGATCCTCGACGACACCACCGGCACCGTGGTCTCGGTCAAGCGGTCCCACGGTGAGGACCACGGGCGTGGCGAGCACTCGGACCACTCCTCGCGTATGCCGGCCCGCCGCGGCTGACGCGAGCGTGACCAGCCGTCACGGCTGAGCAGTCAAAGCACAGCAGAGAGGGCGCGCCGGATCCCCCGGCGCGCCCTCTCCGCGTCCCCGGACCCCACCACGTCGAGTGGGCACTTTCCGACATCGAGTGGGCACTTTGCGACAGCACGCGTGACGGCGTCCACGACGTCGCGCCGGGGTGGGCTCGCGTCGAGCCCCGACCTACTTGAGCAGCCGCGACATCCGCCGGTCGGCGAGTGGCTTGCCGCCCGTCTGGCAGGTCGGGCAGTACTGCAGCGACGTGTCGGCGAAGGACACCTCGCGCACGGTGTCGCCGCACACGGGGCACGGCTCGCCGGTGCGTGCGTGGACCCGCATACCCGCCCGCTTCGCGTCCTTCAGTTCCTTGGCCGGCTTGCCCGACGCCGTCGCGACGGCACCCTGGAGCGTCTCGCGCAGGGCCGCATACAACCGGTCGACGACCTCGGGCGCGAGCGAGCCGGCGATCGCGAAGGGGCTGAGCTTCGCGACGTGGAGGATCTCGTCGGAGTAGGCGTTGCCGACCCCGGCGATGAACTCCTGGTCGCGCAGCAGCCCCTTGATCTGGGTGCGGCGGCCCTCGAGCATCGAGCGGAAGCGCTCGAGCGTGAAGTCGTCGGCGAGCGGGTCGGGGCCGAGGCGCGCGATGCCCGGCACCTCGGCGGGGTCCTTGACGATGTAGGCGGCGAGCGACTTCTTCGTGCCGGCCTCGGTCAGGTCGAACCCGGAGCCGTCGGACAGGCGGACGCGCAGGGCGATCGTCGACTTGCCGGGGCGCACCACCGTCGTGGGCAGCTGGTCGGACCAGCGCAGCCAGCCGGCGCGGGCGAGGTGGAAGACGAGGTGCGTGCCGTCGGCGTCGATGTCGAGGAACTTGCCGTGGCGGTGCACGCCGTCGACCGGCACGCCTTCGAGCGCCTGCGGCGGCGGGTTGAAGGTCTTGAGCACGCTGAACGACGCCAGCTCGACCCCGGTGATGGCGAGGCCGGCCGTCCGCTCGGCGAGGAAGTCGACGAGCGCCTGCACCTCCGGCAGCTCAGGCATGGGGCCAGTGTGTCATCTCGCGCGCACGGAACGGCCCGGACGCGAGGGCTGTTCGTCGGCGGCGACGGGCTCGCCGACCTTGCCGACCGAGTCGAGGACACGCAGCAGGCCGTGGCCGTCGGGAGCCGAGAAGGTCGGCACCGACCGCGAGACCCAGGGCCGGGTCGGCGAGTCGATCTTGATCGGGTTGGCGAGCACCTGCTCCTTGGGCGACAGGTGCCGGATGCAGATGGCGTCGACCCGCTCGGGCCGGGCCTCGGCGAAGTCGGCATAGAGCTGCGGGTCGTGCTGGCCGTCGTCGCCGACGAGCAGCCACTTGATGTCGGGGAAGTCGCGCGCGAGCCGGTCGAGGGAGGTGCGCTTGTGCGCCTGGCCGCTGCGGAACCACCCGGTGTTGGTCGGACCCCAGTCGGTGAGCATGAGCGGCCCGAGCGGGAAGCCGTTCTCGACGAGGAACCGGTTGAGCGTCGCCGCGGTGTTCCACGCGCCCGTCGAGACGTAGACGATCGGCGCGCCGGGGTGGGCGGCGAGCAGCCGGCGGTACATCGGCGCCATCCCCGAGACGGCGTGCCGCGCCTTGCCCTTGCGCACGAACGTGTTGAACGCGGCGATCATCGGCCGCGGGAGCATCGTGGTGATGACCGTGTCGTCGATGTCGCTGACGATGCCGAAGGTCACGTCGTCGGCCACGATGAAGACGTCGGCGGCCACCGGGTCGGTGCCCTGCACCTCGACGACCACCTGCTGCCAGCCGGGAGCCAAGCCGTGGTCGCGGGCGACGATGTCGACGTGACCACCCCGGTCGGAGCGGCCGTAGACCTCGCGGTCGCCGGCCGTCACCTTGACGGGTACGCCGGTGGCGGGCGAGGTGATGAAGGCGCGCCACCCGCGGTCGTAGTGCGCGGGGCTCAGCGCCCCGGTCGCGTCCTGCCGCGCCTCGGGACCCTCGGTCTGCTCACGCCCCTTGCGGCCCAGCAGGATCCGCGCATACACGCGTACGAAGGAGGACGAGCCGTAGCCGACGTGGGTGATCACGCGGTTGCCCCAGCCGCGGCTGCGGAGCACGCGTTCGACCTGCTCGTGGACGGCGTCCTCGACGATGGCGGCCGCGTGCGGTCGTGACATGGCCTCAACCTACCTGCGCGGACCGTCATCCGCGCCGTCCGCCGGGTTACCGTCAGGTACCACCAGATGGACCTCGCCGGGCGTCCCGGCGACGCGGCAGGTTTGATGGACGACGTGCACCCCATCGGCGAAGTACTCAGCAGGGCCGCCGGCGGCGACTTCCCCGCCGTCGACGGCGGTTGGCGACGCGTGGAGCCGTGGCGCCCCGGCGTCGAGGGCGTCGTCGCGTTCACCGGCCACGCCTACCTGGCGGTCGACGACGAGATCTCCGACGGGACGCTGAGCGCCCTCGGCCCCGACGGCTTCGGCGGCGCGAGCAACCCGCGCCTCGTCTCCCGGCTCGCCGGCAGCGGGTGGATCGACGCGCTCGACATCGTCCTCGTGGCGCGAGGGATCGGGGGCGAGCCGGCTCTCGTGCCGCGCAGCGACCTGCGCAACCACCCGCGCGCCGAGCACGCGACGTCCGTGCGCAGCGACGTCGCGACGTACGGGTATGCCGCCCCCGACGACCACACGCTCGTGACCCTCTCGACGGGGCTCGGCGGGCTGCTCGAGCTGGGCCTCGAGACCGACCCCGCCAAGGAGCACGCGGGCGCCGATGTCGTGCGCGACGCCCTCACCCTCGTCGCCCAGGACGAGGTCGTCGTCGCGGCGTGCGCCCCGGGCAACGCCCGAGCGCTGCGCGCCTTCCTCTCCGCCGGCTTCGAGCCCGTGGCCTCGGTCCAGCTCTGGCGCCCGGAGCGCTGAACGCGCTGCACCCGTCCGCCCGCAGCCTCGCCGAACCTCCACACGTCCTCCACGCAGGGCACACGGAAGGCACACGGAAGGGTGCCGCCGCACGCCGTACGGTGTAGCCATGCTCAGGGCATCTCGGGTCAAACCCCTCGTCGTCGCACTGACGGGCCTCGTCGTCGCCACCTCCAGCGCGGGCTGCTCGCTCTTCTCCTCGCCCCCGGAGCCGGACGACACCGCGCGCGCCCTGGCGGCCGGCCTCGCGAGCGGCAACCTCGGCGCCGTGGCGTTCGGGAACACGACAGGGGCCAAGGCGACCGCGTTCGTCGCGACGGCATACAAGGGCGTGGGCACGCTGCGCCCGCAGGTGTCGGTGAGCAAGGTGACCCACAACGAGGGCTCCGACAAGGCCACCGCCACTCTCGCCACCCGCTGGGACGTCTCCGCGTCGCCGACCGACTGGACCTACCAGACCCAGGTTCCCCTGACCCTCGTCGACGACCAGTGGAAGGTGACGTGGAGCACCGACGTCGTCGCACCGGACCTCGGGCCCGACGAGAGCCTCTCGATCACCCGCAAGTGGCCGCGGCGCGCCGACATCCTCGACGCCTCGGGCGGCAAGATCATGACCGAGCGCGAGGTCGCCGTCGTCGGCATCGACAAGACCAAGGTCTCTGGAGCGGAGGCGACGGCCTCGGCGAAGAGGCTCGCCGCGCTGCTCGGGATCGACGCCGGCCGGTTCGCCGCCAAGGTCTCGGCCGCCGGCGCCAAGGCGTTCGTCCAGGGCCTCACCCTCCGCGGCACCGACCCGGTGCTCGAGAAGAACGGCCCCGCCATCGAGAAGGTCAAGGGGGCCCTGACCGTCCCCGCCATGCAGGTACTCGGGCCGAGCCGCACGTGGGCCGCCCCGATCCTCGGCAGCGTGGGCGAGGCCACCGCGGAGCAGATCGCCCAGTCCAAGGGGACGCTCGAGGCCGGTGACACGGTCGGCGTCAGCGGGCTGCAGTACCGCTACGACTCGCAGCTGCGCGGCACTCCGGGACTCGCCGTGGTCGCGGTCAAGCGCGGGGCCGACGGCAGCATCCTGGACAAGCGCGAGCTCTTCGCCGAGGCCTCCAAGGACGGCGAGCCGCTCAAGATCAGCCTCGACCAGAAGGCCCAGAGCGCGGCCGAGGCGGCGCTCGCCACCCAGACGACACGCCCCACCGCCCTTGTCGCCGTACGCGTGTCCACCGGCGAGGTGCTCGCCGCGGCCGTCGGTCCGGGAGCGGCTGGGGCACCCCTCGCCCTGGCCGGCAAGGAGGCGCCCGGGTCGACCTTCAAGATCGCCAGCTCGCTCGCGCTCGTGCGCAAGGGGGCGAACGCGTCCACCAAGCTGCCGTGCACCGACACCCTGACGGTGGACGGGCGGCAGTTCGGCAACTACACCGGCTACCCCAAGGACAAGCTCGGTGACATCCCGATGCAGACGGCGCTCGCCTTCTCGTGCAACACCGCCTTCATCAGCCAGCACACGAAGGTCAGCCAGGACGACCTGACCCTGGCCGCGCAGTCGCTCGGCATGGGAGAGACGCTCGACCTGCCGTTCACCGGCTTCCTCGGGTCGGTCCCGGCGACCGACAACGTCGTCGAGCACGCCGCCTCGTTCATCGGGCAGGGCCGCGTCGAGGCGTCCCCGCTGACGATGGCGCTGGTCGTCGCCTCGGTGATGAAGGGCCAGACCGTGCGGCCGGTCCTCGTCGAGGGGGCCCCGGCGCTGCCGCAGCCGGCCAAGCCGCTTGCCCCGGCCGAGGCCGCGGTCCTGCGCCAGGAGATGAGCGCCGTCGTCAAGGAGGGCTCGGGCAAGGTGCTGGCTCCGCTCGGGGTGCAGTACGCCAAGACCGGCACGGCCGAGTTCGGCACGAAGAACCCGCCGGACACGCACGCGTGGATGGTCGCGGGCCGCGGCGACATCGCGATCGCTGCCTACAACGAGGTCGGTGACAACGGTGTGACCGGCGCGGCGCCCTTCATCGTCAGCTTCCTCAAGGCCTGCGACCTCCACTGACCCCCTCCCCCAAAGTCGAGTGGGCACTGTGCGTCACGCGGAAGCGTCGGAAAGTGCCCACTCGACGTGGAGGGGGCGACGCACAGTGCCCACTCGACGTCACACGTCGAGTGGGCACTGTGCGTCAGGCGGTCGGGCGGCTTACCGGGCCGGGACGACGTCGACGTCCGCGGCGCGCACGAACGCGAAGCGGTGGCCGAGCGAGATCTGGTAGTAGCGGTCCTTGCCGACGACGTCGATGTGGTCGTTCGGCGTGTCGGGCGAGAACGTCGTGGCCCGGTAGTAGTCCGTGGGCACCGTGAGGTCGCCGACGGCATACCGCTGGCCTGCGGCGAAGGTGTACTGCAGCGGCGCGAGGGCCTGGACCGGGATGCCGGCCGGGTAGGCGGACGCCTCGGGGTAGGCACGGCCGTAGACCGGCGCCTTGGCCAGCCCCGCCTTGGGCACGACGTAGAAGCCCTTGACCGGGACGGCCGTGGGCGCGGACGCCGGGTTGAGGAACCAGCCCTTGACGCCGTTGAACCAGATGGCCGTCCAGTCACCCTGGCGCTCGGCCACCGCAAAGGTCAGTCCGGCCTGGGCGCGGGCGCCGATGTCGGAGACGGACGTCGTCGACGGGGCGCCGTTGGCCTTGCGGCCGATGTCGTTGACGAGCGGCGCCGACTCGGACGGGGCGGTGTGCAGGTAGACGAAGTTCGTCGGCTGCGAGCCGCAGCTGTCAGCGGTCTTGTCGTCGCAGTACGTCACCGTCTGCCAATTGTCCTCGAAGCCCGGCAGGATGCGGACGAGGTCCTTGGCGTTGCCGGAGGTGTGCGACTGCAGCGGCGCGCCGAGCAGCTGGAAGTAGTGCTCCCAGTTCCAGTAGGGGCCCGGGTCCCAGTGCATTCCGGCGACGTTGGCGGGCGTGACACCCGGGATCTGGTCGTGGCCGAAGATGTGCTGCATGTCGAGCGGGATGTCGTACTCCTTCGCCAGGTAGCGAACGAGACGCGCGGAGGCGCGGTACATCGGCTCGCTGAACCACTGGGCGCCGGTGGCGGCGAAGCCCTCGTGCTCGAGGCCGATGGAGTGGCCGTTGATGTACCAGTTGCCGGCGTGCCAGCCGACGTCCTTCGGGTCGAGGTGCTGCGCGATGTGGCCGTCGGAGCTACGCAGGGTGTAGTTCCACGCGAGGTAGTTCGGGTCGGACACGAGCTTGAGCGTCGTGTCGTAGGTCGCCTCCGTGTTGTGAATGACGATGTTCGTGATCTTCGGCGCGACGGGGCGGTTGGCGAGGTCGTGGTTGCCGTAGTCACCGGCTCCGGGCCCGGTCTGGGCGTATGGCGCCGGCAGCCACTCGCAGTCGAGCCCGGGCGGGCAGTCCACCGGCCCCTTGTTCGACTTCTTGTGCAGGCCGAGCTTGGCGACGAGCGCGGACTGCGGCTTGACCTTCGCGGGCAGCAGCGAGACCTGCTTGCCGTCGATGGTGCGGCGCGAGGCGCCGGAGGCGATGACGGAGTACGCGTCGTCGGCGAAGGCCTGCGCGACGTCCTGCTCGGCGGAGCCCGAGGCGTCGGCGACGGCGGCATACCACTCACCCGCGTCGGTGCCCTCGCCCGTCGGCAGACCGAGGCGCTTCTGCGTGGCGGCGAGAAGGGCAGCGCCGCCACGGATGTTGGCCAGCTCGTCGGTGCGCAGCGCGTCCTTGGACAGCCCGGTCAGCGCGGCGGCGCGCCCGAGGGTGTCGGCCACGGGTGCCGGGGCCGCGGCCGGCGCCTCGCCGAGACCGCGGGCCTGGGCCGGCGACTCGAGGTCGGCGTCGACGAGGTGCATGGGGCCGTAGCCGCCGGAGCTGCTGTGGCCGGGGTTGAAGTCCCAGCGGGTCTGCGCGTAGGACACGGCCTCGAGGACCGTGCGGGGCACACCGTACTCGGACGACGCCGCCGCGAAGGCGCGCTCGCGGCTGGCGGAGTCGCTGCCCACGGCGCTGGCCGCGGGGTCTGCCGCCTGCGCTGTCGGGGAGGCCAGGGCCATGCCCGCCGAGACGGCCGCGACCGCACCGAGCGCGACCAGGGACTGGCGCACCTTGCGCGCCCCCGGTGTTCGGTGTGTTGGGGAGTTGGGTATCACTCGATCGTCCCTTTCGTGTCTTGACTTCAGGACGCCGGACGTCGGTGTGGGTCCATCGGCGGCGGGTCCGTAGATAAGTGGCGAGTCCGCCCGAGCGCGCGGGACAAACCTCCAACACCGAGCATTCCCGTGCACCCCGAGGCCCGCCACTTGAAACTGCGCCAGAGCAGTCCTGCCCTTACCGCCGCGTTGTGCGGGCGCCGGCACCCGAGAGGGCGCACCATGGGATCCATGGGTCGCGCGGGCCTGCGTGTGGGCTTGGCCGTTGCAGCACTGCTCCTCGGGGGATGTGGTGGTGGCTCCTCGTCGGGCGCCGCCGGACCTCCCGCCGCGCAGACCAACGGGACCCGCGGAGCCACCGGGCCACCCTCGGCGACCGCCTTCACCTCACCGCCCCCGCGGTTCGGCGCCGGCGGGGACAGCGGGAGCGAGGCGTCCTACGGGCCGCAGTTCCCGCTGACGCTGCGGCGCACGGGTGGCAGCGCCGGCTTCGACGACCGCATCGTGCTGGAGGCCAACGGCCGCCTGCGCGTCGAGACCAGGGCGGTCCACGGCCGGGTGTGCCGGCTCGAGCCCACCCTGCAGACCCAGCTGCTCTCGCTCCTGGCCACCCTGCGCCTGGGCACAGGTGCCGGTGCGGGCTCTGCCGGCGGGGCCGGCGTCGGGTCCGGCGGCGTGGCCGGGTCCGACGTGCCGAGCGGCGGCCTCACTCCCGTCGACGACCCCGAGAGCGCACCGATCACGATCTCCGTCACCGACGACCGGGCCCGCGTCGTCGACCTCTCCGACCCCTCGCTCGGCGAGATCGCCGGGCTGGTCAGCACGCTCGTCAGCGACGTGACCCTCTCGGTCCCTGCGGTGACGCGCTGCACGACCCCGAGCGGCACCGCGACCGTGCCGCCGCCGTCGGCCACGCTCGCCCCCTGAGCGGCGGGTCCGCCAAGGGCCACCACGCACGGAGGCCGGTATGCCGCCGGGGGGAACCGGACGGCATACCGACTTCTCGTCGTGGTGCGTCTCAGGCGAGCGCGCTGGTGGGACTCAGAAGTTCGTCGAGACGTCGTCGACGACCCAGCTGGTCTGGAGCGACGAGTCCTCGGTGTCGGCGAACTTGAGCGTGACGTTGGTGCCCTTGTAGGCCGTGAGGTCGATCGTCTTCTGCGACCACGTGGCCTTGGGCGTGGAGAGGTTGGAGTAGCTGTGCTTGGTCACGCCGTTGATCGAGACGGTGGCGGTGTCGTAGGCCGAGGTCGTCGACGTCTCGGACGTGTCGATGCGGATCCAGTAGGTCAGCGTCGGCGAGGTGGCGGTGGACGGGACGGCGAAGGTCTGCGACACGCTCTCGGAGCCGGAGGCACCGTTGCCGCCGAGCCACAGCTTCCAGCTGCCGCTGTGTGCCGGGCGGCCCGTGTTGTTGGTGATCGGGCCGCTGGTGCCGGTCCAGCCGGTCTGGCCGGACTCGAAGCCGCCGTTCGTCAGGGCCGCGCCGGTGCCGCCACCGCCACCGCCGCTCGTGCCGCACGTCTCGGTGCTGGCCGGGGCCGCGATGGCGCCCATGGCCTTGTCGACCGCGGTGCACTCGGCGGAGCCGGCTCCGTAGAGGTCCTTGGCGGCCTTGATGACGCCGGTGCGCGCGGCCGCGTAGTTGCTCGAGGAAGTGAGGTACGTCGAGAGGGTGCGGTACCAGATCTTCTCGGCCTTGACGTGGCCGATGCCGGTCACCGTCGAGCCGTCGCACGTGGGGCTGTTGTAGCTGACGCCGTTGACCGTCTTGGCGCCGGAGCCCTCCGAGGCGAGGTAGTACCAGTGGTTCAGCGGCCCGGACGAGTAGTGCGGGTCGAGGCTGCCGAGGCTGCTGCTCCAGCAGTCCTTCGAGGCGCCGTCCTTGCTCGGCTTGTCCATGTAGCGCAGCGGGGTGCCGTTGCCGTTGAGGTTGAGCTTCTCACCGATGAGGTAGTCAGGGGTGTCGTTGGGGTTGTTGGCGTACCACTCGACGGCCGTGCCGAAGATGTCGGAGGTCGACTCGTTGAGGCCGCCCGCGTCGCCGGAGTAGGCCAGGCCCGCGGTGTTCTCGGTGACGCCGTGGCTCATCTCGTGGCCGGCGACGTCGATCTCGACGAGCGGGGCAGCGTTGTTGGCGCCGTCGCCGTACGTCATCTGCGTGCCGTCCCAGAACGCGTTCTGGTAGTTCTGACCGTAGTGAACGCGGCTGCGGGCAACGGTGCCGTTGTTCCAGATGCCGGCGCGGCCGAGCTGGGTGTTGTAGTAGTCGTAGGTCTTGCCGGCGCCGTAGTGCGCGTCGACGGCGGCGGACTGGCGGTTGCTCTGCGAACCGGTGCCCCACACGTCGTCGGCGTCGGTGAACGTCGTCCCGGTGCCGCTCGTGGCCTGGTTGAGGTCGGTCGTGTAGTTGCCGTGGGAGTCCTGCAGCTTGTACGCGCCGGAGCTGCCCGAGGTGGCGAGGGAGACGCTGCCGACGAAGATGCCGTTGCCGGTGCCCTCCTTG
Source organism: Terrabacter sp. NPDC080008 (assembly GCF_040702505.1). Taxonomy (NCBI): domain Bacteria; kingdom Bacillati; phylum Actinomycetota; class Actinomycetes; order Micrococcales; family Intrasporangiaceae; genus Terrabacter; species Terrabacter sp. NPDC080008. The sequence goes on from NZ_JBFBLC010000001.1 coordinate 127,187, forward strand.
ACGTCGTCCCAGCTGGTGAGGGTCTTGCCGGTGTCGGCGTCGACGATGGTGTGCAGGCGCGTCGGCGTCTGGTCGGCCTTGATGCCCTCGGTGACGACCTCGTAGGCCAGCTTCGGGCCGGTGGCCGCCTGGAAGACGACGAGCTCCCCGGGAGAGGCCTTCTCGTTCTTGGCCTTCGAGGCGGCGAGGCCGGCGGACTGGGCCGTCGCCCGGCTGACCTTGGGCGTGAAGGAGGCGGGGGTCGCGTCCTTGCGGACGTTCCACGTCACGCTCTTCACCTTGCCGGAGGCGTCCTTGTGGCTGACGAAGTCGCCGCCGACGACGCGCAGGCCGTTGATCGAGCGCTCGTAGCGCACGTGGGTGGAGCCATCGGGGTCGGCGATGACGGACTTGACGGTGAGCGTCTCGCCGGGCAGGCCGAGGGCGTTCGCCGAGGCGGCCGCGCGGGACTGCTCCGTCGCCTTGAGGCTCTGCGACTCGTGGGCAGGGGACGAGTCACGTCCCGCCGCTGCCGCTCCACCTGACGCCGCACCTGCCGCCGCACCTGTTGCTGCGCCTGCCGGGATCGCCGGCGAGATGGCGAGGGCGAGGGCGAGCAGCCCTCCGGTCGCCAGCCCAGACTTCAGTCGATTCACTGTTGACTCCTTGTGGGGATGCGGCACGCGGGCCGCCTCTGAGGTGCCGCCACCTCCCGGGAGAGCGGGAGCGGGCCGGCGACGCGACGCTGGCAGCCGGCTGAAAGTGCGGTCAACGCCAGATACGAAGTCTTTGCGAAGTCCCCGACAACTCCTGAGTCGCGCTTGGCGGCAGTCCCATCGGCGCGATAGTGCGCCTTGGGCTAGCTCCCAGACTTCTCCGAGCCACCGGCAGCACCGGCCGCACCGTCGGCGCGGCCGCGTGCCCGGTCGAGGTCGGCCGGGGTGTCGACGTCGAGGGCGACCTCGTCGGGGTCGTCGACGAAGGCCGTCGGCACGTCGGCGCAGAGCTGCCGCATGCTCCTGCCGTATGCGTCGCCGACCTCCACGAGACGGTCTCGCAGGACGTCGAGCCGCCAGGCGGCGCAGAGCCAGTTGGTGCGCCCGTCAGCGGTCACCGTGACGGCGAGGTCGGCGCGCTCGGGGAGGGTCCCGGCGGCATACGTGCTCGGGCGTGCGTCGAGTCCGCCCACGAGGCGCCGGAGGTGCTCGTGGGTCACGAACGGGAGGTCGGCGGCGAGCACGACGAGCTTCTCGGGTGCGGTGTCCGGCAGGGCCGCGACGGCGGCCGCGAGACCGGCCACGGGACCGCCACCGGGCACCGGCTCGAGCACGGAGCGTATGCCGTCCGGCACGCCCTGCGTCGGGCCGACCACGAGCGCGGGCCAGTCAGCCGCGGCGTCGAGCACGCGGGCGACGAGGGGCCGGCCGGCCACCTCGAGCAGCGGCTTGTGCGAGCCCATCCGGCGGGACGCACCCCCGGTCAGCACGACGACCACGGGGTCGGCCGGCCCGGCGCCGGCGAGGGCGCTGGGAGGTTCGGAGGGCGGCACCCTCGGAGTCTGGCACGGACACGTGGCAGGCTGGCCCCATGGGACGGGTCACCGTGCGGCGCAAGGTCACGACGATCGATCTCGCGACGCCCGCGACGAACACCCGTCCCGACACGCTCTCGGTCGAGGAGCCGCTCGAGCTGCGGGTCAACGGCTCGCCGCTCACGGTGACGATGCGCACGCCGGGCCACGACATCGAGCTGGTCCACGGCTTCCTCATGTCCGAGGGCCTGATCCGCTCAGCGGACGACATCGCCCTGGCCCGCTACTGCGAGGGTGCGGTCGTCTCCGGCGAGAGCGGCTTCGACGAGAACACCTACAACGTCATCGACGTGACGCTGGCCCCCGGGGTGGCGGCGCCGGACGCGTCGGCCACGCGCTCGTTCTTCACCAACTCCTCGTGCGGGGTGTGCGGCAAGGCGAGCATCGAGCAGCTGCGCGCGCAGTCGGCCTTCGACGTGCGGTCGGACTCGACGGAGTTCGCGGCCAAGGTCATCGCAGAGCTGCCGAACGCCCTGCGGGCCGAGCAGAAGTCGTTCGACAAGACCGGTGGCCTGCACGCCGCGGGCCTGGCGACCGCCGACGGCGAGCTGCTCGTCGTGCGCGAGGACGTGGGTCGGCACAACGCCGTCGACAAGGTCGTCGGGTGGGCGCTGCAGAACGGTCGGGTGCCCGGTGCGGGGTGCGTGCTCGTGGTGTCGGGGCGCGCGTCGTTCGAGCTGACGCAGAAGGCGATCATGGCCGGGATCCCCTGTCTGGCAGCGGTTTCGGCTCCGTCGTCGCTCGCGGTCGAGTGCGCCGAGGACGCGGGCATGAGCCTGCTCGGCTTCGTGCGCGGCTCCCGCCTCAACGTGTATGCCGGGGCGCACCGGATCACCACCACCTGACCGTCGCGGCGCCGGCGTCGCGCCCTTGTCCCCTCTTCCCTGACCCCCACCCGAGTGACTGGAGGCCCACCGTGGCGATCTTCGCGATCCACTACACGTATGCCGACGACGTCAGCGAGATGCTGACGATCCGGCCCGAGCACCGCGAGTGGCTCACTGGGCTGCCGGGCCTGCTCGTGGCGGGGATGTACGCCGACGGCATCGACGAGGTGAGCGAGGCCGAGCCCACCGACCAGGAGCCGGCCAACGCCGCGCTCATCGTCTACTCCGCCGAGTCGCTGGAAGCGGTCACCGCCACGTTCGACCAGGACCCGTACTGGCTCGGTGGCCACATCCTGCGGCGCGTCGTCCGCCGGTGGGACCCGCCGCTGGGTCCCTGGGTCGCCGACGCCACCCAGTCCCCCGCCTGACCCGTCTCAGCGCCCGGGCAAGGCTCGGAGCGGCGGCACCTGGAGCCTCGACAAGCCGCCATCTGGCGAGTTGTTGGGGCCAGTCGCCGTCGGTCCCCGCAACAACCCGCCTCCTGGCGCCCACCCGCGCGGCCCGACTCCCTCCCACGTCGAGTGGGCACTTTGCGTCACTTGTCCACAGGACGGCGTCGCCTCGCCTGTGGACCACTGCAGCAAAGTGCCCACTCGATGTCGGAAAGTGCCCACTCGATGTCGGAAAGTGCCCACTCGACTGGGGGAGGGAAGTGCGCGTGCGCTCTCGAGTGGGGCGGGGTGCGCTTTGGCGTGGGGCGGGGTGCGCTCTCGAGGGGGGTCAGTGGCGGGTGACCTGGCCGGCGTCGACGTGCCAGCGCTCGTCGAGCCGGACGTTCTCGAGCAGGCGACGGTCGTGGGAGACGAGCAGCAGCGCGCCGTCGTAGGACTCGAGCGCCTGCTCGAGCTGCTCGATGGCGGGCAGGTCGAGGTGGTTGGTCGGCTCGTCGAGCACGAGTAGGTTGACGCCACGAGCCTGCAGCAGCGCCATCGCCGCGCGCGTCCGCTCGCCGGGTGAGAGCCGACCGACCGTGCTGCCGACCTGGTCGGCCTTGAGCCCGAGCTTCGCGAGCAGCGTGCGCCGCTCGGCCGGGTTCAAGTCCGGCACGGCCTCGCCGAACGCATCGCCGAGCGTCAGGTCCTCACGCAGCCCCGTCCGGGCCTGGTCGATCTCGCCGACGTCGACGCTCGCCCCGAGCGACGCGCCGCCTTCGTCAGGCGAAACCCGACCCAGCAGCAACGACAGCAGCGTCGTCTTGCCGGCGCCGTTGGGTCCCGTGATGCCGATCCGACGTCGCGCCTCGACCTGCAGCGAGGCCGGCCCGAACGTCCAGTCGCCGCGGCGCACGACGGCCTCGTTCAGCGTCGCCACCACCGAGCTGGACCGCGGCGCCGCAGCGATCGAGAACTGCAGCACCCACTCCTTGCGCGGCTCCGCGACCTCGTCGAGCCGGGCGATCCGCGACTCCATCTGGCGCACCTTACGCGCCTGCTTCTCCGAGGAGTCGATGGCGGCGGCCCGGCGGTTCTTGTCGTTGTCGGGACTCTTCTTCATCGCGTTGCGCACGCCCTTGGACGACCATTCGCGCTGCGTGCGGGCCCGCGCCTCGAGGTCGGCCTTCGTGCCGGCATACGCCTCGTACGCCTCGCGCGCGTGCCGCCGGGCGACCTCGCGCTCCTCGAGGTAGGACTCGTAGCCGCCGTCGTGGACGGCGACGGAGTTCTGCGACAGGTCGAGCTCGACGACGCGGGTGACGCAGCGGGCGAGGAACTCGCGGTCGTGCGAGACGAGCACGACGCCGCCGCGCTGGCCGTGGACGAAGCCCTCGAGCCGTTCCAGCCCCGCGAGGTCGAGGTCGTTCGTCGGCTCGTCGAGGAGCACGAGGTCGAAGCGGCTGAGCAGCAGCGCCGCGAGCGCCGCCCGAGCCGCCTGGCCGCCGGAGAGTGAGGTCATGAGGGCGTCGGGGCCCACGTCGAGGCCGAGCTCGGCGAGCATCGGCGGGATGCGCTCGTCCAGGTCGGCGGCGCCGCTCGCGAGCCAGTGCTCGAGGGCGACGGCATACGTCTCGTCAGCCCTCGGGTCGTCCCCGCCCAACGCGCCGGCGGCCTCCTCCATCGCGAGCGTGGCGGCCGTGGCGCCGGTGCGCCGTCCGATGTGGTCGGCGACAGTCTCCCCCGGCACGCGCTCGTGCTCTTGCGGCAGCCACCCGACGAACGCGTCGGAGGGGGCCGTCGTCACCGTCCCGGCGAGCGGCTGGTCCTCGCCGGCGAGCAGGCGCAGCAGCGTCGACTTGCCCGCGCCGTTGGCGCCGACGACGCCCACGACGTCACCGGGCGCGACCGTGAGGTCGAGGTGCTCGAAGAGGGTCCGGTGGGCGTGGCCCCCGGCGAGGTCCTTGGCCACCAGGGTCGCGCTCACGCCCCACAGCCTAGGGGTGGTGCGGCGAGGCTCCCGTCAGAGCGGGTGGACGACGACGAGGTCGCCCTCGACGAGCTCGTCGACGGCCTCGGGCACCTCGATGAGGCAGTTGGCGGCGGCGAGCGCGGTGAGGTGGCGCGCGTCCGGGGCCGTCACCGTGCCGTCGTCGTGGAGCACGCTCGTGACGAACTGGACGCGCCCGGCGCGGGTGTGCCGGGTCTTGCCGACGTATGCCGCCCGCCCGGCTCGCGCTGCCGGCGCACCGTGGCGCCGGTCGAGGCCCGGGCGTACCAGCACGTGGAACGCGACGAAGGCGCCGACCGGGGTGCCGGGCAGGCAGACCACGGGGGTCGAGCCGTAGCAGCCGAGACCCTGCGGGCCGCCGGGCTGCATGGCGAGGTGGACGAAGTCGAAGGTCGGCAGGGGCGAGCACACCTGGCGCACGACCTCGTAGGCGCCGGCGCTGACGCCGCCGGTCGTCACGACGAGGTCGACGCCCGGATCACCGTCGAGCCCGTCGAGCAGCGCACGCAACCGGTCGGGCTCGTCGGGGCAGATCTCGACCCGGGCAAGGACGCAGCCCGCGGCCTCGACGAGCGCGGCGACCATGCCGGAGTTGGACTCATGGATGCCGCCGGGGCCCGGGTCGAGCCCCGGGCCGGTCAGCTCGGCGCCGGTGGCGACCACGGCCACACTGGTGCGCGCCCGCAGCTCCGCCTCGACGCAGCCGGCGGACCGGGCGAGCGCGAGCACCCCTGCGGTGACACGGGTTCCGGCGGCAGCGACGAGATCGCCGGCGCGCAGGTCCTCGCCACGCAAGCGCACGTGCCGCCCCGGGTCGACGCGCCCGGTGACCGTGACCGACCCCGGCGCGGGACCGGTGCGGGCGGCGTCGGTGCGCTCGACCGGGACGACGGACTGCGTCCCTTCGGGCAGGCGGGCGCCGGTCATGACCCGGACGGCCTCGCCGGGGCCGACCGCCACCTTGGGCGCGTCGCCGGCCGCGACGTCGCCGACCACGGCGAAGGTCTGCGTCGGCGTGACGGTGTCCCCCACGGTGTCACCCGCGGTGTCACCCGCGGCGTCGCCCGCGGTGTCGTCGGTGGCGGAGGGAGCGGCGCTTCGGTCGCCCCGCGCGGGAGCCAGGCGGACGGCATACCCGTCCATGGCGCTGTTGTCGAAGCGCGGGAGATCGTCGCGGGCCACGAGGTCAGCGGCCAGGTGGCGGCCGCAGGCACGGTGGTCGAGGGGGACGCGCTCGACCGGGGCCACCCCGAGCAGCTCCTCGATCGCGGCGCGGTGGGCGGCCACGGAGACGTGGGCGGGGTGGTGGCTCGACACCCGGCAAGTCTGCCCCACGGCCCTTCCGCCGTGCGGCTCGGGAAGCGCCTCCCCGACAGGGCAGCCCGTGCGGGCTAGGGTCTCGGGGTGCCGAGCTCACCCATCCGTCGCCACGTCGGCCAGGTCTTCGTTCCCGTCCGCGACCTCGCGCGCTCAGCCGGCTGGTATGCCGCCGTGCTGGGTTTCGAGCCCGAGGCCGCCTCCCACGAGGGCACCATCCTGGACATCCCCATGGAGGACGGTCCGCGCCTGTGCCTCGACGCGAACCGCGCCGACTTCACGCCCGACGGTCCGCCACGGTTCTTCCTGTGGACCGACGACATGCCCGCCACGGTCGCGCACCTGCGGGGCCTCGGCGTGCGCATCACGAGCGACGTCGAGGACATCGGCAGCGTCTTCTTCGTCCAGTTCGAGGACCCCGACGGCAACCCGCTCATGGTCTGCCAGCGCGCCGGCGTCGGCGCACCGGCTCGATGAGCGACCGGCCCGGGCGGGCGCGCGTCGTCGTCGTGCTCGCCGTGATCGCCGTGGTCGTCTGCGTCGGGGTGTGGGCGCTCGTGGCCGCCGTGCACCCCGAAGTGGCCGGGGTCACCACGTGCGACTCTCGCTACGTGCCCGGCCAGGGGCCGCGCTTCTCGTGCGAGGACTCCTCGGGCGCGCAAGCCCGCTTCGTCGCTCTGCTGGGGCTCACGGACGGGTCGTTCACCGTCACCTCGCCGAGCCTGCTCTGGCTCGCCCGGGTGCTGCTGCTCGGGCCGGTGCTGGCGTTCGTGATCGCGGCGCTGGTCCAGGGGACGCTGCGCCCGGGGAGCGCGCGGGGTCAGCTGCGCAACGCGCGGATCCGCCGCGCCCTGCGGCGCCGCCGCTGACGAACCGGGCAGGCCCTCAGCACTCGATGACGTTGACGGCGAGGCCGCCGCGCGCGGTCTCCTTGTACTTCACCTTCATGTCGCGGCCGGTCTCGCGCATCGTCTTGATCACCTTGTCGAGGGAGACGACGTGCGAGCCGTCGCCGCGCAGGGCGGTGCGTGCCGCGGTGATGGCCTTGACCGAGGCAATGGCGTTGCGCTCGATGCACGGGATCTGCACGAGGCCACCGACCGGGTCGCAGGTCAGGCCGAGGTTGTGCTCCATGCCGATCTCCGCGGCGTTCTCGACCTGCTCGGGGGTGCCACCCATGACCGCGGCCATGGCGCCGGCCGCCATCGAGCACGCCGAGCCGACCTCGCCCTGGCAGCCGACCTCGGCGCCGGAGATCGAGGCGGTCTCCTTGTAGATGACGCCGATGGCACCGGCGGTGAGCAGGAAGCGGACGATGCCGTCGCGGTCGGCACCGCGCACGAAGTTGGCGTAGTAGTGCAGGACGGCCGGGATGATGCCAGCGGCGCCGTTGGTCGGCGCGGTGACGACGCGGCCACCCGAGGCGTTCTCCTCGTTGACGGCCAACGCATACAGGGTGATCCAGTCCATGCCCCGCAGCGGGTCGTCGCTGCTGCCCTCGAGCCGGAGCCGGCGGGCCAGCTCGGGGGCGCGCCGGCGCACCCGAAGCCCGCCGGGCAGGATGCCCTCGGTGTCGATGCCGTTGCTGACGCACTCCTTCATGACGCGCCAGATGTCGAGGAGGCCGTCGCGCACCTCCTGCTCGGTGCGCCAGGACAGCTCGTTCTCGAGCATGATGCGCGCGATCGACTTTCCGGTCTCGCGGCAGTGGGCGAGCAGCTCGTCACCGGTGCGGAACGGGTGCGCCACCGGCGTCGAGTCCTCGACGATCCGGGTCTCCCCGTCGGCGTCGCCACCGACCACGAAGCCGCCGCCGACCGAGTAGTAGGTGCGCTGGGAGACGGTGGCACCCGTCGCGTCGAGTGCGGTGAAGGTCATGCCGTTCGGGTGGAGCGGGAGCGTCTTGCGGCGGTGCAGCACGAGGTCCTCGGCCTCGACGAAGTCGATCTCGTGCTCACCCAGGACGGGCAGCCGCTTCGAGGCGCGGATCTCGGCGAGGCGCCCCTCGACCGCGCGGGGGTCGCACAGCTCGGGACGCTCGCCGGTCAGCCCGAGGATGACGGCCTTGTCGCTACCGTGCCCGTGGCCGGTGGCCCCGAGAGAGCCGAAGAGCTCCGAGCGCACGCGTGCCACCTGCTTCAGGGCGCCGTCCTCACGAAGGCGTTCGGCGAAGAGCACGGCGGCGCGCATGGGGCCGACCGTGTGCGAGCTCGAGGGCCCGATGCCGATGGAGAAGAGGTCGAAAACGCTGAGCGCCATGGTGTCCTGACTGTGTGTCGTCGCTGACGGCTGCCGCCCGGGGTGAGGGCGACCGGACGAGCGTACGTCGCGTGGCCTTCGTCGTGCACACGCACACCGAAGCGGGCCCCGACCGCCGCCAACTCGGTATGCCGGGAGCAAACGGGCGCACCCGACGGCACCGGTCGGCATACGGCTGGGGACATTCCACCCATACCTCACTTATGCCCTGAATCTGTTTGAGGCGCAAGCGAATTCGCTCGAAAGTCGTTTCGCAAAAGCCGGGAGCGTCTGCGTCTAGGGGGGTATGTCCGCCGCACTCGGGGTTCGAGGCGCCCGGGGGAAACAGGCGCCGCCCACGACAAAAAGGGGAACACAATATGACACAGCTGACCGTTCGCGTCCCGCGCCGGGCCGTGACACTCATCGCCGCCAGCGGCCTGGCCCTCAGCGGGGCCGCGGCACTGGCCTCCGGATGGAGCGCCTCGGCCACGCCCGGCACCAATGGGCCACACAAGGTCTGGGTGTGCAAGTACGTCCAGAAGCCGGGGACGAACGAGGTGCTCAAGCGCGGCAAGAACCCGATCTACGTCGACTGGGCGTCCCTCACCGGCAAGGCAACCGCGCCTCACGTCGGTGACACGTTCTCCGATGGCCAGCTCAAGTCGGTGGTCGTGCAGATCGGCGGGAAGGACCCGGGCGTAGGGGCCTGCCCTCCGGCGACGCCGCCGACCACGACGACCATGCCGCCGACCACGACGACGATGCCGCCCACGACCACCACGACGGCGCCGCCGACCACGACGACCACGGTCCCGCCGACCACGACGACGACCGTGCCGCCCACCAGCACGACCACGGTCCCGCCGACCACGACCACCACGACCACCACGGTCCCGCCGACCACGACGACCACCGTGCCGCCGACCACGACGACGACCGTGCCGCCCACCACCACGACGACCGTCCCGCCCACCACGACCACGATGCCGCCGACCACGACGACGTCTGGTGGCGGCGGAGGTAACGGCGGTGGCGGCGGCAACGGCGGTGGCGGCGGCGGTAACGGTGGTGGCGGCGGCATGGTCAGCAACGAGGGCGCCGGCATGACGCCGGGCGTCGGTGCACCGCACACCGGTGGTGACGGCGATGCCTCCCCGACCAACGGGCTGCTCGGCGGCGGACTACTCGCCAGCGGTCTCGCCCTCGCGGCCGGCGAGGCGGTCCGTCGTCGGCGGGAGAACGCCACCCGCTGACCGTTCGACGGGCCCCGGCCGCCGAGCACGCTCGGTGGTCGGGGCTCGTGACCCACCACGGGAGGAGGTCTGTCCCATGGGTCGCCACGCAGCGCCGCGCGAACGGCGGGCGGCGCGTTGGCTCGTCCTGCTGCTGGCCGCAGCGCTCGTCGGCACCGGACTGTGGCTCGTGCTGCCACGCCTGCGACCAGGTGCCGCGGTGGCTGCGTCCACGGTGCCAACCCTGCCGGACCCGGCGCTCAGTGCCGGGCCGACCGGCACTGCCCCCAGCACCCGGGCTGCCGCCACGGCCGCGACAACGCGGCGGTCAGCCTCGAGTCCGCCGACCAGCGCTGCGCCTGGGGCGACGACCTCTTCGGCCAGGGGAACGTGCCGCGTCGGTGAGCCCGCGCGACTGGTCATCCCCACCCTCGGCGTCGACGCCCCCTTCGAACACATCGGCCTGGACCCCAACGGCCGCCGCGACGCCACCGGCCAAGCCCCCCTCGGCACCCCCACCGACCGCACCAAAGCCGGCTGGTACGCCGCCGGCCCCCGACCCGGATCCGGCACCGGCACCGTCCTCATCGACGGACACACCTACCGCAACGGCTCAGCCATCTTCAAAGACGACTTCGCCCACCGCATCGCCACCGGCCAGCTCATCCAGCTCCGCCAGGACAACGGCTCCACCTGCTCCTACCGCATCACCAACGTCTGGCCCACCATCAACTCCGCCACCGACTACCCCAAGCTCGTCGCCAGCCAGCACCTCTACGACTTCACCGGCCCCGAACGCCTCCTGCTCGCCACCTGCGGCGGCACCTGGAACCCCACCATCGACAACTACGACGACATCAACGTCGTCCTCGCCATCCCGGTGGTCCAGTCACACTGAACAATTCGGGCATTCGTCGCAAGCATGCCCAAAACTTACGGACACTTGGGGATTCTTTTAACTTTCTTCGCGCTTAGGCCATTCCGGTTTACCAAAACGAGATACAAAGGCGCTGTTCGGGTTTCAGGCGCGGGGGGAAACGATGCGCCGCCACGACTTCGTAGGGGACAGCTACATCATGAATCAGAGGACCGTGCGACTTCCGCGTCGCATCATCACCTTCGTCGCCGCCGGGGGGCTCGCGACGGCCGGGGCTGCAGCACTCACCACCGGCTGGACCGCGTCGGCCACCCAAGGGAGCAACCACCAGGTGTGGGTCTGCGCCTATGTCGGACCGAAGAGCGACAGGGTGCTCAAGCCCGGCAAGAACCCGCTCCTCATCGACAAGGCGGCGATCAAGAACGGTCAGTACCACGGAGGCGACGCCGTCGTCGTGGACAGCGCCGACGTCACGTGCCCTGGGGCACCGGCACAGACGACCAAGCCGACGACCACCGTTCCGCCAACGACGGTCCCGACGACCACCGTCCCGACCACGACGGTCCCGACGACGACCGTCCCGACCACGACGGTCCCGACGACCACCGTCCCGACCACCACGGTCCCGACCACCACGGTCCCGACCACCACGGTCCCGACCACCACGGTCCCGACCACCACGGTCCCGACCACCACGGTCCCGACCACGACCGTCCCGACCACTACGGTCCCGACCACGACGGTCCCGACGACCACCGTCCCGACCACCACGGTCCCGACGACCACGGTCCCGACGACCACGACGCCCGGAGGCAATGGGGGCGGTGGCGGGGGTGGTGACGGCACTCCGACGACCCCGGCAACGACAACGACTGCCGCGCCGACGACGCCCGTCCCGACGACGCCCGTCCCGACGACGCCCGTCCCGACGACGCCCGTCCCGACGACGCCCGTCCCGACGACCACCGAGCCGACGGTCCCGGCGGTCGTCTCGGGCGGCAACAGCAACGGTGGCGGGAACGGCACCGGCAACGGAGCCGGCGTCGTGCCCGGCGTCGGCGCTCCGCACACCGGCGGCGACGGCGAGCTGGCGCCCACCAACTGTGCGCTCGGGTCGGCCCTGCTCGCCGGCGGCCTTGCACTCGCCGGCGGCGAGGCGCTCCGCCGACGCCGCGAGAACGCCACCCGCTGACACCTGACGGCACCCGGCCGCGACGACCTGTCGTCGGCCGGGTGCCGCACACCCAGATCCGGGAGGGGGATCTGTCTGATGGGTCGTCAACCACTGTCCGGGCGCAGCCCGGACCGACGTTGGCTCTTCGCCCTGCTGTCGGTGGGGCTGGTCGCCGCCGGGCTCTGGCTCCTGCTGCCGCGACCAGGAGGGAACGCTGCGGCCGCCACCACCGTCGCGGCCCTGCCCGACCCGGCCCTCAGCGCCGGGCCGACCGCCGGCTCCCCCAGCGGCTCGAGCACCCCGGGCACCACGACGCCGTCGAGTCCCGCGCAGACGAGCGCCCCCGCGCGGCAGACCTTACACGCGGATCCGCGCGGAACGTGCCGGGTCGGTGAGCCCTCGCGGCTGGTCATCCCCACCCTCGGCGTCGACGCCCCCTTCGAACACATCGGCCTGGACCCCAACGGCCGCCGCGACGCCACCGGCCAAGCCCCCCTCGGCACCCCCACCGACCGCACCAAAGCCGGCTGGTACGCCGCCGGCCCCCGACCCGGATCCGGCACCGGCACCGTCCTCATCGACGGACACACCTACCGCAACGGCTCAGCCATCTTCAAAGACGACTTCGCCCACCGCATCGCCACCGGCCAGCTCATCCAGCTCCGCCAGGACAACGGCTCCACCTGCTCCTACCGCATCACCAACGTCTGGCCCACCATCAACTCCGCCACCGACTACCCCAAGCTCATCGCCAGCCAGCACCTCTACGACTTCACCGGCCCCGAACGCCTCCTCCTCGCCACCTGCGGCGGCACCTGGAACCCCACCATCGACAACTACGACGACATCAACGTCGTCCTCGCCGTCCCTGTCACGCACCGCTGAACCCACTCGAGCGAGCGCTCCGTCACCTTGCGCCTTGAAACGCTTGGGGCGGAGCGCTCGCTCGCGGGGAAGGCGGGTCAGCTTGCGGCGACGACCTCTTCGATGGGCTGGGCGCCGTCGTTGAAGGCGATGATCCGGCGGGTCGCGGGCTCGGGGTGCTCGACGACGGCACGGATCACGTGCGCCACGTTGTCGCGCGACACGTGCCCGGCCACGACGCCCTCACCGCTCTCGATGTGTCCCGTGGCGGCGTCGGTGGTCAGGCCGCTCGGCCGCAGGATCGTCCACGCGAGCTCGCTGCCCTGCAGGTGCTCGTCGGCGGCGGCCTTCGCCTCGGCGTACGGGTAGAAGGAGCTGTCCTCGGGGGTGCCGTGGTCGGGTCCGGCACCGAAGTAGGACACCATCACGTAGTGCCCGACGCCTGCCTGGGCGGCCGCGTCCATCGAGCGGATCGCAGCGTCGCGGTCGACGGCATACGTCCGCTCCGGGCTGCCGCCGCCGGCGCCCGCGGACCACACGACGACGTCGCTGCCGCGCAGCACGTCGGCGATCTCCTCGGTCGAGGAGCTCTCGACGTCGAGCACCGTTGCCGTGGCGCCGGTCTGCTCGACGTCGGCGACGTGGTCCGGGTTGCGCACGACCGACGTGACGTCGTGGCCGTCGGCGACGAGGAGTGGGGCTGCGAGCAGGGCGACCTTGCCGTGACCGCCGATGATCGTGACGCGGGACATGACTCTCCTGAAGGCTCGGGAACAGCTGTCCCCAGGTCCAACGTCACCGCCGCGCCCGCCTCTTCCCGTCACCGAGGACGTATGCCGGAAGGCCCGGTCCGCGAGGGACCGGGCCTTCCTTGGGTGGTGCGTCCAGGACGAGTCAGCGGGCTGGAACCGCTCAGTCGCCTCGGCGACCCATCAGCCAGCCGATGACGAGGCCGACGAGGGCCGCGACGCCGTAGCCGGCATACCGCTGGATGAGCACGGGCATGACGGCCGACCCGAGGTCGAGCGCCTCCTCCTCGACCTCGCTGGTGACGCGCCGTGGCGCGACCTGCGGCGCGGACGCCGCCGAGGCTGCCGACGCCGCTGCCCCCGCGGGGACGGTGGCGGCCGGTGCGGCTGCCGGCGACGGGATGCCCTCGGGTGCCGGGCTGGTGTCGGCGGCGAGCACGTCGGATCCCGTCTCTACGAAGCCGCCTCCGCCGGCCGCGGAGGCGGGCTGGCTCGCAGGGGCGGCTGCCGGCTGCTCGGCCTGCGCCTCTGCGGCCGCAGGTGGGCCGGCGAGCTGCTTCTCGATGCAGGCGACGAACTGCTGGAGCAGCTTGTCGGAGACGTCCTGCATGACGCCGCGGCCGAACTGCGCCGGCTTGCCGGTGACCGCGAGGTCGGTGACGACGTCGGCCTTGGCGCCGCCCCCCTCGCCGTCGGGGCTCAGGGTGATCGAGACGGTGGCCCCGGCCGTGCCGTTGCCCCGCTTGTCCTTGCCCTTGGCCTCGATGACGGCGTGGTGGGCGGCGTCGTCGCGCTGCACGAACGAGCCGGATCCCGTGTAGAGCAGCGCGATCGGGCCGAGCTTGACCTTGACCGTGCCGGAGAAGCCGTCGTCGTTCACGTCCGTGACGGTCGCGCCGGGGAAGCAGCCGCCGACGCGCTCGAGGTCCATGAACAGGTCCCACGCGTCGTCGACCGAGGTCGGCACGGTGAAGGAGTGGGTCAGCTCCATCCGGCGATCACGCTCCTGCCGCGGCGAGCACCGCGCGTCGGGTCAGCACCGTGGCCAGGTGCTTGCGGTAGTCGGAGTCGCCGTTGAGGTCGGACGGCGGGTTGGTGCCCTCGGCCACCGACGCCACGGCCGCCCGGACGGCCTCGTCGGTCGCGGGCTGCCCGACGAGGGCCTCCTCGACCGAGCGGGCCCGCAGCGGAGTCGAACCCATGTTGGTCAGCCCGACCCGCGCCTCGGTGATCGAGCCGCCCTCGCTGCGCACCGTGGCGGCGACGCCGACGATCGACCACTGGTGGCTGACGCGCACGAACTTCTCGTAGTGCGCACCCCACCCGGTGTGCTTGGGGATGCGGATCTGCGTCAGCAGCTCGCCCTCCCCCACCGCCGTGGTGAAGAGGTCCTCGAAGAAGTCCTCCGCCGCGACCGTGCGGGTGGCCCCGTCGGCACCGGCGATGACCAGCTGCCCCTCGAGGGCGAGCACCGGCGCGCCCACGTCACCGGCAGGGTCGGCGTGCACGAGCGCGCCCCCGACCGTGCCCCGGTGCCGGATCTGCGGGTCGGCCACCGTGTGGATCGCCTTGGACAGCAGGGCCGCATGGGTCGACACGGCCTCGGAGGCCAGCACGGCGGCATACGTGGTCATGGCGCCGATGACGAGGTGGTCACCCTCCTCCGAGATGCCCTGCAGCTCGGGGATGCGCCCTAGGTCGATGACGACGCTCGGCGCGTTGAGCCGCATCCGCAGGATCGGCAGGAGCGACTGGCCGCCGGCGAGCACCTTGGCGTCGTCGCCGTGCTCGGCGAGCGCCGAGACGGCCTCCTGGACGGAGGTCGGTGCGACGTAGTCGAACTGGGCGGGGATCACGACTGGCTCCCTTCGCTCGCGGAGCTGGTACTCGAGCCGGGGCTCGCGTCGGTGCCCGACGTCCCGGCGTCCTGGTTGGCCGTGCCCTGGTCGAAGTGCGCCTGCGCGTCGCGCTCGCCCTCCGGGTTGACCGCACGACCGGCGTTGATCGCCTTCCACACCCGCTCGGGCGTGCACGGCATCGCGACGTCCTCGACCCCCAGGGGGCGCAGGGCGTCGACGACCGCGTTGACGACCGCCGGCGTCGAGGCGATGGTGCCCGCCTCGCCGACTCCCTTGGCGCCCAAGGAGTTGTAGGTCGACGGTGAGGTCGTGTGGTCGGTGACGAAGCTGATCGTGTCGGCCGCCGTGGGCAGCGTGTAGTCGACGAACGAGCCGGTCACGAGCGTGCCCTGCTCGTCGTACTCGGCGCCCTCCCACAGGGCCTGCGCGATGCCCTGGACGAGGCCGCCGTGCACCTGCCCCTCGACGATGAGCGGGTTGATGATCGTGCCGATGTCGTCGACGCACACGTACTTGCGCATCGTCGTCGCCCCGGTCTCGGTGTCGACCTCGACGGCGCACAGGTGCGTGCCGTGCGGGAACGAGAAGTTGTCCGGGTCGAACGTCGCGTCGGCGTCGAGCCCCGGCTCCACGCCGTCGGGCAGGTTGTGGGCGGCGAAGCTGGCGAGCGCGAGCTCGCCCATCGAGATGCCCTTGTCGGTGCCGCGGACGCCGAACCGGCCCTCCTTGAACTCGAGGTCGTCGACGCTGGCCTCGAGCAGGTGCGCCGCGATGGGCTTGGCCCTCTCGATGACCTTGTTCGCCGCGCGCACGACCGCCTCGCCGCCGACGACCAGCGAGCGGGAGCCGTAGGTGTCGAGTCCCTTGTGGGCGATCTGGGTGTCGCCGTGGAGCACCTCGACGTCCTCGAAGGGCACGCCCAGCTTGTCCGCGACGATCTGGCTCCACGCCGTCTCGTGGCCCTGACCGTGCGGCGAGGTGCCGGTGACCACCTCGACCTTGCCGGTCGGGAGCATGCGGATGCTGGCCGCCTCCCAGCCGCCGGCGCCGTAGCTCAGCTGGCCGAGGATGCGGGACGGCGCAAGACCGCACATCTCGGTGAACGTCGAGACGCCGATGCCGAGTTGGACGGGGTCGTTGCTCTCGCGGCGCCGCTGCTGCTCGGCGCGCAGCTCGTCGTAGCCGAAGAGCTCCTTCGCCTTCGCCGTGGCGGCCTCGTAGTTGCCGGAGTCGTAGGTCATGCCGGCCACGGTCGTGAACGGGAACTCGTCGTGCTTGATCCAGTTCTTCTCGCGGACCTCGAGCGGGTCGACGCCGAGCTCGGCGGCGAGCTCGTCCATCATCCGCTCGATGCCGAACGTCGCCTCCGGGCGACCGGCCCCGCGGTATGCGTCGACCCACGTCTTGTTCGTCAGGATCGTCTGCACGTTGAAGCGGTAGGCGGGGAACTTGTAGATGGAGTTGAACATCCACGCGCCGAGCACCGGCACCCCGCCGCCCATGATCGCGACGTAGGCGCCGAGGTCGGCGAGCAGCTCGACCTTGAAGCCGGTGACGGTGCCGTCCTTCTCGGCCGAGAGGGTGAGCTTCTGCCACTGGTCGCGGCCGTGGTGGCCGGAGACGAGCGACTCGGAGCGGGTCTCGGTGTACTTCACCGGCTTGGCCAGGCGGCGGGCCACCGCGAAGGCGATGAACTCCTCCGGCGTCGTCTGCAGCTTGCCGCCGAAACCGCCGCCCACGTCCGGGGCGATGACGCGGATCTTCGACTCGGCCACCCCGGTGGTCGCCGCCAGCAGGAACCGCAGGATGTGCGGGATCTGCGTGGCGGTCCACATCGTGATCTGCTCACCGGTCGGATCGACGACGACCGAGCGCGGCTCCATGAAGGCGGGGATGAGCCGCTGCTGGCGGTACTCGCGCTCGATGACGATCCCGCCCTCGCGGGCCTTCGCGATGGCCTCGTCGACGTCTCCGCCGGTGCCGGCCTCCTTGGAGTCCAGCTGCCAGAAGGCGGACTTGTTGGTCTTCAGGTGCGGGTGCGCGAGCACCTCGTCCTTGATCGCCTCCTTCATGTCGAGGACTGCCGGCAGCTCCTCGTAGTCCACGTCGACGAGCTCGGCCGCGTCGCGGGCCTCGGCGGCGGACCGGGCCACGACGCAGGCGACGATCTCGCCGGCGCAGGCGATGCGGTCGACCGCCATCGGCAGGTGGTCCGGGGTGACCTGGTCGGGCGTGATGGGCCACGCGTTGGCGTTGGCGCCCTGCGTGTCGGCGAGGTCCTTGCCGGTGAGGACGGCGACGACGTTGCGGGCGGCCTTGGCCTCCTCGACGTCGATGCTCTTGACGTTGGCGTGCGCGAAGGGGCTGCGCACCATCGCGATGTGCAGCATGCCGGGCAGGGTGATGTTGTCGGTCCAGCGCGTGCGGCCGGTGATGAGGCGCTGGTCCTCCTTGCGGCGGCGGGCCTTGCCGATCTCGCCGGCGGCCTCTGCGGGGCGGTCCTCGGTGATGGTCATGCCCGGTTCCCCTCTCCCGTCGAGCCAGCAGTCAAGTCGCCACTCGGCCCTCCGCTCGAGCCGTCTCCGAGGCGGCCGCCCGCACCGGGCGGGATGTCCGGTCCGGCTGCACCGACGCCGGCCGGCACGGGCTCGGGCGCCTCGGGTCCCCCGGCCGGGACGGCGCTGTCGGCGGGAGCCTGCTGCTCCTCGCGGAGGGCGCCTGCCGCCTGCTGAACCGCCCGCACGATGTTGTGGTAGCCGGTGCAGCGGCAGAGGTTGCCCTCGAGACCCTCGCGGATCTCCTGCTCGCTCGGGTCGGGGTTGCTCTTGAGCAGGTCACAGGCCTGCATGATCATGCCCGGGGTGCAGTAGCCGCACTGGAGGGCATGGCACTCGTGGAACGCCTGCTGCATGGGGTGCAGTCGGCCGTCGGTCGCGAGGCCCTCGATGGTGGTCACCTCGTGTCCGTCGGCCTGGACGGCCAGCATGTTGCACGACTTCACGCTCACGCCGTCGAGGTGGACGGTGCAGGCACCACAGTTGCTGGTGTCGCAGCCGATGACGGTGCCTGTCTTGCCGAGGGTCTCGCGAAGGTACTGGACCAGTAGGGTCCTGGGCTCGACCTCGTCGGAGTAGCTCACCCCGTCGACGGTCACATTGATTCGGGTCATGCTTGTCGGTCCTCCTGCCACGCTGCAGTTGAGTTCTCGGATGTCCCGAGCCGAGTGTTACTCGGAGTCAGAGAGTCCACAAGGGCAACTGCGTGAACGTGCGGCACGGACCGGCGCTCGGGCCCGCCGTTGGGTCGGCGCCGGTAACGGGCAAGACTGTCGGCATGACACTTCACGCCGACGACTACCAGGCCTCGCGCAGCCGCTACGACTCGATGACCTACCGCCGCACCGGCCGCTCCGGGCTCGACCTGCCGGCCGTGTCGCTCGGGCTGTGGCACAACTTCGGCGACGACGTGCCGCTGGAGCGCCAGCGCGCGACGCTGCGCCGCGCGTTCGACCTCGGCGTCACCCACTTCGACCTGGCCAACAACTACGGCCCGCCCTACGGCAGCGCCGAGCGCAACTTCGGCGCCATCTACGCGCAGGACTTCAAGCGCTACCGCGACGAGCTGGTCCTGTCGACGAAGGCGGGCTACGACATGTGGCCGGGCCCGTACGGCCAGGGCGGCGGCAGCCGCAAGTACCTCTTGTCCTCGCTCGACCAGTCGCTGCAGCGTATGGGCGTCGACTACGTCGACATCTTCTACAGTCACCGCTTCGACGAGACGACGCCGCTCGAGGAGACGATGGGCGCCCTCGACACCGCGGTCCGCTCGGGCAAGGCGCTGTATGCCGGCATCTCCAGCTACTCGGGCCCGCGCACTCGCGAGGCGGTCGAGATCCTTCGCTCGATGGGCACGCCGCTGCTCATCCACCAGCCGAGCTACTCGATGCTCAACCGCTGGGTCGAGGAGGACCTGCTCGACGTGCTCGGCGAGGAGGGCGTCGGCTGCATCGCCTTCTCGCCGCTCGCCCAGGGCATGCTGACCGACAAGTACCTCGACGGCGTGCCGGAGGGCTCGCGGGCCTCGCAGGGCAAGTCGCTCTCGCCCGACCTGCTGACCGACCAGAACCTCAAGCACGTCCGAGCCCTCAACGAGATGGCGAAGCAGCGCGGGCAGTCGCTGGCGCAGATGGCGTTGGCTTGGGTGCTGCGCGACTCGCGCGTCACCTCGGTCCTCATCGGCGCCTCGTCGGTCGGCCAGCTCGAGGACAGCCTCGGCTCGCTCGACAACCTCGACTTCACCGACGAGGAGCTCGAGCAGATCGACCAGCACGCCGTCGAGGGCGGCATCAACCTCTGGAAGACCTCGAGCGCGCACTGATCTTCCGAGCGTCCGACCGGGGCCGTATGCCGTGTGGTGGCCCCGGTCGACGCTTGTAGGTTGGGCGCATGGCGCAGACCCCCACCGACGCCGACGTCGCGCTCAGCATCCAGGAGCGGCTCTATCCCGAGCTGCCGTGCTTCGGGTGCGGGCAGGGCAACCCGAAGGGGCTCCAGCTCAGGAGCTACCCGCTCGCGCAGGGTGAAGGGGTCGTCGCGTCGTTCACGCCGTGGCCCGAGCACGACAACGGCCTCGGCTACCTCAACGGCGGCATCATCGGCACGGTCCTCGACTGCCACAGCGCGGCGGCCGTGATGCTCGAGGCGGAGCGGCAGGGCTGGCCGCCGCTGCCCGGCGCCGACCTCTCCTACGTCACGGCCGGCCTCGACGTGCGCTACCTGCGGCCGGCGCCGCTGCACGAGACGGTCGAGCTGCACGCCGTCGTGACCGAGGCCGATGAGCCCCAGATGACGGTCGCGGTCGAGCTGCGCTTCGACGGCAAGGTGCGCGCCGAGGCCACGGCGATCTGGAAGCGCTGGCGCCCGCGCCCCTGACCCTTGCCGTCGGGCACCCCACGTCCTCGGATCCTGCTCCCGGAAGCGGAGCAGGATCCAACGGCACGGTCCACTCCCTGTCAGACGGGCTCGGACTCGTGGGCCGGGTGATGGTGGTGGATCGGGCCCTCCGTGGTGGCGAGCCGCTCTCCGGCGCCGCCCCACCGCAGCGCGATGATCTCGGCGGCGATCGAGACGGCCGTCTCCTCGGGCGTGCGCGCACCGAGGTCGAGGCCGATCGGCGAGCTCATCCGGGCCAGCTCGGCCTCGGTCAGGCCGGCCTCGCGCAGCCGGGCGAGCCGGTCCTCGTGGGTGCGGCGCGAGCCCATGGCGCCGATGTAGGCGACCTCGGGCAGCCGCAGGGCCACCTCGAGCAGGGGCACGTCGAACTTCGGGTCGTGGGTCAGCACGGCCAGGACGGTGCGGCTGTCGATGCGGCCGGCGTCGACCTCGCCCTGGAGGTAGTCATGCGGCCACTTGACGACAACCTCGTCGGCGCCGGGGAAGCGGGTCTTCGTGGCGAAGACGGGCCGGGCGTCGCAGACCGTCACGTGGTAGCCGAGGAAGCTGCCGACGCGGGCGACGGCGGCGGCGAAGTCGATGGCGCCGAAGACGAGCATCCGCGGCTTCGGGGCGTGCGCGGCGACGAAGACGCGCATTCCCTCCCCTCGACGCTCCCCGTCGGGGCCGTAGGTGAGGATCGCCGAGCGGCCTTGCGCGAGAAGCCCTCTCGCGTCATCGCGTACAGCATCGTCGGCCCGTGGGCTGCCCAGCGAGCCGTATGCCGTGTCGTGGCCGTCGGTCTCGTCGTCGTCCTCCGGGTGGACGACGACGCGGCGGCCGACCCACGACGGCTCGGGGTGCTCGATGACGGTGACGACGGCGACGGGCCGGCCGGCCTCGATGTCGGCGGCGACGTCGCCGAGCTCGGGGAACGTTTCCCGTGAAACCTTCTCGACGAAGACGTCGAGGATGCCCCCACAGGTCAGCCCGACGGCATACGCGTCGTCGTCGCTGACACCGTAGCGCTGGAGCGCCGGCGTGCCGGACTCCACGACCTCCTGCGCCAGCTCGTAGACGGCGCCTTCGACGCACCCGCCGGAGACGGAGCCGACGGCCTCGCCGCCGGGGCCGACCAGCATCGACGCACCGGGTTGACGCGGCGCCGAGCGCCACGTGCCGACGACGGTGCCGACACCGACGGTCTCGCCGGCCGACCACCACCGCATCAGCTCATCCATCACCTCACGCATGGGCGACCACCTCGATCAGCTCCTCGAACGTCGCGAGCGAGTGCCCGGCGACGAAGTCGTCAACGTGCGGCAGGGCCGCGACGATGCCCTGCTGGACGGGCTCGTAGCCGGCCTTGCCGCGGTGCGGGTTGACCCACACGACCCGGTGCGAGAGCGCGGCAAGTCGGCGCATCTGCTCGCCGAGCAGCTCGGGGCCCTCGCGCTCCCAGCCGTCGGAGAAGACGACGACGACCGAGCCCCGGGCCATCCCGCGCCGCCCCCAGCGGTCGAGGAACGCGCCGATGGCCTCGCCGAGGCGGGTGCCGCCCGACCAGTCGGGGACGACGCGTCCGGCGGCGGCGAGCGCCCGGTCGGGGTCGCGCTCGGTGAGGGCGCGGGTCACGTGGGTCAGGCGGGTGCCCATGGTGAAGACCTCGACGTGGGGCACCGTGCGCACGAAGACGTGGGCGAGACGGAGGAGGCTGTCGGCATACGGGCTCATCGATCCGGAGACGTCGATGAGCAGCACGACGCGGCGCGGGCGGGTGGCGCGGCGGCGGTGGTGGATGCGGCCGGGCTCGCCGACCCAGCGCAGCTGCTCGCGCAGGGTGGCGGGGCCGTCGATGGTGCCGGAGGTCGCGCGGACGTGCCGGCGGGCGCGGCGCTTCGGGGCGCGTGGGTCAAGTCGGGCGAACATCTTTGCGGCAGCGGCGCGCTCGGCGGGGCTCAGGGTCGCGACGTCGCGGTGGCGCAGGACCTCCTGGGCGCTGGCGCGGGCCTGGATGCTGTCGCCCTCGGCCTCGCCGGCCTCGCCCTCGCCGCTGTCGAGCGGGGCCTGCTGGACCGGCGGGCGCTGGATGTCGACCTGTCGCCCCTTGGGGATCGACTCGCCGCCGAACCAGCGCTCGAAGATCTCGTCGTAGACGGGGAAGTCGGCGGGGACGCTCGTCAGGGTGGCGCGGCCGGCCCAGTAGACGCCGGCGCGCTGCCCCATGCCGACGGTGGCGGCGGCGAGCAGGAAGGTGCGCTCGCGGTCGGCGGTGACGTGGACGCCCGCGGCGCGCAGGGCGCGGGCGAAGCCCAGGAGCAGCTCGTCGACGTCGGGCTCGGGCGGGAGCTCGGACGGTGGGAGCGCGGCGGTCAGGGTCATGCGGTGAGCAGCCTGTCGAGGGAGGCGCGGATCCGCTCGGAGTCCTCGCGGTACTTCAGGGCGGCGCCGAGGGTGGCGGCGGCGACCTCGGGGTCGAGGCGGCTGGCGCCGACGGTCTCGAGGGCGCGGGCCCAGTCGAGGGTCTCGGCGACACCGGGGGGCTTGATCAGCTCGCCGGTGCTGCGGAGGCGCTGGACGAGGGTGACGACCTGCTCGGCGAGCGCCTCGCTGACCTGGGGCAGGCGGGTGCGGACGATCTCGAGCTCGCGGCCCAGGCCGGGGTGGTCGATCCAGTGGTAGAGGCAGCGGCGCTTGAGCGCGTCGTGCAGTTCGCGGGTGCGGTTGGAGGTGAGCACGACGATGGGCGGGGTGGCGGCGCTGACGGTGCCGAGCTCGGGGATCGTGACCTGCCAGGTGGAGAGGACCTCGAGGAGGAAGGCCTCGAACTCGTCATCGGCGCGGTCGATCTCGTCGATGAGCAGCACGCAGGGAGCTTCCCGTAGAGCTTGGAGGACCGGGCGGGCGAGGAGGAAGCGCTCGTCGAAGAGCTCGGCCTCGAGGGCCTTCGGGTCGTGGTGGTCCTCGCGGCTGAGCGCCTCGACGGTGCGCAGGTGCAGGATCTGGCGCGGGAAGTCCCAGTCGTAGAGTGCCTGGGTGGCGTCGATGCCCTCATAGCACTGGAGGCGGATGAGCTTGAGGTCGAGCGCCTGGGCGAGGCCCTCGGCGAGAGCGGTCTTGCCGGTGCCGGGCTCGCCCTCGAGCAGGATCGGCCGGTTCAGCCGGGTCGCGAGGAACGTCACGGTGGCGAGCGCCTCGTCGGCGAGGTAGCCCGTGCGCCCGAGGGCAGTCGTGACGTCGGCGGCACTGTCGAACACGTGGTGCATCCCCCGAGCATCACTCATACGCGTCTCGTTCGGAAGCAGAGGGGGTCGCGCGTCGGCATTCGTCTCTTGGGTTGCGGCGCTAGCGGGAGCGCTCGAGCTCCTCGCGGGTATCGGTGTCGCGGCCGGTGGCGAGGTCGCCGCACTCGACGAGCTGGTGCGGCGTGGTGCGGTAGTACTCGCGGGCGCCGTGGTCGCCGACGGCCATCGCGATGACGGCGTCCCAGTGGTCACGCCCGATGAGTGCCGGGTGCCCGGGCATCCCGTCGTATGCGGCCCGCCGGAGGACCGCTCGCAGCTCCTTGACCGTGGGGCCGGTCGGTTCGTGCAGGTCGACGGCGTGCTCGTCGGGCTCGGGGTGGGGCGAGTGGGCGTTGTCGACGTGCCCGGGGGCGTCGAGCACTCTGGCGACGACCTCCGGCGTGAGGTCTGGGAGGTCGACGAGGGTGACGAGCGCGGCGTCGACGCAGCCCTCTCCCTCGTAGGTCGAGCGCATGAGGGCGGAGAGGCCGGCGCGGAGCGAGGCACCCATGCCCTCGTCCCAGTCGGGGCAGCGGACGACGTCGATGTCGCGGCCCATGGCGGTGACGATGGCGGTGACCTCCTCGGCGGCGGCCCCCACGACGACGGTGATGCCGGCGCAGCCACCGGCGTGCAGCAGAGTGACGGCTCGCTCGACGAGGGTCGGCTCGTCAGGGCGGTGGCGCAGGAGCGCCTTGGGGCCCCCCATCCGCCGGCCGGCGCCGGCGGCCAGGACCAGGCCGCGGACGTGCGCGGCCCGGCCGTGCACCGCGGCTGGGTGAGGCGCGTTCTCGTTCTCACTCACAGCCGAAACGTACCCGGCCCACCCCTGGGGAGGGGGCAACAACGGCGCCCCTTCTATTTGCTGCGCTGCCTTCCGATGCATGCGCTGGCGCGCGACACACCGCCGCGAAGCGGCCACGTCACTTCGCGGAGTGTGCGGTCCTGCCGTGAGACGCAGCTGCAAGCGCGCCGGACTGTGAAGTTCGCACCCAGTTCGTTAGTCAGGTAACACGACTTCGAGGAGCCGCTTGAGATCGATGAGGGCGTCCTCCGCGCGGTAGTGGAGCTTCGCGCCGGCAGGAACCTTTGGATTGACCCGCCGCAAGTAGTTGATTGTCTTTTTCTCACCGAGCACGAGGTCGCAGTAGGCAGCCGCGTAGCTCAGATGGAGGAAGTCGTTGAGGTCGTTGGCCTCCCACTTCTCGGTCGCGTTAGCGATCCGCAGATGGAGAACCTCACGCATCCGACCCAACCCGGGTGTCAGTGCAAGATCTTCCTCAGATCGATCGCTCAGCCACGTCCCGAACTCCTCAGAGCTCAAGCCTGCTTCCTTGGCGGCGCCCGGGAGATCGGTGCCGAGATCCGAGATGAAACGGGTTCTCGTGAGGTCACGGATGCGCGCCTTGGCCTTGCCGTTGCCAGGAATAGCAGTGGCGAGGGGGAGGAACGACTGAGACCACTTCTCGACAACCTCTTTCCCCTCGTCTGGCATCGGGTCCGGGTCGATCAGTAGATCGGTTAGGACAGTGGCCCACACCTGCCGCTCGATCAGGTCGGAAATCTCCGGGTCGAGATCGGGCGCGGCGGGTTCTGGACGCTCCATGTCGAAGACCGCCCGCGGGGCGAGTGTCACAACGTCGCTGATGGTCAGCGGGGCTCCCCCAAAGAGCGCGCGAAGTTCCGCTCGCCGTAGAGCCAAGACTGAACGCATCTGCCAGCCCCGCGAGTAGCGCAGCATTGTGGCTGCGAGTTGGACTCGTGAGGCACCTCCTCGTTTCGAGGTTTCCTTCAGGTGAGCGCCTGACAGCGGGATCACTACCCGCTCTTCGTTAGCAGACGAGGCCAACAGCTCGAAGAACTCGCGCTTGGCAGGAGTCACAGTCTGCGGATCCTTCGCCCAACGGGCGAAATCGATCCAGTCCCGCTGGTCCAAGTACACCGTTGGAAGTTCGCATCGGTCTTGTCCGGTACTTAGCTTCACGCTCAGCGTGTGATCGGAGGCGACAAACTCCATCCGTGATTGTTGAGGAAAAAGCGTGGAGCTTGCCACGGTGGCGCCAACTCCCTGGGGTCTAGACAGCGGGGCAGTGGCCACCATCAAGTCGTCTCGCACGAACGTCACGATCCCGGCGTCGTAGGCAAGCTTGATCGCAAGAATCCGGCTCAGCGGGTGCGCCCCGGACGACTCGAAGTCACCCATCTTTCCCCCCACGTCTCGATCAACAACGAACGGTACTGAGGGTCTCACGACCCAAAGACCGACCAGGGAGCAGAGGCCCCGTGCATCCCGACCCGCGCGAAGACTAGTTCGCGCCCCATAGGCGTTGCGGGACTAGAGACCGCGTGCGTCCTATCGCCGCTGCCGCTTATGGCGCCCAGACAGATGGTGCTTCTCGCGCGCAGTCCACCAGTACGACAGTGGCTATCGAGTGTCGGCGCTGCTCTGCACGTAGACGTCGGCAACTACCTCGTGGCTTACCGCGCGAGCCGGCACCACCATGCCGTACGTCCAAATGCTTTGGGTTGCGGCATGACTGAATGAATTTCGTAGCAGGCGCGCGGCCTCGAGCTGCTCAGCGAATCGCTGCGCCACCAGACCTTCCTGCAGGGCGCGGTTGACGAGTTGCTTGAGGCTGGCGCTTGTTCCTGCTGCAAGCTTCACCCGGAGGGCCGCCTCGACCGCGAAGAGGGACCAGGCCACGGCCACCGTGGCGAACTCATAGGCATGGAAGCTATGAACGAAGAGTCGTCGTGAAACGGTGAGTTGATCAGCGACCCCGGTGGGGACCCTCGAGTGGGTTTCCCAAGAGTCGGCGAGCTCTTGCAGCAACTCTTGGGTGAAGGGCAGCGGCTCGCCCCTCGGGTCGCGCCCACCGATGAAAAGTCTCATACGAGGGTCTGGTTCCAGATTCACAGGCGAAGGTCTCACCCTGGCCCCACGTCCCAGAGGTGGCCCGCCGTAGGGGGCGGCGAGTCGAGGGGCAAGGCTTTCGCACGGGGACCCGCGTCTTAACCGCCGCTACCATGAAATACAGCTCAGCCTTGCCGCCACAGACTACCGACCTTTCAAATGGGGATACTCTTCCCAGGCCTCGTCGAGTTCACGCTCCAACTCGGACTTGATGTCCGTAAGTGCCGTCAGGAAGTGCTGCTCCTGCTGAGTCAGCCTCTTGCCCGACCTGTTCCTTTGGTGGAGTTCCTCGATGCGCTTTGCAAGGAGGCTGGTGGACACATGAGCGGCGGTGTCGTACCCCTCCTTGGCCCAGTTACTTACCAGACGGGTGCCCATCTCCCTTGCGAAGCCCTTGAGCGTCGCACCCAACTTCTCGCCCCTGCTCTCGGTGTATGACATGGGCAGCACGATAGGGCCTCCGCTCGGACTGTTCCCCGGCGTCGCCAATAGCCCACGCGGCACTTCGCCGCCGGACGGGCGGGTTCGCCGCGCCCGGCTGTGTACGGACCTATTGGGCGCGCCGTACCGGAGACTGTCGGCCGCTGGAAGCGAGTTTCAATCCGAGCGCATAGGGGTCCTACGACCGAGGCGACTACTTCGACGTGGGACGCCGCACATGCGCGGAGTGGGTGCATCGACGGTGACGACGGGCCGCCCAGCGAGCTACTTCGTTGGCGGCGGTCGCCGCAGCGACGGTCAGGGTCAGTGCCGTAAGGGCAAGGTCTCCCTTGTTGTGATCCCGTAAACGCATACCCCCCAACGTGCCCCCTGTTGCGAGTTCCAGAACGCGTTTGGGGGCGTTGGATTGAACCCGGCACGACTGCCGCAATCCGCCAGGTCCGCGGTGGTCGTGCAAGGTGCGTCTAACCGCCGCGATGCGCCCACCGTCTGACGGTCGTCCATATCGCTTGGCCCGTCGCGGAGCGTGCCACACTGCACCACATGACCTGACCTGCGATTATCCGGGTTATGGCTCCTTGGGCACCCGTGATTCAGACTTTGGCGTGGATCGCCTTCCTCTCCGTGCTGCTATATGTGGGGCGGTCATCAGTCACTGCCATGGCGGATGCGGTCCGGACTCGAATTTCCGAGGGAAGCGCAGTGAAGGCGACAGGACCCGGAGGACTCTCCCTTGAGCTCAGCGAACGCAACGCTGCCCTGACGGCGGTTCCGCCTGCCGACACTGATGATGCCCGCACTGACGCAACTCCACATCCGGACTGGACCAAGGAACGAACCGAAGTCGCCGCGCGTCAGCGCGGTGTTCACATCGCACATACGGTGGCGCCGAGCAACAAGCGCGGCCAGGAGTTTGACCTGTACGTGTACCTCGTGGGTTGGCGCCGTGACCGCTTCGGTAACCCAAACGACCTCAGCGACATCGCCTTCGCGGAGTTTTATATGGGACCAGCCTGGGGAGACACCGTGATCCGAGTGGAGGGGCGTAAGTCCAAGATCGGTTTTCGGACGGCCTCGCACGCGCCCGCCCTTTGCCTGTGCCGTGTAACGTTCACGGATGGCTATCAAGCGGTAATGAGCCGCTATCTAGATTTCGAAATGGGCAAGGCGATCTCGATTACTGAGTGACTGCCGCAACGTTCTACGACGACACGTCCCGGGTCTTTCCGCCGCGTTAGCGCTACGTGCCAGGAAAACATCTCTGCCACCAGCTATGCCGGTTTCGGTCTTCTGGGTCCGTCTGCCGAGGGCGGTAGGGTCGGAGCCGAAAGCGACCTGAATGCTCCGACGGGGGTCCGGTCTACCGTGCCGCCGGCTACCAAGTCGCGTCCGCCATCTGTCGGGTCCTGCTCAGCGGACCGTTTCAGAGGCGCTGAGCGACACGGTCTCGCTCGTGTGGTGGCACACCGCCTGGTGTTCCGGGGCGACGGTGACGCCGGGCGGCACCTCGACGCTGCAGACCTCGGTTGCGAACCGGCACCTCGTGTGAAAACTGCAGCCGGACGGCGGGTTGATCGGCGATGGCGGATCTCCCTGCAGCACGATGCGTTTGGCGCGGCGCGCCGAGCGCTCGCGGTCGATCGTTGGCGAGGCGGAGAGCAGGGCCTGGCTGTAGGGGTGCGCTGGAGTGGCGAAGAGGTCCGCGGTGGCGGCGGTCTCGACGACGCTGCCGAGATACATGACGGCTGTGCGGTCGCTGATGTGGCGGACGACACCGAGGTCGTGGGCGATGAAGATGACCGCGATCCCGAGCCGCAGCTGCAGGTCGCGCAGGAGGTTCACCACCTGGGCCTGCACGGAGACGTCGAGCGCCGAGACCGGCTCGTCGCAGACGAGCACCTTCGGCTCGAGCGCGATGGCCCGGGCGATGCCGATGCGCTGGCGCTGGCCGCCCGAGAACTGGTGCGGGTAACGGCCCATCATGTCGGGCGAGAGGTTGACCAGGTCGAGCAGCTCGGCCACTCGCTCCCGCACGGCCGCGCCACCGTGGTGGGTGCGGTGCACGCGCAACGGCTCGGCGATGAGGTCGAGCACGCTCATCCTCGGGTTGAGCGAGGTGTAGGGGTCTTGGAAGACCATCTGGATGTCGCGTGTGAGGGCGCGCCGCCGACTGCCGGTGGCTCTGGTCACGTCCTCACCGGCGATCTCGATGGTGCCACTGTCGGGCTGTTCCAGCCCGACGAGCATCCGTGCGAGCGTCGTCTTGCCACACCCGGACTCGCCGACGATGCCGAGCGACTCGCCGCGGTGGACGACGAGGCTGACGTCCCGGACGGCCTTCACGTGTTGGCGGCCACGCCCGGCGGACCCGGTGGTGAACGTCTTGCTGACGTGTGTGGCCCGCAGGGCCGGCTCGGCCACTGGGATCGCGAGGGGGGCCGCGGCGGACTCAGTCGTTGACATCGATGACCTCCAGGGTGCGGAAGCAGGCCGACTCTCGGCCGGGCGCGACCTCCTCGAGCGGTGGGCGACCGGTGCGGCACGTGTCGACCGCCCAGCTGCACCTCGGGTGGAACGGGCACCCCGACGGTTGGGCCGCCGGTCGCGGTGGGCTGCCGGGGATGACTGGCAGGCTGGCACCGATCCGTCCGGCCTGGGGCACCGAGTTGAGCAGCGCCTCGGTGTAGGGGTGGGCCGGACGGTCGAAGAGCGCGTCGGCGGTGGCGCGCTCGACGATGCGGCCGGCATACATGACCGCCACGCTGTCGGCCACCTGGCAGACGACGCCGAGGTCGTGCGTGATGAGCATGATGCCCATGTCCAGTTCGGTCCGAAGCCGGTCGAGCAGCTCGAGGATCTGCGCCTGGACCGTGACGTCCAGGGCCGTCGTGGGCTCGTCGGCGATGAGCAGCTCCGGCTGCAGAGCGATGGCCATCGCGATGAGCAGTCGCTGGCGCATGCCGCCGGAGAACTGGTGGGGGTAGTCGTCGATGCGCGAGCTCGCGCCGGGGATGCCCACGAGCGACAGCATCTCCCCGGCCTGCTTGCGGGCCTCCTTGCGCGAAGCGCCGCGGTGCTGGCGGTACATGTCGCCGATCTGCTCACCGATGGTCAGGACGGGGTTGAGCGCGGACAAGGCGTCTTGGAAGACGAGGCTGACGGTGCTGCCACGCAGCCGGCGCAGCTCCTCCGGCGAGCAGCGCAGCATGTCGGTGCCCGCCACGATGAGCTCGTCGGCGCTGACGTCAGCACCGCTCCCCGAGGTGAGACCCATGATGGCGCGGGCTGTCACCGACTTGCCGGATCCGGACTCGCCGAGTAGGGCGAGGAACTCGCCACGGCGCACGTCCAGGCTGACGTCTCGCACGGCGGGAACCAGCCCGTTGCGGGTGCGGAAGCTGACGTCGAGGCCCCTCAGACGCAGCGCGGCGGTGGACGAGGCATCGCGAGAGCGGACCGCGGAAGCGGGTTCGGCAGACATGTGACCTCCAGACGGGATGCATCCGAGTGTGCCGAAAATTCTCACCCTTGACTAGCCTCTGCCGAATTTCATCGAATCCGTTGACTTTGTCGCCGCATAGTGGTGAGACTTCCAAGAGTCCGGAGCGGCAACGCCGGGACGCCCACCCGTCACAGCGCCCAGGAGGCCCACCGTGCTCGAACCGTCAGAGCAGTACAAGCAGTACCGCTCCTACAGCTATCTCGAAGCGGGTGTCGACTACCCCGACATCCCCATGGCCAAGGAGATCGGCCGCGTCCCCGCGTATGCCGGACTCGACCTCAGCGATGAGCAGCGCGCCCGCACCGAGCGCCTCCTCACCGAGAACGTCGTGATCTCCCTGCACGACCACCCGTCCGTGTTCCCCGAGAACCTCGAGGGCGACCTGCGCGAGTACATCCGCAGCGGCCGCGAGCTGACCGGCTACGAGGGCCTCGCCCGCTCCGGCATGACCGCAGTCTTCGACAACGTCATGGACGGCACCTGCTGCATCAGCAGCGACGGCGGCTGGAAGTGGACCGACGTCCTGCACGACCTCGGCATGCGCATGTCCGACCTCGCCCACCAGGACTACCTCGTCAAGGGCGAGTCCCTCGCGGACATCCGCCAGGCTCACGCGGACGGCACGATGGCGCTCGTCTTCGCCCTCGAGGCCGCCACGATGATCGAGAACGAGGTCGACCGCCTCGACATCCTCTACGGCTTCGGCGTGCGCCAGATCGGCATCGCCTACTCCGAGGCGAACTACCTCGGCAGCGGCCTCAAGGAGCGCGGCGACGGTGGCCTGACCTACTTCGGCGAGCGCGCAGTGACCCGGATGAACAAGCTCGGCCTCACCATCGACCTGTCCCACTCCGGAGACCAGACCTCCCTCGACGTGATCAAGCACTCGAAGAAGCCCGTCTTCATGACCCACTGCGGCTCCCGTGAGGTTTGGCCGACCAACCGGATGAAGCCCGACGCCGTCATCAAGGCGATGGCCGAGCGCGGCGGCGTCATTGGTCTCGAGGCGGCGCCCCACACGACGCTCTCACCGGACCACCCGAAGCACTCGCTCGAGTCGGTCATGGACCACTTCACGCACCTCGTCGACGTCGTCGGCATCGACCACGTCGCCTTCGGGCCCGACACGCTCTTCGGGGACCACGTCGGCCTCCACGACACCTTCAGCAAGAACCTGTCCATCGGCCAGGCCCACGGCCACGTCGAGTACGAGAAGCAGCCCTACGTCGACGGCCTGGAGAACCCCGCCGAGTGCTTCTACAACATCATCGGGTGGCTCGTATCCCACGGCTACTCCGACGACGAGATCGCCGCCGTCGTCAGCGGCAACATCATCCGTGTTCTCGAGGAGGTCTGGTTCTGATGCGTCCTGCACACCTGCTCAAGCGCGGGGTCCTCGCGCTGGCGATCGGCGCCACCACCGTGGCCCTCGCCGCCTGCGCGCCCAGCGCGCCCGGCGAAGCCGCGTCCGGCGGCTCGGGCGGCACCGGCGGCTCGGGCACCGACGTGCTCAACATCGCGACGACGACCGACGTCGTCAACCTCAACCCGATGCTCGGCAACTCCCGCACCGACAGCTGGGTCACGGACCTGATGTACCCCCGGCTGCTCACCATCAACGCGGACGGCTCCAAGCAGCCCTACCTCGCCACGAAGTGGGGCTACAGCA
Organism: Terrabacter sp. NPDC080008; assembly: GCF_040702505.1. Classification (NCBI taxonomy): domain Bacteria; kingdom Bacillati; phylum Actinomycetota; class Actinomycetes; order Micrococcales; family Intrasporangiaceae; genus Terrabacter; species Terrabacter sp. NPDC080008. The sequence continues at coordinate 159,080 of NZ_JBFBLC010000001.1, forward strand.
AGGACGGCAAGACCGGCTTCTTCGAGCTGCGTGACGACTTCATGTGGAGCGACGGCACGAAGCTCACGGCCAAGGACGTGGCGTACACCATCAACACGATCAAGACGCAGCAGCCCAAGGGCAACGTCGTCGCCGGCTTCATGACCAACCTCGTCAAGGCGACCGCAGTGTCGGACACCCGGGTCGAGGTGCAGCTGAAGCGCCCCGACAGTGTCGTCATCCCGGAAGTGGGCTTCTGGATGACCGTCGTGCCCGAGCACGTCTTCGGCAAGCAGCCGAAGATGGACGACTTCGCCAACAACTCCGACTGGGTCAGCGCCGGCCCCTACCGACTCTCGAGCATCGCCAAGGGCCAGAGCTACACCCTCGAACGAGTGCCCTCCTACCCCATGGCCCCGGGCGGCAAGCCGACCCTCTCGAAGGTCGTCTTCAAGGTCTACCCCGACGTCAACACCGAGATCCTCGCCCTCCAGAAGGGCGACGTCGACGTCATCGCCAACGCGCTGCCGCCGGCGCAGGTCAAGGGGCTCTCGACGACCATGGGCCTCGAGGTGGCCGACATCCCGGGTCTCGGCTTCACACACATGACCTACAACATGAAGCGCCCGCCGATGAACGACGTCCGGGTCCGCCAGGCGCTCGCACACGCCGTCGACTATGAGGCGATCCGCCAGGTCGCCGTCCAGGGCCAGGCGGTCACGGCCAACAACAGCCCGATCACCGACTCGCTCAAGGAGTGGGCCGACCCCTCGCTCAAGGAGTATGCGTTCGACCCGGAGAAGTCCAAGGCGCTCCTCGCCGAGGCGGGCGTCTCCAACCTCAAGCTCTCGATGATCTACTCCCTCCAGGACCCAGTTGTCGCCGCCTGGGCGACCATGGTCAAGGAGAGCGCGGCCAAGGCCGGCATCACCATCGACCTGCGCGGCCTCGACCGCAACACCTACCTCGCCAAGACCGTCGAGGGTGACTACGACATCTACGCCGGGTCGTTCGCGATCATGGACGAGCCGATCTCCAACATGTCGCTGCAGTACCTGCCGAAGGGCGCCATCAACTACTCCCAGGTCGACGACCCCAAGCTCACCACGCTCATCGAGCAGGCCCAGGGCACCGTCGACGTCAACGAGCAGAAGTCCTTGGTGCAGCAGGCCGCCCGCTACGTCCACGACAACATGATCGACAACATCATTTACGTCCAGAACCTCAAGGTCGCACACAGCGACAAGTGGACCGGGTTCGAGACCAAGCCGAGCGAGCTGCTGTCGATCATCGACCCGCAGTCCCTCGCGAAGGTCACGCGCAAGTAGCCCGTGCCCCCGGCGCGTCCAGCGCGCCGGGGGCTATCCCCCACCCCGCGATCGGAGAGGATCAAGATGCCACCGCTGGTCTGGTTCGTGGCCCGCCGGATCTTCCACGGCGTCGTCACGGTGCTATTCGCCATCACCATCACATTCCTGCTGCTGCGGCTGCTGCCGGGTGACCCCGCCTCGGCGATCGCCAGCACCAACATGGACGCGCAGATGCGCCAAGAGCTCTTGACGAAGTACGGGCTGACCGAGCCGCTTCCGGTGCAGTACTTCAAGTACCTCGGGGAGCTGCTGCAGGGCAACCTCGGCACATCGTTCAGCCAGTCAGAGCCGGTGTCAGACGTCCTGCTGGCCCGGCTGCCCTGGACGCTGCTGCTCACCGGCTCGGCCCTGGTCCTCACGGTGGCGATCGGTGTGCCCTTGGGCGTGCTGGCCGCCACCCACGCTGGCCGCTTCACCGACCGGGCGGTACAGGTGCTCGGAGTCACCGGACAGTCGCTCTTCGTCCCGAGCGTCGGCATCTTCCTGCTCTTCGTCTTCGGCCTCAAGCTGCAGTGGCTGCCCATCGGCGGCGCCTACGACGCGAACGCCTACGGGGGCGCGTGGTACGTCAGCGTCCTTCAGCACCTGGCGCTGCCCTGCCTCAGCCTCGTCCTGGTCTCGCTCGGGTCCTACGTGCTGACGCTGCGCTCAACCCTCATCGACGCCCTCGGCGAGGACTACTGCGAGCTCGCGCGGGCCAAAGGCACGCCCGAGCGGCTCGTCGTCTGGAAGCACGGGCTGCGCAACGCCCTGCTGCCGACCACGACGCTGCTCGGGCTACAGCTCGGCTTCATGGTGGGCGGCGCGGTCCTCACCGAGACGATCTTCGCCTACCCCGGCGTGGGCCGCGCCATCTACGAGTCAGTCATCCGCCTGGACTTCCCAGTCCTGCAGGGCGCCTTCGTCCTGTTGGCGGCGACGGTCGTGCTCGCCAACCTCCTCACCGACCTGGCCTATGGCCTCCTCGACCCACGGGTGCGTACCTCATGACCAGTGTTCTCATCCCCGGTGGTGACGTGGAGAGTCTCGACGAGCCGGTCGGCGACGACGAGCGGGCAGCAGCCGCGACGTGGCGGTCCTTCCGCCACAACCCGATGGGCCTGGCGGCGACGGTGATCCTGGCCCTCCTGGTCGTCGTGGCGGTGTGCGCCCCTCTCATCGCGGACTATCCGGACGGATTCAGCAGCGACGTGCTCGCCCCACCGTCGGGCGCACACTGGTTCGGCACCGACAACCTGGGGCGGGACCTCTTCGCCGAGGTCGTGTGGGGCACCCGCGTCTCGCTCACCGTCGGCTTCTGCGCATCTTTCCTCGCCATCGCCATCGGTGTGGCTGTCGGCCTGCTCGGCGCCTACGTGCCCCGCATCGACACGGTGCTGCGGATGATCGTCGACCTGTCGCTCTCGCTGCCGGTACTGCCGCTCATGATCCTCGTCGCGGCGCTCGCCGGTCCGTCGCTCGGCACGATCATCCTCGTCATCTCCTTCTTCTCCTGGCCGGAGGTGGCCCGCGTCGTGCGCTCTCAGGCGCTCTCCGTGGTCAACCTCCCCTACATGGACGCTGCCCGTGTGCTTGGTGGGCGGCACGGGTGGATCGTGCGGCGGCACCTGCTGCCCGCCGTCGCGCCGGTCATCACCGTCACCGTCGTGCTGACGGCGTCGCGGGCCGTGCTGTCCGAGGCCGGGCTCTCCTTCCTCGGGCTCGGCGACCCGAGCAGCTGGTCGTGGGGACGCATCCTCTACGAGTCGCAGCAGTCTGGATCGATGACGTCGGCATGGTGGACGACCTTCTTCCCGTCCGTCGCCATCCTGCTGCTCGTGGTCGCGGCCACCCTCATCGCCATCGCCTACAACGACGCGCGCAACCTGCGCGGACGGGATTCCTGACATGGCCTTCCGCCAACGCCTCGACGCCGCGGTCCTGCTCCGCATCCAGGAGCGCGTCCGCCGCTCTCTCGCGGCCGAGCAGCTCGACGCCCTGCTCACCGACGACCCGGAAGACGTCGCCTACCTCACGGGCTTCTTCCACCACCCGTGCGAACGTCCCGTAGTCGCCTACCTTCCGGTCGAGGGCGAGACACTCCTGCTGGTCCCGCGCCTCGAAACCGACCACGCCGAGTGGCAACGGGTCCAGGCCAAGGTCGTGGACTACCCCGAGTTCCCGGGCACCGTCGAGCCGATCAGCCACCTCGCCCGCGTGGCGGCGCCACCCGGACGCCTGGGGATCTCGCCCTCGACCTCGATCGAGCGGCTGGCGCTCATCGAGTCCTCCTTCCACGGCGCCCAGGTCACCCCGTCGTATGCCGTCACGCGGGCTCGGTGGGTCAAGGAGCCCGAGGAGCTCACCCTCCACCGCGAGGCCGGGCGGATCACCGACGTCATGCTGCGCCGCGGGGTCGACCTCGTGGTCGACGCCGTCACCCAGGGTTCTCCTCTGCCCACCGAAGCCGAGCTCGCTGCCTTCCTCGGGTCGGTAGGGTCCGGGATCATGGACGCCGAGCACGAGGACGTCGTGGTGATCGGCTTCCGTGCCGGCGGCCTGGTCTACTCGGGGCCCAACAGCGCCCGCCCCCACGGCCTGCCGTCCACCCATCGGCTGCGACCCGGGGAGACCTTCATGCTCTCGCTGGGCTGCGCCGTTGGCGGACGCTACATCGAAGGCGAGCGCACCTTCATCCTCGGTGAGCCGTCGGCCGACCAGCAGCGCTACTACGAGGCCGTCCGCGCTGCCCAGGCCGTCGGTGCGGGCGCTCTACGGCCGGGCCGGACGTGCGCCGAGGCCAACGATGCGTGTCTCCAAGTCATCCGCGACAGCGGTCTCGGTCACTACCTGCAGCACCGGATGGGCCACGGCATCGGCGTCGGCATGCACGAGTCGCCCTGGCTCGAGGACGGCGACCCGACCGTCCTGCAGGAGGGCTTCGTCGTGTCCAACGAGCCCGGCATCTACATCCCCGGGCACGCCGGCTACCGCATCTCCGACTCCATGCAGATCACCGCCGAGGGCGCCCAGCCGCTCACGGCATTCCCCCGCTCGCTCGACGACATCGTCGTGGCCGCCTGAGGCGGCCACCCACCCTGGGAGGTCATGTGTTTCTCGACATCAACGGCAACCGGCTCAACGTCGAGGTGATGGGCCGCGACGACGCGCCGCTGCTCATCGCCCTGCACGGCGCGCCCGGGCTCGGCTCGCTCGCTGAGCCGCGCGCCACGTTCGGCCCGCTCGCCGACGACTTTCGCGTCCTCGTCTTCGACGCCCGCGGGTCCGGACAGAGCGAGGGCAAGGGACCACTGACGCACGAGCAGTGGGCGGCCGACGTCGAGGCACTGCGCGAGTGGGCCGGCGCCGAGCGCTTCGTCATCGCCGGCGGCTCGTACGGCGGGTTCATCTCGATGGAGTACGCCATCCGCCACCCCGAGCGCCTGCTCGCGATGGTGCTGCGCGACACCTCGCCCGACCACGCGAACGAGGAACTGGCCCGAGCCAATGCACTCGCCAGTGCTCGCGTCGAGCTCGACCTCGGCAAGTTCGAGCGGATCATGGACGGCAAGACCCGCGACGACGACGACCTGCGTGCCTGCTGGGCCGAGATCCTCCCTCTCTACGACCACGTTTACGACCCTGCAAGCGTGCAGCGCAAGGTGGAGGCGACCCCGTACCGCTTCGAGACGCACAACTGGGCGTTCACCGAGAACATGCCCACGTACGACATCAAGGACCGGCTTCCCGACGTCACCTGCCCCACCCTCGTCGTCGTCGGTCGGGACGACTGGATCACGCCGGTGGCCTGTAGCGAGACCATCGTTTGCTTGATCCCCAATGCCCGGCTCGAGATCTTCGAGAAGTCGGGGCACTCGCCCCAGGTCGAGGAGGCCGATCGGTTCCAGGCCGTCGTGCGTGAGTTCCTGGCGAGTGTCGCGACACGAGGTGCGGTGCTCTAGGTGTCGACTCCCACCCGTCCGTTCGACGCCCTCGACCGGCAGATCGTCGCCGCGCTCCAGAAGGACGGCCGGGCCAGCTGGACCGAGATCGCCGAGGAGTGCGGCGCGACCCTGCCCACGGTGACGCGACGGGGCCAGAGCCTGCTCGCATCGAGCGCGCTCCGGGTCGGCGTCAGCAGCAACATCAACTCCCCGGGCGAGACCGACCTCTTCATGCTGCGGATCGCCGTCCGGGCGGGGTCACAGGTCACGGTCGCCAGGGCGCTGGCGCGCCGGACCGATCTGCGCTTCCTGTGCCTCGTGACCGGCGGCAGCGACCTGCTCGCCGAGCTCGTCTGCCGCCGCACCGACTCGCTTCACGTCCGGCAGATCAACGAGATCCTCGCGATCGACGGGGTCGAGGCCTGCGAGAGCGACCTCGTGCTGCACGCCTACAAGGTCTCGCAGCACTGGGCCCAGGGTGCGACCTCGTCGCGCGAGTCCGCGAGCGACGAGATCCAGCCGCCGCACGTGTGCGACCCGTCGCACTTCGACGAGACCGACCTGGCGATCCTGCACGAGCTGCGTACCGACGGTCGCGCCAGCTTCCGCTCCGTCGCCGACTCCATCGGCGTCAACGAGAGCACTGTGCGGCGCCGCTTCGAGGCGATGCGCGACCGGGGCTGCGCGTGGGTGCTCACCCTCGTCGCGGCGTCGGTGCTCGGCTTCGAGTCGGAGATCGTCCTGAACATCTCGGTGCAGCCGAAGCGAATCGACGACATCGCCCACGAGCTGTCCTCCTACGTCGGCGTGCGCTATCTCGCCGCGACGCTGAACGGCAATCTCATGTGCGAGCTGATCATGCCGTCGAGCAAGGACGTCTTTGAGTTCATGACTCAAGGGCTCGGTCGCATCGACGGCGTCCTCGGCTGGACCGCGAGCGTTGAACTACTCACTGTCAAGCGCGGTTTCCTCGAAACGCCATGGTGGCTCGAGACCGTGGGTGGGTCCCCGTTGACGCCATGACGAGCGGGGACGCTCGCGGGGAGGTTTGAGGGCGCGACGTTCAATGCGAGGGGGTGCCAACAGCGAATCCCCCGACCGTACGGTCGGGGGATTCGTTGAGAACCGGGCTCAGCCGGTGCGGGTCTCTGTGGTTCAGATGCCCTTGACCTTCTCGGCCTGCGGGCCCTTCGGACCCTGCGTCACATCGAACTCGACCTTCTGGCCCTCCTGCAGCTCGCGGTAGCCGCCGCTCTCGATGGCCGAGTAGTGAACGAAGACATCGGCGCCGCCGCCGTCCTGCTCAATGAAGCCGAAGCCCTTTTCGCTGTTGAACCACTTGACGGTGCCTGTTGCCACTGGTGTTGCCTCTTCTGGTCTGCGAGGTCTCCCGTGTGGAGACCTCAGAATGCCGATGGATCACCACGAGCGCCGCAGGCGAGAGCTCGCGCGCCGGCGCGTGGTGCCCGATCCGAACTTCGAGGACCGGGACGACATCCGTGAACGACGCTAGCAGCACCCGTGCCCGGCCGCCTGCCCAGCACAGCGGCGAGCAGCCGTGCTGGCGCCCCAATTAGCAGCCGGAGCGCCGCCCGTCGTGGTTGTGCATGCGGTGACTCGAGCAGAACAGTCGAGTCCCTCGTTCCAGCGCAGACACCGAGCAGGGCCTGGAGATGTCGGCTGCCAGAGTGGGCCCGTGACGACGAGACTGCGCGCCATCCCTGTCGACCGGATGCACCTGTGGCTCATGCTGGCCCTCACCTTCACCACCGGCATCAACGACGCCGTGGGCTACCTGGGCCTCAACAAGGTCTTCACCGGCAACATGACCGGCAATGTCGTCGTCCTCGGCATGGCCCTCGCTGGCGGCACAGGCCTGCCGGTGCTCGGCCCGGCACTGGCGCTCGTGGGCTTCGTGGCCGGCGCCGCCGTGGGCGGGCGGGCGCTGAGAGGCGAGCAGGCGCCGTGGAGCGGACGCGTCACGCTTCTGCTCGGCCTCGTCTCGGTCATCATGCTCGCGCTGGCCACGGCGCTCCTCGCGCTGGGAGGCACTCCGGGCGAGTCGGTCATGGTCGGCGCGACCACGGCGGCCGCGGTCGCCATGGGTGTGCAGGCAGCGACCGCGCGACACCTGGCCGTCAAGGACGTCACGACCGTCGTCGTCACGAGCACCCTGACCGGCCTGGCCGCCGACAGTGTCCTCGGCTCGGGCAAGGCCTCGTGGCGCGGGGCCGGCACCGCGCGGCGCGGCCTCGCCGTCGTCCTCATCCTGCTCGGGGCGCTCGTCGGCGCGCTGCTGCTCCAGGCGCAGCTGGGCCTGGGCCTGCTCGTCACCGGCGTGCTCATCGGCGCCGCCACGCTCGTCGGCGCGTGGCACGACCGCGCCCACCGGCCGACGCTGCCGGCTGTGACCGACTGACCCACTGCCGGTGCGGCCGTAGGCCCGCGAGCCACACGGCATACCCCTGCTTGTGTTCCCAGCGATTCAGGGCGAGACGCTGGCCTAGATGCCGGCACGCGACACCATGGAGTTGGGACCGGTGAGGTGGTCGATGGACTCCGGAAGGTTGACCACGATGACTCTGGAACGGCTGCGCATCGACGAGCTCGCCAACGCGTGGGTGGGCGATCGGAACACGCCGTTCCAGCTGGGCCTGCTCGGGGTGTTCGACGCTGGGCCGTGGGCCCGACCCGACGGCACCGTCGACGTGGAGGGGCTCCGACACGAGCTCGCGCTCCGTGCGCGGGGCCTGAACGTGCTGAACCGGCGGGTGCTGTGGACCCGGCCCTGGCAGGGACGACCTGTCTGGGTGCGCGACCCGCATTTCGACGCGGCGCAGCACGTGCTGGTCAGCACCCTGCCGGCGGGCGAGGACCTCGCGACGTGGGCCGCCAACCGGTGCGTCAGACCGCTCCCGCTGGACCGGCCGCTGTGGCGGCCCGAGGTCATCGGCGGACTGCCCGCGGGGCGGTATGCCGTCCTGATCGTCGTGCACCACATCCTCGCTGACGGTCTGGCTGGGGTACGTCTGGTCGGCTCGCTGCTCGACCCGACCCCCGACGCGCCGCACCCTGACCAGGACCCCGTCACCGGGCCGCCCACACCATCACCGCGCGCGCTGGTCCGCGACTGGCTGCACGCCGGCGTCCGTCCTCGCGTGCGTGCGCCATCCGCAACTGAGGCTCCTGCCGGGAGCGCCCGCCAGCCGATCGCGGGCCTTCGTCAGGCGTGGGAGGGCTTCCGCGTCCCGCTGCCGGCCACCTCGCTGCCGCGCCGAGTCGGCCCCAGGCGCGTCATGACGGTCGCCACCCAGGACCTCGAAACGGCCCGACGCACCGGACACGCCCTCGGGGTGACCATCAACGACCTGGTCCTGGCCGTGGTCACCGACGGGATGCGCGGCCTGCTGGCGGCGCGTGGGGACGACCTCGACGGGATCTTCCTGCGCGCCACCGTGCCGGTCGCCACGAGTGCCACCGGCCAGGCGATGGGCATGATCGTGGTCGACCTCCCCGTCGGCGAGTCGGACCCGCTGCGACGACTGGCGGAGATCAGCACAGCGACGAGCGAACGCAAAGCGCGGCTTCGGGCCAGCGGCGGCGCGGTCACCGACATCCTCCACGTGCCACTGCCTGTGGCCTGGGCGGTCGTCCGCTGGGGTCGCCGGGTCGGCAGCAGGCGCGTGAACCTGTCCGTCAGCGACCTCCCCGGCCCGTCCACCCCGCTCTGGCTCGCCGGGTCACGCATGCTGCAGGTCGTGCCGGTGGCCCCTCTCGTCCCCTTGGTGCCGATCAGCGTCGCGGCCCTGTCGTATGCCGGGACGCTGACCATCACCGTCAACGCCGACGCCGCCCTGGGCGAGCTCGAGGTGCTCGGTGAGGCGATGCGGGGATCGCTCGTCGGATACGCGCGGCTGTCCAGCCATTCCACGTGATTCGGCCGCCGACGACGAGGCGTGCGGTCACAATGCCGTTCGTGACGACTGACCCATTTTGGGCGACTGCGCGCCGTGACCTCTCCGGCGCGGGTAGCCCGATGAGCCGACGCAGGAGAAGGGGCAGCGCCATCGGCAGCGTGACGCTCCTCGTCGTCGGCCTGCTGCTCTCGTGGGTCATCGGGTCGAACCTGCACTCAGCCGACCCGTATCCCGACGGGCAGACCCTGCACGGGACCGTCGTCGCGCTCGACCACAGCTCGCGCCTCACGAAACGCGGGAAGGTCACGGCGTGCACGGTCGAAGTCGAGTTCGTGTTCCGGGGAGCGACCGCCCGGGCCCGTGCCGGCCATGCGAGTGGCGAGGAGTGCGCCCTGATGGGCCAGCCGCTCGACGTGTCCGTCCGCGCCTCAGACCCCCGCACCGCCCGCGTCCTTATCTCCGGGGACCGGCCGACGCTGGTCGTGGCCGAGTACTTCGCGTGGCTGATCCTCGCCGTCGGAGCCTGGAGGTGCCTGGTCCTGCTCGCCTACGCCATCACCGGCGGTGCTGGGGCCCCGAAGAGACGCCGGTTGCCGACCACCGGCTCCGAGGTTCGCGTCGTTGCGCTCACCGAGGATCCCCGAGACGGGTGAGTCGGGCGCCGGCCCGCCGACGTGGACGCGTTCGTGGCGATGCTGCGCCGGTTCAACACCGACCTGGAGATTCTCGACGACCGCCCCTGGCCCCACAGCTGACCCACGCAGCTGACCCACGCAGCTGACCCGGCGCCGCTGAGCAACAACGACGCCACACGCGTACGCCAAGCCCAACCCATCCAACGAGAGGCAAGATGGGGGCACGGTCCCGCCCCAGGGAGGTCAGCCTGATCCAGCCCACCCCCACGCCGATGGCCCGCGCCGCCCTGCGCTGGTCGCTGGGCCACGCCCTGCCGCGCACCGCGCTGCGACGAGCCGCCGAGCAGGGCGACCTCCACGGCCGGATGTTCGTGGCCAGCCAGTCCGGTGGGCGGGAGGCGCTCGAGCCGGTGCTGAGCGAGCTGCGCGCCCACACCCCCTTCTACCGCGGCAAGTTCGCCTCGGTCACGGCCGACCACGCTGCCGTGCGGGCCCTGCTGTCCAACCCGGACGCCGGCGCCCGCTTCCGCGCCGACGGGCAAGGCACCCTGGCGCGCCTGCAGGCGTGGGCCATGGAGGACGCGCCGCTCGGCCCCCTCACCCCGCCCTCCCTGCTCGTCACCGAGCCCCCGGACCACACCCGCTACCGCAAGCTCGTGTCGCGGGTCTTCACCGCCCGGGCGGTCGAGAGGTTGCGCAGCCGCACCCAGCAGATCGCCACCGAGCTCCTCGACCGCATCGACCCGAAGACCCCGACCGACCTCGTCGCGGCGTACTGCGGCCTGCTCCCGGTCACTGTGATCGCGGAGATCCTCGGCATCCCGGCGCGCGACCGCGACAAGGTGCTCCGGCTGGGTGCCGCGGCCGCGCCGAGCCTCGACCTCGGCCTGCCCTGGACGACCTTCCGCCACGTCGAGTCCGCGCTGCGCGAGTTCGACCAGTGGCTCGGGCAGCACCTCGAGGACCTGCGTCGATGCCCGGGCGACGACCTGCTCAGTCAGCTCGTCGTCGCCCAGGAGGACGGGGTGGGCCTCACCGAGGTCGAGCTGCGATCCACCGCCGGGCTGGTGCTCGCCGCCGGCTTCGAGACCACCGTGAACCTCCTCGGCAACGGCATCACGCTGCTCGCCGGCAACTCCGACCAGCGCGCGCTGCTCGCCGAACGGCCGGACCTGTGGCCCAACGCCGTCGACGAGGTGCTGCGGCTCGACCCGCCGGTGCTCCTCACCGGGCGGATGGCCATGGCCGACACCGAGGTCGCGGGCGTCCCGATGCCGCGCGGCTCCGTCATGGTGGCGCTGCTGGCCGGCGCCAACCGTGACCCCCGGGTCTTCCCCGAGCCCGACGCGTTCGACGTCGAGCGGCCCAACGCCCGCGAGCACCTCTCCTTCTCCGGCGGGCGGCACTTCTGCCTCGGGGCGGCGCTGGCCCGGATGGAGGGCGAGGTCGGGCTGCGCAGCCTCTTCGAGCGCTACCCCGACGCGCGCGTCGAGGGCGGCGCCGTGCGCCGGAGCACCCGCATCCTGCGCGGCTACGAGCGCCTTCCCGTGACGCTCAGCCCCTGACCTCGGCCGCCTGCCCCCTGCCCCGGCGGCACACCACTCAGGATCCACCCAGCGTTCCGTTACACCTCCGACACCTGCGGGCCGGGCCGATGCGCGAGCATCGTCACCATGACACCAGCCGAGGGGCCGGGCCTCTCCGTCGAGGACGCCAACCCCATCGCCGCCGAGCACTACGGCGCCAAGACGCTGGCGGTCGAGCCGGGTGGGATCGAGCAGATTCCCGAGAGTGAGCGGCACGGCAGGCCGATCAACCTCCTGTGGACCTGGATGAGCCCGAACCTCGAGTTCGCGACCGTCGCCGTGGGCATCATCGGGCCGCTCTTCTTCGGCCTCTCCTTCGGCCAGACGCTGGGTGCGATCGTCCTTGGCACGGTCCTGGGCTCGGCGACGCACGGCGTCCTGTCGAGCTGGGGCCCGCAGCACGGCCTGGCGCAGATGGTGCTCTCGCGCACCGGTTTCGGCTACCGCGGCAACATCCTGCCCGCGGGGCTCAACGCACTGGTCGCCGGCATCGGCTGGTTCGCCGTCAACAGCATCAGCGGCGCCCTCGCCCTGCACGCCCTCGTGGGCGGCCTGCCCACGTGGGTCTGCCTGGTCGTCGTGGTCGCCGCGCAGCTGCTCATCGCCTTCCTCGGGCACAACCTCGTCCACGCCTTCGAGCGCTATGCGCTGCCGCTGCTCGCGGTCGTCTTCGCCCTCGGCCTCTACTACGTCTTCTCGAAGGCCGACCTGGGCGCGGCGGGCAAGCCGGTCCCCGGCGCCTTCCTCATCCAGACCGCTGCGGCGTTCGGCTACGCCTGCGGGTGGAACCCGTACGCATCCGACTACACGCGCTACCTGCCGCGGACGTCGCGGTCCAGGACCGTCGGGTTGTATGCCGCCCTCGGCATCACCATCTCGTGCGTGCTCCTCGAGGCGGCCGGCGCCGCGATGGTCACCGCCGCGGGCAAGACCGCCGCTGTCGACCCGGGCGTCTACACCGGGCTCATGCCGACCTGGCTGGGCGACCTCACCCTCCTCTGCATCGCCCTGGGGGCCGTCGCGGCCAACGCGCTCAACGTCTACTCCGGCGCCATGTCGTTCCTCGCCCTCGGCATCCACCTGCCGCCGCACCGGGCCCGCGCCATCGTCGCGATCGTCTTCGGCGTGCTCGGACTCGTTCTCGCGCTCTTCGGCCTCGCGAACGCCGGCACCAACTACGAGAACTTCCTCCTCGTCATCGCCTACTGGATCGGCCCGTGGCTCGGCGTCGTCCTGACCGACCGCTTCCTCCGCCGAGGCGACCCCCGGGCCGAGGTGACCGCGATCGCCACCGACCGCCGCTACGTCAACTGGGCCGGGTCCATCGCTATGTTCGTGGCCATGGTCGTCTCGATCTGGCTCTTCTCCAACCAGACGCTCTACACCGGCGTCGTCCCCCAGGCGAGCCCCGGCGTCGGTGACATCACCTTCCTCGTCGGGTTCGTCCTCGCCGGGGGGTTGTATGCCGTCCTGCGGCGTCTGCTGCCCACCCGCACCTCCGCGGGGGTGACGGCATGAGCGTCACGCCGTCCGCCGGGTCCGACGCCGACCGCGAGATGCTCGCCGTCGCCCTAGCCGAGGCACGGGCGGGGCTGGCCGAGGGCGGCATCCCGATCGGCGGGGCGCTCTTCGCCGCTGACGGCACGCTGCTCGGCCGCGGCCGCAACCGCCGCGTCCAGGAGGACGACCCCTCCATCCACGGCGAGACGGACGCCTTCCGCAAGGCCGGCCGGCAGCGCTCCTACCGCGGCACGACGATGGTGACGACGCTGTCGCCCTGCTGGTACTGCTCCGGGCTGATCCGCCAGTTCGGCATCAGCCGGCTGGTCGTCGGCGAGTCCCGGACCTTCACCGGTGGGCACGACTGGCTCGCGCAGGACGCCGGAGTCGAAGTGGTCCTGCTCGACGACCCCGACTGCGTGCAGATGATGACCGACTTCATCGCGGCGCGCCCCGACCTGTGGAACGAGGACATCGGCGTCGACTGACGTCGCCTTCGGCTGGTTGCGAGCGCGTTCCCCGGCGAGACGGGCAGGGCCGGGAGCATCCTGATCCAATGGCAACCAGCACGTCGCCGAGGGCCCTGGCCATCCCCCTGGCCGGGTTCGTCGCCGGCGCGGTCGTCGCCCTGCTCGTCGGGGTGTTCGGCACGGTCCACGACCCGACCCTCGCGGGCACGACGACGTTCGGCTTCCGCACGGTCATCGACATGAAGGTCGTGCTGTCCGTGGTGATCGGGGTCCTCGCCGTGCTCCAGCTCGTCGGGGCGCTCTGGATCTACGGCAGGCTCGGCGCCGCCGCCCCCTCGTGGGCCGGGACCGCCCACCGGATCTCCGGGATCGTCGCTGTCGTGCTCATCGTCGTGGTCGCCTACCACTGCCTCTGGGCGCTGGGCCTGGAGACCGGCACGTTCGCCGCCGGCGGATCCGTGCCGACCCGCACCGTCGTGCACGGGGTCCTCGGCTGCGTCCTGATCGGCGCCGTGGTGGTCAAGGTGGTGGCGGTCCGGTCGCACAGTGCACCGGGGTGGTTCCTCCCCGTGGCCGGCGGCCTGCTCTTCGCCCTCATCGTCGCCGTCGTGCTGACCTCGGCGGGCTGGTACATCGCCGCCAACGGCTGGCCCGGCACGGGCGGCTACGGCTGACCCCACAGGCCGCATACCGGTCCTCCGTCGCTGTCACTACGCTCTCCCCTGCACATCGGGTGTCCGCATGTGCAGGCCGCCTCCCGCGCGGTGGCCGCGTCGACCAAGCCTCGAGGAGAACCGTGCTGGCCAAGTTCCCAGGACGCTGTACGCGTTGTCAGTCCCCCATCCGGGTCGGCGACGAGATCGTCGGCGCGGGCAAGAACGGCACTGGCTGGGCACACGTCGACTGCGGGAGCGAGCTTGCGCTGCCTGGCCTGGCCACGCAGACGTCGGCACCGTCGAAGACGCCGCGGGCCAAGGCGGCGGGCACGGTGCGCGCGCCGAAGCCAGCGATGGTCGCTCCCGACGGCGCGACGTTCGTCTACACCGACGGCGCGTGCTCCGGGAACCCCGGCCCCGGCGGCTGGGCCTGGGCGATCGACCACGACCGCTTCGCGTCGGGCTCGGAGCGCCCCAGCACGAACCAGCGGATGGAGATCCGTGCCGCGCTCGAGGCCGTCACCGCGATCCCCGGTCCGCTCGTCGTCGTGAGCGACTCGACGTATGTTGTCAACTGCTTCCGCGACAAGTGGTGGGACGGCTGGCTCAAGCGCGGCTGGACCACCTCCGCGAAGAAACCGGTTGCCAACCGTGACCTGTGGGAGCCGCTCGTGCTCGCCGTCCAGGAGCGCGGCGACGTCGCGTTCCAGTGGGTCAAGGGCCACTCGGGCCACGAGATGAACGACCTCGTCGACCAGCTCGCCGTGGCCGCCAGCCTCGGCAAGGACTGACGGCGCGCAACCCTGCCGGCGTCGGCGGTGCATGCGAGGGTTGGACGCGTGAGTGACGATCTGCCCACGCTGACGCTGGCCGACCGGGCCGCCTGGCGCGCCTGGCTCTCCGAGCACGACGGTGACGAGCGCGGCGTGTGGCTGACGCTGGCCAAGAAGGGCGCTTCCGAGCCGACGAGCCTCACCTACGACGAGGCGCTCGAGGAAGCGCTGTGCCACGGGTGGATCGACGGGCAGCTGCGCGGTGGCGACGCATACAGCTATCGGCAGCGCTTCACCCCGCGCACGGCGCGCAGCGGGTGGTCCAAGCGCAACGTCGCGATCGCCGAGCGGCTCATCGCGGAGGGGCGCATGGCGGCGTCGGGACTCGCCGCAGTGGAACGGGCCAGGGCCGACGGTCGGTGGGACGCGGCATACGCGGGACAGGCGAGCATCGAGGTGCCGAGCGATCTCGCCGCGGCACTCGACGCCGACCCTGCCGCCCGGGAGATGTTCGAGAGCCTCAACGGGCGCAACCGCTACGCCGTGCTCTACCGCGTCGAGACGGCCAAGCGTGCCGACACGCGGAGCCGACGCATCGAGCAGCTCGTCGCGATGCTCGCCCGGGGAGAGACCATCCATCCGAACGGCACCAGGGCGCAGCAGGAGCCGCGCGACGCCTAGCCCGACGCGCGCGTCAGGAGCCGGCGAGATGCAGGCCGAAGGCTGTGGCCATGGAGGGAGCGGTGGCTGCCTCGGCGAGCGGCTTGGCCCCGAGGACCTCGCTGTAGAGGCGCGCGAGCGAGTAGTGGGTCAGGGGTGTGGTGACCACGGCGCCGTGCAGTGACGGGTGGGCCACGACGGTGAGGACGAGGTTGTCCTGGTGGTCGTCGTCCTCGTCGGCGGTCACCACGATCGCGAGGTGCCCGCTGCGCCAGTCAGGGCCGGTCATGACCTTGCCGACCTGGGTCCGGAGCCACTGGTCGGCGACCGAGAGGTCGCAGTTGTGGGCGTCGTTGCACAGGTCGGGGACCACCATGCCGGCGTTCGGCAGTGCGGCGTTGGTGACGTCCTTGCCCAGCTGCGTGGCCGGCACGTCAAACTGGTTGCACGAGGAGCGCTCGCCCAGGTGGTAGGCCCACGGGTTGTGCTTGACGGCGTACTGGTCCGAGCTCTCGAGGGCGCAGTTGCCGGGCATCGCCTCGGCGTAGACCTTCGCCGTCCTGCCCTTCGACAGCGCTTGCCCGAACACCGACGGCGCGTTGGTCGTGTGGCTCGAGGGCGGGTCGTCGTCGGTGACGCCGTGCGTGCTGCCGCCGGTCATCGCGAGGTAGTTGGGCAGCGAGGGGTGGGCCACCGCCCGATAGCTCATCGCGAGCGCGTACTGCTTGCCCAGCGCCGCCACGTAGGGCATCTCGGCGCGCATCTGGTCCAGCGAGTGGTTCTCTACGACGAACACCAGCAGCTTGGTCACGGTGGCCGGCTGCACCGTGGCGAAGGTGACCGGCGGGGCAGGCGCGGACGGCGCTGGTGTGCCGCAGCCGGCAAGGACGGAGAGCCCGGCGGCAACGGCCGGGCCGGCCACTGCGGCCCATCTGTGTGACACGAGTCCTCCTCCGCCCGAGACGGGCTGCCCGGTCGACAGTACCTGCCGTCCGTGAGCGTGAGCTGGGGTCTGCTGCGCCGGCTCGACGCGGTCGCGACGGGAGTCTGCCTTCGGCGGCCCCGGGGTTTCTCGATTCGAGGACGGGGGCCAAATCAGTGGATACGGTGCCGAAGGCGGCGATCCGTGTCCGCCACGATCCACCCAGGGACTGCTGACTACACATGGCTGCTGCGTTCAACCCACCTCCGGGCTGGCCCGCTCCCGACCCCGGTTGGGTGCCACCGAAGGGCTGGCGACCCGATCCGTCGTGGCCGCCGGCACCGCCGGGGTGGCAGTTCTGGACGAACCTGCCCGACCAGACCACTGGAGCAGCGGGCTTCCCCGCCGTGCCGGGCGGCTCGATGTCTGGGTTGGCTTACGGCAGTGCGGCTCCCGTCGTCGCCGACACCCCGACGCGCGGGTCCGCCGGCTCGCGCACCGCCCCGTGGTGGGGCTGGGGCGGCTTCGCGGGGTGCGCGCTGCTCGGGCTGACCTCGGGCCTCGGCGGCGTCATCGGCTTCGCGGGGGTGTTCGCGTTCGTCGTCGCGCTCGTGGCGCTGGTCCGCGGTCACGTCCGCTGGGCGCACCTCCCGGGGCGCGCGGCCGGAGCCATCGCGCTCGTCGCGGCCGTCGTCGCCGTCTCGGTCGGCTCGGCCCTGAGCCCGGCCACGGCACCCGTCTCCGCCTCCACGTCCGCAGACCAGAGCGGCGCGCCGGCGAGCCGGGCGCCCGACCCGTCGCCGATGGCGCCGTCCGCGGACTCGACGAGCACCACGACTGTGGCTCCCAGCCCGACCGGCGCCACCACCACGACCAGCGCCACCGCGCCGGACCCCGAGCTCGAGGCGGTCAGTGCCGCGCATCCCGGGACCGCGCTGGCGCTCGTGGGCACACTCGTCGTCAAGGGCCGCGGCCCGATGACCGGCTACTCGCGCGCGGCCTTCGGTCCGGCCTGGACCGACACCGACCGGAACGGCTGCGACCAGCGCAACGACACCTTGCGCCGCGACCTGCGCGCCGTCACGCTCAAGGCCGGCACCAATGGCTGTGCCGTGATGACCGGCACGCTGACCGACCCCTACACCGCAGCCACCATCTCCTTCTCACGGACGGCAGGGGCCTCCGCGGTCCAGATCGACCACGTCGTCGCGCTCGCGGACGCCTGGGTCAAGGGCGCCGCCGGCTGGCCGCAGTCCGAACGCACCGCGTTCGCCAACGACACGCTCAATCTCCTTGCGGTGTCTGGGTCCGCGAACGCCGCCAAGGGCAGCGGCGACGCGGCGACCTGGCTCCCCCGCAACACGGCATACCGCTGCTCCTACGTGGCGCGGCAGGTCGCGGTGAAAGCGAAGTACCACCTCTCCGTAACCTCGGCGGAGCGCGCCGCGATGGTGCGGGTGCTGAGCACCTGTGCCACCACCACCCCTCCGACCGCGACGGTCGCGAAGCTGGGTGGTGCTCCGCTGTATGCCGTTCCGACCCCCAAGACGTCCCCCTCGCCGGCGGCCCCGCCGGCGCCGAAACCCACGTCGAAGCCCGCTCCCAAGCCGGCGCCCGCTCCCCCGCCGGCACCCAAGCCGGCGCCGAAGCCGGCGAGCCCGGCGACGGTCCAGGGAGTGCACCCCGGCGCCTTCTGCGCCCCGCAGGGAGCGCTCGGCTACACCGTCAAGGGCACCCTGATGCGCTGCACCTTCAAGTCCGGCGACATCCGGGCCCGCTGGCGCTCGGCCTGAGATAGACCGTTGAGCGGCATGGACGAGCAGGGTCGGCGGCTGCCCGCACCCGGGAAGGACCGATAGATGGGGCTCGGTGTCTCCTTCCGGATCGCGCCCGGCGTGCGCGTCCGGGCCTCGAGCCGGGGCATACGCGCGAGTGTCGGTCCGCGGGCAGCCCGCGCGCACGTCGGCGCGGGTCGCACCCGCATCTCCACCGGTGCGGGCCCGGTCACGTTGTCCACGACTTTGGGCGGCAGTGGGAGGCGCCGCGCGCCCTCCGGGCCGTCCACGCGGTCCCGCCAGTCGTCGGCGCAGTCCTCCTGGTCGTCCACGCCGTCGAGCAGCACCCCGGTCGCACGCACTCGGCAGCCCACCGTCGCGCAGCTGCAGGCGCAGGCGCGCGCCGCCGAGCGAGCGCAGGAGGTGGCCGGTGTCGCCGCCCTCGAGAACTCGCTGACCACGCTCCACCAGGCGGCCTTCGCGGACTCCGCCCGGCAGGTCCTCACCCCTCCGCCCGCACCGGGTCGCGCCGAGATCGAGGCGGTCCGGCGCGAGCTCTACCGCACCGCGACCACGTCGGTGCCGCTCTGGAGACTCGCCCAGCGCCGACAGGCCAAGGAGTGGGCCGGGCAGCAGGCGCCCGTCGAGGCCGAGCGGCGGCACACCGGCGACCTCGTCGGCGTGCAGTGGGAGCAGTCGCAGCTGGACCTGCACTGGCAGGCGCTCTGCGACCACGACCAGCACACCGTCATCGAAGCCGTCGACGACGCGTTCGCCGACAACGCCAGCGACTCCACCTGCGTCGACGCCGGCACCGTGGCCGAGACGGGCGCCCGCTACGTCACCGCTGTCGTCACCTACGCTGGCCTCGAGCTCATGCCGGAGCACCGCGCCGACCGCACACCCGGCGGGAAGCCGACGCTGCGCAAGCGGACCAAGACCGACCGCAACGCGCTCTATGCCACCTCCATCGCCTCGACCGTGCTCGCCACCGCCAAGGAGGCACTCGCCGTGGCGGTGGCGGCCACCGAGGCCCGCGTGCTCGTCGTGCGCCCCGACGGCATGGGCGACGTCGAGCCCGTCTACGCCGGCACCCTGCGTCGCGACCACCTCGCCCACCTCGACTGGGCCACGATCGACCCGCTCGCCGTGGCGATGGAGGCCGAAGACGCGCAGATGAGCCGCAAGGGCAGCACCCGGGAGGTCGTGGCCCTTGCGGTGGAAGCGAACTCGCCGGCCGCAGCACTCCTCGGCGCCTGGTCGCAGCCCGTCGACGAGGACAGCTGACCGCCAGGGGTCCGACTCAGGCCTCGGCCCGCAGGACCTTGACCATCGGCCGGCCCTTCGCGAGCTCGTCGACCAGCTTGTCGAGGTAGCGGATCTTGCGCATCAGCGGGTCCTCGACCTCCTCGACGCGCACGCCGCACACCTTGCCGGTGATGAGCGCGACGTTGGAGTTCAACTCGGCGTCGGCGAAGAAGTCCTCGAACGTGGTCCCTGCGTCGAGGTGGTGCTGCAGCTCGGCCTCGGAGAAGCCGGTCAGCCACTCGATGACCTCGTCGAGCTCGGCCTTCGTGCGGCCCTTCCGCTCGACCTTGGCGAGGTACGCCGGATACACCGACGCGAAGGACGTGGTGAAGATGCGGCTCATCTCGCCCACCATAGCGACGAGCGGCCACCGGTTGGCCCGCACGCCGGCCGAGGCCCGAGGGCCCGTGCCGGCCCCGCGGTCAGTGGATGCGGGCCAGGTCGAGCGTCCAGACCGGGTTGCCCGGCGCCGCCTCGACTCGCGCCCCGCTGGCGACGCGCGTCGCCGGCTGGAGCAGCGGGACGAACGGGCTGCGCGCGTTCATCGCGAGCTGCCACGCGGCATACGCGGCCGCCCGGTCGTCGCCGACCGACGCGCTCGCGGCCTCGGTCAGGTCGTCGAGGGCCGGGTCGGTGCCGCGGCGCCAGCCGGCACGCGACCCGAGCAGCTCGCCGGGCCCGAACGCGAGGTAGTTCTCCGGGTCGAGGTAGTCCGGGCTCCAGCTCCAGAGCCCGAACGCGGTGCGCCCCTCGCGGTAGGCCGCGAGCGCATCGCGCGCCGGCGCCGGGTTGAGCTTCACCTTGACCCCCACCTCGGCGAGCTGGTCACGCACGGCCGTCGCGAGAGCGGTCCGCGGGATGCCCTGGATCGGCAGGTCGGCGGCATACGTCAGCGGGATCGGCTGGCCGGCGTAGCCGGAGCGCTTCAGCGCCGCCCGGGCGGCCGCGAGGTGGCGCGGCGGGACGAGGGGCAGCGTCACGACGGGAGTGGGTATGCCGTCCGCCCCAGTGGTGACGACCGCGCTCGGTCCCCCGGCGGGCCCGGTCGCCGACGTCACCGGGCCGCCGGGCGTGCTCGACGTGGTCGGGGTGCTCGGCGTGCTGACCGTGGGGGTCGGCGTGCCGGTCGAGGCGGTGGGGCCGCCCGCTGTGGTGGTGCCGCTCGGCGTCGGTTGCGGCACGACGTCCTTGAGCGCGCCGACGATGCCGGCGGGGACGAGGCCGGCCGCGGGCTCGGACCCCGGCGCGGAGTCGGCGAGGGACACGCGGTCGAGGCCGAGGCGCACGGCATCGACGAAGTCGGGGTTCGAGGTCCAGGCGTTGACGGCCTTGGTCCGGCTCAGCGCCAGGTAGACGAGGGTGCTCGACCGCATCGTCTTCACCGTCACCGCGGGCATCTCGGGGGCCGGCGCCGCGTCGGGGCCGGCCGTCGCCGAGGGGCTCGCGGTGGGGTCGACCCCGGCCCGGGCGACCTCGCTCGCCTGCGACGGGGAGAGGTCGAGGGCGACGTCCGCGCGACCCGACGTGATGTCGGCGAGCTGCTGCTGGGGGGCGACGTTGCGCACGAGCAACTCGGGGAACTTCGGCCGCGTGCCGGTCCAGTGCGGATTGGGCGCCAGGCGCACCTCGGAGCTGCCGCGCACGCCGTCGAGGACGTAGGGGCCCGAGCCCGCCGAGTGCGTGGACAGGTAGCCGGTCGCCGTGTCATCAGGGCCGATGGTGCCGCCGTTGGCCTTGACCACCGTGCTGTTGAGGATGCCGAACGCCGGGTTGGCCAGGATCGCGGGCAGGGCGAAGTTCGCCGACGGGGAGCTGAGCGTGAAGGTGCGCTCGTCGACCTTCACGGTCGAGACCTGGCCGAGCAGCGAGGCGACCGGTCCGCCGAGGCCCTTGGCGCGCTCGATCGTGAAGAGCACGTCGTCGGTCGTCATCGGCGTGCCGTCGGAGAAGTGGACGCCCTTGCGCAGCCGGAAGGTGAGCCAGCGCCCCTCGGGCGAGATCGTGTAGTCGGCGAGTCCGGGCTCGACCTTCGTCGGGTCGCCCGGGTCGAGGCTCGTCAGCGTCTCGTAGAGCGCGTGCGAGAGCATCGACCCGCTGCGGTTGAACTGCTGGGTCGGGTCGAGGCTCGTGTGGTCGAAGACCGCGTCGACGACCAGCGGCTTCGGCGGCGCCGTCGTCGTGGTCACCGCCGCGGGCGTCTCCCGGGGGCTGGTGCCGCCGGTCGGCGTCATCGGCGCCGGGTCCGCGGTGCAGGCGGTCGCGCCCAAAGCGAGCACGCCGAGCGTCGCCACCGCGAGCAGGCGGACCGGACGTCGACGCATGGGCTTCCTTCGGGCTGCCCGGCGGTCGGCGCGAACGCGGGGGCTGTGGTCACGGGTGCAGCGACAGAGGTGTCCACGCGCACCACTGCGAACCGGAGCACCCCTGCCCGTGCCTCGCAGTCTAGCCGCCGCCACCTGAGGCGCCGGTCACGCGTGACGCGGCCCCTTCACCCGGGTCGATGTATTCCGCGACCGCCGGTGATCGCGGAATACATCGAATGCGGTGAGGCGCGGCCTGCTCAGGCCTGCCCGCCCTCGAACCAGGCGACGAGCTCGGGGTCGAGCGCGGCCACGTCGACCGGGTGGCCGCCGGTGCGCAGCGACACCGTCGCCGAGGCACCCGCCGCCACGGCCTCGCGGGCCGCGACCGGGGAGGTGTCGGTGACGCCACCCTCGCGGGCGAAGCGGACGAACTCGGCGATCAACAGCGGGTCGGCGCCGCCGTGCCCGAGCGTGTCGGCCGGCGGGATCTCGATGACCTCGTCGGCGTCGTCGCGATAGCTGTCGGTGCGGCGCGTCCACACCTTGACCTTCGCGCCCGGGCCGTCGCCGAAGTTCTCGAGACGCCCCTTGGTGCCGATGACGGTGTAGCTGCGCCAGTAGTCCGGCGTGAAGTGGCACTGCTGGTAGGAGGCGAGCACGCCGTCCTCCAGCACGAGGTTGGCCATCGAGAGGTCCTCGACGTCGACAACCGGGTTGAGCTCGCGCTGCTCGGTGGGCGGCCAGTTGTCGAGGGAGTACCAGTCGGCCATCCGCCGGTCGGAGTTGTCGCGGTGGTCGTCGATGTCGCCGTACACCGCGAGCGCGCCGACCGCGCTCACCCGCCGCGTGTAGGCGCCGGCGAGCCAGTGGATGACGTCGAGGTCGTGGGCGCCCTTCTGCAGCAATAGCCCTGTCGTGTTGCGCCGGTCGGCGTGCCAGTCCTTGAAGTAGTAGTCGCCGCCGGCGGAGACGAAGTGCCGGCACCAGACGGCCTTGACCTCGCCGATCGTGCCGGCCTGGATGACGTCGCGCATCGCGCGGACCACCGGCATGTGCCTCATGTTGTGCCCGACGTAGAGCCGCGTTCGCGTGCGGTGCGCGGCCTCGAGGATGCGGTCGGCGTCGGCGAGCGTCGTCGCGAGCGGCTTCTCGACGAACGTCGGTATGCCGGCCTCCAGCGTCCGCACGGCGTGCTCGGCGTGCACGTGGTCGGGGGTCAGGACGAGTACCGCGTCGAACTCGGCCCGCACGTCGGGACCGAGCAGCTCGTCGAGACCGTCGACGAGGCGTACGCCCTCGATGCGCTCGGCGGCGTCGGCTCGGCCCCGCTCGGCGGAGTCGCAGACGACCGTGACCCGGCTGCCCTCGCCGGGGCGGTGGGCGTAGCGGGCGAGGCTGGCACGCAGGCCGAAGCCCACGATGGCGATGCGCAGGTCACCCTGCGGGTCGAGGGGTTCAGTCACGCGGGTCAGGCTCCCACATAGGCCGCGAGGTGCTGACCGGTGAGCGTCGAGCGGTCGGCGACGAGGTCGGACGGGGTGCCCTCGAAGACGATCCGGCCGCCGTCGTGGCCGGCGCCCGGGCCGAGGTCGATGATCCAGTCGGCGTGCGCCATGACCGCCTGGTGGTGCTCGATGACGACGACCGAGCGGCCCGAGTCGACGAGGCGGTCGAGCAGGGCGAGCAGGTTCGCGACGTCCGCGAGGTGCAGCCCGACGGTCGGCTCGTCGAGGACGTAGACCTCGGCCTTCTCCGCCATCTGCGCGGCGAGCTTGAGCCGCTGGCGCTCGCCGCCGGAGAGGGTCGTGAGCGGCTGGCCGAGCGTGAGGTAGCCGAGGCCGACGTCGGCGAGGCGCTCGAGGATCTTGTGCGCGGCCGGGGTCTTCGCCTCGCCGTCGGCGAAGAACTCCAGTGCCTCGGACACCGAGAGGTCGAGGACGTCGGCGATGTTGCGGCCGCCGAGCGTGTAGTCGAGGACCGCGGCCTGGAAGCGCCGGCCCTCGCACTCCTCGCACGTCGACTCGACGGTCGCCATGACGCCGAGCTCGGTGTAGATGACGCCGGCGCCGTTGCACGCGGGGCAGGCGCCCTCGGAGTTGGAGCTGAAGAGGGCGGGCTTGACGCCGTTGGCCTTGGCGAAGGCCTTGCGGATCGGCTCGAGCAGGCCGGTGTAGGTCGCCGGGTTGCTGCGGCGTGACCCCCGGATGGCGCCCTGGTCGACGACGACCACGCCGTCGCGGCCCTCGACCGAGCCGTGCACGAGCGAGCTCTTGCCCGAGCCGGCGACCCCGGTGACGACGCAGAGGACGCCGAGCGGGAGATCGACGTCGACGTCGCGCAGGTTGTGGGTGCTCGCGCCCCGGATCTTCAGGGCGCCCTTCGGCTCGCGGACGGTGTCCTTGAGGCTGACCCGGTCGTCGAGGTGGTGGCCGGTGACGGTGTCGCTGGCCCGCAGCCCATCGACGCTCCCCTCGTAGACGACCTGGCCGCCGCCACTGCCGGCGCCCGGGCCGAGGTCGACGACGTGGTCGGCGATCGCGATCATCTCCGGCTTGTGCTCGACGACGAGGACAGTGTTGCCCTTGTCGCGCAGCTGGACCAGCAGCCGGTTCATCCGCTCGATGTCGTGCGGGTGCAGGCCGATGCTCGGCTCGTCGAAGACGTAGGTCACGTCGGTGAGAGAGGAGCCGAGATGGCGGATCATCTTGGTGCGCTGGGCCTCCCCGCCGGAGAGCGTGCCGGCCGGCCGGTCGAGCGAGAGGTAGCCGAGGCCGATCTCGTCGAACGAGTCGAGCAGGTGCTGCAGCCCCTTGAGCAACGGCGCCACCGAGGGCTCGTGCATCCCGCGCAGCCACTCGGCGAGGTCGGTGATCTGCATCGAGCACAGCTCGGCGATGTTCTTGCCCTTGATCTTCGAGCTCAGCGCCTCCTTCGACAGGCGGGTGCCGCCGCACTCGGGGCAGGTCGTGAAGGTGACGGCGCGCTCGACGAACCGGCGCACGTGCGGCTGCATGGCGTCGAGGTCCTTCGACAGCATCGACTTCTGGATCTTGCTCAGCACGCCCTCGTAGGTGAGGTTGACGCCCTCGACCTTGATGCGCTCGGGCTGGCCGTAGAGCAGCTTCTCGCGCTGCTTCGCGGTGAACTTCCCGATCGGCTTGTCCATCGGCAGGCCCGCGCCGGCGAAGATCCGGCCGTACCACCCGTCCATGCTGTAGCCCGGAACCAGCAGCCCGCCCTCCGACAGCGACTTCGTCTCGTCGTAGATCGCGGTGAGATCGAAGTCGTTGACCGACCCCATGCCCTCGCACCGCGGGCACATGCCGCCCTGGTAGACCGCCTCGCGCACCACCGAGGTCTCCGTGTGGCTGCCGCGGTCTGTCTTCATGACCCCGCTCGCCACCCGCGTCGGCACGTTGAAGGCGAACGCGGTGGGCGGGCCGATGTGCGGCTGCCCGAGGCGGCTGAAGAGGATGCGGAGCATCGCGTTCGCATCGGTCGCGGTGCCGACGGTCGAGCGCGGGTTGGCGCCCATCCGCTCCTGGTCGACGATGATCGCCGTCGTCAGTCCCTCGAGCAGGTCGACGTCGGGCCGCGCCAGCGAGGGCATGAAGCCCTGGACGAACGCGCTGTACGTCTCGTTGATGAGCCGCTGCGACTCGGCCGCGATCGTGGCGAAGACGAGAGAGCTCTTGCCCGACCCCGAGACCCCGGTGAAGACGGTCAGCCGCCGCTTGGGCAGCTCGACGGTGACGTCACGCAGGTTGTTCTCGCGGGCACCCTGCACCCGGATCACGTCGTGGCGGTCGGCCGGGACGGCATACGACTGGGTCGACGAGGCGATCCCCGGGCTGGTCATGGTGTCGGCCATGCGGCAACGCTACGGTCGGCGACCCGGCTGCGCACGCGATTACGGGCGCCTCACGCTCAGGGCAGCAGGTCGTCGAGGTAGAGCGGCAGCATCGCCCACCACGTCGGCCAGTCGTGGTCGTAGGACGTGCCCCAGTCGTCGACGCGGTTGGGGATGCCCTTGCGGCCGAGCACCTCGGCGACCGCCCAGGACTCGCCGACGTCCTCCCAGCGGCCGCTGCCGGAGGCCAACACGATCATCCGCTGGCGCAGCAGGTCGAGCGTCGGCCCCTCGAGGCCGGGCAGGAAGCGCAGCGGCGAGCTGAAGTAGAGGTCGTCGTTGACGTGGCCGCCGATGAACTGCTCGATCGCGTACGTCCCGCTCATGCAGACGGCCGACTGCACGAGCTCGGGGTAGCGGCAGGTGATCGCGAGGGCGTTGAAGGCGCCGATCGACGCGCCGGCGACCGTCACCGGCAGCTGCTGGCCGCCGAGGTCGGAGTGGATCGCCGGGATGACCTCGCGGGCGATCGCCTCGTGGAAGGCGTTGAAGAGGGCGAGACGGTAGTCGGCGCTGCCGCGCCGCTCGGCGAGCGCCCGGCCGGCGATGCTGTCGACCGAGTAGACCTTGGCCCGGCCGGCCGCGATGAGCGGCTCGAGGTGGGCGATCATCTGGTGGCGCTCGACCTCCTCCGCGTCACCGCCGGCGGTCGGGAAGAGCAGCACCGGCGAGCCGTAGCTGCCCCACCGCGCGACGCTGAGGTCCTGGCCCAGACGGTCGGAGTACCACCGGTCGGTCACCTTCATGCGGGTTGCTCCTGTCTGCTGGATCTACTCGTAGACGAACTTCTGCGGACCGGGGAAGAGCCACGAGAGGGCGTCGCCGAGGCGGTCGCGCCAGTCCTCCCAGTTGTGGCCGTCGCGCGCCTCGACGTAGCGCACCTTCATCCCGGTGTGGCGGAAGACGGGCACCATCGACCGGTTCGGCGTGATGAGCGGCTCGTAGACCCCGCACGACATGTAGATGCGGTCGACGACGGCGGTGGGCTTCGCGCGGTAGCGGTTGACGAACTTCACGACCGGGTCGAAGGCTGGGCCGCCGCCATGGTCGAAGCCGATGTCGGTGAAGATGAGCGACGCCGACTGCAGCAGCAGCGAGCCGAAGAGCCCGGGATAGCGCACCGCGACCGACAGCGCCGCGATGCCGCCGAACGAGCTGCCCATCAGGCACCGCGCCTCCGGAGCGTCGATGAGCGGCAGCCGCTCGTTCAGCAGCGGCACGAGCTCGCGGGCGATGAACCGGGCGTGCGGCGCGTGGTTGGGGTACTCCTTGAGCCGGTCGCGCGGGGAGACGAAGACGGCGACGAGCGGGTCGACGTCGAGGCGGTGGATGAGGTTGTCGAGGACCGTCTTCATCGCCGCGAACGCGAGGTAGTCGCCGCCGTCGTGGACGATCAGCAGCGGGTAGCGCTGCGCCCGGTTGAAGCGGGCCGGCAGGTAGATCGTCACCGGCTGGTCACGGCGCAGCGCCCGGCTGCGGACCGTCTCCTCGACGAGGGTGCCCTCGCGGGCCTCCGGGTCGTGGGCCACCCAGTCCGGCACGCGGTAGCCGACGGCCGCGCACACCGACGACGAGCCCATCGGGCTGTGCGCGAGACGCGGGTTGAGCGGGTCGTTGAACCGCTCGTACTGCTCGCCCTTGCGGATCTCGATCTGGTACTCGACCCGCGACCCCTCCGGCAGCACCGTGGTCACGGCCCACAGGTCGGACTCGCCGATCCGCTTCAGCGGCAATGGATCCGGCAGGCCGACGACCCGGTGGCGCACCCACACCTCGTCGACGTCGCCGCGGTAGAGGAACGTCGCCCGCTCGCCCTCGATGATGGGGCTGCCGAAGCGCTCGAGGAACCGGTCGATCGCCGGCCCGTCGAGTGGCTGCTGGGCGCGCAGCCGGTTGACCGCGAGCCGCTCGACCGGGCTCATGCCGCCTCCACCACGCAGACGTGACCGTTCGCGTCGATGACCCGCGCGCCCGCCGGGATGCTGGACGCACCTTGCCGTATGCCGTCCGCACCCTCGCGTGTGCCGTCCACCCCCTCGAAGCGCACCACCGCGCCGTCGTCGAGCAGGAGCAGCTCGTGCCCGGCGAACCGGCGCGCGAGGAGCGCCATCCGCTCGTGGTCGTCGAGCCGGAGGCGCCGCTTGGCATGCGGCAGCGCGATGACGCCCCGCAGCCGGCCGAGGCCCCGGTCGTGCAGCTCGGCGGCGGTGACCCCGTGCGGGGCGAAGTCGTGGAAGAGGACGACCTGGTCGGTCAGCGCCATCGCCCCGGCCGACCAGGCGACGACCGTCTGCTCCGGCCGCAGCGAGACGTCGAAGAGGCGGAGCGTCTCGAGGAGGACGCGCACGTTGCCGCCGGCCAGGACGACCGCCTCGCACTCGGCCAGGACGGCGCCGACCTCGCCGCGGTGCCAGCCGACGATGCCGCTGACCTCCGGTGACGTCGCGGCGCGGAGGGCGGCGTGCCGCTCGGCGACCGCCGCGGCATACCACTTGTCGACGTCGCGAACGGACTGGATGGCGGCCTCCTCGGCCCACGGCCGCACGTCGTGCAGCGACGTGCGGTGCGCGACGGCCTCGACGGCGTCGATCGCACTCTGCAGCCGGATGCCGTAGAAGGCGCGCAGCTCGTCCACGCCCTCGCGGAACTCGCGGACCGCGGTCGCGACCTGCTCGTCCTTGGCGAGCACGTCGGTCATCCGGTGGTGCAGGGCGAGGTTGACGCCCCGGCCGTCGAGGTGGCCGGCGAGCTCGGCGTCGTCGGACTCGCGCTCCTCCCAGCCGGCGTTGACCATGGCGATGCGCCCGGACACGCCGAGGCCGCGCACGACGGCGCCCACGGTCGTCGTGAAGCGCTGCGGGCCGAGCAGGATCGTCGACATCACGGACATCAGGCGGCCGCGTCAGCCCGCGTGGACGCGGACGGTGCGGCCGATGTCGTCGAGCATCGCGCGGGTCGTGTCGAAGTCGGGGTGGCGCACCCGCACCCACGCGTTGGCCATGTAGCCGGCCTCGACCGCCTGCGTGCCGTGCCCGACCGGCGGAAAGTGGCCGTCGATCACCCACTCGCCGTAGCGGGCCTGGATCTCGTCGATGCCGGTGTAGCCGGTGATCGTCCCGTCCCGGTCGGGGCGCAGCGCGACGATGCCGGCGGCATACGTCCGCCTCATCTGCTGCTCGGGCGCGCGGTGCGTGATGACGTGCGCCCACTCGCGGTAGACGTCGACCTCGTTGGCCGCGGAGTAGAGGTCCCACGCGCCGACACCCGGCGGGCGGCAGCCGATCTCGCTGAAGCGCAGCCCCTTCGGTCCGTAGAACCACTCCATGTGCGTGGCCGACGTCTCGATGCCGAGCGCCTCGATGACCCGCTGCCCGAGCTCACGCACCTCGGCGTAGAAGGCGTTGCCCGGCTCGTCGATGCGGTTGGTCGTGACGAACTGCGGCGAGATCCAGCGGTGGCGCATCGCCTCGAGGACGTTGGGGTAGTAGTGCGTGGCCCAGTCGTGAACGACCCGCCCGCCGAGGGTGATCGTGTCGTAGAAGCCCTCGTGGCCCTCCACGAACTCCTCGATGGCGATCGACGTGGCGCCCTCGCGGCCGTACGCCTGCAGCGCCTGCTCGAGCTCGGTGTCGTTGTCGACGCGGACCGTGCCCTGCGCGCCGGCGCCCGCGCGCGGCTTGAGGATCAGCGGATAGCCCTCGCGCGCAGCGAAGTCGCGCGCCTCGGCCGCCGACTCGATCGCGGCGCTGGCGGCGGTCGGCACGCCGGCAGCCCGCAGCGCCTCCTTCATCGACGGCTTGTCGCGGCACAGCCACGTCGTGCGCACGCTCGTGCCCGGGATGCCGCACGCCTCGCGCACCTGCGCCGCAGTCATCGTGTGCGACTCGACGACCGCCTCGAGCGCGTCGATCCACACCTTGTCCTGGAAGTAGCGCACGGCCTGCGTCATCTGGTCGACGTCGGTGACGTTACCGACGCGGTAGTAGCCGCGCAGCGCCCCCAGCACCTCGTCGTCGAGGTGGCCCTCTTCGGTCTCACCGATCCCGTAGACGTTCGCCCCCACCGCGGCGAGCGCGTGCACGAAGCGGCGCTGGTTCGCCGGGAACGACGGCTCCACGAAGATGATGTTCACGACGCCGACGCTATCTGTCCCTCGGGGACCCCGCCACGGAAGACACAGCGACGCAGCCGTCCACGTGCCGCCGGGGCAACGCTGGACAGAGGGTGGCGTCCCGCCCGAGGCCGGCGCGACACTGAAGGCGCACCCGCCACGGCCTGACGGCACCCAGCGAACCGGCACCACGGACACGGCCACACGGCATACGGGCTCGGGGCGTATGCCGTGTGGCCGGCCGCCGGAAAAGCCCGCGGCAGGCGTGTGGCGGCGCGACACTGGAGGAGCCGCACCACGGGCGAGACCCTCACCCCTCAGGAGGAGCTCATGTCGACCCCCGTCCCCAACGCACCGACCCCCGACCCGGGGCACCGCGCCGACGAGCCGGTCTCCGGACCCGCCCCCGGGGCGCCGCAGACCCGCCGCGACGCCGCCGCCGCTCAGGCCGGCGCCTGGTCCACCGGCAGCTCCGGGCCGCCCGCGCGGTGGTCGGGAGCGATCGTGGCCATCGGGATCGTCTCGGTGGTCCTCGGCGTCCTCGTGCTCGTGTGGCCCAAGGCGACCCTGCTCGTCGTGGCCCTCATCTTCGGGCTGCAGCTGATCGCGGCCGGCGCCGTGCGCCTGTCGGTGACCGGCGACCTGCCGCACGACCCCGGCTGGGTGCGACCGGTCTCCGTCGCGCTCGGCATCCTGTCGATCATCGCGGGCATCATCTGCCTGTTCCGGCCCGGCACCTCGCTGGTCGTCATCGCGATCCTCATCGCCGCCGGCTGGATCGCCGAGGGTGTCGCGGCGCTCGTCCACGGCTTCGCCTCGGGCCGGTCGACGGGCTCGCGGGTCTTCCTCTTCATCTTCGGGGCCATCTCGATCGTCGCCGGCATCGTCGTGGCCGTCTGGCCCGGTGCCACGCTCGTCGTGCTGACGCGGCTCGCGGGGATCCTGCTCATCGTCATCGGGGTGGCCGAGCTGGTCACGGTGTTCGTGGTCCGGCGGGCCGTCAAGGCGCCGGCAGCCGCCTGACCGCGCCGGACGGCATACGGCGGGAGCAAGGAAGGTCGCACCCCCTCTGCGGGGGTGCGACCTTCCGGGCTGCGGGTGCGGCGGTCAGCCCTGCGGCAGGTCCTCGAACTCGGCGACGCGGCGCACCTCGACCGACACCTCGTCGAACAGCGAGGCGAACCGCTCGGCGAGCTCGAGCGCCTGCTCACGGCTGTCGACGTTGACGAGGGCGAAGCCGCCGATGACCTCGCGGGCCTCGGTGAACGGCCCGTCGGTGACGGTGACACCGCCGCCGTCGGTCTTGCGCACCATCGCGCCGTCCTTGCTCTGCGTGACGCCCTCGGCCGCGAGCAGCACGCCCGACTCGGCGTACTCACCCATGAGCTCGCCCATCGCCGCCTGGAACTCGGGGCTGGGGTTCCAGGCCTCGGGGCGGGACTCGTCGAGCTTGTGGATCATGAGGAAGCGCATGCGTCTCTCCTTGGGTCGTATGCGTGGTGCCGGCTGGTGGTCGGCCGGGTCGGTCCCAGCCTTCACCACGACGTCGAACGGCGCCGCCCGGTTTCGACACGGCGCCCCGGGCGTGACCGGACCGACGGCTCAGAGCCAGCCGCGCTCCTGCGCGACGCGGGCAGCGCCGGCCCGGGTGGACGTGCCGGTCTTGCCGATGGCCGAGCTGAGGTGGTTGCGCACCGTGCCGGGCGAGAGGTGCACGACGGCGGCGATGGCCGCGACCGTGCCACCGCCGAGCGCCACGCGCAGGACCTCCTGCTCGCGCTCGGTCAGCGGGTTCGCGCCGTCGACGAGCGACTCCGTGGCCAGGGAGGGGTCGACGACCCGCAGGCCCGCGTGCACCCGGCGCACCGCCTCGGCCAGCTGCCGGGCCGGGGTGTCCTTGACGACGAAGCCGGACGCGCCGGCCTCGAGTGCGCGGCGCAGGTAGCCGGGACGGCCGAACGTCGTCACGACGAGGCTGCGCACACCGGGCAGGGCCGCACGCACTGCTGCAGCGGCGGCGATGCCGTCGGCCCCGGGCATCTCGATGTCGAGCAGGCACACGTCGGCCCCGGACTGACGTGCCGCGTCGACGACCTCGTCGCCGCGACCCACCTCGGCGACGACCTCGAGGTCGGGCTCGAGCGCGAGCAGCGCGGCGAGCGCGCCGCGCACGAGTGCCTGGTCGTCGGCGAGCAGCACCTTGATCGTCTCGCTCACAGCGTCACCTCCAGCACGGTCCCGTGGCCCTGGGGGCCGGTGGCGATCGTGAGCCGGCCGCCCGCGGCCCCGACTCTCTCACGCAGACCGCGTATGCCGTTGCCCTCGGGTCGCCCGTCGACGCCGCGTCCGTCGTCGCGCACCGTCAGGCGGTTCGGTGCCAGCTCGACCCAGCACTCGTCGGCGTCGCTGTGGCGCACGACGTTGGTCGTGGCCTCGCGCAGCACCCAGGCCAGCACGGTGCGGTGGCGCGGGTCGACGGCGCTCGGGTCGTCGGGGACGTGCGCCTCGATGCCGGCGCCGGCGAGCGCCGCCCGGGCGGAAGTGAGCTCGTCGCCGAGCCGGGCCACCCGCAGCCCGCCGACGGTGGCCCGGATCTCGGCGAGCGCCTGGCGGCTGAGCGCCTGGATCTCGAGGAGCTCGGCCTTGGCCCGCGCCGGGTCGAGGTCGACGAGGCGTTCGGCGAGCTCGGCCTTGACGGTCACGACGGTGAGCGAGTGCCCGAGCACGTCGTGGACGTCGCGGGCCACCCGCTCGCGCTCCTCGACGATGGCGAGGTCGCGCTCCATCCGCTCGTAGTCCTCGCCGCGGTCGGAGACGAGCCGTACGCCGCCGGTCATGACACCGACGGCGAAGACGATGATCGCCACGCTCCACACCCCCTCGTCGGGGTTGGAGACGACTGCTGCTGCGCCCGCGGCGAGGGTGGCGGCGATGCCGACCGTCATCGCCCAAGGCAGGGGCAGCGCGAACATCGCGAAGGCCACGACGAAGGGCAGGAAGCTCAGGCAGCCGCCGCCGATGATCGGGGCCGTGCCGACCATGCAGCCGACGAGCAGGACGAGGTAGGCGACCGCCCACCTCGTCGCGCCCCGCCCCCGTCGCATCCGCTCGAGGTTCTGCGAGCCGCGCACGTAGGCGACGGCGAAGACGGCCACGAGCACCAGGCCGAGCACCGTCTGCCAGAGCGGGTGCGGCTCGGTGACGAGCGAGAGTACCGGGAAGATCAGGAAGACGAGCCAGACCCCGCGGACCACCCAGCCCCAGCGCTCCCACGGGTTGCGGGCCGGCGACCGGGCCCCTGCAGGACCCGGTCGCCCGTCGGTGCACGCGTCGGTCACTGGCGCTCCCGGCCGCGGCGCACGAAGTAGGTGGCGAGCGCGCCGAAGACGAGCGTCCAGGCCACGACGTTGACGATCGGCAGCCACAGCGGGTCGCGCGAGCCGTCGGTCAGCCAGCCCTCGGTGAGCGGGTAGCGGGCCAGGGCCGCGTAGCCGTAGAGCGGCGTGAACTTCGCGAAGGCGAGCAGGCCACCCGAGAGCGGGACGAAGAGGTTGCCGAGGAAGGCGAAGACCACGATCGAGCCGGACGCGGCGCCCGCGGCCGCCTCGGACTGGAAGGCCGTTCCCACGAGGAGACCGTAGACCGCGAAGACGGACGAGCCGGCGAGGGCGAGCAGGGCACTGAGGCCCCACGCCGACGCGGAGCCCCGGGCCCCGGTGGCCACGCCGAGCGCGTACGTCAGGGCGACGGGCACTGCGGCGACCGTCATGGCCACGAGCGCCTTGCCGGTGATGAAGGCCGAGTCGGCGAGCGGCGTGAGCCCGAGCTGGCGGCCCCAGCCCTGGACGCGCTCGACGGCGGCGTTGGCGCTGACGCTCGTCGCGGCCAGCACGGCGCCGTAGGCGGCCATCGTGATCATGACGTACATCGCGACGTTGCCGTTGCCGATCTCGGCGCCCTTGGCGTCGACCGTCGCGCCGAAGATCAGGTAAAAGAAGGTCGGCAGCACCGCGGTGAAGAACATGGCGCTCCAGTTGCGCGTGATGCGGCGCAGGTCGAGCAGGACGAAGGTGGCGTTCATCCGACGAGCTCCTTGTCGGTCGTGGCGGTGGGGGCGACCGTGGCGGCGGCGCCGATCGCCTCGGTGGTGAGGGTCATGAAGGCCTCCTCGAGGCCGGCGGTTGCGATCTCGAGGTCGCAGCCGCCCGCGCCGAGGACGAAGCGGGCGACGGCGTCGGAGTCGCTCGCGGCGACGACCACGCGGGCCCCGCGCTCCTCGACGGAGCCGACCCCGGGCAGGGTCCGCAGCTGTGCCACGAGCTCGGCGGCCCGCAGCTGCGGCAGCGTCGCGGAGACGATCCGGCCGCTGGCCCGCGCGCGGATCTGCGCCGTCGTCCCGTCGGCGACGACCTTGCCGCCGGCGACCAGGACGATCCGGTCGGCGAAGGAGTCGGCCTCCTCGAGGTAGTGCGTCGCGAAGACGACGGTGCGCCCGGCGCTCGCGTCGGCGTGCATCGCGTCCCAGAAGTCGCGACGCGCCGTGACGTCCATCCCGGCCGTCGGCTCGTCGAGGACGAGCAGCCGCGGGTCCGGCAGCAGCGCGAGGGCGAAGCGCAGCCGCTGCTGCTCACCGCCGGAGCACTTCGAGACGCGCCGATCGGCGAGCGGGCCCAGCCCCGCGCGCTCCATCACCTCGTCGACCGGGGTGTGGACGGCATACGTGCTCGCGATCATGCGGACGGTCTCGCGGACCGTCAGGTCGCGCAGCAGGCCGCCGGTCTGCAGGACGGCCGAGACGAGGCCCGAGACGACGGCCTCGCGCGGTGCGCGGCCGAAGACCTCGGCGGTGCCGCTCGTGGGCGTGGTCAGCCCGAGCACGACGTCGAGCGTCGTCGTCTTGCCGGCGCCGTTGGGGCCGAGGAAGGCGACGACCTCGCCGGGCTCGATGCGCAGGTCGACGCCGTCGACGGCGCGGACGGTCGCGTCGCGCGAGCCGCGGCGGCCCGGGAAGGTCTTGACGAGCGAGCGCAGCTCGACCGCCGGCGCCCCCGAGGTGCCGGCGGCCGAGAGAGGGGTGTTGGTCATGGTGCAACTGTGTCGTGCCCGTGATGCCCGCGTCAGCGGTGATCGTCATGTCCTGTGCATGACAGGTGTCACGGTTCCGGCTGCCCCGCGCACCAGTCAGACTGGGTCCATGGCGACCTTCACGGTGCACCTCGACTCGGCGCTGGCGGCCCGGGAGGCGTGGCGCCGCGTGCTCGACCTGCACGCGCACAGCGCGGTCATCCCGCTGACGACGGTCACCGGCGAGACGATGACGGCAGACGGTCTCGTGCCGGGCTCCCGCTTCGTGGCCCGCACCGCGGTCGGGCCGGTCGGCTTCGACGACGTCATGGTGGTCGAGGCCATCACCCAGCCGGGGGCCGAGCACCCCGGCACGGCGTGGATCCAGAAGGAGGGCAAGGTCGTCCGCGGCTCCATCGACCTGCGGGTCAGCCCCGCCGGCTCGGGCTCCACGGTCGACTGGTCCCAGGAGATCGGGGTACGCGGCGTGCCCCGCCTGCTCGACCCGCTCGTCGGGCGCGTGGCCCAGCTCGCGTACGGGACCGCGCTCCGGCGCCTGCTCGCGCACCGAGGTTAGGCTGGGCCGACGGCCGCCGGGCCGTCGACGACTGGAGGGCTCGGCCGTGGATCGCTACCAGTACCTGCTGCTCATGGCGGGCTGCCTGGCCATCACCCTGCCGCTGGAGTTCGTCCTGCGCGCCCGCGTCTACCGGCGGCCCGGCCTGCTCGTCACCGCGCTCGTGCCGATCGTCGTGATCTTCTCGGCGTGGGACCTGCTCGGGATCTGGCGCGACCACTGGCGCTACAACCCGGCCTATGTCACCGGGCTCGACCTGCCGGGCGGGATGCCGATCGAGGAGCTCGTCTTCTTCGTCGTCGTCCCGATCTGCGGCCTGCTGACCTACGAGGCCGTCGGCTGGGTGCTGTCGGTGCTGCGGCGCCTGCACGAGACGCGGCGGCGGGAGCGCGCCGATGCGTGAGTACACCGTCCTCGCGGTGCTGTCCGTGCTCGCCGTCGTCGCCCTCGAACGCTGGTCGGGCACGCGCGTCTTCGCGCGAGCCCAGTTCTGGGTCAGCATGGCCATCGTCTTCGGCTTCCAGGTGCTCGTCGACGGCTGGCTCACCAAGCTCAGCGCCCCCATCGTCATCTACGCTCCCGACCAGTTCCTCGGCATCCGCTGGCCCTGGGACGTGCCGGTCGAGGACTACCTGTTCGGGTTCGCCATGGTCGGCGGCGCCATCATCCTGTGGGAGCGCGCCAAGCAGCGCCGGCCCGCCCGAGCGACGGGCGACACCCCCGGCCCCACCCGGGCGACCAATCCGACCGGCGCGACCGGCCCGAACAGCTCGAACGACCCCACTGTGGCCGCACCGGCCCGCCAGGAGGATGCATGCTCGAGGGACCAGTAGCCCGCCGCGAGGACGTCCCCGAGGCGTTCGACGACGTGGCCGAGCGCTACGACCTGATGGTCGGCCTCAGCCCCGGCTACCACCGCCAGCTGCGCTCCTCGGCCCACGCCCTCGTCCGGGCCGTCGCCTCCCCGCCGGCCCACGTGCTCGACCTCGGCTGCGGCTCGGGCGCCTCCACCGCAGCCCTCGTCCAGGCCCTCACCGTCCACCACGGCCCCGAGCCGACAACCGCCGTGCTGGCCATGGACGGCTCGGCCGGCATGCTCGAAAGCGCCCGCCGGAAGAGCTGGCCCGCCACGGTCTCCTTCGCCCACGGCCGCGCGGAGGCGCTCGCCGGGCATCCGGAGCTCGAGACGGCCCGAGCCGCAGGCGGACTGGACGGCGTGCTGGCGGCCTACCTCGTGCGCAACGTGCCCGACCGCGACGCCACCCTCAGCGCCATCCACGACGAGCTGCGGCCTGGCGGCACGCTCGTCGTGCACGAGTACTCCGTCCGGGGCCGTCTGGTCCCCTCGCTGCTGTGGACGCTCGTGTGCTGGGGCGTCATCATCCCGCTGGGCTGGGTCACCTCGCGCAACACGAGTCTCTATCGCTACCTCTGGCGCAGCGTGCTGCACATGGACTCGACCGCGGACCTCGAGGAGCGCCTGCGCCGGGCCGGGTTCGAGCGCGTGGCCACACATCCGGTGCCGGGCTGGCAGCGCGGCACCGTGCACACCGTCGTGGGCCACAAGCCGCTCGCGCCCGCGTCCACCCCGACGAGCGCGGGTATGCCGTGAGGCCCCGTCGCGGTGCTGTGACCTGGCTGCCCGGCCGCGACCCGCGGGCCGAGCGCCACCTGCCCCAGCCACCGGCGCGCGGAAACGCCTCGGCCCCAACCGGTCCCGTCCTCGTCGTCGGTGGCGGCGTCGCGGGCCTGACGGCTGCCACAGGCCTCGCCGAGCGTGGTGTCGACGTGATCGTCGTCGAGCGCGAGGCCACCCTCGGCGGGCGGGTGCGCTCGTGGCCGCTCGAGACACCCGAGGGTGACGCTCCCCGGCTGACGATGAGCCGCGGCTTCCACGCCTTCTTCCGGCAGTACTACAACCTGCGCGCCCTGCTGCGCCGCTCCGACCCGGGCCTCGAGCGGCTGCGTCCCGTCCCGGACTACCCGCTGACGCTCGCCGACGGCCCGACCGACTCGTTCGCCGGCATCCCGCGCACACCGCCGCTGTCGATCGCGTCCTTCGTCGCGCGCAGCCCCAGCTTCCCGGTCTCCGCCCTGGCCAAGGTCGACGTCGGGGCGGCGCTCGGGCTGCTCGACGTCCGCTTCCCCGAGACCTACTCCGAGCTCGACGGGGTCAGTGCCGCAGAGGTGCTCGACCGGCTCCGCTTCCCGCACCAGGCCCGCCACCTCGCCCTCGAGGTCTTCGCCCGCAGCTTCTTCGCCGACCCCACCGACTTCTCCGGCGGCGAGCTCGTCGCGATGTTCCACACCTACTTCACCGGCTCGGCCGAGGGCCTGCTCTTCGACGTGCCCGACGACGACTACGACAGCGCCATCTGGCAGCCCCTGGCCCGCCACCTCGCCGGGCTCGGGGTCGAGATCCGCACCGGCACGTCGGTCACGGGCCTCGAGGAGGACGGCGACGGCATACGTGCTCGGCTGGACGACGGCAGCACGCTGAGGGTGACCGACGTCGTGCTGGCCACCGACCGGGCGACGCTGCAGGGGCTCGTCGCCGACGCGAGCTGGCTCGGCGACCCGACGTGGCGCGAAGCTTTGGCGAGCCAGCGTGTCGCGCCACCTTTCGCGGTCTGGCGGCTCTGGCTGGACCGCCCTGCGGCACAAGGCAGCCCACTCTTCCTCGGCACGAGCGGCTACGGCCCACTCGACAACATCACCTTTGTCGACCAGATGGAGTCCGCGGCAGGCGCGTGGGCGCGTCAGTCGGGCGGCTGCGTCGTCGAGCTGCACGCGTATGCCGTCCCGTCCGGCACCGAGGAGGCCACCCTCCGCGAGGGGCTGCGTCGCGAGCTGCACCGCCTGCACCCCGAGCTGGCCACGGCGACGGTCCTGCACGAGGAGTGGCTGCTGTCGCAGGACTGCCCGCTCGCCGGCACCGACCCGTGGGCCGACCGGCCCGGCGTCGTCACCCCCGACCCGCGCGTCGTGCTCGCGGGCGACGGCATCCGCTGCGAGCTGCCGGTGGCGCTGATGGAGCGCGCCGCCACGACGGGCTGGATGGCCGCGAACGCCCTGCTCTCCCGCCGCGGACTGCCGGGGCACGAGCTGTGGACCGTGCCGATGCGCGGGCGCGGTCAGTCGGTGGCGCACTCGGCGCGGCGCCTGCTCGGCGCCGCGCGCTGACGGACGTCGGGAGGCGGGCGGTCAGTAGCCGTAGGTCTCCCCGCGGTCGCGCAGCAGCCAGCGGCGCTCGGCGTAGGCGAGGTCGTCGACCCACAGCCGCCGCGCCGTCGACGCGACGGCGGGGCGCAGCAGCGGGGCGAGGGCGCGCGCGACCCCGAACCCGGAGCGGTCGGAGTAGGCGATGGTCGCCTCGGTGACGACCGTCGTCGGGCGGCCGCTGCGGTCGTGCCCGACGAGCGTCGCGTGGGTCTCGACGACGCTGCCCTCACCCTCGCCGTCGACGATGGTCATGACGATGGTGCGCGCGTCGGGGCAGGTGAACTCGGCGCGGACCGGCACGGCATACCGCTTGGTGACGCGGAAGGCGACGTCGACGACGAGCCGGTCGACGGACGAGGCGGCGTCGTCGACGGTGAGGTGGCTGAACGCGTACGGGTGGTAC
This sequence comes from Terrabacter sp. NPDC080008, assembly GCF_040702505.1. Taxonomy (NCBI): domain Bacteria; kingdom Bacillati; phylum Actinomycetota; class Actinomycetes; order Micrococcales; family Intrasporangiaceae; genus Terrabacter; species Terrabacter sp. NPDC080008. The sequence continues at coordinate 198,144 of NZ_JBFBLC010000001.1, forward strand.
CACGTGCCGTGCCACGGGTCGAGGCGGTTGGCGATGACGTCGGACGGCTCGCACGTGCCGCGCAGCGACACGACGGTCGCGAAGGCGCCCTCGGCCGGCGGCCGCACGGGCAGGGCGGGCGCGTCGGTCGGCTCCTCGCCGTCGGTGGGCAGGCGCACCCAGAGCAGCACGCCGTCGTCCTGTGCGGGGTAGGTCAGCCAGTCACGGCGCACTCCCGGGCCGAGCGCGAGCCCGTGCCAGCGGCAGTAGACCCGGTCGTGCATGACCTCGCAGTCGTCGAGGAGCGCGCCGAGGTGCGGGCAGGTGCCGGGCCCGGCGAGCAGGGTGCCATCGCCGGCGCGCCAGAGGACGACCTCGCGGCCGCCGACGGTGCGCGTCACCGAGCGGGTGGTGCCGACGTCGGTCGAGGCGCCGACGACGTGCCAGCCGCCGGGGTTGCGGCCCTGGGCGTCGAGGAACGAGCGGTGGATCCGTGACGGGCGCGCCTGCCGCCACGTGCCGGCGAGCCGGTCGCGCGGCTCCTCGGGCATGAGTCGCAGCGGGTTGGGGCTGCGACGCTCCGTGGCGTGGCTGGCGTGCCGCCCGGTCGGACGGTCGACGTGCGCGACGAGGTCGCGGGGCAGGCGCAGGGTCATGGGGTGACCTCCCGTGGGCGGGCGGACGAGGCGGGGCGGGCCGGCCCGAGGACGAGGACGCGGGCCGAGAGCGCGGCCTTGTGCCACGTGGGCACCCGGGCGCGGTCGGTGAAGACGTCGTAGTCGCGGGCCTCGATGCGCTCGAGGATGCGCGCGTAGAGGGTGCGCGCCGTCGACACGCACCGCGCGGACGCGGCGGGGAGCAGGGGTATGCCGGCATCGGCCTCGCGGTAGAGCGCGCGGTTGCGCTCCACCTCGAAGCGCATCAGCTCGCGCCACTCCGGGGTCACGCGCCGGGCGGCGGGCTCGGCGCCGAAGCGGCGCAGGTCCTCCTGGGGCACGTAGACCCGCCCCCGGTCGAGGTCCTCGCCGACGTCGCGCAGGAAGTTGGTCAGCTGGAAGGCGTTGCCGAGGGCACGAGCCGGCTGCAGGGCGAGGGGCGAGCGGGGCTGCAGGACCGGCAGCATCATCTCGCCGATGACGGCCGCGGAGCCGTCCATGTAGCCGAGGAGGTCGTCCCACGTGTCGTAGCTCGTCTGGGTGAGGTCCAGCGCCATGGCTCCGAAGAAGCGCTCGAAGCACTCGTCGGCGATGCCGCACGAGCGGACGCTGTGGCCGATGGCCGCGAGCACCGGGTCGGGAGTGGGCTCGCCGTCGGCGACGCGCCGGAAGGTCGCAGCGAGCTCGTGCAGGCGGGCGGCCGTGGCCTCGACGTGCGCGGGAGTGGTGGCGCCGTCGTCGTCGACGATGTCGTCGGCCAGGCGGCACAGGGCGTAGACGGCGTACACGTGCCGGCGGCGCTCGGGAGGCAGCAGCAGGGCGCCCCAGTAGTAGGTGGTGCCGTAGCGGCGGGTGATCTGCGCGCAGCGACGGTAGCCCTCGGTCAGCAGTGGATCGGCTTGCCTCGCAGCGCTTCTCACGGTCAGCCCCTGTCGGTTCGAAGACGGGCTCGCGGACCCGGGAGGTAGGCGTCGACCCGGTCGGCGGCGAGCTTGCCGCTGATGAGGACCATCGGCACGCCGACGCCCGGCACGGTGCCGGAGCCGGCGAAGACCAGGCCCGGGACGCGCCGGTCGAGGTTGCCCGGGCGGAAGGGACCGGTCTGCATGAACGTGTGCGCGAGGGCGAACGGGGTGCCCTGGTGCATGCCCAGCTGCTGCCACTCCAGCGGCGTCACGAGCTCCTCGGTGAGGATGCGGTCGGGGTAGCCGTTGGCGGTGAGGAAGGCGTGCAGCCGCTCGCGCATCGGCTCACGCTCACGCCGCCAGTCGATCGATCCCGAGAGGTTGGGCACCGGCTCGAGCACGTAGAGCACCGAGTCGCCCTCGGGCGCCAGGCCCGGCTCGGTGAGGGTGGGCACGGTGACGAGCCGCGACGGGTCCGGCATGAGCCGGCGGTCGTCGATGAGGGCGCGGAAGGCGCCGTCCCAGTCGGCACCGAAGTGGATGTTGTGGTGGGCGGTGCCGGGGGCCGGGGTGCCGGACGCGCCGACGTGCCAGACGACGGCCGAGGGAGAGTACGTGCCGGACCGCACGACCCGCGGCGCCTTGAGCTGGGGCAGGAGCTGGTCGTAGGCCGTGGGCAGGTCGAGCGTGCACACGACGGCATCGGCGCGCAGCCGCTCCCCGGAGTCGATCTCGACCCCGGCGACGGCGCCGCGGCGGTCGAGCACGAGCCGAGTGACGCTGGTGCCGTAGCGCAGGTCGGCGCCCGCCTTGCTCGCTGCGGTGGCGAGCGCCGCCGGGACGGCGTCCATCCCGCCCTCGGGGAACCACACCCCCTCGATGCTGTCCATGTAGGTGATGACCGCGTAGAGGGCGAGCGCGCTCTCAGGCGACAGTCCGGCATACAGCGCCTGGAAGGAGAAGAGGCGGTGGAGGCGCTCGTCGCGGAACCATTCGCGGATGACGGGCCCGAGGCGGCGGAAGCCGCCGAGCCGCAGCAGTCGCGCGGCGGCGCGGGGGTTGCTGGCCAGGTCGAGCGGACTGTCGAAGTTCGCGTCGATGAAGTGGGGCATCTCGACGCGGTAGAGCTTGCGCAGCCAGTCGGCGAAGTCGACGAACGACGCAGCGTCGACGCTGCCGCACGTGTCGGCGATCTCCTGGCGCATCGCCTCGACGCCGTGGCGGACCATGATCTGGCTGCCGTCGTCGAAGAGGGCACGGTAGGCCGGGTCGAGCAGGCGCATCGGCAGCGCGTCGTGCAGCGACGTGCCGGCCGCGGCGAGTGCCTCGCCGACGAGGTCGGGCATCGTCATGACCGTCGGGCCGGTGTCGAAGGTGAAGCCGTCCTGGCGCAGGCGCAGGCCGCGACCACCGGCGGCGTCGTGGCGCTCGACGAGGGTGACCTCGTGGCCACGCCCGACGAGGTGGCAGGCGGCGGCGAGCCCCGAGAGGCCGGCACCGATGACGACGACGCTCACGAGTCGCGCCACGCGATCAGCTCGGCGAGGGTGCGCAGCTCGGCGACCGCCTCGGCCTCGAGGTCCGCGCCGTCGAGCGCCTCGCAGGCGAGCTGCACCTCGGCGGAGATGCGCTGCTCGGTGCGCTCGAGCACGCCGGCCTCGCGCATCAGGTCCTGCAGGACCGGCACGGCGTCGGGCGTCACTACCCCCTGCTCGCCGAGGTGCTGCTCGGCCAGGTGCGGCGGCAGCGCCTGGCGGGCCTCGGCGAGCAGCACGGTGGGCTTGCCCGACAGGAGGTCGTCGCCGACGGGCTTGCCGGTGCGGGCGGGATCGCCCCACACGCCGAGGATGTCGTCGCGCAGGGCGAAGGCCTCGCCGAGGTGGGTGCCGTAGACGTCGAGTGCCTCGGCCACCTGTGGCTCGGCGCCGGCCGCGAGCGCGCCGAGGTGCAGCGGGCGCTGGACGGTGTAGGCGCCGGATTTCAGGCGGGCGACGCGTCGGGCGCGCTCGAGGTCGCGCCGGCGGGCGGCAGCGCCGGTGACGTCGAGGAGCTGTCCCTGGACGAGCTCGCGCAGCATGTCGGACCAGGCGCGGCGCAGCGGCGGGGCGCACGCGGCAGCGAGGTCCCAGGCCTCGTTGAGGGCGAGGTCGCCGTAGAGGATCGCGATGCTGTCGCCGAAGAGGGTCGGGTCGCCGAGGGCACCCGCGTCGACGTGGGCGCGGGCCGCCTCGACGTGCGTGGTCGTGCGGCCCCGACGGGAGTCGGAGCGGTCCATGACGTCGTCGTGGACGAGGGCGAAGAGGTGGACGAGCTCGAGGGCGGCGCACATCGCGACGAGGTCGTCGGCCCCGCCGCGCTCGGGGCCGTGGGCGGCGGCCCAGCCCCAGTGGCACATGACGGGGCGCAGCCGCTTGCCGGCCGTCGGGAGCAGCCAGGCGCGCAGCAGCTGCGGGAAGTCGGCCGTCAGCACGTCGGGCGGCTCCGGCGACCGTTCACGCCACTGCTCCTCGAGGCGGTCGCAGACCTGCTCGAGGAGCTCGTCGGTGCGCGCCAGCGTGTCGGCGGGGCTACGGACCGTGCAGTCGGCGTGGGCGTCGGCTGGATCGGCCGAGCCCGCCTGACCGCCGCGGGGCATCGTGAAGCTCGCGCCCGCCTGCATCGACACCTGGGAGGTCATGCAGCCGGCCGTGGTGCGGCGGCTCGGTCCTTCGGCGACACATGCCCACCTTGAGCCACAGCGGCCACACCGGCAAGTGGGGTGTCCAACGTTCACCGTTTTGCGAGAGGACATCTCGCGCAATCCGTGCGGCCGCGCCGCACCGAACCACCGACCATGACGCGAACACGACTTGCCCTGAGCGGGGTCCTCGCCGCGGTGGCCGGGACCGCCGCCGGCCACCTCGTCGCCGGCTTCCTCTCGCCCGCGTCGTCACCGGTCCTCGCCGTGGGGTCGACGGTGATCGACCTGACGCCGACTCCGTTGAAGGAGTGGGCGATCGCGACGTTCGGCACGAACGACAAGGTGGTCCTGCAGGGCTCGGTGCTCGTCGTGACGCTGGCCCTCGCCACCGTCGCGGGGCTGCTCAGCCGTCGGCGGCTGGCCGTCGGCGTGGCCTTCCTCGTCGTGCTCACGAGCCTCGCCGGCGCCGCCGCGCTGCTGCGTCCGGCCGCCCACCCGCTCGATGTCGTGCCGGCGCTCGTGGCGATGGCCGTCGGGGTGGCCACGTTCGTCTGGCTCGCCCACCTCACGCATACGACCTCGGGACGGTTGCGGGACGGCGACGCGCAGCGGAGCATGGGCACCAGCGGGCGCCGGGGCTTCCTCGCCGGGGCGCTCGGCGTCGCGGCGCTGTCGGTCCTCGCGGCCGCGGGCGGGCAGCTGCGCGCGGGGGCGCAGGCCGTCAAGAAGGTCGTGCTCCCGCGGCCGAGCGACCCGGCCGCGCCGTTGCCGAAGGGCCTGGAGGCCACCGTGGCGGGCATCTCGCCGCTACGCACCCCGACCGACTCCTTCTACCGGGTGGACACCAACCTCACCGTGCCGAAGGTCGATGTCGACTCGTGGACGCTCGAGGTCGACGGCATGGTCGAGCGGCCGTTCAGCCTGACCTTCGCCGAGCTGGCCGCGATGCCGCTCATCGAGCGCGACATCACGATGACGTGCGTCTCCAACGAGGTCGGCGGCGGCTACATCGGGGCCGCGCGCTGGCTCGGGGTGCGCCTGACCGACGTGCTCGACCGCGCCGGCGTCAAGGGCAGCCCCGACCAGGTGTTGAGCACCGCCGTCGACGGCTTCACCATCAGCACGCCCCTCGCGGTCGTGCGTGACGGCCGCGACGCGATGGTCGCCATCGGCATGAACGGCACGCAGCTGACCGATGTGCACGGCTTCCCCGCGCGGCTCATCACCCCGGGCCTCTACGGCTTCGTCGGCGCGACGAAGTGGCTCACCAAGCTGACGTTGACGACGTATGCCGCCGAGCAGGCCTACTGGACCAAGCGCAAGTGGGCGACCGACGCCCCCATCAAGACGAGCGCGCGCATCGACACCCCGGCGCCGCTGTCGACGATCAAGGCCGGCCGCACCGCCATCGGCGGTGTCGCGTGGGCGCAGCACCGCGGTGTCGGCAAGGTCGAGGTCAAGATCGACGACGGCCCCTGGCAGCCCACGCGGCTCGGGCCCGACGTCGGCGTCGACTACTGGCGCCAGTGGTACCTGCCGTGGGACGCCAAGCCCGGGCTGCACCGGCTCTCGGTGCGCGCCACCGACCGCAGGGGCCAGGTGCAGACCAGCGAGCGCGCGACGCCGTTCCCCGACGGGTCGAGCGGCATCCAGGAGGTCGTGGTGACCGTCGAGTGACCGTCGAGTGACCGACCACCGAATCGGGAGCAACCGCGAAAAAACCTCTCCGACAGGCAATCCGGGGCCGCAGCGGCTCCGAACCCCTGATGACAGTGCACGACACGAACAGCAACAGCCGCCCCACCAAGGAGTGACCGACATGAAGAGCATGAAGACCCGCACCGGCCTCGCGGCCCTGGCCATCGCCCTCCCGCTGAGCCTCGCCGCGTGCGGGAGCAACAGCGACGCCGCGTCGCCGGCTGCCAGCAGCACTCCCGCCGGCACGATGGCGAGCACCCCGTCCGACACGATGTCGAGCACGCCCTCCGACACGATGAGCTCGTCGGCCTCGATGGACGCCGCGTCCGCGGTCTTCGGCGAGGGCTGCGCGGCCGTGCCGAAGGACGGCAAGGGCTCGTTCAACGGCATGGCGACCGACCCGGTCGCGACGGCCGCGAGCAACAACCCGCTGCTCTCGACGCTCGTCACCGCCGTCAAGCAGGCCGGCCTCGTCGACACCCTGAACTCGGCCCCCGAGATCACCGTGTTCGCGCCGACCAACGACGCATTCGCCAAGATCCCTTCGGCCGACCTCAAGAAGGTCCTGGCCGACAAGCCGACCCTGACCAAGATCCTCACCAACCACGTCGTGTCCGGCAAGCTCTCGCCGGACCAGCTCGCGGGCGACCACAAGACGCTGGCCGGCACCACGATCACGGTCAAGGGATCGGGCAAGGACTTCACCGTCGGCAAGATGAACGCCAAGGTGATCTGCGGCAACGTGCCGACGGCGAACGCCACCGTCTACATCATCGACAGCGTCCTGATGCCCTGACGGTCCGCCGACCGATCAGCGCACAGAACCAGGTAGACGCAGACCACGACGACGGGCGACACAATGGACCCCATGTCAAGGATCTCGGTGGTCCCCTCCGGCGATGACTCGCCGGAGGGGACCGCCCGCCCAGTCCAGCTCGAGCACCTGCTCCGAAGAGCCGCGACCGGGGACGAGACCGCGTTCGCGCAGCTCTACGACGCGGTCTCGCCCCGGCTCTTCGGTCTCGTGCGACGCGTCGTGCGTGACCCCGCCCAGTCCGAGGAGGTGACCCAGGAGGTCTTCCTCGAGATCTGGCGGCACAGCGCCCGCTTCGATCCGAGCAAGGGCGGGGCGATGTCGTGGATGCTCACGATCGCCCACCGCAAGGCCGTCGATCGCGTGCGCGCGGCCGAGGCCGCCCGGAATCGCGACGAGGGCTACGGGGCCAGCAACCAGGACGTGACCCACGACTCCACCGCGGAGGCCGTCGTCGAACGGCTCGACGCGGAGCGGGTCCACCGGGCGCTCGAGACGCTCACGCCGGTGCAGCGGCAGGCCCTCGAGCTCGCCTACCTCTCCGGCTACACCCATACCGAGGTCGCGACGATGCTCGAGCTGCCGCTCGGCACGGCCAAGACACGCATCCGGGATGGACTCATCAGACTTCGAGACACGTTGGGGGTGACCCTGTGAGCGACGACATCCACGCGCTCTCCGGTGCGTATGCCGTGGACGCCCTCGACGACGCGGAGCGGGCGCGGTTCGAGCGCCACCTCGCCCACTGCTCCGCCTGCCAGGCCGAGGTCGACAGCCTCGTCGCCGCGGCATCCGAGCTGTCGGTGCTGACCGAGGTCGCACCGCCGGCCTCGCTGCGGGCCAAGGTGCTCGCCGAGATCGCGACAGTGCGGCCCCTGCCGCCGCTCGTCCCGTCCGGGGCGGAGTCGGCCGACGACTCCGCGGTCGACTCGGCTCCTGCCAACCGGCCTGGTGCCGGTGCCGTCGGCTCCGGCGGCGCGGGTGCTGTGCCGACCGCCGGTGCCGCCGGTGACTCTTCCGAGCGGACGCACGAGTCGACGGGCGCTCCGGGCGCCGGGGACGAGCTGGCAGCGCGGCGCTCGCGCCGTGGTGGCGGCTTCACCCGCGGCTGGCGGCTCGTGGTCGCGGCGGCCACGGTGGCGGTGCTGGCGATCGCCGGCTTCACGGTCTGGCGGCAGGTTGAGAAGGATCCCCAGCAGGCCCTCGCCGACCAGGTGCTCGCTGCACCGGACGCCGCCCGCTACGCCAAGCGGCTGCCCGACGGTGCCACCGCGACCATTGTGCGGTCCACCTCGCTACAGAAGGCGGTGCTCATCACCTCCGGCATGCCGCAGCCGCCCACGGGCAAGGTGTTCCAGCTGTGGCTCGAGGACTCGACCGGTCACATGACCTCCGCGGGACTCATGCCGACCGGCGGCGACAAGGTCGTGGTGCTCGCAGGCGATGCCACGCACTCCAAGGCGGCCGGGGTCACGGTCGAGCCGCCGGGCGGCTCCGACCAGCCGACCTCCGCGCCGGTGGCCCTGATCCCCTTCGCCTGACGGATCGGGCCGAGCAAGTACAACTGGTCCCGCCACCCGCACGGGTGGCGGGACCAGCTGTACGCGGGCAGCCTGTCTTGCTTTCCTTTCGGGTTCCCCTGCGCGGGTGAAGTCGATGAACCAGGCGGGCGTGAGCGTTTGACTCTGCCGCTGGTCGGACGTTCTCCCCTCAGGGAGTCCTGGGTGATTCGGGAAATGCCTCTCGAGCATTTCGCCGCGTAGCTGCGGCAGACCGCCTCTGCGCCGCTACCGTTCCCTCGAGGAAAGGCTGCGCGCCGAACAGCCGTCCCCGCTTTGAGTCACGACCCGACCACGTGGGAGACGAGCCATGAGCCAGAGCCCGGTGCAGAACTACTACAGAGCCCACGCGCGCCAGTTCTCCTCGGGACGGATGAGCCCTTTGGGCCTCTCCGCCGGCGGCATCGGGTCTATGGCCGGCGGCCTCGCGATGACGTCCCTGGCGCCCGCCGGTGCGCAGGATGCCCTGATGGCGGTGGCCGTGATGGGTTGGCTCGTGGGCATGGTGGACGTGGGGATCGCGCTCCTGGTGGGGCCGCGACCGTCTGGAGGCAGGCCCGTGGCACGACAGCTGGGGCAGACGCAGACGCTCACCGCTGACCGACAGTTCCTGGTCTCGAGCATCGTCGGTGGTCTCGGTCTAGGAGTCCTCGGCTACGGCCTGACCTCGTCCGGACGGGCACCCGGACCCCCCGCTCTCGTGGCCGCGTTCATTGCGGTCGTGGCCCTCTGGGGCGGTGTGCTGATAGCCAAGAGCCGCACGCTGACCGTCACGATCAACGACAGCGGTATCGAAGACAACACCTTCCCATTGCGGCACCGCTTCGCCAGCTGGGAACGCATCGCCTCCGCACACATCCTCGCCACCACCCCGGTGAGCGCACAGGTGGTCCTGGAACTGCGTGATGCACCCGCGCCGACCGGGGCGGCGGGCGCCGCGACGAGCGGCGGAAGTCGACTGCGCATCCCCTGCGGGTACCTCACCCTGTCCGCAGACGAGCTCCTTGCGACCATCACGGCAGACCCGAACTTCGGCGCGACTACCGCGCCGAGCGTGGGCAACAGATAGGGCCCCACGTCCGGTCATGTAGCCGCTGACGTCGGGACGCAACCGCCTCGATGTCCGCGTCTCGGCATAGGGTTCCGGCATGGCACGGGTGCTGCTGACTGGGATGTCCGGCGCAGGCAAGAGCACCGTCCTGGACGCCGTCGCCCGCCGGGGCTACATGAAGGTCGACACCGACTACGGCGGCTGGGAGATGCCCGGCGCGTTGTGGGACGAGCCCCGCATGAGCGCGCTGCTCGGCGAGCACGACACCATCGCCGTGAGCGGGACAGCACAGAACCAGGGCCACTTCTACGACAGGTTCGAGCATGTGATCTACCTGCACGTCCCGTTGCAGGTGCTCCTTGACCGGGTGCGCTCCCGGACGAACAACCCCTACGGCAAGACCGCAGACCAGACGGCTGACATCACCACATATGTCGCCGAGATCGAGCCCCTGATCCGACGGACCGCCACGCTGGAACTCGATGGTCTGTTGCCGGTGCGGGACCTGACCGACCGCGTTGAGCAGTGTCTGTGCTCCTGAGCCCCGAACGTCCTCTACTGCCGCGAGGGGACTGTTGTGGGCACTGTCAACGATGGTCTCTTGCCTGGCCTCGACTGTTCGCTTCGGGATCAGTCGAACGACGGAACGCTCTCGAATCCGGCTCACTTCGTCAGAACTCTGTGCGCACTCGGCTCCGCTCGTCGGTGACCCGGCGCTGCTCGTAGACCTCGCCGGCCCGCGCCATCGTTCGCCAGGGGCGGGCAAGCTCGAGCGCACAGCGCAGTGCGGGGTCCGCTCGGTCCAACGTGCCGACCACCAAACTGGACTCGCCACCGGCATCGGCCACCTCGCCGTGCGGGCCGATGAGTCCGGAGTGGAACAGGTTCGTGGCCTGCGCCGGCACCGACAGGCTCAGCCAGTAGTTGTGGACCGCGGCGTACGCGCGGGCCTTGATCGCGAAGATCGAGTCGACCGGGTAGGCGGACAGCAGCAGACAGTCGACGCCGAGCCGGTCGTACTCGGCGAACACGTCGGGAAAGTTGATCTCGATGCAGATCGCCAGGCCGAAGCGGAAGCCGTCGATCTCGAAGACCACCGGCTCGAAGCCGGGTGTGTAGAACCGCGTGAGCTCGGTGTGCGAGCACTTCCGCTTGTCGTACCGGTCAACCAGCCTCCCCTCGTCCGAGATGACGTACAGGCTGTTGTGCGGCCAGTGCGGCTCGGTCAACGGGTGGGCAGAACCGAGCACCACCCACATCCCCAGCTCGCCGGCGAACGCGGCCACATCTTCGAGCTCGCGATGAACCAGTGCCCAGTCGACCTCGCCCCAGGAGGCCACGTCCTCGACCGCGTACCCCGACAGGAACCCCTCGGGGAAGTGGGCGAGTCGCGCACCTGCTGCCGAGGCCTGCCTGAGCATGCGACGCACCTCGGCACCGTTGGCGCGAGATCTGACGACGAGCTGGGCTGGCAGGTGGCGATCGCGAGGCTCACCCGCGCATGCTGGCAGGTCACGATGACAGGCGGAGGGTCGACTCACAGACAAACCACTCGTCTGATCGGCGTGGATCCGCAGCAGCCACGCTCCCACCTCAACGTGAGCCCTGGCTCGTCCCCGAGCCCTCACCCCCCAGTTCGGCAACTTTCACCAGGACAGCGGCTTTGCTTCCCTGTGGGACCAGCGCCGTCAGCTCATCGTCATGCAGCTGCTGTTCTTGAGCCCAGACCTCGATGACCGCTTCGCTATCCCAACGACGCACGACAACAAAGTGCGTGGAGTCGTGCACGTCCTGCAGGATCATCCCCTCACGGGCGCCTCCCAGCGCGGTTGCCGCATCGGCGAAGCGGGAGAAGGCCGCGATGAACGCTGCGGGATCAGCCTCGCCGATCGCCCAGTCGCTGACCGTCCAGACATCTGCCATGGGGTCCTCCCCCTCCCTCGATCCGCGCCACCGCGCCCTGTATCAACGGTCCTCCGCGCCTGCCATGCCGTCTTGGGATTCTCGGGAACGCTCTGCGGGTGATCCCGCGCGAATGCGGAATGCGGTACTTGTGCGCAGGCCGATCGGGAGGAATGCCGCCGAAGTCGAGGGGACCCTTGACGGCCCCCGCTCGCCGCGCGCTCCATGGACTGGACCGGGACGTCGAGGAGGATGCCGTGTCCGCTGCAGAGAACAAGTCACAAGCCCAATCTGCGTACAAGGCTTTCGATGCCGGCGACATGGGCGAGGTCATGCGAGTGATGGCCGATGACATCGAGTGGGTCGTGCCCGGGAACAGCACGATCAGCGGGGTCTACCGGGGCAAGGAGGAGGTGGCCGGCTTCTTCCAGACCATTGCCGCCAAGTCCTTCCGAACGGAACCGCAGCACTTCATCGCCGACGGCGACCACGTGGTCGTTTTGACGCGCATCTCCGCCGACGGGCAGTCCGCCGACCAAGCCGATGTGCTCACGTTCGGGCCAGACGGCAAGATCACGAACTTCACCGCCGCTGCGGACACCGCGTTCCAGGAACGCGTCTGGGGCAAGCGGTAGGTCGTTTCCCACGTTCTTGCTGGCTGGCGGGCCCATCTGCCTTGGCGCTGCCGTCGCCGAGCGCTCGTGTCCACGGGAGGAGAAAATCTCGCGAAGCCTGTCGAAGAGGTGCCCACCCGCTCGACGTACGAGCACGAAGGACCCTCAACAAGCAGAAAGAGAGATCGTCATGCCTCGTTTCATGGGATCCGTCAGGATGGCAGAGGGCATCGGCACGCCGCCGAAGGCCCTCTTCGACGCGATGGACGTCTACATCGCCGAACGGGCCGCTGCCGGGGTGTTCCTCGACGGCGGCGGGCTCTACGGCACGGAGGACGCCGTGAACTTCGTGGCCAGCCAGGGCGAGGTCACCCAGCACGAGGGGCCCTACGCCGAGACCAAGGAGGTCGTCGGAGGCTGGTCGCTCCTGAAGTACGACACCGTCGAGGAGGCCGTGGCCGACCAGCGGAAGTTCGCCGAGCTGCACGCCGAGCACTGGCCCGAGGTCACCGTGGTGGCGACCCTGCGCCAGATCTCGGAAGGCCCCGAGGCCGCTGACGACTGAGGAGGGGAGCGCCGAGGCGGGCCCAGGAGCCTGCCTCGGCGCTCCATCCTCCTGACGGGAACGGAGGGGCTCAGACAGCCGCTGAGCCCGTCAGGCCTGAACCGGCAGGAGCTTGTAGTGCAGGCGCAGCACCGAGGCCGACCACAGCCTGAGGTTGTGGTCAGTGCGCAGCGTTCCCTCCTCGTCGACATACAGGGTGAACGTCTCGTGGATGGGCACGCGGGTCGCGTGGGTCCCGCCCTCGTCGACCTTGACGTATGCGCCGTTGCCCCCGAACTGCCCTGCCGGGGAGTCCAGCTCGAGCCCACCACCGGCCAAGGCGCGCGGCTTGAGGAACACCTGTACGTTGCCGTGCTCGAGCGGGAAGGCCACGTGAACGCTCGGTTGGGTCTCGCCTGGCAGCGGTCGTGCCGAGTAGCAGCCGCTGTAGACGTACTCGCCGGTGGATCGCAGCGTTCGCAGCCAACCGGCCGCCACCGGATCGCCCGCCGCGTCGACGATCACCTCCCGTCTCGGGTGAGACCATCCCTCACGTGCACTTCAGCGAGTACGACACACGGCTGGCGGCGTATGCAGCCATCGTCGATGAGGAGCAGCGTCTGCTGTTGACGTGGTGGAACGGTGAGGGGCGTGAAACGCCCTGTTGGACCCTGCCGGGCGGCAGGGTCGAGTACGAGGAGTCGCTCGTCGAGGCTGTGGAGCGCGAGGTACTCGAAGAGACCGGCTACGTGGTGCGGGTGGGTCGTCCTCTCGCAGCCCACTCCTTCACGGCCCCCGCCGCAGGACGTGACGGGCGGCCGTACAAGTCCGTTCGCATCCTCTTCTCGGCGAGCATCGTCGGCGGGAGCCTCGGCACGACCGAAGTGGGCGGGTCGACCGACTTCGCGCAGTGGATGCCACTGAACCGGATCAAGGCGCTGGACACCAAGGCCGAGATCGTCGACGTCGCCTACGACGCGATAGTCACTGACAGCCCGACGGTGCGGCCCGGGAGTACCTTGGCGCCATGAGCGACACGCCGGGGTGGGCAAGCGCACAGGGGACCGACGAGCAGTTCACCGTGCCGGTGCCGCAGCCGGCGCATGCCGCCGCAGCGACGGCTCCCGCGCCCGCCAACCCGTATGCCGGTCAGCCCGTCTGGCCTGCCCCCGCCCCGTCGCAGGTCGGCGGGCGCGCAGCCCAGGCGGCCGACGACCCGCTCATCGCCCAGGTCGGGATCGCGCTCTTCTGGATCGCCGTGGGCTGGTGGGCCTTCGTCGTCATCCGGCTGCTCGGCTACCTCAGCCGGTTCGGGGTCACCGACACCATGCTCATCCGCACGGTCGACCGCGGCGCGGAGGAGACCATCGTCGCCGCCGTGGTCGCCGTGTTTGCAGCCGTGCTGCTGGTCACCACCGACCGCACCCGCCGGGCACCCCTCACCATCGCCTCCCTCGTCGTGGCCGTCGCCACCGTCGGCATCGCCGTCTGGCGCGTGCTGCCGTGAGACGACTCTCCTGAGCGCCGGTCGGTCCCGGTGCTCACCCCCTCGACGGCACAGGCGGTCGCGGACGCCTACGGGCTCCGCGGTCCGGCCCGCCTGACCGGACCGGTCGCGCGGGGACAGCTCGGGCAGGTGTGGCGGCTCGACACGGCCGAGGGCAGCCACGCCGTCAAGGAGTGGTTCGCCACCCCCGACCTCACCGAGGTCGCCGAGGACGTCGCGCTGGTCGACGCGGCGAGGGCCACGGGCGTGCTGACGCCGGCCGTGCGGCATGCGCCCTCGGGTGAGGTGGCCACGCTCGTGGAGGGCACGGCCGTGCGCCTCTTCGAGTGGTTCGACCTGCGCCGGCCCTCCCGCCGGCTCGACCCGGTGGCGGTCGGGCGCGCGGTCGCGGGCCTGCACCGTGCCGGCGCCCCCACCGAGGCGCCGGTCGAGAACTGGTTCGCCACCGGGCTCGGCGAGCGGCAGTGGCGCGAGGTGCACGAGCGCGTCGTCGCGGCCGGCGCCCCCTTCGCCGGGCAGCTGGGCGCCCTGGTCGACGACCTCGTCGCCGTCGAGTCGGTGCTCGAGCCGCACGAGTCGCCGATCGTCTGCCACCGCGACCTGTGGGCGGACAACGTGCGCGCGACCGCCGACGCACGCGTGTGCGTCCTCGACTTCGAGAACCTCGGACCCGCCGACCCCAGCCAGGAGCTGGCGATGGTGCTCTTCGAGTTCGGCGACGACGACCCGTCGCGGGCGCGGCTCCTGCACACGGCATACCGCGAGGCCGGCGGCCCGGGACGCGTGACCCGGCGCGGGCACTTCACTATGCTCGTGGCCGAACAGGCGCACATCGCCCAGCTCGCGTGCTCGCGGTGGGTGGGCGCGAGCAGCGAGGCGCACCGCGAGCGGCTGGCCACGTGGTTCCTCGAGGTGCCGGACGACCCGGTCACGCTGCCGCGTATTGACCGGATCCTCGCCGCGGTGAGCTGAACCCGCCCCCTCAGCCCGGCGCCGCCCTATCGTGACGGCGTGGTGAGTCTCGGGCGCCTGATGCTGGCGCGACTGCAGTCGATCGGGTCCCGCAACGTCTGCCTGCCGGCGGGCCAGGTGCCGGGCGGCCCGTGGACGGCCCGCGGTGCGTGGACGTATCGCACCGGCGCGGGCGGCAGCACGAGCGGGGCCACCACACGGGCCCGCGAGATGCGCTCGGTGACGAGTGCGCGCGCCTACCAGGAGGTGGGGCGCGCCGACCTGTTCGTGCAGGTCATCCCGTTCGCGTCGCCGGAGGACGCGCAGGAGGCGGTGGCGGAGCTGCGGGCGCTGCCGCGGACGATGCGTGAGACCAAGAGCATCACGGACGTCGGGGAGGCGAGGGACGTGGCGCCACCGGAGATCACCGGGGCGACGCGCGTCGAGGCCGCCGAACAGCCGTTCGTCCTCGACGGCCAGCACGCCCGCTCGCTGAACCTGTGGTGCGTGGCGGGCAGCCACGTGGTCGTGGCCGGTCTCGGCGGCCGGGCCGAGGCGGTGCGCTGGCCCGACCTCGCCGCCATCGTCGAGGCGCAGCTGGACGCGCTCGGCTGAAGGGGCTGGGAATCTTCCCGGGACTGGGCTCGTTGCATACCCCGAGGGGTATAGCATCGATACCGAGAAGGAGCACCCATGACCACTCGTAACCTGACCGCCGCCGACTTCCAGGCGACCATCGCCGACAACGACATCGTGCTCGTCGACTTCTGGGCGTCGTGGTGCGGGCCGTGCCGCATGTTCACACCTGTCTACGAGACCGCGTCGCAGCAGCACCCGGACATCGTCTTCGGCAAGGTGGACACCGAGGCCGAGCAGCAGCTCGCGACGGCTGCGCGGATCACCTCGATCCCGACCCTGATGGCCTTCCGCGGCGGCATCCTCGTCTTCAGCCAGCCGGGCGCCCTGCCGGCGGCCGCGCTGGAGCAGGTCATCACCGCCGTGCGCGAGCTCGACATGGACGACGTGCGCCGCAAGGTTGCGGCCTCGCAGGCCGACGACGTCACCGCCTGAGCCCGAGGAGCGCCCGATGAGCCACACGCTGAGCACCACCGTCGACCGGGGCTTCGCCGAGACTCTCGAGGCCACGCGGGCCCGGCTGGTCGACGCCGGCTTCGGCGTCCTGACCGAGATCGACCTGGCTGCGACGCTCAAGGCCAAGATCGGCGCCGAGATCGCCCCGCAGGTGATCCTCGGGGCCTGCCGGCCGCCGCTGGCCCTCGCCGCCCTCGAAGCCGAGCCGACGATCGGGGTCTTCCTGCCCTGCAACGTCGTGGTCCGCGCCGTCGACGAGCAGCACACGCTCGTCGAGGCGATGGACCCCGACGCCATGGTCGGCCTCACCGGGAACGAGGCCCTGGCGGACGTCGCTGCTGACGCCCGCCAGCGGCTATCGGCCGCGCTCGAGGCACTCGCCTCCGAGCACGCGAACCCCTAGGCCGGGTGCGCGGCGCGCCAGTCGGGGCCGAGTCGGACCACGTCACCGACGACGACGACCGCCGGCGACTCCACCGCGCGCGCCACCGCGAGGTCGGCGATGGTCTCGAGCGTGCCGACCGTGACGCGCTGGTCGGGCGCGAAGCCGCGCTCGACGATCGCCACAGGGCAGTCGGCATCGCGTCCGTGCTCTCGCAGCAGGGTCGTCGTCCAGCGCAGGCCGCCAACGGCCATGAGCAGCACGAGCGTGTGGTCTCCACCCGTAGGCAGGACCGGGATCTCCTCGTGGCCCGTCACGACGGTGAAGCCTCGTGCGACCCCGCGGTGCGTCACGGGTATGCCGGCCGCCGCGGGCACGCTCACCGCGCTCGTCACGCCGGGCACCGCCTCGACGGGTATGCCGTGTGCCTGGCACGCGTCGCGCTCCTCGCCTCCGCGACCGAGCACGTAGGGGTCACCGCCCTTGAGGCGCACGACGCCGAGTCCACGCTGCGCGTGCTCGACGAGCAGCTCGTTGATCCGCCACTGGGGCACCGGGTGGTTGCCCGGGGTCTTGCCCACGTCGATCACCTGCACCGAGGCCGGCAGCCGGTCGACGACCGCCCGCGGTGCCAGCCGGTCGAGCACGACGACGTCGGCGGAGGCCAGGAGCTCGCGCCCCCGGGTCGTCAGGAGGCCGTCGCTGCCCGGGCCGCCGCCGACGAGGGCCACCCACCCGGGCCCACCCGCCGAGCGAGCGCTCCGCAGGTCGAGGGCGCCGGAGGCGACGGCCCGCTGCACCCCGTCGCGGACCGTCTCGGACGCAGCCGGATCGCCGGCGGCATACGCGGCGATGGTGACCCGGCCGCCGGGGGTCGTGACGTCGACGCGGGCGGCGACGTCTGCCGACGCAGCGCCTGGGTCGGTGGCGTCGACGCACCAGACGCGCCTGGCCTCGGCGTCGGCGGCGACCTCGCGGTCGATGGACGGCTCGCCGGCGGCCGTGTGCACGAGCCAGGCGCCGTCGAGGTCGGCGGGACCGGCGTAGTCGCGCTCGACCCAGTCGATGCGGCCCGCCCGTGCCAGGTCGCGCAGGTCCTCGCAGAGCCACGGTGCGACGACGCGCACGACGGCGCCGTCCTCGAGCAAGTCACGGACCTGGCGGGCCGAAACAGGGCCACCGCCGACGGCGACGACGAGCCGGCCAGTCAGGTCCAGCGCGAGCGGGAAGGCCGGTCCCGGGCTCAGATGTCCCATGCCTCGTCGCCTTCCGGCTCGGTGGGGGCCGGCGCGGCGCTGGGCAGCGTGGCGCCGACCATCCCCGCTGCGACGGTGCGCCCGTCGTGGGCGTCGATGAGCAGGAACGAGCCGCCGCGACGTGAGACGGAGTAGTTCTCGACGGGGACGGGCGAGGCGAGACGCAGCGTGACGAGCCCGATGTCGTTGAGCGACAGGGCTTCTGCCGGCACGGCGTGCAGGTCGTCGAGGTCGAGCGCCCCGTCGAGCGAGCGGACCGCGGTCTGCACGGTGCGCGACCCGTGCTTGAGCAGCAGCCGCTGGCCCGGGCGCAGCGGCGCGTCGCCGAGCCAGCACACGACCGCCGTGATGGCCTGCGTCAGCTCGGGGGCATCGGCCGCGGCGGCGATGACGTCTCCGCGCGAGATGTCGATCTCGTCGGCGAGGCGCAGCGTGACGGACTGCGGCGCGAAGGCCTCGTCGAGCTCGCGGTCGCCCAGGTCGATGCCCGTGACGGTCGTGCGGCGACCCGAGGGCAACGCCACCACCTCGTCGCCGACGCGGACGACGCCCGAGGCGACCTGGCCGGCATACCCGCGGTAGTCGCGGTGCACCTCGTCCCGGGCGGCGCCCTGTGGGCGGATGACAAGTTGCACCGGGAGCCGGAACGACTCGTGGACGGGGTCGTCGGACGGGGGCAGGGACTCGAGGAGCTCGAGCAGGCTCGGGCCGGCATACCAAGGCGTGCGCGTCGAGCGCTCGGCCACGTTGTCGCCGTCGAGCGCGCTGACCGGGATGGTGGTGGCGTCGACGACGCCGAGCTCGCGGGCGACCGCCTGCACCTCGGCCTCGACGCGCTCGTAGACCTCCTGCGAGAAGTCGACGAGGTCGATCTTGTTGACGGCGACGACGACGTGCGGCACCCGGAGCAGCGCGGTCACGGCGAGGTGCCGCCGGGTCTGCTCGAGCACGCCCTTGCGGGCGTCGACGAGAAGCACGACGACGTCGGCGGTCGAGCTGCCGGTCACGGTGTTGCGGGTGTACTGCACGTGTCCGGGGCAGTCGGCGAGGACGAACGACCGTGTGGCCGTGGCGAAGTAGCGGTAGGCGACGTCGATCGTGATGCCCTGCTCGCGCTCGGCGCGCAGGCCGTCGGTGAGCAGCGCGAGGTCGGCGGCGGTCAGGCCGCGGTCGCGGCTGACCCGCTCGACGGCGGCGAGCTGGTCGGAGAGGACGGACTTCGTGTCGTGTAGCAGCCGGCCGACGAGCGTCGACTTGCCGTCGTCGACGGAGCCGGCGGTCGCGAGGCGCAGCAGCGTGCCCGTGGCGGATGCAGCGGCGTGTGCGGTGGCGCTGACCATCAGAAGTAGCCCTCCTTCTTGCGGTCCTCCATGGCGGCCTCGGAGATCCGGTCGTCGGCGCGCGTGGCACCGCGCTCGGTCAGGGTCGAGGCGGCCACCTCGACGACGATCTCGGCGTTCGTGCGGGCCGGTGACTCGACGGCCCCGGTGCACGACATGTCGCCGACGGTCCGGTAGCGGACCAGGCGCGTCTCGACGGTCTCGCCCTCGCGCGGCTCGCTGTACGGCCCGACCGCGAGCCACATCCCGTCGCGGCGGAACACCTCGCGCTCGTGGGCGTAGTAGAGCGGCGCCAGCGGGATGTCCTCGCGCTCGATGTAGCGCCAGATGTCGACCTCGGTCCAGTTGCTGATCGGGAAGATCCGCACGTGCTCGCCCGGACGGTGCCTGGGGTTGAAGAGGTTCCACAGCTCAGGGCGCTGGTTCTTCGGGTCCCACTGGCCGAACTCGTCACGGAGGGAGACGATCCGCTCCTTGGCGCGGGCCTTCTCCTCGTCGCGCCGCCCGCCGCCGAAGACGCCGTCGAAGCGGTTGTCGTTGATCGCGTCGAGCAGCGGCAGCGTCTGCAGCGGGTTGCGGGTGCCGTCGGCCCGCTCGCGCAGCCGGCCGTCGTCGAGGTAGTCCTGCACGCTCGCGACGACGAGCCGCAGGCCGAGGCGCTCGACGGTCTCGTCGCGGTAGGCGAGGACCTCGGGGAAGTTGTGGCCGGTGTCGACGTGCAGCACCGGGAACGGGATCGGCGCCGGCCAGAAGGCCTTGGAGGCCAGGTGCAGCATGACGACGGAGTCCTTGCCGCCGCTGAAGAGGAGCGCCGGGCGCTCGAGCTCGCCGGCCATCTCGCGGATGACGAGGATCGCCTCCGCCTCGAGCGCGTCGAGCTGGCTCAGCCGCCGGTCGGCGGAGCCGGTTGCGAATGCCGTGTGCTGCGTGTCGCGCTCGGGCGCACTCTCCGGGATGGCCTGCGTGGCAGTCGTCTTCACGGTCGTCGTCATGTGTGGAGTCCGCACTCGGTCTTGGCGAAGCCGGCCCAACGGCCGGCGCGGGGGTCCTCGCCGGGCTCGACCCGGCGGGTGCACGGCTCGCAGCCGATGGACGGGTAGCCGTCGGAGAGGAGGGAGTTGACCTCGACACGGTGCTCGGCGGCATACGCAAGGAGCTCGTCGAAGGTCCACGCGGCCAACGGGTTGATCTTCACGAGGCCGTTCTTCTCGTCCCACGTCACGAGGGGCGTGTCGGTGCGCGTCGGCGACTCCTCGCGGCGCACGCCGGTCACCCAGGCCTCGTAGAGCGGGAGGGTTCGCGCGAGGGGCTCCACCTTGCGCATCTGGCAGCACAGGGCCGGGTCGCGCTCGTAGAGGCGGGGGCCGTACTGCTCGTCCTGCTCGGCGACCGTCAGCTCGGGCCGGACGTCGACGACCGTGATCGGCAGGTCCTCGGCGACGATGTCGCGCGTCACGAGGGTGTCGGAGAAGTGGTAGCCGGTGTCGAGGAAGAGCACGTCGACGCCCGGCGCGTAGCGGGAGACGACATGCGGGAGGACGGCATCCGCCATCGAGCAGGCGACGGCCAGCGAGCCCTCGAAGTGGAACGCCGCCCAGGCGGACACCTCGTCGGCGGTCGCCTCGCTCTCCGGGTCGCCGGCGAGCGTCGCGTTGAAGTCGTCGACGAGAGCCTTGAGCTCGGCGTCACTGCGCCGCTTGCGCGGAACAGTGGGGGTGGCGAGCGGGACGCTGGTCACTGGAGGGCTCCTTCCTCGGCGCGGTGGCTCCACTCGGCGAAGGTCTCGCCGTCGTGGCGCTCGGCGACGTAGGTGCGCACGACGCGCTCGACGTATTCGGGAAGCTGGCTGGCCGGGACCTTGAGGCCACGGACCGTGCGCCCGAGGCCGGCCTCGTCGCGCTCGTCGGAGGCGAGGCCGCCGCCGAGGTGCACCTGGAAACCGGCCTGCTGCACGCCGTCGACGGTGATGATCTGGCCCTTGAGGCCGATGTCGGCCGTCTGGATGCGGGCGCAGGAGTTGGGGCAGCCGTTGACGTTGAGCAGGATCGGCCGGTCGAGCGAGCCGTCCTCGACGAGGTCGGCGAGGCGCGTCTCGAGCTGGGTGATGGCTGCCGCCGCCGTGTCCTTGGTGTCGACGATGGCCAGCTTGCAGAACTCGATGCCGGTGCAGGCCATCGTGGTGCGGCGGAACGGGCTCGGCTTGGCGGTGAGGCCCAGCGCCGGGAGCCCGGCGACGAGGGCGTCGACGCCGCCCTCCGGCACGTCGAGGATGACGAGCTTCTGGTGTGCAGTGAGCCGGACCCGCCCGGCGCCGACGGACTCCATGAGGTCGGCCAAACCGGTGAGGGTGTTGCCGCCGACGCGCCCGACGACGGGAGCGGCGCCGACGTAGAAGCGACCGTCCTTCTGGGCGTGGACGCCGACGTGGTCACCGGGGGCGGTGGCGGGGGCCGGGGCGGGGCCGTCGGGGAGCGGGTGGCCGAGGTACTCCGTCTCGAGGACCTCGCGGAACTTGGCCGGTCCCCACTCGGCGAGCAGGAACTTCAGGCGCGCCTTGTTGCGCAGCCGGCGGTAGCCGTAGTCGCGGAAGATCTGGATGACGGCGTGCCACACGTCGGCCGCCTCGTCCTCGCTGACGAAGACGCCGAGCCGCTCGGCCAGGCGCGGGGTGGTCGAGAGCGCGCCGCCGACCCACAGGTCGTAGCCGGGGCCGAGCTCGGGGTGCACGACGCCGACGAGCGACACGTCGTTGATCTCGTGCACGACGTCGAGGCTCGGGTGGCCGGTGATGGCCGTCTTGAACTTGCGCGGCAGGTTCGCCAGCTCGGGGTCGCCGAGATAGCGGCGCTTGATCTCGAGGATGACCGGCGTCGGGTCGATGATCTCGTCGGCGGCGATGCCCGCGACCGGGCTGCCGAGGAAGCCACGCGGGGTGTCACCGCAGGCGGTCGTCGTCTCGAGCCCGACCGTGTCGAGGCGACGCCAGATCTCCGGCATGCTCTCGATGTCGATCCAGTGGTACTGCAGGTTCTGCCGGTCGGTGATGTCGGCGGTGCCGCGAGCGAAGTCCCGCGAGATGCCGCCTAGGACCCGCAGCGCCTCGGGGCTCAGGGCCTGGCCGTCGGTGCGGACGCGGAGCATGAAGTAGCGGTCGCTCAGCTCGTCGTCGCTCAGCTGGGCGGTGCGGCCACCGTCGATGCCTGGCTTGCGCTGGGTGTAGAGGCCCCACCAGCGGAAGCGGCCGGTGAGGTCCTGGGCCGGGATCGAGTCGAAACCGCCCTTGGCGTAGACGGACTCGATGCGCTCGCGCACGGCGAGGCCGCCCTCCTCCTGCTTCCACGTCTCGTTGGCGTTGAGCGGGGTGGTGCCGTCGACCTTCCACTGGCCGTTCGAGCGGTCACCACGGGGCGGGCGGGCGGCGGGCCGCACGGCCTGGCCGGAGGTCTCGGTGACGGTCATGTAATCGAATGTATAACCGCGACTTATTCGTGGCTCGCTGGGGTCCACACTCCGGGCGTTCCCCACCAGACGGGTGGGAGTTCGAGCCGGGACCGATGACCCACCTTCGCTGGTGGTGCCGCCTCACCCACGCACGAGCGACCCGGCCGGCGTCCGGAAGGTGGGTCATCCGTCCCGCCGTAGGCCGTATGCCGTGTGCCGTGCCGCGCGGTCAGGGCCCGGCGAGCTGGCCGGAGTTGACGGCCTGGACGATGCCGAGCACGGTGGAGAGGTACTGCGTCGAGTGGTTGTAGGAGAGCACCGCCGCCTGCAGGTCCGCCGGCCTCGACAGGTCACGGCCCCCGGAGCACAGGTAGTCGGCCGCCGCGAGCGACGCGTCCTCGATGTTCTCCGGGTCCTTGACGCCGTCGCCGTTGCCGTCGGCGCCCCACAGCCGCCAGGTCGCGGGGATGAACTGCATCGGCCCGACCGCGTGGTCCCAGACCGGGTCGCCGTCCCAGACACCGTGGTCGGTGTCGGGGATCGCGGCGAAGGATCCACCCGACAGCGCGGGCCCGATGACCGGTGGCACCGCGTCGTGCGCCGCGTTCAGTGTGCGCCCGCGCAGCGACGATGACTCGACCTCGCCGATCGCGGCGAGCAGCATCACCGGCAGGTGGCAGCTGCCCTGCTTGGCCGCCGCGGAGGTGTAGGCGGCCCAGATGATCTGGTCCTTCGACAGCACCGAGCCGGAGCGGACGCCACCCGACGGCGCGGGGGCGGCCGTGGGCACCCGGATGTCGGCCCGCCGCTTCCACGGCGTCGGGTTGCTGCTCGACCCGCCGCCGGGCTCGAGCGCCGTGACGGGCACCGGACCAGTCCCCTCGACGCTGAGCGCCGCCGCGACGCGGATCTCATCGAACACGGGCCCCACCGCATCTCCGGCGACCGCGCCGAAGCCCGGGTCGGGCGGGGCTGGCGCCGCAGTGCCGCCGTCGGCCACCGCGGAGGCGGCACTCGCGAGGACACACGTCATCGCCGCGGCTGCGGCCGCGGCGATGACGCGTTGTCTCCGGCTCACCATCCCCACACTCTCTCCGCACTCGCCCCCCGGCAAGTCGAGCCCCCCGGCCCTGCCTCCAGTGAAGCGCGGAAGCCTCCGGAGCGGGCGCAAACCGAGGAGATGCCGGACATCACCGCCGGTCTCGCGCCCACCGCAATCGGACGCGATCGCCGGGACGCAGCTGCGCCGCCCGCGCGAGTGACGACGCCGTCAGCACCGCGACGACCGGGTATCCGCCGGTGACCGGGTGGTCGGCGAGGAAGAGGACCGGCTCGCCGCCGGGTGGCACCTGCACCGCCCCGGGGACGAGCCCTTCGCTCGGGAGCTCGCTGTCCGCATACGGCAGAGACCGGCGAACTCGCTTGCCCTGCAGGCGGATCCCGACGCGGTTGCTACGTTCCGTCACGGTGCGTATGCCGTCCGTCAGGTCCGCGAGGTCGCACCAGTCCGTGCGTGGTCCGGGTGTCATGGTGAGCACGGCGTCCTCGCCCTCGGAGCCGTGCGGGGCCAGCTCGACCGAGGGGAACCCCTCCGGGGCGGGGCCGACCGGCAGCACGTCCCCGGCCTGCAGCGGCGGCGGGCCGACGCCGGAGAGCAGGTCGGTCGAGCGGGAACCGAGTACGGGCTCGACGTCGATGCCGCCGCGCACCGCGAGGTAGGTGCGCAGGCCGGCTGGCGGCACCCCCAGCGCCAGGGTGCGGCCGTCGGCGAGCCGGAACGGCGCGGCGTGGGCGACGGGGACCCCGTCGACCGTGGCGGGGCAGCGCGCGCCGGTGAGCGCGACGAGCAGGTCGCCCCGGGCGCGGACGACGAGTCCGCCGAGCGTGGCCTCCACGGAGGCGGGCGCGCTCCGCCGCTCGTCCACGGCGTGGCCGACCAGCCGGAGCCCGAGGACGTATGCCGCCCGGTCGGCCGCGCCCGAACGCCCCACTCCCACGTCGGCGAGGCCACCGCGACCGAGGTCCTCGACGAGCGCGAGCGGGCCGGGCTCGACGACGAGCAGCCCGCGTCGGCGAGCGCGTGTCGTCGACGGGCGCCGCTGTGCCGCAAGGGACTTGGACTCGACAGGTGCGGCTGCCGGTGCCTGCCAGTCGACCCGCTCGGCGTCGACGAACCGCACCGTCGTGCCGGGCGCGAGCAGCGCGGGCGGGTCGCGGTCGACGTCCCAGAGCACGACCTCCGTCGTGCCGAGCAGCTGCCAGCCACCGGGCGACTCCTGCGGGTAGACGCCGCTGAACTCGCCGGCCAGGCCGACGGCACCGGTGGGCACCCGGGGACGCGGCTCGGGCCGGCGCGGGACGTGCAGACGGCGGTCGCCGCCCACGAGGTAGGCGAAGCCCGGCGCGAACCCGCCGAAGCCGACCCGCCACGGCGTCGACGTGTGGGCGCGGATCACAGCCGCCGGCGTGAGGCCGGTGTGACGGGCGACGTCGTCGAGGTCGGGCCCGTCGTAGCGCACCGGCAGCTCGACGGTGCGGTCGCTGCCGGCGTCCTCAAGTGCCTCGGGGTCGAGCATCCGCGCGAGCTCGGCCGCGGCCTCGCCGACGACGTCGCGGTGCTCGGGTGCGGCGACCCGGAGCAGCACGGTCCGGGCGGCGGCCACCACCTCGGTCACCGCCGTCCACGGCTCCCGCCCGGTGGTCACCCGGCCGCCCACGGCCAGCCGCAACGCCACTGCATGAGCCGTGCCTACGACCTCCACGAGCACGGCCGTGCGCCCCATCGGGAGCAGTCGGGCGTCCATGGTGTCCAGCTCTCGTCGGTCCAGGTTGTCGGTGGCTCAGCGGGTGAAGGGGCGGATCGTGACGCCGGCCGCCTCGAGGGCGGAGCGCACTTCGCGCGCCAGCACCTGGGCGCCGGGGGTGTCGCCGTGGATGCAGACCGAGGCCGCGGCGACCTCGACATCGGTCCCGTCGACCGAGGTGACCTTGCCCTCCTGGACGATGCGCACCACCCGAGCGGCCACGGCCTCCGCGTCGTGGATGACAGCCCCTGGCTCAGTCCTCGGCACGAGCCGGCCCTCGCTCGTGTAGGCCCGGTCCGCGAACGCCTCTGTCACGACGGGCAGTCCGGCCGCCTCCGCCGCCTCGAGCAGGATGCTGCCGGGCAAGCCCAGGACCGCGAGCTCGTCGTCGTAGGCGAGCACGGCCTCGACGACGGCGAGCGCCTGGGCCTCGTGGTGGACGACCGCGTTGTAGAGCGCGCCGTGCGGCTTGACGTAGGCGACGTGCGTCCCGGCCGCCCGCGCGACGCCGGCGAGCGCGCCGAGCTGGTAGACGACCTCGGCGGCGAGCACGTCGGTGGGCACGTCGATGAACCGGCGACCGAAGCCGGCGAGGTCGTTGTAGCTGACCTGCGCGCCGACCGACACACCGCGGCTCGCGGCATACCGGCACGTCGTCAGGAGCGTGAGCGGGTCGCCGGCGTGGAAGCCGCACGCCACGTTGGCGCTGGTGACGACGTCGAGGATCGCCTCGTCGTCACCGAGCGTCCACTGCCCGAAGGACTCGCCGACGTCCGCGTTGAGGTCGATCTCCACGGCTCGATCCTCCCTCGCCGAGGCGTCCCACGTAAACGCGACATGGGACACCGCGAGTCCACAAGCGCGGCGTCGCCCCTGTCCAGCGCCCGTGTCCGCATCAGACAGGTCATCGGCGACTCGTTGACACCCATGCGGACGCAACCGAAGGATCACGCCCATGACAATGGCCGTCACATCCCGTCGCCGCTTCCTCGGACTCCTCGGAGCGGGAGGTGTTGCCGCCTGCCTGCCGTTCACTCAAGCATCTCCGGCGTCCGCGCTGGGCGTGGGCTCGCCACTCGCGGCTCCCACCGACTGGCTCGACTCGGACGAGGTCGCGCAGACCTACCACCGCGCGCTGCTGCGCCACACCCGATGGTCCGAGACCCAGTGGGACGCGGCGGCCGGTCACTACCGCACCACGGACTTCGGTTTCGCCGTGGTGCTGGGGCACGCCGTCCTGCTCACCCGGGGCGGCTTCGACGCCGACGAGGCCGGCATCGACGAGGCCACTCTCCGAGAGCGGACTCTCGCCAGTCTGAAGTACTTCGCCGGGGCCAACCGCAACGTGGGCGGCACGGTCTGGGGCAAGAAGCTCTTCTTCGACACGACGTTCCAGCTCTACGTCCAGCTCGCTGCACGCCTGCTCTGGGACGAGCTCGACGCGCAGACCCGGGACCTCTACCAGGCCATCGCCGTCGAGCAGGCCGCGTACACGACCTCACTCGGAACCGCCGACGACCCCGCGTCTGGATCGTGGACGCCGAACGGGCTCAAGGGCGGCTGGGTCGGCGACACCAAGCTCGAGGAGATGGGCGTCTACGCCCAGTCGATCGCGCCCGGACTCGCCTGGGCGTCCGACGACGCGCGCTGGAAGGACTGGTTCGCGGCATACGGCCGCTGGAGCCGCAACGAGGGCAGCCTGCCGCAGGCCGACGCCGCCAATCCGGCGATCGTCGACGGCGTCCCGGTCCTGACCAACACGGCGCACAACGTCTACGACACCTTCGTCGTCGAGAACCACGGGTCCTTCGGCCCGCACTACCAGTCGGAGATGTGGCGCACGTCGGGCCGCAACGCCGTGCACTTCGTCGTCGCCGGCCGGCCGCTGCCCGAGGTGCTCACCGCCCAACCGAACGGCGACGTCCTCTGGAATAGGCTCGTCGGCTTCATGAGCGACTCCGGCGAGCCGCTCATGCCCCTCGTCGACGACCGCGAGCACCTCTATGGTCGCGACGTCATCCCGCTCGCCTTCCTGGCCCAGGTCCTCGGTGACCGCGCGGCCGCCCGCTCCGAGGCCGACCTCGCCGAGCGCCTGCTGCCCTACCTCGACTACGCGCCGCAGTACCGGCTCACGAAGTTCTCCGGCGAGCCGAAGTACGAGCCGGAGGCCCGCGCCGAGGTCGCGATCAGCTTCCTCCTGCACGAGTGGCGGGCCGCCCGCGGCGGGTCCCCCGAGCCACTCACCGCCGCCGAGCTGTATGCCGCCGGCGCCGGGGCCGTCGACCTCGGCGAGGGCCCGGGGATCGTCTCCCACCAGACGGCCCGCGCGTGGGCCGGTGCCGTGAGCAAGCCGGGCTACGTCAAGCTCGCGTGGCAGCCGGACCACGACGACTGGTTCTTCAACCTCGGCGGCTCGTCCCCCATGTACCTGCCTCGGACCAGCGTGGCCGTGTCGTCGCGCGCCGTCCGCACCTACACCGCGGCCCGGGACGGCTATGACGCTTCGGTCACCGTGCTCACGCTCGGCAGCCTGGGGCGCGTGGCACTGGCCACCCTGCCGGGCGGCGAGGTGGTGATGACGAGCTCCGGCGTGCTCGACCGGGAGGGCACGTTCGGCCTGCACAACCTGACCATGCCCGGCGTGCGTGGCCTCGACGGCAACCGGACGTTCGTGACGGCCGACGGCGTCGTGGACGCCACGGCCGGCGACGCCCAGGGAGACCTGCCCAAGGGGGTCGCGCGCCGCGACGTCCTCGACCTGCCGTCGCGGGTCACGGCCCGCCACGTCCGGATGCTCGGGGTCACTCCCGACCCGAGCTACGGGTACTCGGTCTTCTCGTTCGAGGTGCGTGCCGGGTCGGGCGGAGCCGACCTGGCCGCGCACCGCCCCACGACCGCGTCGTCGAGCGACACCGGCAAGGGAGCCTCCCTCGCCACGGACGCCGACGCGGCGACCCGGTGGGCCGTGTCACGCGCGGACCGGTCCCGTGCGGACAGCTGGCTCGCGGTCGACCTCGGGACACCGACGACCATCGGCGAGGTGACCATCGACTGGGAGGCCGCAGCCGGACGCGCCTACGTGGTGCAGACCTCCGACGACGGGGCCACCTGGACCACGCGGGTGGCCTACCCGCAGGTCCTGCGCACCTCCGGCTGGGTGGGCATCGACGACCGGGTCGGATTCCTCGTCCGCGGCTCGGCCAACCCCATCGAGGTGAGCGACAGCCTGCTCACCCTGTCCGCCGGACCCGCCTCGGGCAGCGCGGGCATGGTCGTCGAGGGGCTTCCGGACGTCCGGTCGGCCGACCTCGCGGGCCTGGCGAAGGCCGCCGAAGCTGCGGCGCCCCGGCCGGTGGCGGACGGCGTGACCGCCTCCCTCGCCGGCGGCCTGCTCAGCGTCGTCAACCTCACCGCAGATGCGGTCGAGACCGATGTCGCGATGGCAGGAACCGGCGCCGTGTCGTGCTTCGACGGGATGCAGAAGGTGACGGCGGACGGCACCACGCTGAGGGTCGCGCTCGCGGGCTCCTCGGGCATCGTGCTGTCCCCGCGCGCCACGATCTCGGCCGTCGGTGGTGGCCGCCCACCTGCCGGACTGGTCGTCACCGTCGAGAACGCCGCGACGCTGCGCCTCGAGGGCATCGACGGCCAGGTCGAGGTGGTCTTCGCCGACGGCGAGCGTCGTCGCGCCACCGTGGGCAGCGGCCGCACGACGACGATCCGAGGCAAGGGCAAGGCCTATCCGATCGACGACCTCGCCCTGGCCCGTCAGACCTTCCCCACCTCCCCACTGCCGCCGACGATGACCTCACCCGCGGCGGCGGTCGACGGCGACGACGCCACGGCCTGGGAAGTCACCGGATCCGGCCGAATGGTCGTCGATCTCGGGGAGGTCCGTGACCTCGGCACCGCTGTCGTGGAGTGGGGCTCGGCGCCGGGCTTCGGCGCGGTCGAGGTCTCGGACGACGGCCTGGACTTCCGCCGCGTCGGGGGTGTCGGTCCGGGTGCCCGGCAGGGCTCGCTGCGGCTCGGCACATCGGCGCGCTACGTGGCCCTGTCGGTCAACGCCCCCGGGAACTCCGGCCGACGGGTCAGCGTGGTCTCCCTCGGGGTCACGGCGGGGTGAGCCTCGCGCCCTACCTGAGCAAGCCGTAGTAGGCCGGAAGAGCTCTCTCGTAGCCTTCGAGGAGCTGTCGGGCGACGGTGACGGAGTCGACGAGGGGGTGCAGGGCGAAGGCCTCGACGGCGAGCCGCCGCGACTGCTCGGTGGCGGCCCGGATGACGAGCTCGTCGACGGCCTTGACCTGCTGCGCCAGGCCGAGCGAGTGCCCAGCCAGTGGGCTGACCGGCAGCGGCAACGGGCCCGCGGCGTCGACCCGGCAGGGGACCTCCACGACCGCGTCGGGCGGCAGCCCCGGGATCGCCGTGCCGTTGCGGACGTTGAGGATCAGCCGAGCCGGCTCGTCGCGGGCGATCGCGGCCATGAGCGCGAGCGCCACGCCCTCGTAGCCGCCGCCCTCGACGTCGGCCTCGGACCGCTCGTGCGACTCCCCGTCGTCGGCCTCGCGGGTCTCCTGCATGTACGTCGCGTTGCGCTCGCGCCGCACCGCGTCCCACCGCCGCCAGGCGTCGTCGTGCGAGCCGGCCACGGCCGCATAGAAGTCGGCCTGCTGGGCCACGAGGTACTCGCCGCGGGTCTGCGGGGCGCTCGTGATCTGCGCGATCGCGTCCCGCGTGAAGTAGTAGTAGTAGAGGTACTCGTTGGGGAGCGCCCCGAGCGTCTGCAGCCACTCGGTGCCGAAGAGGTGCCCCTCCTCGATGCCGCCGAGGGCGACGGTGTCGGCGAGCAGCTCGGGGAGCAGGTCGCGACCGTCGAGTCGCAGGCCGCTGAGCCAGCCGAGGTGGTTGAGTCCGGCGTAGTCGATCTTGAGGTCGTCGAGGTTGTGCCCGAGCGCCCCGGCCGCGCGCTTCGCGAGCCCGAGCGGCGAGTCACAGATGCCGACGACCCGCTCACCGAGCACGGTCTGCATCGCCTGGGTGACCATGCCGGCCGGGTTGGTGAAGTTGATGACCCACGCGTCGGGCGCCAGCTGCCGTATGCGTCGAGCGACGTCGAGCGCGACCGGCACGGTGCGCAGGCCGTAGCCGACACCACCGGGTCCCGTCGTCTCCTGCCCGAGGAGGCCGAGGTCGAGGGCGATCCGCTCGTCGGCGGTGCGCCCCTCGAGCCCGCCGACCCGCATGGCCGAGAAGACGAAGTCGGCTCCGGCGAGCGCGGCGTCGAGGTCGGTCGTCGCAGTGACCGTGGGCGGGGCTGCTGCGGCCCCGGCGTGGGACTGCGCCTGGGAGGCGAGGACCCGCTCCATCACCTCGAGCCGGTTGCGGTCGGTGTCGTGCAGGACGACCTCGGTGACGCGGCGAGCGCCCGTGTCGCGCAGCAGTGCCCCGTGGACGAGGGGCACGCGGAAACCGCCGCCGCCGAGGATCACCAGCTTCATCGCGCCACCACCCTCGGACCGTACCAAGGTGTCGCGAATGCCCACTCGACTGGGACGGGGCGCGCTCTCGACTGGGACGGGGCGCGCTCTCGAGTGGGACGGGGCGCGCTCTCGAGTGGGACGGGGGAACTCGGCGAGTCGTCGGCGGGGATGCGAGATCATGGGAGCGTGCCTCTGAACCAGTCCTTCGACCCGCTCGCCGCGCGGCGGGCCGCCGACGAGCCGTCGCTCGACGTGTTCGTCTGGGGCACGGTCTTCCTCGACATGATCTTCGCCGGGCTGCCGAGCGCCCCGAAGCCGGGCACCGAGGTCTGGGCCGACGGGCTCGCGTCGTGCCCCGGGGGCATCGCGAACCTCGCCGTGGCCACCCGACGGCTCGGCCTGCGTACGGGGCTTGCGGCGGCGTTCAGCGACGACGACTACGGCGACTTCTGCTGGCGCACGCTCGAGGAGCAGGAGGGGATCGACCTCGGCTCGAGCCGCCGCTTCGCCGACTGGCACAGCCCGGTCACCGTCTCGATGTCGGTCGACCGCGATCGCAGCATGGTCTCGCACGGACACCCGTCGCCGGTGCCGGCCAGCGAGCTGATCGGCACGCCACCGCGTTCGCGCGCCGTCATGGTCGACCTCGGCGAGGACGAGGTGTTCGGTGCGAGCGGCGAGACCTGGGTCGACGTCGCCCGCACCAACGGGGCGCTGGTGTTCGCCGATGTCGGCTGGGACCCGGAGGAGCGGTGGTCGCCGCACGTGCTCGACCGGCTCGACCGCTGTGACGTCTTCATGCCGAACGCGGTCGAGGCGATGGCCTACACCGGGACCGCGTCACCGGCCGAGGCCGTCTACGCCCTGGCCGACCGGGTGCCGGTCGCCATCGTCACGAACGGCTCCGAGGGCGCGCTGGGGATCGACGGACGCACCGGCGAGGAGGCGAGCGTCCCGTCGCTGTGCGTCAAGGCGGTCGACCCGACCGGCGCCGGCGACGTGTTCGGTGCTGCCCTGCTCGTCGGCACGCTCGCCGAGTGGCCGCTGCAGCAGCGGATGGCGTTCGCGAGTCTCTGTGCGGGCCTGTCGATCCAGCAGTACGGCGGATCGCTGGCGGCCCCGGGCTGGGGTGACCTCGCCGACTGGTGGAACGGCCTGGTCGCCGAGACGAGCGCCGACGCCTACCACCGGTCGCTGCGACGGCGCTTCGCCTTCCTCGACGACATCGTGCCGCGCGTGCCGGTCATGGCCGCCAGGCGCGCCACGGCGACGATCGCCCGTCGCGCCGACGTCCACGACCTCGACTGAGGCCTGGCCTGTCAGCCGTCGCCGGCTGCGTCATTGCTGCGTGGCGTGCAGCAGTGACGTAGCGCGTGACGGGACATCGGTCGCAACCGTGAGTGCCTGAGCTCTGCGTCAGTGCTGCACGGGGCGCAGCAGTGTCACGGCCCGCGCCGGATAGCGCTGGCCGACAGCGATCAGTCGAGGCAGAACTCGTTGCCCTCGACGTCCTGCATGACGAGGCACGACTCGTTGAAGTCATCGGCCGTCAGGAGGCGTACGCGGGTGGCGCCGAGCGCCTCGAGGCGCGCACCCTCGGCCTCGAGCACATCGAGCCGCTCCTGGCCCACGAGACCGGTGCCGACCCGCACGTCGAGGTGGACGCGGTTCTTCACGACCTTGCCCTCGGGGACGCGCTGGAAGAACAGCCGCGGACCGGCCCCCGTGGGGTCGACGCACGCGAACGCGGAACCCTGCCGCTCGGGCGGCAGAGACCGGTCGAAGTCGCCCCACGAGTCGAAGCCGGGCGGGGGCGGCGGCACCTCGTAGCCGGGCACCTCGCACCAGAAGCGCGCCACGCGTTCCGGGTTCGCGCAGTCGAACGTCACCTGCACCGTGCGGACCTGCCTGCCGTGATCCGCCTGCCTGACCTGCCCCGTTGCCGTCATGGCGCCCACCCTAGGCAACATCGGACGACGGGTGCCATCGTGAATTCATGGAGAAGTCGTCGCTGACCGCCCTCGCCCGCGAGCTGCTCGAGCACGCCACCCACGCCTCGAACGGACGGGCGGCCGACACCGTCTACGGCGGTCACGAGCACGTGCTGCGCCAGACGGTCGTCGCGCTCGCCGCCGGGCAGTCGCTGACCGAGCACGAGAACACCGGTGAGGCCACGGTCCACGTCCTGCGCGGACGCGTGCGGCTCAGGGCCGGCGACGTCTCGTGGGACGGCGCGCCCGGCGACCTGCTCATCGTTCCCCAGGCGCGCCACTCGCTCGAGGCGCTCGAGGACTCGGCGGTGCTGCTCACGGTCGCCAAGAGCGACTGAGCCGTCCGCGCGGACGCAGCACACGGCATACGCCCTCGGTGGGTCAGTCGCCGGCGATGCCCGTGCGCTCGACGCCCTCGACGATCCAGCGCTGGAGGAAGAGGAACATCAGCAGCAGCGGCAGGATCGCCACGAGCGCGGCCATGAACAGCTGGCTGACCTGCACCGACTGGGCCGTGAGGAAGGTCGAGAGCGTGATCTGCACCGTCCACGCGTCTTGGTCGCGGCCGATGACGAGCGGCCAGAGGAAGGCGTTCCACGAGCCGATGAAGGTGATGGTGCCGATGGCCGCGACGAAGCCCATCGAGTTCGGCACGACGATCTTCCAGAAGGTGCCCCAGTAGCCGAGGCCGTCGATGAAGGCCGCCTCCTCGATCTCCTTCGGGAAGCCGAGGAAGAACTGCCGGAAGAGAAACGTCGCGAGCGCCTGGAACAGGCCCGGGATGATGAGGCCGCGCAGGGTCGAGATCCAGCCGAGCGTCGAGACGAGCACGAAGCTCGGCACGAACGTCACCGCCGCCGGGATGAGCAGGGTCGCGGTGATGAGGTAGAAGACGACGTTGGACCAGCGGTAGGGGATGCGCGCGAGGCCGTAGCCGGCGAGGCCCGAGACGACGAGCACGCCGATCGTCTGCGTCACCGCGATGGCGCCCGAGTTGAGCAGGCTGCGCGCCATCGGGATCGCCGGGTTGTCGAAGAGGCCGGTGAGGTTCGAGGTGTCCCACTGCGGCGGAAGCCAGTGGAAGTCGGGCGAGCCGAGGTCCTGCTCGCGCATGAAGGCACTGCGCAGCAACAGGTAGAAGGGGATGAGGAAGAGCACGGCCCCGACCACGAGGGCGCTGTAGCGCGCCCACCCGACGACGCGGGACTGGCGCTTGCTGCGGACGATGGCCATCAGTCGCCCCTGTCGCCGAGCCGGAGGACGCGACCCTGCACCACCGCGATGATCGCGATGATGAGGGTCAGGATGACGGCGCCGGCCGAGCCGTGGCCGAAGTCCTGACCCGAGCCGAGCGCCGTGTAGTAGAGGTAGACGAGCGGCGGGCGCGCGTAGGGTGGGTAGGTGCCGAAGCTCGCGAGGATGTTGTAGAACTCGTCGAACGCCTGGAACGCATTGATGAGCAGGAGCAGCAGCACCGCCGTCGACGTGGCGCGCAGCTGCGGCAGGGTGATGTGGCGGAAGACCTTCCAGCCCTCGGCGCCGTCGATCGCGGCCGCCTCGTAGAGCGTCGGGCTGATCCGCTGGATGCCGGCGAGGAACAGGATCATGTAGAAGCCGACCTGCAGCCACAGGCGGGCGGTGACGATGACGAGCCAGTACCACGGCGGGTCGGCGAGGCTCAGCCACGGGATCGAGTCGACGCCGAACCAGCCGAGCACCGCGTTGGCCAGGCCGGAGCGGATGCCGCTGAAGATCGACATCTTCCAGATCAGCGCCGCCACGACGTAGGAGCAGGCCGTCGGCAGGAAGAAGACCGACCGGAAGAAGGCCTGCATGACCCGCGTGCGCGCGACGAGCAGCGCCGCGGCCAGCGACAGCACGAACGTCGTCGGCACGATGAACACGGCGAAGGCGAGGAACGTCAGCAGGCTGCTGCGGAACGCGGGGTCGCCCAGCATGTCGAGGTAGTTGCCGACCCCGACGAACTTCGTGGGCGTGACCGTGTTGTACGACTCGAAGAACGACAGGTAGATCGACCAGGCGATCGGGATGTAGACGAAGACGACCAGCCCGATGACGAACGGCCCGACGAACACCCAGAACCACAGGTTGCGGTCCTGCCGGCCGCGCAGGCGGCGACCGAGCGACGGCCTCGACACCTCGGTGGCTCCCGGTGAGCCGGGTGCCCGAGGCTGCGTCGCCCGGTCGTATGCCGCCGGGTCGGCCTGCGCTGTCAGGCCTGGACCCGCTTCAGCTCGGGCTCGGCGACGGCCTTGACCTTCTGGATCTCGGCCATCGGGTCGGCGCCCTCCTTGACGATGCGGTTCATCGCGTCACCGAACGCGGTGGAGCACTTGGGCGTCCACAGGATCGGGCTCTGCGCGTGGCCGACGTCGGTGGCGAGCTTGGCGGCCTCGGCCGCCTGGCCGCTCTTGAGGCTGTTCGCCTGGCTGATGAGGCTCGTGCGGGCCGGGATGTGGAAGCCGTAGGAGGTCGCGAAGTCGAGCTGGTCCTGGGTCTGGTCGATCCACAGCCACTTGACGAACTTCTTGGCCGCCTCGACGTCCTTGCTCTTGGCGCTGACGCAGGAGCCGTAGGCGCCGACGGGCACCGAGGCCTTGCCCTGGCCGTCGAGGGCCGGCCACGGCATGACGCCGAAGTCGTCGCCGAGACCCTTCTTGATGTCGGGGAAGGTCCACAGGCCGGTGAACTGCATGGCGGTGAGGCCCGAGACGAGGGCGGACGGGTCGAACCAGTCCTTCGGCGCGCCGAGCAGGAGCACCTTGGCATCCCACATCTCGCGCAGCTTGCCGAGGGCCGTGGCGGCGCGCGGGTCGTCGAAGCCGAACTGGTTGTCCTTGGTGAGGTAGTCCAGGCCCGCCGACCACAGCATCGGGCCGCCCATGAGGTCGGCGCCGCCGGCGTTGCCGAGGAAGAGGCCCTTGACGTTGCCCTGGGTGAGCTTCTTGGCCGCGGCGATGAGCTCGTCGATCGTCTGCGGCGGCGTGATGCCCGCCTTGTCGAGCATCGACTTGCGGTAGACGAGCAGCTGCATGTCGATGACCTGCGGGATGGCGTACGTCTTGCCCTGGTAGGTCATCCGCTCGAGCAGGCTCTGGTTGAAGTCGGACTTGGTGTCGCCGAGCAGGTCGGTGAGGTCGACGACCTGGCCGCCCTTGATCATGTCGATCGTCGGGCCGTTGCCGTACTCGAAGACGTCGGGGCCGGCGTCGGTCAGCAGCGAGGCGGCGGTCGACTGGTCGTAGTCGCCGGGCTTCCAGCTGACCTTGACGGTGGCCGGCTTGTAGGCCGCGGCGTACTTCTCGACGGCCTGCTGCGTGCCGGCCTCGCCGTACTGGTGGTACCACTGGTTGAGGGTCGGGCCGCTGCCGCCACCGCTCGCGCCGCCGGACGAGGCGGTCTCGCGCCCGGTGTTGCTGCCGCAGGCGGCTAGCGCGCCGGTCACCGCAGCGGCGCCGCCGAGGGCGAAGAGGGACCGCCGGCTCAGGCTGGCCAGCAGGGCCTGGTCGATCTGCTTGTCAGACATAGGTTCCCCTGCGTCCTTCCTGCCCGGGCGTGCGGGCACATTCGTGCTGGGCGTTCGGCCAGTCTGCTCGACCTCGCCCACCCGGCGATCGTATGCCCGTCGTATACCCGTATGCCGGATGGATCGGTCCGTGGTCGGGGCGCGTGGTCCGGCGGCGCATCGCGACCGGTCGGGTCGAGCGCGCGTCGGGTGCCGCTCAGATGGCGGCGGTGGAGTCGAGCGGGTTGTCGGCCGCCTCCTCGGCGGCGGTGCGCAGGAGCTGGCCGACGAGCAGGAGGGCCTGCTCGTCCTGCGCCGTCATCCGCCGGCCAAAGGGGCCGCGGGCCCGGGCCACCGACTCACCGATGCGCAGAATGCTGGCGCGCACGTCCTCACGGATGTCGGGGGACATCCGCTCGAGCAGGCGCGTCACGGCCAGCAGGCCCGAGACGATGGGCCGGCTGTCCAGCTGAAACTCGTCGAAGAGCCACCGCCGCTCGGTGGCGGCCGTGCCGAGCAGCTCGCGACCAGGGCCGGTGCTGCGCAGCGCGGCGTCGGTGACGGCGTCCCAGAAGGCTGCGCGCTCGTCGTCGTCGAACCGGACGCGGCCCGTGATCGCGCTCAGGACCCCCACGGGGGCGAGCCGGAGCGTCGCCAGCTCCGCGTCGGTCCACTGCTCCAACCACTGCGAGCCGACCACGGGCGTCACCTCCTGCGCCTCCCCCATGAGGACCCGACGGGTGCCCATCCAGCGTACGACCGCGCGGACGAGCGGGTCCTCACTCGGCCAGAGGCTCGGGCACGCTCCCGGCCACGGGCTCGGGCATCCCGGGGCGGGCTCGCACGTTGTCCCGAAGGACCCACTCCCCAGCCGGCGCCCACCGACGCCGCACCGGGCCACCACCCCCAGAGAGGCACCGCATGGACCAGCTCCCCGACCTCGCCGGCCGGCACGTCGTCGTCACCGGCAGCAACAGCGGCACCGGCAAGGAAGCCGCCCGACGCCTGGCCGCCGCCGGCGCCGACGTCGTCATGGCGGTGCGCTCCACCGACAAGGGCGAGGCCGCCCGCGCGGAGATCCTCGCGAGCATCCCGGACGCGTCGGTGACGGTCCGGCGCCTCGACCTCGCCGACCTCGCCTCCGTGCGGTCTTTCGCGGGCGCGATGCTGGCCGAGGGACGGCCGATCGACGTGCTCGTCAACAACGCCGGCGTCATGGCACCGCCGAAGCGGTTCGAGACCATCGACGGCTTCGAGCTGCAGCTCGGCACGAACTTCCTCGGCCCGTTCGCGCTCACCAACCTGCTGCTGCCGCTCGTGCTCGCCGGCGACCGGCCGCGGGTCGCGACGATGACGAGCGGCGCGGCCGCGTTCGGCAGCATCGACTTCGCGGACCTGCAGTGGCGGACGCGTCGATGGAGCCCGTGGCGCTCCTACGCCCAGTCCAAGCTCGCCGACAGCCTCTTCGGCCTGCAGCTGGCGCGGGTCGCCACCGAACGCGGCTGGCCGCTGCTCAGCACGCTCGCACACCCGGGCTACACGCGTACCAACCTGCAGGTCGCCGGCGCGAGCCTCGGCCGCGAGGGGGCGAAGCCGCCGCTCTACACCCGCGTCCACGTCGTGCCCGCGCAGGAGGTCGGGCAGGGGACCGAGCCGCTGCTGCACGCGATCGCCGACCCGGCGGCCACCCAGGGCGCCTTCTACGGTCCGGGGGGCCGGTTCGGGATGACGGGCCCGGCGACGCTCGTGACCCAGCCGCGGTCGGCCCGCAAGCCGGAGCTCGCCGCCTCGCTGTGGGCCGTCGCCGAGAGCCTCACCGGCACCGCGCTCCCCGCCTGACGCGAGGCCGACGCGTCAGCGGGAGGGCGCGACCCGGCATACGCAAGGGGTGTGGACAAACGTCGGAAAGTGCCCACTCGATGTGGGAGGGCGGGGCGGGATGTGGACAAACGTCGGAAAGTGCCCACTCGACTTTGGGGTTGGCTCTGGACTGGGCCTCAGCCGCCGACGACGGCGGTCTGGTCCCAGCCGCAGCCGCACGAGCCTCGGACGACCATGCGGGTGGGGAGCACCTGGGGGTGCACGTCGAACTTGCGGCCGCCGATGCGCTCGTGGAGGCGGATCGCGGCCCAGCGGCCGAGCTCGCGCATCGGCTGCTGGACGGTGGTCAGGCCGGGTGCGAGGTAGCGCGAGGTCATGATGTCGTCGAAGCCCACCACGGCCACGTCCTCGGGCACCCGCCGACCCTCCCTGCCGAGCAGGACCATCGTGGCCAGCGCCAGCTCGTCGTTGGCGCACACCAGCCCGTCGACGGCAGCGCCACCGGCCTCGGCCTCGCGCAGCGCCTCCATGACGCGACCGCCCGACGTCTCCTCGAAGGCGACGCGGATCGGCCCGGCCACCTCGGCGCCGCGCTGGCGGGCGAGGGCGTGCAGGAAGCCGCGGTAGCGCTCCGAGACGTCGTGCGAGATGTCGGGGTCGCCGACGAAGGCGAGCCGCTTGCGGCCGTGGTCGAGCAGGTGCCGGGTCAGCTCGGCGGAGCTGATGAAGTTCTCCACCTGCACCGCGTCGCACCCCGGCACCGCGTTGCGGGCCACGAGCACGGTCGGGGTGCTCTTGACGACCTGGCGCACCATGGCGTCGCTGATCGTGTCGTTGGCGATGACGATGCCGTCGACCCGGCCGAGGATCTTGCGCACCGAGGCCTCGGCGTCCTTGTGGGCGTCGCAGACCACGACGACAACCGAGCGCCCGTCGCGGGCGGCCGTCGACTCGAAGCCCGACAGCAGCTCGGAGTAGTACGGGCCTCGCAGCCCCGGCAGGACGAGCCCGTGCGTCTCGTGCGACGGCACGTCGACCGGCCGGCCGGCCCGCAGGGGGACGTACTCGAGCTCCTCGACCGCCCGCAGCACCCGCTGGCGGGTCATCGCCGAGGCCGGGGTGGAGCCGCTCAGCACCCGCGACACCGTGGCGATGGACACGCCGGCGCGCTCGGCCACGGTGTAGATCGTGACCGGCCGCGCGTCGTCGTGCTCCGTGGACACCCAGGCTCCCTCGCTCGGGAACACTGTGCCCGGGCTCGCGCCGCTGCACAACTCAGCACAACTGCACGCGAACCGTGCCGAAGCGACTCCTAGAAGGGGTTGGGGATCGCGTCGATGAGCCGCCGGGTGTAGTCGTCGCTGGGGTCGCGGATGACCTTCAGGGTCGGGCCCTGCTCGACGACCTTGCCCTCGTTGAGCACGATCACCTCGTCGGCGAGCATCCGGGCACTCAGCAGGTCGTGGGTGATGTAGAGGATGCCCACGTCCTTGACCTGCACGAGGTCGTTGAGCAGCTCCAGGATCTCCGCGCGGATCGACACGTCGAGGCTGCTGATCGGCTCGTCGGCGACGATGATCTGTGGCTCGACCGCCAGGGCCTTGGCGATGACGACGCGTTGGCGCTGGCCGCCCGACAGCTCGTAGCCGTAGCGGTTCATGAACCGGTCGGCCGGGGTCAGCGCGACCGTCTCGAGCAGCTCCTTGACCCGCTCGCGCAGGGCGTCGCCGCGCAGCCCGTGGTAGTTCGCGAGGGGCCGGGCGAGGATGTAGCCGACGCGCTTGGCCGGGTTGATCGAGCTGTACGGGTCCTGGAACACCATCTGGACCTCGCCGCGGTAGTCGCGCAGCGCCCGGCCCTTGAAGCCGGCCACCTCCCGGTCGCCCTCCGGTCCGTGGAAGACGATGCGGCCGCCCGTCGGGCTGTCGACGCCGGTGATCATCCGGGCCAGGGTCGACTTGCCGCTCCCGCTCTGGCCGACGAGCGCGGTGACCTGGCCCTTGCGCAGCACGAAGGTCGCGTCGGTGACCGCCTCGGTGCGCTGGACGGCGAGTCCGCGGCGGCGGGTGAAGACCTTGGAGACGTTCTCGAGGCTGAGCACGGCGGGGCCGCGCAGCGCGTCGCTCGACTCCTCCGCCGTCTTGACGAACTGGGGCCCCTCGAAGACGCGCGTGGGCTCACCGTGCTCGCCGGCGCCGTCCTCGTCGCGCTGCAGCCTGGCGACGTGGCAGGCGCCGCGGCCCTCGCCGAGGGGGTGGAGCGGCGGCTCCTGCTCGGCGCAGATGCCGATGCGCTCGGGGCAGCGCGGGCAGAAGCTGCAGCCGACGATCGGCAGACTGAGGTCCGGCGGGCGCCCCGGCACGTAGGTGATCCGCACCGTCTCCGCGCGGGGGTCGCCGTACGACCCGAGCAGGCCCTTGGAGTACGGGTGGAGCGGGTCGCGCAGGAGCGCAGCGGCCGGCTGCTCCTCGACGATGCGGCCGGCATACATCACGAGGATGCGGTCGGAGAGGTCGAGCACCGTGCCGATGTCGTGGCTGATGAAGAGCACCGCGAAGCCCTGCTCGGCCTGGAGGCGCCGCACGTTCTCGAGGATCGAGTGCTGCACGACGACGTCGAGGCCGGTGGTCGGCTCGTCGAGGAGGACGAACTTCGGCTCGAGCGCGAGCGCCAGGGCGAGGTTGACGCGCTGGCGCATGCCGCCGGAGAGCTCGTGCGGGTAGGCGCCGATGAACTTGTGGTCGATGATGACCATGTCGAACAGCTCGCGTATGCGTTTGGTGACGGCCTCGCCGCGCAGCTGCGAGTGCTGCTCGATGACGTCGCGGAACTGCGCCTCCACGCGCGTCACCGGGTTGAGCGCGTTCATGCTGCTCTGGAAGACGGTCGACAGGTCACGCCAGCGGATCGCCCGCAGGTCGTCCTCGGGCAGGTGCGTGATGTCGGTGCCGTCGAAGGTGATGCTCCCACCGCTGATGCGCCCGGGCCGCTGGAGCAGCCGCAGCAGCGCGGTGCCGAGCGTCGTCTTGCCAGAACCGGACTCGCCGATGAGTCCGACGAACTCGCCGGGCTCGATCGCGAAGCTGACGTCCTGGACGGCATCCAGCGGCCGGTGGCTCTTCGGCTCGTAGCGGACCGACAGGTCCTTGACCTCGAGCAGGCTCATGAGTCCTCCCTCAGGTGGGGGTTGCTCAGCAGGTCGACGCCGAAGTTGATGAACGACATGCCGGTGATGAGGATGGCGAGGACGA
Organism: Terrabacter sp. NPDC080008; assembly: GCF_040702505.1. Classification (NCBI taxonomy): domain Bacteria; kingdom Bacillati; phylum Actinomycetota; class Actinomycetes; order Micrococcales; family Intrasporangiaceae; genus Terrabacter; species Terrabacter sp. NPDC080008. Next base: position 239,388 of record NZ_JBFBLC010000001.1, read on the forward strand.
GGCCGGGGGTGAAGACCCAGAGCCACAGCCCCTGCGTGATGGCGCCCTGCGCGTTGGCCTGGTAGAGCATCGTGCCCCACGAGACGCTCCGGGAGTCGCCGAGGCCGAGGACCGCGAGGCCCGCTTCGGCGCCGATGGCGCCGGTCGCGGCGCCGACGAAGGCGGCCACGACGAGCGAGCTCATGTTGGGCAGGATCTCGCGGAAGATGATGCGGAAGGTGCCCTCGCCGGAGAACTTCGCCGCGGTGACGAAGTCGCGGTTGCGCAGCGTGATGATCTGCGCGCGCTTGGCCCGCGCGCCGCCGGCCCACGACGTGATCGAGATGACGCCGACGATGAGCCAGACGCCGCGCACCTCGCTGTAGGCGACGAGCGTGATGATGAGCGGCAGCGCCGGGATGACGAGGGCGACGTTGGTGATGAACGACAGGATGTCGTCGACGATCGTGCCCTCGGCGTAGCCGGAGACCATGCCGACGACCAGGGCGATGAGCGTCGCCAGCAGTCCGCCGAAGAGGCCGACCAGCAACGAGATCCGCGTGCCGTAGATGAGCTGCGAGGCGATGTCGCGACCGTCGTTCGTCGTGCCGAGCCAGTGGTCGCCGCTCGCACCGAGGAGCGCCTCGAACGAGGAGTCCAGAGGGTCGTGCGGCGCGAGAAGCGGCGCGAAGACCGCGACGAGGACGTATGCCGTGACGATGACGATGCCGACGCGTGCCTTCCTGCTGCTCCACATCACCTCCCACCAGCGGTCGGGCCGTTCGGCGTCGGGGACCTGCTCGACGCTGGCCGACTGGGCCGGATCGCCCTCTGCCAACACGTCGTTCACGGGCAGGATCGTCATGACTGGGCCCTCCTCGCCCGCGGGTCGAGCACTCCGTAGAGCAGGTCGGCGACGAGGTTGGCGACGAGCACCCCGACGGTGGTGAGCAGCATGAGGGCCTGGAGCAACGGGTAGTCCTTGTTGCCGACGGCCTCACCCATGAGGCGGCCGAGGCCCGGGTAGTCGAAGGCCTGCTCGACGAGGATCGTCCCGCCGAGCACTCCGCCGAGCGCCAGCGCGAAGCCGGTCACGCTGGGCAGCAGGGCGTTTCGCGCCGCATACTTCAGCGCGACCACCCGGTCGGGCAGGCCCTTGGCCCGCGCCAGGCGGATGTAGTCCTCGCCGAGGTTCATGATCATCGTGTTGCGCATGCCGAGGATCCAGCCGATCGGCGTGACGACGAGCAGGGCCACGGCCGGCAGGAACGAGTGCGACACCGCCTCCTGGATGAACGGGAAGTTGAAGCCCGGCGTCGAGTCCTCGTAGCCGCCCGACGTCGGGAACCAGCCGAGGCTGTAGCCGAAGACGTAGAGCAGCAGCAGCGCGATCCAGAACGGCTGCAGTGTCCCGAGGAAGGTCGACCCGAGGGTCACGACGGAGTCCAGGCGCGAGTTGCGGCGCCACGCGGCATACGCCCCGAGGACGATGCCGACGACGAAGGAGAGCACCTGCGTGATGGTGACGAGGATGACCGTCCACCAGAAGGCGTGGCCGATGACCTCGGTGACCTTGAACGGGTAGTAGCTGTAGGACAGCCCGAGGTTGCCGTGGAACAGCTGGCCGAGGTAGTCCCAGTACTGCGAGACCAGCGAGCCGTCCGGCGCGCCGAGCATGGCGCGCATCGCCTTGACCTGGGCCGGGTCGAGCGCTGCGTCCTTGCCGGCCAGCTTCTTGACCATGATCTCGGCGGGGTCGCCGGGCTGCAGGCGCGGGATGAGGAAGTTGAGCGTCACCACGGCCCAGAGGGTCGCGAGGAAGAAGCCAAGCTTGCGGGCGAAGTACTTCACCGCGTCCTCCTGCCCTTGGTCATGCCCTCGGCCTCGCCGGGCCGGCCGGGTGGGGTGGGCACGCGTGCCCACCCCACCGAGCCGGTGGTTGCCGGCTCCATCACTTGGGCGCGGTGAGCCGCGTCATGACGAGGAGGGCGTCGTCCACCGGGTTGGCGTACGGGTTCTGCTCGCTCGGCCAGCCGACGGCGTGGTCGGTGCGGTAGAGGATGCGGGCCGGCGCGTAGATGAGCGAGGTGACCGGGTACTTCGTCATCATCGTGTCGACGAGCTCGCCGACGTACTTCTTCTGGTCGGCCTTGTCGGTGGACGCGGCGAGGTTCCTGACGGCCTCGTCGGTCACCGGGTCGCTGTAGCGCTCGACGTTGGGGAAGATGTCGGTCTTCGTCGGCATCGACTTGCTCGAGAGCTTGGCGCCGATGTTCTGGGCCAGCTCGCAACCGCCGTGGAGGTACTCGAACAGCAGCTGGAAGTCGCCGGTCTTCTTCTGGCCGTCGACCGAGTCGGGCGCCGAGGCGGTGACCTTGGTGTCGACGCCGGCGGCGTTCATGCCCTGGGCCACGACGTCGGCCATCGCCTGGTAGTCGATGAAGCCGGCCTGGACCGAGAAGTTGATCGACAGCGGCGAGCCGTCCGGGTTGGTGCGCTTGCCGTCCGCGCCCTTCTTGTAACCGGCGGCGTCGAGGAGCGAGTTCGCCTTGGACACGTCGAACGGCAGCACGGTGTCCTTGCCGGCGTACTTCTCCGGCAGCAGGTTCTCCATCGAGGGCAGCTTGAGGCCCGTCTGGCTGGCCGGCTTCATGATGCCGTAGGTGGCCTTCGTCGACATGGCCTGCTTGTCCATCGCGTAGCTGATCGCCTCGCGGAACTTCGGGTCGTTGAAGGGCGCCTTCTGGTCGTTGCCGGTGAGCACGGTGGTGCCGTTGGGCGCGTAGTAGAAGTGGTTCTTCTGCGGGTCGGCGTCGACGAACGACTTCTGCGGGTTGGGGATCTCGCCGTAGTACGCGTCGAGCTGGCCCGAGCGCAGCTTGAGCGCCGCCTGGGAGGCGTCGTAGGTGCCCTCGAGGACGAGCTTCTTGACCTTGATCTTGTCGGCCTGCCAGTAGTCGGCGCGGCGCTCGAGCACGAGGCGGCGGCCGTTGTAGCTGCCGATCTTGAAGGGTCCGGTGAAGACGGGCGCCTTGTCGATGAACTTCGTCGGGTCGCCGACGCTGCCGTAGTAGTGCTCCGGCAGGATCAGGGTGCGGATGATGCTGTCGTACTTCGCCGCGGCGTTGCCGGTGAACTCGAAGACGACCTTGTCGCCCTGGGCGGTGACGGACTTCGCCGGGGCGCCGATGGCGTCGTTCCACAGACCGGCCTTGTCGGCGCCCGGGTACTTCTTGCCGAGGTTGAAGGTGAAGGCGACGTCCTCTGCGCTGAAAGGCTTCCCGTCGCTCCACTTGACGCCCTGGCGGATGTCCAGCGTCAACTTGGTGGGGCCGTCCCACGTCGCCTTGGTGGCGAGCCAGGGGGTCTCCTCGCAGGTGAGGTTGTTGCGCACGATGAGCGGCTCGTAGAGCCAGCGCGTCGTCAGCGGCTTGGGGGAGAGCGGGTTGTAGTTCACGAGGCCGCCGACGGTGGCGTCGGCCTCGGAGGGGAACGTCAGCTGCTCGATCATGCCGTCGCTGGAGCCGCTGCCCTGGCTCGCCTTCTGGGCGGCGCTGCCGGCGCATCCTGTCAGGGCGAGGGCGGCGGCGGTCAGGCCGGTCACGAGGAGCAGGGGCTTGGTGCGTGTTCGCGTCATTGCGGACCTCCGTGGGGGGCGGGTTCGGCGCCAATCTAGGTCCGCTTCGTCGAGCACTGTCAACGCTCTGGAAGCATGTAACTACTTTCATGGGGTCGGCCGTGCGTGCGCTGACTTTCATTTGTTTTCAAGGGGATTCGCTCTGGTGTGAAAACAGGGCCGGTTGGTAGACAAGAGCAGTGCTCGACGACAACGACGTCCTGACCGCCCCTCGCATCCACACCCTCCGGGGCGGCCCATCCCTCTTCGCCGAGGTCCTCCCGAACGGCGGCCTGCGCCGGCTCGAGGCCTTCGGCCGGAGCCTGCTGCTGCACCCCGCCACCGTCGCGGAGGCCGGGCTGACGAACGTGCACCTGCGGGTGCACGCACCGGACGGCATACGTCGTCGGGCACTGCTGCGCCCCGGGTCCGGGTCCACGGTCACGGCCGGGAACGACAGCGTCGTCGTGACCGGTCGGCACGAGGCGCTCGACTACCGCCTCGACCTCACCCTCGGTCGCGAGCACGCCAGCTGGCACTGGGACCTGGCCCTGACGAACACGTCCGGCGAGCCGGTCACCGCCGACGTCGTGCTCACCCACGACCCCGCGCTGGCGCCGCTCGGTGCCGTGCGCACCAACGAGTACTACGTCAGCCAGTACCTCGACATCTCGCCCGTCGCGACGGACGGCCACGGCACTGCGGTCGCCGTGCGGCAGAACATGCCGGGCGAGCTCGTGCCCTGGCTGATGGTCGGGTCGGCGGGCACCGGTGCAGGTTGGGCCACCGACGCGCTGCAGCTCATCGAGCGGACCGAGCGCGGCGTGCGCTGGCCCGGGCTCGACGCCGCCACGCTGCCCGGGGAGCGGCTGCAGCACGAGCACTCGCTCATCGCCCTGCAGGACGCCCCGGCCGTCATCGCGCCGGCCGCCACCCACACCACCGGCTTCTGGGGCATCGCGCTCGAGGACCACCCCGACGCCACCTCCGACGCCGACGCCCGTTGGGCCGATGTCGCCCTCGCCGACCGGGCAGCCGAGCCGTCCGCGACCGACGCGACCGGTGACGCCTCGGCGCCCGCACCCGCCACGCTGTGGTCGGCCAGCCCGGCCTTCCCGTCGCGACCGCTGGCGCACACCGAGCTCGAGGCCGCCGGCCTGCTCGACGACCGCACCCAGGTCGAGACGGCCGAGGACGGAACCGAGCTCGCCTGGACCGTGGCCGGCGGCCAGCTCGTCACCCCGGCCAAGGAGCTCGCGGTCCTGCGCCCGCACGGTCACATCCTGCGCACCGGTGACGCGTTCACCCCCGACTCGCGCTCGGTCGCGTCGACGGTGTGGATGGCCGGCACCTTCCACTCGCAGATCACCCGCGGCCACGTCGGCCGCAACCCCGTCGCGACCGGCCGCCGCACCTACCTCGGCCTCCAGCGCGCCCACGGCGTCCGCCTCTTCGTCGAGGACACCGACGGCTCGTGGAGCCTCCTCGAGACGCCGAGCGCGTGGTTCACCGGTCTCGACCACTGCACGTGGTGGTATGCCGCCGCGTCCGGTCCCGTGCTCACCGTGACCTCGAGCGCCCCCGCCGACGAGCACGAGCTGCGCCTCTCGGTCGCGCAGAGTGGTGACACCCCGCGGCGGGTGCTGCTGACCGTGCAGGTCGCCGACGACCTCACCGACGCGCCCTCCCTGACGACCGCCGACGACCACGTCGACGTCGTGACCGCGGGCGACCCGCGCCCGTGGCGCCTCTCGTGGACCGGCAGCGGCAGCGCCGATGCCGGCGACGCCCGCCTGCAGTCCGACGGCGTCACGCGCGGACCCGGCTGGCTGACCGTCCTCTTCGACCCCAGCGAGCAGGTCGAGGTCACTGTCGCCTCCGCGCCCGGCGCCGGTGACGCACCAGCCGGCGAGGTGCTCCCCGTAGGCGAGCAGCTCGGAAAGGCTTTCTGGGACAGGGCGGGTCACGCCGTCGCGCTCGACGGTGCCGGTCTCGGTGACGCCGGCTCGCAGGCCGCGAACCTGTCGGCCGCGCTGCCGTGGTTCACGCACAACGCCTTCGTGCACTACCTCTCCCCGCGCGGCCTCGAGCAGTTCTCGGGCGGTGCGTGGGGCACCCGCGACATCTGCCAGGGACCGGTCGGCCTGCTGACCGCGCTCGGGCGTCAGGACGCGGTGCGCGACGTGCTGCTGCGGGTCTTCCGCGCGCAGAACGCCCGCGGCGACTGGCCGCAGGCCTTCGAGTTCCTCCCGCCGCTGCCCGAGACGGGCCAGCAGGACTCGCACGGCGACGTCGTCTTCTGGCCGGTCCTCGCCGCGGGTGACTACCTGCGCACCACGGGTGACGCGAGCATCCTCGACGAGCAGGTCGCCTTCGTCGGCGACGACGCCTTGGGCGAGCCGGACACGGTCGCCGAGCACCTGCGGCGTGCGGTGGCCCGGATCGCGGAGAGCACGGTCCCCGGGAGCCCGCTGCCGGCATACGGCCACGGCGACTGGAACGACTCGCTCCAGCCGGCCGACCCGCACCTGGCGGCGCACCTCGTCTCGACGTGGACGGCGGTGCTGCAGACCCAGTCGCTGCGCACCCTCGCCGAGGGCCTGCACGCTGTGGGCACGCCCGGCGACACCGCGGAGCTCAGCGCCGACGCCGACGAGCTGGCCGAGCGCACCCACGACGCGCTGCTCGAGCAGCTCGACGCCGACCCGGTGCTGCCCGGCTACCTGCTGCACCACGAGGACGGGTCGTTCGAGCCGCTCGTGCACCCCTCGGACGAGCGGACCGGGCTGCACTACGGCGTGCTGCCGTGGATCCACGCGATCGGCGCCGAGCTGATGACGCCCGAGCAGGCTCGCCACCACCTCGACCTCATCGGCGAGCACCTGATGGGCCCCGACGGGGCGCGCCTCTTCGACCGGCCGGTCAGCTACGTCGGGGGGCCGATGACGGTCTTCCAGCGCGCCGAGGCCAGCACCTTCTGGGGCCGCGAGATCGGCCTGATGTACATGCACGCCCACCTGCGCTACGCCGAGGCCTTGGCCCGCGTCGGCGACGGCGCCGAGCTGCTGACGGCGCTGGCCAAGGCGAGCCCGGTCGGGCTGGATGCGCTTGTCCCGCAAGCGCGTCCGCGCCAGACGACGTGCTACTACTCCTCGTCCGACGCGGCCTTCACCGACCGCTACGACGCGTCGGAGCGGTATGCCGCGCTCATGGCCGGCGACGTGCCGCTCGAGGGCGGGTGGCGCATCTACTCCTCCGGCCCCGGTCTCGTGCTGCGCCTCGTCACCGAGGTGCTGCTCGGCATCCGCCAGCGCGGCGAGGAGGTCGAGGTCGACCCCGTGCTGCCGCCCGCGCAGGCCGCCGACGGCGCCACCGAGCTGACCGCCCGTCTACCGCTCGCGGCCACGGACCTGACCGTCCGCTACGTCGTCGGTCCCGAGGGCCACGGCGTGCGCCGGGTCACGGTGGACGGCCGCGAGCTCGAGACCCGACCGCTCAGCAACCCCTACCGCCGGGCCGGCGTAGCCGTCCCGCTCCAGGACCTGCTGTCCGCCCCCACCGAGATCATCGTGGAGACCCACTGACATGACCGACGCCACCGGCACGACCGACGGCACCGCCGCAGCCGAGGGCCAGTCCGAGCGGCCCTGGCTCGACGCGACCCTCCCCGTCGAGGAGCGCATCGACCTGCTTCTGGCGCAGATGACGCTGGCCGAGAAGGTGGGCCAGACCCACATGGTCGCCAACATCGACCCCGAGGCCGACGCCGACGAGATCGCGGCCGCGCGGATCAGCTCGAGCCTCTACGCCTCCGGCCCGACCGGCGGCAACGAGCGCGACGAGGGCGTGCTCGTCGGCAACATCGACGCCGCCCAGCGCCACGCAATCGAGGGGAGCCGCCTCGGCATCCCGCTGCTCTTCGGCCGTGACGTCATCCACGGCCACCGCACGGTCGCGCCGATTCCGCTCGGCATCGCCGCGTCCTTCGACGCGGGTCTCGCCGAGGAGGTCGGCACGATCGCCGCCCGCGAGGCCGTCGTCGACGGGGTCGCCTGGACGTTCGCGCCGATGGTCGACCTGTCCGAGGAGCCGCGCTGGGGCCGGGTCGCCGAGTCGCTCGGCGAGACACCGGTCCTCTCCGGCCGTCTGGCCGCCGGGCTCGTGCGCGGCTTCCAGGGCGACGCCGCCAGTGACCCGGACCGGCTCGCCGCGTGCGCCAAGCACTTCGCCGGCTACGGCCTGTCCGCCGGCGGCCGCGACTACGACACGGTCAGCGTCGGTGAGAACACGCTGCGCAACCTGCACCTGCGCCCCTTCAAGGACGCCGTCGACGCCGGGGTCCTGACCGTGATGGCGGCCTTCAACGACGTCGACGGCATCCCGATGCACGCCCACGAGCACCTCATCCGCGAGGTCCTCAAGGGCGAGTGGGGCTTCGACGGCATGGTCGTCGCCGACTGGAACGGCGTCGGGCAGATCGTCAACGCCGGCGTCGCGGCCGACCTGCGCGAGGCGGCAGCCCTGGCCATCCGCGCCGGCGTCGACCTCGACATGTGCGGCGGCGCCTACCTCGCGCACCTCGAGGAGCTCGTCGAGTCGGGCGAGGTCGAGCTCGCGCTCGTCGACGACGCGGTGCGCCGGGTGCTGCGCCTGAAGTTCCGCCTCGGCCTCTTCGAGCGGCCGTATGCCGCCCGCCCCGGTGCGTCGAACGCGCCGACCCCCGAGACCCGCGAGGTCGCCCTCCGGGCCGGCCAGGCCGCCCATGTGCTCGTCAAGAACGACGGCGTCCTCCCGCTCGACGCCTCCCCCGACGCGACCGGCTCGGTCCTGCTCAGCGGTGCGTTCGTCGACGACGGCGACGCCCTGCTCGGCACATGGGTGCTCGACGGCCGCGGCGAGGAGGTCGTCACTCCGGGCGACGCCCTGCGCGAGCGTCTCGGCGACCGGCTCACCGTCGCCGACGGCCGCTTCTCCGACGTGACGCTCATGCAGGCGCGCGCCGCCGAGACGACGGTCCTGCTGCTCGGCGAGCACCGCTCGCGCTCCGGGGAGGCGCAGTCGGTGGTCGACATCGGCCTGCCGCCGGGCCAGCTCGAGGTGCTGCGCGCGGTCGCCGCGTTCGGCAAGCCGCTCGTCGCCGTCGTCTACACCGGCCGCCCTCTCGACCTGAGCGAGGTGCTCGACCTCGCCGACGCGGTGGTCGTCGTGTGGCACCCGGGCACCGAGGCCGGCAACGCCCTTGCCTCCGTGCTGCTCGGTGAGGTGGAGCCGAGCGGCCGCCTGCCGATGACCTTCCCGCTCTCGACGGGTCACATCCCGACGAGCACGCACCAGCGGCCGACGGGCCGGCTCATCCGGGCCGACGTCGACCACAAGGAGGGCCGCTACATCGACGCCCTCACCTACCCGCGCCTGCCGTTCGGGTTCGGCCTGTCCTACACGAGCGTCGGTTACAGCGAGCCCACCGTGTCGGCACCGACGATGCCGACCGACGGCTCGGTCACCCTCACGGTGACCGTCGCCAACATCGGCGACCGGCCCTGCCGCGAGGTCGTCCAGCTCTACTTCCGCGACCCCGTCGCGCAGGTGACCCGCCCCCTCGTCGAGCTCATGGACTGGGCGCTCGTCGACCTCGTGCCCGGCGAGGCGCGCGAGGTCACCTTCGACGTGCGAGCCGAGCACACGGCATACGCAGGCCGTGACCTCACGACCCGCGTCGACGACGGCGAGATCGTCCTGCTCACGGGGCCCGACTCCGCCCGCCTCCAGCCCGTGTCCGTCACGGTGACGAAGAAGGACTCATGATCGAGATCACCCAGCGCCAGATCCGCATCGACGGCGAGCCGCGCATCGTCATGGGCGGGGAGGTGCACTACTTCCGCGTCGCGCGTGCCGAGTGGGGGCAGCGGCTCGACCTGCTGCGCGAGGCCGGCTGCGACACCGTCGCGACCTACATCCCGTGGATCTTCCACGAGCTGCCCGACCGCACGATCGACGTCACCGGCGAGACACGGCCGGAGCGCGACATCGGCGCCTTCATCGACCTCGCCGCGTCCAAGGGCTTGCGCGTGCTTGCCCGGCCGGGGCCGTTCATCATGGCGGAGCTGAAGAACGAGGGCATCCCGTTCCGCGTCTACCGCGACCACCCGGAGATCATGCCGCTCGGCTGGGACGGCGTGCCGGTCACGTCGAGCACCGTCGACTACCTCGCGCCGGCGTTCCTGTCGGAGAGCGCGCGGTGGTTCGACGCGATCATGCCGGTGCTCGCGCCGAGGTTGCAGCCGGCCGGCGGCCCGATCGTCGGGGTCCAGCTCGACAACGAGATCGGCATGCTCGCCTGGGTGACGAACTCACCTGACCTCACCGACGGGCTCGTCGAGTCGTTCGGGGAGTTCGTGCTCTCGCGCCACGGCGGGGCGGGGGCGTATGCCGTGTCGCCGGGTGAGCCGGGCTGGGCGGAGGCCGTGCGGTCGCCGAAGGAGGAGTGGGCCTGCGCGCTGCGCCTCGACCTCGGGCTCTTCATGCGGCAGCGCTTCGCCGACTACGTGGCGGCGCTGCGCGGGCTGTGCGAGGAGCGCGGCGTCACGGGCGTGCCGTTCCTCATCAACATCCACGGCACCGAGGGCGGCAACGGCGCCCCCTTCCCGATCGGCATCAGCCAGCTCGTCGACACGTATGCCGGCATCCCGGGGATGCTGTCGGGCTCGGACCACTACCTGGGCGAGGCCACGCTCAACACGATGACCGACCTCTACGTCATGAACGCTTTCATGGCGGCGGTGCACGACGCCGACCAGCCGCTGACGTCGCTGGAGTTCGAGGCAGGTTCGGGCGACTACGGCGCGGGGGCGGAGATGCAGTACGACCCGTCGACGGCCGACCTCAAGACGCGGCTGTGCCTGGCCCAGGGCAACCGGCTCATCAACTACTACCTCTTCGCCGGCGGCATCAACCCGCCGCTCGACGAGAAGGTGGACGACGGGAACGAGCGGATCTCGTTCACCGGTGAGCGACACGGCACCGCGGCTCCCGTCGGGCCGGAGGGGCAGCGCGGCTACGCCTATGAGGCGACCGCGCGGGGGGTGCACGCCGTCAAGGCGAACGAGCCGTGGCTGGCCCGGATGGACGAGGAGCACGACGACGTCACGCTCGGGCTGGTGCTCGACGCGTACATGACGGAGTACCGCTATCCGGGGTCCGACGTGATGACGGAGGTCGTGAATGACCTGACGTCGCACCGTGGTGCCGGCGAGCGGAAGACGCTGGCGCGGTCGCTGCTGCTCGGCGGGTTCCGGTTCGGGGCCACGCACCTGGAACGGCGGGACCCTGCGCCGGGGTCGACGGTGCTGCTGGGGACCGGGCGCTACCTGTCGAGGGTGGTGCAGGAGCGGCTCGTCGGTCACGTCTCGTCCGGTGGCAACCTCGTGATGCTGGGGCTGGTGCCGGAGCGGGACCTCGATGGCTCGCCGTGCACGGTGCTGGCGGACGCTCTTGGTCTCACGGCTGGTGAGGTCGTGCGCGACTCGGGGCACTACTTTCCGTCGCTCGTCGCCCAGGGCTGGGCGCAGCCGTGGCCGGAGATGCGCGCCGGATGGCTGCAGCAGCTCGAGCACGAGCGCGGTGACGTCGTGCTGACCGACGTCTACGGAGCCGTATGCGGCGTCGACGTGCCGCTCGGCGAGGGCCGGGCGATCGTCTTGGCGGCGCAAGTGCCGTCGGACCCGGTGCTCTTCGACCGCGCACTGTCGAGCCTCGGCGTCACGCCGGGGCTGCGGCTGGAAACCCAGTGGCCGGGTGTCTTCGCGACGACGACTCGCAGCGAGGACGGCCAGCGGGCGCTGCACGTTCTCAACATCTCCGGGTCGCCCGCGACGGTGACGGTCGCCCTCGACGGGACCCCGATCGCTGCTGGTGTGACCTTGGAGCTGCCGCCGCGGTCCGGGCACATCCTGCCGCTCGGCCTCGCCGTGGCCGACCGCCGGATCGACTGGGCCTCGGCCGAGATCGCAGGCGTCGATGGCGACGGCGCGATCCACTTCCGCCCCGGCCTCGACGAAGATGGCAGCACAACCTTCGTAGTCGACGGTGCTCAGATGATCCTCAAGCCAGGCGAGCACAAGCTCCGCCCCTGAACCACGCAACGACCGGACGGACGGCCGGGGGCGGCGACCAGTCGCGCCCCGGCCTCCCTCAGTGACCTGCAGACGCCATTCTGGCACCACGCTGCGAATCCCGAGCCGCGGCTCGCTCACACCAGGCTGCTGAACCGCACGCAACGACGCGTGACGTCACAACCACGGACTTACTTGCGCACCGTCCCGAGGAGGGTGGTGATTGCGGTCACGAGGGCCGTCGGGTCCTTGAGATCAAGGGGCTCAAGCGAAGCAGGTGGGGTGGCCCGAGTGTCTGCAAATACTCTATGCCCAAGAGTCATCATGAGATCACGCTTATGGTCCAACTCGAGCGCAGTTCCTTGACTTTCTGGCAAAGATCCCCTCAAATCCCGTCTGGCTTACTGTTGAGCAATATGTCAGCAAGGTGTGGCCGTTCGTGATAGTGGCCATAGAATGGTATCAGGAACTGGGGTCTAGATTTGCTTCGGTTGTGTCAGGAGAACTGATGGCGGCGGTAGCAGACTCGCGGATTTTTTGAACCTCAAGAGTCAATACAGATTTCAAATCCTCTAAGTACTGCTTTCCTGCCAATTGAAACTCGTCCTGTGTCAAGTCGCTCGCCCCAGGACGATACTACGGGGCTCGGGACTATGCGATTGGATCGCGAGCGAGATCCGATTGGCTGACGCGAAAGTCGAAGCCGTATCGTCGCGTCACGTCCTGGACGACACCGTGAATCCAGTCCGGAGCATCTGGCGCGACACGCACTTCCTTGATCATCACGCTCAGGTTCACGTCAACAGGCACAACCGGGCCCTCAGGGATCACCCCAGCCACCCCCTCATGGCTTACTTGCCCGTGGATGCCAGTCATGGCGATGAGACGGACTTCCCTCTCGTGTGCGTAACTCTCCCGCTTAAACATGAATGCGTTGAGTACGTTACCTTCCGAGATTAGGGTGGTGTCGTAGTCGATGTACTTGATTCGACCGCCGAAGATCGTGCGGTCGGACGTGATGCTTTTCGTAAGCGACGCCCAATCGGTCACAACGGCCACGCCCCGACCTTCGCGTTGATACAAGTGCCACATGGCGGCGGACTCAACGTCCGACAAATGCCAGCAGTTCATGTGCACGACGGACCGGGCGAACTCACGCCTATGAGGCCGATTCGCCTCCATCATCGCGTAGTGCTCCCCATACATAGCGGGTCGAGCAAGTACGTTTGCCGAGCCGTAGGCACCTTCCCACTGGTCGAGCATTTGATCAGCTCGCGCGAAGTGGAGAGCCTCGGTGCCCAGCATGGACAGGTACCGCGCCAAGTCCATGTAGCGCCACAGACGCTGACTTGCGGCTGGTTGGTCAACGAAGCTCTCATGGGTTGACTCGAACATGGGACGACTCTAGGTCGGGCGAGGTGTGGCCACCCGAGAAGTTCACCTCGCCAACGCCTCCTCGGTAACGGCTACTCCCCCGACTAACCCCGATCGTCGTCAGGATGAGCACGCAGCTCGAGCCCTTCTGTGGAGCGATCCTTGTCCGCCCGCTATTGAGGTGGCGGCGCGTCGAACCCCCAGCTCCGCTGCGAATCCGGGCGACGACACTGACGAGACCGATTTTCCTAGCTGTTCGGCAACCAGGAGGACGGCGACAGCGCGGCCGTGGTCCATGGCGCTCAGGCGCTCCACTCGGCGAGCACGCACCCCGTCATTCAAAACTGGCCATGCCACGGCCGGGATGCGACAACCCAGTCGCGGCGCACTTCACTGGCTAACCCCGCCCTCTCCGGGATAGCCGCCACTCGGCGGCCCGGGCGAAGACGACGGGTCCCCCCGAAGACCTCCGTCCGGACCTACGAGACGGCCAATGCCCTGAGGGCAGAGACCAACGGGCGGTCGTCGAAGTCAGTGCCGGTGAGATGACGCGCGAGACAGTCTCCGCCCCCAATTGGCGTGAGAGGTGGTCGGTTGTCGCCCTCGACGCAGCGAGCGGGGAGAGGGCCGGTTCCAGGCGAACGCTGCAGGCTGCCTGCCCTGTCGCGAATGAGCTAGGTGTCATGCTTCCGGTCTTGGCGGACCCGTCCTCGCATCGCCCCGCGCGCAGCGCCTACTGAGCCCATAATCCTTTGACTGTGAGGGCCTGTGTCTTCGCGTCGAGAGGCGCCGGGGGCCACTGTCTCGAATATGGTGTCGCCGTGACTTCGACTGGCATGGACGGTTCTGGTTCTCCGACTCCGGCAGGCTTCGCTGCCCTTGCCATCGAGGACTGGCGTCAATTCGACTCCGTGCACCTTCGGTTCCATTCACGGCTGACCATCCTGACCGGCGCCAACGCCACGGGCAAGAGCACGATCCTCAGCATCTTGGCCCGGCACTTCAACTGGACCCGCGCCTTCTCGACCGCTCCAGTTCGGACCAGGTCGGAGTACGGATGGGTGTCCGTCGGTCGAAAGCGTGCTCGCAAGTGGGCTCGTGACCGGTCTTACGCCAGCGTAGGAAAACTGACGTACGGAACCGGAATCGTTACTGATATTCAGGTGCCACCACCCACGGAGCTTGCGAAAGCTTCGCACTATGATCTCCTGCTGACCAATCAGCAGCCTGTAACAGGGTCATTCATCACTTCCCATCGCACGTCTTCGGGAAACTACACACCCGTGCAGCAAATACCCACTTCTTTTGCTGCACCCGACGATCTGTACGAGCAGTTCACCCAAGAAGCACGAACGCGATGGCAAGGCGGCTGGACCGGCCGATCACCTCAGCAAGCACTGAAGGAAGCGCTCATGTCAGCGGCCGTCTTCAGCGTCCGAAACAATCCGCATGTTCACTTCAATCGAGATGCCGCCTCGGTGTGGGATGGTTTCCAAGAAATTCTCAAACTAGTGATGCCCGCGTCTCTCGGCTATCAGGGCATGCATATTCGCAGCCCAGACTTGGTGATCGAGACAAGCACGGGCGACTTCATAATCGACGACGCCTCTGGAGGCTTGGCCGCAATCATCGAAGTGGCGTGGAGCATTTTTCTCCGTTCAAGAACCGAATTTGGCTTTACAGTACTTATGGACGAACCTGAGAACCACTTGCATCCAAGCCTCCAGAAGGAGTTCATGCCAGGATTGGTTGCGGCATTTCCTCATGTGCAATTCATAGTCGCCACACACAGCCCTTTCGTCGTCACAGCGACACCGGACTCCTCCGTTTATGCCCTGCATTACAACGAGGCGCGCCGGGTCGTCGCTCGAGGTCTGGATTATGCGAATAAGGCGGCCAGCGCTGACGAGACCCTCCGGGAGGTGCTTGGTGTCGGTAGCACAGTCCCGTCTTGGGCGGAGACAGCTTTTAGACGCGTCCTAAAAGATTACCCGCCGGGGACCCTTAACGATGAGCGCCTACGGCAGTTGCGCCGCGATTTGGCCGCGCTAGGCCTCGAAGCAGAGTTCCCAACGGCGATCATGAATTTAACCAGTCCCGGCGAGCAAGGACGCCCAGGGTGAGGCGCCTAGTCAAACTACCCAAGCCTAAAATTTTGGTGGACAACGAGGCGCTTTGGACTCGAGCTTACGTGGCTGCCCATGCAACTGAAGGCGCGAAGAACCACGAGAAGTGGCGTCACGAGCAAATCAAACTGACACTTCGAGCCGAAACTAACGATAAGTGCGCGTACTGCGAATCCTTCATTGCCGACGTCGCCTATCCCCATGTAGAGCACATTGTGCCAAAGTCGCTTCACCCCGAACTGGCTCACACTTGGCATAATCTAACTTGGGCGTGCCCACGGTGCAATGTCTCGAAAGACGTGGCTTACCACCCGACAGCAGGGGTATTAAATCCCTACGTGGATACCATCGAAGAGCATTTGGAGTTCTACGGCGACTTAGTCGACTGTCCCCTGGGCAGCCAACGCGGGGAAGCTACGATCATTGCCTGTGACCTGAACCGGTACGAATTATTGCGGTCGCGCGTGGCGCGGCTACGAGCCATTCGCCAAATGGCGGAGAGATGGAACGCCGCCATAGATCCGATGAGAACGACCATCGAGTCAGCGATAAGACTGGACGCGGCACAGGGCGAGTACAGCGCTCACGTCAGCGCCTATCTTCGGAAGATCGGATTCCCACTAGATGCGCAATAGGACTCCAACGCGTGAGCGCCATGCGCGGTCAGCGCCCAGTTGGATCGGCGATCGAATGTGGAAGCGCACACGCCGCCGCAACTTCGCGGTAAGGCAACAGTTAGTACCCTTGCCTCGTTCCGCTTGAATAGATTTTGGGCCTACGATTCACTGCACACGAGAAATCTGATTGTGTTGCTGTTCGAGAGCAGACAAGTCTTCGATTAGTGAACCGGCGAGATCGGGCAGCCGATGGGGGATCATGCACCGCGGCCGCACTCGGAAAGCCACCTTCCGATGAACTGAGTCGGCACCTTATCCACCCCTTTACAACCCGTTGCGGTGGTCGGGTAGGACGTCGCGCCAGGAGTGTTGGGGCGAGTAGCCGAGCAGGTCGCGGGCCTTGTCGATGGAGTAGAAGGTCTCGTTGCGCCCCATGGGGCGGCGCAGCTCCACCCCGTCGTAGAAGCGCTCGCGCACCTCGTCGGTCGTCGCGGCGACGGACATGTCGGCGTTGGCGACGTTGAGGACCTCGTAGCCGAGCCCGTCGGTCTCGAGGCAGCGCTGCAACATGTGGCCGAGGTCGCGGGTGTCGATGTAGGCGAAGACGTTGCGCCGCCGCAGCGCCGGGTCCTCGAGGAACGGCGGGAAGAGTTCGGCGTACTCGTGCGGCTCGATGACGTTGTTGATCCGCAGCCCGTAGATGTCGGCGCCGGTGCGGGCCTGGAACGAGCGAGCGGTCACCTCGTTCGCGACCTTCGACATCGCGTACGAGTGCTCCGGCACCGTTGGGTGCCCCATCCGCCGGCTCAGCGCGCCGTCTAGGCGGACGAACTGTTACTCGCCCGGCGGCACGAGGAACGCGCGACGTCGCGCCAAGGCCCATGCTCCATGCCCACCTGACGGAGTACACATCCCTCTATGGACGTGGCCGCCCGGTTCGACTGGGGCGCGGCCTAGATCGGCGCCATGGATGCTGACGGCATGGTCCACTTCCGCTCCGGCCTCGGCGGGGACGAAAGGACGCAGGTTGGCATCCCGGCAGCGAAGCGCGGCTCTCTCCGTAAGCCACAGGAAACCGGTAGTTCGCAAGGGGACGAACGATCGCACCGCCCGAGGTGAGCGCCGGCCACACCCCGCCCGGGGCGCCCGTGTGGGGCGAAGCGCACCATTGGATACCGCGAGGCGTACCCCATTGTCAGATCCCCGCGCTAGTGTGCAACATGTGCGCAAGTACGGGATTGGGGTAGGCAGATGACCGACTACGACACCTCGCATGATGGGCCGATAGGAGGGCTACCTCCTGCGGATCCCGTCCTGCTGCGAAACCCTCAGATCGAGGCCGCACTCGTTGAGATCCGCTTCAGCGGTGTTGAGCATGAGGTCGCCTCAAAGGTGGCATTTCGGGTGCGCGATGCTGCTGAGCGCTCTGGTTTTGAATTTCCGCAGATGCGCGCTACGCAGTCACAGGAAATCACGGTCCGAATTGAGGATGGTAAGGCCCTCCCCGATCTTCAAGAGCGCGCCTCCGGTTGGCAGATGGCAACCGAGGATGGTCACCTTGCTGTGACTCTGCTTCCAGGGGTCTTTGCTGTGCAGGCCACCAAGTACGAGCGGTGGCGGACCACGCTTGAGCCTGTCCTCGCGCAGGTGGCAGAGGCGGTGGAAGCAACCATGTCGCCCGCGATGCTCAACCGCGTCGGCGTGCGTTTCATCAACAGACTGACGCGCGCAGATGCAGAGAGTCCCCTAGCATGGAAGGACGCAATCAATCCGACGTTCCTGGGTTCACTCCTGGACCCCAATATCGGGCCGAAGGTTGTCGGGACGCAACAGCAAGCAGAAGTCCGACTGGGGCCTGCCAAGGGCGCCCTGATACGACACGGTCTCTTCAGCGATACCGCCCGGCTCGGCGCTTACAGCTACTTAGTCGACCTGGACGTTTTCGATCAGGCCGCAAGTCCTTTCGAGGCGGATCGAATCGTGACAACCGCTCGCACGCTGGACCGCACCGCACTGAGCCTGTTCCAGCAGATCGTGCTGCCGTCGTATCGAGCCACTATGAACCCGTATGCACGCGTCGATGCCACCGGTACGGTGATCGCAACGGTAGATCGAAAGCAATCAGATGTTGAAGGGGGAGAACGATGACTGTGGCTGTTGGGGCGCAGCACCTCGGAGACTGGACGGGATCAATATTTGGAAGCCGTCAAAGGGACGCTCGCGCCAGCGAGTCAATGTCTGGCCGTTCAATGCTTGATGACTCGCTGCTGGGCCCCAACCTGCGCGAACTCCTTCCGTTGTGGGATGAAGCGCTAATTCCGACCTCCTCGGACGCGCTGATCGACGCCGGCTCGATCGTGATCCGCTTTGAGGGCGCGACCGCGCCCCCCCACGTGCGATTCTTGCTCACGCAGCGCACTGCAAAATCAGCTTCCCAGCGAGCAGCTGACCAGCTGAACAACATCGGTGAAATGCTCGACGTGCCCATCCGAGACGTCTGTAAGGCAGCAGGCGTGCCTCGCCGCACCTATTACGCGTGGCGCAAGAAGGGCTCTGCGGTGAGACTAGGCGCGGCCAACCGCATTGAGGACTTGCACCTGGCGGTTCAGGACTTGCAGGAAATGCTCGGTGACGACCTTAAGCGGTGGATCAGGGGGTCACGCCAAATGAGCTACCTGCGAAGCGGGCGCTTTGACGAGCTCCTCAGTGAAGCCATGACCCGACGGACTCGGACGCGCCCGATGGAGGGCGTCCCAGACTGGAGCAACGCAACCGCCGTGGATTGGCCCAGCGTTGTGGACGTCGATTCCTCCGCTCCCGGTGCGCGACGCGCGGCGACACGTCGCACGAACACCTACCGCCGCAACAGCCAGGATGAGAAAGCCTGACTTGATGAGCGAGACGGGGATGGGGATACCTGATTTGGATCGTTCTGACGCGGTCCCGGAGCCGACCGGCTTAGGACAGCCATACGAGCCGCGCATCAACGGTCTGATCCCGGGTGAACTCGGCCGGAGTGTGAAAGGTTCAATCGAAAGATGGAAGCAGGGCGACGCCTTACTAGGAGGACCTCTGTTCTGGGCCGGACCTCGAGGTTCGGATCCGTACCTGCCGTACGATGGAGCGCCCACAGACTTTCATGTGTCTGAGGAGCCCGGAAGCGGCTTTCTGGTGCTGACATCCCAGACCTGCGACATAGTGACGACTGGCACCGGTGCCAAGCACCCGCTCGTGAACGCGTCACCGGTCTATCGGCTTGCGCGTGATGACCCGAATCGGGGAAATGCGAAGGCAGGCAGGGTCGCTTACCTCGTCCCAGTGACCAGACCTCCAGGGGACGACGGCGACTACGTGGTGGACCTACGGGTCAGCTTGCCTCTGAGCAAGGGCATTTTGGTCGGGGCCACGCCAGTCAACGTCTGGGCTACTGAACGAGATCGTCTCACGTTCGCTGAAACTCTGGCGCGAAAGTATCGTCGCGGCGCTCTTTCCTCGGCCCTCAGCGAGGCCTTGGTGTCGTCCCTCAACGAGCACATCAAGGTCGCCGACGTCGAGTTCAGCGAACGCGTGGAAGAGTTGCGACTCCGCATAGAAGGGGACCGCCTCCTACCTACCCAGGTGCAGCTGATGGTTCTCACCGACCACAAGCCTGATTCAGCAACTAAAAAGATGTGGCGTGGCTGGACCAAGAAAGGAGCCAAGGTTCTGAAGAATAGTGGCATCACTTTGCTCCCGACAATCGTGCTTGCGATGGACGACTGCTCTGCCCGGAGCTACAAGAACTCAGTGCCGCTGTATGTTTCGCAACTTGGCCGCCCACCAACCTGGTAACCGAACGCCAGATCACTCACACTTATAAGTAGGGCCGTTACGACTTAAGAAGCCCGTTTCTGCGCGGCCATCGCACCTGGCCGAAGCATGTCCTGCGATGGGGCAGGCGCCCCTTCAGACATGCCGAATATCGGCCTCTGCCGCGTCATATCGGCGCGCGGAGCGCTATCGGTTCACCTCCTCGGGTCATCTCTCGCGTTAACTCGTGCCCTATGTCCCGCGCTCTTGGACTTCAACCCTGAACGCGACTGTCGGGTAGGACGTCGCGCCAGGAGTGTTGGGGCGAATAGCCGAGCAGGTCGCGGGCCTTGTCGATGGAGTAGAAGGTCTCGTTGCGCCCCATGGGGCGGCGCAGCTCCACCCCGTCGTAGAAGCGCTCGCGCACCTCGTCGGTCGTCGCGGCCACGGACATGTCGGCGTTGGCGACGTTGAAGATTTCGTAGCCGAGCCCATCGACCTCGAGGCACCGCTGCACCATCTGGCCGAGGTCGCGGGTGTCGATGTAGGCGAAGACGTTGCGCCGCCGCAGCGCCGGGTCCTCGAGGAACGGCGGGAAGAGTTCGGCGTACTCGTGCGGCTCGATGACGTTGTTGATCCGCAGCCCGTAGATGTCGGCGCCGGTGCGGGCCTCGAACGAGCGCGCCGTCACCTCGTTCGCGACCTTCGACATCGCATACGAGTCCTCCGGCGCCGTCGGGTGCTCCTCGTCGACCGGCACATAGAGCGGCTTGCGCTCACCCTGCGCTAAACAGATCCCGCAGGTCGTCTCCGACGACGCGAAGATCACCTTGCGGATGCCGAGCCGGGTCGCCGCCTCGAGCACGTTGTAGGTGCTGAGCAGGTTCGTCGCATACGTCTTCGCGTCCGACGTGAGCAGGATCGCCGGCACCGCGGCGAAGTGCACGACGGCCTCGTATGCCGGCTTGGCCGGACGGTCAAAGGTGGTCGGCAGGACGGCGGCCGGTCAAGATGAGTTCGTGTTCGGACTCGAGATGGTCGTCGTCCTCGGTGTCGCCCTGGTCGCGAGTGGGGCGCTCGCGCGCCGCTACCCGATCGCGCCGGCCATCCTTCTGGTCCTGGTGGGGGTGCTGATCGGTTTCGTGCCGCACCTGCGGCAGGCCCAGCTGCCGCCGGAGGCGGTGCTGCTCCTGTTCCTGCCCGCGTTGCTCTACTGGGAGAGCCTGACCACCTCGCTGCGGGAGATCCGCAACAACCTGCGGGTCGTCGTGCTCACCAGCACCGTGCTGGTGGCCGCCACCGCGGCCGCCGTTGCCGCGGCCGCGCACGCCCTCGGCCTCGAGTGGGGGCCGGCCTGCGTGCTTGGCGCGGCGCTGGCGCCGACCGACGCGACGGCGGTCGGCGTGCTGGCCCGCGACCTGCCGCGCCGAACGGTCACCGTGCTCCGCGCCGAGAGCCTGGTCAACGACGGCACCGCGCTCGTCCTCTACGGGCTGGCGGTGGGCGTCACGGTCGGAGAGGTGCAGCTGACCGGCTGGCACGTGGTCTGGCTGCTGGCCTGGTCGTACGCCGGGGGCGTGCTCGCCGGCGCGCTCATCGGACTGGTGAGCTGGCAGCTCCGCCGCCGGATGGACGACCCGATGCTCGAGGGCCTCGCCATGCTGGTGACCCCGTTCGCGGCGTTCCTGCTGGCCGACGCCGTGCACGCCTCCGGGGTGCTGGCCGTCGTCGCCTGCGGACTCTTCATGAGCCAGGTGGCGCCCCGGATCACCGCCGCCGCGACCCGCCAGATCGTCATCCCGTTCTGGGCGCTGTCCACCACGGTGCTCAGCAGCGTGCTGTTCGTGCTGATCGGCCTCTCCGCCCAGGCCGCAGTGCGCGGGCTGAACAGCACCCCGCCGATGCGGGCGCTCGTCGACATCGTGGTCGTCACCGCCGTCGTGATCGGGGTGCGGTGGGCGTGGGTCTACACCACGCCGTACCTCATCCGGCTGCTCGATCGCCGTCCCGCGCAACGGCTACGTCGGGTCCCGGCGAGGCAGCGCACGGTCACTGCGGTCGCCGGCTTCCGCGGCGCCGTGTCCCTCGCCGCGGTGCTCGCCGTGCCGCAGACCCTCGCCTCGGGCGCCTCGTTCCCCGACCGGGACCTCATGGTGCTGATCGCCTGCGGGGTCATCGTCCTCACCCTGCTCCAAGCGCTGTTCCTGCCAGCGGTCGTGCGGTTCGCCCGGCTGCCCAGGGACACGGCGGTCGACGAGGAGCTCCAGTTCGCCGACGAGTACTCCCTCGAGGCAGCGCGCGATGCTCTCGACGCCACGGCCACCGAGCTCGGCAGCGGCGAGGCGGTGGTCGAGCGCGTACGCCGCGAGCTGGACAAGGAGCGGCAGCTGCTGGCGTCCGCCGGTGACGACGACCATCCGGTCGTCCAGCACGACGACCAGTACCGAGACCTCTCACTCGCCCTCCTGGGGCGGCGGCGCGAGGCGCTCCTCGACCTGCGCGACAGGCAGCGCATCGACGACATCGTGCTGCGCCGGCTGCAGCACCGTCTCGACCAGGAGGAGGTGCGGTTCGCGCGCGCGGACCCCCTCGAGTGACGCAGGTCCGTGCGGCGAGGTCCCACGTCGAGCCGGTGGGACGGCGACCGGCTGACTCCCACCCGGGGAGGGGCGGGTCGGCGACCGGGTTTGCGCACGCCTCCCACCGGATACGACAGGCTTGTGACCACTGACGCGATCGACCACTTCGTCCGCGTCCGCGGCGCGAGCGAGCACAACCTGCGCAACGTCGACGTCGACATCCCGCGAGACGCGATGGTGGCGTTCACCGGCGTCTCCGGCTCGGGCAAGTCCTCCCTGGCGTTCGGCACCCTCTACGCGGAGGCGCAGCGTCGCTACTTCGAGTCGGTGGCGCCGTACGCCCGCCGCCTGCTGCAGCAGGTCGGCGCCCCGCACGTCCAGGGGGTCACCGGCCTGCCGCCCGCAGTCGCCCTCCAGCAACGCCGGGGCGCCGCCACCTCCCGCTCGTCGGTCGGCACCATCACGACGCTGTCCAACCTGCTGCGGATGCTCTACTCGCGGGCCGGTGACTACCCCGAGGGCGCCGAGCACCTCGCCGCAGAGGCGTTCTCGCCCAACACCGTCGCCGGCGCCTGCCCGCGCTGCCACGGGCTGGGGGTCGTGCACGACGTCACCGAGGAACTGCTGGTCCCCGACCCTTCCCTGAGCATCCGCGAGGGCGCGATCGCCGCCTGGCCGGGAGCCTGGCAGGGCGCCAACCTGCGCAGCATCGTCACCGGTCTCGGCATCGACGTCGACAAGCCGTGGCGCACGCTGCCGAAGAAGGACCGCGACTGGCTGCTCTACACCGACGAGCAGCCGTCGGTGCTCATCAAGCCCGAGCGCGACCGCATCGACTACGGCTACCACGGCACGTTCTGGAGCGCGCGCAAGCACGTCATGCACGTGCTCGCGGACTCCAAGAGCGACCGGATGCGCGAGCGGGCCCTGAGGTTCGTCGAGGACGCGCCCTGCCCCGACTGCCATGGCAGCGGGCTGCGACCGGAGGCCCTCGCGGTCACCTTCGCCGGCCGTTCGATCGCCGAGGTCAACGAGCTGCCGCTTGTCGAGGTCGTCGCGCTGCTGCGGCCGTACGCCGAGCAGCCCGAGGAAGCCAACGAGGTCGCCGTACGGCTCTGCAGGGATCTGGTCGCGCGCGTCGGGGTGCTCCTCGACCTCGGCCTGGGCTACCTCAGCCTCGGCCGCAGCTCGACCACGCTCTCCCCGGGGGAGGCGCAGCGGCTGCGGATCGCCACCCAGCTGCGCTCCGGGCTGTTCGGGGTCGTCTACGTCCTCGACGAGCCCTCCGCCGGGCTGCATCCCGCGGACGCCGAACCGCTGCTCGACGTGCTCGACCGGCTCAAGGCCTCCGGCAACTCCCTGTTCGTCGTGGAGCACGACATGGACGTCGTACGCCGCGCCGACTGGGTCGTCGACATCGGCCCGGGTGCCGGCGAGGCCGGCGGCCGAGTGCTCTACAGCGGGCCCATCGACGGGCTGGAGGACGTCGCGGAGTCCGCCACCAGCGCCCACCTGTTCGGTCGCGCCGAGCGGCTCGAGCACGCCGTACGCGACCCCCAGGGCTGGCTGCAGCTGGCCGGCATCACGCGCCACAACCTGGAAGGCCTGTCCGTCGACATCCCGCTCTGTGTGCTGACCGCCGTCACCGGCGTCTCCGGGTCGGGCAAGTCGACGCTGGTCAGCCAGGTCCTCGCCGAGGACCCGGCGGTCGGTGACCAGTTCGACCGGCTCGTGCTCGTCGACCAGCGGCCGATCGGGCGCACGCCGCGGTCCAACCTCGCGACGTACACCGGCCTCTTCGACTCGGTCCGCAAGCTCTTCGCCGCGACCGACGAGGCGCGCGAGCGCGGGTACGGCGCCGGCCGGTTCTCCTTCAACGTGCCCGAGGGCCGCTGCGAGACCTGCCAGGGCGAGGGGTTCGTCGCCGTCGAGCTGATGTTCCTGCCCGGCACGTACGCGCCGTGCCCCACCTGCCACGGCGCGCGCTACAACGAGGAGACCCTCGAGATCACCTACCGCGGCAAGAACGTCGCGCAGGTGCTCGAGCTCTCCGTCGACGAGGCCGCGACGTTCCTCGCCGACGTGCCGGCCGCCGCGCGGAGCCTGCGGACCCTGCGCGACGTCGGCCTGGGCTACCTCCGGCTCGGGCAGCCGGCCACCGAGCTGAGCGGCGGCGAGGCGCAGCGCATCAAGCTCGCCACCGAGCTGCAGCGTGCACACCGCAGCCACGCGCTCTACCTGCTCGACGAGCCGACCTCGGGGCTGCACCCGGCCGACACTGCGCTGCTGCTGCGCCAGCTGCACCGCCTCGTCGACGCCGGCAACACCGTGGTCCTCGTCGAGCACGACCTCGACGCCATCGCCACCGCCGACTGGGTCATCGACCTCGGCCCCGGCGGCGGCGACGCGGGCGGCCAGGTCGTCGCCACCGGCACCCCGGCCGAGGTCGCGAAGGCCGAAAGCAGCGCGACCGCGCCGTACCTCGCCCGCCGGCTCTCGCGGCCCTGAGCGAAGTGCGCTCGGCGGCGATACTGCGGCCACGAGGTGGGCGCGGGGTGAGGTCTGCGCCGGCAGGGGTGCTTGCCGGTGCCGGCGCAGACCGCGACCTCACGCGCTGGGTGCGTCCGGCCCCTCGGAGATCTGCCGCAGTGTCGCGACCACCTTGACCTCCGGCCAGTGCTTCGCGTGCAGCTCGGCGAACTCCTGCTGGTCGGCGACGGCCTCCTCGAGCGAGCCGTACTGCATGATCGCCCAGCCGCCGACGATCTCCTTGCTCTCGGCGTACGGCCCGTCGACCCGCGTCACCGTGCCGTTGTCGACGACGAAGTTCACGGCGTCCTCCGTGCCGTAGAGGCCCCCGCCGTCGAGGAACACGCCCTTGGCGGCGCGCTCGCCGATGTGGACGTCCATCGCCTCGAAGAGCGACTGCGGGGGCGCTCCGATGCCCTCTTCCATCCTCACGAATCCCATGAAACGCGGCATCTGCATCTCCTTCTGGTAGCTGGTGGTCCTGCCTGTCACCGCTGCGTCGATCGGCCCGGCACGTCTTCGACATCGTCGTCCGAGATAGTTTGCGATCCGCCGCTGGGGTTGGGTCGACGACGTGGAGGTCACCGTGCTACCTCCACCTGAAGTGGACGAAGACCCGACCGAAGTTGTCGGAGTCCTTCTCGACCCGGTGGTAGAGGGCCTTGACGTCCTTGCGGTCCAGGAACCGCAGCACCCGCTTCTTGAGCTGACCGGAGCCCTTCCCCGGGATGATCTCGACCAGGGGCGCCTTCTTCGCGACGGCCTCGTCGATGATGCCCTTGAGCGCTCGCTCGATCTCGTCACCGCGGTTGTAGATGTCGTGCAGATCGAGCTTGAGCTTCATGCCCCGATCTTCCACCCACGGCATCACCAGTCAGCAGGCAGCCGAGGCCGGCAGCAAGAGCAGCAGGAGCCGGAGAGCGAGTGGCGTCATCAGCCGCATCGGCGCACGGAGGGCAGCTCGCCGTAGAGTTCTTGGATTGGTTCCGGTCGGAAGGGAACGGACATGGACCGCGCCAACGCAGACAGTCAAGCCACTCGAGCCGCCTTGAACCACAGCCAGATCATCGACTTCACGACCACTGGCCGGCGGACCGGTCAACCTCGGCGCATCGAGATCTTCCTGCACCACGACGGTGACCGACTCTTCATCACCGGAATGCCCCGGGCTGACCGGACGCGCGACTGGATCCACAACATCGAGGCCGATCCGCACGTCGTGATCCACCTGAAGCAGTCGGTGGTCGCCGACGTGCCCGCGACGGCCCGGGTGGTCACCGATCCCGACGAGCGTCGACCGCTCATCGAGGCCGCCGCCAGGCATTGGCGCCGGACGGATGTCCCGGAGATGCTGCGCCACAGTCCCCTCATCGTGCTCACGGTCGAGGACGCCGCCAGCACGACCGGTGACGGCTCTGCCTAGGAGACGACTGAGTCGCCTCCCGAACGGTCAGGGGCGGACGACCGTCAGCCCCGTCCTGCCGGGCTGGTCCGTGGTGGCCAGAGAGGCCCCGACTTCCTCGAGGGCGATGACGTACTTGTCGTAGACGACCGCCCTCACGACGCGTGCGGGTCCGTCAGCACGTCGCGCCAGGAGTGCTCGGGCGAGTAGCCGAGCAGGTCGCGGGCCTTGTCGATGGAGTAGAAGGTCTCGTTGCGCCCCATCTGCCGGCGCAGCTCCACCCCGTCGTAGAAGCGCTCGCGCACCTCGTCCGTCGTCGCCGCGACGGACATGTCGGCGTTGGCGACGTTGAAGACCTCGTAGCCCAGCCCGTCGACCTCGAGGCAGCGCTGCACCATCTGGCCCAGGTCGCGGGTGTCGATGTAGGCGAAGACGTTGCGCCGCCGCAGCGCCGGGTCATCCAGGAAGGGCGGGAACATCTCGGCGTACTCGTGCGGCTCGATGACGTTGTTGATCCGCAGCCCGTAGATGTCGGCGCCGGTGCGGGCCTGGAACGAGCGGGCCGTCACCTCGTTCGCGACCTTCGACATCGCATACGAGTCCTCGGGCACCGTCGGGTGCTCCTCGTCGACCGGCACGTAGAGCGGCTTGCGCTCACCCTGCGCGAAGCAGATGCCGTAGGTCGTCTCCGACGACGCGAAGATCACCTTGCGGATGCCGAGCCGGGTCGCCGCCTCGAGCACGTTGTAGGTGCTGAGCACGTTCGTCGCATACGTCTGCGCGTCCGAGCTGAGCAGGATCGCCGGCACCGCGGCGAAGTGCACGACCGCGTCGTATGCCGGCTTGGCCGCAAGCTCCAGCTCGTCGAAGCGCGCCAGTCCCGCGAGGGCGGAGTACGTCTCGCCGATGTCGGTGAGGTCGACGCGGAGGTCGTCGACGCCCGGGTGCTTGAGCGGCACGAGGTCGGCGTTGGTGATCTGGTGGCCCTGCGCTGCGAGGAACGGGGCGACGTGCTTGCCGGCCTTGCCGCTGCCGCCGGTGAAGAAGATGCGCATGTCCCGATCCAACCACCGATCCCGCCCGAACCCCCGGGCGGCGACTCCGGCGAAGCCCCGCCCCGGCCACCCGCGCCGGTCTACCGTCGAAGCATGAGCATCGACGACGTCGGTCCCGATCCGCAGGCGTTCGACCTCGAGGGGGAGACGCTCGAGAACGAGAACTACCGGACCGTCGCCTGGAGCGGGAAGTACCTGCAGGTCACGCTCATGTCGATCCCGGTCGACGGCGAGATCGGCCTCGAGCAGCATCCCGAGACCGACCAGTTCATCCGCCTCGACAGCGGCCACGGCCGCGCCCAGATGGGCCCCTCCAAGGACGAACTGACCTTCGACGAGCCGGTCACCGACGGCTGGTGCGTCCTCGTCCCGGCCGGCAGCTGGCACAACATCACGAACGTCGGCGACCAGCCGATGCAGCTCTACACCGTCTACGCGCCGCAGCACCACAGCCCCGGCAAGGTGCACGAGACCAAGGACGTCGCCGACCACGACACCGACGACGAGCCCGCCGACTGGTCCGTGCAGCCCGCGTCCGCGCCCGACCAGCACGCCTGAGCCGAACGCCCCGAGCCCGGGCAGGCGAACGGCGGCCCGAACCCCCGAGATCCGAGCCGCCGTCGCGGCTAAATGACGGTCAGCGTGTCAGCAGAGCGACTTCGCGACCGCGTTCTTGGGCTGGCCGCCGCCGACGGCCTGGACGAGCTGGCCGACGTTGTCGAAGCCGGGAACGCCGCCGTGGTTGACGGTCTTGTGCACCTGGCCGAAGCAGGCGTTGGAAGAGGGAGCGGCACTGGCAGCGCCGGCAAAGCCGATCGTGGCGAGGACGGCGATGGAACCGGTGGCGAGGATGCGCTTCATCGAACAATCCCTTCAGTGACGTGGGTGCGGGTTCACCCATCACTCCTGCTTCGGCGCGGCGGATGGATCGGATTGGGCGCGCGGCCGACTTCATTCGACGAGCCCTTGCGTATGCGTGCAGCGGGCTCTCGCTGACGCCCACAGCGGCGCTGGGGCCCGGTTAACGGCTGACAGAATGGCGACCATGCCCGCACCCGATCCCGTCGATGGGGACGAGCACACCGAGACCGAGACCCGCGCCCTGCTCGCCGAGCTCGGCACCACGATGATCGCCACCGGCCAGCCGGTCCAGGAGATCGAGGAGGAGCTCGCCGAGGTCAGCGCCCACCTCGGCTACCCCGACGTCCAGTCGGCGGTCGGGCCCACCGGCCTGATGCTCACCCTGACCCCGGGCGGCCCAGCCACCTTTCGCGCGGCCCCGCCCGGCCTGCGGCTGCACCAGTCCGCGGACGTCCGGGTCGTCCGCCACCGGCTCCTCACCGACCAGCTGACGCTCCGCGAGGCCCGCGACGAGCTCGCCGCGGCCATGCGGCGCCCGCTCCAGCGGCCGTCGTGGCTCGTCGCCCTCGCCTGGCCGGTGCTCGCCACCGGCATCGCGCTCATCCTCCAGCCCGGCTGGGCCAACGTCGCCGCCGCCGCGGTCGGCGCCCTCATCGTGCTCGCCCTCGTCCAGCTCGCCGAGCGCTTCGAGGTGGTCAAGGCGCTGCTGCCGACCCTCGCCGCCTTCGCCGTCTCGCTCGTCGTCTTCGGTGCCGCGAACGCCGGCCTGCTCGAGGGCCCGCTGCGCACCGTCCTGCCGTCGATCGCCGTCCTGCTGCCGGGTGCCCTCGTCGTCAACGGCATGTCCGAGCTCGCCGCCGGGCACATGCAGGCCGGCTCGGCCCGCCTCGCCTACGGCCTTGCCCAGCTCGGCCTCTTCGCCTTGGGCCTGCTCATGGCGACCGCCCTGCTGCGCGTGCCCACCTCGACGATGGTGAACCTCCGCGTCGACGACATCGGCTGGTTCGCCGCGCCCGTCGGCCTGGTCCTCGTCGGCGCGAGCATCTGCCTCATGGAGGGTGTGCCGCTGCGCCTGCAGGGCTGGGTGCTGCTCGTGCTGGCCCTCGCCTTCGGCGCCCAAGTCGCCGGGCAGCAGCTCGGCACCGTCGCCCTCGGCGGCTTCTGCGGCGCCATCGCCGCCAGCCTCGGCGCGAGCATCGTCGAGCTGCGCCACCCGCTTCTGCCGCGGCTCGTGCTCTTCCTCCCCGCCTTCTGGCTGCTCGTGCCCGGCAGCCTCGGCCTCGTCGGCGTCACCGAGCTCGCCGCGGGCCACGAGTCCGTCACCGACGTGGCCCTCGGCCTGCTCGGCGTGGCCATCGCCATCTCCCTCGGCCTGCTCGTCGGCTCGGCCGTCGGCCGGGCCCTGCGCGGACGCTTCGCCGCGCCCGTCGACCCGGCCAGCCCCCGACCCGCCTGAGCAGCGCAGACCCGGGCACACGGCATACGCCCCCAAACGGCCGGCGACCGCGCGAGGGCACCGGAGCGCGGGCGGGTACGCACCGCAGTGCGCCCGGGCGCCCACGGACCGTAGGCTCGTGGGGCCAACTGGCACCTGAACCAGCATGCCGAGGAGGCACCGTGTCTCAGACTTCATCGCGGATCCGGACGATCCTGCCGCCGACGAGCCGCACCGCCATCGGCGCGACCGTCGCGACCGGGCTGCTGACCGCGCTCGCCTCGGCGCCCGAGCGGATCGGCCGGCTGCTGCGCGACCGCTACCCGACGGTGGCCGTCACCGGCATGACCGGCGTCGGCAAGAGCCAGCTCGTCGACCGGCTCACCCGCCGCTCCACCGACGACGCCGCGGCCGAGGTCGGCTCGGCGACGATGGAGCGCCGCACCCGCCGCTCGGCCAAGCTGCACGGCTTCCGCTTCCTCGTCGTCCCCGGCGACAACGCCGCCACCCGCCTCGGCGCCCTCGACGAGGTCTTCCACGACCAGCCCGTCGACGGCGTCATCCACGTCGTCGCCAACGGCTACGCCACGCCCCGCCGCGCCGCCGGCATCACCGGCGCGGCCACCGCGACTCGCGAGGAGCAGCTCGCCGCCGAGCTCGAGGACTGGACGATCACCTCGCACCGGATCGCCTCGATGGCCGTGCGCCGCAACAAGCCGATCTTCCTCGTCATCGCCGTGACGAAGACCGACCTCTACCCCGACGACGTCGACGAGGTCGTGCGCTACTACTCCCCGGGCAGCGGCACGCCCTTCGGCGACCGGGTCGACGCCCTGCGCGCCCTCGCCGGCGGCGCGAAGCTGTCCATCGACGTGCTCGCCGTCTCCAGCCAGGGCGGCGACCGCAAGTCCGCCTTCCCCGAGAAGCGGGCCTCCGCCATGGTCGACGCCCTCGCCGACCGCTTGGAGCGGCTCAGCGGTCACGTCTGAGGAGCCTTGCGGCCGCTTGCGTATGCCGGGTGCTGGCGGCTCGCGGGCCTGCTGCGTCGCGTCGGGCGTCCGTTAGACCCCGCGATGTCGGTCTCGCGCGGCATGCTGTCTGGGACGGCGACGACCCGTCGCCCGCGCGGGAGTGGGGGAGGCCACGTGACGGCATACGAGATCAAGGCGCTGACGCCGGAGACCTGGGACGCCTACGCGGCGATGGTGGAGCGGCACGGCGGCGTCTTCGGCGGCTGCTGGTGCACGTGGTTCCACACGATGGCCGCCGAGAAGGAGCGCACCTACGAGGCGAACCGCGCGCTCAAGCAGCTCCTCGTCGAGGAGGGGCGCGCGCACGCAGCGCTCGTCTTCGACGGTGACGAGGCGATCGCGTGGGCCCAGTTCGGCTCTCCTGCAGAGCTGCCCAACATCTACCACCGTAAGCAGTACGACGAGGAGACCGACGTGCTGCCCGACTATCGGGTCACGTGCATCTTCGTCGACAAGCGCCACCGACGGCAGCACGTGTCGGACGTCGCGCTGCAGGGGGCGGTCGACCTCATCGGGGCGGCCGGTGGGGGCATCGTCGAGGGCTACCCGCACGACAACGCCGGCAAGAAGAAGTCGGTGCTCTACGACGGGACCCGGGCCCTCTTCGAGCGCGCCGGCTTCGAGTACATCCGCCCGAAGGGGCAGGGCAACTGCGTCATGCGCCGGACGGTTGGTTGAGGCGTCCGGGGGCCGGGTCAGGGGGTCGCGACCCAGGCGTCGATGGCCTCGAGGACGGTCTCGGTGACGGTGTGCTTCGGCTCGAAGCCGAGGAGGGTGCGGGCCTTGTCCATCGAGAAGACCGGCGAGCGGCCGATGTGGTCGAGCGTGATCGCGACCTGCTCGGGATCGGTGGTCCTCTCGAACTCCGACCACGGCACGAACTCGAGCTTCGGCTCGTGGCCGAAGTGGCGGGCGACGAGCTCGGCGTAGCCGCGGAGGGTCAGCGCCTGGGTGCAGACGCTGTTGAAGCTCTGACCGGCTGCTGCGTCCGGCTGCTCGAGGCAGGCCTGGTGCAGGCCGGCGACGTCGTCGGCGTGCGCGTGGTGGACCGTCTCGCCGCCGCGGTCGGGGAGGGTGCACGAACCGTCGGCTCTGAGCGACTCGATGACCTGCGGGTCCACGTTGCCCGCCGGGCCGATCGGCATCCAGCCGGGGCCGCTGATGTGGCCGGGATGCACGACGCTGGCGCGGACGCGGTCCTGCCCCATGAGGTAGCGCTCGATCGCGAGCTTGTTGACGCCGTAGTAGCCGTAGGGGTGCTTGGCGGCGTCCTCGGTCGTGGGGACGAGGGTGCTCGGGCCGTAGGACCAGATGCTGCCGGTGTGGACGAGGTGCTGGCCGTCGAGCGCCTGGACGAGCTGCTCGGCCTGCTCGGTGGTGAAGCAGGTGAGGTCGACGACCGCGTCGGGCCGCTGGCGCGCGACGAGCGAGCCGAACTCCCCGTCGGCCTCGGCGGCCTCACGGTCGCACCTCACCATCTCGACTTCGCCCCACGCGGGGTCGTCCCGGTAGGGCCGCCGCTCACCGCGGCTGATGACGACGGCCTCGTGGCCCGACCTCACCAGGCTCGGGACGAGGTAGGTGCCGATGTGGCCGGTGCCCCCGATGACGACTACGCGCATGGGCCTGACGTACCCACCGGGGTCGGTACCGCGGAGGCGAACAACCCTTCGGTCAGCAGCGGGGCAGCGGAGGGAGCGCCGCCGTGGCCAAGTGGAAGCTCCTGCCGACTCCCTTGGACACTCCGATGTGCAGGTACGGGCCCCAGGTCCCGGCACCGCCCCACGCCTTGGTCATGGCGACGTACGAGCCGCTCCGAAGGTCGGCTGTGTAGGTCCGGTCGGCGACCCAGCTGACGGTGTCGCCGCTGACCTTCGGCCAGGTGATCGCGTTGCCTTCGGTCGAGCCGGCGACGAGCCGCGGCTCGGGCCAGCCCTGCCGCCAGGCCATGAGCCGGGTCCGATCGGCCGACGCCCATGCGAAGGTGCGTCCGTCGGACGACATCTCCTGCGGGTCGCGCAGCTCGGCGAGCTGCGGCGGTAGCAGGACCGGCTGGTGGGTCTCCACGTCGACCGCGACCAGCCGGGCAGGAGCGTCCTGGGCAAAGGCCTCGGGCCACATCAGCAGTCGCCCCGCGATCAGCGGCGCCCCCACGTGACCGACGTGGACGACCGTGGTCTTGCCCGTCCCGAGGTCATGGAGCCGGACCTCCCGGCGTCCGTCGCGCAGCGGGTGGAGCCAAGCCAGCGCGCGGTCGGTCGCGGTGACGAGGAGGAAGGGAGCGGCCGGGACCAGGCCGTCGCTCTCGTCGAGCCTGACGGGCCCACGTCGCCTGGTCGAGTCCCAGAGGAAGAGCTCCCAGTCGCCCCAGTTCTCCTGGGACCTAGGCCGTTCGAAGGCGACGTGCTCGCCGGCAACCCACACCATCGACACCCCGGGCGGGCGGACCCGTGCGATGGTCCGGGTCGACGCCTGCTCGGTCCACGTCAGCTGTGGGTCGGACCAACGGACCGATCCGATACCGGACATGGCGACGGTCCCAGTGGGCTCCAGCACCTTGGCCGACTTCCACGATGCGGGCATCATGGTCGCGCAGAAGGGTTGGCTGCCGCTGCTCGCTGTTGTAGTCGGCTTTGAAACCCGGGAAGACGTGGCCACCGTCGGCGTAGGTGACACGGCGCTTGGCGAACGGCCGGCCGTACCTGGGGAGGCTGTCGCCTGGCCGTCGCTGCCGGTGCACGCACCCAGCGCTAGAGCCATCGTGACTGCAGTGCACAGGTGCACCAGGCGAAGACGCGTCACAAGATCCCCTGACTGTCATGGTCCGGCCACGGTCTCGGCGATGAGGGTGGCTACTGGCGGACCACTAGCCGGGGCAGTAGACCACAGGACGTCTGCCCTGTCTCTGCAGCGCCCCGTGCGAACGGAGTGTCGAGCGGGGAACGCCGGAGCGACGGCTGGCGGCCTGGAATCAGGACGCGCACACGGCATACACCGTTGCCGAATACGACGAGGTGGAGAACCGCCACCCGCTGTAGCTCGAGTACGAGCCGTTGATCTGCTTGGCTGCGGCCTTCCACCCGTTGCCGTAGGGCATGGAGCCCGTCAGCACGTACTCACGGCTGGTGGACGAGCCGTAGTAGTTGTCAGGCAGAGCGGCAACTCCTCCGCCAGTCATCCGCCAACCGGACGGGCACGAAACAGTTCCCCAGCCGGAAACGGTCCTCGTCGTGTCGAAGTAGTTCACCGCCGCCTGCACTGCCGGCGGCGAGACCAGCAGACCGACCGCGATACCGACAGCAGTGAAACCGACGTACTTGACGCGCTGGCGCATGACGACCCCTCTCCCGCAGGACCGTCCCGCAGACCGGTCGAACACTAGGTCGCCCGAAACTGCTCCGCGTCCGGTTTCGCCGTATTCATCAAGTATCGGCGAGCACCGAATCCCGGCAATGCGCCGATTCCGACCCGCGTTTGCGCTGCCGCACATAGCCTCGCAGGGCCAACAGGGAACGCACAGGAACAGGGACATGAACTCACGCATTCGCTTCACCCTTGCCGTCGCCGCCGGACTTCTCACGCTCTCGGCATGCGGAGAGTCCGCACCTCAGAGCCCTACTCCCGTCGCGCTCGTCGACGCACAGCGGGCAGCCACCGCGACCACCACCACTGAAGCCGCCACCCCCACGACCACTCCGACGAGCACGCCCACGCCGACCGCCGACACTGCCGCCGCCGCCCGGGCCGCTGCAGCGGCAGCCGCGGCCAAGGCTCAGGCGGCTGCTCAGGCGAAGGCAGAGGCCGAGGCCAAGGCGGCTGCCGCAAAGGCCAAGGCCACGGCGGAGGCCCGCGCGAAGGCGGCTGCTGCAAAGGCCAAGGCGGAGGCTGCGGCGCGTGCCAAGGCCTCAGCCGCACGGGCAAAGGCCCAGGCCGCGGCAAAGGCGCAGGCCGCGTCGAGGGCTCGAGCAGCCGCCGCGAAGGCCAAGGCGGCGCAGGCGGCCGCGAGCGTCTACTACCCCAACTGCGCTGCGGTCCGCGCGGCCGGCGCTGCCCCGATCTACGCCGGTCAGCCCGGCTACTCGCACAAGCTGGACCGCGACGGCGACGGCATCGCCTGCGAGCGCTGACCGGCGAGCAATGCTGAGGGCCGGCGGCCCGGCAACGAGCCGGGGCCGCCGGCGTCAGCACCGGTGGGTCACGGCGTGCCCGGCGGGCCGTTCAACACCGTGGGCGCGTACTCCACCAGCTGGATCTTGCCGTCGAACGTACGGCTGTCCAGCATCTCGAGGGCGACGTCGGGGTAGCCGTCGTAGATCCGCTCCCGCCCGGTGGCTCCGGTGATGACGGGGAACATCACCACCCGAAACCGGTCGACGAGGCCCGCCTTCAGCAGCGACCGGCACAGGGCAACGCTGCCGATCGTGCGCATCGACCTGTCCCCGTCCTGCCGCATCTTGCGCACGGCCTCGACCGCGTCCCCGGCCACCAAGGTCGAGTTCGCCCACTCGAGTGGCTCGGTCAGCGTGTTCGAGCAGACGATCTTCGTCAGGCCGGTGAGCACATCGGTCCCCGGCTCACCCTCCTTCGTGAAGGAGTGCATGAGCCGGTAGGTGTTGGCACCCATCAGGACGAGGTAGTCCTGCTCCGGGCTCTCGCCGAGCCAGGCGAGGTACTCCGGCCCCTCGAGACCCCACCAGCCCGGCCAGCCCTCCGCGGACGCGTAGCCGTCGAGCGAGGTGATGAAGTCGATGACGAGCTCAGGCATCTGCCCTCTTTTGGTCGCACGCCCAGTGTGCGCCGGAGCCCCGGCTGTGCGGACGCGAGTCGAGCAAGCCATGTCGCACCCAGGGGAGCTCGTTCGTTGTACATCTGAGAGGCAGAGGATCAGCCGTCAGAACGGAGTCCCACCATGAGCAGAGCCTTCCGCTTCGGCGTCGTCGCGGCGGTCGCGGCGGACGTCCGGTCGTGGCGCGACCAGGTGCACCGCATCGCCGACCTCGGCTACTCCACCCTGCTGATGCCCGACGTGCCGCACTGGCAGCCCGCCCCCGCCCCGGCCCTCGCCATGGCCGCGGCCCAGACGAACCTGCGGGTGGGCACGTGGGTCTACGCGTCGCCCCTGCGCCCCGCCTGGCAGATGGCCTGGGAGGCCCACTCGATGACTGTGCTCACGGAGGGCCGCTTCGAGATGGGCATCGGCACCGGACGGCCCGGGATCGAGGACCTCCTCCGCGAGCTGGGCCTGCCCGTCGAGCCACCCGGTTCGCGGCTGGCCCGGGTGCGCGAAACCGTTACGGGGCTGCGAGACCTGGACGGCCCGGCGGTCCACACGCCGGTGGTCATGGCCGTTCGTGGACCGAAGGCGCAGGCGCTCGCGCTCGAGGTCGCCGACACGGTGACCATCGCCTCGATGGCAGACGACGGTCGTGACGCGATCACCGCCATGGCCCGCGCCCTCCGTCAGCAGCGGGACCTGGAGCTCGCGCTGCACGTCCCGGTCGTGGGCGACGCGGTCGCGCCCTTCATGGCGTCCGCGAGGGACACCGACCCCGCCGCGATGCGGGCCGCCGACTCGCTGGCCTACCTACCGGCCGACCCGGCTGCCGCCGCCGAGGAGATCCAGCGACGGCGTGAGGAGATCGGCTACTCGTACTTCATCGTCGGGTCCCACGCCGTCGAGGCGCTGGCGCCGGTGGTCGCCGAGCTCGCCGGGACGTGAGTGACGAGGCCTTCAGCCTCAACCGACGTATGCCGTGAAGCCCGTCGGGCGGATGACCCGCGCAGGCACCCCGGCGGAGATCGTGTCCGCCGGGACGTCCTTCGTGACGACCGCTCCCGCCCCGACAATCGCGCCGTCGCCGATCGTCACGCCGGGCACGACCGTGACGCCGGCTCCCAGCCAGACGTCGCGGCCGATCGTGATCGGCGCGGGCTCCATGTCGGCGCGGCGAGCCGGGTCGACGGCGTGGTTGAGCGTGGTCAGCGTCGTGCCGTGGCCGATGAGCGTGCCGGCACCGATGGTGATGCCGCCTGTGTCCTGGAAGCGGCACCCCAGGTTGATGAAGGCGTCCTCACCGAGGGTGAGGTTCTTGCCGAACTCGGAGTAGAACGGCGGGAACAGGCTCACCGACTCGGGCACCGGCTTCCCGGTCAGCCGGGACAGTAGCGCCCGCACCTCCTCGGGCGTCCGGTAGCCACCGTTGAGCTCGGCGACGACCGCGAGCGCCTCCTGGGCCGCGCCGTGCATGAACCGGTGCGCCTCCGAGCCGCCCTCGACGACCTTGCGAGCAGCCACGTGCTCGAGGAACTCCGGCAGTTCCATGCTCACTCCTTCCCACCCGCGGGCCAGCGCGCGGAACTCTCGGCACCCGCCGCAGCGGACGACATACTCACAGCGTCAGCAGCACCTTGGTCGCGGTCCGCTCGTCCATCGCCTTGTAGCCCTCGGCAGCCTTCTCGAGCGGGAGGGATAGGTCGAAGACCTTGCCCGGGTCGATCTTCCGGTCCCAGATGAGCTGGAGCAGGTGCGGCAGGTACTCGCGCACCGGCGCGGGGCCGCCGTGGAGGTGAACGCCGGCCATGAAGAGCTCGTCACCCGGGATGGCGACGTCGTGCGAGACGCCGACGAAGCCGACGTGGCCGCCCGGCCGCGCCGAGTGGATCGCCTGCATCATCGCCTCCTGGGTGCCCACGGCCTCGACGACGGAGTGTGCGCCGAGCCCGCCGGTCAGCTCCTTGACGCGAGCGACACCGGCCTCGCCGCGCTCCTCGACGATGTCGGTCGCGCCGAACTCGCGGGCGAGCGCCTGCCGGTGGGCGTGCCCGCTGAAGGCGATGATCCGCTCCGCACCGAGCTCCCGCGCGGCCAGCACGGCGAGCAGCCCCACGGCTCCGTCTCCGACGACGGCAACCGTCTTGCCCGGCCCCGCCTCGGCGGCCACGGCCGCGAACCAGCCGGTGCCGAGCACGTCGGAAGCCGCCATGAGCGAAGGGATGAGGTCGGCGTCCGGCTGGCCGGGCGTCGCGACGAGGGTGCCGTCGGCGAGCGGGATCCGCGCCAGCTCGGACTGCGTGCCGATGGTGCCCATGAGGACGCGGTGGGTGCAGTACGCCTGGTAACCCGCCCGGCAGATGTCGCACGTGTTGTCCGAGGCCCAGAACGACCCGACGACGAAGTCGCCCACCTTGACGGTGCGCACCTCGGAGCCGACCTGCTCGACGACCCCGACGTACTCGTGGCCCATCACCTGGTGGTCGACCGGCTCGGCGCCGCGGTAGGGCCACAGGTCGCTGCCGCAGATGCAGGTCGCCGTCAGGCGGATGATCGCGTCGGTCGGCTCGACGATCGTCGGGTCCTCGCGCTCCTCCACCCGCACGTCACCGGGTGCGTACATGACTACTCCACGCATCGCGTGTTGCTCCTTCAGCTCGTCTCGTCTTCGGGGCTCGTGGCCCACCTGACGAGTCAAGCCACCGCCGACACCGCGAGGAAGTCCCTGTCGAGGCACGTACTGACAGGGCACCTCTGAGGGCTCGGCGCGCGTGCGGGCCCGGCCTAGTCTCGACAGCGTGGACAACCGCCAGGAGGTGCGCGAGTTCCTGATGACCCGCCGCGCCCGCATCACTCCCGACCAGGTCGGCCTCCCCGTCGGCAGGGGCCGGCGCGTGCCCGGCCTGCGCCGCAGTGAGGTCGCGGCCCTCGCCGGGCTCAGCGTCGAGTACTACGCCCGCCTCGAGCGCGGCCAGATCGCCGGAGCCTCCTCCGGCGTGCTCGACGCCCTGGCTCGGGCCCTGCAGCTCGACGACGCAGAGCGCGCCCACCTGCTCGACCTCGCGAGGGCAGCGGACGGCATACCCACGTCCGGGCGACCGCGTCGCCGCGCCGCCGGCCGGCCGGCGTCGCGGTCCAGCCTGCAGTGGGCGCTCGAGTCGATCCAGGACGCCGTCGCCTTCGTGCGCGACCCGCACCAGAACCTGCTCGCCACGAACGCCCTCGGCCGCGCCTTCTACTCGCCCGTCATCGGCGAGGGCGGCCGGATGCCGAACCTTGCGCGCTTCCAGTTCCTCGACCCCGCCTCGCGCGACTTCTATCCCGACTGGGAGCTCTTCGCCGGGATGTGCGTCGGCATCATGCGCGCCGAGGCCGGCCGCGACCCGCACGACCGCGGCCTGCAGGACCTCGTCGGCGAGCTGTCCACCCGCAGCGAGGTGTTCCGCCGGCTGTGGAGCGCCCACGACGTGCGCACCCACGGCACCGGCACCAAGCGCTTCAACCACCCCGTCGTCGGCGAGGTGACCCTCGCCTACGAGGAGCTCGCCATCACCGCCGAGCCCGGCCTCGTCCTCATGGTCTACACCGCCGAGCCCGGCTCACCGTCGGCCGAGCGGCTCCGGCTGCTCGCCTCCTGGGCCGCCGACTCGGCGAGTCCCACGGCGACCACCGACACGCCAACGCCCAACCCTGAGAAGGAAACCCATGCAGATCACCCGTAGCTCCGTCGACACCGCCAAGGGCCCGAGCGACTGGTTCACCGGCGACGTCTACATCGACGCCGTGGCCGCCGCGCCCGCGCCGTCGCGCGTCTCGGCCAACCTCGTGCACTTCATGCCCGGCGCCCGCACCCACTGGCACCGCCACCCGCTCAGCCAGACCGTCTTCGTCACCGAGGGCGTGGGCCTCTGCCAGCGCCGCGGCGGCCCGGTCGAGGTCATCCGCCCGGGCGACCGCGTCCTCTTCGAGGCCGACGAGGAGCACTGGCACGGCGCCGCGCCCGGCCGGCTCATGGTGCACCTCGCCATCAACGAGGGCGACGCCGACCACGACGTCGTGCACTGGCTGACGCCGGTCACCGACGAGGAGTACGCCGCCGCACCGTCCACGGACTGAGCGCCCTCCGCTACCCACGGTCAACGACGCGGCCGTATGCCGAGGGGTCCGCGATCTGCGAGCTCTCGCGAACCTGAGAGAAACCTGAGAGTACGAATCTCTCTTACGCCTCCTCGCCCCGTGCGATGGTGAATCCGCCGGACTGGCCCTGCGGGGTGGACCAGCCAGGTGTGTCCCCGGGCTCGACCGGGCACCGGGATCGCGTCGCCGACCACAGACCCGGCCGGCACCGGCACCGCGCCATGGCGCGGGGAGGGGGCCACATGCGCCACCGCAGAGGGATCCACCTGTTCACCGTCTCCGCCGTCTCGGCCGGCGCGCTGGTCCTCGGGCCGACGCTGCTGAGCGCTTCGGCATCCACCGTCGTCCGCACCGACACCCCGGTCTCGGTGGACGCGCCGTACGTCAAGGCGAACGCCCGGCCGATCACGCCAGGCGACGCGATCTCCGCGTGCGGCGCCAACCGGCGCCAGCAGAACGAGCCGTCCGCCGCCATCGACGCGCGCGCTGCATCCATCGTCGTCGCCGGCTCCAACGACTACTGCACCGTCGAGCTCGCCGGCGGCACGTGGACCGGCTTCTACCGCAGCACCGACTCGGGCCAGACCTGGACCGACAGCCTGCTGCCCGGCTACCCGACCGACACCTCACCCGAGGGCAAGGCGAGCCCGCTGCAGCAGGCCGGGATCACCAACGCCGGCGACCCGGTTCAGGCGTGGGACACGAAGGGCCGTCTGTTCTACATGGGCAACGCCTTCAACCGCGTCGCCCCGCAGAACGGCTCGGTGTGGGTGGCCACCTACGACCAGGACGCCGCGCACTACGTCCGCACCGTCATCGTCGGCAAGGCCGGCCCCGCGCTCAACGGTCGCTTCAACGACAAGACCGCCATCGAGGTCGACCGCGGCGTCAGCAGCCCGCACCAGGGCAACGTCTACGCGGCGTGGAGCCTCTTCCAGGGCATCAACGGCAACAACTCGATCCAGTTCGTGCGCTCCACCGACCACGGCGCCACGTTCAGCCACCCGATGAAGATCTCGACCGGCTCGAAGAACGTGCAGGACGCAGACGTCACGGTGACGAGCAACGGCACGGTGTACATCGCCTACCGCCAGTTCGAGTCCAACCGCGGGCACCAGGAGACCTCGATCCAGTACGTCGTGTCACGCGACGGCGGCGCGACGTTCAGCCCGCCCGCCACGGCGGCCACCTTCGAGCCGTTCGACGCGGCCGACTCCGCGGGCAACCCTGCCGCGGCCGAGGCCGCGCACGAGAAGGCGTACCAGTCGGCCGACGGACCCGAGTCCGAGCCCGGCGAGCAGTCCGTGGGCGACAGCCGCGACTGCGGCTCCGGGCCCTTCGCGTGCCAGAGCGGGTTCGTCTTCTTCCGGCACGACAGCCAGCCGCGGATCACCGCCGACCCCAAGGCCGCGAACCAGAACGTCTACCTCGTGTACGACGCCACGATCCCCGGCACCGAGCAGGCGTCGCAGACCACCTACAACACGGCCGACCCGTCGGGCACGACCCT
The DNA here is from genome assembly GCF_040702505.1 of Terrabacter sp. NPDC080008. Lineage (NCBI taxonomy): Bacteria > Bacillati > Actinomycetota > Actinomycetes > Micrococcales > Intrasporangiaceae > Terrabacter > Terrabacter sp. NPDC080008. The sequence continues at coordinate 280,310 of NZ_JBFBLC010000001.1, forward strand.
GCGCGTCGGGCAGGGCGGCGTCTACTTCACGCGGATGAGCGGCGGCAGCTGGTCGACGCCCACGCTCCTTGCGCCGACAACGCGCGGACACCAGTTCTTCCCCGACATCAACGCGGACGGTGGCGTGCTCCACGCGGTCTGGCACGACAGCCGCAACGATCCCGCCTACAGCGTCCAGTACCCGCCGGGCAACAACGGCGCCGTGCGTGACTCCGCCGGATTCGCCACCGCGACGGCCGGTCTCGACACCTACGGCGCGTCGTCGACGAACGGCGGCACCAGCTGGGCCGTCGCCCGCCTGTCCGGCAGCAGCCAGATGCCGAACTACGAGATGTTCGGTGACCGGCGCGTGCCCTTCCACGGCGACTACAACTACGTGTCGTCGGTGGGGTCCTTCGCCTACAACGTGTGGACCGACACCCGTCAGGTCGCGCCCGGTGACGACCCGCGCTACGCGGGCGGCGTCGGGTTCGACGTGCTCCAGTGCCGCACGCAGGACTCGACCGGAGCCTGGTCGGCCGACACCTGCCCCAACGCGGGCGGGCTCGACCAGGACATCTTCGGCGCCGCCACGACCGGCTGACGCCTGAGCCCACGCGGTGTGCCGCGGACGCCACCGGTGTCCGCGGCACACCGCTGTCGACACGTCGGTCACCGACGAGGAGTACGCCGCCGCCCCGCGGTCACGGACTGCGCGAGCGAGAGCTTCCTATGCGAGCAGCTCGTTCTCCATCGGGGTTCCGGCGGCGCGCGTAGCGTCGATGTAGCCCCGGCGTGACCTTCGCGGGTCCCCTCCAGGCCGGGGCCCGAACAGAAGGAAGTGCATCGGCATGAGCTATGGCGTCGTCCACCAGTTCAAAGGGGGCACCAAGGAGCAGTACGAGGCCTCCATCGGCGCGGTCCACCCCTCCGACGGGAGCCTGCCCGCCGGGCAGGTCTTCCACGCGGCGGGGCCGTCGGCCGACGGCTGGACCATCATCGCGGTCCACGAGTCGAAGGAGAGCTGGGAGAAGTTCCGGAACGAGATCCTCATGCCCCGCATGCAGGAGGGCATCCCGGGCGGCTTCACCGAACCTCCGCAGGAGACCGTCTTCGACGTGGTCAACGAGGTAGGAGTCCCGGCGTCCGCCTGAGACCCGCACGGCCGGCGGCTAGCCTGTGACGGAGGCTGGCCGCACGGTCAGCGGCCGAGCAGGAGGTGCGTGATGGCATACGACGTCGACTTCACGAACGTCTCGACGGTCGGGCTCGAGTCCTCGCCCGTGGCGGAGGCGCTGGCAGGCCTGCGCGCCAACGAGGCCCGCTACTTCAAGAACAAGTACGACCACACCTTCAGCACGCTCCCCGCCCACGAGGCCGACGACGTCGTCGACCACGTCGCCCGCATCCTCAAGGAGGAGCGCGACATCGTCATCGGGTCGCCGGCGCTCGAGGGGACCCAGTTCGAGGTCGACGGGATCCGCTGGTCCTACGTCTTCTACGAGTCGGGCCTGTCGATCAACGTGCTCTGGACGCTCGCCGACCAGGGCAAGCGCGCCGTCGGGTTCAAGCTCTCGGACGGCATGGAGGTGCCGCCGGAGCTCGACGGCTTCAAGTTCGCGCGGCAGAAGTCGAAGCTCGCCGGCACCATCCGCGGCTCGTACTTCGTCATCAAGGGCGACTACTGACACAGCCCCGCGGCTGGGGGCCCGCCCCGCGGCGTCGGTGAACCTGCTGGGAATGCGGCGCCGGACCCTGCGCAACGCCCTGACCGGGCACGATCTCCGCCTATCGTCGAAGGACGCCCGCCTCCTCCCGAGAGCGAGTCCCCGATGACGGCCGAGTCCACCGCAGCGGCACCCGAGGCGCTGCCCCGCGCCCGCGTGGACCGGGGCAGGCAGCCGCCCCGCTGGGCGGTCATCACGGTGGTGCTCGTCCTGGCCGTCCTCGTCACCGACCTGTTCGCCCAGGCGCTGTGGCCGCTGCTGCGCGCCGACGACTGGCCCTACCTGCTGCCGGCCCACACCCCCGGCACCATCGACAACTGGGCCAAGAACCTGCGCGAGGGCCGCTGGCTCAACTACCTCTGGTGGCTCGCGATCGGCCAGCACACGACCACGACGTGGGCGTCGGTGACGCACGTGACGGCATACGTCCTCTTCGTCGCGGGACTGTGGCGGCTGCTGTGGCGCGACGACCGGCGGACGCACTGGGCGGTGCAGGTGCTCGTCGGGCTGGCGCTCTTCGCATCGGTGACGTGGGTGCAGCTGCTCTACTGGCCGGCCACGCAGGTCTCCTCGGCGCTCGTCGCGGCCGCGGGCGTGTGGACCCTGCCGCTCGCGGCCCGCCGCCGCGGGCGGTTCGGCGCCTGGCTGCTCGTCGTCACGGTGCTGTCGGTGCTGAGCTACCCGCCGGTGGCCGCCGTCCTCTTCGTCGCCGCCGTCGTCCACCTCGGCCGTATGCCGTGGCGCCGGCTCCTGCTGCTCACGCTGGGTTGGGTGGGCAGCTTCGCCCTCGGAGTGGGCGTGATCTACACGCTCAACTGGTTCGCGTTCGGGCACTTCGGACTCGAGATCGCCGCTTGGCGGCACCCGAACCCGCTGCACGACCTCGCCAGCCTGCGCACCAACGTGCGCCGCGCCGCGAGCTCCGCCGCCGGCCTGCTGCGGCTGTCGCCGGTCGCCACGGTGGCCGGGGTGCTGGCGGTCGTCGCCGGACTGCTCAGCCCCGTGGTGCGGCCGCTCATGACGCGCCTGCTTGTCGCGCTGGCGGTGGTGGCCGGCCTCGAGGCGGCGCAGACCGTGGTCACCGGCGTCGCCACCGCGCCGCGGGGGGAGCTGTGGATCTGGCTCGCCCTCGTCCTGCCCGCCGTGCTGCTCCTGCGCGACCCGGGGGTCTGGTCGCGGGTCGGGATGGGCATGCTCGCGGTCCTGGCCGTCGTCGGGCTGGTCACGTGGCGAACCGACGTGGTCGGCCACCAGCAGACCCGGCAGCAGTACGACGCGATCGTCGCCGCGGCGACGAGGCCCGGGCCGGGCGGGTCGCGGCCCGAGGTCGTCTTCTACCAGGACCACGAGGGGCGTACGCACCTGCCGGGCCAGACGATGGCCGGGGTGCTCTGGATGATGGTCCGCCAGGGACAGGACCGGGTGCCGCGCTGGTGCCGTGGAGCCGAGTGCACGCAGATCGCCCGGGCCGCGGCCGGCTCTGACGGGTTCGTCGTGCGGGTCGGCTCGGTCGTCGGCGTCGTCGTGCCGCCGCCACCGGACTGGGTCAAGGGCTGAGCCCGGGTACGGCTGCGCCCGAGTCCCGAGTCCCGGGTGGCGGCGGCCGCCGGCTGCTCGACTACTTGACCGAGCCGGCCGTGAGGCCGCCGACGAGGTGCTTCTCGATGATCGCGAAGAGGATGACGACCGGCACGACCGCGATGACCGAGGCCGCGAAGAGCTGGTCCCAGTGCTGCTCGTAGCCGGTGATGTAGGCGCGCATGCCGACCGTCAGCGGCTTCTTGTCGTCGTCGATCATCAGCGTCAGCGCCACGACGTACTCGTTCCAGGCCGCGATGAAGGTGAAGATCGTCGCCGTCACGAGCCCCGGCAGGGTCAGCGGCAGCATGACCCGGCGCAGCACCTGCCAGCGGCTCGCACCGTCGAGCGAGGCCGCCTCCTCGACCTCGAGCGGGATCGAGGAGAAGAAGCCGTGCAGGATCCAGATCGCGAAGGCGAGGTTGAACGCCGCGTTCGTGATGATCAGCGCGCCGTAGGTGTTGATCATGTTCAGCTCGAAGAACTGGCGGTAGAGGCCAACGACGAGCGAGGTCGGCGCGAACATCTGCGTCACCAGCACGAGGAACAGGAACGCGCCGCGGCCCGGGAAGCGGTGCCGCGCCGTCATGAACGCCGCCGGGATCGCCACGAGGACGACGATGACCGTCGAGCCGCTCGCCACGATGAGCGAGGTCTTGAGCCAGTTGAGGAACCGGTCGTCGCCGAGCACCTGCGCGTAGGTGTCCCACTGCCAGACCTTCGGGAAGATCGAGGTCGGCGTGCTCTTGACGTCGGTGCTCGTGCGCAGCGAGTCGAGCACCATGATCAGGTACGGCGAGAGGAACACGAAGGCCACGAGCGCGCCGCCGACGGCCATCCAGGCGCGCCTGCGCCGCTTCGGGTCGTGGCCGTGCGCGACCGCCTGCTCCTGGGCCGGAGGCGGGCCGGGTGCGACCGGCGCGGCAGCCGTCGTGGTGCTCATCGCGTCGTCTCCTCGCGCACGTTGATGATCCTCAGGTAGATGGCGACCACGACCAGGATGAGCAGGACGTTGAAGATGCCGGCAGCCGCCGACATGCCCACGTCGTGCTCCTGGCTCTTGAAGGCCAGCTTGTACATGAACGTGATCGTCGTGTCGTGGGCGTAGCCCGGGTTGCGGTCGTTGAGCGTGTAGACGATCGGGAAGCTGTTGAAGACGTAGATGACGTTGAGCACCGTGGCGACCATCAGGGCCGGGCGCATCAGCGGCAGCGTGATGTTCCAGTAGCGCTGCCACGGGCTCGCGCCGTCGACGGTCGCGGCCTCCATGACGTCGTCGGGGATCGCCCCGAGGCCGGCGATGAAGACGAAGATCGTGAACGGCAGCGACACGAAGATGCCCACGACGACCATCGAGAACATCGTCCAGCTGTCGTTGCCGAGGAAGTCGATCGGCGTGCTGATCAGGTGCAGCTTCTGCAGCACGTAGTTGATGACGCCGTAGTTGTAGTCATAGAGCAGCACGAACAGCTGGCTCGTGATGACCAGCGAGGCCGCCCACGGCACGATCACCGCCCAGCGCACGAAGCGGCGGCCCGGGAAGCTCTTGACGAGGAACTGCGCCAGCGCCAGGCCGATGACGATCGTGAACGCGACGACGGCCACCACCCACACGACGGTGTTGCGCAGCACCTGCGCGAGATCGGGGTGCTCGAGGACCTTCTGGTAGTTGGTCCACCCGGCGTCGCCGGTGCGCAGCCCGGTGATGGAGTACTTCCCCTGCGAGGCGTCGAAGAGCTTGATCGCCGGGTAGAGCACGACCCCCACGATGAGCGCGAGCGCCGGCGCCAGCCAGAGGAGGGCGACCAGCGGGTGGACCCGGCCGATCCGCCCCGCCCGCTTGCGGCGGGAGGGACGAGACGGCATACGCGAGCGCGTGGCCCCCGCCCCCGCCGAGTCGGCGGGAGCAGGGGTCACGGCAGTGCTGTCACTCATCGTGGGGAGCTCCGGGTCAGCCGGCGTTCTCGGCGGTCTTCTGCAGGTCGTCGAGGACGGCCTTCGGGTCGCCGCTCATCGCCTTGCCGAGGTTCTGCTGGACGGCGAGCTTGACCTTGTCCCACGTCGGGTCGTCGGTCGGGGTGAGGCGCGCGTTCGGCAGCGTGTCGAGGTAGACCTTGAGCTTCGGGTCGCTCTGGAACTGCTGGACGCCCGACTTCGTGACCGGCAGGAAGCCCTCGGCCTTGATGAAGGTGTTGACCTGGTCGGGCTGGTAGTAGAGGTCGTAGAAGGCCTTGACCGCCGCCTGGTTGCCCGGCTTCTTGAACGCCATCAGGTAGTCGGTGACGCCGAAGGTCTTGCTCTCGGAGTTGTCGTTGGTCGGGAACGGCGCCACGCCGTAGTCGACCTTCTTGTCCTGGTCGAGCGCGCCGGCGAGCGGGCTGAAGCCGACGACCATGCCGGCCTTGCCCGACTTGAACAGGTCGAACGCGTCAGCGCGGTTGGTGCGGGCCGGGTTGTTCTGCGTGACCTTCTCGTCGGAGAGCTTCTTGAGGAAGGTGAGCGTCTGGACGTTCTTGTCGCTGTTGATCGTCCACTTGCCGTCGGTCTTCCAGTCGCCGCCGTTGTTGAACAGCCACATGGAGAACTCGCCCTGCGACTCCTCCGGGCCGAGCGGGAGGGCGTAACCGACGTTGCCGGTCGCGGCGATCTTCTTCGCGTCGGCCTCGAGCTCGTCCCAGCTCTTCGGCGGGTTCGCGATGCCGGCCTGCTTGAAGAGCGTCTTGTTGTAGAAGAGCGCGCGGGCCGAGGACAGGTCGGGGAAGCCGTAGAACTTGCCCTGGTAGGTGCCGTACTTGACGAAGGTGTCGAGGATGTCGCTCTTGGCGCTGGCCGGCAGGACCTCGTCGGAGCTGTAGAGCAGGCCGTCCTTGGCGTAGCTGGCGTACGCGTTGAGGTTGAGGATGTCGGGGGCCTGGTTGTTCTGGATCATCGTCGAAGACTGCTGGTCGATGTTGTCCCAGCTGACGATCTGCACGTCGAGGGTGTTGCCCGTCTTCTGCTTGTACGTCTGGGCGAAGGCGTCCCAGAACGCCTTGGTGTGCTCCTTGGAGTACTCGGCCGCGACGAGCTTGATCGTCGTCGGGCCCTGGCTGCCGCCCGAGGCGTTGCCGCCGCCGCCTGCTGCGGACCCGGCGCCGGTGCCTCCACCGCACGCGCCGAGGGCGAGGCCTGCGATGGCCATCCCCGCGACGACCACGGACTTCTTCGTGGACCTCATTGTCTCTCCCTTGGTTCGGTGTGGGCCGGTGGCGTCGGTGCCGATGCCTCCCCTGGCCGCAATGGTGCCAACCTAGATCGGCATCGATGTGCATTCAAGAACAATCATGACCGAATCTCCATTGATTCGATCACAAACACGCATCACTGGGGGCCGAACACGCCTGTGGGTTCCGTCAGACCTCGTGCACCTGGACGCCGGCGGCGCGGATCGCGTCCACCTCGTCCCGGTCTGCGCCCACGGTAGTGACGAGGTGGTCGATGCGCTCGACGGGGCAGATGGAGGCGAAGGTGCGGGCGCCCAGCTTCTCGGCCGTGGCCACGCAGATGACCTCCTTGGAGCGCTCGATCATCGTGCGGATGATCGCCGCCTCGTCCTCGTGGCGGCAGGTCGCGCCCTCGCGGGACGACAGCGCGTTGACGCCGACGATGGCGACGTCGATCCACAGCTGCTGGAGCACGAGGGTCGCGAGCGGGCCGGTCACCTCGTAGGACTCCGGGCGGGCGACCCCACCGAGCGACACGCACTGCACGTGGGGGCGCAGCACCGCCTCGGTGGCGATGTTGAGCGCGTTGGTGACGAGCGTGATCTCCTCGTCGACGACGAGATCCTCGCGCGCGGTGATGGCACGCGCGGTGGCGGTGGTGGTGGTGCCGCCGTTGAGGCCCACCACCTGGCCCGGGTGCACCAGGGCGGCCGCAGCCGCGGCGACGCGGGCGCGGTCGTCGTCGGCGCGGGTGCTGCGGTAGCGGTAGGGCAGCTCGTAGGCGACGCTCGTGGCGACGACCCCACCGTGGTTGCGCGCGACGAGCTGGCGCTTGGCGAGCTCGGAGAAGTCGCGCCGGATCGTCGCCTCGCTGACGCCGAGGAGCTCGGCCGCCTCGCTCACGCCGAGCCGGCCCTGCGTCGCCAGCCGGTCGAGCATCGTGGACCAGCGACTGGCGCGACTGGTGGCGAGATCGCTGTCTTGGCTCACGCCCCGACGATACCGTGCAACCCGAGCAATAGACATGTGCAACTCTGCGCGTTTAGGCTGCAAACCAAGCACACACAATCACCCACCTGTCGTGCCGCGCTGCGGCGTCGACGCCCGAGCCTCCGGAGCACCCATGACGCAGTCCACGCACCTCGCCCGCGAGATCGCCACCCAGGCCGACGACTGGGAGCGCGTCGTCGGCCGCCTCGGCGACCTCGCCGCCCACCTTCCGCAGCCCGGCGAGCGGGTCGCGACGATCGGTTGCGGCACCTCGTGGTTCATGGGGCAGGCGTATGCCGCCCGCCGCGAGGAGCTGGGCCAGGGCGTCACCGACGCGTATGCCGCCTCCGAGCACCGTCTCGCCCGTGGCTACGACCGCGTGGTCCTCATCAGCCGCTCCGGCACCACGACCGAGGTCATGGAGGTGCTCGACGGGCTGCGCGCGGCCGGCACGCCGCACGTCTCGCTCGTCGCCACCCCGGGCACGCCCATCGCCGAGCAGTCCGACGCCACGATCCTGCTCGACGACGTCGACGAGCAGAGCGTCGTGCAGACCCGGTTCGCCACCTCGGTGCTGGCCCTGCTGCGCGCCTCGCTCGGCGACGACCTGGCGGCGGTGGCCGAGCAGGCCCGCGCGGTGCTCGCGGAGGACGGCGACACGGCATACGGCCCGCTCGTGGGTGCCGAGCAGGTGACCTTCCTCGGGCGCGGGTGGTCCAACGGCATCGCGAACGAGGCGGCGCTGAAGCTGCGTGAGTCGGCGCAGTTCTGGTCCGAGTCCTACCCCGCGATGGAGTACCGCCACGGCCCGATCAGCATCGCGGCGCCCGGCCGGGTCGTGTGGGCGTTCGGCGAGGTGCCGGAGGGGCTGCGCGAGCAGGTGGAGGCGACGGGCGCGCGGTTCGAGCACCGCGACATCGACCCGCTCGCCGACCTGGTGCGCCTGCACCGGCTGTGCCTCGCCAAGGCCGACGCCGAGGGCCTCGACCCCGACGCCCCCCGCAACCTCACCCGCAGCATCGTCCTGAGCTGAAGATCCCCACGCACCCTTCATCGTCGAAAGGCCACGAACGGCCCCTCCGCGAACGTCGAAAGGCCACGAGTGGCCCGGGCCAGACGTGGCCTTTCGACGGTTGAGGAGGGGCCAGACGTGGCCTTTCGACGGTTAAAGAGGGGCCAGACGTGGCCTTTCGACGGTTAAAGAGGGGCCAGACGTGGCCTTTCGACGGTTAGGGGGTGGCGAGGAGGCGCATGAGCCTCGCGGCCTCGTCGGTGACGGCGTCGCGAGCGGCGCCGAGGTACTTGCGGGTGTCGACGGTCGGGGATGACTCGAGCCGCTCGGTCATCGCCCGCGTGAACACCTGGTTGAGGTGCGTCGCGATGTTGACCTTGACCATCCCAGCCCGCACGGCGGCGACGAGTCCCTCGTCGGGCACGCCGGACGAGCCGTGCAGCACGAGCGGCACCGGCACCGCCGCGCGCAGTGCCGCGATGAGCTCCGTGTCGAGCTGCGCCGTGCGGTCGGTCATCGCGTGGCTGCTGCCGACGGCCACCGCGAGCGCGTCGACGCCCGTGTCGGCGACGAACCGCGCCGCGTCGTCGGGATCGGTGCGCACCCCGGGGGCGTGGACGCCGTCCTTGCCGCCCACCTCACCGAGCTCCGCCTCCACCGAGACCCCGGCGGCCCGGCACAGCTCGACGACCTTCCTGGTCACCGCGCGGTTCTCGTCGTCGGAGAGCTTCGAGCCGTCGAACATCACCGACGTCATGCCCAGCCGCACCGCCTCCTCGACGAGCGCGGCGTCCTCGGCGTGGTCGAGGTGCACGACGGCCGGCTGCGAGCAGGCGTCGGCGATGGCGAGCGTCGCCGCGGCGATCGGCGCGAGGGAGCCGTGGTAGCGCACGCAGTTCTCCGAGATCTGCATGACGACGGGCAGGCCGACCCGCTCGGCTGCGGCGGCATACGCCTCGGCGTGCTCGAGCTGGATGACGTTGAAGGCCGCGACGGCCCGTCCGGCCGCGGCGGCGTCGGCGAGGACGGGCGTCAGGGGTGAGCGGCTCACAGGGGGATCTCCTCGATCTCGACGGTGGGGAGCAGGCGGGCGACATCGGCGGGGTCGACGGCGCCGGCGACGGGCTGGAGGACGGCTGCGGCCGACCACGCCACGCCGCGTCGCAGCGCCGCCGCCCAGACGTCCCGCCCGCTCGGCAGGTCCCCGCCCGCTTCCAGGTCGGCGGCCAGCGAGGCGGTCAGCGCGTCACCGGCGCCGGTGGGGTTGCCGGAGAGCGGCCGGGGCAGCCGGGCCCGCAGCGCGACGTCGTGCCCCAGCGAGTCGTGCACGAGGACGAGCCCGTTGGTGCCGTCGCTCACGACGGCCGAGCGGGCGCCGGCCGCCACGAGCGCCCGGGCCGCCTGCGGGACCGACGGCACGTCGCCGCGGCCCAGGCTGCTCAGCGAGACGGCGGCCTCGACCCGGTTCGGCTTGACGAGGTCGGGCCCGGCGGCGAGGGCTCGCGTCAGATGGGGCCCGCTGATGTCGAGGACGACGCGCAGACCCGACTCGTGGGCCAGCAGCGTGACCCGGCGGGCGAGCTCGGTGTCGGCGCCGGTCGGGAAGCTGCCCGAGACCGTGAGCACGGACGCCTCCGGCGCGAGCGCCGCGATCTCCTCGCAGAGCCGGTCCCAGACCCGCTTCGACTCGGGCACCCCCGCCTCGTTGAAGAGCGTGGCGCGTCCGCCGGCCTCGACGACCGCGACGGAGCGCCGGGTCGGGCACGGGGAGGGCACGAGGCGGTGAGGCACCCGCCGGGCGTCGAGGTCACGGCGGAAGAGGTCGAGGTCGAGCTCGCCGACCGGGGCCACGGCCACCGCGCCAGATCCCATCGAGGTCAGCACGGAGGCGACGTTGAGCCCCTTGCCGCCGGCCCGCTCTGTGACCGAGGTGACGCGGTGGGACTCCCCGAGCGCGATGGCCGGGACGGCATACGTCAGGTCGAGCGCCGGGTTCGGCGTGACGGTGATGATCATCGGCCCACGAGGTCCAGCGCGATGGTGGCAGCGCCGAGGCAGCCGGCCCGGTCGCCGAGCGCGGCGGCCTCGACGGCCACCTCGGCGCGCCGGCCGAGCCGGGCTCGCAGCGCCGCCCGCAGCGGCTCGAAGAGGGTGTCGCCGGCGCGCGCGAGTCCGCCGCCCACGAGAACGAGCTCGGTCCCGGTCGCGGCCACGACGGGTGCGACCACGGCGGCGAGCGCGTCGACCGCCTCCTGCCAGACGCGGCAGGCCTCGGGCTCGCCCGCCTCGGTCCGGCGGGCGACCTCCTCGGCGTCGCCGGTCAGCCCGGTCGCCGCAGACCACCGGCGTCCGATCGCCCCGGCGCTCGCGACCGCCTCGAGGCACCCGCGCTCGCCGCAGCCGCAGGGCGGGCCGTCGGGGACCACGACGACGTGACCGATCTCGCCGGTCCACTGCGACCCGGTCACGAGCCGGCCGCGGCTCAGCATCGCGCTCGCCAGGCCGGTGCCGAGCGGCACGAAGAGCACGTTGTCGGCCTCGCGCGCGGCTCCGAGCCGGTGCTCGGCGAGCAGGCCCGCGCGTACGTCGTGGCCGACCGCGACGGGCACGTCGACGGAGGCGGCGACGCTGCCGTGCAGGTCGAGGTCGGTCCACCCGAGGTTGGCCGACCAGACGCCGATGCCCTTCTCGTCGTCGACGAGGCCCGGGACGACGAGCCCGACGGCGAGCAGCTCGACCGGGTCGCCGGCCTGGCGCACCAGCCGGTCCACCGCCTCCGCGGCGACCGCGCCGAGCCGGTCGCCGACCGCGGGGGGCGTGAGGTGCACCGCTTCGGCGAGGACGGCGCCGTCAGGGCTAACGAGGGCCGTCTTGATCCGGGTGCCGCCCACGTCGATCCCGACCACTGCTTCACGCGTCACGGTGCGCAGTCTATGAGCAATGCTGCGCGATTTCGCATCGGTTCGCGCACGATCGGACACGCCGGGGGTGGTCACGTGCTCAGGATGCCAGCCGCGAGGGCTCCGAGCCCCTGCCGTCAGCGCTCGAGCGGGTCAGCGACGGTAGAGCGCCCTCGCGGGACACAGCCGCACCGCCCGGGCGACGGCGTCCGCGTCGTTCTCTGCCGCGACCCGCGCCTCGTCGACGACGGGATAGCCCCACTCGTCGAGTGTCACGCCGGTGAGCAGCTGGGCACAGACGCCGTGGGCGCTGCAGGCGACCCGGTCGACGGCCAGCGGCGCCGTGCGCCCGGACGCTGCCCGCTCAGCCGACGTGGACACCGGTCCGCCTCCCGTCCGTCTCGGGGGCGTAGCGCAGCTCGGCGACATCGCACCGCCCCGCCCGGTGCTGCTCGAGGTGGTCGCCGAAGACGTCGAGCGCCGACCCCGCGAAGCCGGCCACCCCGTCGGGGAAGCGGCACGCACCGCGCCCGCGCAGCAGCCCCACCCGGGAGCGGATGCGGCCGTATGCCGTTCGGTCGCCTCGTGCGACCAGGGCGTGCCAGTCGGCGGCGAGCGCCGGCAGGCCGAACATGCACGGCCCGCACTGGCCCGCCGACTCGCCCGCAGCCCAGGTCAGGCACCGCTGGACGTAGGCGAGGGGGCACTCGCGCGGGTCGAGCGCCTCGGCGACGCCCGGTCCGACGCGCGCCCCGACTCGGCCCAGCGACGCGTCGGACCAGCGCAGCCCGGGCACGTCCGCGGCGGCCACGAAGGTCCCGCCGAGCCCGCCGACGAGCACGCCGGGCGATCCGTCGGGCAGCCCACCGGCCAGGTCGAGCAGGTCGGTCAGCGCAGCGCCGGCCTCGGTCTCGACGACGAGGGCGTATGCCACCGGCGTGCTCACCGAGACGAGACGCGGTCCCGGTTGCTCGGCCGTGCCGAACGAGCGGAACCAGTCCGGGCCGTTCGCCAGGATCTGCGCCGCGCGCCACACCGTCTCGGCGTTGAGCACGGCGGTCGGGCGGATGCGGCGGCCCTCGGAGTCCCGGCCGCCCCGCACGAGCGGCTGGCGCTTGGTCATCGGCCGGGCCAGGCCGCCCTGCGCGTAGGAGATGATCGCCGACTCCTCGGAGGAGACGTAGCGGGCCGGCAGCTCGAGCACGCGCAACCCGGCCGCGTGCAGGCGCTGCGCGGTCTCCGAGCCGCGGTGGGCGGCATACGACACGGGTGCCCCGGCGGCGAGCCGGTTCGCCCCGGCCACGAGCTCGGGCAGGCGGTGGGCGACGACCCAGCCGTCCTTCGCGGCGCCGAGCTCGCCGTCGCAGGCGTTGACGACGAGGGCGGCGCGGTGCGCGTGGGCGGCCTCCACCTTGGTGGCGGTGCTGAAGGCGGCGCCGCCGCGTCCGGTCAGACCGGCCTCGGCGAGCACGGACACGACGCTCATGACCACTCCTGCGAGGCGACGGCGAGCCGGCGTTCCCGGTCGTGGTGCGTGGCGCTCCAGCGCCACGCGAGGGCGACGGCCCCGGCCACCGCGCACAGCAGCGTCGTGCCGCGGAGCAGCAGCTCGCCGGTGGTGCCGAGCGCGAGGCCGTGCACGATCGCGAGCGGCCACAACGCATACGACAGCAGGTGCACGCGGCGCCACGTGCGCTCGGCAAGGCGGTGGCGCAGCAGCGAGGTGACGACGACGGCAACCAGCACGTCGAAGGCCAGCGTGCCGAAGCCCACCCACAGCGGCTCGTAGCCCGAGGTGAAGGGCAGCACGGCCGAGACCAGGTCGATCGACACGTACGTCTCGGCGATGGCGGTCGCGATGTGGGTGAGGAGGAAGACGCTCGCGCCGAGCGAGAGCCAGCGGTGCACGGCCATGACGACGGTCGCCGACTCGCCGGTGGGACGGCGGCGGCCGGAGGTCACGAGGCCCAGCACGAGCACGACGGTGAGCAGCACGATGCTGGCCACGCCGGTGGCGCGGGAGAGGTACCAGAGCAGCTCGTTCATCAGGCGGCCCTGCTCGTCCCGACCGCGGGCCAGCCGGGGGTGGTCACGACCTGCCCGTCGAGGCCGTCCAAGCGCGCCGGGACTCCGTGCTGCGTCAGCCAGGCGGGCGCGTCGGCGCCGAGCACCACGGCCGCGGTGGAGGCGGCGTTCGCCTCGAGGCACGTCGCGGCCGCGCACGAGACCTGCGCCCAGACGGCCCGGGCGGTGCGGCTGGTGCGCGGGTCGACGATGTGGTGGCGCGGCCCGTCGTCCGAGCGCCACACGCGTCGCTGGGTCGAGGAGGTGGCGACGGCCTGCCCGGTGCTCGTCACGACCTGCCGCACGGCACCTGCCGCGTCCTCGATGCCGATCGACCAGCTCTGTGCTGGAAGGTCGTCCGACACGGCGAGGTCGCCGCCGAGGTTGACGACGAAGCCGCCCGGGAGCGACGCGGCGAGCAGGCCCGCGATGGTGTCGGCGGCGTACGCCTTGGCCGAGGCACCGAGGTCGAGGAGCGTGCCGGGCGGCACCGAGACCCGGCGTCCCGAGACGTTGAGGTGCACGGAGTGCCAGCGCGGGACACCCGCCACGTGGACCTGGTGGAAGACCGGTCGCGCGCGCACGACGTCGAGGTCGTCGTCGTAGCCGGTGGCCACCAGGGCGGAGCCGACCGTCGGGTCGACGAGGCCACCGGTGAGGCGCGCGACGCGCAGCGCGGCCTCCAGGTAGGCCGCGAAGGTCGGCGAGACGAACGCCTCGGCCGGCGCGCGGTGGGCGCGGCGGGCCAGCAGGCTCACCTCGGAGTCGGGCCGGAAGCGGCTGACGGCCCGGTCGACTTCACGCAGGTGTCGCTGGGCGATCCCGACCGCCTCGGGCAGGGCGTCGGCGCGGGTGGCGAGGATCGAGTTCGTCGTGCCGATGGCGTGGAACGTGGCGCTCGCCGGCGCCCTGAGGGCCGCGGCGCCCATCACGAGCCGCCCGAGTTCGACTGGGCCGAGAAGCCGCTGCCGCCGAGGGGAGCGACGGGAGCGAAGCCCGCGCTCGACCCCTGGTCGGAGCCCGAGTTCGAGAAGCCCTGGTTCGACGACCCCTGGTCGGAGAAGCCCTGGTTCGAGAAGCCCGCCGAGCCGGAGGAGCCGGACGAGGAGCTGCCCGAGCCCGACCCGCTAGCGGCGCTGGACGACTGGGCCAAAGAATGGGCGTGGTCCTCGGCGAGGTGGATGCCGATCACCCCGACGAGGACGGTCGAGGCCGTCAGCAGGCCCGTCGTCCACAGCCGGGCTCTGCGCAAGGCGCGGGGAAGGGCTCGGGGAACGGTGCTCATGGGGGACTCCTTCACGTCCGGATGTCTCCCACGGTCCGCGCGGCCACTGTGCCCGCGCTGTGCCGCCGCGATGACCGCGGCATGCATCGCCCGGCGTGCCCGGCCGAGGTCTCCCGGTGTGTGCAGCTTTGGGGGTCCTGGCCCCGAGGGCTGCACACAGCAGCCGAGCCGCACCTCCGCCCAGCCCCGAAACCGCCCGGTCCGAACCCTCAGCCGTCGAGGCCGTGGGCGAGCGCCACGGACTTCGGCACCACGAGCCGCCACGCGTCGACCACCAGCTCACGCATCCGCCCGACCTCCAGCGCGTCCAGCCGGGCCTCGACCCAGTTGAACCGCAGGTCGGAGGCGCGTGGCATGTGGAACACGTCCGGCTCGCTCGCCACCAGCGCGTCGCGCTCCTCCTTGGGGAAGGCGAAGCCCATCTGGGTCTCGTCGGCGGAGAAGGCGAGCCAGACGATCTGCCCGACCCGGAACTTCACCCGGTCACGCACGAGCACCTCGTAGGAGCGGGGGAGCGGCTCCGCCACCCGCCGCACGTCCTCGATGGTCACGGCCACCCGTCCAGACTGCCACCGAGACCGCACGAGAGAGCCCTTCCGCGGAAGCCACGGGACGGCATACGCTCCCCGTGTCGCGACCCCGACGGCAGCGCCGGGCGGGCTGAAACGTCGACTCCACGCCACGACCAAGGAGACGACGTATGCCGTCACGCCCCACCCAGCCCACGATCCCGCAGCGCCTGATCGCCTTTCTCGACCGCCTCGCCGCCGAGCTCGACCGTCGCGGCGACGCCGTGGCGCTGCTCGGCCTCGGCTCGGTCGGCCGCGACCTGCACCGCCTCGACGAGCACTCCGACGCCGACTTCTTCGTCGTCGTGGACGACGAGCCGGCGCGCGACCGCTACCTCGCCGCCATCGACTGGCTGGAGGCGGCGCAGCCCGTCGTCTGGTCGTTCGAGAACAGCCGCGCCGGCCGCAAGGCGCTGCTCCAGGACGGCCTCTTCGCGGAGTACGCCGTCTTCTCCCTCGCCGAGCTGGAGACCGCCGGCTACCCGCCCGGTCGCGTGCACTGGAGCCGCCCGGACGCGCCCGCCGGGCTCGAGATCCCGAAGGCGCCTCTCCCGCAGCCGGACTCGCTCGAGCACCAGGTCGGGGAGGCGATCACGAACCTCTACGTCGGGCTGCACCGCGACCTGCGCGGCGAGCGGCTCACGGCGACCCGCTTCATCCAGGGGTATGCCGTGGACCGCTGGGTCACGCTCCTCGGGCACCTGCGCCTCGGGCACGGCGACCAGCAGGACGTCTTCGTCGTCGACCGGGGCGTCGAGCGCAGGTTCGACCCGGAGCTGCTGCCGCTCGCCGACCTCGTCCCCGGCTACGAGCGCAACGCGCACGCCGCCGCGACCCTGCTGCGACTGCTCGAGGCGCACGTCGAGCTCGACCCCACGATGACCGCCGCCGTCCGCGACCTCATCGAGCAGGCCAGCAGGGACGCTCAGGCGCGGGCCGGCTCCAGCTCGAGCACGTAGACGAGCAGCTTCAAGTCGCGGACCGGTGACCAGTCGCGCTCTGGAGCGCGTCGGAAGCCGAACCGCTCGTAGATCGCGTGCGCCGAGTGCATCGAGGCCTGGGTCGAGAGCACCACGCGGTGGCGCCCGAGGGCCGACGCCCGCTCGATGCACTCACGCACCAGGGCGGTGCCGATGCCCCGCCCCCGGCCGGCCGGCGCGACGGCGAGCATGCGGAACTCCGCCTCTCCCTCGCGCGCCACGTCGGCGAAGGGCCCCGGTCCCTCGACGAAGGCCACCCCGCCGAGCACCGTACCCTCGCGGTCGACGGCGACGAGCACCTCGGTGTGGGCAGCCCGGTGTGCCACGTCGCGAAGCACCTCGAGGTAGGGGTCGTCGGCGCCGAAGTCGAGCAGGCCGTCGTCGAGGTAGGCCGCGGCGGTCAGCTCGCCGAGCCGGTCGTGGTCAGTCGGGAGCGCGGCGCGGATGGAGAAGCCGTCCATGACCGCAGTCTCGCAGCCGCCGCCCTTGTCATGGATTCGGCAGGGTTCTCCCAGCCAGCTCGAATAAATCGAACCTACCTTCCCTCTGGAATCGAGGCATTTCGCCCGAGGTACAGGGAAAAGGGGATTCATGCGCAATCGAACTCGACGTACACAGACGTACGTGGGGGTGGGGCTCGCCTCGGCGGCCCTCGCGCTCGGCACCACCCTGGTGGCCGGTTCGTCGGCCACCGCGGCCGGCGTGGACAACAGCAACATCGTCTACACCGTCCACCCGCTGACGAAGCAGTACTCGACCGGCAGCACGATCGGCGCCCTGCCCACGCCGTCGCAGTGCGTGGCCCGGGTCGGGCTGGCCTGCTACACGCCGGCGCTGATCCGCAAGGCCTACGACATCCCTGACGGCTGGACCGGCAGGGGCGAGCGCATCGTCATCGTCGACGCGTACGGCAGCCCCACGGTGCGCCAGGACCTCGACGTCTTCAGCCAGACCTTCGGCCTGCCCAAGGCCGACCTCAACGTCTACTACCCCGGCGGTGCGCCGCAGACGAGCACCGCCCACAAGGGTCAGCCGCTCGGGTGGGCCGGCGAGACGAGCCTCGACGTCCAGTGGGCGCACGCCATCGCGCCGGACGCGACGATCAACCTCATCGTGGCGCCGAACAACTACGGCAACGCGCTCAACAACGCGGTGCGCTACGCCGTCGACCACGACCTCGGCGACGTGCTGTCGATGAGCTACGGCTCGGACGAGGCCGCCATCAAGGGCAAGGGCAACAACCTGCAGCTGCAGCAGTCGCACGAGAACTTCGTCGCGGCGGCGGCCAAGGGCATCTCGGTCTTCGCCTCCTCCGGTGACGACGGCGCCTCGAACGGCGGCCCGCAGCTGGCGGCCGGCTACCCCGCGTCCGACCCGCTGGTCACGGCGGTCGGCGGCACGAATCTCTTCACCGACGACGCCGGCGGCTACCAGGGCGAGACGGTCTGGGGCGACCAGGCCTCCTGCGCCCAGCACGAGCCGTTCGGCTGCACGCTCGGCCCGATCGGCGCGACGGGCGGCGCCCCGAGCACGGTCTTCCCGGCGCCGTCCTACCAGGCGGGTGTCAACGGCAACGCGATGCGCACGACCTCCGACGTCTCCTACAACGCGTCCGTCTACACGTCCGTGTTCGTCTACGTCGGGTTCAACGCCAAGGCCTCCGACAACGGCTTCTACTTCTACGGCGGGACGAGCTCCGGCTCGCCGCAGTGGGCCGCGATCGGCGCCCTGGCCGACCAGCAGGCGGGCCACCGCCTCGGCCAGCTCAACCCCGCCCTCTACGCGATCGGCACGGGAGAGACGCGCAAGCTCGCCTTCCACGACGTGACCTCGGGGAACAACGCCTGGCAGGGCCCGGGCCTCGACGCCGGCGCCGGCTACGACGACCCGACCGGTCTGGGCTCGCCCGACGTCTCCGGCCTCGTGGGACAGCTGGTCCACCGCTGACCGATCCCGTATGCCGTGTCGTGGCCACCCAGCACCTCGCTGGGTGGCCACGCCGCTGTCCGGGACCGGCGCCCCGGCCGTCGGCGGTGCCGCACCGCCGATGGCCGGGGCCACGGTTGCAGCCGAGCGACAGCGTCCCCGCTGCAGAAACCGTCGTGCCGGGCCGTGAATTGTGTGGATCTTGCAGGTTCCTTGCCGTTTCGCGCGCCGACCCCTTGTGGCGACTCGGCGAGAGTTCTCGTCATGAACCTGGCAATCGTCGACGGAGTCTCCTCACTGGCCGCCGCGTGGCCGCTGGCGCTCGTGGCCCTCGTCATCGCCTCGCTCGTCGGCACGGCGTTCGTCCAGGCCGGCCGCGCCGGTGACACGAAGCAGGTCACGGCGTGGGGCGACACCGGTCCCTCCCTCACCTGCCGCGCGTCGGGTCACCACTACCTCAAGGGCGCGGCGGGCTGGCACTGCTCGCACTGCGGCGACACGATCCGCCACGAGTCCCGCGCGCCGCAGCGGGCCCGCGAGGTCGCCGGCGTCTGACGCCACCGATATCCCGTTGACGGCGGCATGGCCGCACCAGAGGGTGATGGCGTGAACCCTCCCGTCCTCACCACGCGCTCGTCCACCGGTCTCGCAGACCGGCGCGAGGCGGCCCGCATCTGGGCGCAGGCCACCGCCCACCGCGACGGCGACCCCGACCCGGCGACGGTGGAGGAGTCCCTGCCGGTCATCGACCGGGCCCTCGGCCCGGTGGGCGCCAGCCTGCACCTGGCCGAGCTCGACGGCAGGGTCGTCGGCTTCGTCGTGCTCGAGCCGCACGGCCCGAGCCTCGAGATCGTCTACCTCGGGGTCGACCCGTGCGCCTGGGGGTCGGGCGTCGGCGCGGCCCTCGTGGCTGCCGCGACAGAACACGCGGCTGCCACCGGGGCGACCGGTCTCGAGCTGTGGGTCTACGACGACAACGAGCGGGCCGTCGCTCTCTACCGCCGCACCGGCTGGCAGCCGACCGACGAGGCGCGCGAGCACCGCAGGTCGGGGCGTCTCGAGCGCCGCTACGTGCGGTCGCTGGCCTAGCATCCGGGACCATGACGGCACTGACGCCCTACCTGCACCTGCCCGGAACCGCCCGGGAGGCCCTCACCTTCTACGGCAGCGTCTTCGGGGCGGAGGTGCACGCATACACGCTCGAGCAGTTCGGGCGCACCGACGGACCGGCCGACGCGATCGCCCACGGCTACCTGTCCGACGGCCCGGTCACCCTCTTCGCCTCGGACGCCACGGGTGACGAGCCGGCGCTGCGGTGCGAGGGCCTGATGCTCTCGCTGCTCGGCACCGCCGAGCCGGACACCCTGCGCGCCTGGTTTGCCGCGCTCTCGGAGGGCGGCCGCGTGGTCGACGACCTGCAGCAGCGGCCCTGGGGCGACTACGACGGCCAGGTCGTCGACCGCTACGGCCTGCACTGGCTCATCGGTTTCGAGGGCTCGAAGGTCGACCCCACCGACTGACGCAGCGTGACGCACCCGGCGGGAACGATGACGCATCTTCGCGGCGTCGCCCGCCTCCGCTGAGCACGACGCGACCAGGACGCGGCACGAAGGTCGTCATCTGTCCCGTCCACGCGCTGCCGTATGCCGCGTGGCCGAGCCGGCCGGGCGGCATACGTCGTCGGGAGGGGAAGCCCTCAGCCGGCGAGGCGCCAGGCGAGCAGGCCGAAGAGGACGCCGAGCGCGTTCGTGGCCCAGTGCATGCCGACGCTCGCGAAGAGGCTGCCGCTGCGGCGGCGCAGCTCGCCGGCGACGACGCCACCGAGGGCCGTGAACGCCACCGTGCCACCGACGACGGCCGCCTTGGCGAACGGGCCGAGCCCGGCGACGGCCGAGCCGATCGCGGCGTTGCCGGTGGCCGACGCCATCGCCGGCAGCACGTGCCACAGCCCGAAGAGGAACGACGAGCCGGCGAGCACCTGCCACCAGCGGGCGTGCCGCGACAGGAAGCCCCACAGCACCGACCGGAAGGCGACCTCCTCGAGCAGGACGGTGCCGACGGGGATCATGACGAACGCCGTGAGCAGCGCGCCGGCCGGCGGCAGGTGGTAGCGCGCGTCGAGGAACGCCGTCCGGGTCGAGGGCAGCAGGATGCCGAGCAGGTAGACGGAGGCGACGACCGCGATGACGCCGAGTCCCCACCGGATGCCGCGGGCGTGGGTGTGCCGGGCGAGGCCGAGCTGGTGCCAGGTGAGTCCCTGCCACCGGGCGAAGGCGAGCAGCGCCACGGCACCGAGCGGGCCGAGCCACATCGTGTTCCAGCCGAGCAGGTGGTCGGCGATGTTGACGCCGGCGAGCGCGAGGACGACAGCCACGGTCGAGGCCAGGCGCGCACGGCGGCCGCGGGCGATCAGGGCCACCCGCCGCCGTCTGGTCACCTCGTGCGAGGCAGCGTGGGCGGACACGACGGCGCCGTCGGTCGGGGACGCGACGGCGGCTTCTGGGCGGCTCAGGACGGGGACACTCATCCGTTCCAGTGTCACACGGCGACCTGTGCGCTTTCCGTGCTTCCGTGCCGGTCAGGCCACTTCGACCCCACCGGTCACAGGCGTCGCAACGGCCCAAGGGCGCCTGTCAGGAGGCGGCCCGAACCCGGGTCAGCGACGCCGCTCGACGAGCCCGCGGACGTACTCGGCCTGACCGAGGTGCTTGGCCGCGTCGTCGAGCACGGACACGAGCCGGGCGGCCACCGTGACCGGCGGGTCCCACCGCTCGTCGATGACCTTGGCGTACGCGTCGGCGTCGAGACGCTCGACGAGCGCGGCGGTGCGGTCGTGGACGTCGGAGTGGTACTCGGCGAAGAGGCCGGGGTCGGCGATGGTGAAGCTGCCGACCTCCTCCGAGCTCATGCCCCAGCCGTGGGCGTCGGGCGGGTAGGGCAGGCCGAACCGGTCGACCCAGCCGTCCGCCAGCCAGGCCGACTCCTCGCTCGCGAGGTGGGCCACCTGGTCGTCCTGCTGCCGGGCGAGGTGCCAGACGAGCCAGGCGATGTGGTTGGCGTCGGCGTCGGGGCGCCACAGCAGATCGTCGACGGAGAGCCCGTCGACGACCTTCGGCAGGCCCTCGCGGATGCGCTCGAAGGCGTCGAGCATCAGGTCGCGGGCAGTCTCTGTCGTCACGTCGTCCACCTACCCAGCATGCCCCGGTGCATCCCGCCGGGGCCCCGGACGCGAGGGCTCGCACGCCGACTCACGCTCCCCAGCGCCACGCGCCGGGACGAAACGGACCTTCCGCCCGGCGTGTATCTGGAGCCCCTGAGCCGGCTCTGAACAGCCGCGCCCACCAGTCGGGCCGCAGACGAAACAGGAGACCAGCATGACCACGTTCCTCACCCCCACCGCCCGACGGGCCGCGAGCCTCGCCGGACTCTGCGACGGTGCGGTCCACCTGCCCGGCGACGCCGGCTACGACGCGGCTCGAATGCCGTGGAACGTCGCGATCGACCAGCGCCCAGCCGCCGTCGCGCTGCCGGCAACCGCTGCACACGTGCAGCAGGTCGTGCGCGCAGCCGCGGCCGCCGGCCTCCGGGTCGCGCCGCAGAGCACCGGCCACAACGCCGGCCCGCTCGCGGCACGCGGCCTCGACGACGTCGTGCTCGTGCGCACCGAGCGGATGCGCGGGGTCACCATCGACGCCGACCGCCGCATCGCCCGCGTCGAGGGCGGCGCGCTGTGGACCGACGCCACCGAGCCCGCCGCCGACCACGGGCTCGCGGCCCTGCACGGCAGCTCTCCCGATGTGGGGATCGCCGGCTACAGCCTCGGCGGCGGCATCGGCTGGTACGCCCGACAGCTCGGCCTCGCCGCCAACAGCGTCACCGCCGTCGAGCTCGTCACCGCCGACGGCGAGCTCGTGCGCGCCGACGCGAGCGAGAACGTCGAGCTCTTCTGGGCGCTGCGTGGCGGCGGTGGCAGCTTCGGCGTCGTGACGGCGCTCGAGTTCCGGCTCTTCCCGATCGAGACGGCGTATGCCGGCATGCTCGTCTGGGACGCCGGCGACGCCGAGCAGGTGCTGCGTCGCTGGGCCGACTGGGCGCCCGAGGCGCCCGACGCCGTCACGACCTCGTTCCGGTTCCTCAACCTGCCGCCGCTGCCGGCGATCCCGGAGCCGCTGCGCGGCCGGTCGCTCGCCGTCATCGACGGGGCGGTGCTCGGCTCCGACGAGGAGGCGGGCGCGATGCTCGGCCTGCTTCGCGGGCTGCGGCCGGAGATCGACACCTTCGGCCGGGTGCCGGCCCGCACCCTGACGCGCCTGCACCTCGACCCGGAGGGGCCGACGCCGGGCGTCTCCGACAGCACGCTCCTCGGTGAGCTCGGTGACTTCACCGTCGACGCCCTGCTCGAGCAGGTCGGACCCGGCGCCGAGACGTCGCTGCTGGCGACCGAGCTGCGCCAGCTCGGCGGTGCTCTCGGGCGGGCGCCGGAGGGCCACGGTGCCCTCGCGACGATCGACGCGGCATACGTGGCCTTCGCGGTGGCGGTGGCGGCGACGCCGGAGATGGCGGCGCAGGGCGAGCTCGACGCCCGCCGGGTGACGAGCGCGCTCGAGCCGTGGTCGACCGGTCGCAGCTACCTCAACTTCGCCGAGAACGCCGTCGACGCGCGCACGGGCTACGACGAGCTGACCTGGGTGCAGCTGAAGGGCATCCGCTCGGCCTACGACCCGGACGACCGGTTCCTGGCCAACCACCGCGTGCCGCGCCTCTTCGAGGACGGCAAGGTCACGGACTGACTGGTCGGCTGAACGGCTGACGAGCAGGACCACGGGCCGCGCGCCCGCCCGGACAGGGGGCTGTCGGGCGGGCGCGCTCGCGTGTCAGGCGGAGGTGTGCTCGGGAAGGGAGACGAGGACGAAGGCCTCGACGGGCTCGTCCTTGCCCTTGAGCTCCAGCGGGCCGAGGCGCTCGGTGACGGCGCCGGGAAGAGCCTTCAGGGTGCTCGCGGTGACAGCCACCCGCCCGACCGGCGCCTGGCCCTCGATGCGCGAGGCGACGTTGACCGCGTCCCCGATGACGGTGTGGGTGCGGCCTCCCTCGCTGCCGAGCACGCTCACGAGCACTTCGCCGCTGTTGATGCCGACCCGGAAGCGCGGCCAGCCGGGGTGGGTGTCGGCGATGCGGGCCGTCTCGGCCTGCAGGTCGAGACCCGCCAGCGCCGCGCGGCGGGCGTGGTCGGGCTGGTCGCCGAGCCGGTTGAAGGTGGCCATGATGGCGTCGCCGATCAGCCGGTCGATCGTGCCCCCGTGCCGCTTGACGACGGCGGGGATCGCCACGGTGAAGTAGGCGTTCAGCATCTCGGTCACCTCCGCCGGGTCGTGGGCCTCCGAGAAGGTCGTGAAACCCTTGAGGTCGGCGAAGAGGATCGACATCTCCCGGTGCCCGGCGAGCGTGTCCGCGGTGTAGAGCCCGGCCCACCGCTCCTCGTGCCACGACTGCTGCGCGCCCCAGGCCACCAGGGCGAAGGCGGCGAGCAGGAGCAGGTGCCACTCCCACCAGGACAGGTGCCAGTTCGGAGCGATCGCGACGGCGACCATCGCCTCGGCCAGCAGGACGAGATCGGAGGCCATCGCCGCCGGCAGCAGGCCTCCCCGCCGCCACCAGAGGCGCGCATAGGTCAGGGCCGCCGCCAGGTAGAGCACGACCGCGACCACCGCACCGGCCACCATCGGCCCCGAACCGCTCTCGGGTCCCGGACCCACGTCGAAGGGCGGGAGCCGGAGCAGCGACGCGACGCCCCACAGCGCCATGACGACCAGGAGCAGCAGCCGGAGCATCCGTGCCCGGCGCATCTCGGCCGCCGCATCGACCGCGGCCACCTCCCGCACCGACACGACCGCGAAGAGCGAGCCGAGCGCGACGCCGACCGGCGTCGAGACGTTGAAGCCGGCGGACGGGCTGTCGAGCAGGACGTGTGGTGTCGCCAGGGCGTGCAGGCCGAGGAAGCCCGCGGCGCACAGGAACGCGAGCGAGACGTACATGACGCGTACGTCGCCGCGCCGGACGGCAGCCGCCCCCGTGCCGTATGCCGTCACCGCGCTGAGTAGGGCCGCGCCGAACACGATCCAGAAGTGCGTCGTGTCGTGCTGCCACTGCCGGTCGAGGTGGCTCGAGAGCCGCAGTACGACCAGGCCGGCCAAGGGCAGTGCCAGCGCCGCCGCGCCGACGACGAGGCGCCTGCGCATGGGCGCGCGAGGGCCGCCCCCCGAAGCTGTCGGAGCGCGCGCCACCGGCTCAGCCGGGGACGGCTCAGCCACGGCGGTCGGCGCCTCCCGCCTCCTGAGTGCGGCGCGACGCGGGGGCGAGGGCGAGGTGCTGGTGGATCTCCGACACGACGACCGATCCCTCGCCGACGGCGGACGCGACTCGTTTGACCGATCCGGCCCGCACGTCGCCGACGGCGAACAGCCCCGGCACCGACGTCTCGTGGGCGCTCGGGGGCCGCTCCATGGTCCAGGCGCCGGTCTCACGCAGGTCGGCGCCGGTGACGAGGAAGCCCCACCTGTCGCGCACGGCGTCAGGGAGCCACGAGGTGTGCGGCTCCGCGCCGATCATGACGAAGAGGCCGTCGGCCGGGATGACCCTCCGCTCGCCCGTCGTCCGGTCGGCGACGACCACCTCCGACAACCAGCCGTCACCGCCCCCGCCGACCACCTCGGCGTTCCCGATGACAGAGATCGTGTCCGAGGCCTCGATCTCGTCGATGAGGTAGCTCGACATCGTCGAGGACAGGTCGGGGGTGCGGACCACGATGGCCACATCGGCGGCATACCGCTGCAGGTGCAGGGCCGCCTGCCCGGCCGAGTTGCCCCCGCCGACGATGACGGTGTGCGCGCCGGTCAGGCCGTGCGCCACCGAGACGTTCGCGCCGTAGTAGACGCCCGACCCGGTCAGCGCCTCCAGCGAGGGAACCCCGAGCCGCCGGTAGGCGACGCCGGTGGCGAGGAGCACCGTGCGGGCCCTGACCTGGCCGACGTCGGAGACCGTCACGAGGAAGCCCCCGCCGTCTGTGAGCGGCTCGATCTGCGTGACGCGGCGGGTGAGCACGAACTGCGCCCCGAAGACCCACGCCTGCTGGAAGCCGCGCTGCGCGAGCTCGGCGCCGGAGAGCCCGCGGGAGAAGCCGAGGTAGTTGCGGATGAGCGAGCTCGTGCCGGCCTGCCCACCTAGAGCCAGCTCCTCGACGCAGAGGACCGACAGGCCTTCGGAGGAGCCGTAGACGGCGGCCGCCAGGCCGGCCGGTCCCGCGCCGACGACGAGCAGGTCGACCTCGCCCACCTCGGTGCCGTCCGGTCCGGTGAGGTCGGTGCCGATTCCCCACGCCTGGCAGATCTCGACGTCGGTGGGGTCGAGCAGCACCCGCCCGCCGAGCGCTGCGAGCCAGATGACGAGCGGACCCTCGGCATCCGCAGGCCGGGGCGCAGCCACCGACTCGAGGACCGCCACCGCCTCCGGCGTCCCGCGGTCGAGGTACGCGTGCGGGATGCCGTTGCGGGTCAGCAGGGTCCGGACGTCGTGCCCCCGCGCGTCGCGGGCCGCACCGACGACGACGACCTCGCGCCGCCGGTCCACGACCGTGCGCGACCAGGCCTGGACGAACTCCGAGACGGTGCGGCAGAAGAGCTCGTCGGGCGAGGCCCACGGCTCGAGCACGTAGTAGTCGATGTCGCCGCGCGACATGCCGCGCAGGATGGCTTCAGCGGTGTGACCATCGGCCCAGGCGCCCCACGGGACGAGGAAGGCACGGGCCGCGTCGGGATGCAGGGTGCGCACCGAGCGGAGCAGCTCGGCACCCGTGGGGCCCGGCAGCCACGGGTCGGCCAGGACCAGCGCCACGGGGTCGCCGCGTTCGGCGGCGAGCTCGAGCTGTTGCAGGGCGACGCGGCTGTCGGACTCCCCGCGAACGCGGAAGTCGGCGCTGAAGCGGCGGGCGAGCTCGCCCTCGGTGCGCGCGAGGGCATCGAGATCCGGGTCGACGACGAGGAGAAGAGGACGGGTCATGGTGACCCCCCTGGCTGGTTGGCGGCTGGTGGCGGGCAGGACCGATCACGACCACCCCTCGTTCTCGACGGTAGGCCCGACCACCGCGCCGCCGGGCCCGATCGACAGAACCGGCCGTCGCTCGGCGAAGATGGGGCCATGGCTGCCCTTGGTTCCCCCTTCGACGTCGACCGGATCCGCTCGCACTTCCCGGCCCTGCTGGAGGGGGCGGCGCACTTCGACGGGCCCGGCGGCTCGCAGGTGCCCGACACGGTGGCGACCGCGATCGTCGAGACGTTGACCTCGGCGATCTCGAACCGCGGCGCCGTGACCCCGGCCGAGCGGCGGGCCGACCGGGTCGTCGTCGAGGCCCGCGCGGCCATGGGCGACCTGCTGAACCTCGACCCCGCGGGGATCGTCTTCGGGCGCTCGGCCACCGAGCTGACGTTCCACCTGGCGCGCACCCTCGCCAAGGGCTGGGGCCCCGGGGACGAGGTGGTGGTCAGCCGCCTCGACCACGACGCCAACATCCGCCCGTGGGTGATCGCCGCCGAGGCGGCCGGCGCCACCGTGCGCTGGGTCGACTTCGACCCGGCGACCGGCGAGCTGCCGCCCGACGCCGTCGAGGCGGTCGTCGGCGAGCGCACCCGGCTCGTCGCGGTCACCGCCGCCTCCAACCTCATCGGCACCCGTCCCGACATCCCGGCGATCGCCGACGTGGTCCACTCGGTCGGCGCCCTGCTCTGGGTCGACGGCGTGCACGCGACGGCGCACGTACTGACCGACGTCCCGGCGAGCGGAGCCGACTTCTGGGTCTGCTCGCCCTACAAGTTCCTCGGGCCGCACCACGGCGTGCTCGGCGCGGCGCCCTCGCTCCTCGAGACGCTGCACCCCGACAAGCTGCTCCCGTCGTCCGACACGGTCCCGGAGCGGTTCGAGCTCGGGACCCTGCCCTACGAGCTGCTCGCCGGCACGACCGCCGCCGTCGACTTCCTCGCCGACCTCGCCCTCACCGACCCCTCGCTCTCCCGCCGCGAGCGCCTCGTCACCTCGTTCGCGGCGCTCGAGGAGCACGAGGACGCGCTGCTTGCCACGCTGGAGGAGCGGCTGCGGGCGATCCCGGGCCTGACGGCATACTCCAACGCGAAGCGGCGCACGCCGACCCTGCTCGTGACCGTCGAGGGCCACGACCCGCAGGAGCTGCGCGCCGGGCTCGCCGCGCGCGCCGTCAACGCGCCGGCCGGCCACTTCTACGCGTGGGACTGCAGCCACCACCTCGGGCTCGGGGCGACGGGCGGGCTGCGGATGGGTCTGGCGCCCTACACGAACGCCGACGACATCGAGCGCCTCGCCTCCGGGCTCGAGGAGATCTGCGGGGGCCGGTCGTGAGCCGGCCGGTGCCGCTGCCCGCCGGTCCCGGCCAGGAGTCCGTCTGGGACTACCCGCGCCCGCCGATCGTCGACCCGAGCGACGAGCTCGTCGAGGTGCACCTGGGCGGCGAGGTCGTGGCGAGCACCCGCTCGTCGCTGCGCGTGCTCGAGACGAGCCACCCGCCGACCTACTACCTGCCGCGCGACGCGTTCGTCGAGGGCGCGCTCGTCCCGGTCGAGGGCAGCACGGTGTGCGAGTGGAAGGGACAGGCGGCGTACTTCGACCTCGTCGGTGGCGGACGCCGGGCAGCACGGGCTGCGTGGACCTATCCCGAGCCCCTGCCGACGTATGCCGTCCTGGCCGGTCACGTCGCCGTCATGCCGGGGCTCGTGGACGCGTGCTTCGTGAACGGCGAGCAGGTGCGGCCCCAGGAGGGCGGCTTCTACGGCGGGTGGATCACCGACCGGGTCGTCGGGCCGTTCAAGGGCGGCGCCGGCTCCTGGGGCTGGTGACCGGCGCCCGAACTCACCCCCTTCGGGGGAGGCACGCGGCGGGCGGGTCCGGCAGGGTCTTGGTGCCGGCCGTCCGACCGGCGGTGACGCAGAGGAGCGCGAGATGGCGACGTTCACCGTATGGAAGTTCGACGACCCCGACCAGGCCGCACAGGCCGAGCACGTGCTCAAGCAGTGCGAGACCGAGGGGCTGATCAAGATCATCGACCACGCCGTCGTCTCGTGGCCGGAGGGTCAGGACCGCCCGAACACCAAGCACGGCAACGAGGAGAAGTGGCGCGGCACCGGGTGGGGCGCCCTGTGGGGCGTGCTCGCCGGAGCGCTCTTCCTCGTGCCGGTCGTCGGCGGCGTCGTCGGTGCCTCGATCGGCGCGATCAGCAAGATGACCCAGGACGCGGGGATCAGCAAGGAGCAGCTGACCACGATCCGCAAGGAGGTGACCCCGGGGACCTCGGCGCTGTTCGTCGTCACCGACCAGGGTGACCTCGACCGGGTCGGCGAGCGCTTCCACTGGATGCACAGCAAGCTCATCGCGACCAACCTCACCGAGGGCGAGCGCGAGGTGCTGATGGAGACGTTCGGCGGTCGGTGAAGCCAGGGCTGACCTGCCTCAGGTCGGCAGCTGCTCGATGCGCACGTCGGCGAGCGCGCCGTCGCGGAGGTCGAGGACGGCATACGTGCCCGTGGGCTGGCGCCGGCGGTCGGTCGGCGAGCCGGGGTTGAGGATGCGCACGCCGTCGCCGGTCTCGTCGAGCGGGATGTGCGAGTGACCGAAGACGACGAGGTCGGAGTCGGGGAAGCGCCGCCGCATCCGGGCCGTGCGGCCCTGACGCTGGCCGCTGTCGTGGATCATGCCGATGCGCACGCCCTCGAGGGTGAGCTCGAGCGTCTCGGGGGCGCCCCACTCGGCGACCTCGGGCACGTCGTTGTTGCCCATCACGGCGTGCACGGGCGCGAAGGTCTCGAGCAGTTCGAGCACGTCCGGGGTGCACACGTCGCCGGCGTGCAGGACCACGTCGGCGGCATCGAGCTGCGGCAGCAGCGCGGGCGGGCAGCCCTTCCACCGCCGCGGGCTGTGGGTGTCGGACAGGACGAGGACCCTCACCGGGGCTCCTCCTCGTGCGCGGTCGTGCCGGGCGGCTCGGTCCAGGGCGGCAGCAGGGGTCGCAGGGCAGCCAGCTGGTCGCTGGTGACGAAGGACGGGTTGGCCATGAACGGCTGGCGCTGCACCTCCAGGCCGTCGATGCCCGCCGCGCGCAGCTCGTCGTCGCTGACCGGCTGGTCGAGCAGCCGCACGTCGATCTCGACCCGCGCGCGGACGCCGTGCGAGGCGGACGCACTGCGCCACCGCCCCTGCTCGGTCTCCGCCCAGGGCTCCACCTCGGCCGTCGTGTGGCCGAGGCCCCAGATGCCGCGCTGCAGTCCCTGCCGGCCGCCTCCGGAGACCCAGAAGAGGACCGGGTCGCCGGGCGCGACGAGCCGCGAGCGGTAGCCGGGCTGCACGGCCCACGAGGTGAGCCGGTCCTGGCCGGAGTCGAGCAGCCCGCGCAGGTCCCACAGCTCGGGGTTGCACTTGAGCAGCCAGGCGCCGAGCCGGGACCGCTCGACGGCTCGCTGCTGCGCCACGCTGCCGGCCTCCTGTGCTGGTGCTGTCGTCGTCCGTCACCTACCCGTATGCGTCCACGCACCTTCCAGGACCGCGATCCCGCTCGTCGGGTCGACGCCGCCCCGCGCGCCGGGCAGCGGGGCGATGATGGGAGCACGAGGCAGGCGTACGAGGAGGCACGGCCATGCGGATCGCGGTGCTGGGCGCAGGTGGCATCGGTGGCTACTTCGGCGGGAGGCTGGCGGCGTCGGGCCATGACGTCACGTTCCTGGCGCGAGGAGCGCACCTGGAGGCGATCCGTGAGCACGGGCTCGTCGTCACGAGCGTCGCGGGCGACTTCACGGTGCGGGCGGCGCAGGCCACCGACGACCTTGCCGCGATCGGGGTCGTCGACGCGGTGCTGCTGGCCGTCAAGACGTGGCAGCTGGCGCCGGTGCTCGAGAAGCTGCCGGCCCTGCTGGCCCTGCACACGGCCGTCATCACGGTGCAGAACGGGGTGGAGGCGCCCGACCGGACCGCAGCCACGGTCGGTCGGAGCGCGGTGCTGCCGGGCATCGCCAAGATCTTCGCCCACATCGAGGCACCCGGCCGTGTCGCCCACGTCGGCGGGCCGGCCTCGCTGGTCTTCGACGAGTGGGCGCCGGCGCCGGGCGCGCCCTCGGAGCGCGTCGCCCGGCTGCGCGAGGCGGTGACGGCGTCGGGCGTCGCCTCTCCCGCACCTGACGACATCTGGGCCGAGCTCTGGTCGAAGATGCTCTTCGTCGTGCCCTTCGGCAGCCTCGGCGCCGCCCTCGACGCCGCGATCGGGCAGCTGCGCTCCAAGCCGTCGAGCCGCACGCTGCTGCAGGACGCGATGCGCGAGGTCGAGGCGCTGGCCCGGGCACGCGGCATACGGCTGCCCGCGCGGGTCGTCGAGGGCACGATGGCCTTCGTCGACGACCAACCGGCCGACTCGACGACCTCGCTGCAGCGTGACCTGCTCGAGGGCCGGCCCTCGGAGCTGGACGCCTGGACCGGCGCGGTCGTGCGGCTCGCCGGTGAGTCGGGCGTCGACGTGCCGCTGCACCGGCTGCTGCTCGAGGTGCTGACCTCGCGACACCCCGTGCCGCCGCCGGGCTGACCCGCAGCTCGGATGCGGGCTGATGCGACTGATGGTGCGCTGATCGGTGGGGTGATCACCCCACCGTTCGCAGCACCATCCGCCGGACCACCCGCAGCCTCAGCCAAGCATCCCGGCACAGGCACGTCGGCTAGGTTCTGCGTCTGTGCAGTGGTTCGAGGTGGTCCGCGACCGCGTGGTCCCCGCCACGCACGACGTCGCCCTGACCGCGCCGCGGCTGCTGCTCGTGCTGGCGGTCGCCCTCGCGCTCGTCACGGTCCGGCCGCTGTGGCGGGTCGTGCGCCTGAGCGTCACCCTCGTGCACGAGCTCGGTCACGCGATCGTCGGCATCCTCGTCGGGCGCCAGTTCACCGGCTTCGCGCTGCGCGGCGACATGTCCGGGCACGCGGTCACCCGCGGTCGTCCGCGCGGCGCCGGTCGCATCGCCTCGACGTGGTCGGGCTACCCGATGCCGGCCCTGCTGGGGGCGCTCATGGTGTGGGCGGCCGGGCGCGGCTGGGCCGCGCCGGTGCTGAGCGCCGGGCTCGCCGTGCTGCTGTTCGCGCTCGTGCGGGTGCGGTCGGCGCTCACCGCCCTGGTGATGGCCGTGGCGATCGCCGGGTCGGCGGCGCTGTGGTGGTGGCGCGACGACAGGCTGCAGACGCAGGTCCTCGTCGGCCTCGGCGTCGTCCTCGTCGTGGGCGCCTGGCGTCACCTCGGGGCGGTGCTGCGCGACCGCAGCCGCAGCAGCGACCCCGCCGTGCTCGCGGCGCTCACGCCCGTGCCGCGCGCCGCGTGGAACCTCTCCTACGTCGTGGTCTGCGCCCTCGCGAGCTGGGTCGTCGCGTCCGAGGTCCTCGCCACCCTCCGCTGACCTTCCACACCGAACGCAGCGTTCGGTGTCGAACGCGCTGGTAGAACGCTGAGTTCGCGCCCGAACGCTGCGTTCGGTTCAAGAAGGCGCGTGCGGGCCGAGGGCGTATGCCGCCGGGCTCAGTTGAGGTTGAAGGGCGGCGCTGCCGGCGGGGCCACGGCACCGAGCGCCGACGCGAACTCCCGCTCGCGCTGGACCAGCTGCAGGGCCAGCCGCAGGCGCGACTCGGTGTCGGTGCTCGAGAGGAGGCGCTGGCGGTCGGCCACGTCGAGGCTCACGGTGTTCGGGACGGCATACGCCAGGGATCGGTCGTCGTCGGGCAGCTCCGGCTCCTCCCCGGTGACGGCGGCGAACGCCGTGAGCTCGGCGCGCAGGCGGGCGGCCAGCTCGCGCACCGTGGCCGGGTCACCGTCGGGCTCCGTGAGCCAGGTGATGCGCGCCGTCGTGTACGGCGTGCCGGCACTCTCATCGATCGCGTCGACCCGGAAGCGGTCGATGCCCTCGGAGATGACGAGGAAGCGCTCGCCCTGCAGGGCGGCCGCCTGCGTGACGAGGGCGCCGCAGCCGATCGAGTGCAGCGCGAGCACGCCGTCCTCACCGACCTCGAAACCCTCGCGGATCGCCACCACGCCGAAGACCGGCGACCGCTCGTCCTGCCCGTCGATGAGGTCATGGAGCAGCTGCACGTAGCGCGGCTCGAAGATCTGCAGCGGCAGCCGGGCGCCGGGCATCAGCACGGTGCCGAGGGGGAAGAGCGGCAGGGTCGCCATCCACCCAGCGTAGGTGCGAAGAGCGGCGTCCGTCAGGGGTGGAGACGGCCGGCGGTCACCGGACGGCCGACCGGCTCAGTCCGGCACGCCGGACGGCATGGCCTGGGTGGCGCCCAGCTCGTCGGCGGAGTGGTCCTGGTGGCGCTCGGCCACCTCACCCTCGAGCTCGTCGACCTCGTCGAGCATCTCGGCCGGCGACCCGTTGATCGCGGTCGCGAGGCCGAGGGCCAGCCCGCGCAGCTCCTGGTCGCCGAGGCCGAGGCGCACGGCGACGGCCGCCGCGTTGGCGGGACGCTTCTCGGGGTCCTTCTCGAGGCACTCGGCGATGAGGTCGCGCAGGTCCTCGGGCACGTCGTCGGGCAGCGGCGGCGTCGGCTCGTTGACGTGGCTCAGGGCCGTCGCGATCGGGGTGCCGCGGTCGAACGGCCGCTGGCCCGACAGCATCTCGTGCCCCACGACGCCCAGCGCGTAGAGGTCGCTCGCACCGGTCGCGGCGTGGCCCAGGGCCTGCTCGGGGCTGATGTAGTTGGGGGTGCCGAGCATCTCGCCGTGCTGCGTGTGGCCGGAGGCGTCGAGCGCGCGTGCGATGCCGAAGTCGGTCAGCTTCACGAGCCCGTCCTCGCGCACCATGATGTTGGCCGGCTTGATGTCGCGGTGGACCACCCGGGCCTCGTGCGCGACGCCGAGCGCGAGCGCGGCCTGCCCCAGGATCGAGCGCACCTCGCTCGGGGGCAGGGGACCGCGCTGGTTGAGGATTGCCGACAGCGGCTCGCCCTGGACCAGCTCCATCACGAGGTAGGCCAAGCCGTCGTCCTCGCCGTAGTCGAAGACGGTCGCGATGTTCGTGTGCATCAGGGCAGCCGAGTGGACCGCCTCGTCACGGAAGCGGAGGGCGAAGAGCCGCTCGTGGTCGACGTCCGGGCGCATGATCTTGACCGCGACCTCGCGCTGGAGCACCGAGTCGGTGCCGGCCCAGACGTCGGCCATCCCGCCGGAGGCGATCCGGTGGTCGAGGTGGTAGCGGTCGCCGAGCACGAACCCTTCATGCAAGCGGTTCATCTCAGCGGCACCTCTGTCTTCCGGGACTGAAGGTGCACGTCAGTTGACATCTCAGGAGCCTTCGTCAGCGATATGGTACGGGACGCGAGCGCGGATGGAGCACTCACGGGCTGTCTCTGCTGAACCGCTCCCCGGTTACGCGGCTCCGGCCTACATACCCCCCGGCCCCGGATGCGCAACGGTGCATTTGCGCCGATATTCCGGCCCTTCGCGGCCGGTTCGCCGACGCCTCGGCCGGGTACCCGTCTCCCATGAAGATCGGAAGACTTGCGGCCCGAGCGGTCATCGGTGGCCTCTTCGTGGGGCACGGCACGCAGAAGCTCTTCGGCTGGTTCGGTGGCCCCGGTCTCGAGGGCACCGAGCAGATGATGGGCGCGCTCAAGATGCGTCCGGCCCGCCCCAACGCGATCGCCGCCGGCGTGTCGGAGGCGGCCGGCGGAGCCCTGCTCGTCGCCGGCGCGGCCACGCCCCTGGCGGCCTCCAGCCTGATCGGCACGATGCTCACCGCGATCTGGAAGGTGCACAAGCCCAAGGGCGTGTGGGTCACCCAGGGCGGCTGGGAGTACAACGCCGTGCTCATCGCCGCGCTGGTCGCGCTCATCGACGCCGGCCCCGGCGAGGTGTCGGTGGACGCGGCGCTCGGTCGCGAGGAGTGGGGGCCCGGCTGGGCCCTCGGCGGCCTGGCGATAGGTGCCGCGGCGTCCTCGGCGGCCATCGCCCTCGGGCGCCGCAACTCGGCGCCCGCCGAGGCGGCGCAGGAGGCCGCCGCCGGCGACAGCGAGGTGGGACGGGCCGCCACCGGCGAGACGCCCGGCGACCCCGTCACCACCGTCAGCGCCGACAACGCCGACGAGCAGGGCTGAGCCTGGCCCCGGGACAGCCGCGCGACCCCGACCTCCCGCGGACCAGCCGGGTTGACGCGTCCGCGGAAGGTGGTGGTCCTCACGAGTGCAGGGCTACGAGTACGCACGTGGTGGCCACCGCCGAGAGCAGGAGCACGGCCGCGGGGAGCAGTGTCATGCGCAGCACGTCACCGGCTCGTCGGGCGGCCCCGACCGCCGTGAGTCCCAGCACGATGACGACCGGTGCCAGCGAGTTGCCGATGTTGCCGCCGGCGAGCTGGCCGGCGAGCAGGTCCGCGGGCCGGTCGCCGACCAGGTGCGCGATGTCCGCCTGCAAGGAGGAGAAGAGTGCGTTGGAGCTCGTCGTCGAACCGGTGATGAACGACCCGAGCGCGCCCACCAGGGGCGCGATGGCGGGGTAGGCCGATCCGGTCGCCGCTGCTGCTCCCTGGGCGACGACCCGCACCATGCCACTGTCGACGAGCACTCCCGCGACCGACGCGAGCAGTACCACGGAGGGAGAGGACTTCCAGGCCTGCCGCACCGTGCCGCGCCACACGGGGCCCCACGCGCCCCTCGACCAGGCGCCGCGCCGCCACCAAACCGCGATGCTCCCAGCACAGGCGACGAGCAGGATCGTTCCCGGGTGGCCGAGCAGTGCGATGGGGTTGTAGAGCTGAACCGCGGGGTTGGTCGTCCCGAGTGAGGTGGCCGTGGCCGGGAAGGACGGTCCCAGGAGCAGGTGGGACTTGGCCCAGGTCCGCAGGACCGGGGGCAGGAAGATCGCCAGGGCCACGACGGCCAGCAACGCGTAGGGCACGGCGGCGGCCCGGGCGCGCTCCACGGTGTGGGCCGTCTCGAGGGACTCCACCGGCCGGTCGGCGCCGGCCCGTGCCCGCCGGTCCTCGTCGACCGGCCCGGCCCGGTCGACGACCGACGCGGTCGCCTGCGCCTCCTCATCGGCGGCACGCGAGGCCACCCGCTGGGTGATCGGGACCTCGTCGACACGGTGCCACTGCTCCACGGCCACGGCGACGGCGCTGCGGTCGACCGCGGCGGGCCGGCCGGGCCAGCGGCGCAGCAGCATGACCATGGCGATCCCGGACGCCCCGGCGCACAGGGCACCGATGCCCGGCTCGAGTCCGACGACACCCACCTGCACCAGCGCCATCACCGGCCCCACGGTCAGCAGCATCCGCCGGCCCTCGACGAGCCCGCGCCAGCCGCCGTCCATGACGGCGACGAGGGCTCCAGCCAGGACGGCGTTGATCCCGAGGGCGATGCCCGCGGCGGCGGCATACTCGGTCTGCTCGAGCGGGTGGAGGTGCGCGGTGAGCGCGCCCATGTAGAAGGAGGACCCCATCGAGCCGAAGCCGACGGCCCAGTGGTAGCCGATCAGCGGCAGCGCGACGGCTCGCGCCTTGCCGATACCGAGGGCGACCAGCAGGGGAGCGGCCACCGCGATGGGGGTGCCGAAGCCAGAGACGCCCTGGATGAACGACGGCAGGACCCACGCGAGCAGCAGCACGTTCTCCGTGCGACGGGGCAGCAGCGTCGCGAGGGCGCGACCGAGCGACGCCATCCCGACGTGCGACGCGAGGTGGTGCATGAGTAGCGCCGGCCAGATGACATAGAGGATCCAGACACCGACCCAGGCGCCCTTGCCGAGACCGACGGCCACCGTCAGCCCGTCGGCGCCGAAGACGAGCAGGGCCACCAGCGCGCTATAGACCACGGTGACGGAGGCGTTCACCACGGTCGAGAAGCGTCCCCACAGGACGAGGGCGAGAAGCAGCACGACGGGGCTGACTGCCAGGGCCCAGGTGCCGGGGGAGACCGTCGTCAGTCCGGACGTCACGTCGGCGGCAACGGGGAAAAGCAGTGGCATGAAGTGTCTTTCGTATACGGTGTGCATGGTCGGAACAGGCGAGACAGAGGGATGCTCGGCGGCCGTCTGAGGAGGAGCTGCATGAGCGTCAGCCACGCCCGAACGATCGGGAGCCAGCACCAGGCGCTGCGAGAACAGGTGCTGGAGGAGCTGCGCCGCCGCATCGTCAACGGCGACTACCCGCCGGGACAGCGACTGACGGAGGAGCGGCTGGCCACCGACTTCGGGGTCTCGCGCAACCCGGTGCGCGAGGCGCTGCGCATCGTGGAGGCCGACGGCCTGGTCACGATGATGCCGCGGCGCGGGGCCGTGGTCGCCACCCCCGAGGCCGCGGCGGTCGCCGACCTCTTCGCCGTGCGCTCGGCGCTCGAGACCATTGCGGCGCGCCTGGCGGCAGAGCGGGCAACCCCGTCCCAGGTGGCCGAGCTGAGGGGGCTGCTCGACGAGGCCCGCGACGCCACCGACCGGGACGACCTGTCACGTGTCGCCGAGCTCAACAGCGCGCTGCACCTGGCCGTGATCGGCATCAGCGGGAACCGTTGGCTGACCTCGATCGCCAGCTCGATGTACCTGCACGTGCACTGGGTGTTCCGCGTGGGGGCGGCCGACCGGGCGCCGCACTCCTGGCAGGAGCACATCCGGCTCGTCGACGCGATCGCGGCCGGCGACGCCGACGAGGCCGAGGCCGCCGCCCGGGACCACGTCGACGCCGCGGCCCACGCAGCGCGGGAGAACGTCACCCGGCAGTGAGGGCGGCGGTGGTCACCGACCCACCGCATAGCCCTGCATCCCACGTGGGTTGGCACCGGCCCTGAGCACGCCCGAGTCAGCGTCCCGCGTCACGGCACAGAGCCTCCCCAGACTCCAGGGATCCGAGACGCGAACCGAGTGCCCGCGCCGCTCGAGCTCGGCCACGGCATCCGTCCCGACGCGGTCCTCGACGACGAGCACCCCGGGCTCGGCCTCCCTCGGGTAGAAGGACGCAGGCAGGCTCGTCGTGTGGAAGGACGGGGCGTCGATCGCCTCCTGGAGGCTCTGCCCCTGGACCAGGTGGCGCAGCAGGAAGACCAGCTGCCACTGCTCCTGCTGGTCTCCACCGGGAGAGCCGCAGGCCATGACCGGTCGACCGTCCCGGAGCACCAGGGTGGGCGTGAGCGTCGTGCGCGGGCGCCGTCCCGGTGCCAGCGACGAGGACAGGCCCTCCTCGAGCCAGAACATCTGCATCCGGCTTCCGAGGCAGAAGCCGAGCTCGGGGATCGTCGGCGAGCTCTGCAGCCAGCCGCCGCTCGGCGTGGCCGACACCATGTTGCCCCAGCGGTCCACGACGTCGACGTGGCACGTGTCGCCGCGGGTCACGCCGGTCGGCGCGACCGTGGGCTCCCCGAGGGTCGCGTCGAGCGCCGCCGCAGGACGTTCCTCGGCGAAGCGGGCGTATGCCGCGACCACCGGTTCGCGGCCTCCCGGGCTGCCCGGCCGGAGCGAGGTCGACGCAGTCTCGCCGACGAGCGACACGCGTTCGACGGCATACTCCCGCGACAGCAGGGTGTCGATCGGGACGTCGACGTCGCCGTACCACGCCTCACGGTCGGCGAAGGCGAGCTTGAGGGCCTCGGTGGCGCAGTGGATGCCGTGCGGCGTCGCGGGGTCGAGCGCGGCAGGGTCATCGAGCGCCTCCAGCAGGCCCAAGGTCTGCAGCAGGACGGGGCCCTGCCCCCACGGGCCCGTCTTGGCGAGGGTGTAGCCGTGGAAGTCAGCGGTGGTCGCCGGCTCCCACGTCGCAGAGAAGGCTGCCATGTCGGAACCGGTGATGAGGCCCGCGTGTGCTTCGCCGCTCGAGTCGCGGAAGGACTTGCGGGAGAAGGCGTCCACGGCTTCGGCGACAAAACCCTGGCTCCAGGCGCGACGGGCTGCGTCGATCTGGGCCTCGCGGTCGCCACCGGCTGCGCGTCCCTCGTGGACGAGTCGGTCCAGGGTGTCGGCATACGTCGGGTTGGCGAAGAGCGCACCTGGCGCCGGGACCTCACCACCGCGCAGCCACAGGTCGGCCGAGGTCGACCAGTCGCTTTCGAAGAGCTCGCGGACGGTCGCGATGGTCGTCGACACCCGCTCGAGGAGCGGGTGGCCGTGACGGGCGTAGCCGATGGCCGGCTCGAGCACCTCGGCCAGCGTCATGGTGCCCTCGTCGCGGAGCAGGAGCAGCCAGGCGTCGACCGCGCCGGGGAGGGCGGCCGCGAGCGGTCCTGAACCCGGCACGAGGTCGAGGCCCTCCGAACGGTAGTGCTCGATGGTTGCTCCGGCCGGTGCCGGGCCCTGGCCGCAGAGCACCCGCGGGGTCGGGTTCTCGGCGGTGGCGATGATCGCGGGCATGTCACCGCCGGGGCCGTTGAGGTGCGGCTCGACGACGTGGAGGACGAAGCCGGCCGTCACCGCGGCGTCGAACGCGTTGCCACCGAGCTCGAGGATCCGCATGGCCGACTGCGAGGCGAGCCAGTGCGTCGAGGAGACCATGCCGAAGGTGCCCTCGAGGGTGGGACGGGTGGTGAAGGTCATGTGAGGCTTTCCGTGGTCGTCGTCGAAGTCGTCGTGGTCGTGGCGGTCACAGCGGTCGTCGCGCTAGCTGCTGCGTCGGTGCGGATGTCGGGTCCGGTCCCGTCCTGCTCCACGAGGTGGCAGGCCACCGTGCCGCCGTCCCCGACGGTGCGCAGCACCGGGACCTCCTCCGCGCAGCGGGCGACCGCCACCGGGCAGCGGGTGCGGAAGCGGCAGCCGGAGGGTGGATCCATGGCCGACGGGAGGTCGTCACCGAGCAGCACCGGCGTGCGTGCTCGCTGCCGCTCGGGGTCCGCGACCGGCGCAGCAGACAGCAGCGCCTGCGTGTAGGGGTGCTTGGGATGGGCGAAGATCTCCTCACGGGTGCCCACCTCGACGAGCTGGCCGAGGTACATCACCGCGATCTCGTCGGCGAGGTACTCGACGGCCGACAGGTCGTGCGTGATGAAGAGGCAGGCGAAGCCGATGTCGCGCTGCAGGTCGGCGAGCAGGTTCAGGACGGCGGCCTGCACCGACACGTCGAGGGCGCTGGTCGGCTCGTCCGCGACGAGCAGGCTCGGCTCGGACATCAGGGCCCGGGCCAGGCTGACGCGCTGGCGCTGCCCTCCGGACAGCTCGTGGGGGTAGCGCTCGGCCACCTCGGGACGCAGACCGACCCGGAGCAGGCTCTCCTTGACCCGCTCGGACCGCTCGCGCCGGTTCAGCCTCGCGGCCTGGAGCCGCAGTGGCTCGCCCACCACCTCGCCGACGAGCATGCGCGGGTCGAGAGACCCGGCCGGGTCCTGGAAGACGATGGAGACGTCGCGGCGGTGCTGGCGCAGCTCCTTGCGCGACAGGTGGGTGACGTCGGTGCCGCCGAGCCTCACCGCGCCGTCGGTGGGCTCGACGAGGCGCACGATGCAGCGGCCGACCGTCGACTTGCCCGAGCCGCTCTCGCCGACGAGGGCCGTCACCTGACCCTTGCGGATGCGCAGGGACACCCCGTCGACGGCTCGGACGGGACCGAAGTGCATGACGAGGCCCTCGAGCTCGAGGACCGGCTCACCCGGCCCGGCGGGAACGGGCTGCCCCCCGGGCTGGGTCGTCTCCACGGCTGCGGGCTTCATCGGGACTCCTGGCGGGTCGTTTCGGCTGCCTCGTGGCGCGGGTGCCAGCACGCGACCCGGTGCTCCACGGCGCCGGCGGCTCCGGTCCCAGCGTCGGCGTCGGTCGGCGGGCCTCCAGAGAGGGCGGCGAAGGGCGGGGCAGAAGTGGAGCACCGCTCGGAGGCGGAGGGGCAGCGGTCGGCGAAGGTGCAGGCGTCCGGCTGGGTCTCGAGCACGGGCACCAGACCCGGGATCTCCTGCAGCCGGTGCGTGCCCGCGTGGTGGCCGGGACGGGGCGAGGCCGCGAGCAGCCCTGCGGTGTAGTGGTGCTGTGGTCGTGCGAACAGCTCGTGGACGGTGGCGCTCTCGACGACGCGACCGGCATACATGACCATGACGCGGTCGGCCACGTCGGCGATGACGCCGAGGTCGTGCGTGATGATGAGGATGCTCGTGCCGAACCGGTCGCGCAGCCCCCGCAGCACGTCGAGGATGCCCGCCTGGACCGTGACGTCGAGAGCCGTCGTCGGCTCGTCGGCCACGAGGACCTTCGGCCGGCAGGCCACCGCCATCGCGATCATGACGCGCTGTCGCATGCCCCCAGACAGCTGGTGCGGGTAGTGCTTGACGCGCTCGCGCGGGGACGGGATCCCCACGAGGCTGAGCAGCTCGACCGCCTGGTCGAGCGCCTCCTTGCGGCTGAGGCGCTCGTGGGCCTGGAGCACTTCGACGACCTGGCGTCCGACCGTGAGGACCGGGTTCAGCGAGCTCATCGGCTCCTGGAAGATGTAGGCGATGTCGCGGCCCCGGACGCCGCGCAGCGCGCTGGGCCTGGCCCCGACGAGCTCGACGCCGTCGAGTCGCACCGACCCCTCCACGCGGGTGCTGCGCGGGAGGAGACCGGCGAGGCTCATCGCGGTGACGCTCTTGCCGCAGCCGGACTCGCCGACGATGCCGACGATCTCCCCTGGGGCCACGCGCAGGTCGACGTGGTCGACGGCCGAGACCGAGCCCACCTCCGTGCGGAAGGTCACCGTGAGGCCGTGGACGTCGAGGACGGGTTGGCCCTCCTGCTGCGGGGTGCGGCCGAGGGTCCCTGTGGCGGCGGTCATCGGCGACTCGCTTTCGGGTCGAGGGCGTCGCGCAGGCTGTCGCCGAACACGTTGAACGCCAGGGCCAGCACCATGATGGCCACCCCGGGCAGGACGGCGGCCCACGGTGCCCGGGCCGCGAACTGCTGGGCGTTCGCCAGCATCGTGCCGAGGCTGGGCGAGGGCGGCTGGATGCCAAGGCCGAGGAACGACAGCACGGCCTCGCCGAGGATCGCGGCGGGGATCGCGACGGTCGCCTGCACCAGCACGACCGAAGTCGCGTTCGGCAAGATGTGCCGGGCCAGGACCCACAGGTCGCTCGCCCCGTGGACGACCGCGGCCGCGACGAAGTCGAGGGACTTCAGGCGCAGGGCGTCGGACCGCACGACCCGGATGACGCCCGGGATCTGGGCGATGCCGATGGCCACCGCGGCGTTCGCGAGGCTGGCCCCGCGGATGGCGGCCAGGCCGACGGCCAGGATGAGGAAGGGGAAGGCGAGCAGCAGGTCGGTGACCCGCGAGATGATCGTGTCGGCGGCCCGGAAGTAGCCGGCGACGAGCCCCAGCGGCACCCCGATGAGCAGGGCCGTCAGCACCGCCAGCAGGGCCACCTCGAGCGAGGCCCTCGCGCCCAGCATGATGCGCGAGAGCACGTCACGGCCGAGGTCGTCGGTACCGAGCAGGTGGCCGGGCGTTCCCGGCGGCGCCAGCGTGTTGGAGAAGTCCGTGTGCTCCGGCGTGTAGGGCGCCACCCAGGGCGCGATCACGGCCACGAGCACCGCAATGGCGAGCACCGTGAAGCTGACGACGGCCAGCGGGTTGCGGCGCAGCCGGCGCAGCACGCGCGAGCGCTGGCCGCTCGCCGTGCGCGGGGTGGGGCCGGCGGCCAGGGCGGTGTCGACGCTCATGAGGCCTCTCCGGTGATGCGGACCCTGGGGTCGATGAGCCCGTAGAGCAGGTCGACCACGAAGTTGATGACGATGTACGAGGTGGCCGTGACGAGGACGACGGCCTGGATCACGGGGTAGTCGCGCTGGAAGACGGCGTCGATCGTCATCTTGCCGAAGCCGGGCAGGCCGAAGATCTGCTCGGTCACCACCGCTCCGGAGATGAGGCCGCCGAGCTGCAGGCCGACGATGGTGACGACCACGATCAGGCTGTTGCGCAGTGCGTGTCGCCCGATGACGGCCGACGGGCGCAGGCCCTTGGCCTCTGCCGTGCGGACGTAGTCGGTGGACAGCGAGTCGAGCATGGACGACCTCGTCTGTCGCATGATCACCGCCGAGAGGCCGGTACCGAGGATCAGGGCCGGGAGGATGACGTGGTGGAGGTTGTCCGTGACGCTCTGACCTAGGGGCACGAAGCCGGACGCGGGGAAGAGGCCCGTCGCGACGGACAGGTAGAGGATGGCGATGAGTCCCAGCCAGAAGTGCGGGACGGACAGGCCGAGCAGGGCGAACGCGTTGGCCACCCACTCCGAGGGGCGGCCGCGCCGCACCGCCGCGACGACGCCCGCTCCGACACCGAGCACCACCGCGATGGCGATGGCCAGCAGCGACAGCTCGACGGTGACGGGGATGGCCGTGCCCAGCATGGAGCTGACCGACTGGCCGGTGCGGACGGAGATGCCGAGGTCGCCCTGGAGGGCGTGGCTGACGA
Organism: Terrabacter sp. NPDC080008; assembly: GCF_040702505.1. NCBI lineage: Bacteria > Bacillati > Actinomycetota > Actinomycetes > Micrococcales > Intrasporangiaceae > Terrabacter > Terrabacter sp. NPDC080008. The sequence continues at coordinate 322,963 of NZ_JBFBLC010000001.1, forward strand.
AGCGCCAGAACTGCACGGGCAGGGACTGGTCGAGGCCGTACTCGGCGCGGATCGCGGCGAGCGCCTCCGGGGTCCGGTCCTCGCCCGCGAGGGCGAGGGCCGGGTCCCCGGGCAGCGCCCGCACACCGAGGAAGACGACCACGGTGGCGAGCACCAGCGTCACCAGCGACTGCCAGGCGCGGTGGAACAGGTAGCGACGCACGACCGCTACTTGGCCATCCCGGCGAAGGCGACCCGGACGACGCCGTCGGGGAAGACCTGCACGCCCTTGAGCGAGTTCGAGACACCGGTCAGGTTGCGCTGGCGGTAGAGGTAGATCAGCGGGTCGGTCTGGTGCAGCCGGTCGATCACCTGGGCGTAGAGGTCCCGGCGCTGGCCGACGTCCTGGGTCTCGCGGGCCTTGGCGAGGAGGTCGTCGACCTGCTTGTCGCTGAAGCCGGCCACGTTCTGGCTGCCGCCGGTGCCGACGAAGTTGGTGATGTTGGCGTCGGGGTCGACGCGGCCCGACCAGCCAAGTTGCAGGAGGCTGAACTGCCCCTGGTCCTGCTGGTCGAGCAGCGAGGCGTACTCGACCGGCTTGATCTTCAGGTCGAAGCCGCCCTCCTTGACCATCGACTGGAGCGCCTGCGCGAGCCGAAGGCTGTCGGGGTTGTTCGAGGTGATCATCTCGATCGGGAAGGGAGTCTGGACCCCCGCCTCCTTGAGCAGCGCCTTGGACTTCTCCGGGTCGTGGGCGGTGCACTTCTGGGCCGCGTCGCTCGAGAACTCGCTGGCCGGCGAGATGGGTGAGCAGGCGACGGTGTTGAGGTCGTTGAAGATGACCTTGACGAGACCGGCCCGGTCGATGGCGTACTCGAAGGCCTGGCGGACCCGCGGGTCCTTCGCCTCCGGGGCGTTCCTCATCTGCGGCGGAGCGTCGACGCCGTTGGTGTTGCCGATGTTGAACGTCACGCCCTGGTAGCCGAGGGACTGCGACTGCAGGACCTGCAGGGACTTCTCCTGCTTGAGCCCTGGGACGTCCTGCGCGGAAAGGGAGTCGGCCACGAGCACGTCGCCCGAGCGCAGGTTCGCGGCACGGATGCTGGCGTCCGTGATGATCCGGTAGCTGATCGAGTCGAGGTGCACCTTGTCGGCCGCGTAGTAGTTCGGGTCCTTGACGAGGTCGATCGAGTTCTGCGGCACGCGCTTGGAGAACTTGAACGGGCCGACGCACACGGGCGAGGAAGCGAAGTCGGTCCCCAGCTTCTTGGCAGCCGTGGGGCTGACGATCATGCCGGCACGGTCGGTCAGGGCCGCGGTCAGCGGCGCGAACGGTTTGTCGAGGGTGATGACGACCGTCTTGGGGTCCTTGGCCGTCACGCTTGCGATGGGTCCCAGCTCGCTCTTGCGCGCCGAGCCCTTGAGGGAGAGCTCACGCTCCAGGGAGGCCTTGACCGCCTCCGCGTCGAACGGCGTGCCGTCCGCGAACTTCACGCCGGTCTTGACGGGGATCGTCACTGTCTTGCCGTCACCGCTGACAGTCGGGAGCGCCGTGGCCAGCTGGGGCACGATCTTGGCCGACTGGTCGACGTCGTAGAGCTTCTCGCACATGGCGCTGAAGACGTACCGGGAGTAGAGGCTGCGCGAGAGCGCGGGATCGAGCTTGTCCGGCTCGGCCGAGAGGGCCATGACCAGGGCGCCGCCCTGCTTGACGTCACCGGCGTTGGCGGGCGAGCCGAAGCTGTCGGCGCCGCTCGCGCTGGAGCCGGCGCCCGCTCCACCCGGGCTGGCCTGGTTCGCGCTGGGTCCGACGGCCGAACAGCCGGCGGCTCCAAGCGAGGTGGCGGCGAGAACGACCGCCAGCGCGCGCGCTCGCGCCCAGGCCGGCGAGGAGGTCGAGACGTTCCGAACTGTCATGACACGCTCCGTGGTGGGGGGAAGGCGAAGTTCGGGAATCGTATCCTGTATACAAGAGCATTTGGTAGGTTGAACGGACCATTTTTTCGCGACTCACCTCCGCCGTCTCCGGGGGCTGCCGACGGACGGCTAAGAGGTCAGCCGGGGCGCAGCCCGCGACTGGATGGGTGGCCGACGAGGTGGGCGACGTCTGCGCGCGCGGCGCCGCGGGCATGGGTCGGCGGCGGCACGACGAGCGCCGCTGGACCCGCACGAACCCGCGCCCCTGACCTCTGGCAGCACCGTCGGCCGAGGGTGACCCGGTCACCGGGGCCAGATCACTCACTGAGGGTGATGCCCCCGCGGCCAGCACAGGCGAGCCTGAAGAAGGCAGAACGTCTCGTCTGACTGGAGGAACATCATGAGCGACGTGCGCCAGCAAACACCGGCGACCGGAGCCAACCGGATGCCGCAGCAGCCGGGTTACGGAACGCCCACCGAGGACAGATGGAGCGGCTGGGTCCTCTTCGGCTCGATGATGCTGATCATGCTCGGCTGCTTCCAGGGCATCGCCGGGCTGGTAGCCCTCTTCAACAAGAGCTACTACCTGGTGGCCTCGACCGGACTGGTCGTCCACGTGGACTACACCGCGTGGGGCTGGGTCCACCTGATCATCGGCATCGTCGCGCTGGTGTCCGGCTTCGGCCTGTTCACCGGCGCCCTGTGGGCGCGAGTGCTCGGCATCGCCGTGGCGGGCATCAGCGCGATCGTCAACTTCGCCTTCATCCCGGCCTTCCCGCTGTGGGCCCTGACGATGATCGTGGTCGACTTCCTCGTGATCTACGGCATCGCCGCTCACGGCAAGGAGGTCGGGTCCAGCACCTGAGGCCGCGGGCGCGGTCCAGCGGATCCCCTTTCGCACCCCGGGACGGACGCGTGACGTCCCGGGGTGCCTGCCGTATGCGTACGGCTGGCCACCGCGAGCGCGCGCACGCCGGTGGGGGCGGACACGCATACGTGCGGTGACCGCCTGAGTTGGCTGCACGCGTACGCAGTCACCCGGCCGGGGTGAGGCGGCCGACGCGCGCGAGGACGACTCTGGGAGGGACCGGTGGGGGGCGCGCGTGTGCTCCGCGGAGGGGATGGAGACGGGCTGATGGCTCAGACGGTGACGGACGTGCTGGTGGCGGGCTACGAGGACACCACCTCGGCACGGGCGGACTTCGACGCGCTCGTGGCGGAGGTGGGCCGCCGGAAGGTGGCGATCGAGGGCGTCATCCTCGTCTCGCACGCGCAGGACGGGAAGGTCTCCGTCGAGCTCACCGGCGACCACCTCGGGCGCACGGGTGCCCGCTGGGGCGGTGGCGTGGGCCTGGCCGTAGGCCTCTTCGCGCCGATGCTGCTGGCCACGACCGTGGCGACCGGTGGGGTGGTCGGCTGGCTCGCCGGGCGGTTCAGCGCGAACCGGCTGCGGCAGCAGATCGAGCAGCGCCTCGGCGAGAACCTGCCGCCGGGGTCGGCCGGGGTCATCGCCGTGTTCGACGACGACCAGCGACTGCGGGTCGAGCAGGCGCTGACGCGCACGCAGGCCCGCTCGCTCGTCCAGGCCGACCGGGACGGACTGGGGGCGCTCAAGGACTCCCTCGCCGAGGCCATGGCGAAGTTCAGCCCGGACCGGACGGTCCTGCCGATCCCGGATCGTGCCTTCAGCGGGATGGCCGGCCGCACCCTCGGCGAGTCCATCGCGGACTGGACGATCGTGGCGCCGGTGCGCCCGCCCGAGGGTGCGCCCAACGTGCTCATCGCGCTGATCGACGACGCCGGGTTCGGGGGCCCGTCGACCTTCGGCGGCGCGATCGAGACACCGAACCTCACGCGCGTGCAGCGCATGGGCCTGACCTACAACCGGTTCCACGTCACCGCGGTGTGCTCGCCGACGCGGGCGGCCCTGCTGACGGGGCGGAACAACCACCGGGTCGGGTTCGGGTCGATCGCGGAGTACCCGGGGCCGTTCCCGGGCTACACCGCGTCGGTGCCTAAGAGCTGCGCCGCGCTTCCCCGGATCCTGCGGGAGAACGGCTTCGTCACCGGCGGCTTCGGCAAGTGGCACCTGACCCCCGACAACGTGCAGGGGGCCGCGGGCCCGTTCGACCGGTGGCCGCTGTCGTGGGGCTTCGACCACTTCTGGGGCTTCCTGTCGGGGGCGGCCGGCCAGTACGACCCGATCATCACCCAGGACAACTCGGTGCTCGGCGTGCCCGAGGGCAAGGACGGGCAGCCGTACTACTTCCCCGACGACCTCACCGACAAGGCGGTCGAGTGGCTGCACGCGGTGCGCGCCCAGGACACCGAGAAGCCGTGGTTCATGTACTACTCCACGGGCTGTAGCCACGCGCCGCACCACGTGGCCCGGCAGTGGGCCGACCGCTACAAGGGCCGCTTCGACGAGGGCTGGGACGCCTACCGGCAGCACACCCTGGAGCGGCAGAAGCAGCTCGGGCTCGTGCCCCAGGACACCGAGCTGACCGAGCGGCCCGAGGCGCTCCCCGCGTGGGACTCCCTCAATGACGCGCAGAAGAAGCTCTACGTGCGGCAGATGGAGGTCTTCGCCGGCTACTCCGAGAACGCCGACTGGAACGTCGGTCGGCTGCTCGACGCCATCGAGGCGGCCGGCGACCTCGACAACACGCTGGTCTTCTACGTCTGGGGCGACAACGGCGCCAGCATGGAGGGCACCCTCACCGGGTCGTTCAACGAGATGACGTTCCTCAACGGCGTCGAGCTCGAGGCGCCCGAGCAGCTGGAGCTGATCGAGAGGTACGGCGGCTCGGAGGCGTTGGGTGGCGACCACACGGCGCCGCACTTCGCGGCCGCCTGGGGGCATGCGAGCAACACCCCCTTCCAGTGGGGCAAGCAGACCGGCAGCCACCTCGGCGGCACCCGCGACCCGATGGTCGTCGCCTGGCCGCGCCGGATCAGCCCGGACCGGGCGGTGCGAAGCCAGTTCACGCACTGCATCGACATCGCGCCCACCGTCCTGGAGGCGGCCGGCATCCCCGAGCCCTCGCACGTCGACGGGATCGCGCAGGAGCAGATGGACGGCACGAGCTTCCTCTACACGTTCGACGACCGGGAGGCGGCCGAGCGGCACACCGTGCAGTACTCCGAGTCCTTCGCCAACCGCAGCATCTACAAGGACGGCTGGTGGGCCTGCGCGCGCATCGACCGGAACCCGTGGGCCTTCTCGCCGGAGACGCTGGCCGCCTTCGCGCCCGGCGTCTACGACCCCGAGCAGGGCGTGTGGGAGCTCTACTACCTGCCCGACGACTTCTCGCAGGCCCACGACCTGGCCAAGGAGCAGCCCGCGAAGCTCGAGGAGCTGCGGCAGCTGTTCTGGCAGGAGGCCGAGCGCAACCGCGTGCTGCCGCTGCTCGGTGGCCTCTGCGTGATGTACGGCATCCTGCCGCCGCTGCCGGCCGTCACCCGGCGCACCTTCGCGGGCGACGTCCAGAACGTGCAGCGCGGGATGATCCCGTTCGTCTACGGCCGCTCCTACGCCATCGAGGCGGACCTGCACGTGCCGGAGGAGGGTGCGGAGGGCGTCATCGTCGCGAACGCCGACTTCATCGGCGGCTTCGCGCTCTGGGTCGACGGCGACCACCGGTTGCACCACACGTACTCCTTCCTCGGGGTGGAGACGTACAAGCAGGTGTCGACCAAGCCGCTGCCCACGGGCGACCTCGCCGTGAAGATGCTCTTCGAGGCCGACGAGAACAAGCCGGGCACCGGCGGCACCGTCACCCTCTGGGTGGGCGAGGAGAAGGTCGGCGAGGGTCGCATGCCGCGCACCGTGCCCGTCGCCTTCTCGTCGTATGCCGGCATGGACATCGGGCGGGACAACGGCCTCGTGGTCGACCTCGACTACGAGGACAAGGCGCCGTACGCGTTCACCGGAACCGTCCGCCAGGTCGTCTTCGACCTCAAGCCCGGCACCCGCGAGGAGGAGGAGATGCTCCACCGCCACGGCGCCGCCCATCTCGTCTCGCACGGCATGCACGCCTGACGGCCGATCCGCGACCACCCACCGCACGAAGGAGAGAGATGACCACCACACAATCGCCCACCCCCACGACCGAGGCGTCGGGCCCGATCGACTTCATCCTGCTGGAGTTCCCACGGGACCGGCTCACCGGAGCCGCCGGCGACGCGCTGATGGACCTCGTCGAGCGCGGCGTGATCCGGCTCTACGACCTGATGGTCGTCAGCAAGGACGACGACGGCCGGGTCGAGGTCCTCGAGGTCACCGACCCCATGTCCGCCTCCGGCGGGTTCTCGTACTTCGCGGGCGCCCGGTCGGGGCTGCTCGGTGACGACGACGTCGCCGAGGCAGCCGGGGCCATGTCACCCGGCACCGTCGCAGCGCTCATCGTCTACGAGAACAGCTGGGCCGCGCCGTTCGTCGCGGCCGCCCGCGAGTCCGGCGGCGAGCTCATCGCGAGCGCCCGCATCCCGGCCACCGAGGTCATGGCCGCCCTCGAAGACCTCGAACCCAGCAGCTGAAGGAGAGGAACACCATGCCAGGACTACTCCGGGGAGTCGCCCGCACGGCTGTCGTCGCCGGCACCGCGTCGGCGGTGGCCGGTCGCGTCCAGCGCCGCCAGGCCTCGAAGTTCGCCGAGAAGGACGCCGCCACGGCGGCCCAGCGCCAGCAGGCGTACGACGACCAGGTGTACGGCCAGCAGCAGGGCTACCAGGAGCAGCCGCCCCCGGCGGCCGCGCCGGCGCCGCCGCCACCGCCGGCCGCTGCGAGCACCGACGTCGTGCAGCAGCTCAAGGGACTGGCCGAGCTGCGCGACCAGGGAATCCTGACCGACGAGGAGTTCGCCGCCCAGAAGGCCAAGATCCTCGGGACCTGACGGGTCGGTCGTCGGATGGACGAGCGCGACCCCGAGCCCGACGCCGTCACGCGCACCGGCGCGCCGGTGCGGGCTCGGGCCCGAGTCGACCCTCTCGGGCTGATCAGCGGTGGTGAGGGCGTCATCACCGGCACCGTGGTGTGCGCCGCGGTCATCGCCTACGGCGCCGGCCACGTGGACTCGACGGCGCAGTTGAGCGTCGCCATCTTCGGCACCGTGCTCGTCTACTGGCTGGCGCACCTGCATGCCCACACCATCGGTGCGTCGGTGACGCACGGCCACCACCCGGCCGTGGCCCTGCGACTGGCGGTCAAGGAGACGTGGCCGATCGCCGGCGCCTCGGTGCTGCCGATCATCGTCCTGCTCGTCGCCGAGCTGGCCGGGGCCACGTTGCGCACGGCGGCCTGGATAGCGCTCATCGCCACGATCGTGCTGCTCACCGGATACAGCTACCTGGCGGGGGCGCGGGGCGGCCTGAGCCCGTGGGGACGCGTGGCCAGCGCCGCGGTGGGTGCTGGGATCGGCCTGCTCGTCGCCGGCCTCAAGGTGGCCCTGCACTGACCATGCCCCGTGACCACGGGAGTGGCTACCAGCTGCCTGAGGGCGGTGCGGGAGAGTGAAGGAGGTGGCCGGGACAGGTCGAGGTCGGAGGGAGGTCCACAGGTGCGCGCTGACGCAAGCGTCATGCACGTCGACGCCGACTCGTTCTTCGCCTCCGTCGAGACGCGGCAGAAGCCGTCGCTCGTGCGCACCCCGGTCCTCGTCGGCGGGACGGGCCCGCGCGGGGTGGTCGCCACCGCGAACTACGAGGCGCGCAGGTTCGGCTGCCACTCGGCGATGCCGATGTCGCAGGCACGGGTGCTGTGCCCGTCGGCGACCGTCCTGACTCCCCGCTTCGCCGCGTACGCGGAGCACAGCGCCCTCATCATGGACACCCTCCGCGAGCTGTCCCCGCTCGTGCAGCCGGTCAGCCTCGACGAGGCATTCGTCGACCTGGCCGCCGGCCCTTTCGCCGCCGACCCTGCCCTCGGAGCCGATGTGGCCCGCCGGCTGGTCTACAACCGGTCCGGGCTGGTCGTCTCCGTCGGTCTCGGCCGCTCCAAGCTCATCGCCAAGCTCGCCTCGGACGCGGACAAGCCGAACGGGTTCACCGTCGTGCCGCCCGAGGCGGAGGACGACTTCCTCCTGCCCAAGCCGGTCTCGGCACTCTGGGGCGTCGGACCGGCGACGGACACGACGCTGCGACGCCTCGGCATCGTCACGGTCGCCGACCTGCGCGCGACGAGCCGCGAGGACCTGGTCCGGACTCTCGGTGAGGCTGCCGGCTGGAACCTCTACCGCCTCGCTCGTGGCGACGACCCGCGTCCGGTCGTCGTCGAGCGGGAGGCCAAGAGCGTGGGCGCGGAGCGCACCTTCGCGGAGGATCTCCGCCGCTGGGAGCTGCCCGGCGCTCTCGAGGACGTCCTGGCTCGCGCGCTGCGGCGCCTGCAGCGGCACGGCGGCGGCGCCCGCACGGTGACGGTCAAGGTCCGCCTGTCCGACTTCACCACGCTGACCCGGTCGGTCACCCTGGCCCAGCCGACGTCGGAGGCGGAGCAGCTGCGGGAGGCGGCCACGGCGGCGCTCGACGCCGCGGACCCGAAGGAACCGGTCCGGCTGCTCGGGGTCGCCCTGTCCGGCCTGACCCACTGGGCCCAGCTGCGCCTGCCCGAGGAGGCGGACGCAGTCCTGATCGAGCCCACCACCTCCGACCGGGCGGTCGCTCCGTTGGTCGGCACGGCGCCACTCCCCACGGGTGACGAGACGGGCGACAGCACCGGCTCCCTGGATGCGGGCGTGGTGCCGGCGGCCGATGGACGCGACGACGCGGCGGACGCCGACGACGACGATGACCGGGACGGCGAGCGCCTCCCGGCACCGTTGACGGTGCACACCTGCGCGGTCGGCCTGGACGTCGAGCACGAGGAGCACGGGAGCGGCTGGATCGCGCGCGTCGCCGACGGGGTCATCACCGTCCGGTTCGAGGGTCCCGGCACCCCACCGCGTCCCGAGCGCACGTTCGACGTTCGCCGGACGCTCCTGATGAGGGTCGCGCCGCCCGCGCCGACCCCGCCACGGAAGCTGACCGCGCTGCCGAACCTCGACCGGTTTGGGAGCGCGGGGCAATCCCTGCTCGTCGACGGGTTCATGCCGCACACTGGGTGATCGGCCGCAAGGGGGGAGCCGTCCTCCCCCCTCTGGCTCGGTCGTCCTCCAAATCCCGCCTGCTTCAGGTACGCGTGAAGACGAGGGCCGAGATTCGGGTTAGCGACATCAGTCACACCAAATCGGGATGTGTCGGGCCCGTGTCACCTCATGTATTTCTAGTCCCGCTGAAACCATCCGATGGAACACATCATCGGTCGTCGTGACGAGGAGCGAGTCAGCGTAGGGCGGAGCTTCAATGAGTGAGGTCTCGCACTGGGCGCGGCCCGAGAACCGTCGGTGTGCCCAACTAGCGGCCAAGTCGCGAAACGCACCTACTTCCGACCTTTGCGACAGGCGAGAGGCATCAGTGGTTTGCAACGCATCCAGCCAAGGGATATCCGGCAGCCATACCCACTCTGAGTCCGGGGACGAGGAAAATACTTGCAGGAGCCTTGAGCGCGTAACCGGGTCCAGGTAGCCGGCGGCCGCAACCGGTATCGACGAGGCATCGATCCCCGGACGAAGCTCCACAAGCTGGCTCCAATCCGTGTAGCCATCGACCGGGGTTGGGAAGCCTGTCTGCGCGGCAATAGAGTTCCAAGGCCACAGTCCGCCGTCCGGGGAACGCCCGGGGAGCAATAGACGAGCAGTAAGTCTCATGAACTGAGGCCCTCCAATGACTATTCAGGAGCGGGCGGAGCCACCGCACGGAGCACCCACGAAACGAAATACGAGCGCACGCCCGAGCGGACATCCTCGGGGGCCAGCGTTGGGTACTCAAGTGTCAGCGTGGCCATGGTGAGAGGATCCATCGTGATGCCAGAGACGACAGAGAAACTGTCGCCGCTCATCTCGAGCCTGCAGGATTGTCCTCTCTTTTCGCAATCCACGGCATGCCCATCATCACTAGATGGCAATCCGCCTGGCCTCGGTAGCCGGTAGGTCACTAGGCGGGCACGCAGCGGAGCGTTCGCAGTACTTAGGACCACGACTGGAGATCGCCAGTTCTCCGGAGAGACTCCATTGATGACCACATCAGAGTCAGACTTAGGAGCAATACTTTGCATGTGTCCGTCAATTCGCCATACGACTTGACTTGGCTTGAGTCGCTGGCCCTTCAAACTGGCCGAGGGCGGCTCCTTCGGGGGCTCCGAATATGGAGTGAGAGCAAGACTCTCCGTCTTCTCGCCCGCCGACGCGGGGGCTGACGCCATCAACTCTGAAGAGGCGTTCGGCCCTGGCGACGGCGTGCACCCTCCTACCGAGAGCATGCACGCCGCGGCTGAGAGTGCGACTAAGCAGGACTTCAGCACGTCCACCTATCGTCGTTGTCGGTATAGGCAATGTAGCTGTTACCGTTGATCACGACGCGGTGGTAGCTCTCGCCGAGCCACGTGTATGTACCTACTCCGGCGCAGTACCACTTGGCATTTGCGTTCGTGTACATCTTGTAGCCGCTGTCTCCACCGTTCGCGAGGTACTCCCAACCCCACCAGCGGCTGCGGTACAGGTTCGTGTTGACGACCATGTTCGTGTAGAACGGGCATTCCGTACGGCCGTGCACCGACGCGAACGAGTAGGACGCGTGCACGTTGTCGGTGTAGCCCCAGCATCCCGAGGGCACCGCTGCGGACGGCGCGTACCCCTCTACGGTGCCTGACGGTTTGCCCTGAGCGGTGCTGTCGAGACTCGCTGACGACGAATGGCCGCCGCTCGGCTTTGGCTTGGCGGGCGCGCCATCGGCGGCGATTGCGGACGGTGTGGCAAGGCAGACCATACTGACTAGAGCGGCGAGCCCCACTCTGACTGAACGGTTGAGACGAAGCATGGTGATCCTTTTCCATTGATATGGCAAAGTCCCCCTGTGGGATCCCTGTGGGTTGGATCATCCTCGGCTGAGGGTGGAATGGGAATGGGATCAAAGAATCTTGACCATCTACTTACATTTCCGGCGATCTTCTCGCGCAGCGCCGGCGCCTTATCCACAGGACGGGCGTCGTGTCCTAGTCATCTCGTCGCGTGGAGGGCAGATCGCGCCTCAGCATCAGCCTCTTGGAGCACGGCATCACGATCACGTACGTGTCCAGTAGCCCGGACGTCGCGTTTCTGGACGGGGTGCAGTACCTGGACGGCGGACCGTGCGTCGCCGCGGCAACAGCAGGTGAGCCGATCGAGTACCCGAGCCATGACCCGCTCGACGAGGCGCAGTGGCAGCTCTTCGGCCAAGCCGGCGCGGCGACGGGCGTGACGAGCACCTTGTCGCTCCCCACCATGGATGGGGCAGCAGTCACCGCCAGCATCAACCTCTATGGGGCACGGCCGGACACGTTCGACGGGCGCAGCGAGGAGCCGCCCGACTGTTCGGGGCGTGGGCGCCGGGGGCCGTGACGAACGCCGATATGACGTTCGCGACCCGGCTCGAGGCGGCGGATGCCCCGGCCCGGCTACAAGACCTCGGGGTCATTGACCACGCGGTGAGCGTCCTCATGGCGCGGGACCACATCCGTGAGCACCACGCACGCGAACGACTCGCGGTCGCAGCCGCGCGCGCCGGCGTTCCGGTCGTCGCCCTCGCACGTGCAGTGCTCGACGGTGACGGACGCGTGGGGCCGCCTTCGCCACAGAACCGGAGTGACGCCACGGGATGACGGTGGCCGCTGCGCGGACTCAGCACGGCAAGTCGCCGTATTTGACCGCGGGCCCGACTCCGGCACTGACACGTGTGGCGCCCTGGCGGAGGCCGGGCGGTACGGGCAAACGCGAAGGGCCCCCACCTGGTAGGTCGGGGCCCTCTTCTTCACGCGTGCGCGAGGGGGGATTTGAACCCCCACGCCCTTTCGGACACTGGCACCTGAAGCCAGCGCGTCTGCCGTTCCGCCACTCGCGCGTGACAAGCAGACAGTGTGCTGCATGCCCCCCGGTATCGCCAAACCGGGGTCCCCGACGCGAACCGGACGCCTCCACGGACGGGCGCTCAGGGGACCGCCGGTGACCCCGCCTCGGGCAGCTCCTGTCCCGCGCGCCGACCGGGCGGAGCGGCATACCCCTCCTCGTGCCGACCACGGGCCGGGCCGCCGAGCGAGAGGGTGGCGAGCAGGCCGAGCACGAGGAAGCCGGCGGCGGTGAAGGCGGCATACCGCGTGGCGTCGGAGAACGCCTCCTTGGCGACGGGAGCCACCGGGGCCGTACGCGGGTTGCTCGCGAGCGCCGGGATCGCACCTCCGGCGCTCTCCACGACGGCGTTGACCACCGCGGTCCGTGCCGGGGCCGGGACACCGGCGTCGCTCAGGCCGGCGTCGAGCCGGGCACCGGCGCTCGTGAAGAGCACCGTGCCCAAGATCGCGATGCCGAGCGCCGAGCCGATCTGCCGGGCGGTCGACTGCAGCCCCGAGCCTTCGCCGCTGCGCTCGACGGGCACGTCGACAAGGACGACACCGGTCAGCTGCGCGGTGGCGAGACCGACGCCGAAGCCGTAGACGAAGAGGCACGGCACCATGGCCACCCACGACGTCGAGGGACCGATGACCAGGCCGAGGCCGGCCACACCGACGATCTCGGCGACGATGCCGACCCGGACGATGGCCGGCGGGCTGAGCCGCTTGCCGAGCACGGCCACGAGCCCGCTCGCCGCGAAGGAACCGATCGCGAGCGCCAGCAGCACGAGGCCGGTCTGGAAGGCGGTGTAGCCCAGCACGTTCTGCAACCACAGCGGCAGCGAGAGCACGATCCCGAACTCGCCGAGGCTGACGATCATCGCGGCGATGTTGCCGTTGCGGAACGAGCGGATGTCGAAGAGGTCGAAGCGGAAGAGCGTCGGGAGGCCGTTCGCCGTACGCCGCAGCGTGCGCACCACGAACGCCGTCCCTGCCAGCAAGGTGATCGCGAAGGCCACCGGCACGGGGGACAGACCGCTCGACCACGTCCACGGCCCGATCTCGAAGGGCTTGACCACGCTCCACCAGCCGTAGGTGCGGCCCTCGATGAGGCCGAAGGCGAGCGTGGCGAACGTGACCGCCGACAGCAGCGCCCCGACGACGTCGATGCGGCCCTGCACCCGTCCGCGGGACTCGTCGACGAAGAGCACCACGCCGACCACGATGAGCAGCCCGATCGGCAGGTTGATCCCGAAGGCCCAGCGCCACGAGAACGACGTCGTGAGCCAGCCCCCGAGCAGCGGGCCGACCGCGACCATGCCGCCGATGGTCGAGCCCCAGACGGCGAAGGCGATCCCGCGCTCGCGGCCCTGGAAGCCGGCGTTGATGAGCGAGAGCGTCGTCGGCAGGATCATCGCCCCGCCGAAGCCCTGGATGATGCGAGCGCCGATGAGCGCCTCACCCGAGCCCGAGACGGCCGCGAGCACCGAGGCGACGACGAAGAGGGCGACGCCGATGAGGAGCATCCGGCGCCGGCCGATCCGGTCGGCGACGGTGCCCCAGATGAGCAGCGTCGCGGCGAAGACGAGGGTGTAGGACTCCTGCACCCACTGCACCTGCGACGAGGTGAGCCCGAGGTCCTCGACGATGTAGGGGACGGCGACGTTGACGATCGTGGAGTCGACGATGATCAGCGCCACGGCGATGCTGATCGCGACCAGACCCCACCACCGGCGGTTGTCCCCACCGCGGGCGGCGACGGGGCGTGACTCCTCGGTCATGATGGCCTCCATATGTTCAGATGATCTAAAGATATGGAAGCAGTAAGGTGCCGTCATGGCAATCCCGCCCCCCGACAGCAGGACCGGCGCCCCCGTCGAGGGCCTGCCGCGGCGCGCCCACGAGCCCGAGACCTGGGCCCTGCGCGCGCTCGGCGCCGCGGAGGCCGAGGCGTCCGGCGCCCTGGCCCGCCGGATGCGGATGCACCCGACCGACTTGTCCGCGATGAGCCACGTGGCCGCCTCCGACGGCCGGCTGGGGCCGCGCGAGCTGAGCACCCGGCTCGGGATCACCCCCGCGGCGATGACCGACGTCGTCGACCGACTCGAGGCGGCGGGGCACCTGCTGCGCGAGCGCGACACCGCCGACCGGCGCCGGGTGCGGCTCGTGCCCACCGAGTCGGCCGCGACCGAGGTGCGGGGTCAGCTGCGCAGCCTGCTCGACCGGCTCGACGCGCTGACGGAGGAGTTCACGCCCGACGAGCGCCAGGCGATCCACCGCTACCTGCAGGCGGCAGCCGACGCGTACCACCGGTTCGCCACCGACGAGGACTGAGCGCCCGACCGCTCAACCGAACGACCGATGGCGCGGCGACAACCGCCTCAGAGGCCGTCGACGACCGTGGCCGCCATCTCCATGCACGCCTCGTGCGTCCGCTTGGCGATCTTCAGCGGGTCGAGGTGCAGGCCGGGGGCCAGCATCGGGTCGTAGGGGATGTCGACGACCGAGCGCACCCACTGCTCGAAGTGCTCACGCGTGTGCACCCCGGCGCCGCCGTCGCCCTTGGCCGAGGTGTGCGAGATGACGCAGACGGCGTTGCGCACGAGGTCACCGCGGCCCATCGCCACGAGCGCGTCGAGGTTCTTGGCGGCCACGACCGACGTGTCGTCCTTGAGGGAGGTCGCGAAGACGAGCATGTCGGCGCGGGCCGCGGCCGCGAGCCAGTTGGGCGAGAGGCGGTTGTTGCCGGTGTCGACGACGATCATCCGGTAGAAGCGCGAGAGCTGCGTGTGCAGGTCCTCGAACTCCTGCTCACCGATGATCCGCATCGCCTCGTCGTCATCGGCCGAGGCCAGCACGTCGAACGACAGGCCGCGCTGCTCGCGCACCCAGTGCTCGAGCTCGGAAGTGCCGGCGTTGGGGTCGCCCGCGATCTGCGGCAGCGCACCGAGCAGGTCGACGACCGTGCGGTGGTGGCTCTGCGACGGGGCGCGCATGCCGAGCGTGCCCTCCGTCTCGTTGTTGTCCCAGGCCAGCACCGAGCCGGACCGGTAGCGCCCCAGGTAGCTCGCGAGCATCAGGGTGACGAGGGTCTTGCCGCCGCCGCCCTTGGTGTTGATGACCATGACGGTCTTGCGGCCGTTGAGCGGCCGCGCGATGCGGTCGATGCGGTCGCGCTCGAGCATCTCCTTGGAGCTCGGGCCGAGGCCGAAGGCCTTGCGCAGCCCGGAGCTCGCCTTGACCTTCTGCCGCGCCCCCTTCGAGCGCGCCGTGATGAGGTCCTCGGCGCTCGGCCCGTCGGAGCCGTCCGCCCCCTCCGTGCGCGAGGTGGTGCTGCCGTATGCCGTGTCCGAGGTGTCGCCGTAGCCCTCGCGCGCGGCTGCGGCCACGTCGGGGTCGACGGCCGGTGCGGCGGCATACGCCCGCTCGGCAGCCGTGTGGTCGGTGGTGAAGGTCGAGCCGGGGGTCACGCTGCCGGAGTCGGTGCTCGAGGCGTAGGCCTCGGGCTGGGCACCGGCCGGCGTCCACCCCGAGTAGGACGTCTCGGCCGACTCGGTCGACGGCTGCCAGTCGCTCCACGAGTTCGCGCTGCTCGGCTCGTAGGAGGAGCCGGCGTCCGAGGAGGGAGCCGAGGCGTCGGCGGCGTGCCACGAGGTGTCCTCCCACGTGGAGCTCCACGGGTCGGCCGGGGCCTCCTCGTCCTGCGACGCGCCGGCCGTCGCGATCGGGATGGGCAGGGTGAACCCGCCCGGGACGGAGTTGTTGGCGGGGAAGCCCGGGATGCCCTGGTTCTCGGTGCTGCCGGTCTCGTCCTTGCCCATCGAGCGCTCCTTGCTGACCTGACCACGTGCGGGGACCCGCCACGGATCCCCGTGCGATGGTTTCATGCTTCGGCCGGACCGCAAACCCGGACGGTAGCCGCCCGGGTGCACACCCCCGCGTGGCCGTGAAGTGGCCGCGAAGTGGCGGTGAGGCGGCCGGGAACCCGCCCCGCCCTGTCTGTCGGTGGGAGGCGGTAGGGGCTGACCCGGTTACGATGAAGCGCCCGGCAGGAGGTACCAACGAGGAGGAGACGGCGTGGGAATCATCAACCGTGTCGAACACGGTCTCGCCAAGGCTGTCCACGGTGCCTTCGCCAAGGCCTTCAAGTCGGAGGTCCAGCCGGTCGAGATCGCCTCGGCGATCCGGCGCGCGATGGACGACCGCGCGGCCCTGCTCGGCCACGGCCGTTCGATGGTCCCCAACGTCTACACGATCGAGCTGAGCCAGACCGACTACGACCGGCTCGGCGACTACGAGGACGACCTGTCCGACGACCTCGTCGCAGCAGCGCAGGAGCACGCCGACTCCCAGGGCTACCAGCCGGGCGGCCCGCTCGAGGTGCAGCTCATCGAGGGCGAGGGCCTCGAGACCGGCGTGTTCCGGGTGCGCCCGGCCACCGTCAAGCACGCGGCCCGCGAGTCCGACCCGGCGCCCGCGGCCGCCCGCCCGCACACGAGCACCGGCACGATGGTCGACGAGCCGGCGGTGCACCGTCCCGCCCCACGCTCCAACCCCTCGGCGCGGCCCTGGCTCGACATCGCCGGCGACCGCTACCCCCTCCTCGGCAGCCTCACCACGCTCGGCCGCGACGAGAGCGCCGACATCGTGGTCGACGACCCCGGCGTCTCCCGGCGCCACAGCGAGATCCGCGTCACGACCGACGGACCGCACCTGGTCACCTCGATCCGCGACCTCAACTCGACCAACGGCACCTTCGTCAACGGCGAGCGCATCTCCAGCCAGCGCCTGCAGGACGGCGACCGCCTGACGATCGGCCGCACGACCGCGACCTTCCGAGCCGGGCGCCGGTGACATGAGTGAGCTGACCCTCACCCTGCTGCGGCTGGGGCTGCTGGCCCTGCTGTGGCTGTTCATCTTCAGCGTCGTGGGCGTGCTGCGCACCGACATCTACGGCACCAAGGTGAGCCGGCGCACGCGGCGCAAGGCGCTCAAGGCCGCCGAGCAGCGCGACGCCGCCCGAGGCCGCCGTGCGCCGGTCCCCGCGGCCGCCGGCGCCGGCGCGGCAGGTGCCGGCCCCGTCACCCCCGAGCGGGGCACCCCCCGCCGTGGCCGTGGCAAGGGCACCCCCACACGCCTCGTCGTCACCGAGGGCCCGCTTACCGGCACGTCGCTGCCGCTGCGCAGCGCCGGGGTGCTGATCGGCCGCAACCCGGAGTGCGCGCTCGTGCTCGACGACGACTACGCCTCCGGCCGACACTGCCGCATCCAGCCCGACCCCAGCGGGCGCGAGGGCTGGGTCGTCGAGGACCTCGGCTCCACCAACGGCACGTTCATCGGTCGCGAGCGCCTGAACGGGTCCCGGCCCGTCGAGGTCGGCACGACCCTGCGGATCGGCAAGACCGTCCTCGAACTGCGAGGCTGACCCGATGGCCATCGCCCTGCGCTACGCCGCGCGCTCCGACCTCGGACTGGGACCCAAGTCCCGCAACGAGGACTCCGGGTATGCCGGCCCCAACCTGCTCGTCCTCGCCGACGGCATGGGTGGGCACGCCGCGGGCGACGTCGCGAGCTCGATGATCGTCGGCGAGCTCGCGCCGCTCGACGAGGAGGACGTCACCGCCGACCAGGCGATCCCGCTGCTGGAGGAGGCACTGCACTCGGCCAACGCGCGCCTGACCAAGGCGATGCGCGAGAACTCCGACCTCTCCGGCATGGGCAGCACGACCATCGTCATGCTGCGCACCGGCAACAAGCTCGCGATGGCGCACATCGGCGACTCCCGCGCCTTCATGCTGCGCGGCGACACCTTCTCGCAGATCACCAAGGACCACTCCTTCGTGCAGCAGCTCGTCGACGAGGGCCGCATCTCCAAGGAGGACGCCGGCCACCACCCGCAGCGCTCGGTCGTGACCCGCGTCATGACCGGACAGCCCGACGACGAGCCCGACACCTCGCTGCGCGAGGCCAAGGTCGGCGACCGCTTCCTGCTGTGCTCCGACGGGCTGTCCGACTTCGTCGGCGCCGACGTCATCGAGGAGATCCTGCGCGAGGCGAAGACCCCGGCCGAGGCCGCCGACCGCTGCATCGAGGTCGCCCTCAAGGCGAGCACCCGCGACAACGTCACCGTCATCGTGGCCGAGGTCGTCGACGCCGACGGCGACGACCTGCCCTCCACGGTGCCGCAGGTCGTCGGCGCCGCCGGCAAGCGCATGCGCGGGCAGACCCGCGCCATCCCGACCAGCCCGGCCGAGAAGGCTGCAGCGCTCTCACGAGCGGCCACCGGCCGCTCCGAGCCCGACGAGGACTCCCTCGAGCTCGCCGAGGACCGCTCGCGCTCGCGCCGCGCGAAGATCATCCTTCGGCTCGTCGCGGCCGTCGTCATCGCCGCGATCCTCGGCGGCGGAGGCTATGCCGCCTGGGCCTGGTCGCAGAAGCAGTACTTCGTGGCCGCCGACGACGGCCGGGTCGCCATCTACCGCGGCGTCTCCCAGGACCTCGGACCGATCCACCTCTCGCACGTGCAGACCCCGTCCGATGTGCTCGTCACCGAGCTGCCGAGCGACGTGCAGGGGGCCGTCGCCAACACCATCCCGGCCCGCGACCTCACCGACGCGCAGGCCAAGGTCGAGGCGCTCCGCGCCGAGGCGGTGCGCTGCCAGCGCCTGGCCGCCACCGGCATACCGTGCGGCGGAACCTCGACGCCGGCGCCCACGGGCACGTCCACCGACTCGAGCACCGAGTCGAGCACCCTGCCCAGCTCCCCGGTGACGCCGACCACGCCGCTTCCCAGCACCCCGGGAGCCAAGCCCACCACCGCGCCGACGCCGGCCGTCAAGATCACGACGCCGCCGCCGCGCGCCCTCGCACCCGCCATGCGGGGGGTGGGCGCATGACGACCACCGTCGAGCCCCTGACGCCGCGCACCCGCCGCAACGCCGAGCTGCTGCTGCTGCTCTTCGCCGTCGGCATCGTGCTGGTCGCGTGGGTCACCACCGACCTCAACCGCAACGGCACCGTGCCGGCCAACATCCTGCCGGTGGCGGGCGGCTTCACCGTCCTCGTGCTGATCGTGCACCTCGTGCTGCGCTGGAAGGCCGCCTACGCCGACCCGGTGCTCCTGCCGATCACGACGGTCCTCAACGGGCTGGGCCTGGTGATGATCCACCGGCTCGACCTGGCCCGCGGCAAGCTCGCGACCGACGGCGACGCCTACCGCCAGCTGATCTGGACCACGCTGGCCGTCATCCTCTGCGTCGCCGTGCTCGTGCTCCTGCGCGACCACCGGCTGCTGCGCCGCTACACCTTCGTCAGCATGGCCGCCGCCCTCGTGCTGCTCCTGCTGCCGCTCGTGCCGGGGCTCGGCCGCTCGATCAACGGCTCGCAGATCTGGATCAGCATCGGCCCGCTCAACTTCCAGCCGGGCGAGTTCGCCAAGATCGCCCTCGCGATCTTCTTCGCCGGCTACCTCGTGCAGACCCGCGACGTGCTGTCGCTCGCCGGCAAGAAGATCCTCGGCTTCACCTTCCCGCGCGGCCGCGACCTCGGCCCGATCGTCGTCGCGTGGGCGCTGTGCGTCGTGGTCCTCGTCTTCCAGAACGACCTCGGCACCTCGCTGCTCTACTTCGGCCTCTTCGTCGCCACGCTCTACGTCGCCACCGAGCGGGTGTCGTGGATCGTCATCGGCCTGCTGCTCTTCGCGGCTGCGGTGGCCTTCGCCCTGACCGCCTTCGCGCACTTCCACACCCGCGTCGACCTGTGGCTCGACCCGTTCTCGCAGCAGAGCCTCGAGCGGTCCAACCAGCTGGCCAACGGCCTGTGGGGGATGGCCTCGGGCGGCCTGACCGGGACCGGCCTGGGCGCCGGGCGGCCCTACCTGACGCCGTTCGCCGAGAGCGACTTCATCTTCCCCAGCCTCGGCGAGGAGCTCGGGCTCTTCGGCGCCGTCGCCATCCTCGTGCTCTACCTCGTCTTCTGCGAGCGCGGCGTGCGCACCGCCCTCGGCGTGCGTGACGGCTTCGGCAAGCTGCTCGCGATCGGCCTGTCCTTCTCCGTGGCCTTCCAGCTCTTCATCGTCATCGGCGGCGTCACCCGCGTCATCCCGCTGACCGGCCTGACCACGCCGTTCCTCTCGCTCGGCGGCTCCTCGCTGCTCGCCAACTGGGTGATCGTGGCGCTGCTGCTGCGCATCTCCGACCAGGCCCGGCGCCCGATGCCCGAGATCCCGATCGGGGTGGCCGCCGCCGAGCCGGCCCCCGCCGAGGCCACCCAGGTGGTGAGGCTGCCGTGAACACCCCGATCCGCCGGCTCTCGATCCTCATCGCGATGCTCTTCACCACGCTGCTCGTCGCCTCGACCGTCGTGCAGTTCGCGCAGGCCAAGTCGCTCGGTGCCATGGCGAGCAACAAGCGCACGCTGCTCGACAACTACTCCCGCGAGCGCGGCGCGATCATCGTCGGCGGCCAGGCCGTGGCCAAGTCGGTGCCGGTGCAGGACCAGTACCGCTACCTGCGCACCTATCCGCAGGGCGACCTCTACTCGCACCTGACCGGCTTCTACTCCTACTCCGTCGGCGCCCCCTACGGTCTCGAGCACGCCGCCGACGACCTGCTCTCGGGCGATGCCGACCAGCTCTTCGTGCGCCGCGTCACCGACCTCATCACCGGTCGCAAGACCTCCGGCGCCACCATCGAGCTGACCATCGACCCCAAGGCGCAGAAGGCCGCCGACCAGGCGCTCGGCCAGAGCCGCGGCGCCGTCGTGGCCCTCGACCCGAAGACCGGCGCCATCCTCGCGATGGTCAGCCACCCGGCATACGACCCCAACGCGCTCGCGAGCCACAACCTCGACAAGGCCGCGAAGGCGTGGCAGTCGCTGTCCACCGACAAGAACCAGGCCTACCTCAACCGCGCCCTGAGCGGCATCTACCCGCCCGGCTCGACCTTCAAGGTCGTCACCGCAGCGGCCGCACTCGAGAACGGCCTCGTCACCGGTCCCGACTCGCAGGTGCCCGGGCCCGCCCAGCTCGACCTGCCCCTGACGAGCACCAACCTGCCCAACGAGAACCGCCTGCCGTGCGGGCCCAACGACAAGACGACGCTGGTCCACGCACTCGAGATCTCGTGCAACACGACCTTCGGCTCGCTGGGCCTCGAGCTCGGCGGCGAGAAGCTGCGGGCGCAGGCGGCGAAGTTCGGATTCGGCGACTCGCTCCAGGTGCCGATGCGCGTGGCGACCAGCTCGGTGCCGGCGGACCTCAACGCGCCGCAGTCCGCGCAGGCCGCCATCGGCCAGTACGACGTGCGCACGACCCCGCTGCAGATGGCCATGGTCGCCGCGGGCATCGCCAACAAGGGCAGCGTCATGACGCCCTACCTCATCCAGTCGGTCCGCAGCGCCAACCTCGACATCATCGAGCCGGCACCCGACCCGGTGGAGCTGTCGCAGGCGGTGTCCGAGCAGACCGCGAGCATCCTGACGAAGATGATGGTCTCGGTCGTCGACAACGGCAGCGGCGCGCGCGCCCAGATCCCCGGCGTCGAGGTGGCGGGCAAGACCGGCACGGCCCAGCACGACCCGAAGAAGCCTCCGCACGCCTGGTTCATCTCGTTCGCGCCGGCCACCGACCCGAAGGTCGCCGTGGCGGTCGTCGTCGAGGACGGCGGCGTGACCGGCAGCGAGATCGGCGGCGGCCGGGTCGCCGCACCGATCGCCCGCGCGGTCATGGAGGCGGTGCTGAACCGATGACGACCGACCCGCGCGACATGGACGAGCGCCTCGAGCCCGGCGGGCAGCGCGACGACGCAACCCGACCCCTCGACCGAGACGACCCAACACCCCAAGCGAAGGCGGAACACGTGACCACCACACCCCGTGTCCTCGGCGGACGCTACGAGGTGGGCGAGCTCATCGGCCGTGGCGGGATGGCCGACGTGCACCTCGGCCACGACACCCGGCTGGGGCGCCAGGTCGCCATCAAGATGCTGCGCTCGGACCTGGCCCGCGACGCGAACTTCCTCATGCGCTTCCGCCGCGAGGCGCAGTCGGCGGCCGGCCTCAACCACCCGGCGATCGTCGCCATCTTCGACTCGGGCGAGGACGACAGCACCGTCGAGGGCCCGAACGGCACGCGTACGACCCTGCCCTACATCGTCATGGAGTACGTCGACGGGCAGACGCTGCGCCAGAAGCTGAGCGAGCACGAGAAGCTCGAGCCGGCCGAGGCGATCCGCATCACCGAGGGCATCCTCGACGCCCTGGCCTACAGCCACCGGATGGGCATCGTCCACCGCGACATCAAGCCCGCGAACGTCATGATCACGAGCAGTGGCCACGTCAAGGTCATGGACTTCGGGATCGCCCGGGCCATCGCCGACACCGCGGCCACCATGACGCAGTCCCAGTCGGTCGTCGGCACGGCGCAGTACCTCTCGCCGGAGCAGGCTCAGGGCCAGACCGTCGACGAGCGCTCCGACCTCTACTCCACCGGCTGCCTGCTGTTCGAGCTGCTCGCCGGCCGGCCGCCCTTCACCGGCGACTCGGCTGTCGCCATCGCCTACCAGCACGTCGGCGAGCTGCCGCAGCCACCGAGCGTCTGGAACACCGCCGTCGGCGGTGACCTCGACGCCGTGACGCTGCACGCCCTGGCCAAGGACCGCGAGGCCCGCTACCAGGACGCCAACGCCTTCCGCGCCGACCTCGAGAACGTCCGGCTCGGCCGGCGAATCAGCGCGGCCGCGCTGGGCACCGCTGCTGCCGTCGGCGCGGCGGCCACGCAGACCCTCCCGCAGGCGTATGCCGTCGCGGGCAGCCCCACGGCCCTGCAGCGTCCCGTGCCCGACTCCCGCTACGGCAACACGGCGGGGCTGCCCGCAGTCGGCTACGCCGAGGACGAGGAGCCGCGCAACCGCGGGAACAAGGGCAAGGCCGCCTTCATCACGCTGCTCGTCATCGCCCTGCTGGCCCTCGTCGGCTGGGGCGCGGTGTCGTGGTTCGGCAACCAGACGCCGGCCGTCACGATGGTCACCGTCCCCTCCATCCAGGGGATGAAGGCCGACGACGCGGCCCGCACCCTCGCTACGAACGGCCTGCGCGGCGACAAGTCCCAGGCGGCGAGCACCACCGTCAACGAGGGCGACGTGATCAGCCAGGATCCCGGGTCGGGCGCCCAGGTGCCCGAGAACACCACGGTCAAGTACGTCGTCTCCTCGGGCCCCGACACGCTGACCGTGCCCGACGTCACCGGCCAGGACAAGGACACCGCACGCGAGACCCTGACGAAGGCCGGCTTCACCGTCTCGGGCTTCCAGGAGGTCAACACCCCCGACCAGGGCAAGGACAAGGTCACCAAGACCGACCCTGCCGCGCAGGCCGTCGTGCCCAAGGGCTCGAAGATCCGCATCTTCTACGCCACCGGCAACGTCAAGGTCCCCGACAACCTCGTCGGCCAGGACTGGGCCCTGGCAGCTCCCGCCCTCCAGAACGCCGGCCTGTCGCCGGTCAAGCAGCTCGTCGACTCGCAGAAGACCGAGGGCGAGGTGCTCGCGGTCGACCGCGCCGGAGACGTCGTCAAGCAGGGCACCCAGATCACCGTGCAGGTCGCCAAGCCGCCGGAGCCGACGCCGACGGTGGCGCCCACGCCGACCGACACGACGCCGACGACAACCGACACGACACCCCCTGCGACACCGACGACGCAGCCGACACCCTGAGGCCCCTGCCCCGAGGGGCACGACGGGCACGACACGGCATACGGCACCTGACGAAGGGCCCCTCCCGAGCGGGAGGGGCCCTTCGTCGTGGTGGCTCAGACGCCCGCGGTGACGAGCGGGCTCAGGCCGGCCGAGCGCGCGACCGCCCCCGCGTCGCCGCACATCGCGAGGAAGTTGGCGAGCATCCGGTGGCCGCCCTCGGTGAGCACGCTCTCGGGGTGGAACTGCACGCCGTGCAGCGGCAGGTCGCGGTGGCGCACCGCCATGACGACGCCAGAGTCGGTGCGCCCGGTCACCACGAGCTCGTCGGACAGCGTGGCGGGGTCGATCGTCAGCGAGTGGTAGCGCGTCGCGGTGAACGGGCTCGGCACCCCCTCGAGGACGCCGGTGCCGTCGTGGTGCACCAGCGAGGTCTTGCCGTGCAGCAGCTCCGGGGCGCGGTCGACGGTCGCCCCGGCGAAGACGCCGAGGGCCTGGTGGCCGAGGCAGACACCGAACATCGGCTTGGCCAAGCGCGCGCACTCGCGGATCATCTCCAGCGACACCCCTGCCCCCTCGGGCGTGCCGGGCCCCGGGGAGACGAGCACCCCGTCGTATGCGGCAGCCTCCGTCGCGTCGACCGCGTCGTTGCGCACGACCGTGCACTCGGCGCCGAGCTGCTCGAGGTAGCCGACGATCGTGTAGACGAAGCTGTCGTAGTTGTCGACGACGAGGATGCGGGTGCGGGTCACGGGGGTCATGCGGGAGCCTTCGAGGTGGGAGGTGCTCAGCGGATCGGTGAGGCGTACTGCAGGTCGACCGAACCCGAGTATGCCGGGAACTCCATCGAGCTGTGCGTGTGGACCGCGTAGCCGAGACCGACCGCGTCGACGTACTGCTTGTAGATGGCCACCGAGGGGTCGGAGTCGAGGCCGCGCTGAAGGCGGTCGAGGTCGCCGATGGCGGTGATGCGGTAGGGCGGGGAGTAGACGCGGCCCTGCAGGATCAGGGTGTTGCCGACGCAGCGCACGGCGCTGGTGGAGATGACCCGCTGGTCCTGGATCATCATCGCCTCGGCCCCGGAGGCCCACAGGGCGTTGACGACCGCCTGCACGTCCTGCTGGTGCACGACGATGTCGTCGGCCGTGAACCCGTCGGGCAGGGAGTCGGCCGAGCGCTTCGCGTCGTCGAGGGCGACCTCGAGAGCCGGCCCGCGCACCTTCGTCGTGGCGGCCACCGGGGCGAGCTCGTCGGCGGTGCGGGTCAGGCTGGAGAGGTGCTGGTCGGTGGGCGCGGCGGTCTTGGAGAGCGCCTGTACCTCCTGCTGCAGGGCGTCGAGCCGGCTCGCCTTGTCGGCCACGCGGGAGTCGGCGTCCATGATCAGCTGCGGCAGGTCGCGGTCGGCGCGCAGGTCGCGGCCCTGGGCCGCAGAGAAGCTCATCGCGAACATGACGCCGGCTGCGGCCGTCACCACCGGCACCAGCAGGCGCCAGGTCACCCGCCGCCTGGCGCGCGGCGCCGGCCCGGGCGCCGGGGAGGCGGGGGACTCCGCCGTCTTCGCCGCACCGGCCACGGGCGGCTCGACCGGCTCGGTCGGCTCGACGTCGTTCGTCACGGGTGTCCTCGCTCGCGCGGACCGTCCGCGCCGCCTCCATTGTGCCGGGTCACGGCGCGGTGGCCGAGTCGAGGCCGGGAGCCTCGCCGAGCTGGTCCGCACGCGCGGTCGCGTGGGACGCGCGGTGCGTGCCGGCATACGTCCCCCCGCGGAGCGCGAGCACGGCCGCGGCGCGGTTGCTCGCCCCGAGCCGGCGCACGAGGTCGGCGATGTCGGTGGCGACGGTGCGGCGCGAGATCCCGAGCTCGCGTGCGATGGCGGCGTCCTTCGTCCCCACCACCAGTCGACGGGCGACGACGCACTGGCGTGGGGTGAAGGGCGGCTTCGCGCCTGCTGCGAGCACCGGCCGGGACCGCTCCCACGTCCGGTGCCAGAGCGCCACCACGCGTGCGACGACGTCGGGGCGCGTGGCCAGCCACGCCGTCTGGAAGCCCCGGTCGTCGTTGGGCCCGGCAACCACCGCGGTCACCTCGTCGACGACGATGCACTGGAAGTGCGCCGGCCCGATGTGGATGTCGGGGTGTTCCGAGGAGATCAGCGGGTTGGTCAGGACGGTGCGCTCCGTCGTGATGCCGCGCATGTCGAGGCCGCGACCCCGGGAGCGGTCGTCGGTCGTGCGCATCAGCTCGCCGGGGTCGAACGGCAGGTGGGGCTGCATCGACCAGACCGAGCGGCGGGTCACCGGCTCGATCGCGGCGGCGAGGTGGCGCTCGATCTCGGCCGTGCCGGTGCCCAGGAGGCGGAAGCCCGGCGTCGGTCGCGCGCTGAGCCACTGCACGCTGAGGTCGTTGACCACCGTGGTGACCTCGACGGCCGCGGCGATGAGGTCCACCGCAGAGGTCGACGACTCCGGTGCCGGGGTCGCCCCCGTTGCGTCGGTGTCCTCGTTCTGTCGAGTCGTCACGTCGTCCCCTGTCCTGTGGCGTCCGGTGCCAGCATGCCGCCTCTGCGCGGGACGTCAACTCCCGCCCCGGCCCGGCGCCCGCGTTGCATGTTTGTGCAACGGCACGGGTCGAGAGGCGACAGGAGGCCGCCGGCGATGTCATGGTCAGCACGGTCATCGTGCGGGGATCCGTTGCGGGCGGGCGCAGACAGGGGGCGCATCCACCGCGCGCTTGCGGAGCACGAGCCACCCGTCGGATGCCCCTCGAGACGTTCTCGAGGGGCATTCGGATGTCAGGGGGACGCCGCTGCGACCGGGGCCGCCGTGGCGCCGTCCCTGCACTCGCCCCACCTGCGGTCACGCGTGGGGCGAGCGCAGGGACGGGGAGCGGCTCATTGGTTACCCTTGCCTCAACTCAGAGCAAGGAGAACGCAGTGCCCGAGTCCAAAGGCCGCGACCACAAGGCGAGCGCCTACACCCCGCCCCGGAGCAGCAAGGCCGTCGAGCCCAACCCCACCTGGTGGGCTCCCGTCTTCATCACGCTGCTCGTGCTCGGGCTGCTGTGGATCGTCGTCTACTACATCAGCGAGTACAAGTACCCCATCGGCTCGATCGGGGTCTGGAACCTCGGCATCGGGTTCGTCCTGCTCATGGGTGGCTTCATCATGACGATGCGCTGGCGCTGAGCGCTCGCCGC
Source organism: Terrabacter sp. NPDC080008 (assembly GCF_040702505.1). Classification (NCBI taxonomy): domain Bacteria; kingdom Bacillati; phylum Actinomycetota; class Actinomycetes; order Micrococcales; family Intrasporangiaceae; genus Terrabacter; species Terrabacter sp. NPDC080008. Next base: position 349,699 of record NZ_JBFBLC010000001.1, read on the forward strand.
CTCCCGCGCGGCCCACAGGACCAGCAACGCCGGTCGTCCACATGGTGTGGACGACCGGCGTTCGTCGTCTCGGTCCACAGCTGGGGAAAAGCGCGGTGCACAAATCCACACGGTCGCAGGTGCGGTTGTCCACAGAGTTGTCCCCAGCTGGGGATGAATGACACGTGTGTAACTACATCCACAGGGTTGTCCACAACCGGTGGACAACCTGCGTCACGCCCGGCGGGGCAGGCCGAGCTCGGCGACGATGCGCTCGGCCGTCACGCTCGCCTCGCCGTGGGAGTTGTCGAGGCGCAGGTGCCGGTGGCCGGCGAGCAGGTCGCCGTCCCGAGCCGGGTCGCTCGTGAAGCGGGCGTGCGTCTCCATCTCCACCACGTGGGCCCGGGCCCACTCGACGTCGCGCTTGCTGCGCTTGTGGTCCACCCGGTCGGGGCTGCCCTCGCGGGCCAGCCGTATGCGTTGAGGTGCGTCCAGCTCGACGACGTCGATCGGCTGCCCCGCGCGCTCCACCGGCGCCACCAGCTCGCGCATACGAGCGGTCTCGCTCGGTCGGTCGAAGTCGATGGCCACCGTGAAGACGAGGCCGAGGAGGTCGGAGGCGACCGCCTCGGCGATCACCTCCCGACGCACCAGGCGGTTGATCCGCCGGAAGGAGGGGGAGTCGAAGTCGAAGACGCCGAGCAGCGGCTCGATCGACATGTGGTTGTGGAAGAGCCGGTAGCCGGTGAGGTCGCACACGGCCCGCCCGACCGTCATCTTGCCGACTGCCGGTGGCCCGATGATGCAGACCAGGTGCACACCGGCAACCTAGCCAGCACCACCGTCAGGGCGCACCGCGATTGTCGGCGGACCCGGCAGGCGCTGCACGCCCGGCGGGCCCCTCCGGCCGTCACTGCAGGCCGAAGTCCTTGGAGCTGATCATCCGGATCACGTCGGGCAGCGTCAGGTACTTGACCACGGCGACGGCCACGAGCACGGCGAGCACGCCGCCGAGGGCCAGCCACACGCGCTGCCGGACGCCCTGGTGGCGGAAGGCGACGATGATCGCCGCGCAGGCGGCACCGGTGACCAGTCCGCCGAGGTGGGCCTGCCAGGCGATGCCGGGGTAGATGAAGCCGAAGGCGGCGTTGATGGCGATCGTCGCGTACATCGCGGTCGAGGACCGGCCGAGGTGCCGGTTGAGCACGAGCAGCGCCCCGAAGAGGCCGAAGATCGCGCCCGAGGCGCCGACGACCGGGGTGATCCAGGCGACGTCGTGGCCGGTGTTGAGACCGATCAGGGTCGGCGAGCCGGCGAGCAGGCTCACGGCGACCTGGCCACCGATGCCGCTGATGAGGTAGAGCGCGGCGAAGCGGGCCCGTCCGAGCATCGGCTCGAGGTACTGCCCCAGGCTCCACAGCGCGAACATGTTGAGCAGGATGTGGAAGATCGTCGCCGGCGAGTGCAGGAAGGCCGCGGTCAGGAACCGCCACGGCTCGGTCCACCCGAGCGCCGGCACGAAGGAGAAGCGGGCCGTGACCACGGGGTCGGCCCGCTGGATGAGGTAGACGACCGCGCAGATCGCGATGATCGAGTAGGTGACGACCGGCCGGCCGTCGGTCGCGCGGCCACCGAAGACGGTCTGCGCGCTCGGGGTGGAGCGGGCGGCCTCGCGTACGCAGTCGACGCACTGGATCCCGACGGCGGCGGGCCGCTGGCACTCGGGGCAGGCCGGGCGGCCGCAGCGCTGGCAGCGGACGTAGGCCTCGCGGTCGGGGTGGCGTGGGCACACGGACGGACCGGCAGCAGGCTGCGGCACTCCCTCGAGAGGGGGCTGGCCACTGGTCGGGTTGTCAGACAACAGGAGTCCCCCTGCCGGTCGCGTCCGTGGGCGGTGAAGCGGTGAAGCCGGAGCTCAGCCCTCGATGGTGACCGAGTTGATGACGACGTCCTCGAGCGGCTTGTCGTTGGCGCCGGTCGCGACGGAGCCGATCTTGTCGACGACGTCGCGCGAGGCCTGGTCGGCGACCTCGCCGAAGATCGTGTGCTTGCCCTGCAGCCACGTGGTCGGCGCGGTGGTGATGAAGAACTGCGAGCCGTTGGTGCCCTTGCCCATGCGCTTGCCGGCGTTGGCCATGGCCAGCATGTAGGGCTTGGTGAAGTCCTTGTCGGGGCTGATCTCGTCGTCGAACGCGTAGCCGGGGCCACCAAAGCCCTGGCCGATCGGGCAGCCGCCCTGGATCATGAAGTTCGGGATGATGCGGTGGAAGATCAGGCCGTCGTAGAACGGCGTGGGGTTGGTGCGCCCGGCGTCGTCCTTGTACTCCTTCTCGCCCTTGGCGAGGCCGACGAAGTTGTCCACCGTCTTCGGGGCCTGGTGCTCGAAGAGGTCGATGACGATGTCACCGTGGTTCGTGTGCAGGGTTGCCTTCATGGGCCCAATCCTCGCACGCCGAGCAGGTATGCCGTCCCGCCGCCCGAGCGGGTACGTCACAGGCGGCCCGTTCACCCCGAGCGAGGGGAACGCCCGGGTGGGGCCCACCGTTGCCAGGACAGGGATCCTCCCCGCAGCAGCTGGGAGCCGACCGAGGACGAGCCGGATGGGACCGGCCGGGACGGAGTGCCGATGTCGTTTCTGGACAGGTTGAAGAAGAAGGCCGAGGAGCTCGACCTCGAGACGAAGGCCAGACAGCTGCAGGAGGCCGCCGCACAGGCGGCGCAGCAGGCCCGCGAGAAGGCGGGCGAGTTCACGGCGGAGCACCGGGAGCAGATCGACGGCTACGTCGAGACCGCCGGCGCCAAGATCGACGAGACGACCGACCACCGGTTCTCGGGACAGATCGCCAAGGTCACGGAGCAGCTCGAGCGTGGGGTCGACCTCGTCGCTGACGGCTACGGCACCGCGACCGGCGGTGCTGCCGCCGCGGGCATGGCCACCGGCCCCGCGGCCGAGCCCTTCCCGCCGGACCCGGACGCGCCGGCCCCGGTGCGGGCCAGCACCCTGGAGCCGCCGGAGCCGATCGACGCGCCCACTCCCATCGACGAGCAGCACCCCGAGCAGCACCACGAGCAGCAGGCCGAGCCGCTGGCTGAGCACGTCGACGAGTCCCTGGTCGACACCGCGCTGGAGGACACCGTGCTCGGGCTCGACCACCCACCCGTGGCGGCGCCGCACCAGGACGAGCCGGCACCGGAGGACGCCGACCGCGCGACGGACCGCTCACCCCGCCCCCCGCACGAGTCGACGAGCTGACCCGATCGGCGAGACGGCATACGCAAACCCTGCCGTGGAGCCCGCCCCGGACGCCCTCGCGCCGGTCTCGGGGACACGGCGCGGCGCGTGGCCGATCTTGGCAGGATGGGTAAGGACCGAAGGACCTAGGAGGACGTATGTTCCGAAGCAAGCAGTCCCGCACCGAGGCTGCCGTCGAGCAGGCCCAGTCCGCAGCGGCCGAGCTCAAGGCCAACGCCGCCGCCGTCGCGGCCGAGGCAGCCACCCTCGCCAAGCAGCGCGCCCAGACGGCGCGCGAGTCGGCGACGCCCTACCTGCAGAACGCCGCCGACACGGCGCGCGAGCAGCTGACCGCCGCCAGGGAGGCCGCCGCCCCCGTGCTGGCATCGTCGGCCGCGTCGGCGAAGGAGGTGGCGGCTGAGGCCTTCCACGAGGCAGCCGACCGCGCCCGGCCCCGGGTCGAGGCCGCGCAGTCGACCATGGTCGACTCGGTGCTCCCCAAGGTGGGGGCCGTCCTCGGCACGGCCGCCGCCGCGCTGGCAGCCGGCGCCGAGCAGGCCCGCGAGGCGGCCGTGGCCGCACAGCCGCACCTCGAGCAGGCGGCCGCCCATGCGAAGGAGACCGCCGCCGTCAGCGGCCACCGCGCCTCCGACGCCTACCTCGTGCTCAAGGGCGAGGCCGTCGCCAAGCGCCGCGGTGGCAAGGGCCGGTGGCTCCTCGTCATCGGGCTGGCCGCTGCCGGGGTGGCCGCCGCGGCCGCCTTCCGCAAGCAGAAGCAGGCCGAGGACCCGTGGGCCACGCCGCTCGACACCCGCTCCACCGGCACCGACACCACCACGCTCAAGGACAAGGCGAGCGGGCAGGTCGCGCAGGCCAAGGACGCGGTCGCCGACGCAGCGGGCAAGGCCAAGGAGAAGGCCGGCGACCTCGCGGCCAAGGGTCAGTCGGCCATCGCCGATGCCAAGGACCGCTCCGGTGAGGCCGTCGACGACGCGACCGACGCGACCGACGCGACCGACGCGACCGACGCCGGCAGCACGTCCGGGGGCCAGGTCTCCGAGGTCACTTCGGGACAGGGTTCGGCTCCGGGCTCCGACGCCATCACGTCCGACGCGGTCGAGGGCGGCACCATCAACGGTGCTTCGACGACCGACTCCTCGCGCGGGTCGGCCAAGACGCGCGCCGAGCGCGGCGACGACGCCGGCAGCTGATCAGCCGCTGACCCGGCGCGCGCGAGCGCGCCGGGTGGGCCACAAAAGAAGGACCCGGGTGCCAGAGGCATCCGGGTCCTTCTCTGCATGAGCTGGCTCGCACCGACAGGGGGACAGCGCGAGCCAGCACATGCAGAAGGGCTGGGCGCGGTTCGTGCGGGCCCAACCCTTCGCTGTCACCAGTCTAGACCGTGTCCGGCTGGTTGCGCGAGGGCTTCGATGAAGTTTCCATCAGATTTTCCGCGCCACCTGCACCGTCGGGCTCCTTCCGAAGCCCGAGGACCACGACGGCGTCCGCACGAGCATGTCACCCCGTCCGCCGGCTCGCCACCCGAACCGCCGTGCCTCACCACCCCAGCGGGCTGGCCGGCGTCTCGTCCCCGCCCGCGGCCGGCTCGTTCGCGGCGACGGCGAAGGACTCGAGGGCCGCGACGAGCCCCGCCCGCTCCTCGGCGGGCACGGCGCGCACGATGCGGGCGATCTCGCTGCGGCGGCGCGCCGTCACCGCCTCGACGAGGCCGGCTCCCTGCGCGGTCGTGGCGAGGACGACCTGACGCCGGTCGTCGGGGTTCTCACGTCGGTCGACGAGCCCGTCGCGCACGAGGCGGTCGACCTGGCGCTGCGCCGTCGAGGCGTTGACCCCGAGCCGCGCCGCGAGCTGCGCCAGGGTCGAGGCCCCGTGCGTCGTCAGCAGCACGAGGACGCGGAACTGCGCGAGGGTGACGGTCTCCTCGACGTCGGCGAGTGATCGCGCCGACACGCCCACCAGTGCGCGGGAGGCGGTCAGCAGGGCGGTCACGAGGTCCTCGCCCTCGCTGCTCGCTGACCCTGCTGATGCGTCTGACAGTGTGGGATTTACTTGCACAGTGCAATCATTGCATAATGCAGGAATGTCATCCGGGATGCCACGCCCCCAACGCTCCTGGATCCTCCCCACGGCACTGCCCACGATCCGGCGGCCCTGGCCGCGGCAGGCCGTCGCCGCGCCGCCGCGTGCGCGCCTGGGTGGGCAGCCCGCCCTTGCGGCCAGCGCAGCCGTCGTCGGAGCCCTGACCGGCCTCGTCGCCGCGACCTTCCGAGTGCTCCTCGAGCACGCCGGCCGGCTGCGCGTCGACCTCGTGGGCTGGGCGCACGGCAGTCCCGTGACCGGCTTCGTGCTCGTGATCGTGTGCTGTGCTGCCGCCACGAGCGCCGCGGCGTGGCTCGTGCACCGGGTCGAGCCGCACGCCGAGGGCAGCGGCATCCCCCGCGTCGAGGCGGTCGTGGAGGGGCGCAAGCCGCCCGGTCGCTTCCGCATCCTGCCGGTGAAGTACGCCGGTGGCCTGCTGTCCATCGGGTCGGGCCTGGCCCTGGGCCGGGAGGGGCCCTCGGTGCAGATGGGTGGCACCATCGCCGCGGTCGTGGGGCGCGCGCTGCGCCGCAGCAGCGCCGATGTGCGCCTGCTCGTGGCTGCCGGAGCAGCGGCCGGCCTGGCCACGGCCTTCAACGCGCCCATCGCCGGTGGCGTCTTCGTGCTCGAGGAGCTGCTCAAGCGGTTCGACCCGCGCACCACCCTGGCCACCCTCGTCGCGTCGGCGGCCGGCTTCGCCAGCGCGCGGCTGCTGCTGCCCGCGTCGTCGTCCGACTTCCACGTGCCGCACTTCGCCGAGCCCTCCCTCGAGCAGGCGCCGCTCGTCGTGGCCGTGGGCGTGGTGTGCGGCCTGGTCGGTGTCGCCTACAACTGGTCGGTCATCCGCAGCCTGCGCATCGCCGACACCAGCCGCTGGCCGGTCGTCGTGCGCGCCGCGCTCATCGGCGCTGCGGTCGGGGCGGTCGGCTGGTTCGGTCCCGGGCTGGTCGGGGGCGGTGACAACCTGACGCAGTCGGCACTGCTCGGGCACGGCACGATCGTGGCCGTCACGGGGCTTCTGGCGCTCCGCTTCGTCCTCGGCGTCGGGTCGTATGCCGCGTGCACCCCGGGCGGCCTCTTCGCCCCGATGCTCGTGCTCGGCTCGAACCTCGGGCTCCTCATCGGCCTGGTGGGCCAGGACGTCGTCCCGCTCGAGACGCCGGAGCCGGCGGCGCTGGCCCTCATCGGGATGGCGGCGTTCTTCACCGCCACGGTGCGAGCCCCGGTGACCGGGCTCGTGCTCGCCACGGAGATGACCGCTTCGACGACGCTGCTGCCGCCGATGCTCGGCGCCTGCGCGGTCGCCATGCTGACGGCCGCCATGCTGCGCTCGGTCCCGATCTACGACCAGCTGACCCAGCGGGCGGTGCTGGCCACCCGCGAGAACGCCGCCGAGGGTCACCCCGACTGAGCGCCCGCCGGCGAGACACTGCCGTCCGGCCGCACACCCCCTGATCCCCTTTTCGCGGGAGCTCGCGGAATCCAACTCCCCGACACTTCCGGATATGACGGTTGAACCACTTCGGAAATGGCATATATCAAACCGAGTCCAAACCACTCGGAATCATTCTCCGGCGTATTTTTCGCTGTTCTACCGAGCGAATTCGGGCCGGGGAACAGCCAGCGGTGCTCCTGTCGTCACCCCTGGGCGGTCGACAGGTCGTGCGCCGACCCGGAGAGGCCGTCGGCTGCCCAGGAGGAGGCGATGACCCCGTCATGGAGGATCGCCAGGCCGTCAGCGAGCACGTCATCGGGGGTGGTCAGCGGGGCCATCACCTTGAGCACCTGGTCGTGCGAGCCGCAGGACTCGATGAGCAGGCCGTTGTCGACACTGTGCCGCCGGACCTCGGCCGCCACCTCCCCGCTGACGACGTCGAGGCCTTGCATCATGCCGCGGCCCTTGGGCCTGGCGCCCGGCAGCTCGTCCGCCATGCGCTGCAGCGCACGGTTCACCCGCCGGGCGTGATTCGCCACGGTGACGCAGAGCCGGTCGTCGGCCCAGAACTTCTCGAGCGCTGCGCGCGCCGTCACGAACGCGTGGTCGTTGCCCCGGAAGGTGCCGTTGTGCTCGCCCGGCTCCCAGACGTCGAGGTCCGGCCGGATGAGCAGGACCGCGAGGGGCAGGCCCATCCCGGACAGCGACTTGGACAGGACGACGAGATCCGGCACGAGCCCGGCCGCCTCGAAGCTGAAGAAGGACCCGGTGCGCCCACACCCGGCCTGGATGTCGTCGACGACCAGCAGGGCGCCGTGTCGCTGCGCGATCGCCGCGACGCGACGCAGCCAGGTCGGAGAGGCCACGTCCAGGCCCCCTTCGCCCTGCACGGTCTCGAGCAGCACGGCGGCCGGCGGGTCGATCCCGCCGGAGGGGTCGTCGAGCATCTGCTCGAGCAGGTCTGCCGTGTCGATGCCCTCGCCGAAGCAGCCGTCGAAGGGCATCCTCGTCACGTCCGGGAGCGAGCTCGTCGGCGCCATCCTGTGGTGGCTGTTGGCGGTGGCCGCCAGTGAGCCGAGGGACACCCCGTGGAACCCGTGCGTGAAGGCGATGACGTTGCGACGACCGGTCACCCTCCGGGCGAGCTTGAGAGCGGCCTCGACGGCGTTCGTCCCCGTGGGTCCGGTGAACTGCACCCGGTACTCCAGACCTCGCGGGGTCAGCACCAGGGCGTCGAAGGACTCGAGGAACTCGGCCTTGGCCGTGGTGTGCAGGTCGAGGCTGTGCGCGATGCCGTCCCCGGTGAGATAGGCCAGCAGGGCCTGCTTGAGGTCCGGGTCGTTGTGGCCGTAGTTCAGCGAGCCGGCCCCGGCCAGGAAGTCGATGTACTGGCGGCCCTGGACGTCATGGACCACGCTGCCGCGGGCCGTGGTCAGGACGGCCTCGAACGACCGGCAGTAGCTGCGGACCTGCGACTCCTGCGTGGCGAAGATGTCGACAAGACGACACTCCTCGGCGTCCCGGCTCAGCTGCGTGATGGTCTCTGCTCTGGACATGTCCGCTCCCGTCACGGACCCGTGAGCGGCTCCGATGCCCCCTGATCGATGGCGATCCAAACCGCTCCACGGAAGGTGATGGAGATGGATGTCCTGTACTCGACGCGGCATCGGGCGGACGTCGAGGTGGCCAGCAGAATGCGGGAACCGATCCACGGTTGTGGCCCGGAAGACCCCTGCTTCCGCTTCAACGCTAACCCCGTCCGCAAATTGCGTCAGCGCATTGTGGAGCGACGGGAGCATCCGGTGGAATGTGCAGCATTCGCAGGACGAGTGTGTTAGCGGCCGCGCATAGTGGAAAGGCCGGACGGCACCCGGAAATGTGAATTCCGGTGTGAAGGAGAGTCTTTCCGCGTGAAAGGGGCGAAGGCACCATGACGCCCTACCGCTCGCCCGCCAGCGCGCGCGCGACCTCACCCGCAGGCTCGCTGGTCCACCAGGGCGCCGCCCCCGACGCGACGCTGCGCCCGGGTCCCGTCCTGGCGGCACGGGACCAGCGACTGCGGTGGCGTCCCGGCGACCGGCTCGAGCACGTCTTCGAGGAGCAGTGCGACCGGCTGTGCGAGCAGGAGCCGGCTCACCTGGCCGTCGACAACGCGTCGGTGCGCCTGACCTACCTCGAGCTGGACGCCCTGGCCAACCGGCTGGCGCGGCACCTGCAGCACCGCGGAGTCGCGGCCGGCGACCGGGTCGGCCTGGTGCTCGACGACCCCGTGTGGTCCTATGCGGCGATCCTCTCGGTGCTCAAGCTCGGGGGTGCCTACGTGCCGATGGACCCGGCCTTCCCGGCCGACCGCATCGGCTACATCGCGCAGGACGCCGGCGTCCGGTGGGTGCTGTCCCTGACGCACGTCGTCGAGCCACTGTCACAGGTCGAGGTCCCCGTCCTGCATCTCGACGCAGACGACGAGGCGGGCGAGATCGACCGCCGTGACAGCACGCGTCTGCCCCGTCCGGAGCCGCCCGACGACCTCGCCTACGTCATCTACACCTCAGGGTCGACCGGCCGGCCCAAGGGGGTCGCCGTCGAGCACTCCAGCATCTGCAACTTCGTGCGCGTGGCCGGCGAGGTCTACGGCTACCGTCCCGACGACCGCGTCTACCAGGGGATGACCACGGCGTTCGACTTCTCCGTCGAGGAGATGTGGGTCCCGTGGGCGGCCGGGGCGACCCTGGTGCCCAAGCCTGCACGGACGAGCCTGCTGGGGATGGAGCTCGCCGACTACCTGACGCGCCACCGGGTCAGCGCCCTCTGCTGCGTGCCCACCCTTCTGGCAACGCTCGACCCCGAGGAGGCCGACCTGCGATTCCTTCTCGTCTCGGGCGAGGCCTGCCAGAAGGACCTCGTCAGCCGCTGGCACCGCCCGGGCCTGCGCTTCCTCAACGTCTACGGCCCCACCGAGGCCACCGTCACGGCGAGCTGGGACGTCGTGCATCCCGACAAGCCGGTCACGCTCGGGGTGCCGCTGCCGACCTACACCGCCGTGATCCTGCACCCGCAGGAGCCGCGGACCGTTCCGGTGGGGGAGCTCGGCGAGATCGGCATCGCCGGCATCGGGCTCGCCAGGGAGTACGTCAACCGACCGGAGCAGACGGCCGCCGCCTTCATCCCCGACTTCGTCGGCATCGAGCCCAACCCGGGTGGCCGCATCTACCGCACCGGTGACCTCGGGCGCTTCACCGCCGACGGGGTGATCGAGTACGCCGGGCGCATCGACACCCAGGTCAAGATCCGGGGCTACCGCATCGAGCTCACCGAGATCGAGTCCGTGGTCCTCGAGGTCCCGGGCGTCGCGCAGGCCGTGGTCGACGTCCACGCAGCGGCCGGTGGGGCCGGCACGGAGCTCGTCGCCTACTACACCGGGCGGCCGGGTGTGGACGTCACCGACCGCAGCGTGCACGACCACCTCGGACGCCGCCTGCCGGCATACATGGTCCCGGCCTACTACGAGCGGATCCAGGCCATCCCGAGGCTGCCGAGCGACAAGGCCGACCGCAAGCGCCTGCCGGCCCCGACCCACCGGCTCGGCCCGGAGGAGACGGCCGAGCACGTCGCGCCCGCGACCGACACCGAGCGCGCGCTGGCGCGTGCGATCGAGACCGTCCTCGGCGTGCCCCAGGTCTCCGCGACCGCTCATTTCTTCGACGACCTCGGGGCGAACTCGCTGATGCTCGCGCAGTTCTCCGCGCGGGTGCGCAAGGACACCGACCTGCCGCCCGTGGCCATGCAGCAGATGTACACGCACCCGACCGTGCGCGACCTCGCCTCGGCCGTCAGCCGCGCCCGGCCGAGCGTCGACACCGAGGCGTGGGCTCCCCGACCACGCTCCGCCGCCCCGGCCGAGGCCGGGCACCCATGGGCCGTCGGGATCCGGATGGCGCTCTGCGGGCTCCTCCAGGTGCTGATCTTCCTCGCCTACTCCTACCTCATGCTGTGGGTGACCCTCATCGGCTACCGCTGGACCGTCGCGGCCACGGGCCCGCTGCTCGTCTGGGCACGCTCGATCGCCTTCGGCATCGGAATCTTCGCCCTGCTCGCGACCGTCCCCGTCCTGCTCAAGTGGGTCCTGGTCGGACGGTGGAAGGCGACCGAGATCCCGGTGTGGGGCCCGGCCTACCTGCGCTTCTGGTTCGTGCACGCGCTCGTCAACACCAACCCGCTGCGGCTCTTCGTCGGCACGCCGGTCTACCTCGCCTACCTCCGGGTCCTCGGGGCCCACATCGGCGCGCGGGCGTCGATCTTCTCCACCGCAGTGCCGGTGTGCACCGACCTGCTCACCATCGGCGCGGACACGGTGATCCGTAAGGACACGCGCTACGCGTGCTACCGGGCACACGACGGCCGGATCGAGACCGGCCCGGTGACGCTCGGCTCGGGGGTTCTCGTCGGGGAGATGTCGGTGCTCGACATCGGGACCTCGATGGGCGACGGGTCCCAGCTCGGGCACTCCTCCTCGCTGCAGACCGGGCAGGCGGTACCGGCTGGAAGCCGCTGGCACGGATCGCCGGCGCGACCGACCGGGGCCGACTACCGCGCCGTGCCCGAGGCCGACTGCGGTCGGCGTCGCCGGGCGACCTACAGCTTCCTGGTGCTGCTCAACCGGCTCGTGCTCGTCGGGCCGGCCGGCATCGCCGTGCTCGCGCTGACACTGCCCTCCTACCTGGGCACCGGTCACCTGGACCACGGCAACCCGACGTTCTACCGCGACCTCGTGCTCGTCTCCCTCGCGCTCTACCTCGGCGGACTGCTCGCGGGCTTCGCGACGGTGCTCGTCCTACCCCGGGCGCTCAACCGCCTCATCGACCCGCGGCGGACCTACCCGCTCTACGGCTTCCACTACGGGGTGCACCGCACCATCACGCGGCTGAACAACCTCAAGACGTTCCTCAACCTCACCGGTGACAGCTCGCTGATCGTGCACTACCTGCGGGTGCTCGGCTACCGCCAGCCCGACGTGGTGCAGACCGGGTCGAACTTCGGCGTGGCCCTCAAGCACGACACCCCGTTCGCCGTCACCGTCGGCTCGGGCACGATGGTCTCCGACGGGCTGTCCGTCGTCGACGCGGACTACTCGAGCTCGTCGTTCCGGATCGCTCCCGTGACGATCGGGCCCCGCAACTTCTTCGGCAACGGCGTCGCCTACCCCGCAGCGGGGCGGACTGGCGAGAACGTCCTCTTCGGCACCAAGACCATGGTCCCGATCGACGGCCCGGTGCGCGAGAACGTCGGGTTGCTCGGCTCGCCGCCCTTCGAGATCCCGCGGTCGGTCGAGCGCGACGCCGTCTTCGACGACCACCGGGACCCCGCGACCTTCCGGAACCGGCTGCACCACAAGAACGTGCACAACGGCGTCACCATCGCGCTGTTCATGACCAGCCGCTGGTTCCTCCTGCTGGTCGGGCTGCTCTTCGCGTCGTATGCCGCGCCGGTCCTCGGTGGTGGGAGCGCGGTCCTCCTGCTCGCAGCGCTGCTCGGCTTCGCCGGGGTCCGCCTCCTGCTGGTGGTGCTGTGGGAGTGGACCGCCCTGGGCTTCCGACGCCTCGTGCCGCGCTTCTGCTCGATCTACGACCGCCGGTTCTGGCGGCACGAGCGCTACTGGAAGTTCCTCACGGCGCCCCCGCCCGCCCTGAACGGCACGCCGTTCCGTCCGCTGCTGTGGCGGGCGCTGGGGGTGCGCATGGGTCGCCACGTCTTCGACGACGGGCTCGCCATCCCGGAGAAGACGATCGTCTCGGTCGGCGACGGGTGCACCTTCAACCCGGGCAGCATCATCCAGTGCCACTCCATGGAGGACGGCGCCTTCAAGCTCGAGGGCGTCCGAGTCGGTGACCGGGTCACCCTGGGGGTCGGGGCCTTCGTCCACTACGGAGTGGACATCGGCGACGACGCCGTGCTCGAGGCCGACTCGTTCCTGATGAAGGGCTCCGAGGTGCCGGCCGGCAGCCGCTACGGCGGCAACCCCGCCCAGGAGGTGGAGCGGGGGTCGATCTGAGGTGTGGTGGAGCCAAGGGGACTCGAACCCCTAACCCCCTGCTTGCAAAGCAGGTGCGCTACCAATTGCGCCATGGCCCCTCGGGTGGAGGGAGTGCCGCCTCAGGCGGTCGCGGACGACCCGTTGGCCGACGGCGTCGGGGGCACTGGCGGGACCGGCGCGTGCACGTCGTCCGTGGCCTGCGTCCACAGATCCTGCTCGGCCTGCTGCTGCTTCGCCTTCTTGCGGAGCACCACGATGCCGGCGACGGCGCCACCGATGAGGGCGAGACGCTTCAGCATTTCCGGGATCCTCTCCGTGGTGGCGGTGATGGTGGGCCTAGGAGGACTTGAACCTCCGACCTCTTCCTTATCAGGGAAGCGCTCTAACCGTCTGAGCTATAGGCCCATCGTCACCTTCGCGCGGCCGGTCCACCTCTCGACGGACACCGTCGGAGCCGATGACCGGACGCGAGGCGAAACGTTACCGGATGGACCTCGCCACAACCAAAACGGCCCCCTCCCGCTCGGGTGGGGGCCGCCTGGCGTGTGCCGTGTCGCCGGCTGGGTGCGCCGGCTCAGTCGTCGGTGAGCGTGAGCTGCACGCCGCCGACGAGAGCGGAGCAGATGTTGTAGAGGAAGGCCATGACCGTGGCGATCGCCGTCATGAGGATGATGTCGATGACGCCGATGACGATCGAGAGGGACACGACGCGGCCGAAGCCGACGTAGTCCTTGATCGAGAACGGGTCGGAGGTCGTCGACTGCAGCGACTGCAGCACGCCCTCGATGTCGGTGAAGACGTTCATCGTCGACAGGATCATCCACAGCACGGCGGTCAGCACGACGCCGGCGATGCCGATGGCCACCGAGAGCAGGAAGCTCATCTTCATGACCGACCACGGGTCGACGCGGGCGACGGCCAGGCGCACGCGGCGCGGGCCCTTGTGCTTGCGCGCCGCCGTCGTGGTCTTGGCGGTGGAGCCGGTGGTGCCGGCGGCTGCAGGGGCGCCGGTCGACCCGGGCTGCTCCGACGTGGCGGGCTGGCCCTTGTCACCGGAACCCACGCGCTGCGTCGGGGCGGTGCGGTTGGTGACCGCGCCGCGTGAGAGCGAGGTGCCCTTGTCACCGCTGGTCGCGCCCGACGTGCTGGCGGCACCGGCGGAGCCGTAGTAGGAGCCGTTGCGGCCGCTGCCCTCGGGCTGGGAGCCGGAGCTCGTGCGCGTCGACGTGCCGGACCCGCTCAGGGACCCTTCGGGGCTGGTCGCGCTCATTCGTCACCTCCGTTGTCGGACTCGGACGAGCTGGCCTCGTCGGCCGACGTCTGCTCCGACGGTACGCCATCGGCGGTGGGTACCGCAGCCGGCGCTCCCGTGCCGGACGGCTGGTCGACGGGGTGACCCTCCTCGACCTCGGCCACCGCGATCTCGGACTCGGCGTTGCGGGCCACGGCGACGATGGAGTCTCCCTTGTCGGGGGTGGCGAACTTCACGCCCTGCGAGGAGCGGCCGGTGTGGCGCACCTCGTCGACCCGCGAGCGCACGATCTTGCCCTTCTCCATGACGACCATGACCTCGTCGGTGTCGATGACGGTCAGGGCACCGACGAGGTCGCCGCCCTTGTCGGAGATCTTGGCGACCTTGATGCCGAGGCCCCCGCGGCCCTGGAGGCGGTACTCGGACACCGGGGTGCGCTTGGCCAGGCCGTTCTCGAAGACAACGAAGACGTCCGGGCTCTCACCCTCCTCGACGACCGACATGGCGAGCAGGTCGTCGCCGTCGCGGAACTTCATGCCCGTCACGCCCGAGGTCGAGCGGCCCATCGGGCGCAGCGCCTCGTCGGTGGCGGTGAAGCGCACCGACTGGCCCTTGCGCGAGACGAGGAGCAGGTCGTCGCGGTTGGAGGCCAGGCCTGCCCCGACGAGCTCGTCGCCGTCGCGCAGGTTGATGGCGATGAGGCCGCCGGATCGGTTGGAGTCGTAGTCGGCCAGACGCGTCTTCTTGACGAGGCCGGCACGGGTCGCGAGCACGAGGTAGTCGGCGGACTCGTAGTCGCGGATCGCGAGCACCTGGGCGATCTGCTCGCCGGGCTGGAAGGCGAGCAGGTTGGCCACGTGCTGGCCCTTGCTGTCACGGGAGCCCTCGGGCAGCTCGTAGGCCTTGGCGCGGTAGACGCGGCCGAGGTTGGTGAAGAAGAGCAGCCAGTGGTGGGTCGTCGTGGTGAAGAAGTGCTCGACGACGTCCTCCCCGCGGAGGGAGGCACCGCGTACGCCCTTGCCGCCGCGCTTCTGCGAGCGGTACTGGTCCACGCGGGTGCGCTTGGCGTAGCCGCCACGAGTGATCGTGACGACGACGTCCTCCTCCGGGATGAGGTCCTCCATCGACATGTCGCCGTCGAAGGGCACGATCGTCGTGCGGCGCTCGTCGCCGTAGCGCTCGACGATGTCGGCGAGCTCCTCGCTGACGATGCGGCGCTGGCGCTCGGGGGAGTCGAGGATCGCGTGGTACTCGTCGATGAGGGCCTGCAGCTCGTCGTGGGCCTCGATGAGCTTCTCGCGCTCGAGGGCGGCGAGGCGGCGCAGCTGCATGTTGAGGATCGCGTTGGCCTGGATCTCGTCGATCTCGAGCAGCTCGATGAGGCCGTCGCGCGCGATGTCGACGGTGCGTGACCCGCGGATGAGGGCGATGACCTCGTCGAGCCGGTCGAGGGCCTTGAGCAGGCCGCGCAGGATGTGGATGTCGGCCTCGGCCTTGCGCAGGCGGAACTTGGTGCGCCGGACGATGACCTCGACCTGGTGGTCCACCCAGTGCCGGATGAAGCCGTCGAGCGGCAGCGTGCGCGGCACGTCGTCGACGAGGGCCAGCATGTTGGCGCCGAATGTCGTCTGCAGCTGGGTGTGCTTGTAGAGGTTGTTCAGGACGACCTTCGCCACGGCGTCGCGCTTGAGCACGATGACGAGCCGCTGGCCGGTGCGGCCCGAGGTCTCGTCGCGGATGTCGGCGATGCCCGAGATCTTGCCGTCCTTGACGAGGTCGGCGATCTTGAGCGCCAGCATGTCCGGGTTGACCTGGTAGGGCAGCTCGGTGACGACGAGGCACTGGCGGTTCTGGATCTCCTCGACCTCGACGACCGCCCGCATGATGATCGAGCCGCGGCCGGTGCGGTAGGCCTCCTCGATCCCCTTGTGCCCCATGATCAGGGCGCCGGTCGGGAAGTCCGGGCCCTTGATGATGCCGAGCAGCGCCTCGAGGAGGTCCTCCCGCGAGATCTCGGGGTGGTCGAGGTAGTACTGCGCCCCGGCCGCGACCTCGCGCAGGTTGTGCGCCGGGATCTGGGTGGCCATGCCGACGGCGATGCCGGCCGAGCCGTTGACGAGCAGGTTGGGGAAGCGGCTGGGCAGCACGGCGGGCTGCATCGTCTTGCCGTCGTAGTTCGGGACGAAGTCGACGGTGTCCTGCTCGATGTCGCGGACCATCTCCA
This sequence comes from Terrabacter sp. NPDC080008, assembly GCF_040702505.1. Taxonomy (NCBI): domain Bacteria; kingdom Bacillati; phylum Actinomycetota; class Actinomycetes; order Micrococcales; family Intrasporangiaceae; genus Terrabacter; species Terrabacter sp. NPDC080008. The sequence continues at coordinate 365,952 of NZ_JBFBLC010000001.1, forward strand.
TCGCGATCGAGGCCATCCGGCACTCGGTGTATCGCGGGGCGGCGGCGCCGTCGTTGCCGCGCGAGCCGAAGTTGCCCTGGCCGTCGACGAGCGGGTAGCGCAGCGACCAGTCCTGCACGAGGCGCACGAGGGCGTCGTAGATCGCCGAGTCGCCGTGCGGGTGGTAGTGACCCATGACGTCGCCGACGACGCGGGCGCACTTGTTGTAGCCGCGGTCGGGGCGGTAGCCGCCGTCGTACATCGCGTAGACGATGCGCCGGTGCACGGGCTTGAGGCCGTCGCGCACGTCGGGCAGGGCGCGGCTGACGATGACCGACATCGCGTACTCGATGTAGCTGCGCTGCATCTCGGTGTTGAGGTCGATCGGCTCGACCCGGTCGTGCTGGCCGATGTCGGCCGGCACGACGGCGGTCGCGTCCGGGTTGCCCTCGTCCGCGTCGTCGTCGGCATCGGGGTCGCCGGCCGGGTCGGGGCCGAGGATGTCCTCGATGCTCGCGTCGGGCGTCTCGTCACCCGGCGTTCCGTTGACGTCGTCCCCGTCAGTGGGGGGCAGGTCGTCGCTCACGTCAGATCCCTTTGTCTCTCAGTCAGGTTCAGGCAGTACAGGGGCGTATGCCGGGTGGCGCCGTTTCACGTGGAACGTGGCGGACGGCATACGCCATCGCTCAGATGTCGAGGAACTTCACGTCGCGCGCGTTCTTCTGGATGAACGAGCGGCGCGACTCGACGTCCTCACCCATGAGCACCGCGAAGACCTCATCGGCCTTGGCCGCGTCGTCGAGGGTGACCTGCAGCAGCGTGCGGGAGTTCTGGTCCATCGTCGTCTCGCCGAGCTCCTGGTAGTTCATCTCGCCGAGGCCCTTGTAGCGCTGGATCGGGTTGTCCTTCGGCAGGCGCCAGCCCTTGCTCTCGCCGAGCTGCTTGAGCCCGTCGCGCTCGCGGTCGCTGTAGGCGAACTGGTGGTCGGCGTTGGACCAGCGCAGGCGGAACAGCGGCGGCTGCGCGAGGTAGACGTAGCCGGCCTCGATGAGCGGGCGCATGAAGCGGAAGAGCAGCGTCAGCAGCAGCGTGCGGATGTGCATGCCGTCGACGTCGGCATCGGCCATCAGCACGATCTTGTGGTAGCGCGCCTTGTCGATGTCGAAGTCCTCACCGATGCCGGTGCCGAAGGCAGAGATGAGCGCCTGGACCTCGTTGTTGGCGAGGATCTTGTCGATGCGCGCCTTCTCGACGTTGAGGATCTTGCCGCGGATCGGCAGGATCGCCTGGGTGTGCGGGTTGCGCGCCTGGGTGGCCGAGCCGCCGGCGCTGTCGCCCTCGACGATGAAGACCTCGGAGATGCTGGGGTCCTTGCTCTGGCAGTCCTTGAGCTTGCCGGGCAGGCCGCCCGACTCGAGCAGGCCCTTGCGGCGCGTGGCCTCGCGGGCCTTGCGGGCCGCCATGCGCGCGGCCGCGGCCTGCACCGACTTGCGGACGATGTCCTTGCCCTCACTCGGGTGCGCCTCGAGCCAGTGGCCGAACTCGTCGGTCATGGCGCGCTGGACGAAGCCCTTGACCTCGGAGTTGCCGAGCTTGGTCTTGGTCTGACCCTCGAACTGGGGCTCGGCGAGCTTGACCGAGATGACGGCGGTGAGGCCTTCGCGGATGTCGTCCCCTGTGAGGTTCTCGTCCTTGTCCTTGAGGAGGTTCTGCTTGCGGGCGAACTCGTTGACGAGCTTGGTCATCGCCGCACGGAAGCCCTCCTCGTGGGTGCCGCCCTCGTGGGTGTTGATCGCGTTGGCATAGGTGTGGACGGACTCGCTGTACGCGCTGGTCCACTGCATCGCGAGCTCGAGGCTGAGCGACTTGGCCTCGTCCTCGACCTCGATGCTGATGACCTCGGGGTGGACCGGCTCGCTGCGCTTGGAGCCGTTGAGGTGGTTGACGTAGTCGATGAGGCCGTTGTCGTAGCGGTAGCTGACCTTCTTGGCCGTCACCGTCTTCTTCTCACCGGCACCGTCGCCGGCGGCGGACGCGTCGGGCTCGTCCTCGTCCTGCTCGACCTCGGTGAGGTCGGAGTCCATGTCGTCGAGGTCGACGTCGGCGGCGGCGTCCTCGGGGGCGACGCGCTCGTCGACGAGGTTGATCGTCAGGCCCTTGTTGAGGAAGGCCATCTGCTGGAAGCGGGCCCGCAGCGTCTCGAAGTCGTACTCGACCGTCTCGAAGATCGACGGGTTGGCCCAGAAGGTGATCGTGGTGCCGGTCTCGTCGGTGGCCTCCTGCTGCTCCAGGGGACCGTCGGGTACGCCGTCGGTGAAGCTCATCCGGAAGACGTGGCCCTTCTGGCGGACCGCGGCCTTCAGGCGCGTGGAGAGGGCGTTGACCACCGAGCTACCGACGCCGTGCAGGCCACCGGAGACCTTGTAGCCGCCGCCACCGAACTTGCCGCCGGCGTGCAGCTGGGTCAGCACGAGCTCGACGGCGCTGATCTTCTCGACCGGGTGGATGTCGGTGGGGATGCCGCGGCCGTTGTCCTTGACCCGGACCCCGCCGTCGGCCAGCAGCGTGACGTCGATGGTGTCGGCGTAGCCGGCGAGGGCCTCGTCGACCGCGTTGTCGACGATCTCGTAGACGAGGTGGTGCAGGCCGCGGGGGCCGGTGGAGCCGATGTACATGCCCGGGCGCTTGCGCACCGCCTCGAGTCCCTCGAGCACGGTGATCTGGCTGGCGTCGTAGTCCACGCCGTTGGGCCGGTTGTCGGCCGCGGCGAGCGCCGGCGACACCGTGTCGTTGGCCGGGGACTCGGCGGCCGGGATCTCGACGGCCGAGCCGTCCGGGGTGTTGGCCTCGGGGCCCGGCACGTGGTCTCCGGGGGAGAGCTCTGCTGCGGTGGAGTCCGGTCCGGTGGAACTGGCGGTGGTGCTGGGGTTGGTCGGCTCGTCAGCGTCGGACACGTCTCTCCTCGGTGGTCAGACCTCATGCGGGCGGCTCGACGTGACGTCGAGCCGCAACCACCACAGTCTAGCGGTCCGGCGACGACAAACGTGCCCTCAGACGCGCGCAACGGCCAGTTTCCCGGCCGATCACCCGTGGATCCGAGGGGAGGATCACGACCCGGGTCCTCAGCCGCCCTCAGGCGCCTTCACCTCGCAGACTGCGGCACGGACGCGCAGTGGCGGCGTCGCGTGCCCATTCTCCCCCTTCGAGGCGGTTCGCCGCACTCCCGTCCACAGCCTTTGTCCACAGCCGTGCACGCAGCGGCGTCACGCTCTCGGACCCGGGGGACACGCAGCCCGCCGTGCACGACAACCTTCCGCCGGCGCCCGGCGTCTGGGAGGGTGCCGGCACCTGCCGGATGGTGAGGGTCGAGCCGACGACCGCACCGACGGTGACGCCCACGCCGAGCGGCACGGGCTCGTGACAGGGGACAGGCGATGGACGACGCGCAGCGCACAGCCGACTTCACGGCATACGTCATGGCGCGCGAACAGTCGCTCGCGCGCCTCGCCTACCTGCTCACCGGCAACCGCGACGCCGCGGAGGACCTCGTGCAGAACGCGCTCGCGAAGGTCTACCGCAGCTGGCACCGCGTCCAGGCGAGCGAGCTGCCCGACGCCTACGTGCGCCGCATCCTGGTCAACGAGAGCAACTCACGATGGCGCGCGCTGCTGCGCCGGCACGAGAGCCCGAGCAGCCACGTGCTGGAGGTGCTCGACCCACCGGCCGCGACCGGCCTGGACCCGGCCGCGTCGATGGACCTGTGGAACCACGTGCAGAGCCTGCCGGCCCGGCAACGCGCGGCGATCGTGCTGCGCTACTACGAGGATCTCAGCGAGGCACAGACCGCCGAGGTGCTCGGATGCTCCGTCGGCACCGTCAAGAGCCACACCAGCCGCGCCATCACCGCGCTGCGCACCCGGATGAGCGAGGCCACCGCATGAGCGACGTCGACCCGAACCTCAAGGACGTGCTGGGCGACCGGGCCGCCCGCGTGCGCGTCGTCTCGAACCTCGCCGAGCGTGCCATCGAGCGCGACCGCTCCAACCGGCGGCGCGAGCTGGGGGTGGGGGCCCTGGCCGCCGGCCTCGTGCTGGCCGTGGCGGTCCCGGTCGGTTGGGCGGCCATCGGCTCCGAGGGCGGCCGTGCCCTGCCAGCGGGACCCACCGTCTCGACCAGCGTCCCCACGCCGGTGAGGACCGGCGTGGCCCCGACGGACCCGAACTCGACGAACCCGACCGCGACCACCCGGCCGACGCCCACGTCGATCCCCACCCTCACCCCCGACGGCTCCGCACCGGTTCGGCCGTTCCGGCCGGCCACCGGCGGAGTCACGGGGACGACCGCGGTGCCGTACGTGGTGGACGGTGTCATCCACGACGGCCCCAGGACGGTCAAGGTGCCCGCCAAGTTCCAGACCGGTCAGCTCGCCCGCGTCGCCGGAGGCCGCTGGCTCGTCACCGGCACGGTCACCCTGGTGTCCTACCTCCTCGACGCCTCGGGAACCTCCATGAAGAGGCTCGACGGCACACCGAAGGTGTCGAGCGACGGCACCGTCATCGTGGTCGGCGACGACCGTGGCGGCCTCGCGGCGTACGACGCCGAGGGCAGGCAGATCGCGACGCTGGGAGCCAAGGCGTGCCAGTGCGCCGGCACGGGGGCCCAGTACAGCCCCGGTCTGGTGCCCGTCGGCATCGTCGGGTCCACGGTCTACGCCCAGCGGGGGTCCCTGGGCAGCTCCCTGTCATGGGACGTCGGGACCGGGAAGACCCAGCGCATCGCCGGTCACATCACCGCCGTCGACGCGGCCCAGCGGACAGCGGTCATCGCACCGGACCCGAACACCGCGCCCAAGGACTACTGCAACGAGCTGCGGGACCTCGACACCGGACTGACCCGCTGGCGGCTGTGTGCGCCGATCCTCATCCGGTCCTTCTCCTCGGATGGCTCCTACCTGCTCGGGACCGGCACCATCGACGGCATCGACCCCTCACAGCTGAGCGCGGACGGGAAGCGCTTCCGCTACGGCACCCTGGTCGTCGTGCGCACGAGCGACGCCGCCCTCGTCCTGCAGGGGGGCACCGATCCGTCGGGGAAGGGCTCGCCCTCGACCTACCGGCTGGGCGGGGACAGCGCTCTGACCGCACAGGTCGCCGTCACGCCGAGCCAGCGCAACCTGCAGCGCTGCACCTTGGACGGGGTGTGCGAAGTGGTCGCGCCCGCCCGGCCGCGCAACACCGACATCCCGGACGCCGACGAGCCGTACGTCCTCTCCTCGAACTGACGTCAGGGCCCTCAGTCGTCGGCGAGGGTGCGCTCGAAGAGGGAGTGGATCGCCTCGGGCAGGTGCGGTTCCTGGATCGTGATGTCACAACCCATCTCGTCGCAGACGACCGAGTAGACGTACGCGTCGGGGTGGGTGCGCTCGGTCGACGCCGCGATGCGCTGGAGCGTCGGGGCCGCAAGCAGGTGCTGCCAGTCCTTCGCATCGCGCTCCGGCAGCTCGCCGATGGCGACTCGCCGCTCACGCACCAGGCCGGCGAAGCCACCGGACCGCCGCAGCACCACCTGGGTGTCGGCGTTGGGAGCGCTGCCGCCCTGGTCGGCCGGCGAGCCGGCTGCCGCGGCACCACCCGACTGCGACGCGCTGCCGCCGGCACCTGCGGCGAGCACCCCGACCTGCTCCCAGGCGTTCCGCACCGCCGACTGCTCCTTCGACCCCGCACCGTGCAGGCGTCCGGCGGCGTCCACCGTGAGGCCTGCGAAGGTCGCGAAGTCGCAGTCCGCCTTGATCCCGTCACCCGACACGACGGCATACCAGATGGCCCCGGCGCCTTCCCAGGCGTTGCCGCCGATGGCCACCGCAGCGAGCACGAAGGCGCGGTTGGGGATGCCCGAGTTGATGTGGACGCCGCCGTTGTCGTCGGAGGTGTCGACGTAGTGCGCCATGTCGGCCGGCTGCGGGTCCTTGCCGAGCCGCGGGTCGTCGTAGGCGGTGCCGGGGTTGCGCATGTCGCGCAGCGCCCGCCCCTTCACCGACGGCGCGAGCAGGTCGGCGCCGACCAGCCAGTCGGCCTCGGCGGCGCTCTGGCCGAGGTGCTTCTGCTTGACGAGCACCCCGAACACGTCGGAGATCGACTCGTTGAGGGCGCCCGACTGCCCCTGGTAGAGCAGCCCGGCCGTGTGCTCGGTGACGCCGTGGGCCAGCTCGTGGCCGATGACGTCGAGGCTCTTGGTGAACCGCTCGAAGATGACCCCGTCGCCGTCGCCGAAGACCATCTGCGAGCCGTCCCAGAAGGCGTTGTCGTAGTTCTGGCCGTAGTGGACGGTGGCCAGCAACGGCATGCCCTTGCCGTCGAGCGAGTCACGGGAGTATGCCGTCCACCACAGCTCCCAGGTCGCGCCGAGCCCGTCGTAGGCCTCGTCGGCCGCCGGATCGCCGGTGGCGGGCTGGCCCTCGGCGCGCACCTGTGTGCCGGGCGTGGTCTGCGTGCCATGGGTGTCGTAGATCGTGCGCTTCGGGCCGGTGCCCTGAGCCTCCTCCGGCGCGGCGACGCCCGCGGGCCGGGGCACCTGTCGCGTCGTGGCCCGAGCCGTGGGGGTGCGCCGGGCGCTGCGGAGCCGCTCGTCGTGGCGCAACGCGTCACGCGCTTGGGCCGCGAGGGCCGGCTCGTCGCTCGAGGCCAGCGCCTCGAGGACGTAGGGCGGCACGATCGCACAGTGGCTCTCGTGCGTCGGCAGGGCTGCGGGTCCAGGGGTCGAGGTCCGGTGCGAGGTCATGACGCCAGTGTGCGACCGGACACCGACACTCGCGCGCCGAGAGCTGCCGGCCTGAGCCCGTGGCTGCTGGCCCAGGGCGGGGTGGGCTGCCCACGTCCGGAGGGCGCGCCTGCCCTGTGGACAAACGACGGAAAGTGCCCACTCGACGTGGCTGGGGGTGGGAGTGGGGGTCCGTCGTGGGTGACGTGGGGTGTGGGTCGGGGTCAGCCGTAGGTGTCGCGGGGGCCGCGGGAGTCGGGGGAGCGACGGCCACCGCGGCTCCACGACGGCGCCCCGGGTCCGACGATCTTGAGCTCGCTGACCGCACCGGCGCCGATCTCCTCATCGATCCGGGCCAGCAGTGAGGAGGCGAGCAGCTTCATCTGCGTGGCCCAGGCCGTCGAGTCGGCACGCACCGTGAGGATCCCGTCGACGAACGTCAGCGGCTCCACGTGTCCGGCGATGTCGGGTCCCACGATCTCGGGCCAGCGGCCCATCACCGACCCGACGGCGACGTCGACCTTCCATCCTCGGTCGAGGAGCAGCCGGTCGAGCTGGTCGCCGAGCAGCGCGGGGTCGCGCCCGTCGCGCGCGGAGCCGGACAGCACCGGGGCGTGGCCGATGGGGCGGCGGCGCTTCTTCGGCTTCATCCCCGGCCGCAGGCCCTTCTCGGCGGCCGCGGCTCTCGCGCGGGCCAGTGCCGATGCGGCCGCGTCGGCGATGCGGGTGTCCTCGTCGCTCGGCTCGGGCACCTCCTCGGGATCGAAGCCCTCGTCAGCCACCGCTCACCTCCTCGTCCGCACCCGCCTCGACACCGTCCGTGGTGTCCGGCCCGTCCGGCCCGCCGGGCCGGATATCCGAGCCGTGCTCGCCGGCGCCCTCCGCCTCCGGAGCACCGGAGCCGTCGGAGGTCTCGGAGTCCGTGGGTTCGGCCGCCGGTGAGCCGGCCAGGTGCACCTGGCCCAGCTCGACGGCATACGTCGTCCCGCTCTCGCGGAGCGTGTCGGGCACGTCGGCGCCCACGGCCGCCGTGATGAGCACCTGCTCGCAGTCGGCGACGAGCGTCGCGAGGCGCTCCCGGCGCCCCGAGTCGAGCTCGGCGAAGACGTCGTCGAGCACGAGCACCGGGTCATCGCCGAGGTCGCGTCGCAGGAGCCGGTATGCGGCGAGCTTGAGTCCCAGCGCGAAGCTCCACGACTCGCCGTGGCTGGCGTAGCCCTTGGCCGGCAGCTCGCCGAGCGAGAGGACGAGGTCGTCGCGGTGCGGCCCGACGAGCGAGACGCCACGCTCGATCTCGCTCGAGCGCAACTGCTCGAGGGTCTCGAGCATGCCGGCGCGCAGCTCCTCGATCTCGGGCACCTCTCCCGCGGCGAGCCGCTTGGCGAGGTCCTCGTGCAGGGAGCTGCGGTAGGTGGCGCGGGCGTTGGACGAGGCCGCGCTCACGGCGTCGTAGCACTCGCCGAGGTCGGGGGCCAGGTCGCGCAGCAGGCGCAGGCGCGCGTACAGCAGCTGGGCGCCGACGGTCGCGAGGTGGTCGTTCCACACGACGAGCGTGTGCAGGGCCGCCTCGCGCGCCTCGTCGAGCGGCGGCTCCCCGTCCCGTGGCGGACGGGGTGGGCGACGGGCGCCCTTGCGCAGCACCGGCGCGGCCGACTTCAGCAGGGCGTTGCGCTGCTTGAGGATCTTGTCGTAGTCCGATCGCACGCCCGACCACCGCGGCTGGCGCTGGACGAGCAGCTCGTCGAGGAACCGGCGCCGCTCGGACGGGTCGCCCTTGACGAGGGCGAGGTCCTCCGGCGCGAAGAGGACGGTGCGCACCGTGCCGAGCACGTCGCGCGGGCGGGACACGGGGGAGCGGCCGAGCCGAGCGCGGTTGGCGCGGCCGGGGGTGATCTCGAGCTCGACCATCGTCTCGCGGTCGTCACGCACGATCGCCCCGCGCACGATCGCCTGGGCGGCGCCGAAGCGCACCAGCGGCTGGTCGGTGGCGACCCGGTGCGAGCCGAGCGTCGCGAGGTAGCCCACCGCCTCGACGAGGTTGGTCTTCCCCTGCCCGTTCAGCCCGACGAGCGTGGTGACGCCCGGGGTCAGCGCGAGCTCGGCGCTCGGGTAGCTCCGGAAGTCCTTGAGGGTCAGGTGGCGGACGTGCACGTCAGGGTCGCGGGTTTCTCGGGGTCGGCCGGCGGGACACCGGCCGGCAGCGGGCTGCCGGCCGGACTTGCGGGTGTCAGGACGAGGTGTCCTGGGTGCCCGACGTGGGGCCACCACCGGGGGCGCCGCCACCGGTGGAACCGGTGCCGGAGGATGGACCGGCGGTCGAGGCCTCGACGGCGGCCTCGCTAGGGTGGTCCGGCGTGGTGGCCTTCTCCTTGGCGGCGGCGGGGGCCGGGTGGGTTGAGCCCTCGGCGCCGGTCTGGTTGCGCAGCTCCTCGCCCTCGGCGATCGTCATGACCTGGTGGCCGCCGAACTGGCCGCGCAGGGCCGCGACGGCCTGCATCGTCGGCGAGCTCTGCTGGCGGGAGGCGAAGCGGGCGAAAAGCGAGGCGGAGATGACGGGCATCGGCACGCCGAGCGCGATGGCCTCCTCGACGGTCCACCGGCCCTCGCCGGAGTCGTTGGTGTAGTCGGAGACGTCGTCCAGGTGCGGGTTCTCCTCGAGGGCCTTGACCATGAGGTCGAGCAGCCAGGAGCGCACGACGGTGCCACGGCTCCAGGCCTTGAAGGCGCCCGGGACGTCCTTGACGATGTCCTTCTTCTCGAGCAGCTCGTAGCCCTCGGCGTAGGCCGCCATCAGGCCGTACTCGATGCCGTTGTGGACCATCTTCGTGTAGTGGCCGGCGCCGACCTCGCCGGCGTGGACGAAGCCCTCCTCGCGCGGGCCCTCGGGCCGCAGCGCGTCGAAGATCGGCATGGCCCGCTCGACCCACTTCTGCTCGCCGCCGCACATCAGGCCGTAGCCGTTGTCGAGCCCCCAGATGCCGCCGCTGACGCCGCAGTCGACGTAGCCGATCTGCTTCTCGCCGAGCACCTTGGCGTTCTCGAAGTCGTCGGTGAAGCGCGAGTTGCCGCCGTCGATGACGAGGTCGCCGGGCTCGAGCAGCTCACCGAGGGCCTTGACGGTCTCACGCGTGGGGTCGCCGGCCGGGACCATGACCCACACGACGCGGGGGGCCTCGAGCGCCTTGACGAGGTCCTCGAGCGTGCCCACGTCGGCGACGTCGGGGTTGCGGTCGAAGCCGACCACCTCGTGGCCCGCGCGGCGCAACCGCTCGCGCATGTTGCCGCCCATCTTGCCGAGACCGATGAGACCGAGCTGCATGTCGCGTGCCTTTCTGCGGGGGAGCGTGCGGGGCTGTTCGAGGCTACGCCAGCCCGGCGGCATACGGCGCGGGCAGGGGGCGGTGGCCGGTGGAGGACCGGGGTGCTACGTCAGCTGGCGAAGCGCACCGGCATCAGGACGTAGCGGTAGCTGCTGTCGGGCTGGGAGTCGGCCTCGGCCTGGCCGGTGAGGACCGCCGGGCGGCTGGGCTGGGTGAATGACAGCCGGCTCCACTGCGTGCCGACCGCGTGCAGGCCGTCGAGGAGGAACTGCGGGTTGAACGCGATCTGGATCTCGGGGCCGTCGAGCGTGGCCTCGACCGCCTCGGAGGCCTGGGCGTCGTCGCCGGTGCCGGCCTCGATGGCGACCTGGCCGTCGGTGAACTTCAGCAGCACCGGGGTGTTGCGCTCGGCGACGAGGGCCACGCGCTTGACGGCCTCCTCGAGCGCCGCGGTCTCGACGACGGCCTCGGTGTCGACGGAGGTCGGGAAGATCGAGGTGACCTTCGGGTACTCGCCGTCGAGCAGGCGCGTTGTCGCGCGGCGACGGCCCGCCTCGAAGCCGATGAGCCCGTCACCGCCCTGGCCGAGGGCCAGCTCGACCGAGCCGGAGGCGCCGAGAGCGCGGGCCGTGTCGGAGAGCTGGCGGGCCGGGATGAGGGCCACGTGGTTCGCGTCCGGCGCAGCGGGGCTCCAGGTGAGCTCACGCATCGCGAGGCGGTAGCGGTCGGTGGCGAGCAGGGTGACCTTGTCGCCGTCGATCTCCATGCGCACGCCCGTCAGGATCGGCAGGGTGTCGCCCTTGTCGGCCGCGACGGAGACCTGCGCGACCGCCTGGGTGAAGACGTCGCCGGCGATGGTGCCGCTCGCCTCGGGCGCCGCGGGGAGCGTCGGGTAGTCGGAGACGGGCATCTCACGCAGCGCGAACCGCGAGGACCCGCACGCGACGTTGACCTTCGTGCCGTCGGTGCTCACGTCGATCGGCTTGTTGGGCAGGTTGCGGGAGATGTCGGCGAGCAGGCGCCCGAGGACGAGCACCTGACCGGCCTCGGCCACGTCGGCCGGGACGGTGATGCGCGCGGACATCTCGTAGTCGAACGCCGAGAGCGTCAGGGTGCCGTCCTCGGCGGCCTCGACGAGGACGCCGGCGAGGACCGGCACGGGCGGGCGCGCCGGCAGGCCACGGGCCACCCAGGTCACGGCCTCGGCCAAGACGTCTCGCTCAACCCGAAACTTCACGGTGCACTCACTTCGACAGGGAAGGACATTGGGGCTCAGACACTAGTGCCTGCCGGTGACCGGCACCACACACACTCCCGAATCCGGCAGCAGGCCCAAATCCCTCGAACCGGGCGCCCTCTCGGTCGGTGTCGCGAAGCCTCGTTGTCGGGGCATCTCCCTTGTTCGAGGGTCTCGTCATAGTCATAGGTGCTGTGGATCCTGTGGACAACCGGCGTCGTCGCTGGTCACGGGCCGGATGGCCATGTGCAGGAGGTGTGGGGCGAACGCTGCGGTCACAGGACGTGGCTGGGGACGGATTCCCGGCGTGCACACCGTCCTCACAGCCCCGGTGCGAGTTGTCCGCAGTCAGGGGCCGCTCATCCACAGTTGTCCACAGGCCCGTGTGGAAACCGCGGCGGCATATGACCGCTTTGGCGCGCTTGCTGACTAGTCAGCTGTGCAGAACCCGGCGGCTGCTTATCCCCAGACTTGTCCACAGTCGGTGGACAACGTCGACCGGGGTGGCCGTTGTGAGCGTCATGCAGGCCCCCTCGTCACCCGAGCATCGTGTGCACACAGCTGTGGAGAGAGCTGTGGACAGATGTGGGTTCCGGCGCCGGGTCGTGGTCCTCACGTGGCGCGCGGACGGGCGCCCGGGGGTACGCGAGAGCCGACCCGGCGGCATACGCCATCGGCCCCGTGAAGGGGCGCTCGGGCCGGCTGGGAGGCGAACGGCCTCAGTGGGACTGCTGGCGGATCCGGTTGGTCAGCTCGGTGACCTGGTTGTAGATGGCGCGACGCTCGCCCATCAGCTCACGGATCTTGCGGTCGGCGTGCATGACGGTCGTGTGGTCGCGACCGCCGAAGTGCTGGCCGATCTTCGGCAGGGACAGGTCGGTCATCTCGCGACAGAGGTACATCGCGATCTGGCGCGCCGTGACGAGCTGACGGGAGCGGGACGAGCCGCACAGGTCCTCGAGCGTCACGGCGTAGTACGCGGCCGTGACGGCCATGATCGTCGCCGCCGTCACCTGGTTGGGCGTCTCGTTCGGCAGCACGTCCTTGAGGACGATCTCCGCGAGCGGCAGGTCGACCGCCTGCCGGTTCAGGTTGCTGAACGCCGTGACGCGGATCAGGGCGCCCTCGAGCTCGCGGATGTTGGTGCTGAAGTTCGTCGCGATGTACTCGAGCACGTCGTCCGGGACCTTCATCCGGTCCTGGATCGCCTTCTTGCGCAGGATCGCGATGCGGGTCTCGAGGTCGGGCGGCTGCACGTCGGTCAGGAGGCCCGACTCGAAGCGCGTGCGCATCCGGTCCTCGAAGCCCGAGAGCTCACGCGGCGGCAGGTCGCTGGTGATGACGATCTGCTTGTTCGCGTTGTGCAGGGTGTTGAAGGTGTGGAAGAACTCCTCCTGGGTCTGCAGCTTGCCCTGGAGGAACTGGATGTCGTCGATGAGCAGCACGTCGACGCTGCGGTAGCGGTTCTGGAACGCGCTCGCCTTGTCGTCGCGGATGCTGTTGATGAAGTCGTTGGTGAACTCCTCGGAGTTCACGTAGCGCACCCGCACGTTGGGGAACATCGTCCGGGCGTAGTGCCCGATCGCGTGCAGCAGGTGTGTCTTGCCCAGCCCCGACTCGCCGTAGACGAAGAGCGGGTTGTACGCCTTGGCCGGGGCCTCGGCGACCGCGACCGCCGCCGCGTGGGCGAAGCGGTTGCTCGCGCCGATGACGAAGGTGTCGAAGGTGTACTTCGGGTTGAGCCGGGTGTCACCCGGCGAGCTGGGCTCGGGGCGGTGTTGCAGTCGCAGCGGCCCGCTCTCACCGCCGCTCAACGGGTCGGGACCGAGCTCCATGCGCGTCTGGTCACCCGGACCCGGGTATGCCGGCTGGCGCGGTTCGTCGAGGTCGGCGCCGTTGAGCGCGGGCGCGCTCTCGGCGAGGTCGCGCAGGGGGTTGGCCCCCGGGGCGCCGTACCCTCCGTAGCCCTGGCCACCGGCAGCGCCGGGGGCTGTGTGGGCGCCGTTGTGGGGGGCCGGGCGGCCGGGGCCGCGGGAGCCCTCGTGCACCGAGGCCTGCCCGGTCGGCTCATCGGTGACGAGGCCGAGGTCGGTCTCGAGGCTCTCGTCGACCGACACGGCGAGCTGCACGGGGTGGCCGAGCTCGCTGGCCAGCGCCGCGTGGATCTGCTCCCGGACCCGCTGCTCGAGGAAGTCCTTGGTGAAGGTGTTGGGGGCGCGGACGAGAGCGGTCTGGTCGAGCACGCCGACGAGCCGGCAGAGACGCACGAACGCGCGTTCCTGGTTGGACAGGCCCACCGAGTCGAGGGTGCCGAGCGTCTGGCGCCAGATCTGTGCGTAGTCGACGCCGGCCTCGCTCACCTGAACCCACCTTCCCCTGATCTTGTCTGTGCACTTGCTGGCTTGTCGGATCCACCGGCATCGGTCCGGCTCGTCCCTGTTCGGGATCGGGACCGAGACGGCTCGAGTCGGGACTCGACCGCGGTGGCCTGCCTCGATGTCGACACCGAGGCCACCGGTCGGTGTCGTCCGAGCGGTACCCGGCGACACGATGCCCTGTTGTCCACACGTTTGTCCACAGCCTGTGCAGAAGGTGGCGAGGATCGTGAGAGTCGAAAACCTACAGCGAGGGCGGCGACAATGACAATCGAACGCGGTCAGGATCTTTCCAGACTGCGGCGTGTCGCCTTGCAATCGCCCGGCGACGTTCCAAGATCAGGGGTTTCGGCCCTGTCGCGCACCGGGGTCCTCGCCGGTTTGCTTCTCGTTCCGGCGCTCCCGTATCGTTGACCGAGCGTGTCTGCGACCTCTTTCGCATGCCCATGGCCCTCGGGAGCCGGCCTCGCCGGTCTGTCCGTGGCTCCGTGGGCTTGCCGATTGCGGTCGCATCGGCCACCGCCAGCCCCACCCGGGCGCCGTGCCGACGTCGTCGACGTCGTGCGGGCGCCGCAACCTACGGAGATCCACGTGAGCAAGCGCACCTTCCAGCCGAATAACCGTCGCCGCGCCAAGACGCACGGCTTCCGCCTGCGCATGCGCACGCGCGCCGGCCGTGCCATCCTCGCCGCCCGCCGTCGCAAGGGCCGCGCCGAGCTCTCGGCCTGAGCCGCCGGAGGCCGCGGCGTGCTGCCGGCACGTCACCGACTGCGTGAACGGTCGGACTTCACCACGGCAGTACGCGGGCCCGGCGCCAGCAGAGCAGGCGGGCGACTCATCGTCGTGCATGCCAACCGGACCGATGCGCGTGCGGATCTTCCGCCGCGTGTCGGTTTTGTTGTGTCCAAGGCCGTGGGCAACGCGGTGGTGCGCAACCGCACCAAGCGCCGGCTGCGCGCCAGCGTCGCGACCCGGCTGAACGGCATACCCGCAGGGCTGGACCTCGTGGTCCGGGCCAACCCCGCGGCGGCCGACGCCGGCTGGGACGAGCTCGACCTCGCGGTGGCCCGCGGACTCGAGAAGGCGTGCCGGCGATGAGCGCCACCCGCAACCAGGTGCTCGCCTCCCCGCTCGTCCTCCTCGTGCGGCTCTACCAGCGCTTCGTCTCGCCCCTCACGCCGCCGTCGTGCCGCTTCTACCCGAGCTGCTCCGCGTATGCCGTCGAGGCCCTCACGCGGTTCGGTCCTTTGCGCGGTGGCTGGCTCGCGATCCGCCGGCTCGGACGGTGCCACCCGTGGACCCCCGGCGGCGTCGATCCGGTGCCGAGGTCGTGGGCCACCCGCAACGACGTGCGACCCGAGGACTTCCGTCCCAACCCCTGACCCACCGGCATATGGTTGCCGACCAGTGGTGAGCAGCCCGTCCGGCTCGACCCCGAGCTGACCGACTGCCCACCAGACCACAGAGGAACACACCTTGATGGACTTCCTGCAGACCCTGCTCTACCCGATCAAGCTGGGTGAAGCGTGGGTCATGTACGCCTGGCACTGGCTCTTCGACACCATCGGCCTGCCCACCGGCTGGGCCTGGGCCATGTCGATCGTCGGCCTCACGGTCGTCGTCCGCATCCTGCTCATCCCGCTCTTCGTGCGCCAGATCCACTCCTCCCGGCGGATGCAGCTCATCCAGCCGGAGATGCAGAAGATCCAGAAGAAGTACAAGGGCAAGCGCGACCCGGAGTCCCAGAAGGCGCAGCAGGCGGAGATCATGGATCTCTACCGCCGCACCGGGACCAACCCGTTCAGCAGCTGTCTGCCGATCCTGATCCAGAGCCCCTTCTTCTTCGCGCTCTTCCAGCTGCTCAACAACCTCAAGGCCATCGCCGAGGGGGCTGCGGCGCCGATCGGCCCGATCACCCGCCAGGTCGCGCAGACCATCGAGGCCTCGACGATCCTCGGCGCGAAGCTCTCGGACTCCTTCGTCCACTCGACGACGCTCAACGTCAAGATTCTCAGCGCCATCCTCATCGTCCTGATGTCGGCGACGACGTTCACGACGCAGTACCAGCTGATGCGCAAGAACATGCCGGCCTCGGCGCTGGACAACCCCTTCGCGAAGCAGCAGAAGGTCCTGCTCTACCTGATGCCGCTCTTCTTCGCGTTCTCCGGCATCAACTTCCCCATCGGTGTCCTGCTCTACTGGCTCACCACCAACCTGTGGACCATGGGTCAGCAGTTCTACGTCATCCGCAACATGCCGGCTCCGGGCTCCGAGGCCGAGCGCGCCCGCCGCGAGCGTCTCCAGCGCAAGGGCAAGGACGTCCAGGACTTCACCGTGCCCGGGCTCGACGCCACCGGCGATGCCGTCCCGGACGACGCCCCCAAGTCAGGCCAGCGCCAGCAGCCCAAGGGCAAGAAGCGCGCTCGCACCCAGCCCAGGACCCAGCCGAGCAAGAACCGCCGCTGAGCCTCGTCCACACCCTCGTCCACACCTCTTCGGGCCCCTGACCTGCGCGGACACGAGTTGTCCACAGTCCGGCCCCGGTGAACCAAGGAGTTTCCATGAGCGACACGCAGTCCCCCGACGTCGAGACCAACGATGCTGTGACCACGCCCGCCGAGACCGACGCTGCCCGGACGCACAACGTGCAGCCGGATGACGTCGAGTCGAGTGACGTCGAGGCGCCGGTGGTCGCGACGACCGAGGGCGCGCTGGTCCCCGAGATCGCCGAGGCAGCCGACGAGGCCGCCTCGAGCGAAGGCGCCGGCGGCACGGGGGAGGCCGGCAAGGCGAACAAGGGCTCGCGCCTGCGTCAGCTCGAGCGCGAGGGTGAGGTCGCGGCGGACTTCCTCGAGACGCTGCTCGACATCGCCGACCTCGACGGGGACATCGACGTGGATGTCGACGGTGACCGCGCCGCGATCGCCATCGTCGACTCCGAGGAGGGCCGGGTCCCGCGGCGTCTCGTGGGGACTGACGGGAAGGTCCTCGAGGCCCTCCAGGAGCTGACGCGGCTCGCGGTCCAGGTGCAGACCGGAGAGCGCAGCCGACTCATGCTCGACATTGCCGGGCACCGTGCCCAGCGCCGGTCCGCCCTCGTCGAGCTCGCACACGCGGCCATCGCTGAGGTCAAGGAGTCGGGGCAGAAGCGTTCGCTCGACCCGATGTCGGCCTTCGAGCGCAAGGTCGTGCACGATGAGGTGTCGGCTGCCGGGCTCGTTTCCGAGTCCGAGGGCGTGGAGCCCAACCGCCACATCGTCATCCTCCCTGCGTAAGGGCGATGTCGCGTTTCACGTGAAACGCGACGCCCCCGTCCGACGCTCCTGACCACTGGCGTACGGTCGAGGCAGCTCGCCGCGTGGGCAACCGCTTCTCGACGAGGGGTGCCGCCCCGGCTGGCGCCCGTGAGTGAACCGCCTGCTGTCCCACCTGATCGACCGACCTACCCGTAACGAGCCGAGGAGTGAGAGCGCGTGCCGGACGATGCGCTCGAGCCGACCGCTCCGAAGCCCACTGAGGCGGCCACTCCGCCCTCCACTCCGCCGGCCACTCCACCCACGGCAGAGACCGTCTTCGGCGATCGGGTGGAGCTGGCCGAGCGGTACGTGGCGATCCTCAGCGACACCGGCATCAGTCACGGACTCATCGGACCCCGTGAGGCTCCGCGGCTGTGGGACCGGCACGTTCTCAACTGTGGAGTGGTACAGGAGCTGATCCCGCCGCGAGAGTCGGGCCAGCAGGTGATCGACGTCGGTTCCGGAGCGGGCTTGCCCGGGCTGGCACTGGCCATCGCCCGGCCCGACCTCGAGCTGCACCTCGTGGAGCCGCTGCAACGGCGCACCGGCTGGCTCAGTGGCACGGTGGCCCAGCTCAGCCTGGCCAACGTCACGGTGCACACCGCTCGCGCGGAGGCGCTCTGGGACCGGTTGCAGGCTCCGTGGGTGACGGCCCGCGCCGTGTCCCGGATCGTCCAGCTGGCTGAGTGGACCCTGCCCCTGCTCGAGGCGGGCGGGAGCCTGCTCGCGCTCAAGGGCAGCCGCGCCGTCGAGGAGCTGGCGGAGGCGCACACCGCCTTGACCCGTCTGGGCGTGGTGTCCGCAGGGGTCGAGGAGGTCGGCGGCTCAGTTCTCGCCGAGCCCACCGTGGTGCTCCGGGCGACGATCGGCGACGAGGTCGACCGGCGCCGCTTCCGCAGCCGCCAGCCGTCGAGTGCGGGATCGGCGCGTCGCCGCGCCGACCGGCCGCGAGGTTCCCGACGCACCGGAGGCGGTACGAGCCACCGCGGGCCCCGTCAGCCATGATCGTCACCAGACCAACCAGCCGTCTGTCCCAGCCGGTGCTCCTGCAGCACCGCGTCGGACGCGTCGCAACTCCGGAGGTGCACTCCACGTGACCATGTCGACGAACCTGGGCTGGCCTAGCGAACCGGAGCCCGCTCCCGAGCACCGACGCCTCGGCTGGCTCGCGCGGGCGTTCGGCGTTTCACGTGAAACGGTCACCACACCGGAAGGGAATCTCGTGGAGGTAACACGCTCCGCCGTAGCGACGCCGGAGGCGCCGGGCACGACGCCCGACCCCATCGGGTCGGCTCACCAGTCCGCGGCGGTGGAGTCGGCGCACCACGATGCAGGTGACGTCGGTAGCCCTGACGTCCCCCCAGCTTTGACGGGGGCGACTGCTGGAGGTCCTGTGGACAAGTCAGTGGACAACGGTGCGGCAGAAGCGACATTCGTGCGGGGATCCGCGGATACCGAGGCTGGGGACAACGCTGTGGACAGAGCCCGTCGCGAGGCGCTGGCGAGGGCGGACGACGCCGACCGCGACGCCCTTGCCGCCGCGATCCCCAGCGCAGGGGAGGACACGCCTCTGGCTCGCGAGCTGGCAGAGAACGCGCGGCGCCGCATCCAGCTGACGGGTCGCCAGTTCCCCAAGCCTGCGAGCCCGCGCGTGCTGACCGTCGCCAACCAGAAGGGTGGCGTCGGCAAGACCACCACCACCGTGAACATCGCAGCGGCGCTCGCGCAGTCCGGCCTCGAGGTGCTCGTCATCGACCTCGACCCCCAGGGCAACGCCAGCACGGCTCTCGGCATCGACCACCATGCCGAGGTGCCCTCGATCTACGACGTGCTCGTGGACGGAACGCCTCTGCTCGAAGTGGTGCAGCCCTGCCCGACGGTCAGCAACCTGCACTGTGCCCCGGCGACCATCGACCTGGCCGGCGCCGAGATCGAGCTGGTCTCCCTCGTGGCCCGCGAGTCCCGCCTGCAGAAGGCGATCGCCGCTGCCATCGCCGAGGGCCACCCCTTCGACTACGTCCTGATCGACTGCCCACCCAGCCTGGGGCTGCTCACCGTCAACGCCATGGTCGCGGCGAGTGAGGTGTTCATCCCGATCCAGTGTGAGTACTACGCGCTCGAGGGTCTGTCGCAGCTGCTGAAGAACATCGAGCTGATCAAGCACCACCTCAACCCGGCGCTGCACGTGTCCACGATCCTGCTGACGATGTACGACGGGCGGACCCGACTCTCGGCGCAGGTGGCGGAGGAGGTGCGGGAGCACTTCCCCCAGGAGGTCCTGCGCACCTCCATTCCCCGTTCCGTCCGCGTCTCGGAGGCCCCGAGCTTCGGCGAGACCGTCATGACCTACGACCCGGTGAGCAGCGGTGCCCTCGCCTACCTCGCGGCCGCGGGCGAGATCGCCGATCGCGGGGCGGCCGATGTGTCGTCGCAGAACTGAGTAGGCACGGTCGGCCGTGACACCGGGACCGCTTCTGTGTTTCACGTGAAACTGCACGCGTCTGGGATCGGAAGCTCGCAACGTGTGCCGTTTCACGTGAAACACGTGGCGCCAGTTCCCGGTGCCAGCCAGACAGCCTGTTCCACGTGAAACACCACGAAGTCCGCACGGGCGGACTGACGTACAAGGCATGACAAGGCACCACCTAGACTGACCGCTGGCGCGAACGACGCGCCACATGGGAAAGGTTTGACGAATGGCGGAGAAGCGTCGCGCTCTCGGACGTGGTCTCGGAGCGCTCATCCCGAGCGCACC
The DNA here is from genome assembly GCF_040702505.1 of Terrabacter sp. NPDC080008. Lineage (NCBI taxonomy): Bacteria > Bacillati > Actinomycetota > Actinomycetes > Micrococcales > Intrasporangiaceae > Terrabacter > Terrabacter sp. NPDC080008. The sequence goes on from NZ_JBFBLC010000001.1 coordinate 385,670, forward strand.
CAGTGGAGGTGCTGGGCGACCGGTGGACGTGTTCTTCACCGAGCAGAAGCAGCCCGAACCCGCGCAGGCGACCGACGCCAGCACGACTGGGGCGGTGTCCGGCACGACCGCCTCCGAAGCCGGCGCCGGCACGCCGGCCACCGACGTTGCAGCCGCGTCCGGCAGCGCGTTGGGAACGACGGAGGCGCCGGAGGGTGCGGCCTCGGGGATTCAGCAGCAGGCGTCGGATGGTGAGCGAACCACCAACCCCGAGGCGTCTGGCGAGCTGGAGCCGCCGGAGGGCCTCGCGGTGGTGCCGGGCGCGGAGTTCGCAGAGCTCGACATCGACGCGATCCGGCCCAACCCCCGCCAGCCCCGCACGGTCTTCGACGAGGACCACATGGAGGAGCTGGTGCACTCCATCCGTGAGATCGGCGTCCTCCAGCCCGTCGTCGTGCGTCGGATCGCCGCCGACCAGCTCGCCGAGGCCGACGGCAAGCGCTTCGAGCTCATCATGGGTGAGCGCCGCTGGCGCGCCTCGCAGGCCGCCGGGCTCGCCGTGGTGCCGGCGATCATCAAGGAGACCAGCGACGACGACCTGCTGCGTGACGCACTCCTGGAGAACCTGCACCGCAGCCAGCTCAACCCCCTCGAGGAGGCAGCCGCCTACCAGCAGCTGCTCGACGACTTCGGCTGCTCGCACGAAGAGCTGGCCACGCGTATCGGTCGCTCGCGTCCGCAGATCTCCAACACGCTCCGGCTGCTGCGCCTGCCGCCCCTCGTGCAGCGACGTGTGGCCGCCGGTGTGCTCAGCGCCGGGCACGCTCGTGCCCTGCTCGGTATGGCGGATGCCGCCGCGATGGAGCGGATGGCGCAGCGGATCGTCGCGGAGGGCCTGTCCGTGCGCTCGGTCGAGGAGCTCGTCGCGCTCGGGGAGGGCAACGACGCGCCCAAGCCGCGCCGTCCCCGTGCCGGTAGCCGGCACCCGCAGCTCGACGACCTCACGACGGGGCTGTCGGACCGCCTGGAGACGCGGGTCGCGATCGCGCTCGGCCAGCGCAAGGGAAAGATCACGGTGGAGTTCGCCTCGATGGAGGACCTGCGCCGCATTCTCGACCTCATGGGCGTCTCGGAACCCGAGCGGGCCTGACCGTTCACACCCGCCGCCGGGACCGGTCGTCGCAGTGCCGGCGTCCGTCCGGCTCCGCGACCACGGTAGGCAGGTCCGACCCGAGGCAGATGCGACCCGCCGTCCGCCGTTGCACTGTCAGGGCTCAAGCACGAAGGAAAAGAGATGCCGGAAGGGCACACGATTCACGCGCTCGCCGAGCGTCTGGAGCGTGTCTTCCGCGGCCAGTCCGTGCAGGTATCGAGCCCACAGGGCCGCTTCGCGGCGGACGCGGAACTGCTCGACGGGCACGTCTTCGAGCACGCTGACGCGTGGGGAAAGCACCTCTTCGCCGCGATCGGGGACCAGACGCTGCACGTGCACCTGGGTCTCATCGGCGCGTTTCACGTGAAACCGTTCGAAGGAACGGCTCCTCCGGCTCCCGTCGGTGCTGTGCGCCTGCGCCTCGTCGGCACGACACACTGGGCAGATCTGCGCGGACCGATGATCTGCACCCTCGTGGACCGTGCGCGGCAGCGTGAGGTCTTGTCCACGCTGGGTCCGGACCCGCTGCGCCGGGTCCAAGACCCCGGGCTCGGCTTCGCACGCGTGCACCGCAGTCGCCGCACCATCGCCGAGCTGCTCATGGAGCAGTCGGTCGTGGCCGGCGTGGGCAACGTCTACCGCTGCGAGGTGCTCCACCGCCTTGCCGTGGACCCCCTGACCCGCGGCGTCGACCTGAGCCCGGAGACATGGCAGGAGATCTGGGACGACCTCGTGCTGCTGATGCCGCTCGGACGCACGTTCGGCCAGATCATCACCATTCCCGAGCAGGTCGAGCAGGCCCTCCGGTGGCGTCGCTCCGGACGGGCGAGGGCCATCACCCGGTCGCTGACAGGCGAGCGACTCGGCGACACCTTCGAGAGGCGCTTCCTGGTCTACAAGCGCACCGGCGAGACGTGCCCACGGTGTGGCGGCACGGTGGCGCTGCGGGAGCTCGGCGGTCGCCGGCTCTACTGGTGCCCGGCCTGTCAGACGCGCCACTGAGCCGCCGCCGGCGAGCGTCCGCAAGCCGGTCACCCTAGGCTGGCAGCCGTGCCGATCACCGGAACGCACCCAGCCCCGAGCCACGTGCTCGCCCACCTCTCCGACCCCCACCTCATCGCCGGGACAGACCTGCTCCACGGACGCATCGACACCCGTGAGCAGCTGCGTCGGGCGCTGGAGCGGGTGGAGGGCTGCGCCGAGCACATCGACGCCCTCGTGGTGTCGGGAGACCTAACCGATCGTGGTGACGCCGCCGCCTACGAGCTCTTCCTGGCCATGGTCACCCCGGTCGTGAAGCGCCTCGGCTGCGCCCTGGTGGTCACTGGCGGAAACCACGACGAGCGCCGGGCGATGGCCCGCGTGCTGCACGGTGTCGACACCGACGAGCCACAGGACGCCGTCACGCACGTGCGTGGACTGCGGATCATCGCCATCGACTCCGCGGTCCCGGGCTACCACCACGGTGGCTTCTCGGACCCCCAGTACGCCTGGCTGACGAGGGAACTCGCGACTTCGGCCGAGCACGGGACGATCCTCGTCATCCACCACGCACCCATCGTCTACCGCTCCCCGGTCATGCAGCTGCTCGACTTCCGCGAGGCCGGCCGACTGCAGGCGACGATCGAAGGCAGTGATGTCAGGGCGATCCTCAGCGGGCACCTGCACGTCACGAGCTTCGGGACCCTGGGCGGCGTCCCGGTGCTCGTCGCGGGCGGAGTGTCCTACGTCGACGACGTCGGCGCACCGCGGGAGCTGCTGATGGCCGTGGACGGGCCGCAGTCGTGGAACCTCGTCGAGGTCCACCCGGACCACGTCGTGGGCACCGTCGTTCCGGTCGCGCAGCACGAGACCTGGCCGGCACTCTCACAGGCCGTCCAGGACCACATGGCCACCGTCCCCGAGCCCGACCAGGCCGAGGTCTTCTCGCGCAAGCCCTCGTGACGAGCAGCCCGGTGAAGATGAGGGGCACACCCGTGTCGAGACCGCCCGCCTGCGATCGACGGGTCAACGAAGGCTCGAACCGCGAGCCGCACCGACAGGAGCACCGGAGATGACTGGGAAGCAGCAGACGACCTCGGCCGATGGCACGACGATCGCCTACGAGGCGTACGGGTCCGGACCGGTCGTGGTGACCGTCGGAGGGGCGTTCTGCGACCGTGGCACGCTGCGTGACACGGCGCAGGCGCTCGGCGACCTCGGCCTGACAGGGGTCACCTACGACCGGCGAGGTCGCGGCGACAGCGGCGACCACCTGGCCGGCGCGCCCACCGAGGAGGTGCGCCGCCAGGCCCTCGGCCGCGAGGTCGAGGACCTCCGGGCGGTCATCGCGGAGACGAGCGGAAACGCCTCTGCCGCAGGCCTTTTCGGCGTCTCGTCCGGCGGTGCCCTGGTCGTCGAGGCGCTGTCAGCGGGGCTGCCGGTCGCGTCCGCGGCGGCCTTCGAGGTGCCCTACCGCACCGCTGCGTGGCCTCCCGAGCCCGAGGACTACATCGGCACGCTGGAACGCTTCGAGGCGGCGGGGGACCGCGAAGGCATCCTGCGCTACTTCAACGTCGACGTCGTCGGCATGCCGGAGCAGGCGTTCGAGGGCATGCGCGGCACGCCGGTGTGGGAGTCGTTGCTGGCTCTGACCTACACCGTCAAGTACGACGGACTGTGCCTCGGGGGAGACGACCAGTCGCTGCCGCGGGACGTGCTCGCCCGCATCGGTACGCCGTTCCTCGCGGTCTGCAGCAGCGGCACCGCCGTGCCGTGGCTGCACGACTCGGCCACGGTGCTCGCCGACGCGCTCCCCGACGCGCGCGCCGTGGAGCTCGAGGGCGGCTTCCACCAGGTGCCCCCTCCGGTGCTGGCGCCGGTGCTCGCGGACTTCTTCCAGCGCTGACCCAGCCCTGCCGCGCCGGGTTCCGTTGCGGCGCAACGGAACCCGGCGGCATACGCCCTCGGACTCAGCGGTCGAGCAGGGCGAGGACGGGGTTGTGCTCGGGTGGCACGACCTCGCGCGGAGGCCCGGGCGGGGTCCCGTCACCGAAGGGGGAGCCGCCCAGCTCCTCACGCCCGTGCGGCGTCGCCCAGTTCTCCAGCGCCGGCCCGAGGGGGACGACCCCGGTGGGATTGATGTCGCGGTGGACGATGTAGTAGTGCTGCTTGATGTGGGTGAAGTCGATCGTGTCGCCGAAGCCCGGGGTCTGGAACAGGTCGCGCGCGTAGCCCCACAGCGCCGGCATCTCGATGAGCTTGTTGCGGTTGCACTTGAAGTGCCCGTGGTAGACCGGGTCGAAGCGCGCCAGCGTGGTGAACAGGCGCACGTCGGCCTCGGTGATGTGGTCGCCCACGAGGTAGCGGCGGGTCGAGAGCCGCTCCTCGAGCAGGTCGAGGTGCTCCCAGAGTCGGCGGTAGGCCTTGTCGTAGGCCTCCTGGGTGCCGGCGAACCCGCACCGGTAGACGCCGTTGTTCACGTAGCGGTAGATCGGCTCGCTGACCGCCTCGATCTCGTCGGCGAGGGCGTCCGGGTAGAGGTCGGGCGCGCCCTCGCGGTGGAACTTCGTCCACTGCGTCTCGAGATCGACCGTGATCTGCTTGAAGTCGTTGGTCACGACGGCGCCGGTCGGGATGTCGACCATGGCGGGGACCGTGATGCCGCGCGGGTAGTCGGGGTCGCGCTTGAAGTAGGCGTCCTGGATGCGCGGGATCTGCAGCACCGGGTCGAGCCCACCCGGGTCGAGGTCGAAGGTCCAGCTGCGCTTGTCGTGCGTCGGCCCGCAGATGCCCATCGACAGGGCGTCCTCGAGGCCGAGCAGCCGTCGCACGATGATCGCGCGGTTGGCCCAGGGACAGGCGCGCGCGACGACGAGCCGGTAGCGGCCGGCCTCCACCGGGAAGCCGTCGCGCCCGTCGGCCGTGATGCGGGTGGTGATGTAGTTCGTGTCGCGCTTGAAGCTCTTCTCGACGTACGTCCCGGGCTCGCTCATGGGGCCACCCTACGTTCCGTACGCCGCGTGCTCCGGCACCGGAGCGCGCGCTCTTGCCGGGTCGGCGCGGTCACACCCCGCGACGGAGCCCGTGCTGCGGCACGCACGGGGAGTCCCGGTGTGGCGTCGAGCGCCGGCAGAGGGAGAATGCAGGCATGAGGCTCTCCGGGAGGCGTGGTGCGTGAGCTGCGTCCGCTGACGCCGGACCGCGTCACGGACCTCGTCGGCGGCTGCGCGCCGTGCACGTTCTGGCAGACGGTGCCGCACAACGGACACTCCGGCCCCCGTGAGCCCCTGGACCTGCTCGCCGAGTGGGTGGAGACGGTCACCTCCGAGTGGGGCAGCCCAGGGCGGGTGGCCTACGTCGACGAGCAGCCCGCCGGGCACGTGCTGCTGGCCCCTGCCCGCTACGTCCCGCGACTGGCCGCGTTCCCGACCTCTCCGTCGGACCCGTCGACGCTGATGCTCGTCACGGTCATGACGACCCCCGAGCAGGCTGGGATCCGCAAGACCCTCGTGCAGACCGCCGCCAAGGACGCCCTCGCCCACCGCGCGCGCTCGCTGGAGGCGGTGGGGGCCCGGCCGCTCGCGGTGTCGCGGCACGCGTGCGTGCTCGACGTGCCCTTCCTCGAGAAGGTGGGCTTCCGCGTCGAACGCGACCACCCGGCATACCCGCGCATGCGGATCGACCTGCGCACCGTCGTGACGTTGCGCGACGAGGTGGCCGAGGCGCTCTCGCGGGCGCTCGCCCGGGTCCCCGGGGTGCACCCTGCGCCCGCGCCGCACCCCAACGGCACGAGCCGTGCGAGCGTGGCCGACGCGCGGCCCGAGCGTCCGCTCAGCCGGTAGGGCGGTCGGAGCCGGCGCCGGAGGCCTGGGCCTGCTGCGCCCGCATCGTCTCGAGGTGGCGCCGCAGGTCGTCCAGTCGGAGTACGCCGGTGCGCGCCGTGTCGGCCTCGCCGAGGTAGACCCGCTGCAGGGCCACCACGACGGCCTCGGCGACGTGGTCGAGGGTCTGCCCGTCGGCCAGCGCGTCGGCGTCCCCCTCGTGGTCGAGGTAGCCGAAGTCGAGCCGGACGGCCGGCATGCGGGTGTGTCGCAGCAGCGGCCACGTGCGGGCGTGGCTACGGCAGTCGGTCAGGCCGGTGCGAGCGACGACCTCACGCAGCAGCAGGTCGGCGAAGCTCTCGCCGACGACCGACCAGTCGTGCTGGCCGGGAGCGTCGGGGTGGCCGTAGAAGTAGGTGGCGGCGCCGTGGGCGGCCCCAGACGTCGAGTGGTCGGTGTGCAGGGACAGCACGAGGTCGGCGTCGCACGAGTTGGCGAAGGCGGCGCGGTCCTCGTCGCTGCCGCCGTCGGTCGCCTCGGTGCGGGTGAAGACGACGCCCACACCGTGAGCCGACAGACGCCCCTCGATGCGGCGGGCGAGGTCGAGGGCGAGCTGCGCCTCGACGAGGTCACGGCCGCCCCGCGCACCGTCGTCGCCACCGCCGTGGCCGGGGTCGAGCACGATCGTGCGCCCGCTCAGGCTGAAGCCGCTGCGCCGGATCCGCTCGCGCTCACGCAGCGCGTTGGCCGACCCGCCGCTCACCGAGCGCCGCAGGCCCTGGAAGGCACGCATCGTCTCGGGCCCCACCGTGCCGTCGGGGACGAGCCCGACCGCGCCCTGGAAGGCCCGGACGGCCGCGTCAGTCGCGGGCCCGTGCATCCCGTCCACCTTGCCGGGCCGGAACCCGAGCTCGACGAGCCGCGCCTGCAGGGCAGCGACGTCGTCACCCTCGACGTAGTGCTCCGGGAGGTAGCGCAGCACGCGGTCACCGAGCGTCCACCGCGCGCCGTCGAGAACGGCATACGTGGAAGCACCGACGACACCGTCGGAGATGAGCCCGCGGCGCTGCTGGAACGACTTGACGGCCTGCTCGACCCGCTCGTCGAAGACGGCCGCATCCGGGTCACCGGGGTGCCCCGCGGCGGTCTCGAGGTCGCCGGTGAGGACGAGTCGCTCGCAGACGGCCGCGACAGCCGGGCCGTAGTCGCCGCGACGGAGCACGACTGGCTGGGGTGGTGTCATCTCGGCTCCTTCCTGGGACGGCTGCCGGAGGGGTACGCGGCTCTGCTGTGCGTCGCCTCCAGAGCGGTCGGGCGCCCTGAGCAGAGTAGTACGCCGAAGGGGTGGCGCCGTGCGGACGGGCCACCCCTTCGGTGCCTGGGGTCTCAGGCGATGAACTCCTCGAGCTCGCGCAGCAGCTTCGGCTTCGGGTGCGCGCCGACGATGGTCTTGACGACCTCGCCCTTGACGTAGACGTTGAGCGTCGGGATGGACACGACGCCGTAGCGCGCGGCCGTGTCGACGTTGGCGTCGGTGTCGAGCTTGACGATCTCGATCTTGTCGCCGTACTGCTCGTTGATCTCCTCGAGGATCGGGGCGACCTTGCGGCACGGGCCGCACCACGTCGCCCAGAAGTCGACGAGCACGGGCTTCTCGCTCATGAGGACGTCGTCGGCGAAGGTGGCGTCGGTCGTGTTCTTCAGTGCCATGGAGGCTCCTTCTCGGTGTGCGGCGGGTGCGGCGGGTGCGGCGGGTGTTGGGGTGCGGCGGTCGGTGGGTGGGAAACTACGCGTCGGCGCCGACACCGGCCCGCACGTCGGGGATCTCGCCGGCGTCGGTCTCGTCGATGACGGCGGCCTCGACGGCGGCCTCGGCCGGCGTGGCGGTGTCCTCGAGCGCGGCGAGGTAGTGCTCGGCGTCGAGCGCGGCCGAGCAGCCCGAGCCGGCGGCGGTGATGGCCTGGCGGTAGGTGTGGTCGACCAGGTCGCCGCAGGCGAAGACGCCGGGCACGTTGGTACGCGTGGAGCGGCCGTCGACGAGGACGTAGCCCGCCTCGTCGGTGTCCACGACCCCGGTGACGAGCTCGTTGCGGGGGTCGTGGCCGATGGCGACGAACAGGCCCGTGACGTCGAGCTCGCGGGTCTCGCCGGTGACGGTGTCGCGCAGCGTGACGCCGGTCAGCTTGCCCTCGCCGTGGATCTGCGCGACCTCGCTGTTCCAGGCGAAGCGGATCTTGTCGTTGGAGTGGGCGCGCTCGGCCATGATCTTGCTCGCGCGGAGGGTGTCGCGGCGGTGGACGATCGTGACGGACCGGGCGAACTTCGTCAGGAAGGTCGCTTCCTCGATGGCGGAGTCGCCGCCGCCGACGACGGCGATGTCCTGGTCGCGGAAGAAGAAGCCGTCACAGGTGGCGCACCAGGAGACGCCGTGACCCGAGAGCTCCTTCTCGCGGGGCAGGCCGAGCTCGCGGTAGGCCGAGCCCATGGCAAGGATGACCGACCGGGCGCGGTGCACGGTGCCCGCGCCGTCGGTGACGGTCTTGACCTCGCCGGTCAGGTCGACGGCGGTCACGTCGTCGGTGACGAGCTCCGCGCCGAAGCGCTCGGCCTGGGCGCGCATGCCGTCCATGAGGTCGGGCCCCATGATGCCGTCCTTGAAGCCGGGGAAGTTCTCGACCTCGGTCGTGTTCATGAGTGCACCACCGGCGGTCACCGCGCCCTCGAACACCAGCGGGGCCAGGTTGGCTCGGGCGGCGTACACGGCTGCCGTGTAGCCAGCGGGGCCGGAGCCGATGATGATGACGTTGCGGACGGTGTCCGGACTGGACATGGTGACGTGCTCCTCGTGACGCTCTCGGGTCGTGCTCCTGGCCGCGGGTCCCCGGGCGTCGGACGTCCGGCGGGGAGCCGGTGGTGACGCGGGGCTGGCCGTGTGGGCTACAACCGATCCTAGGTGGTGCTTGTTCCCGCGCACGCGGGCTCGCGGCGGCTGTCGCTCACGCCGGTGCCGGGACCGTCGGACGGAGATCCCTCACGGGACGGGCGTGGCGCCTGCCAGCACCCCGGGCGTGCCGGTGGTGCAGCTGCGCTCGACCGCCCAGGCGGTGCTCGCACCGGCCCTTGTCACGACGAGGATCGCCGCGGGCCTGCCCTCGAAGGACGCGAGGTCCACCGAGACCGCGTCGGCATCCGGGTGGGCGGCGTCGACGGCGCCGATCGCCTCGAGGCAGGACTCGAGGCCGATGGGAGTGGCGATGGGACCGATCGCCGGCGACTCGGCCGCGAGGTCCCGGACCGCGGGGCCGGGGTGGTCGAGGAGCGTGCGGGCTCCCGCGGCGAGGGTGCCGGCCGTGTAGGCCGTCTTGCTGAGCTGGACGTGCAGGCCGCCCTCGGTGCCGGCCGCGGTCGGAGGGGTCGGGGCGGACGACTGGTACGAGCCGCCGAGGGCCGCCGCGCCGTTGGGTCGCTTGGTCACGTGCAGCGCCGAGGCGCCCGCGGCCACGACGACGGCAGCGGCCGCCACCGCGGCGACGAGGTAGGCCGGTCGAGTCCGGTTCGACCGGCCGGCGCGTGCGGGCAGGGTGAACACGGCACCGTCGCCCGGCCGGTCCGGTTGGCCGTCGCCCGGTTCCGCTGGGGGCATCTGCCGGCGGCCGAGTGGCCCGGGCTCGACGCGCAGCCGGGCCTCCTCGAGCAGGGCGGCCTCGATGCGGTCGGACACCGCGGTGGGCATGGGGCCCGGCGCGGGCACGGAGGCCAGCAGGGCGCGTACGTGGTCGACCAGCTCGGGGTCGACCAGCTCGGGGTCGACCAGCTCGGGGTCGACCAGACCTGCGTGGCCCCCGCGGGTCTCGAGCGGCTCATCGCGCAGCGGGCCCCGGTCACGGCCCTGAGTCGAAGCCGTCCCGGTTGCCGGTTCGGTCCGAGGGCTGCGCCCGGGAGCGGGCTCAGGGGAGTGCGCGGACTCGTCCACGGGTGTGGTCCTTCGGGAAGACGTGCAGTGGTCGTCGGCGGCCTCGATCGGGGCGTCGAGCAGGCAGGGTATGCCGGTCGCCGTGGGTCCGACGGCCGCGCGGGGCCCCCGGGTTCCATCGGATTCAACCATTCTCGGCTGGGAGCCAGACGCGCCCCGGCGTGGACGCGGTCGGCTGGCTGCCGGTGGTCGGGGCGCGTGGGTCAGCGCGACTCGACGGGGCGCACGCTCGGGATCAGGCCGAGCTGCTGGGCGAGCGCAGCGCGGCCGCGTGCGCACCGTGACTTGATGGTGCCCTCTGCCACGCCGAGGATGAGGGCGGCCTCGGCGACGGGCACGGCGTGCATGTCGACGAGCACGAGCGCCGCCCGCTGTCCCTCGGGCAGGGCGGCCAGGGCCTCCTGGATGTCGAGGCGCACCTCGGTGGAGGCGTGGTGGTCGTGCCGGTCGGCCAGCTCGTACTCGGGCAGCTCGGCCGTGGGGCGCCGGCGCCGGAGCCGGTCGAGGCAGGCGTTGACGACGATCCGGTGCAGCCACGTCGTGACGGCTGCCTCCCCCCGGAACGACTCGGCGCGCCGGAAGGCCGCGAGGAAGCCGTCCTGGACGCAGTCGGCGGCCAGCTCCGGGTCGCGCACCGTGCGCAGTGCAACGGCCCACATGCGGTCCTTGTGTCGCCGGAAGAGCTCGCCGAAGGCCTCGTCGTCCCCGGCGACGTGCCGCGCCAGCAGGTCCCGGTCGCTCACGTCGGCGACCGGCCCGGCAACCCCCGAGACCACGGTCAGCGCACCGTGACTTCGCTGATCTGTGCGCGGTAGTGGTTGCTGGCTTCGGCGGGTGCGGCCTTGGTGATGAAGACGATGATCTTGCTCGCCGGCTGCAGGGTGCCGCTCGGCTTGATGGACACCGTGCCGCTGGCGTCGCTGGCGGACCCGATCTTCTGGGCGCCGTCGAGCGAGCGGGTGGAGCCGGAGTCGGTGGCGTAGACGGTGACGTCCTGGGACTTCGGCAGGTCGAGGACGACCTCCTTGACGACGGTGGGCGCGCTGAGGTCGAGCAGCACCCCGACGCCGTCCTTGTTGCCGTTGAAGCTCTTCGTGCCGTACCAGCGGGACTGCCAGGTGGTGCCGGTGTCGCCGTCGAAGGCCTTCTGGACGCTCTGGTCGGACTCGGTGCCGTCCTGTGGGTCGAAGCCCGTGCCGCCGGTGATGGAGACGGGGGCCGCGGGCGGTGCCTGCGTCGTGGTGGGCGACGGCTGCTGCGAGGGCGTGCCCGACGTGGTCTGGGTCGCGCTCGGGGCGCGCGTCTTGGTCACGGTCACGGCGGTCGCGGGACCGTCGTGCCGACCGATCATCGAGACGTTCTTGATGCCGATGATGAGAGCGACGACCACCAGGGCACCGACGATGGCCAGGGCGATCCGGGCCTGCGTCCCGCTGGGAGCGTCCGGCGTCTCACGGTGCATGACCGGCAGGGGCGGGTCGAGCCGTGTGGCGGGCGCCTGGTCGAGGGCGTCGTCGAGCCCGATCTCCTCACCGTCGAAGTCGTCGTGCGCGGCTCGGCGCTCGGCGGCGCGGGCCGCCGCCCTGTCGGCCGCCGACCTGGCGAAGGAGCCCACGCGGTCGCCGATCGCACCGGCGACGCCGCCGGCAGCCGCGGCCGCGGCTGCGACGCCGCCCGGGACGCGGCGGCCGTTGTCGCCGGCTGCCTCGTCGGCGCCGTCTGCCGGTCCGCCGGTCGAGGCCTGGCGATCGTCCTCGTCGAGGGCCGGCCGCGTGCTCCGCGGCGAGCCGGTGGCCGTGACCTGGTCGAAGGCCACCGTGCTCTCCTGGGCGCTGCGGGAGGACCGGCCTCCGGAGCCCGAGGCGGCAGCCGCGCCGATGACGGCGGTGGCGCCCGCTCCGGCCGCCACCGCAGGGAGCGTCCGGGTCGCGCCGCTCGAGCCGCTCGAGCCGGCGGAGCCACTCGAACCACTCGAACCACTCGAACCGGTCGAGCCGCGGCCGCCTCTCCCGTGCAGGCCGATGCCGGTGGCGCCGTCGGAGACGGCCTGTTCGGCCGGCCACGGGGCGATCTGCAGGGCCAGATCGCCCGGGGAGACCGGCCCACGGCCACCCTCGCCCAGGGTCATGCGGCAGATGAGGTCGAGGTCGTTGGGCACCCCGACGGCGATCTCGGAGGGGGCGGCGACCCCGCCGACGATCGTCGGCGCGGCCTCGAGGCCGACGGGCCGACCGGCGGGGATCAGCCCGTCGTCGACGGCCACCATGGGCCAGCGACCGGTCAGGCCGGCATACGCGAGCTTGACCAGGCCCACGGCGTCGGCGCGGGAGGCCCGCTCGTCGGAGAGCACGTCGGTGTCGGTGAGGGCCGCCTCGGTGGCGAGCCCGCGCAGCTTGACCGCACCGTCGGGCATGCGCAGCAGCGTCGCAGGGGTGAGCGCGAGGTGGTGCAGGCCGCGGTGTGAGGCCTTGTCGAGCGCCGTGGCGGCCTCGCCGGTGAGCCGGCGCACCTCGTCGGCGGCCAGCCCGCCGCCCTGGAGCAGGTGCGTCAGGGGCTCGGCCCCGGTCAGGGGCTCCTCGACGATGAAGCCGACGCCCTGGTCGCTGCCGACGTCGAGGACGCGGACGAGCCGGGGGTCCTCGATGCCGGCGGCGCGGCGGGCGGCATCGAGCGCAGCCGCCGCGACGGACGAGCCGGCGGCGAAGCACACCAGCACGACGTCGCGCTCGAGGGTGTGGTCGATCGCGCGCCAGCGTTCGTGGTGGGTGCCCTCAGAGGTGCGCAGCGTGACCGCGTAGCGACCCCCCAGGACCGTTCCGGGTCCGACTCCCTGCACGTGCGTCACCCTCCCCTCGTCCGGTGGTGCGTGGATGCGTGGCTGCGGCCCATCCTAGGCCGACTCACCTGCGTTCCCCGTGGTTCGCATCGCCGAGCGACTGGTTCGCTGCGGTGACCGCTTCGATGTCGGCGATCTCGTCGACGCGCGAGGTGCCCTTGCGCACGGCGCGGATGACACCGGCGACGAGCACGAGGCCCACGAGCACCCCGCCGACCCAGTAGATGGTGGCGTCGAGCGGGTTGGCTGCGACGGGGATGGTGGCCGGGGAGCCGATGACGGTGCCGTCGGCCGTGGTGAGGAAGGCGCGGATCTGGGCGCGGCCGGCGGCGACGGCGGCGACCTCGACGGGCACGTTGGTGCGGGACGAGGGCCCGATGGTCACGGGCGCCGGCTGCGCGACGACCCGGACGCGGGGGTTGTCGGGCACGAGCCGCAGGCGGATGTTCTCGACCGTGTAGTCGAGGCCGTTCTCGACAGTGACGCGCAGGGTGCCGTTCTCGGCGAGCAGGTTGATGGTGCTGGTGCGCGGCACGACGCGGATGGCGCTCGTGGCCGCCCGCACGTCGGCCGCCACCGAGCCCGCCAGGGCCGGCCAGGCCGTCGGCTGGTAGCGCCAGCGGACGCTCGCCAGCTCGTCGAGCACCTCGCGGTAGGTCCGCTCGAACTGCTCGCCGTCGCGCAGCACCGACGAGACGCTGACGAGCGTGTCGCGCTGCTCGGCGATCTGCGCGAGGCGGCGCGTGGTGAGGACGGGCGGCGGAGCCATGCCCGGCACGGTCGTGGCCGCCGCCGTCTGCGGCTGCGCCCGGTCGGTGCCGCTGTTCGTCAGGAGGGAGGCAGCCGGGACGGGGTGCAGCCACGGGGCGCTCGACGTCGCCGCGAGGAAGGAGGCGAGGGCCGTCGGGTCGGGGTCGAAGGTGCGCGGCGCGACCACGAGGACGGAGCGGGCGGTGCCGGCGCGCTCGCCGAGCAGCACGAGCGTCTCGGCGAGGTAGCGCTGGGTCGAGAGCACCGGGCTCGCGTCGGAGCGCTCGGGCAGCAGGGCGGACAGACGGCTGTCGTATGCGAGCAGCCGGGTTCCCGAGGCCGTCACCCGCCGCGCGGTGGGCGTGTAGGGGCTCGCCCTGGTGATCGCCGCCGAGTCCACGACGATGCCGGCCGGCTTCTTGACGGGGGTGCCGGAGAGCAGGGTCTGCAGACCCTGCTCGCGGCCGGCCGGGAGCAGCCCGTCGACGGGCCAGACGATGTCGGTGCGCGCGCGCTGCCCCAGGCGGGTCGACAGCGCGGAGGCGCGGGTGACGAGGTCGCGCACCAGCGAGTTGGCCGGGTCGGTCGCGACGGCGGCGGCGAGGTCGGCGTCGGCGTACGGGAGCGCCCACACGCTGCGCCCGCGCAACTGCCCGACGAGCGCGTCCCCGAGCGCGGCGATGGCCTGGTCGGGCGCCGGCGCCCCGGTGGGCTGGGCGCCGGAGGTGCTCGGGGAGGGAGCGGGCGTCGAGCTGGAGGGCGCCGGGGTGCCCGTGGTCGGGCTTGCGGTGGCGTTTGCCGGCCCGGACGCGCTCGTCGCGGCGGAGGGGCCAGGTGCGGTGGTCGCGGGCGGTGTCGTGGCGGGCGGCGTCGGGCTCGGGGTCGTGCCGGAGGGGCCCGGGGCGGGCGCGGTGGGGCTGTCGCCACCCGGGGACGCGTCGGGTCCGAGGACCGAGGGGTCGACGGCGAGAACCACCGCCTTGCCCTTGGTGCCCTCCAGCAGGCGGGAGATCCGCGACCCGGGCCCGAGCGCGCCCTGCCACGCGTGCAGCCGCGCGTTGTCGTCACGCGAGAAGAGGTCGACGTCGGGGTCGAGGGTGACGGGCACGACCGTCGCGACGTCGAGCGGGACGTACTCCTTGCGTCCGTTCCAGGCCACGAACGTCCGGGTCGAACCGGTCGGTTCGGAGGCCCCCTGCTGCACGACCTCGACGGCGATCGGCACGGCCGCGAAGGCCTCGGGGGAGCGCAGCCGCTCCCAGGGCACCGTGGCGGTGAACGCCTGGGTGCGACCGGGCGCCACCGTGGGCAGCCGGGTCGTGGCCACGGTGAACCCTGCAGCCCGGGTCTTGCCCGACGCCCAGTCGTCGAGCGCCGTGCTCTGGCGCACCTGCGTGTCGCCGCGGACGACGCGGACCTCCGGGACCGACAGCGGGCCGTCGGTGGGCGCGGTCACGGTGCCGGTGATCGTCACGTCGGTGCCCGGCTTCACGACGGCCGGGGTGAGGGTCTGGAGAACGATGACCGCCGCGTCCTTCGCGGGCACCACGTCCGGTCGGGGGGTGGCGGGCACGAAAGGCTCGGAGGGCGTGACGGGGGCGGCGACGGGGAGGGACGCGGCGGCATACGGCGTCGGACCGGCGGAGCCGAGCGCGGCGGCGCCGCCGGCGAGGCTCGTCCCCAGCGCGGCCAGCACGGTCGCGGTGGCAGCCAGGGAGCGCACGAGGCGGGCCGCGCGACGCCCGCTCCTTCCCGGACGCCGCGACCCCTCGCGGATCACGCCGTCCCTGCCAACCGGTTCCACGCCGCCTGCGCTATGCGGCGCTCGTTGGGGAAGGTCAGCCGGCGGTGCACCTCGTCGAGGCGGATCCAGGCCACGTCGATGGCCTCGTGGTCGGGGTCGTTCTCGATCGAGAGCTCACCGCCCGTCGCCTCGAGGAGGTAGTGGTGCACGAACTTGTGGACGCGCTTGTCCGACGTGGCGAACCAGTAGTCGATGGTGCCGAGCTCGATGAGCACCCGGCCCTCGATGCCGGTCTCCTCGGCGACCTCGCGGGCCGCGGTCTCGACCAGCGTCTCGCCCGGCTCGACGTGACCCTTGGGCAGGCACCACTCGATGCGCCCGGCCCGGTTGCGCCGGGCGATGACGGCGATGAGCGCCAGGCCCTCGCGCACGTCGACCACGATGCCTCCGGCCGAGCGCTCCTCGACCGCGGGCAGCCGCCTCCCCGGCACGGGGCTGGGGACGGGCTGGGCGCTCACATCGCCACCATAACGGGCCCGACAATGAGTCCCCTCGTCCTTCCGACCGGGTCGCGAGGGCGTACGCGCGTGGTCGGGACGGCACGAGTCGCTCACTAGGCTGAGGCGCGTGCCAGACCGACCCGACACGCCCGCACCCGCCGGCAGCCGGCCCGCCGACGCGGGGCTGCCGCTGCTGCGCGCCGCCGTCGCCCGGCTCGCCCCCGTGCTGCCGCTCCTGACCGAGCTGGGGGAGCGGTTCGCGGCCGCACGGCACGAGCTGGCGCTCGTCGGTGGCCCGGTGCGCGACGCGTTCCTCGGCCGCGTGTCGCCCGACCTGGACCTGACGACCGACGCCCGGCCCGACCAGATCCTCGGGGTCGTCACCGGCTGGGCCGACGCGCACTGGGACATCGGTCGCGACTTCGGCACCATCGGGCTGCGCAAGGGCTCGCACGTCATCGAGATCACGACCTACCGCGCCGACACCTACGACCGGACCTCCCGCAAGCCCGAGGTGATGTTCGGAGACAGCCTCGAGGGCGACCTGGTGCGGCGCGACTTCACCGTCAACGCCATGGCGATCCGGCTGCCGAGCCTCGAGTTCGTCGACGTCCACGGCGGCCTGCCCGACCTGGTGCAGCAGCGGCTCATGACCCCGTCGGCGCCCGAGGAGTCCTTCGCGGACGACCCGCTGCGGATGATGCGCGCGGCTCGCTTCGCCTCGCAGCTCGGCTTCGAGGTGGCGCCGGAGGTCCGGACGGCGATGGCCGAGCGCGCCGGCACGCTGTCGATGATCTCCGCCGAGCGCATCCGCGACGAGTTCACCAAGCTGCTGCTCTCACCCGACCCGCGGCTGGGCCTGACGCTGCTCGTCGACACCGGCCTGGCGGACGTGTTCCTGCCGGAGCTGCCGGCCCTGCGGCTCGAGCTCGACGAGCACCACCGGCACAAGGACGTCTACCACCACTCACTCATCGTGCTAGAGCAGGCGATCGACCTCGAGGGGCCCGCCGACGGGCCGCCCGAGTCGGTGCCCGGTCCCGACCTCGTGCTCCGCCTGGCGGCCCTGCTGCACGACATCGGCAAGCCTGCGACCCGGCGGTTCGAGGACGGCGGGGGCGTCTCCTTCCACCACCACGAGCTCGTCGGCGCCAAGCTCGCGAGCAAGCGGCTCAAGGCGATGCGCTACGACAAGGAGACGACCAAGCAGGTCGCCCGCCTCGTCGAGCTGCACCTGCGCTTCCACGGCTACGGCGACGGCCAGTGGACCGACTCGGCGGTGCGCCGCTACGTCACCGACGCCGGCCCCCTGCTGCCCCGGCTGCACCGGCTCACCCGCTCCGACTGCACCACCCGCAACGCCCGCAAGGCGCAGCGGCTCTCCCGGGCCTACGACGACCTCGAGCAGCGCATCGAGCGGCTCGCGGCCGAGGAGGAGCTCGCGAGCGTGCGACCCGAGCTCAACGGCAACGAGATCGCGCAGGCCCTCGGCATCCGGCCCGGCCCGGTGCTCGGCGAGGCCTACGACTACCTCCTGTCGGTGCGGCTCGACGACGGCCCCATCGGCAAGGACGCCGCCCGCGAGAAGCTCCTCACGTGGTGGGCGCAGCGCGAGACCCAGGCCTGACCGGCGCCCGGTGCGCCTCACGCATACGGCGGGGGTGCTTGCGGGTAGGCACGGGGTGGGCAGTGCTCCCCATCGCGCGACGCGTGCGCCCGGACGTACGCTCGGGCGCACGTCGAGCCGCCCGCGCACGGGGCGTCGCGTCCGCTGATCTGACACGGCCTGCCGTGAATGATTGACTGACCGCGCCGTTTCCCGAGCCTGCGGGAACGACCGAAAGGAACGAGCCATGACCACCCTCGCCTACCCGAGCGCGGACTTCCCGGGCCAGCCGGCGGTGAGCCTTGACGTCCCGCAGGGGTGGGAGCCGGTCCACGCGCCCGGCGCGACCATGGCTGCCCGGCTCCCGCGCGAGGGCTCCTTCGCGCCGAACGTGGTCGTCACCGTCGAGCAGTGCGGGCCCGTCTACCGCGTCGAGGACTCGCTCGAGCAGGTCGCCGTCCTGGCCGCCACCCGCGGCGGGTCCGTCTCCGAGCCGTATGCCGCCGAGCTCGCGGGTGCCCGCTTCGTCGGGTGCGACGCGACCTGGCCCGACGGCGACGTCGACACGGTGCTGCAGGCCAACCTCTTCCACCACGTCGCATCGGGCGAGACGTCCGGGCACGTCGTGCAGCTGACCGGAGCGGTCGGGGGTTCCGACGCCGAGGCGGACTACGAGCTGATCCGCCAGGTGCTCACCACGGTCCGCGTGGTCCCGTGGGGGTCCGGCGGGGCGGGGACGACCGGGGATGCCGAGGGCTCAGCGAGCTCGGAAGGCCCGGAGCGCACCGAGGGCCCGGCGAGCAGCGAGGTCGCCGGCTCATGAGCGCGACGATGCCCGCCATCGCCGCGGGAGTGGCCACCGACGTGGGCCGGGTCCGGCGCCACAACGAGGACTCTGCGCTGGTGCGCGGCACCGTGTTCGTCGTGGCGGACGGGATGGGTGGCCACGCGGCGGGCGAGGTCGCCAGCCGGATCGCGGCCGAGACCGTCGTCGAGCTCGCCGACCGCAACGTCCTGCAGGTGGGCGACATCGTCGAGCAGGTCGCCGAGGCGAACCGGCGCATCCTCGCCTCCGCCGCCCGACACCCCGAGCAGACCGGCATGGGCACGACCGTCGCCGGACTCGCGCTCGTCTCGGGCGGGGGCTCCCGGCACTGGGCGGTCTTCAACATCGGCGACTCCCGGGTCTACCGCCTCCTCGACGGGCGGCTGGCGCAGGTCACCGTGGACCACTCCGAGGTGTGGGAGCTCGTCGAGCGCGGGCTCATCACCGCCGAGCAGGCGCAGCGCCACCCCGGCCGCAACATCGTGACCCGGTCGCTCGGCCGAGAGCCGATGGGCGCCGTCGACACCTGGGTGTTCCCGCCCTACCCCGGCGAGGCCTTCGTCATCTGCTCCGACGGGATGTCCAACGAGCTGAGCCTCGAGGAGATCGAGGCGATCCTCGTCGAACACCCCGACGCCGAGGAGGCCGCGGACGCGCTGGTGCGCGCCGCGGTCGAGGCCGGGGGCCACGACAACGTCACTGCTATCGTCGTCGCCGTACAGGGGCAGGGCCACGATTCGGACGTGGACGAGGACACCACCCCGCGCGAGACCGTGAACGGCTCATCAGGGGAGAGCAGGTCGTAGACGTGAGTGGCCCGTCCGATGTCCCAGCTGTCGTCGTCGAACGGGCTCCCGACGGGTGGACGCACATCGGGGGCCCCGGCATGCACCTGCTCATCGGCCTCGACGAGGAGGACGACCGCACCCTCGCAGCGAGCGACGCCGCCGACGGTGGCGACCTCGACGACGTGCTCGAGGTCCTGACGGCCGGGGGCATGCGCAAGGCCCACCACTTCGTCGGCGTGCACTGGCAGCCGCGCAGCCGCATCGTCGCCTTCGGCCCCGTGTCGGCGCAGGTCACCCTCTCCGACGGCAGCGAGCACGACGTGCGTGCCACGAGCGCTCGGGTGTGGACCGACCTCGAGCTCCCCGAGCATCCCGAGCGGGTCGTGCTGCGCGTCCTCGAGGAGTCGGAGCGCTCCCAGCCGCAGCCGCCCCAGACGCTCGGGTCCCCACCGGTGGCGGGCCCGCCGGTGGGTGCCGCGGCCGAGGTCGCTGACGGTCCTGACGAGGAGCCCGATCCCGAGCCGGCGCCTGAGTCGGCGCCCGACTCCATGGCTGCGCCTGACGCTCCTCCCCGGTCCGAGCCGGCGCCCGCAACAGGTGCGACCGAGGCGGCCACTCCCGAGACGCCCGCCGTGACCTCGGCCGGCCCGGACGCTCCCGTCGCGCCACAGCCCCCGAGCAGCAGCCGCTGGGACCGCAGCTGGGCGGTGCCCGCCGCCGCGTCCGTCGCGTCCGTCGCGCCCGTAGAGCCGACCCGAGCCCCCGACGCCAAGCCGGCCGCAGCCCCGGACCGCGAGCCGCTCGCGCAGGCAGCGCCGGAGCCGGTCCCACCCTCAGCTCCTCCTCAGGAGCCGGAACGCGCTGCCCAGCAGAAGGGTGCCCCTGGGCGGGAGTCTGCGCCCGAGCTGCGGCCCTGGTCGTCGGTGCGGCCGCCGGTCGCGCCGCCGTCCGTCAGCCCTGCCTCGACTCCGGCCACGGCCGCCGCGCCCAGCGCTGCCGTGCCGGCCTCAGTCACCCAGCCTCCCGGTCCACCCTCCACTGCCCCGGCGGCGCCCGAGGTTCCGGCCGCCGAGGTCCCGGCCGCGGACGACCTGCCACCTGCAGCGCCCCGCGACGTCGACTCCACCTGGGCGGCCCGACCCGTGCTGGAGCCCGAGACGGTCCCGACGAGCGCCCCCGCGCCTGTCGCTGCCGCCCCCGATGACGCCCAGGCCGACGCGGCCCAGCCCGCGGTGCCGAGCTACGACTACCTCTTCGGCCACACGACAGCCGCCGACGAGCACCGTCGCGTCCTCGCCCAGCTCTCACGGTCCGAGGAGGACGAGGAGCCGGCCGACGACGACGTCCCGTCCGCCCCGCCCGTGCCGGCCGTCGCGGACACGAGCGAGGCGCCGGTCACCAACCTCCCACCGGCGCCCGAGGTGCCGGCTGCCCCGGTCCCGGTGGCGCACGACGTCCCGGCCGAGCCCGAGGGTGGGCTCATCTCGTCCGTGCCCTGGGCCAGCCCTGCGTCGACCCCCGAGGTGCCCAAGCCAGAGCCCGAGGTGCCGCACTTCTCCGGCCGGCACACGCCACCGCCGCCACCGAGCCTGCTGCCGCCGCTCAACACGCCGCCCCCGGGTGCGCGCGCCCCCGAGGCCACCCCGCTGATCTCCACCCTGCCGGTCGACAGCCCACCGGCTGCGCCCGCTAACACGCCCCTCCTGCCGTCGAACGTCGACACCGTCCCGACCCCCGCGCCGACGGTCCCCTCGGCGCCGGAGGTCGGCACGGCATACCCCGCGGTGTCCCGACCCGGCGCCGAACCCACCTTCGAGGTGCCGATCGCACCCCGGCCGCCGGTGGCCGCGCCCGCGACCACACCCCCCATCGCCTTGGCACCGATCGCCTCCGCACCGATCGCCTCGGCGCCGACCGCCTCGGCGCCGATCGCCACGCCACCCGAGGACGACGACGACGCCGAGCTCACCGTCGACCGCAGCGCCCTCCTCGAGGCGCGCCACGCCGCCCAGAACCAGACGGTCTCGGGCCCGAGCGTCCTCGCGGTCCTCTGCTCGGCGGGCCACCCGACGCCCCCGCACAGCGACCGCTGCCGGGTGTGCGGTGCAGGCATCCCGCCGCAGGGCCCGTTCACCATGCCGCGGCCGCCGCTCGGTGTGCTGCGCCTGTCCACCGGCGACGTCGTGACGCTCGACCGCAGCGTCCTGCTCGGCCGGGCGCCCAAGCTCGGTGACGGGCTCGCGGTCCACGACCGCCCGCACGTGGTCAAGGTGCCGAGTCCCGAGCGCGACATCTCGCGCAACCACGTCGAGGTGATCCTCGAGGGCTGGCACGTGCTGATCCGCGACCTCGGCACCACGAACGGCACCACCGTCACCCTGCCGGGTGAGAGCCCGGTGCGCCTGCGCGCCAACGACCAGCAGGTCCTCGAGCCCGGCTCGCTCGTGTCAATGGCCGACGAGGTCTCCTTCACCTTCGAGACCGCGATCTGATGGCCTCGCGCAAGGGAACCCCGCCGAAGATCCCGGGGCTCGTGTTCGTGCAGCCGCTCGGTTCGGGCGGCTACGCCGACGTCTTCCTCTACGAGCAGCAGAGCCCGCGCATGCCGGTCGCGGTCAAGGTGCTCAAGTCCGAGGGGCTCACCGACGCGCTGCGCCAGCAGTTCGTCGAGGAGGCCGACACCATGGCCGCGCTCGGCGACCACCCCTACATCGTGCAGGTCTTCCGGTCCGGCACCTCCGACGACGGCCGCCCCTACCTCGTCATGAAGTACTACCCGCCGCCCAACCTCGCGATGCGGGCG
Organism: Terrabacter sp. NPDC080008; assembly: GCF_040702505.1. Classification (NCBI taxonomy): domain Bacteria; kingdom Bacillati; phylum Actinomycetota; class Actinomycetes; order Micrococcales; family Intrasporangiaceae; genus Terrabacter; species Terrabacter sp. NPDC080008. The sequence goes on from NZ_JBFBLC010000001.1 coordinate 407,430, forward strand.
CGGGCCGAGCGCTTCTCCGTCGAGGAGGTGCTGCGCACCGGCATCCAGCTCGCGAGTGCCGTCGAGACGGCGCACCGCGCGCACATCACGCACCGTGACATCAAGCCGGCCAACGTCCTCGTCAGCGCCTACGGCGCCCCCGGGCTCACCGACTTCGGCATCGCCGGTCGTGGCGCTCGCGAGGGCGACACCCCGACCGAGACCACCGACGACGTCGGCGTCTCGGTGCCGTGGGCGGCCCCCGAGGTGCTCTACGGCCAGAGCAACGGCGACGAGCGCTCCGACGTCTACTCGCTCGCCGCGACGCTGTGGCAGCTGCTCGTGGGGCGCTCGCCGTTCGAGGTCCCGGGCGGCGACAACTCCGCGTACGCGTTGATGCCCCGGATCCGCACCACCCCGCCGCCCCCGACGGGCCGCCAGGACGTGCCGCCCGGCCTCGAGCGCCTGCTCGCGCAGGCCATGGCGAAGGACCCGGCCCACCGGCCCGCCTCGGCGCTCGAGCTGGCCCGGGCCCTGCATGCGGTGGAGCAGCAGCAGCGCCTCGGCCGCACCCCGATCGTCGTGCTCGACGAGCAGGGCCACACCACCCTGGTGAGCCAGACGTCCGGCTCGCCGACGGGTTCGTCGGTCGAGGACGAGGACCGCACCCGCATCAAGGCCCCGCAGACGGTCGTGGCCCAGCCGCTGGGGCCCTCGCCGCAGTCGCCCGACGACGAGACGCGCCGCCGCGCCGAGGCCCCCGGGGCCCGCTGGTCGCCCCCGCCGGCCGCGGCGACGTCCCCGGGGCCTGGTGGTATGCCGTCCGCCGCGCCCGTTCGCCCGGCCGCGGTCACCGACCCCGTCTACAGCCGGACGACCCCGCTCGACGCCGACACGGCCGAGGAGCCGACGGTCCGGCGCGCGGGCCGCGCCGCGGGCGCTCAGGCGGTGGCCGCCCCGACAGCCGCGCCGCCGTCGCCGCTGACGCGGCCGGGCGTGCTCTGGAGCCTGGTCGGCGGGGTCGTCATGCTGGCCGCCCTCGTGCTCTTCCTCCTGCTCCGCCCGAGCGGCGACGAGCCGGCGCCGACACCGGCCGGGCCGACGCCGCGCGCCACGGTGTCGATGCCGGGCGACGACAGCGCGATCGGCGACGGGCTCTTCGACAAGCCGACGCTCTCCGCCACCTCCACCCGCGGTGCCGTCCGTTTCACGTGGAACTATCCCTCCTCCTCGAAGAAGGACGTCTACCGCGTCTCGGTGGGTGCCACGCCTGCCGAGGCGGGCAACACCGACAAGACCACGTTCGTCTCCGTCGCCGCCCGCAGCTACACGGTGAAGGCGGCCAAGGGCACGAAGGTGTGTGCCACCGTCCTCCTGACCCGGTCCGGCCAGTCCTCGCCCGGCTCCACCATCCAGTGCGAGACCGCCCAGTGAGCGCCGGCCGCAACCGGCTGAGTATGCCGGCGGGTGGACACGGCCGCACGCGGAAGGCACCCTCGAGACCAAAGCCACCAAACCAGCGCAAAGCCTCGTAACTCCACCTGTCCGCGGCCCCGTTGTACGGGGGGTGGGCAGGTGCGCCACGTCGACAGGGATTAGGGGACCTGATCGTGATCCACAGCAAGGTGACCGTCGTGTTCTGCGGCGAGAGCCACTCCGTGTCACCCGACGCCGGCTTGACGATCGGCCGCTCCGGTGACGTCGAGATCGACGACAACCCCTACCTGCACCGCACCTTCCTGCGGGTCTCCCACGAGGCGGGCTTCTGGTGGCTCACCAACACAGGGTCGACCCTCACGGCCACGGTCGCCGACGAGCAGGGCCTCTTCCAGGCCTTCCTCAACCCTGGCGCCCGCATCCCGCTGGCCATGAAGAAGCTCCTCGTGTGGTTCACCGCAGGCCCGACCACCTACGACTTCGAGATCCACGTCGCGAGCCCCGCCTTCAAGACGGTGACCGCCGAGGGCCCCGCCGACCGCGGTTCCGATGACGACGAGGTGGGCGCCGCGACGGTCGGCCGCGTCTCGCTGACGCCGGACCAGAAGCTGCTCATCGTCGCGCTGTGCGAGCCGTTCCTCCGGAGGCGTGAAGCGGGTACGAGCCAGATACCCTCCTCTGCCGCCGCAGCCGAGCGCCTCGGCTGGACCCTCACGCGCTTCAACCGCAAGCTCGACAACGTCTGCCAGAAGCTCGCCGACGCCGGCACGCGCGGCCTGCACGGCGGCGTCGGCAAGCTCGCCACGAACCGCAAGGCCCGTCTCGTCGAGCACGCGCTCTCGACCAAGATCGTCACCGAGGACGACCTGGCCCTCCTCGACGCGCCCGGCACCACCACCTCAGCAGCAGAAGAACGAGCCGCCGACCAGCTGGTCCCGGCCGAACAGGGGAATGCATGAGCACCGCCGCCACGAAGCGACGGATCGGGGTCGCCTCCACCGTCGTCGTCGCGCTCGTCGCGAGCCTGCTCGTCTGGTTCGCCACCCGCAGCGACGGCGAGGTCGTGCGCAAGGCCGACCTCAACGACGGCGGCATCTGGGTCACCAACGCCGAGCAGGCCCGGTTCGGCCGCATGAACAAGCCCGCGGGCCAGCTCGACGCCGGCGTCCTCTCCGACGGCTCGAGCGGCTCGGGCCTCGACGTCTTCCAGGACGGCCCGGAGATCGTCGGCTACTCCCGGGCGAGCAACCAGATCGTCCCCATCAACCCGGCTGAGGGCACCCTCGCCTCCGAGCAGGCCATCGTGCTGCCCAAGCCGAGCACCGCCACCGGCAACCGGGTGTTCACCGCGCCGCTCGTGGACCTGCGAGGCCACACGATCGCGATGATCGACCCCGCCAAGGGCGAGGTCCGCGCCCAGCGGGTCGACGACCCCTCGGGTATCAGCGGACTCGACGGCCTGCAGACGCAGGCCAAGCCGCTGGCGAAGGTCGGCGGCAACGCCGCCGTCGCGGTCGGCGTCGACGGGTCCGTGTATGCGGTGTCGGGCGAGCTCGGGACGATCACCGTGCTGCGGCCGGAGGGCAACGCATACGCCAAGCCCGTGACGACGAAGCTCGGCTTCAGCTCCAAGTCAGCGCAGGTCACGGCCGTCGGCACGCACTGGGTCGTGTGGGACTCGGGCACCGGCAAGCTCTACTCCGACGCCCTCGAGAAGCCGCAGCAGCTCTCGGTCGGCAACGCCGAGCCGGGCAACCCCGCCTTCGCCGCCCTGCAGCAGCCCGGGCCCGACGCCTCGACGGTGCTCGTCCAGGACGAGACGCAGCTGACCCAGGTGCCACTGACGAGCGACAGCTCGAGCGTCGGCGGCGTCAAGCTCACGCAGGCCGCGCCCGGGCAGCGCCTCTTCCTCTCGGCGCCGGTGCGCCTCGCGAGCTGCGTCCACGCCGCCTGGGCCGGCGCCTCGCACGTCTACTACGGCCGCAACTGCGGCAGCCCCACCGACGCCGACACCGTCGACCTCGGGGCGATGAAGAAGGGCGTGCGCACCGACGGCGTGAAGCTGCGCGTCAATCGCGGCCTCATCGTGCTCAACGACCTCGACTCCGGCGACGTCTGGGACATCGACCGCAACAAGGTCAAGATCGACAACTGGAACTCGGTCATCCCGCCGCCGCAGAACGACAAGAAGAACAAGAAGAAGGACGACAACCTCGTCGACGACGAGGTGAGCCGCACCCCGCCGAAGGCGCAGAACGACAACGAGCAGGTCCGCCCGGGCCGCACCTCCACGCTCCACGTCCTAGACAACGACTCCGACTCGCAGGGCTCGATCCTGGCGATCTCACCGGGCGACGTCACCCAGCCCGATGCCCCGGGCATCTCGGCCACCGCCTCGGCCGACGGCCAGACCGTGCAGGTCAGCGTGCCCGAGGAGGCCACCGGCACGTTCTCCTTCGAGTACACCGTCAACAACGGCACCACCGCCAAGAACGGCCGCGCGAAGGCCAAGGTCACGGTCCGCATCGTCGGTCCGGAGGTCAACACCCCTCCGAAGCTGCGCGCCGGGCAGGCGAAGCTCGCCAAGGCGAAGTACCCCGTCGTCGCCGACGGCTCCGTCCGGGTCGGGGTCATCGCCGACTGGCGCGACGCCGAGAACGACCCCATCCAGGTCTCGGCCATGGACCCCGCCACCACGGGCGTCGACGGCTCCGGCGCCCTGACCATCAAGGCGAAGGGCGACAAGGGCGACCAGGTCGTCGACTACCAGGTCGACGACGGCCGTGGCGGCACCCAGCAGGCGTCCGTGACGCTCGACGTGCTGAGCGAGCAGGACAGCAAGGCCGTCCCGCCGAAGACCCAGCCCGACGTCGTGCGCGCGGTCGTCGGCAAGCCGGTCCAGCTCCAGCCGCTCGGCAACGACATCGCCGGGGCCGACCCGACGGACCCGCAGGCGCGGATGCGCCTCGCCCAGGCGGTCAAGGGACCGGGCCAGCTGACGCTCGACACCAACCTCGACACCGGGGTGCTCACCGTGACCGGCCAGACCCCGGGCACCTCGACCGTGACGTATGCCGCCCAGGTCGGCTCGGGCGTCAGCGTGGGCCGCATCCGCGTCGACATCCTGCCCAACCCGTCGGCAGACCTGCCCCCGGTCGCCAGCCCCGACTCGGCGGTGGTGCGTGGGCAGACCCCCGTCATCGCCGACGTGCTCTCCAACGACTACAGCCCGCGCAGCGACGTCCTCGTCGTCCAGCGCGTCGTGACCGGCGCCGCCTGGCTGCGGGTCTCCGTCGTCCAGGGTCGCTGGGTACGCGTGCAGGCCACCTCGCCCCTCGAGGGCGACACCCCCCGCAGGTCGACCGTCAGCTACACCATCAGCGACGGCACCAAGACCGCCGTCGGCCAGCTCTCCGTCGTGCAGAAGCCGGAGACCAAGGACGTCGTGCGGCCCACCGTCGTGGACGACGTGGCGACTGTCCGCATCGGCGACGCCGTCACCATCCCCGTGCTCGACAACGACTCGATGAGCGAGGGCATCCCGCTCAAGCTCGACCCGGCCAGCGTCAAGGTCGTCTCGGGCGGCGGCCAGGCCTTCGCCTCCGGAACGGTCGTGCGCTACGTCCCCGAGCAGGCCACGCTCAAGGGGCCCGCCTCCGCGATCCTCGAGTACGCCACGTATCCCGAGGGCCTGAGGGCGCGGTCGGTCACGGGCCGGGTGAACGTCACCATCAACCCGCTGCCCGACGCCGTGAAGTATCCCGACCAGCCGCCGGCGGCCCGTAGCTTCTCCGCGAGCGTCACGGCCGGCGACACCATCGCGATCACGGTGCCCACGAGCGGCGTCGACCCCGACGGCGACCTGACCTTCGTCAGCGGCATCGTCGGCGAGGACGGCAAGGCCGTCGACCTCAAGCTCGGGCGGGTGCTCGGCTTCGGGGCCGCGACCATCCGCTACGAGGCCTACCCGCGCAGCTCCGGCACCGAGGTCATCCGCTACCAGCTGCGCGACCGCTTCGGGCTGACGAGCGAGGGCTTCATCCGCGTCGGCGTCGTGCAGCCCGGTGACCCGCAGCCGCCCGTGGCCGTCGAGGACGACGTCGTGGCCGCCCCCGGTCGCACCGTCCGCGCCGACGTGCTGTCCAACGACCTCATCGCCGCCGGCGACTCCGTGTCGTTCGTCGACCTCACCACCCTCAACGACCCCGACGTGCTCAAGCAGTTCACGCGGCAGAAGGACGACACCTTCAAGGTGGTCGCGCCCGAGGACGGTCCGGCGAAGGTGCTGACCTACGGCATCACCGACGGCCTCTTCGAGCCGTCGAAGTCGACCCTGACGGTGCGTGGGCAGAAGAACTTCAACAACCCGCCGATCGCCGTCGACGACACCGGCATCGCCAAGCCGGGCGAGACCTCGATCGTCGTCGACGCGCTCGCCAACGACCGTGACATCGACGGCGACCAGGCGAGCCTGAAGATCACCAAGTTCGTCGGCGACGGCGTGACGCGGGAGGGGCGCAAGCTGCGCATCCAGCTGCGGCCGCAGGCACGCGTCGTGCCCTACGTCATCGAGGACGCCGACGGGGCCTCGGCGATGGCGCTGATCTACGTCCCGGCCGGCAGCAACGGCATCCCCTACGTCGTCGACGGCAAGACGATCAAGATGGGCGCCGACTCCACCGCCAAGGTCTCGCTCGGCGACTACGTGAGCGACCCCCGGGGCGGCAAGGTCACGCTCACCTCGCCCGACACCGTCTCGACCTCCCCGGAGGAGAACCTCCAGTCCCAGGCGACGTCGGGCATCGACATCACGCTCACGTCGACCAACGGCTACGTCGGCCCGGCCGCGCTGATGCTCGAGGTGACCAACTCCAAGGGAACGGCGGACAAGGGAGCGCAGAGCGCCTACGTCACGATCCCGGTCCAGATCGGTCCCGACGTGCCGGTCCTGCGCTGCCCGGACCACGAGGTCCAGCTCGTCGCCGACGGGCCGGCCCGCTCCTTCGACATCCCGCGCCTGTGCCACGCTTGGCTGCCGACCGGCATGGACACGAGCAACGCGCAGTACGAAGCGAGCTGGAGCCCCGCGATCGACCGCGTCGACCTGACGCAGACCGGGGCCGGTGGCCGCCAGGTCGTGCTCAAGGCCCAGGCGGGCGCCAAGGAGGGCTCGACGGGCGCCGTCACGGTCAAGGCCAAGGGCGGCGCCGAGACCTACAAGGTGCGGGTCCGCGTCGTCAGCGCCCCGCCGGCGGCGACCCTGCGGCCGGTCACCATCGAGGGCCTCATCGCCGGGACGAGCCGCACGGTCAACCTCGCCCAGTACCTCGACAGCCCGCTCAGCGCGCCGAAGTGCGTCATCGGCCAGTCCCAGGTCGCCGCCGGCACCGGGGTCACGGCCTCGGCCAGCGGGTGCCAGCTGACGGTCTCGGCCTCCGACAAGGCGCGTGGCGACGCGCGCATCCTCGTCTCCGTCACCGACGCGGCGGGCCGGCTCCCCGCACGCGGCGAGGTCGCCGTCAGCGTCCGGAGCAAGCCCGACGCGATGGCGGCCCCCACGGCCGTGGCCGACCGCATCCTCGGCAGCAGCGCCCGGGTCGACTTCCGTCCGCCCGGCTACGACGGCGGCCTGCCGATCGAGGGCTACGAGGTCACGGTCAACGGTCCGGGTGGCGGCACGAAGGAGTGCACCTCCTCGCCGTGCACGGTCACCGGCCTGACGAACGGCAAGGACTACTCGTTCACGGTCCGCAGCCGCAACCCCGTCGGCTGGTCCGACCCGAGCCCGGCCAGCAACACCGTGCGTCCCGACACCAAGCCCAAGGCGACGTCGATCACCGACGTCACCCCGGGCGACCGCAAGCTCACGGTCAACTGGGCTGCGCCCGCCAACGAGGGCAGCCCGGTGCTCGAGTACCGCGTGCAGTGGGTCGACATCGGTGGCAACGCCGGCAGCGGCAGCTCTGCTCCGGTCCGAGCCCCGGGGCTGACCAAGGTCATCAGCGGCCTGGTCAACAACGACGCGTACAACATCCGCGTCCAGGCGCGGAACGAAGCCGGCTGGGGTCCCTTCGGACCGGACGTCAAGGCCCAGTCCTTCGGCAAGCCCGCCGCGGTCCCGGCCCCCACCCTGAGCCCGCGCGAGCCGGTCCCCGGCGCGGCCAACGCCCAGGTGTCCATCTCGTGGCCGTCCACCGACCCCAACGGTCCGGCGATCACGAAGTACGACGTCTACCGCCGCACCGGCGGCGGGGCGTGGAACCACATCGCCACCCGCTCGGGCGGTGAGTCGCGGGTCGCCAGCGACACCATCCCCTACCAGGGCCAGACGGTGCAGTACGTCGTGACGGCCACCAACGGCGGCCCCTCGACGTCGGACAAGTCCAACTACAGCTCCTACGTCGCCGACGGCGTGCCCGAGACACCCTCGCTGAAGTCGGTGTCGACGCCGAGCAAGAACTACTCGGCCAACGCCTCCTTCGGCCTCGGTGACTCGCGCTCGCGCGGCTACCAGAAGGTCAACTGGCGCACCTCGGCCGGGCGCTCCGGCTCGTGGGGCTGCTCCGGCGGCTGCTCGGGTGGCACCGCGAGCAACCTCGGCACGAGCCAGCAGACGATGCAGGTCCAGGCCTGCAACGTGGCCGGTCGCTGCTCCCCGTGGTCCAACTCGGTCAGCTTCCACCCCTACGGCCCGACCAACGGGGTCCCGGGCCTGCGCGAGTCCCACGACAACAACAGCATCACCTTCACGTGGGGCACCGCGCCTAGCGAGGGCCGGCCGATCACCGGCTACGAGATCGACGGCGACCGCAACCAGACCGTCGGCGCGGGCACGCACTCGACCACCTTCGGCGGACTCGGCTACTCGCAGTCGAAGCGGATCCGGGTGCGGGCCATCGCCCAGGACTCGGGTCCCGGACCGTGGACCGGCTACGTCACCGGCACGACGAACGCTGCGCCCAAGCCCAAGGTGAACTGGCTGCGGCCCACGGGCCACACCGGCTACACCACCGGATGCAGCACCGGCGACTGCCAGTACCTGCAGTACGACCTGCAGGACTTCCAGGGCCACATCAGCTGCAGCTTCGCGAGCAGCAACGGCCCGTGGCCGTACAACAACGACGACGGCACGCACGGTTCTCACCAGCCCACCAACGGCACCAACACCTCGAGCAAGTACTTCGGCTTCGGCGGCGGTTGGGTTCGGATCACCTGCAGCGGCAGCAACGGCAGCGACTCCTTCACCCGCGACCCCTGGGGCGGCTGAGTGAGCCCGCCGACCCAGGGCCAGCCACGCGCCCGCCCTGACAGCAGCCACCCGGCATACGCAAGCCTTCGACATGACTACGACAGGAGCACGACACCCATGACGGCCACCCCCACCACCGGTCGCATCACGCAGGAGCAGGTCACGTGGTTCGCCCACACCTTCGACCAGCTCGTCGCCAACATCGAGAAGGCCGTCCTCGGCAAGCAGCACGTGACGCGCCTGGCGCTGACCTGCCTGCTCTCCGAGGGCCACATGCTCCTCGAGGACTTCCCCGGCACCGGCAAGACGCAGCTCGCCCGCGCCCTCTCCGCCACGGTCCAGGGCACGCACAGCCGCATCCAGTTCACGCCCGACCTGCTGCCGAGCGACGTCACCGGCGTGACGATCTACGAGCCGAGCAAGCAGGCGTTCGAGTTCCACCCGGGCCCGATCTTCGCGACCATCGTGCTCGCCGACGAGATCAACCGCGCCTCGCCGAAGACCCAGTCGGCGCTGCTCGAGGTCATGGAGGAGGGCCGGGTCACCATCGACGGCAAGCCGCACTCGGTCGGCCAGCCGTTCATGGTCATCGCGACGCAGAACCCCATCGAGCAGGCCGGCACCTACCGCCTGCCCGAGGCGCAGCTCGACCGCTTCCTGATGAAGTCGAGCGTCGGCTACCCCGACCACGAGGCGACCATCGCGGTGCTGGCCGACGCCAAGACGCGTGACCGCGCCAAGACCCTCAGCCCGCTCATCGCGAGCAACGTCATCGTCGAGATGAGCAAGCTCGCCGACGAGGTGCACGTCGACCCGGCGATCCTCGGCTACGTCAGCCGCATCGCCGAGGAGTCGCGCCGCCATCCCAGCCTCAAGCTCGGCCTGTCGGTCCGCGGCTGTCTCGCCTACGTCCGCTGCGCCAAGACGTGGGCCGCGAGCCAGGGCCGCACCTACGTCGTGCCCGACGACATCAAGATGCTCGCCGAGCCGGTCCTCAGCCACCGACTGCTGCTCGGTGCCGAGGCGCAGTTCGCCGGGACGACCGTCGAGCAGGTCATCGACCAGATCCTCGGCGACATCGCCCCGCCCGCCGAGCGCGCCTCGGCCTGACGCCCGTCACCGCTGCAGACCAGGGGAAGCGAATGACCCAGCAGGACCAGGAGGCCGCGCGCTCGCGTCGCGGCAGCCGCTTCCGTATGCCGTCACGCCGGCCCGCGCCGTCGGGCGCGGGTGCGCCCGGGGCGGGGTCACCCACCGGCACGCCGACCCGGGCGTCCGGGACGTCGGGGCCCCGCGCGCGGTCGGCTGCCGGGACGACCAGTCGCGGTATCCGCCAGATCACCCAGCCGCTGACCCGCTCGATCGGGCAGGTGGCCGGCCAGACCGAGGGCGTGTGGCGCCCGGTCGCACGGGTCGTGGGCTGGGTCTCGGGCCTGGGGTGGACGATCCTCGCGCTCGGGGTGGTCTGCTGGTTCGTCGGCGCCCGCTGGGGCTGGACCGAGCTGCTCATGATGGCCGCCGCCGCCCTGGTGCTCTTCGTCATCTGCCTGCTGCTCGCGCTGGGTCGCACCAAGGTGCGCATCGTCGCCGAGGTCGACCCGCGCCGCGTCACCGTCGGGGAGCCCGCGACGGGCCGCATCCTCGTCACCAACGAGGCCCGCACCCCGATGCTGCCGATCCTCGTCGAGCTGCCCGTGGGCCTCTCGGCAGCCCGATTCGTCCTGCCCGCCCTGACCCCGGGCAAGGCGCACGAGGAGCTCTTCGTCGTGCCGACCTCGCGGCGCGGGGTCATCCAGGTGGGCCCGGCCACGACCGTGCAGGGTGACCCGCTCGGCCTGATGCGGCGCACCCTGACCTGGACCGAGCGCACCGAGCTGTTCGTCCACCCCCGCACGGTGGCCCTCGAGTCGCTCGGCGCCGGCCTGCTGCGCGACCTCGAGGGCAGCACCACCGAGGACGTCTCGATGAGCGACCTCGCCTTCCACGCCCTGCGCGAGTACCAGCCGGGCGACGACCGCCGTTACATCCACTGGCGCAGCTCCGCCAAGGCCGGCAAGCTCCTCGTGCGCCAGTTCCTGGACACCCGGCGCTCGCACGTCACCGTCATCATCGACCCCGACCCCGAGCAGTACCGCTCGGGCCACGGCCGCACGGGCCGCACCGACCGCGACGACCGCCAGCTGGAGCGGGACGTCATGGCCGCCAACGCTCCGTCGGCCACCCAGGCCGACGTCGAGACCGCCATCTCGGTGGGCAGCTCCATCATGGTCCGCGTCATGCTCGACGAGCAGGACTGCACCATCGTCTGCGGCAGCCACAAGGTCACCAAGTCCGTGCCGCAGGTCGGCCTCGATGCCATGTCGCGCGTCGAGCCCGGACCGGCCGACCTGCTGCCCGCCTCGCTCGAGGCCGCCGAGCTCGCGCCCGACACGAGCACCTGCTTCCTCGTCACAGGGCCGCACCGCCCGTTCGTCGAGCTGCAGCGGGCCGCGGCGCAGTTCCCGCCCGAGGTGACCCGGGTCGTGGTCGTCGTCGACCCGCAGGCCGACCACGGCATCCGCCGGGGCGGCGGCCTGACCATCCTCACCCTCGCCCGCCTCGAGGACCTCCGCTCACTTCTCGTCTCAGGGGTGGCCCGATGAGCTCGATCCCCGCACCCCCTCCGTCCGCGCTCGTGACGCCGCCCTCGGCCGGCGCGCGCCTGCGCGGCCAGCTCGCGCGCCTGCGCCCGACGACGGCACACCTCGTCGACGCCGCCTTCTGCGCGGTCCTCGTGGGCCTGGCCCTCGTCGGCTTCCGCACCACCTTCTTCGGCCTCGGCTGGCTCTGGGTCGGACTCGCCGGGCTCGTGCTGGGCCTGCTCGTCTCGCACGTCACGGCGACCTACCGGGCACCCGGGATCGTCACGCTGGTGGCGGTCGCAGCGGCATACCTGCTCCTCGGCGGACCCATCGCGACGCGCGAGGACCTCATCGCCGGCTTCCTGCCCTCGGGCAGCACCTTCGGCTCGCTCGTGCACATGGCGGTGCCCGGCTGGAAGGAGCTGCTGACGGCCCTGCCGCCGGTCGACTCCGAGGGCCCGTACATGGCGCTGCCGTTCCTCTTCGGGCTGCTCGGCGCGGCCGCCGCCTACGGCGTGGCCCGTCGGTGGACCAGTGCGGTGGCCGCGCTCGTGGCGCCGGTGCTCCTGCTCGTCGCCTCCATCGTGCTCGGCACGCTGACCCCCGCCGCGGTGCTGCTGCAGGGAGCGCTCTTCGCCCTGGCGGCGATCGGCTGGACGGCGCTGCGCAGCAACCGCAACCGCCCGGCCCTGCAGAACGGCGCGGGCCGCACGACGCGGGCCGTCACGACGGCGGCACTGCTCGCGGCCGCGACCGTCGGCGGCTTCCTCCTAGGCCCGCTGCTGCCCGGCGCGGACGACGCCGACCGCACCGTCTTCCGTTCGGCGCTGGTGCCGCCCTACGACGTCACGCAGTACCCGTCCCCGCTCGCCGGCTTCCGGCAGTACACCGAGCCCAACGGCGCCCACCTCTTCGACAAGACGCTGCTCACCGTCAAGGGACTGCCGGCGGGCGTCCCGGTGCGCATCGCCGCCCTCGACTCCTACGACAGCTTCGTCTGGGGCGCCGGCAACGTCGCCAACAAGGGCACCGGCTCCGAGCCCGACGGCACCGGCTTCCGCAAGATCGGCAGCCACATCGCCGCCGACGGCCCCGGCGACCCGGTCACGGCCACGGTCAGCGTCCCCGCGAGCGGCTACAGCGACGTCTGGCTGCCCACCTTCGGCACCGTGACCGGGCTCGACTTCGGCGGGTCGCGCGCCTCGCAGCTCGCCGACGACCTGCGCTTCAACGTCGACACCAACACCGGCGTGCTCCCCGAGAAGCTCCAGGCCGGCGACACCTACACCGTCACTGCGCTGGCCCAGAAGGTCGACGGCGCCCTGCCCAAGGAGGTCGACGTCGCCGAGGGCAGCATCGTCGACGGGCAGAACCTCACCTTCGTCGACGACAAGATCACGCCGTGGACCGAGCGGGTCGACGGCTCCTGGCAGCAGGTCGTCGCCGTCGCCAAGGCCATGCAGGACGGCGCGTACACCGACGGTGGCGCCCCCGGGGACTACCAGAACATCTTCCTGCCGGGCCACAGCCTGCGCCGCATGACTCAGTTCATGAAGTCGCCCCAGCTCGCCGGGAACGACGAGCAGTACGCGTCCGCGCTGGCGCTCGCCGCCAACCGCCTCGGGGTGCCTGCCCGCGTCGTGCTCGGGGCCGAGCCCGAGGCCGACGGCGCGATCAAGGGCAAGGACGTCCACGCCTGGGTCGAGGTCGGCCGCGCCGACGGCTCGTGGCAGCCGATCTACTGGAAGCAGTTCCTGCCCGACCGCAACAAGAAGCCGCAGCAGCTGATCACCAAGTCCGAGGAGAAGAAGACCGGCGCCCAGGTGCCGCCGCCGGCGGCCAACAACCCGCCGAGCGTGCTGCAGGGCCCGGACCAGGCGCAGAACGCCACGCAGCTCAAGACGCCGTCGAAGGACGACAAGAACCCGCTCGACCCGTCGACGTGGCCGGACTGGCTGCGCTTCCTCCTCTTCTACGTGGTGCTGCCGCTGCTCGTGCTCCTCGCGGTCTACGGCGCGATCCGCCTCGCGAAGTGGCTGCGGCGGCGGCGCCGCCGCACGACCGGGGCCACCGCCGCCCGCGTGAGCGGCGGCTGGCGCGAGGTCGTCGACACCGCACGAGACCTCCGTATGCCGCTGCCCGCCAAGGGCACCCGCCTCGAGCAGGCGCGCGCCCTCGAGGAGCACGTCTTCGGCCCCCCGCCCGAGAAGCCGAGCCCAGTCGTCGATGGAGCAGTCATCGGGGCCCCGGTCCCCGTATCGGGCGCGTTCACCACGTCGAGTGGGCACTTCGGCGCGGACGTCGAAGAGCCCACGCATGCCGAGAAGGGTGCCGAAGTGCCCACTCGACCTGGGCCTGAGCTTGTGACTTCGGGACAGGGGACCGAAGTGCCCACTCGACCTGCGCTTGGTCTTGAACTCGTGCCACTCGCGAACCGCGCCAACGGGCACGTGTTCGACGTCGCCGAACCCTCGCCCGAAGAGGTCGAGGCGTTCTGGGCGGACGTCGAGACCGCGCGCCGGCGGCTGCGCAGCCAGCAGGGCTTCTGGCAGAAGCTGCGCGGCGACGTGTCCTTGGCGACCTTCCGCGACCGGCTCCCCACCGGAGCCGGCCTGGGGCCGGCCCGCACCCGCACCTCCCGCCGGCAGGGCAAGCCGGAGCAGCCGTCCCGCCGCTCGCGGCTGAAGACCACCGCACGCACGAGGAGTGACGCGTGAAGCTGAAGTTCGTCCTCCGGTCCGGGGACCGGGAGACCGACCTCGTCGCGACCACCGACTCGGCCACCACGGTCGGTGACCTCGCGGTGTACCTCGCCTCGGCCGACCCGCACCGGTCGAGCGCCCTCGGTACTGCCCAGGCGATGACGCTCGCCCTCGTGGACCAGGAGCTGCGCGCGCTCGACCCCCGCGCCACCGTCGCCGAGAGCGGCCTGCAGTCGGGCATGCGCGTGTCGGTCACGCGGGCCGGTGAGGGCTTCGTCGACCGGGGCCGCCCGGCGGCCGTCGCCTACATCCGCTCGGGGCCCGACGCGGGGCGCGAGGTCCCCCTGGCCCGCGGGACGGCATACGTCGGCCGTGGTCGCGGTTGCGAGGTGCAGCTCTCGGACGAGTCGGTCTCGCGCAAGCACGCCAAGCTCGTCATCCAGGAGGTCGTCGAGGTCGTCGACCTCGGCTCCGCCAACGGCATCACGGCCGGTGGTCAGCAGGTGACGCGTGCGCACCTCAAGAGCGGCGACGTCGTGAGACTCGGCGACACCGAGCTCGAGGTGCACCTGCAGGGCGACGGCGTCGTCAGCCGCCCGGGCAGCGGCGTCCTGTCCGGAGACGCCGGCACGGTGGCGTTCTCCCGGTCGCCGCGGGTGGCGCCGGTCTTCGAGGGTGAGGAGTTCCAGGTCCCCGACCTGCCCGAGCGGCAGAAGACCAACCCGATGCCGCTCGTGGCGATGATCGTGCCGCTGCTCATGGGCGCCGTCCTCTTCGCGGTCACCAAGAGCCCGTACTCCATCGTCTTCATGCTGATGATGCCGGTGATGATGGCCGGCACCTACTACGAGGCCCGCCGCCAGCAGAAGAAGGACTTCGCGCAGGCGATGGAGGAGTTCCGCGAGGACCTCGGCCTGCTCTCGCAGCGCATCCGCGGGTCGATCGAGGTCGAGGGCGACACCCGGCGCGCCGAGCACCCGTCCGGCGCGGAGTGCCTGGCCGCGGTGCGTGACCGCAGCGCCCTGCTGTGGACCCGTCGCAGCGACACCCCCGGCTTCGGCGAGCTGCGCCTCGGCGTCGGCACGCGCCCGTCCCGCTCGAGCATCAAGATGCCCGCCGTGGGCCGCTCGAAGGCCGAGGCCTGGTATGCCGTGTCCGAGGAGCTGGCCGGCCTCGAGGTCGTCCACGACGTCCCGGTCGTCTCCACCCCGCTGGTCGACGGCGCCGTCGGCGTCGCCGGCCCCCGCGCGAACGCGCTCGGTGCCGCCCGCTCGCTGCTCGTGCAGGCCGCCGCCCTGCACTCGCCGGCCGAGCTCGCGGTCTGCTCCTTCGCCTCGGGCAGCTCGGCCCGCGACTGGGACTTCCTCAAGTGGCTGCCGCACACCTCCTCGCCGCACAGCCCGATCGGGGTCGACCACCTCGCGGCCAGCGCCCCGGGGTGCTCCGCCCTCGCCGACGCGCTCGAGGACCTCGTGGCGGCCCCGGCCTCGTCCTCGGAGCCTGATACGGCCGCCGGCGCCCCGCGGCCGACCGTGCTCGTCCTCGTCGAGAGCGACGCCCCGATCGACCGCAGCCGGCTCGTGGCCATCGCCGAGCGGGGCCACGGCAAGGGGATCGTCGTGGTGTGGGTCGCCGAGACCCAGCAGCTGCTCCCGGCCGCCTGCCACACCTTCCTCGTCGTCGAGGGCGACGAGTCCTCCCGGGCCGGCTACGTCCGGGCCGGCGAGGAGGTGCAGCCGGTCGCCGTCGACCGGGTCGCCCACGACGAGGCGCTCGCCTGCGCACGCCAGCTCGCCCCGGTCGTCGACGCCGGAGTGCCCGTCGACGACGCGAGCGACCTGCCCCGGGCGGTGTCCCTGCTCACCCTGACCGGCACCGACCTCGCGAGCTCCGAGGAGGCTGTCATCGAGAAGTGGGGCGAGTCCCGCTCGATCCTCACCGGCCCATACGCGCCCGCTGTCCTGCCGCGCCGGCCGGGCAACCTGCGCGCCGTCGTCGGCCAGTCGAGCCAGGGCACCTACTCCGTCGACATCCGCTCTGACGGCCCGCACGCGCTCGTCGGCGGCACCACCGGCGCCGGCAAGTCCGAGCTGCTCCAGGCGTGGATCCTCGGCATGGCAGCGGCGCACTCCCCGCAGCGCGTCACCTTCCTGCTCGTCGACTACAAGGGCGGCTCTGCCTTCCGCGACTGCGTCAAGCTGCCGCACACGGTCGGCCTCGTCACCGACCTCTCACCGCACCTCGTGCGCCGCGCGCTCGCCTCGCTGGCCGCCGAGCTGCGCCACCGCGAGCACCTGCTGGCCCGCCACAAGGCGAAGGACCTCGTGGAGCTCGAGCGCCGCGGTGAGGTGGAGACCCCGCCCTCGCTCATCATCGTCGTCGACGAGTTCGCGGCGCTCGTGCAGGAGGTCCCCGAGTTCGTCGACGGTGTCGTCAACGTCGCCCAGCGCGGGCGTTCGCTCGGCCTGCACCTCATCCTCGCCACGCAGCGCCCCGCCGGTGTCATCAAGGACAACCTGCGCGCCAACACCAACCTGCGCATGGCCCTGCGGATGGCCGACGAGAACGACTCCGAGGACGTCCTCGGCTCCAAGGAGGCCGCCTACTTCGACCCCGCGCTGCCCGGTCGTGCCGTCTCCAAGACCGGGCCGGGCCGGCTCGTGCCCTTCCAGACTGGGTATGCCGGTGGGTGGACCTCCGACGTCCCGCCGCCACCGGACATGAAGGTCGAGACGCTGACCTTCGGCCGCGGGGTGGAGTGGGAGCCGCCGCAGTCCGACGTCGCGGACGACGTCGTGGACCTCGGCCCGACCGACATCCAGCGCCTGGTCGCGACGCTCGGACGCGCCGCCAAGGTCGCCCAGCTGCCCCGGCCGCGCAAGCCCTGGCTGCCCGACCTGCGTCCCGTCTACGACCTAGCGACCCTGCCGACCCAGCGCCGTGACGACGAGCTCGTCTTCGGTGTCGCCGACGACCCGGACAAGCAGGCCCAGCCCGAGATCGCCTTCCGGCCCGACAAGGAGGGCAACATCGCGATCTACGGCTCCTCCGGCTCGGGCAAGTCGGTCTTCCTGCGCTCGATGGCGGTGGCGGCCGGCTACACGGTGCGCGGTGGCCCCTGCCACGTCTACGGCCTCGACTTCGGCAACCGAGGGCTCGCCATGCTCGAGGCGCTGCCGCACGTCGGCTCCATCGTCCCGGGCGGCGACCACGAGCGCGTCACCCGGTTGCTGCGGATGCTGCGCGCCACGATCGACGAGCGGGCGACGCGCTACTCCGCGGTGAGTGCCGCGACGATCACCGACTACCGGCGCCTCGCCGGCCGTCCGGACGAGCCGCGCATCCTCGTGCTCATCGACAACATGACCGCCTTCCGCCAGGCCTACGAGGTCGGCGGCCGGTTCCAGTGGCTCGACCTGCTGGCCGGGCTCGCCGCCGACGGACGCCCCGTCGGCGTGCACTTCATCATCGCCTCCGACCAGCGCACCGGCCTGCCGACGAACCTCGCCGCGGCTGTGCAGGGCCGGATCATCCTGCGCATGAGCAGTGGCGACGACTACTCCGTCTTCGGGGTGCCCGGCGACGTCCTCAGCATGTCGTCACCGGCCGGGCGCGGCCTGATGGCCGGCTCGGAGGTGCAGGTGGCGGTCCTCGGCGGCTCGTCCGACGTCACGGTGCAGGCGGCCGCCATCGTGGCGTTCGCCGACGCCACCCTCAAGGCGGGAGTCAGCCAGGCACCGCCGATCGAGAGCCTGGCCGAGGTCATCCCGCTCGCCGAGCTGCCGTCGGAGTTCCACGGGCGCCCTGTGCTCGGGGTCGCCTCCTCGACCCTGGAGCCGCACGGCTTCGACCCCAAGGGGACGTTCGTCGTCACCGGGCCCTCCGGCTCGGGCCGCACGACCGCCGTCGCAGCCACCGCCGCAGGCCTGTTCCGGTTCAGCTCGGGCACCGCGCTCTACCTGATGACCCCGCGCCGCTCCTCAGAGCTGCTCGACCTCGGCATCTGGGCCGAGACCGCGGTCGGCGGCGAGGCGAGCACCAAGCTGGCCACGCGCCTCACCGCCGACATCGAGGAAGGCCGCACCAGCCGGCCCGTCGCGGTCTTCGTCGAGCGCGTCGACGACCTCGCTCCCGCGGGCGCCGAGAACGCCCTCACGGCCCTGGTCAAGGCGTGCGTCGACAACGACCAGCTCGTCGTCGCCGAGGGCGAGGCGGCCTTCTTCAGCAGCAACTTCGGCCTGCAGGCCCTGCTCAAGACCTCCCGCTCGGGCCTGGCACTGCACCCCGACGGCAACGAGGGGCTGTCGGTCTTCAAGGCCAACCTCCCCGCCCTCAACCGGGCAGAGCTGCCCCCGGGCCGCGGTTTCGTCGTCGAGAAGGGCCGGTTCGAGCTGCTCCAGGTGGCGCTGCCATGAGCTCGCGAACGCACCGAAACGCTTGTGCCACAGTCAAACTCACGAGGCCCAGCGGCATACGGCACGGTGGCTCGTCGACGTGGGGAGGTCATGGGGAGTGCTCCCCATCGACACTCCCCGAGGCAGCACATACCTTTCTGTCTGTCGACGAAAGCCGCACACGGGACCAACCGCCCGGCTGACGTCGAGGAGTGACATGAGCGGGCCTGAACTGGTGGTCCGGAGAAGAGAGCTTCCCGAATCCGTCGGGGGAACACAGGCAAAGGAGAAGGACATGGCTTGGCTCGGAATGAACGACGATGAGGTCAACGCCCAGGGCAACGTCCTGCAGCAGCAGGCGGAGGCCATCCAGAAGCTCATCGGCAAGGTCGACGCGGAGGTCGAGTCCCTCAAGCAGAACTGGCAGGGCGACGACTCCAAGCAGTTCGAGCAGGAGTGGACGGGCACGCACCGCCCCGAGCTGCAGAAGGCGCACAAGCTGCTCACCGACATGAAGACGACGATCGACCGCGAGGTCTCGCAGCAGCGCAGCACGTCCTCGCAGTACTGACGCACTGCGTCCCGCACCGACCAACCGTCCACTCACGCAGACTTTCGAAGGGGAACTGACATGGCTGTTTACAAGAAGGGCATGAACGCGGACGCGGTGTCCGCGTCCGGTGACAAGCTCGTCGGCTACAAGGGCGAGCTCGACGGCATCGTCGAGGCCGTCAACAGCGCCGTCTCGACGATCAAGGGCAACTGGGGCGGCACCGATGCCGAGCAGTTCCAGAGCGACTGGAACGGCCAGCGCCAGGTCGTCACGGCCGCCGGCGACAAGCTCGACGCGATGGGCAAGAAGTGCAAGACCAACGCCGAGGCGCAGAAGCAGACGTCGTCGCGCTGAGCCGATGACCGCCTGAGCCATGGCTCGGTGGCACCGCCGGAGGGTGGCCGCTCCTACAGGGGAGAGCGGCCACCCTTCTGCGTGTCCGGGTTCATCATGGCTCGCACAGTTCGTGTTCCGCTGCAGGAATGTGCGTCGTCTCACCCCCGGCCACGACGAATTGGCGTTCGCGCGGCCACCCCGTAGATTCTTCGTAGAGCAAGCGTATGCACGGAAGTATCTTCGGACAGGAGGCCCTCATGAGCCTGTTTCCTCTCGTCTCCGTCGTGGCCGACCGCCCCGACCTCGCCACCCCGCTGACCGCGGCGCTGAGCCGGCGTGGCTGCGTCCCGACGCCCGCTGCGGCCGCCGACGTCCTCGTGGTCGACGGCGCGCAGGCCGGCGACGACCAGGTGCGGGCCGCGCTGGCCGCCGGCCGCGGGGTCGTCGTCCTCGGCGCCCCCGCCGCGCCACTGCCCGGACTGAGCGCGCGTCACGAGGAGGCCCGTGAGGGTGCGGCCGCGAGCCTGACGCCTGCCGTGAAGGTCGAGCGCGACACCGAGGTCGTCGAGGACCTGCTCGCGCGGGTCGACCTGAGCCTGCTGGCTCCGGCCGGTGCCCTGACCGTCGAGGCCCCCGCCCGTCCCGTCGTCGCCGCGGGCGGTGCTCCGGTCGCTGCCACGACCACGACCACGACCACGTCCACGACCGAGCACGGCCGCGTCGTCGTCCTGGCCGTCGAGCCGGCCTCGGCCGCCGGCGAGCAGTCCTTCGCCGAGCTCGTGCACAACGCCGTCTCGTTCGTCGCCCCGCGCCCGGTGCGGCACGCCGAGACCTCCGCCCACCCGCTCGTCGCCTCCGACGCGTGGGCCGGGCTCAAGGCCGCCGTCACCGATCTGCGCGCGCTGCAGGCCAAGGACGGCTCCGTTCCCCAAGAGTCCGACCACGCGGCAGCCGCCGCCCACGTCGGCCGCGTCGTCGCCGGCATCGAGGCGCTCGCGCCGTCCCTGCCCCACGACGCCGACTACCTCGAGGCGCTCGTCAAGGACTTCGGCCGCTGGGCCGACAACGGTTTCGGCGTGCCCGACTTCTACGACTCGCTCGTCGCCTTCGCGCCGGCGCAGCACCGCGCCGACGGCCTGGTGCACCTCGTCGTCTTCCCGATGTACACGCAGAACGGCAACCCCGCCCGCCAGGTAGAGGCCGTCCTGCTCGAGGTCATCTGGCCCGACTTCGTCGCCGAGCTCGAGGCCGGCGACTACTCCAACAAGCTCTTCCTGCCGATCCGCTTCCTCGACTTCACCGCCGGTTACGACACCAACTCGGCCGTGCTCTTCCCCGAGACCGTCGCGATGCGCGAGATCCCGATTTTCACGTGGGGTGGCATCTTCGCCGACCGCGAGGCCGCCCGCTTCCGCCGGGTCATCTCCGAGGCGGCCTCGGTGACGCGGCTCTCGCTGCCGCCGGACGCTGCACGCCTGATCGCCGACCAGCAGCTGGCCGAGCGCGCCTTCGTCATGTGGGACCTGATCCACGACCGCACCC
Organism: Terrabacter sp. NPDC080008; assembly: GCF_040702505.1. Lineage (NCBI taxonomy): Bacteria > Bacillati > Actinomycetota > Actinomycetes > Micrococcales > Intrasporangiaceae > Terrabacter > Terrabacter sp. NPDC080008. The sequence goes on from NZ_JBFBLC010000001.1 coordinate 428,243, forward strand.
ACATGCACGGCGACCTGCCGTTCGACCCATTCATGATCAAGCAGCGGATGCCGTACTTCCTCTACTCCCTCGAGGAGCTGCGCTGCGACCTCACGGCCTTCCGCGAGGCGGTCAAGCTCGAGGGTGAGGGCCACCCGTACGCGCGGTTCGTGCAGTATGCCGTCCTCTTCGACCGCATCTTCCGCTTCGCCATCACCGGCGACCGCAACCGTAACTACGACGGCCTCGGCGGCCAGCTGCTCTTCGCGTGGCTGCACCAGAAGGGCGTGCTGCACTGGACCGACAACCGGCTCACCATCGAGTGGGACCGCGTCGCCGAGCCGGTGCTCGAGCTCGGCCGCGCCGTCGAGGACCTCTACTGGCGCTCGATCGACCGGCCGAAGGTCGCGCACTGGCTGGCCGCGTACGACCTCGTCGCCTCGGTGCTGACGCCGCACCCGATGTCGGCGTGGGCCCGCCACCGCGACGGTGACCTCGCCGCGCTGCCGCTCGACGGGCCGCCCAAGGGCCTGACCGACGCGGTGCTGAACGACGAGTTCCCGCTCTCGATGTTCTACGAAGCCCTGTCCAAGAAGATGAAGGACGTCATCGAGTCGACGGCCGGCATCACCGGCGCCAGCGCGTGAGCGCGGGCGCCGGCGACCGGGCGCGCGTTGTCGTCGTCACGGGAGCCACCGGGGCGACGGGACGTGCCACGAGCGCGGCGCTGCTGGCCCGCGGCGAGACGATCGTCGCGGTCGGCCGCGACGAGGCCACCCTCGCCGGGCTGCGCGACGAGCTCGCCGGTGCGGGTGACGGGGTGCTGGAGACCCGGGTGTGCGACCTGCTCGACGCCGAGGCCGTACGCGTCCTGGCGCAGGACGTCGTGTCCGCGCACGGCGGCGTCGACGCCCTCTTCCACCTCGTCGGTGGCTGGCGCGGTGGCAAGGCCTTCACCGAGTCGACGGACGACGACTGGCGCTGGCTCTCCGGCAACCTCGTCGACACGCTGCGCCACACGACCCTCGCCCTGCACGACCACCTGCTCGCCTCCGGGCGCGGCCGTGTGGCGATCATCGGCGCGGCCGGTGCCTCGGCCCCGACAGCCGGCAACGCGGCATACGCCAGCGCGAAGGCCGCGGCGCAGACGTGGGTCGGGGCGCTCGCCGACTCCTTCGGCGCGGCGGAAGCCACCCCGGGGTCGGCTGCCGCGGTCGGTGTGGTGAAGTGGATCGGGTCCGGACGCACGGCCACGAGCCCCGCCCGGATCGCCGACTGGCTCGTCGGGCTGCTCGACGCCGACGCCGCGGCCCTCAACGGCACGAGCGTCCCGCTGTGGGACGCCCCGGCCGCTGAGAAGCTCGACCCCGCCTGACCCTGCCGGGCCCCGCGCTCGGTGCCGACCAGTGCCGACCACCGACCCCGAGTGAGGACCCCGTGACGACCCTGCACGACCGCGACCGGCGCGGCTTCGCGTCCGACAACTACGCCGGCCTGCACCCCGAGGTGCTCGCCGCCCTCGCCGACGCCAACGGCGGGCACGAGATCGCCTACGGCGAGGACGCGTACACCGCGCGGCTGCAGGAGGTCGTGGCCGGTCACGTCGGCGAGGGCGCGGTCACCTGGCCGGTCTTCAACGGCACCGGCGCCAACGTCGTCGCGCTGCAGGCGCTGCTGCCGCGCTGGGGTGCCGTCGTGTGCGCCGACACGGCCCACATCAACACCGACGAGGGCGGCGCCCCGGAGCGGATGGGCAGCATCAAGCTGCTCACCGTCCCAACGCCTGACGGCAAGCTGACCCCCGAGCTCGTCGACCGGCAGGCCTGGGGCTTCGGCGACGAGCACCGCGCCCAGCCCCTCGTCGTCTCGATCACGCAGACGACCGAGCTCGGCACCTGCTACACGCCGGACGAGGTCAAGGCGATCGCCGACCACGCCCACTCACTCGGCATGCGGGTCCACCTCGACGGCGCCCGCATCTCGAACGCCGCGGCCACCCTCGGCACGGACATCTCCGCCTTCACGAGCGAGGCCGGCGTGGACGTCGTCAGCCTCGGTGGCACGAAGAACGGCGCGCTCGCGGCCGAGGCCGTCGTCGTCGTGAACCCGGAGCTGGCTGCCGACCCGGGCCTCGGGATCGTTCATGTGCGCAAGCTCTCGATGCAGCTCGCCTCGAAGATGCGGTTCGTCTCGGCGCAGCTCATCGCGCTCTACGAGGGCGACCTGTGGCTGCGCTCCGCCTCGCACGCCAACGCCATGGCCTCTCGGCTGGCGGCGGGCGTCGGGTCGCTCGACGGCGTGACGATCCAGCGCCCGGTGCAGGCCAACGCGGTCTTCGCCGTGCTCGACCGTGACGTCGCGAACGCGCTGCGCGAGAAGTTCCGCTTCTACGACTGGGACCCGGCCACCGGCGAGGTGCGCTGGATGTGCTCGTGGGACACCCAGGAGTCCGACGTCGACGCCTTCGTCGCGGAGCTGACCCGCCTGCTCGGCTCGTGAGCGAGCATTCCTGACGCCGGTACGTCGAAGAAAGTTGCCGAGGGGTCGCGAAGTCTGCAGGAACGTGCAGCGGCCGCCAACTCAGCGCGCGCGCTGCGGTCTTCGCCGCGATGGTCATCTCGTCCGCACCACGAGATGAACGGAGCACAGCATGTTCAGCAAGAGGATCACCGCGGCGGCGCTCGCCGTGGGAGCAGGCGTCGTCATGGCCGCAGCCACCCCGGCATCGGCTGCGACCAACTACGTGGCAGGTCCGTACTCGAGCCTCACGAAGTGCAACAGCGTCCGGACGACGTACGTCAAGGACGGTGGCTTCAGCTACGTCGGCTCGTGCTACAAGCAGACGAACAACTACTACTACTTCCAGTACCGCTGATCCACCCCGTCCGACCGGAGCGGTCCGCAGTCACCGGGCAGCAATACTGCGGTTGGCGGACCGAAGTGTCTGCCCTGCCCCCGAGGACCTCGTGTCCTCGGGGGCAGCCGCATCTGGGAGGCTGCACCTCATGGAATCGGGACCCGGAGGAGCCGACCGCGACATCCCCGGCGGCTACGGGTCGGTGCGGGCGGCGTACGACACGGTCGCGGCCGACTACGCGGCGTACTTCCCCGACACGAGGGCCGAGACGCCCCTCGAGCTGGCGATGGTCGACGCCTTCGTCGCGGCCGTCGGACGGGACGCGGAGGTGCTCGACGCGGGCTGCGGCGCCGGGCGGATGAGCCGCTACCTCGCCGACCGCGGGGTGCGTCCCCGAGGGGTGGACCTCTCGCCCGGCATGGTGGCCATGGCGAGACGAGACCAGCCCGACCTCGCCTTCGGCGTCGCCTCGCTCGACGCGCTCCCCTTCCCGGACGCGTCCGTCGACGGCGTGCTCCTCTGGTACTCCGTCATCCACACGCCGCCGTCAGGGCTCGCTCGCGTGCTCGGCGAGGCCGTACGCGTGACCCGGCCGGGCGGGCACCTGCTCGTCGCCTCGCAGGCGGGACACGGCATACGCGACGTGGCACCCAGCTACCGACGCTTCGGCCACGACATCACGCTCGAGCGCCACCTCTACACGGCCGAGCACCTCGCCGAGGCCCTGGCCGCCGCCGGAGCCGGCGAGGTGGCGCGGCTGGTGCGCCGCCCCACCGGCAACGAGCGCGACGACCAGGCCGTCGTGCTCGCCGTCCGCGACTGAGACGGGAGCGGGTCTGGCAGGAGGGGCTCAGGCGGGGGCGCTCGTGTAGCGCAGGTAGGGCTTGACCTCCTCGACCGCGTCGTCGCCGAAGCGCTCGCGAGCGTCCTCGGTCGACACGGTCGGCGCGACGATGACCTTCTGGCCCTCGCGCCAGTCCGCGGGCGTCGAGAAGGGCCCGCGGTCGGTGAGCTGGAGCGCGTCGACGGCGCGCAGGATCTCGTCGAAGTTGCGCCCGACGCTCTTGGGATAGGTCAGCGACAGCCGGACCTTGTTGGCCGGGTCGACGACGAAGACCGAACGCACGCCGGAGGTGTCGCCCTGGCCCGGGTGGATCATGTCGTAGAGCTCGGACACCGCGCGGGAGTCGTCGGCGATGAGCGGGTAGGCCACGGTGGCGCCGCTCACCTCCTCGATGTCGCCCTTCCACGCCTCGTGCTGCTCGAGCGGGTCGACCGAGACGGCGAGCACCTTGACGTCGCGCCGGGCCCACTCGTCGGCCAGCGCCGCGACCCGGCCGAGCTCGGTCGTGCACACCGGCGTGAAGTCGGCCGGGTGGCTGAAGAGGACGGCCCAGCTGCCGTCCTTCCACTCGTGGAACCGGATCGGGCCCTCGGTCGTGGTGGCCTCGAAGTCGGGGGCGATCTCGCCCAGTCGCGGTGTCGTCATCGGCTCGTCCTCTGCGTTCGGTCAGATGGGTGGGGGGCGGCGCGGCGCCCCGAACGCGATCATTGTGGCCACCTGACATGGCATCGCGTTATGGGTGTCCAAATGTCGTGATGCTCGACGGGATGCGCTCCACGTGGCCGGGAAGGGTACGTTCCCAGAAGATGCACAGGCCCGGCTCGGACACTGGAGACAGACCGACGACAACGCCGCCGACCTGCCGCCGACCCGAGGAGTCCCGTCGTGAGCGCCCTGCTCCAGAACATCACCCACGAGGTTCTCAGCGCCCCGACCTGGCTCGTGCTGCTCGTCGTCGGCACGATCGTCTTCGTCGAGGACGCGATCTTCGTCGGCTTCATCGTGCCGGGGGAGACCGTGGCCCTCCTCGGCGGTGTGGCCGCCTCGCTCGGGCACGTGCCGCTCGCCGCCGTGCTCATCGTGGTGATCGCGGCTGCGATCCTCGGCGACAGCGTCGGCTTCGAGGTCGGCCGCCACCTCGGCGGCCGCGTGGTGCGGCTGCGGGCCTTCGACAAGCACCGCGACCGCATCGACTCGGCGCAGGACTTCCTCGGCCGGCGCGGCGGGGCGGCCGTCTTCCTCGGCCGCTGGACCGCGTTCCTCCGCGCCGTCATCCCGGCGCTCGCCGGCATGTCGAAGATGCACTACCCGACCTTCCTGCGGTGGAACGCCGCCGGTGGCATCGCCTGGGGTGCCGTCGTCGTGACGGCCGGCTACCTCGCCGGTCAGTCCTACGCGAAGGTCGAGTCGTGGCTCGGGCGCGGCGCTGCAGTCGTCGTCGGGGTCATCGCGGTCGTCGCCCTGGTCGTGTGGCAGGTGCGCCGCCACCGCGCGGAGTCGGGCGAGCAGTCCCCGGCCCGCGAGTCGGCCGAGAGCTCGCAGGCCCGCTGACGACCCCCGGATATGCGGGAGGCCACCTCCGCGGTGGAGGCGGCCTCACGCATACCGAAACGGCGTCCGGGCGTGGCCCGAACGACCCCTCTCAGGGCAGCGGGCCCTTCGGGCCGGTGTCCTTCTGGTACTGCACGGCCTCCTCGATCAGCTCGTCGGTGTCGGACCCGCCCGACCCCGACACGGTCGAGGTGACCTTGTCCGTCGCGCTCCTGGCCGCACCGGCCACCTTGTCGGCGACCACCGGCGCCTGCTCGCGCACGAGCTGAGCACCCTGGTGCGCCTTCTCCTGGACGCGGGGGTCGTCCTTGAGCTGGCCGATCGTGCGCATGAACTGCTCGTAGGGTTGGCGGCCCGCCCGCGAGCCGAGCAGGAAGCCGACCGCGCCGGCGCCGAGGATGAGCATTCTCTTCATGAGGGCCTCCGTGGGTTCGTGCCGGCAGCCCTGGCTGGGCACCGACGATCTACCTCAGCCATACCCAGCAGACGCGCGAGGGCCCCCTTCCGGTTGGAAGGGGGCCCTCGCCTATGCCAGAGATCGACTCGGAGGTCAGCGCTCCTCGGTGCCGGCGATGAAGGCCTCGAGCTTGGCGCGGCCGAGGTCGTCGGGACGCTGCTCCGGCGGGGACTTCATCAGGTAGGACGAGGCGGACAGCAGGGCGCCGCCGATGCCGCGGTCCTTGGCGATCTTGGCCGCGCGGATGGCGTCGATGATGATGCCGGCCGAGTTGGGGGAGTCCCAGACCTCGAGCTTGTACTCGAGGTTCAGCGGCACGTCACCGAAGGCGCGACCCTCGAGGCGCACGTAGGCCCACTTGCGGTCGTCGAGCCAGGCGACGTAGTCGGACGGGCCGATGTGCACGTTCTTGCTGTCCACGAGACCGGACAGCGGGCCGGTGAGGTTGCTCGTGACGGCCTGCGTCTTGGAGACCTTCTTGGACTCGAGGCGCTCGCGCTCGAGCATGTTCTTGAAGTCCATGTTGCCGCCGACGTTGAGCTGGTACGTCCGGTCGAGCACGACACCGCGGTCCTCGAAGAGCTTGGCCATGACGCGGTGCGTGATCGTCGCGCCGACCTGGCTCTTGATGTCGTCACCGATGATCGGCACGCCGGCGGCCTCGAACTTCGCGGCCCACTCGGGGTCGGAGGCGATGAAGACGGGCAGGGCGTTGACGAAGGCGACCTTCGCGTCGATGGCGCACTGCGCGTAGAACTTGTCGGCCTGCTCGGAGCCCACCGGGAGGTAGGAGACGAGGACGTCGACCTTCTTGTCCTTGAGCACCTGCACGATGTCGACCGGCTCGGCGCCGGACTCGTCGATCGTCAGCTTGTAGTACTTGCCGAGGCCGTCGAGCGTGTGGCCGCGCATGACCTCGACACCCGTGGTGGGCACGTCGGCGATCTTGATGGTGTTGTTCTCGGAGGCGTTGATGGCCTCGGAGAGGTCCTTGCCGACCTTCTTGTCGTCGACGTCGAAGGCGGCGACGAACTCGACGTCACCGACGTGGTAGTCGCCGAACTTCACGTGCATGAGGCCGGGGACACCCGTGGTCGGGTCGGCGTCCTTGTAGTACTCGACACCCTGCACGAGCGAGCTCGCGCAGTTGCCGACGCCGACGATGGCGACGCGTACGGATCCCATGGATCACTCCTTGTTGTTGGTGGACGTGCTCTCGGTGGTCGTGCTGTTGGTCGTGCTCTGGGGGTGGTGCAGGTCGGTGGTGTCGTATGCCGCCGGGCCGGGGTCCAGGGCCGCGCGCCGTTCGGCCACGATGAGCTCCTCGAGCCAGCGGACCTCGCGCTCGGCGCGCTCCTCGCCGTGCTGCTGCAGGGCCAGCGTGTAGCTGTCGAGGCGCTCGCGGCGGGCCTGTGAGGCCTCGCGGATGTTGGCCAGGCGCTCCTCGAGGCGGGAGCGACGGCCCTCGAGGATGCGCAGCCGCACCTGCGCCTCGGTGCGCGAGAAGAAGGCGAAGCGGACGTCGAAGTCGTCGTCGTCCCAGGCGTCCGGGCCGCTCGCGGCGACGAGGTCCTGGAAGTGCTCCTTGCCCTCGGCGGTCAGCTCGTAGGTGATCCGCGGCCGCTTGCTGCCCGTGGTGCCGGCACTGGTGCGGGCGGGGCCGGCCGTCGCGCCGGGGGCGTCGGTCGTCTCGTGGATCCAGCCGGAGTCGACGAGGCTGCGCAGCGCGGGGTAGAGCGAGCCGTAGGACAGGGCCCGGAAGATGCCGAGGGCGGTGGTGAGCCGCTTGCGCAGCTCGTAGCCGTGGAGCGGACCGTCGTGGAGGAGGCCGAGGACCGCGAACTCGAGCAGCGCGGCGCGCCGGCTCTGCGGACGTTCGGACCTGGGCACGCTCGCCACTGTACACCCGGGATATATCGCTGCGATACATCAACGCGACGCATCGCCGTGATGTGGCCTCCGGCGGGCTCTTCGGACGCTGCGGGCGTCAGTGCTCGAGCCGATAGAGCGCCAGGAAGCCGGTGCCCTGGTCGGGCCGCTTGCCCACGGTCGTCACCGTCACGGTGTGGTCGGAGCCATCGGGGGCCGGGGCGGTGCCCCAGGAGCCGTAGGGCCTGACCTCGGCGCCGCTGGGTAGACCTGAGAGCCGGATGCCGGACTCGGCGGTCCCGGACCCGGGGAGATCGCCCCCGGCGGAGCCCCAGGTGAAGAGCGAGATGCCGGCCGGGACGCCGCTCGTGAGGTCGTGCCACGACGCGAGCGGCTCGGCCTGCAGGCCGATCAGCTCGTAGCGGTAGCCCTGGTGCTCGACCACGTCAGGCAGGGAGGCGACCGTCTTGCCGGATGGGTCCCGGACCGGCTGCTCACTGCCCAGCTCGTAGACCGCGCCCGACAGCTGGACGCCTTCCACGGTCGCCGGGCGCATGGTCTTCGCGTCGACGAGCCGCACTCGCAGGCGCGCTGCCTTGCCCACCGTCAGCGCATCCCAGCCCTGACCCGGCTCTCCGGGGATGCCGCCGCTCGGCAGGTCCCGTTCGCTCGGCCGCTCGCCGGAGCACTGCCTGCCGAACACCCCGTCCTTGCCGCCCTCGAGGCCGACGCTGACCATGTACTTGCTCGCCTCGTCCGGCGAGAGGCCCGGTAGGTAGCACGAAGCACCGAAGGAGACGTGCGTCGTCGTCGGCTCCCAGATGAGGGAGGCCTGCGCCTGTCCAGGATCGCCGATGAAGCCGACGGCGAGGGTGTCGTCGGCCACCTTGGCGCGGTAGCGGAGCCCGTCCTTGACGACATCGCCGGGTGCGTCGGGGACGGCGCGGTACGGCATGCCGTCGGCCCCGATCATCGGTGCGGCGCTCGCGGACGAGGTGGGCGGCCCGGCGGGCACCGCCGGCGCCGGACGGCCGGTCCCGGTGACCACCCCGGCAGCGACGGCTGCGACTGCCAAGGTCGCGGCGCACGCCGCAGCGGCACGTCGGCGCCTGGTCCGTCGCACCCGCCCGGCGACGCCGGCGCGGAAGTCGGGGGCGGCGCCGAGGTCGTCGGCGTGGCTGGTCAGCTCGTCGCGCAGGTCGGTGACGTTCATCGGGCACGCTCCTCGTCGCGTACGTCGTCTCGATCGCCGCGGTCGTCGGTCGGTCGCAGGGTGGGGTCGATGCGGAGCTTCGCGAGCGCCCGGCTCGCCTGGCTCTTCACGGTGCCGACCGAGCACTGCATGATCTCCGCGGTCTCGGCCTCGGAGAGGTCCTCGTAGAAGCGCAGCACGACGACGGCGCGTTGCCGCTTGGGCAGGCGCTCGAGCGCGCGCCACAGGTCGGTGCGCTCGTCCACGCGGGCGTTCTCGGCGCCGTGCAGGCGGTGGGCGTCGTGCCGTTCGGGAAGCTCGCCCGTCGGCTGCTCGCCGTTCCAGCGGCGCCGCCACCAGCTCGCATACGTGTTCACCATGATCCGGCGGACGTACGCCTCGGGCCGGCTCTCGATGCGTCCCCACGCGAACCACGCCTTGGTCAGCGAGGCCTGCACGAGGTCCTCGGCGAGGGCGCGGTCGTGCGTGAGCAGGTATGCCGTCCGCAGCAGTCGCGTGGACCCCGTCGTCACGAAGTCGTCGAAGGACTCCCGATCCACTGCCCGTCCCCCTGTCCGTTCCCCTGTGCGCGGCGCGGGCGAGGTGCTGCTCGCCCCGGGGCCGGTTCCCGTCACTGTGGTCACACCCTGCCTGACCGGCTGGCCCCGCGGAAAGGTTGCACGCCGGTCGAGGCGGTGTCCGCGAGCCTGTGGAGCCGTTGTGCCGGGTTTGTGAGGCTCGTTGCGGATTTCGGCACCGGGGCACGGGTCGCGTCATACTGAGGGGCGGCTCGGGACGGTTCCCGGGCCTCATCACCGAATGGAGCAGGTTGTGACGCAGAGCAGGCGCGACGTCCGCGCGGCCCAGCGGTCGGGCACCCGAAACGGGTCCCGCGGCGGCAAGGGCGGCGGCGGCCGAGGACGCACCGGCTGGAGGAAGTGGCTCGTCGGCACCCTCAAGTGGGGGTCGCTGGCGGCAGCCGTCCTCTTCGTGCTCGGCGTCGTCGGTGTCTTCATCGCCTACCAGCAGACGTCCATCCCGCAGCCGAACCAGCTGGCCAACAAGCAGGTCTCGATCGTCTACTACAGCGACGGCAAGACCGAGCTCGACCGCATCGCCGTGCAGGACGGCAACCGCGAGTCGGTGCCGCTGTCGAAGGTGCCGAAGTTCGTCCAGGACGCGCACATCGCGGCCGAGGACCGCACGTTCTACCAGAACAACGGCATCTCGATCGGCGGCATCCTGCGCGCCATCAAGACCAGCGTCACCGGTGAGGCGCAGGTCGGTGGCTCGACCATCACCCAGCAGTACGTCAAGAACTACTTCCTGAGCCAGGACCGCACCATCTCGCGCAAGGCACGCGAGATCCTCATCTCCGTCAAGATCGACGGACAGCTGCCCAAGAGCGAGATCCTCGAGAAGTACCTCAACACCATCTACTACGGCCGCGGCGCCTACGGCATCCAGAGCGCCGCCAAGGCCTACTTCGGCAAGGACGTCTCCAAGCTCACCCCCGGTGAGGGCGCGGTGCTCGCCGCCGTCATCAACGCGCCGTCGATGTACGACCCCGCCAACGGCGCGGCGGCCAAGGAGAACCTGACCCGGCGCTACGCATACGTCCTCGACGGCATGGTGCAGGAGGGCTGGCTGAGCTCCGCGGACCGCGCCAAGTACGACAAGCTGCCGAAGATCCTTCCCTACAAGGGCCCCAAGGTCTCGTCGGGACCGAACGGCTACATCACGGCCCAGGTCAAGCGTGAGCTGTTGACGACCGGCCTCTCGGACCGGGACATCGACAACGGCGGGCTGCGCATCGTCACGACCATCGACAAGAGGGCCCAGGACGCGGCGATCGCGGCCATGCAGGGCAACCTGCCGAAGAAGGTCACCGGCGGGCTGGTCGCCATCAAGCCCGGCGACGGGGCCGTCGTCGCGATGTACGGCGGCGCCGACTACTCCAAGGACCAGTACAACACCGCGACCCAGGCGATCATGCAGGGCGGCTCCAACTTCAAGCCCTTCGGCGTGCTCGCCGCCGTGCGCGACGGCATCTCCACGAAGACGAAGTTCGACGGCGACACGCCCCAGACCATCGCCGGTACGAAGATCAACAACTTCAACGACATCTCCTACGGCAAGGTCGACATGCGCCGGATGATCGGCCGGTCGATCAACACCGCCTTCGTCAACCTCAACAACACGATCACGCCGGCGCTGACCAAGCAGGCGGCCATCGACGCCGGCATCCCGGCCAACACCGCGGGCCTCGGGACCGACCTGACGAACATCCTCGGCACGGCCTCCCCCCACGTCATCGACATGGCCTCGGCCTACTCGACGATCGCCTCCCAGGGCGTCCGGTCCACCCCGTACCTCGTCAAGAAGATCACCTCGACCACGGGTGACTTCACCTACGAGGCCAAGCCGCAGACCAAGCGAGCCTTCGACAAGGACGTCACCGCGGACACCACCGACGCGATGACCTACACCGTCAAACCCGGCGGCACGGCGACCAAGATCGGCCGTGAGCTCGGGCGCCCCGCGGCCGGCAAGACCGGAACCTCCGAGGAGAACCGGTCCAAGTGGTTCTCCGGGTTCATCCCGCAGCTGGCCGTCTCAATCGGCACGTACAAGCCGTCGCCGGACGGCAAGACCAACCTGCAGCTGACCCCGGCCGAGTCCGAGCTCTACGACGGGTCGACCATCCCCGCGAACATCTGGCTCGACTTCATGAAGGTCGCCACGCAGGGCATGCAGGTGGAGAGCTTCCCGCCGCGGGCCGGCGTCGGCGACGACAAGATCCCCACGCCGACCCCGACGTTCACGCCCACGCCGACGCAGACGACCACGACGCAGGCGCCGACCACGACGACGACCACGACGCAGCCGCCGACGACCACGACGACCTCGACGCAGGCGCCCACGACGACGACGCAGCAGCCGACGAAGACACGCGGCACCGGCAAGCCGACTCCGTCGACCACGAGCCAGCAGCCGACCATCACCGTGCCGCTCCCGGGACGCAGCACGACCCAACCCGGCGGGTGACGGGATGACCGTGCGCGCGGGCGAGAGGGTGCGGTGACCCGGCGATGACCGGGAGGGTCGACGACCCGGTCGTGCGGGCGGCCTCCGAGGTGATCGGAGGCCCCCGGGGGCGGTATGTCGTCAGCCGTGAGCTCCCCTGGGTGCTCACCGCCGCCGTGCTCTCGGCCCTCACCGCCGTGACGGCCGGCCTGGCCGTGCTGCTGCGCGCCCCCTGCCTGCGCACCGGGTTCACCGGCGACACGCAGTTCTGGAGCGCGTGCTACGCCGACCTGCCCACCGCCTACCGCGACGCCAACCTCAAGGCCGGCGTGGCGGCATACCTCCAGGGCGGCGACGGCGCCCCCGTCACCGGCCAGCCGCCCCTGACCGGGCTGGTGCTGACCGCGGTCGCGAGCCTCACCCCGGATGGTGGCGACCTCAAGACCCGGGCAGCGTGGTACTTCGCGCTGTGGTCGGTGCTACTGACGCTGCTGCTCCTCGTGATCGTCTGGCTCGTCGCGTCGTCGGCCGCACGGCCCTTCTCCGCCGCTCACGTCGCCCTCTCCCCGGTGGTGGTGCTGGCCGGGTTCATCTCCGCCGACCTGCTCGGCGTGGCTCTGGCCAGTGCCGGCATGTGGGCGTGGTCGCGGCGGCACCGCACCCTCGCCGGTGTGCTGCTGGGACTGGCCATGGGAGCGCGGTCCTACCCGGTGCTCATCCTCCTGGCGATCGTGCTGCTCGCGCTGCGGGCCGGCCGGCTGCGCGAGACGGGTCGCACCGTCGGCTACGCGCTGCTGACGTTCGGCGCCCTGCTGTCGGCCCTGTGGCTGCTCAACCACGGCGCGGCGGTCTCGCCCTACACCGACTGGGCCTCGGCGTCCGCCGGCTACGGCTCGCCGTGGCTGCTCCCTCAGCTCGCCGGGCACCCGCTGCCTTCGGGCGCCGTGACGGCGCTCGCGGTCGTGGGCTGGCTGGTGGCCCTGCTCGTCGGGGCCGTCCTCGCCCTCGCGTCGGCGCGGCGTCCCACGCTGGCCGAGGTCTCGCTCGTCATGGTCGGACTCGTGCTCGTCACCGGCAAGTCGTTCACGGTGCAGAGCTCGGTGTGGCTGCTGCCGCTCATCGCCTGGTGCGCGATCCAGTGGCGCGACCACCTGATCTGGGCCGGAGCCGAGGCGCTCAACTTCGTCGCGGTGTGGCTGACGATCGCCGCCACGACCGTGCCCGACCGCGGGATGCCGGCGCCCTGGTACGCGTTCTTCTCGATGCTGCGCGTCGTCGCGGTGCTGTGGCTCGTGGCGGTCGTGTGGCTCCGGGCCCGCGAGCGGCGCGGTGCTGCTGACGGGCCCGAGATGGACGACCTCGCCGGTCCGCTCGCGGGTGCCGAGGACGCGCTTCTCGTCCGGTTCTCGTGAGCCGCGCGCCCGCAGGCGCCCCGATTTCTGCGTATGCCGTCCGTACGGATAGTCTTGCCCGGTTCACCGTGTGCCCGGTGGCCTGTGGATCTTCCCGACCGATGTCGGTGAGGTCTGCGAGGCTGGACCCGGCTGGAGAGAAGGCCGGGCCCCAAAGGCTCGCGGTGGGACGAATGCAACCCTCCTGTCACGAGAGAGACTCGTGACCGCCGAGACCAGAGGAGGTGGGTTAGAAGCATGCGTCAGTACGAACTCATGGTCATCCTCGACCCGGAGACCGAAGAGCGCACCGTCGGCACGACGATGGACAAGTTCCTCACCGTCGTGAAGAACGACGGCGGCAGCGTCGACAACGTCGACATCTGGGGCCGTCGCCGTCTCGCCTACGACATCAAGAAGAAGTCCGAGGGCATCTACGTCGTCGTCACGATGACGGCTGAGCCGGCCACGGCCCAGGAGCTCGACCGACAGCTGAACCTCAGCGAGTCGATCATGCGCACCAAGCTGCTGCGCCCCGGCGCCTGATCTCACCAGCCACCCGAACCGCTCGATCACCGGACAAGGACTGAACGGAGCCACGAATGGCAGGCGACACCGTCATCACGATCATCGGCAACCTGACCGCCGACCCCGAGCTGCGTTTCACGCCGTCCGGTGCCGCGGTCGCGAACTTCACCGTGGCCTCGACGCCGCGGCAGTTCGACCGCCAGAGCAATGAGTGGAAGGACGGCGAGACGCTGTTCATGCGCTGTTCCGTGTGGCGCGACGCGGCGGAGAACGTCGCCGAGTCCTGCCAGCGGGGCATGCGGGTGATCGTGTCCGGCCGCCTGAAGTCTCGGTCCTACGAGACGAAGGAAGGCGAGAAGCGCACCGTCGTGGAGATGGACGTCGACGAGATCGGCCCGTCCCTGCGCAGTGCCACCGCGAAGGTCAACAAGACCCAGCGCGGTGGTGGCGGTGGCGGCTTCGGCGGCGGCCAGGGTGGCCAGGGCGGCGGCTGGAGCGGTGGCTCCGGTGGCGGTCAGGCCGAGGACCCCTGGGCGACCGGTGGTTCCGCCGGCGGCGGCAACCAGGGTGGCCAGGGCGGCGGCAACCAGGGCGGCTGGGGACAGCCCTCGGGTGGCCAGCCGGCCGGCGGCCAGCAGGGTGGTGGCTGGGGCTCTGCTCCCAGCTACGACGAGCCGCCGTTCTGATCGTCTCCTGACCCGGCGGGCCCTCTGGTGGGCTCACCCGAGCAGGTCAGCACCTCGTCCGGTGACGCAACCGGACGGCATACCCAAGAAGTTCGTTTCCATCCCGGGGCGCGAAACCCCGGGCTCTCATCAAGAAGGAGAGCACCACGATGGCAAAGCCCGTTGTGCGCAAGCCCAAGAAGAAGGCCAACCCGCTGAAGGCGGCGAAGGTCGAGAACATCGACTACAAGGACACTGCGCTGCTGCGCAAGTTCATCTCCGACCGCGGCAAGATCCGCGCGCGTCGGGTGACCGGTGTGTCCGTCCAGGAGCAGCGTCTCATCGCCACGGCCGTCAAGAACGCCCGTGAGATGGCCCTGCTGCCCTACTCGAGCTCGGCTCGCTGAGCCCGGTTCGGGAACGAGGAGAACACCATGAAGCTCATTCTCACGCACGAGGTCAGCGGTCTCGGTGAGGCCGGCGACATCATCGAGGTCAAGGACGGCTACGGCCGCAACTTCCTGCTGCCGCGTGGTCTCGCGACCCCGTGGACCAAGGGCGGCCAGAAGCAGGTCGACGCCCTGACCAAGGGCCGCGAGGTCCGCGCGATCAAGGACCTCGACACGGCCAAGGGCGTCAAGGGCCAGCTCGAGGCGACGTCGGTGCAGGTCCCGGCCAAGTCCGGCCAGTCCGGCCGCCTCTTCGGCGCCGTCAGCAACGGTGACATCGCCGCGGCCGTGAAGGCTGCCGGTGGCCCCGAGCTCGACAAGCGCAAGATCGAGGTCAAGCAGGCCATCAAGACGCTCGGCTCCTACGAGGCGACCGTCCGTCTGCACCCCGAGGTCGCGGCGACCCTGAAGTTCGAGGTCGTCTCCGCCTGAGCGAGCTGCTCAGCCTCACGCACGGCCGAAGGGCCGGGACCCGCACCGCGGTTCCCGGCCCTTCGCCATGTCCCGGGCCGCTTCGACGCGGCCCGCGTGCCCAACCCCTCCCCTCCAACGTCGAGTGGGCACTTTGCGTCACTTGTCCACACACCCACAACGTCGAGTGGGCACTTTGCTGCAGTTGTCCACAGCCCCCAGGTCGTCAGCCTCGACCGGTGACGGTGACCCGCACGTTGAAGAGGTCCCAGGTGCAGTCCCCGGCTGCGTCGCAGACCTCGAGAGTCGCCAGCGCCGTCGCCGAACCACGGGAGAGGTTCTCCCGAGGACCCGTGGTCGTCCACCGGTGCGTCACGCCGTCGCAGACGACGGAGGTCCCTGCCGTGTTGCCCACGGTGCTGCGGGTCGCCAGCTCGGTGTAGATCGAAGCGCTGCCGGCGCCGGTGCACGAGTAGGTGCCCGTCAGCGTCACGGTGTCGACGTTCAGAACCGCCTTCCGGTCGATGGTGACCGTGCCACCGGTGGGCGCGCCGCCCGCGTGCGCGGGTGCGGCGGCCAGGGCGGACAGCGAGAGCGCGGCGGCGGTCAGGACTGCGGTGGTCAGGCTGCGCGAGATGTTCATGATGGGTCCCCTTGTCTGGTGGGCCCGGTGGTCGAGCCCTGCCACCAGGACGACGGGCCGGGCCAATCGGTTGTCACGCCACCCGATCGGCTTCTCATCCCGCCAGGTCGGCTTTTCAGCCCCCGCCGGCTCCTCAGCCCGGTCGGTCGGCCCCAGCGGCCGCCGCCCTCGTGCACCACGCCGCGTCGAGTGGGCACTTTGCGTCACTCATCCACACCCCCTTCGTGAGCGACGTCGTCGTGCACAGGCGCCGACGGGCTCGCTGCACCTACAGCCGTATGCCGTCACCGTGGAGACACACCACAGCGCAGCAGGAGGGCGGCACGCATGGACGACGTCAGAGTCGAGCAATGGCTGGACCAGGAGGACCGACGGGTCATCCAGAACATCAGGACGCACGGGTGCTCCCTCCAATACGTCTTCCCGAATGAGGCAGGCGAAGTCCCGACCCCGTTCTGCTACACGATCGGCCTCTTCGGGCTCGGCCATCCCGAGCTGCTCGTGTTCGGGCTCGACTTCTCCAGCGCAGCAGGTCTGCTCAATCACCTGCACGAACTGGTGGCCCAGGGGCGCGATCTCGTGCCGGGTGAGGTGCTGGCCTTCGACGGACATGACGAGACGTATCTGGTCGAGGAGGTGCCGAACCCTGGCGAGATCCTCTTCGCCGCGAACCGCCACTACGTCCGCCCGTCCGAGTTCTCGGTGCCAGCCCTGCAGCTGACGTGGTCGGTGAACGGCGCCTTCCCGTGGGACGAGGGCTACCCCTATCAGCCGAAGAGCCAGCCGCGACCGGGTGACTTCTCGGCCGTCGTCGACCGGACGGATCATGACGGGCCTTGCGGCTGCTGCTGAGCCGCCACTGGTCCGAGTGGCCGGGGTGGCCGTGCCCGCACGCCCCTTCCTGAGGCGTCACGCGCTCGCCGAGGATGTCCCCGAACGCGTGCTGGACTCGCCGTTGCTCACGCGCCCGACCCGAGGCGTGCGTTCGGTGACCGCGCCGCTCTCGCTGGCCGAGCGAGCGGCCGCCGTCGTGCCGGCCCTTCCGTCGGATGCAGCCTTCTCGCACGTGACAGCCGCAGCGTTGCACGGCCTGCCACTCTCCTACGCGCTCGAGAGTGACGGGCGCCTCCACGTGTCGGGCCCTCTCGACACCCGCCGTATGCGTCGTCCGGGTGTCGTCGCGCACCGGTGCCTTCACCCACGCAGCCGCGACAGCGTCGACGGTCTGCCGGTCGTGGGCCTGGCCGACACCTGGGTCGACCTGGGTGAGCTCGTCGGACGAGGCAAGCCCGCCGGGCTCGACGATCTCATCGTGGTCGGCGACGCCATAGCGACCCGTCTGCGCGCCGTCGCTCCGCTACGCGACGCCCTCATGACGCGGGTCCGACCACGAGGAAAGGTGACCCTGCTCGAGGCGCTGCTGGAGATCCGGGTCGGGTCCGCCTCTCCCCGAGAGACATTGGCGCGCCTGATGCTGGTTCGATGTGGGCTGCCCGAGCCCCAGCTGAACCACCCGGTGCTCGACGAGATGGGCATCCTGCTCGGCTACGCCGACCTGCTCTGGACCGAGCAGCTGGTGGCGGGGGAGTACCAGGGCGAGGAGTTCCATGACGGCGACGAGGAGCGGGCGCGAGACGGGCGTCGCAGGACCCGCTTCGAGCGGCACGCCGGAGTGCGCGTCGAGGAGATCTGGAAGGCTGACATGGCCACGCGGTCGGACCGAGAGGCATGTGTGCTGCGATTTGCCGAGGCGCTGGGCATCCAGCCGTCCGAGCTTGACCTGAGCAAGGCCGAGCCGCGGTTCTTCTCGACCTACGCCATGGACGTCGCCGAGCAGCGTGCGATGCGCCGTAACGCCCCTGGATGCTTCTGAGCATTCGCGGGCGCGGGCGTCGCAAAGTGCCCACTCGACTTGATGGGTGTCGGAAAGTGCCCACTCGACTTGGGGGCGTCGGAAAGTGCCCACTCGTCTTGGAGGGGTGGCAGTGCGTGGCAAAGTGCCCACTCGACTTGTCAGGTGGAGTCGCGGACGACCAAGTGGGTGTCGAGGGTGGTGACTCGGGGCGGGGAGCCGCCGGCGAGCAGCCGCAGGAGCGTGTCGGCCATGGCGACGCCCATCTCCTGCGACGGCTGGGCCACGGTCGTGAGGCCGACCTTGCCGCGGGTCGCGTACTTGCTGTTGTCGAAGCCGACGACCGCGACGTCCTCCGGGACGCGCAGCCCCCGCTCCTCGAGGGCGAGCAGCGCACCGCTGGCCATCAGGTCGCTCGCCACGAAGATCGCGTCGAGGTCCGGGTAGGTGTCCACGAGCGTCAGCGCGGCCCGGATGCCGCCGGCCTCGGTGAAGTCGCCGTGCGCCACCCGGTGGTCCGGCATCCCAGCGGCGTGCAGCGCGTCGTGCCAGCCCTGCTCGCGGTCGACAGATGCCGGCATGTCCGTGGGCCCGGTGATCGTGGCGATGGCCGTGCGGCCGCGCTCGATGAGGTGCTGCGTCGCCGTCACCGCGCCGAGCCGGTTGTCGACGTCGATGTAGTAGTCGCCGTCCTGGGCGATCTCGCCGATCGGTCGACCACCGAAGACGACCGGCAGCGACTTGGCCAGCGAGGCCAGGAAGTGGTCGCCCGAGTGGTGCGACACGACGATGGCTCCGTCGACGTTGCCGCCGAGCAGGTAGCGGCGGGTCTTCTCCGACGGCGAGCTCGGGTGCGTCAGCTGCAGGTTGAGCACGTAGTCGCTGTCGTCGAGCCGGTCGCTGATGCCCTGCACGACGTCGGCGAAGTAGGGGTCGCCGAAGAAGCGGTGCGCGTCCTCGGGCACGACCAGCGCAATCGACATCGTTGCCCGCGCGACGAGCGACCGCGCCGCCCGGTTGGGCACGTAGTTGAGCTCGGCGATCGCCTTCTCGACGACCGCGAGCACGTCGGGGCTCACGCGCGGCGAGCCGTTGATGACGCGCGAGACCGTGGCCCGGGACACGCCGGCCACCCGGGCGACCTCCTCGAGGGTCGGTCGCCCGACGGGGGTGGCCAGCGTCCCGTCGCTCATGCCTGCAATTGTGCCGCTGGATCGGCCCCGTCGCGGTCCGGCCCCGCCGACGACGAGGAAGCCCCGGCCGCCTGCAGGTCCCACGGGACGGGCAGCCGGCGTGTGGCGATGACCCGCGCGTAGTCGAGGGCGCTCGCCTTGGGTGTGCGCTCCTGGGTGTCGTAGTCGACCCGGACGAGCCCGAAGCGCTTCGCGTAGCCCCACGCCCACTCGAAGTTGTCCATCAGCGACCAGTAGAAGTAGCCACGCACCGGCACCCCCGCCTCGATGGCGTCGAGGACCGCCCCGAGGTGCGCGCGGACGTATGCCGTCCGGTGGCGGTCGTCGACGAACCCGCGGTCGTCGGGCACGTCGTCGAAGGCGGCGCCGTTCTCGGTCACGTGCAGGGCGACCCCGGCCGGGCCCGCATACTCCTCGTGCAGCCGGACGAGGAGCCGGGTCAGGCCCTCGGGCTGGACGGGCCAGCCCATCGACGTCGTCGGCAGCCCGCTCGGATGGGTGTGCACGCCGTCGGCCGCCGGGAAGGGCGAGCGGGTGGGGCGAGCGGTCGCCGGCACCGAGTCCGGCACCGAGTCGGCCACGCTGGTCGCGACGGCCGGTCGGGCGCTGACCGTCGAGCCGTTGTAGTAGTTGACGCCGAGCACGTCGATCGGGGTCGAGATGACGTCGAGGTCACCGTCCAGGATGTGGTCCTCGAGTCCCAGGTGGCGGACGTCCTCGAGCACGTCCGCCGGGTAGGCACCGCGGAAGATCGGGTCGAGGAAGATCCGGTTCATCTGCCCGTCGATGCGGCGGGCGGCATCACGGTCACCGGCGTCCTGGGGATCGACCGGGTCGGCGACGGTGAAGTTGAGCGTGAGCCCGAGCTCGAGCGAGGCGTCGCGCGCTCGCAGCTCCTGCACGGTCCGGCCGTGTGCGAGCAGCAGGTGGTGCGCGGCGGCGAGGCCGTCGGCGGGTGAGGAGCCTCCGGGGGCGTGCTCGCCCCCCGTGTAGCCGAGGAACGCGGAGCACCACGGCTCGTTGAGGGTCGTCCACGTGCTCACGCGGTCGCCGAGCCGGTCGTGGACGGCCAGCGCGTACTCGACGAAGCGGTCGACGGTCGACCGGGACGTCCAGCCACCCAGGTCCTCGAGCGCCTGCGGCAGGTCCCAGTGGTAGAGCGTCAGCCACGGCGCGATGTCGGCCTCGAGAAGCGAGTCGACGAGCCGCTCGTAGAAGTCGAGGCCCTTGGCGTTGACCGGCCCGCCATCCGGGCACACGCGGTCCCAGGAGGTCGAGAAGCGGTAGGACTGCATCCCGAGCGAACGCATCAGCTCAACGTCAGCGGCATACCGGTGGTAGTGGTCGCACGCGACGTCGCCGGTGTCGCCGGCGACGACGGCGCCCGGCGTGTGCGCGAAGGTGTCCCAGATGGAGTCGGTGCGCCCGTCCTCGTGCCGGGCCCCCTCGATCTGGTAGGCGGCCGTCGCAACACCGAGGACGAAGTCTTGCGGCAGCGAACGCGTCTGCGCCACAACGAGGTCGGGTCCCGAGACGGTGGAGGGGGAGTGGGTGCGCGTCTGGGCGGTCATCCCTTGACTGCTCCTTGCATGATGCCGGAGACGAGCTGCTTCCCGGCGAAGACGAACAGGACGATGAGGGGCAGCGCCATGAGCACGACCCCGTTGAGCACGAGCGAGTAGTCGACGAAGTAGGCGGCCTGAAGCTGCTGCAGGGCGACGGGCAGCGTCGGGTTGCCGGGGTCGAGGATGATGAACGGCCAGAAGAAGTTGGTCCACGTCGCGATGAAGGTGAACAGGCCCAGCATCGCCGCACCCGGGCGGGCGGCGGGCAGCGCGACGGACCAGAAGGTTCGCAGCGTCGAGGCGCCGTCGACGCGGGCCGCCTCGATGAGCTCGTCGGGCAGCGCCTCGGAGAGGTACTGCGTCATCCAGAAGACGCCGAAGGCGCTGACCGCGCTGGGCAGGATGACCGCCCACAGGCTGCCGATCCAGCCGAGCTTGCTCATCACGATGAAGAGCGGCACGATCCCGAGCTGCGTCGGCACCGCCATCGTCGCGATGACGAAGACGAGGAGGCCATTGCGCCCGCGGAAGCGCAGCTTGGCGAACGCGAAGCCGGCCATCGCCGAGAAGAGCACGACGAGCAGCGACACGGTCGTGCTGACGAGGAGGCTGTTGCCGAGGGCCTTCCAGAACGGGATCGTCGTGACGACGGTGCTCGCGTTCTGCAGGAAGTGCCCGCCCGGGATGAACGAGTACGGGTCCTGGACGATCGCGGCGGAGTCCTTGCTGCCGATGACGAACGACCACCAGAGCGGGAACGCCGAGGCGAGCAGGACCACCACGAGGACGACGTATGCCGTCCGGCTGGCCTGGGTGCGGCGCACGAGTCGCGCGCCGCGTCGGGTGCTGCGCCCGCTGCGGACGACAGGGGCGGGGGTCAGGGTCGGGGCGGTCATCGCGATCCCTTCGAGGCGATGCGGCGGGTGACGAGGAAGTTGACGACCGCGAAGAGCACGACGATGAGGAAGAGCATCCACGCGACGGCGGCGGCCCGGCCGAAGTTCTTCTGCGTCCAGCCGAGCTGGTAGAGGTAGAGCGTCAGGGTCTGCCACTGCCGGTCGGCGCCGCCGAGGCCGTACTGGTCGTACATCCGGGGCTCGTCGAAGATCTGCAGCCCGCCGATGGTCGAGGTGATGACGACGAAGATGATCGTCGCGCGCAGCTGCGGGACGGTGATCGAGAAGAAGGTGCGGATGCGTCCGGCGCCGTCGATCATCGCCGCCTCGTAGTAGTCGCGCGGGATGGCCTGCATCGCGGCGAGGAAGATCAGGGCGTTGTAGCCGGTCCACCGGAAGTTGACCATCGTGGCGATCGCGACGTGGCTCGGGATGACCTCCTTGTGCCACTGGATCGGGTCGATGCCGACGAGGCCGAGCAGGTGGTTGACCAGGCCGAACTTGTCGCCGAACAGGTCGCTGAAGATCAGGGCGACGGCGACCGGGGCCACGACGTAGGGCAGCAGGACGCCCATCCGCCAGAAGGTCCGGGCCCGCAGCCCGCTGTCGAGGGCGGCCGCGATGAGCAGCGCCGCGATGACCTGCGGCACGCTCGAGAGCAGGAAGATGCTGAGCGTGTTCTTCAGCGCGTTCCAGAAGTAGGGCTGGGCCAGCACGTCGGTGTAGTTCTTGAGCCCGACGAAGCTGCCCTGGCCGCCGATGAGGCTCCACTTGTGCAGCGAGACCCACGCCGTGTAGAGCAGCGGGAAGAGCCCGACGATCCCGAAGAGGATGAAGAACGGGGAGATGTACGCGTAGGGTGCGCCCTTCTCGTCGAGCCGGGTGAGGCGTCGGCGCCACGCCGCCCGTGGCGGCAGGGGCGAGCGGTCCGTGAAGGGGGACGCCGCGGCGGGGGAGGTGGCCCGTCGATCGCCGGCGGACGGCATACCCGGTCTCGAAGGGTCGGGGCCCGCGGGCTGCGCGGGAGGGGGTGCGGGGGACTGGACGGTCACGGCAGGTTCCGCTCGTCGGGCGGGGGCCCGGTGCCGGTGGGGGTCACCGGGCCACCCGCGGTTCGGTCAGGTCAGCCGAGGGCCTTGACGTCGCTGACCCACTTGTCCCAGGACTCCTGCGGGGAGGTGCCCTGCTCGACGCGGGTCAGCGCCTGCTGCATCGCGTCGTTGATGGCGAAGTAGTGGGCGCCCTTGTACGGCGAGACCGTCACGGCCTTGGCCCGGTCGGCGAAGATCTGGCCGGTCGGCGCGTTGTTGAACGAGGCGACCTTGAAGGAGAGCAGGTCCTGGCTCTCCAGGGCGGCCTTCTGGCTCGGGAAGGCGCCGACCTTCTGGAAGGCCTTGACCTGCTGCTCCGGAGCGGTCAGCCACGCGGCGAGCTCACGCGCCTCCTTCGGGTGCTGGCTCTGCTTGGGCACGGTCAGGTAGCTGCCGCCCCAGTTGCCGCCGCCGCCGGGGAAGGTGTTGGCGACGTCCCAGCCCTTGACGCCCTTGGCGTTGCCCTCGATGACGCCGACCAT
The DNA here is from genome assembly GCF_040702505.1 of Terrabacter sp. NPDC080008. Lineage (NCBI taxonomy): Bacteria > Bacillati > Actinomycetota > Actinomycetes > Micrococcales > Intrasporangiaceae > Terrabacter > Terrabacter sp. NPDC080008. The sequence continues at coordinate 451,185 of NZ_JBFBLC010000001.1, forward strand.
CCAGCCGGGGCAGAGCATGGTGGCGAAGCCGTCCTTCTGGAAGGACGCGGTCCAGTCGTCGCCCCACTGCTGCAGCTTGGCGGAGAGGCCGTCGGTGATGCCGGCCTGGATGACCTGGTCGTAGACCTTCTTGACCTGGGCGTTGTCGGTGGCGGTGATGCTGTCGTCGCTGGGGTTCTCGTAGGCGGCCGGGATCTGGTTGACCATGCCCTGGTAGGTCGCGCCGATGCTGTCGAAGAACGGGACCTTGGACTTGGCCTTGAACTGCTTGCCGGCCTCGAAGTAGCTCTCCCAGGTGTTGCCGAAGAGCTTGGCGACGGACTCGCGGTCGCTCGGCAGGCCCGCCTTCTTGAACAGGTCGCCGCGGTAGCAGATGGCCTCGGGGCCGGAGTCGGTGCCGTAGCCGATGAGGTGGCCGTCGGAGTCGGTGGCCGCCTTGGCCTTCCAGTCGAGCCAGCGGCCCTGGACGTCGGGGGAGTTCAGGTCGGTGAACTTGTCGGAGTACTGCAGCATCTCCGGGAGCCAGTCGACCTCGACGGCCTCGACGTCGGCCATGCCGCTGCCGGCCGAGAGTCGGGTGAAGAAGTTGTCGCGGGCCTCGTTGGAGGTGGCGGCCTTCTTGTGCTTGACCTTGATGTTGGGGTGGGTCTTCTCGAACTCGGGGATGAGGTCCTCGTAGCCGAACTGGTTGAACGTCGCGAGCGTGAGGGTGACCGGGCCGCCTCCCGCGGCACCAGTCCCGCCGGCCGCGGTGGAGGTGCCGTCGGTGCCGCCGCCGGAGCTGCAGGCCGAGAGGGCCAGCAGCGAGACGGCGGAGACGGCGACGGTGGACAGGACGAGCTGGCGCGGGCGTCTGCGAGGTGCCCCGGTGCGGCTGAAACGGGATGTCATGGAGAGCTCCTTCGGTCTCATCCCCAGTGTGGGTGTGGGAGCGCTCTCCGTGCGGGAACCGCGACCGTGAGAGCGCTCTCACGAGGAGAATGGGGGGCGGCGTGAACCGCGGTCAAGGGCCGTTACCATTCCGTGACCTATCGGCAGGGCAGGTGTGGAGCGCTAGCGTGGTGGGGGCAGGCACCGCCGGCGAACGGAGCGTCCATGGCCCCCGAGACTCCCTACGACCTCGTCGCCATCGGGAGGGTCGGCGTCGACCTCTACCCGTTGCAGCAGGGCGTCACTCTCGACGAGGTGCGCACCTTCGAGAAGTTCCTCGGCGGCAGCGCCGCCAACGTCACGATCGCAGCAGCGCGCCACGGCCGGCGTGCGGCGCTCGTCAGCGCCACCGCCGACGACGCCTTCGGCCGCTTCGTGCGCCGAGAGCTGCTGCAGCTCGGCGTCGACGACGCCTTCCTGCAGACGATCCGCGACGGGCCCCCCACGCCCGTCACGTTCGTGGAGATGTTCCCGCCCGATCGGTTCCCGCGCTGGTTCTACCGCTACCCGACCGCGCCGGACCTGCTCATCACCCCGGATTCGCTTCCGCTGCAGGCGATTCGCGAGGCACGCGCCTGCTGGACCACCGTGACCGGGCTCAGCCGTGAGCCGAGTCGTGCGGCCCACGTCGCCGCGCGCGAGGAGCGTGGTCGCGCGCCACTGACGGTGCTCGACCTGGGCTACCTGCCGGCCTTCTGGCTCGATGCTGACCACCCTGCCGAGGCGGCCCGCGCCGAGTACCGCAGCCAGGCCCGGGAGGCGCTGCGACATGCCACCGTCGCCGTCGGCAACCTCGAGGAGTGCGAGCTCGTCACCGGCGAGTCCGACCCGCACCGGGCGGCGCGTGCCCTGCTCTCCTCGGGCGTCGAGCTGGCCGTGGTCACGCAGGGCTCGCGGGGCGTCCTGGCCCTCACTCAGGCGGAGCAGGTCGTGGTGGGGGCTTTCCCGGTGACAGTCGTCAACGGCCTCGGCGCCGGGGACGCGTTCGACGGCGCGCTCGTGCACGGGCTGCTGGCCGGGTGGGACCTCGACCGCACCCTCCACTTCGCGACCGTCGCTGGCGCGCTCGTGGCCAGCCGGCTCGAGTGCTCCACGGCGATGCCGACGGAGCGGGAAGTCCAGGCCCGGCTCACGGACGTCGAGGTGGCCGAAGGGGCGCTCTGACGACCCTGCGCTGACGACCCTGCGTCGTGGCTGCCGCTGCCCCGGAAACGAGAAAAACCCGCTCCTGCTGGTCACGTCGCCGAACTCGACCAGCAGGAGCGGGTGCCCTTTGACCCGGTGACCGACAGGGGAGGAGATCACCGAGTCGCACAGGAGCAACTCACGAGAACGACTATGACCGCGCAACCTTAAAGAACGCTGGGAAACCCGTAGCAGTTGACCCAGACCTCGTCCGGGAGCGTGGAGCAGCCCGACCGGAGGGGTTTGGCACCGACGCGGGAAAGGGGTCGATGGGGTATGGCCAATCCCGAGCAGGCGCCCGCCCGGGCGTGCCGGCGAGCGACGGACGGAGGACCGAGTGCAGACCTTCGTGCCCTACGCCGACTTCGCCGAGACCGCGCGGGTGCTCGACACCAAGCGCCTGGGCAAGCAGCGGGTCGAGGTCATCCAGATCGTGCGCGCCCTCACGGTTCCGGGCTACGCCTGGGCCTCGCACCCGGCCGTCCTCATGTGGAAGGGCTACGAGGAGGCGCTGGGCAGCTACGGGCTGGCGATGTGCGCTGAGTGGCTCCAGCGAGGCTTTGGCGACACGTGCGCCGCGACGATCGCGACCGACCTGGCCGCGGTCGGGGTGGACGGTCTGCGGAGCTACGCCGAGCTGGCCGAGGCGGGCGACCTGCCGCCGTGGCTCTTCGACGAGTCTGTGCAGCTGAGCCATCGCTCCTCGCTGGTGCGCAAGGACCCGGCTCACTACGCCGCCGCGTTCCCGGAGGCGCCGCCGGACCTGCCGTACGTCTGGCCGGTGCGCTCGGAGGCCGTGCTCGAGCGCGAGCGGCGCCGGGAAGAGGCCGCCGTCCGTCGTGCGGAGGCCGCAGCCCGACGCATCGCACGCGAGCGCGAGGCCAGCAGGCGCCGGCGCAGCCGGGCCGCGAAGAAGGCGTGGGAGGCGCGTCGGCAGGCGGCGGCGACGGCCACCTCGCAGGGCGAGGACCACCCGTAGCGAGCAGTTCCTGGCGGGCGCCCGCAGCGGGCAGCCTCAGCGGGCGCCGACGACCATCCAGTCGTCGCGCCGCGCGCGCCAGCCGAGTCCGACGCCGCGGACCACCATGAAGACGGTGAAGGCCAGCCACAGCACCACGACGTCGCGGCTGGGTGAGTCGGTCGGGCCGGCTGCGCGGACCGCGAGGATCACCGGCAGGTAGGCCACGAGCGTGATGACCATCCCCCAGGCCAGCCACCGCCCGTCACCCGCGCCGATGAGGACGCCGTCGAGGACGAAGACGTAGCCGGCGACCGCCTGCCCGAGCCCGACGACGACGAGCGCGGCGCCGAGCGCCTGCTGGACCTGCGGGTCGGGCGTGAAGAGCGGCGGCAGGAGCTGGTGCAGGGCCACCACGACGAGTCCGAGCGCCAGCCCGCCCCAGACGCCCCAGCGGACCATGGTTCCCATGGCGACGCGTACGCCCTCCCGGTCGCCCGCGCCGAGCGCGCGCCCGGTGATCGCCTGGCCCGCGATGGCCAGGGCATCGAGCGCGAAGGCGAGGAAGGACCAGATCGTCATGGCGACCTGGTGGGCCGCGAGCGGCACGTCGCCGAGCGACGCGGCGACCCACGTCGTCACGAGCATCGTCGCGCGCAGGGCGAGCGTGCGCACGAGCAGGGGTATGCCGGTGCGTGCGGCCGCGAGCACGCGCGCCGGGTGCGGACGCAGGCGGGCGTGGCGGGCCCGCGCCTTGACGAGCAGCACCGTGACGAGCGCGATCGCCATCCCGGTCTGGGCGAGCACGGTGCCCCACGCGGATCCCGCGATACCCCAGTGCAACCCGTAGACGAGGAAGAGGTTGAGCGCGATGTTGGCGCCGAAGCCGACGACGGAGGCGACCAGGGGAGTTGTCGTGTCCTGCAGGCCGCGGAGCACCCCGGTGACGGCCAGGATCACGAGCATGGCCGGTATGCCGAGCGCGGAGATGCGCAGGTAGGTGGTGGCCTGGTCGATGACCTCCGGCGACGCCCCGAACACCGCGCTGATCGGCCGCGCCCAGACGGCGACGACGGCCGCCGACACGGCCCCGAGGGCGAGCGCCAGCCAGAGGCCGTCGATACCCGCGCCGACCGCTGCCCGCTCGTCACCGGCGCCGAGGTGGCGGGCCACCACGCTCGTCGTGCCGTAGGCGAGGAAGACGAACACGCCTGCGGCTGTGACGAGTGCGGCGCTCGCGATCCCGAGCCCGGCCAGCTCGGCGGTGCCGAGGTGGCCGATGATCGCCGAGTCGGCGAGCAGGAAGAGCGGCTCCGCAATGAGCGCAAGGAAGGCCGGGACGGCGAGCCGGACGATCTCCCGGCGGTGGCTCACCAGCCGGGGCGCGACCGAGCTCATGCCGGCGCCCCCAGGTGCTTGAGCGCCTCGCGTCGCGAGAGGCCGGACAGGTCGGGGTGCGCCGCGACGAACCGGCCCACCCACTCCGGGTCGGTGCGGGCGTGGTCGCGCAGCGCCCAGCCGATCGCCTTGCGGCTGAAGAAGTCCGGGTCGGCGATGTTCGGCTCGATGACGTCGGTGAGGAGCGCCTGGTCGACGCGCTCTCCGGCGCCGACCTGGCTGAGGATCGCAGCCCGCCGCACCCACAGCGAGTCCGCGGCCGCCCACTCCCGGAGGCGCAGACGCTCGGTGTCGGGATGCGTGAGGAGGGTGTCGCGCACGAGGTGCGTGGCGATGTCGTCGACGACGTCCCACCAGGCACCAGTCCGAATCAGTCTCTCCCACAAAGGCATCGCGTCGCTGTCGACCCACGTGCGGTAGGCGCGGTGCCGCGCGAGGGCGATGGCGGCATACCACTCCTCCCGGTGCGTCGCGCCGTCCCACAGCTCGCGGATGGTCGCCTCCCACTGGGCCCGCGAGCCCATCGCGAGGGCGGGGTCTCGCAGCAGCGGGCGCAGCACCGCGGTGAGCTGCGGCGAGGTCAGGCCGAAGTACGGCATCGCCGACTTCATGTAGCGCTGCTGCCCGGCGGCCCGCTCGGGATTCGCGTGGGCGACGAGCTCGGCCCGCACCCGCGACGCGAAGTCGGGGTGCGGGCCGCTCGTCATGCGCCAACCGTAGTCGGCGCCACCGACGCGGTGGTCAGCCGTCGAGAACCGTGACGTCGAGAGCCGGGTCGGCGAGGAGGGGGCCGATCTCCTGCTCGTCGATGCCCAGCTCGGGCAACGGGTCGACGTCGACGGCGCTCGATCCGTTGGGGTCGGTGAGGAACGCGTCGTCGACCCGGAAGACGTCGACCGCGACCCAGGCCCCCTTGGTGTTCTGGCGCCAGTACTCCGGGGCCCTCGCGCCCGGATCGGCGAAGGTCACCTTGGTCACGGCGACGCCACCGAGCCGGACGCTTCGGCACGAGGGCACGCCCCACGACTCGCCCGGTGTGGCGGCGCACTGCGGACCGGTGTCGCGCATGATGCGAACCGTCACCCCGGTCGTCGCCCGGTGGTCGGCGGCGACCCACGGGACGGTCGTGCCGGCGGACGTGGTGCCGAGCCGGTCGAAGCCGGACGAGTGCTCGTAGTGCTTCTCCTTGCCGGGGTAGTGCCTCTCCTGCGGGTCGAGGTGCCGGGCGACGGCCGCTGCGATCGCCGGGGGACCCGCCGGAGCAGCGGCCTTGGCCGTCGCGGTGGCCGAGTCGGGCAGGGTGGTCATGGACGACGTCGGCGTCGCCGTGGCGGCGTTCGGAGCCGTCGACCCCGACGAGGCCGGAGCAGCGGGTGCACTCGGGCCGAAGTGGAGTGCCTGGGTGCCCAGCAGCGCAGCCCCCACGAGGACCGCCGCGCCGGCGGCCGACCCAACCCCCGTGGTCGCGCGGTGACGCCGTAGGCTCCGACGCCCGCGCCGCAGGTCCTCGGCCAGGGGCGTTGCCGGGAGCCCGGCGCCGTCCGCCAGGTCGCGCAGCGCGCGCTCGAGGTCGTGGTCAGGTGGGCCCGTCATCGTGCTCGTCATCACCGTCATCCTTTCCCTGCGGTCGTCGTGGGTTCGAGAGCGCGCCGCAGGTTCGCGATGGCCTCGGAGGTCTGGCTCTTGACCGTGCCGGGGGCGATCCCCAGCGTGTCGGCGGTCTCGTTGACGGACAGCCCCCAGTAGTGGCGCAGCACGACCACCGCTCGCTGCCCCGGCGCCAGGGCGCGCAGGGCGGACCCCAGGTCGTCGAGGTCCTCGTAGGGCAGGTCCGCCGTGCCGGCCCGGTCGAGCTGCTCGTCGGGGGCTGACTGCTCGCGGCGGCGGAAGGGTCGACGCACCTCGTCGAGGTGGGTGTTGACGAGGATCCGCCGCGCGTACGCGTCGACGGCGCCCTCCTCCCGCAGCCGGTGCCATGAGACGTAGAGCTTGGTCAGGGTCTGCTGCACGAGGTCCTCGGCGAGGTGCGGGTCCCCGCAGACGAGCCACGCGGTGCGGTAGAGGTGGTTGCGCCGGCGCACGACGTAGTCGCTGAACTCCGCTTCGCGTCGTGCCCTCGCGCGCATCGTGCTGCCCCGTCCCCTGGTCTGCGTGGATCGTCGCCGAAGCGTCCGTCACTGTCCAGACGGAGAGGGGGCCGGATCGGTTGGGTGACGACCCAGGAGATGGGTGGATCAGGGCTTGCGGGCGCGACCGAGGTAGACGTAGACGAACGGACACATGACGGCGGCGGTCGACGCGTACTCCCGCTCGACCGTCTCGAGGACAAGCCCGGACTCCTCGACGAGGCGGTCGATCGGACGGGTCAGGTGGCAGCCGTCGAAGGCCCTCATCTGGAAGGGTTCGAGCCGTCGCTGCCAGCGTCGCACCCCCTCGTCGGGCGCCAGGCCGTGCTCGAGGAAGTGCAGCCGACCGCCCGGCCGCAGCACGCGCCGCGCCTCGGCCAGCGCCTGCGGCAGGTCGGGGATGGTGCAGAGGGTCAGGGTCGACAGGACGGCGTCGGCGCTCTCGTCCGGGAGGCTGAGGGCCTGGCCGTCGAGGTCGCCGCGCACGATCGGGATGGGGCTGCGCGCGCGGCGGTCGGCGCCGAGGTCCCACGCGACGTCGGACGGCTCCACGGCGATGATGCGGGTGACCTCGCCCGGGTAGAGGCCGACGTTCAGCCCGCTGCCGAAGCCGAGCTCGACCACCTCGCCGCGCAGCCCCTCGCACGCCCGCTCGCGCAGGGCGCGGACCCTCTCGCTCTCGCCGGCGGCGACGAGCCGGGGCGTGACCTGCTCGGCCCAGAGCCCCACGGGTGTCGGTCCCCCGGGCTCAGGCCGGGGTGCCGAAGCGGACGGCGTTGCGCTCGCGCGCCTTCTGGCGCTCGACCTCGCGGTCCTTGGGCGGTGCGCTCGTCGTCAGGTGCTCGAGCAGGTGCGCGGTGGCGTGGGCGATGGCCTCGACCGCCTCGTCGAACGCAGCCTGGTTGGCCTGGCTCGGCCGGGTGCTGCCGCTGACCTTGCGGACGTACTGCAGCGCGGCGGCCCGGACCTCGTCGCTCGTCGCCGGCGGCTCGAAGTTGTGGAGCTGACGGATGTTGCGGCACATGGTCCGACTGTAGGCCGCCGCAGGCTCGGAGGGCTGCGTGAGCGGGCGGGAATGTGGACCGGTTGCCCGTTCTCGGGACGCGGTGGTGCCGTATGCGGACGGCTGCGTCCCGGCGGTGCGTGCGGTGAGAGGGTGGGCGCCATGGAGGTCCTCGTCCTGCCCACGCCCGCCGACGTCGCCCGCCGCGCCGCCGAGGTGGTGCTCGAGGGGCTGGCCGCCGCTGGCCGGGCACGTCCGGAGGCGGGGCCGGTGCTGGGCCTCGCGACCGGGTCGTCGCCGCTCGGGCTCTACGCCGAGCTCGCGGCTGCCGTCCGGTCCGGACGTCTGGACCTCTCCCGCGCCACCGGGTTCGCGCTCGACGAGTACGTCGGTCTGCCGGTCGGGCACCCGCAGAGCTACCGCGAGGTGCTGCTGCGCGAGGTGTGTCGCCCGCTGGGACTGGCGCCCGAGCGGCTGCACGTGCCGGACGGCTCGGGCCGCACCGAGGCGGAGCTGGTCGCCGCCGCGGCCGACTACGACCGCCGGATCCGCGCGGCCGGCGGGGTCGACGTGCAGATCCTCGGGGTCGGCGCCAACGGGCACCTCGGCTTCAACGAGCCGGGCTCCTCGCTGTCGTCGCGGACGCGGGTCAAGCGCCTGTCGGACCGCACCCGCCTGGACAACGCCCGGTTCTTCGACCGGCTCGACGACGTGCCGACGCACTGCGTCACCCAGGGCCTGGGCACCGTCCTGGAGGCGCGGCGCCTCGTACTCGTCGCCTCGGGGCCGGCGAAGGCCAGCGCGGTCGCGGCGGCGCTGGAGGGCCCGCTGTCGGCCTCGTGCCCCGCCTCGGTGCTGCAGTGGCACGCCGATGCGACCGCCGTGCTCGACGAGGAGGCCGCGGCGCAGCTGCGCAACCGGGACTACTACGACGCGTCGGCCGCCGGCCTCTGAGAGGCCGGCACACGGCATACAGGCTCGGTGGGCATTTCGGACACCGCTGTGGACGACGCACAGGGGCAGGGAACTTCTCCTCCACACCCGGTGGACGCGTGTCTGCGCAGGTCAGCGCGCTCCGGCCGGTGTGACCGGCGGCACATTTACACACTGTCCACACACCTTGTCCACACCTGTTGACGGCGTGTCGTGGGTCGTCGTCCACCGGTTGTCCACAGGCAGTGGACGGCCGGGGGGTCCTCAGGTTGGTCGTCGCCGAGCCGCGCCCTTACGGTGGGGCGGGTGCTCCTGGGGAGGGGCTGACCGGCCGGGGAGGGCCCGTCGCCGCCGACCCCCGCGCGGCAGTGTCAGAGCCGCGTTGTTCACTGGGGCGAAGCAGGTTGCACCGATGTCATTTCGCCGAACAGGGGAAGGGGAGCACGTGTCGCTCGACGAGCTGAGCACGAGCGCATTCGCGTCGTCGTCCACCCGCGACGGTGGGCCTCCCGACGACCGGCTCCCGCCGCAGGACGTCGGCGCCGAGCAGTCCGTCCTCGGCGGCATGCTCCTGTCGAAGGACGCCATCGCCGACTGCGTCGAGCAGCTCAAGGGCACCGACTTCTACCGTCCGGCCCACGAGCTGATCTATGACGCGATCCTCGACCTCTACGGTCGCGGCGAGCCGGCCGACGCCATCACCGTCAGCGACGAGCTGACCAAGCGCGGCGACCTGACCCGCGTCGGTGGGCAGGCCTACCTCCACCAGCTCATCGCGTCGGTGCCCACCGCGGCCAACGCCGGCTACTACGCCCAGATCGTCGCCGAGCGCGCCGTGCTGCGCCGCCTGGTCGAGGCCGGCACGCGCATCGTGCAGCTCGGCTACGCCCAGGGCGGCGGCGACGTCGAGGACATCGTCAACGCCGCACAGGCCGAGGTCTACGCGGTCGCCGACAAGCGCGGCGGCGAGGACTACCACGCCATCGGCGACATCATCGAGGCCACGGTCGACGAGATCGAGGTCGCCTCCGGCCGCTCCGGCGAGATGACCGGCGTGCCCACCGGCTTCACCGACTTCGACGCCCTGACCAACGGCCTGCACCCCGGCCAGATGATCGTCATCGCCGCGAGGCCGGCGATGGGAAAATCGACAATCGGCCTAGATATAGTGCGGTCGGCCGCGATCAAGCACAAGATGGCGGCTGTCGTGTTCTCGCTTGAGATGAGCCGCACCGAGATCACGATGCGTCTGCTGTCGGCCGAGGCCGGCATCCAGCTGCAGCACATGCGCAAGGGCACCATGCGCGAAGAGGACTGGACCCGCCTCGCCTCGACGATGGGCCGGGTCTCGGACGCGCCGCTGTTCATCGACGACTCGCCGAACATGTCGCTGATGGAGATCCGGGCGAAGTGTCGCCGGCTCAAGCAGCGCGAGAACCTCAAGCTCGTCGTCATCGACTACCTCCAGCTGATGAGCTCCGGCAAGCGCGTCGAGTCGCGCCAGCAGGAGGTCTCGGAGTTCTCCCGAGCCCTCAAGCTGCTCGCAAAGGAGCTCGAGGTTCCTGTCATCGCGATCTCGCAGCTCAACCGAGGCCCTGAGCAGCGCACCGACAAGAAGCCGGCGATGAGCGACCTTCGCGAGTCCGGCTGCCTCACGGCTGACAGCCGCGTGATGCGAGCTGACACCGGTGCAGAGGTCTCGCTGGCCCAGCTCTATGCCGAGGGCGCCACCGACGTACCGGTCTGGGCGTTGGACGAGAAGTTGCACTACGTCACCCGGCATCTCACCCACGTCTTTCCCACCGGCACCAAGCCGGTGTTCAGGCTCACGCTCGCGTCCGGCAAGACGGTTCGCGCCACCGAGAACCACCCGTTCCTCTCCTACGAGGGGTGGACCGCACTCGGTGACCTCCGCACCGGCGACCGTCTGGCCGTTCCCCGGCACGTTCCTGCGCCCGAGCGGCACGAGCCGTGGGAGGACTCGCGAGTCATCCTGCTCGCGCACATGCTCGGGGACGGGTCGATGCTCGCGCGCCAGCCGATCCGCTACGCCAGCATCGACGAGGCGAACCTCGAGGCGGTCACGAAGGCCGCGCTCACGTTCGGTGTCGCCGCGGTCCGCGACGACTACGCCGCTGCACGGGTCAGCACCCTGCGCCTGAGGGCCCCGTTCCGCCTGACCCACGGCAAGCGGAACCCAATCGCCGAGTGGCTCGACGAGCTGGGCCTGTTCGACAAGCGCAGCCACGAGAAGTTTGTGCCCGAGTCCCTCTTCTACGCGTCCAAGCGCCAGATCGCGCTGTTCCTGCGGCACATCTGGGCCACTGACGGTTCGGTTACCGTCAACAAGAACGGCCGCGGCGGCCGTATCTACTACGCCTCGACCTCACGCCGCCTCGTCGACGACCTGTCCCGCCTGTTGTTGCGCTTCGGCATCTCGACCCGGCTGCGCACGGTGCGGAAGTCGGGCTACCGACCCGGCTACACCCTGGATATCTCCGGGTGCGACAGCCAGCGACGCTTCCTCCAGGAGATCGGCGTGCACGGCGATCGAGGCGTCCAGGCAGAGCGACTGCTCGAGATCATCCGCGACACCAAGGCCAATACGAACGTCGACACAGTGCCCGTCGGGATCTGGGACACCGTTCGCGAGGTCATGTCCGAGCAGGGGATGACCACTCGGAGCTTCCAGGCCGCCCTCGGGGTCCAGTACAACGGCTCCGCCCTCTACCGTCACGCACCGTCGCGGGAGCGCCTGGCTCAGGTGGCCGCCGTGCTCGACAGCGCAGAGCTCGAGCTGTATGCCGTAAACGACGTCCTCTGGGACACCGTGGTCTCGGTCGAGCCGGACGGAGTCGAGGAGGTCTTCGACGCAACGGTGCTCGGGACCCACAACTTCATCGCCAACGGCATCGCCGTCCACAACTCGATCGAGCAGGACGCCGACATGGTGGTGCTGCTACACCGCGAGGCGGCTTACGAGAAGGACTCCCCGCGCGAGGGCGAGGCCGACCTGATCGTGGCCAAGCACCGTAACGGCCCGACCGACACGATCGTCGTCGCCTTCCAGGGGCACTTCAGCCGGTTCACCAACATGGCCAACAACTTCTGAGTCCGTCTCTCCTCGAGGGCCGCGTCGTGCCGCCTCGAGGAAAAGCGTTGGCCCAGCAGCGGCACCAGCAGTCAGTCTGGCGCGATGACGAGCAGCGACCTGTGGGACGCCGAGACCGCCGAACGCTACGACGAGAGCTCGAGCTTCATGTTCGCGCCCGACGTGCTGGAACCGGCAGTCGACTTCCTCGCCGAGCTGGCGGGCGCCGGAGCCGCCCTCGAGCTCGCCATCGGGACCGGACGTGTGGCCGTCCCACTCACGCACGCGGCATCCCGATCACCGGCATCGAGCTGTCCCAACCGATGGTCGCCCAGCTGCGCCGCAAGACCACCGACATAGCGATCGTCGTCGGCGACATGGCGACCACGGAGGTGCCGGGGCGGTTCTCGCTCGTCTACCTCGTGTGGAACAGCCTCGGCAACCTGCGCACCCAGGCCGAGCAGGTCGCCTGCTTCCGCAACGCCGCCCGTCACCTGGAACCGGGCGGGCGGTTCGTCATCGAGCTCTGGGTCCCCGGCATCCGACGCTTCCCGCCGGGGCAGGCGGCGGTCCCCTTCCACGTCGGCGAGCACCATGTCGGCCTCGACACCTACGACCTGACGACCCAGCAGGGCACGTCCCACCACTACCGGAGGCACCCGGACGGACCTTCGTGAGCAGGTGACCGAGCGTGAACGACGCCGTCACGCCGAGGGCGGTCACGGCGGCATACGGCCGGGGGAACGAGCGCCCGCTGGCAGGACCTTCGACCCTGATCAGGACGCCGGACAGCGGCGCATCGTGGTGGTCGAGGGGTGGCGTGTCAACGCGCCGCCGGGGAGGGGACACCATGCAGCCGATCAAGAACGCCGCCGCCGACTTCCTGAGCCACCAGCGCATCGCGGTGACGGGGGTGTCCCGCAACGCAGGCTCGCACGGCAGCAACGCCGTCTACCGACGGCTCAAGGAGCGCGGCTACGTGGTGTACGCCGTCAACCCGCACACCGAGCAGGTCGAGGGGGACACCGCCTACCCGGACCTCAAGTCCATCCCCGGCGGGGTGGAGGCGGTCGTCATCGGGACGCGTCCCGAGCGCGCCCAGTCCACCCTGGAAGAGTGCGCGGGGCTCGGCATCACGCAGGTGTGGATGCACCGCGGGCCCGGCGGCGGCAGCGTCTCGGAGGAAGCCGCGGAGTGGGGCCGCGGCCACGGGATGACCGTCATCGCGGGTGGCTGTCCGTTGATGTTCGACCCGACGGCCGACGCAGGCCACAAGATGATGCGGTGGATGTTCAGCCTCAACGGGAACGTGCCGCGCACCACCTGAGCACGCGCGCCTCGACGTCGCGCCGACGGGCGTTCCACCGGTGATCCTGCCTCCCGTCGCCGACCCGAGGCTCGTGACGATCCGTCGCGGGGGCACCCTGACCGACGAGCACCACCACCTGCTCGCACTGTGGGCGGCTGCGTGCGCCGAGCACGTCCTTTCGCTCTTCGAGTCCGCGCAACCTGACGACCCGCGGCCGCGCGCCGCGATCGAGCACGCCCGTGCCTGGGTGCGCGGCGAGGTGGGGATGATGACCGCGCGGGCCGCGGGTGGCCACGCCATGGGCGCCGCGCGACCGTTGAGCGGTGCGCCCCGCTTCGCCGCGTATGCCGCCGGGCAGGCCGCGTGCGTCGCCCACGTCGCGGCGCACGACCTCGGCGCCGCGGCCTACGCCATCAAGGCAGTGCGCGCCGCCGTGCCGTCTGGCGATGCCGACGAGGCCGGCCGCCGGGAGTGCCGCTGGCAGCGCGACCGGCTGCCCGAGCCGGTGCGCGACCTCGTCCTGGACGACCAGCGCCAGCGCAACGACCTCTGCTGGTCCGTCTTCGAGACCTGAGCCCGTCGACGCTCACCCGGCTCGAACGGCGGCGGCCCTGGGCTCGATGCGGCGGATGTCGGTCCACCCGGTCCAGCCGCGCTCCTCGAGCAGCTCGAGCATGCGAGCGGCGCAGGGGAACGACTCGAGGAAGGCGGTGTCGAGCAGCTCGATCACCTCCCGCCTGATCGGCGGGTATGTGTCGTGCTCGGCCAGGTTCTCCGCCTCGGCGGCGGCCGCCTCGATGAAGGCGGCCACCCGGTCGGCGAGCTCGGGCAGTCGTGGGTCGTCGGCGGGGCTGTCGGCCAGGTCGCCGAGGTCGAGGTAGAGCCGCCGCAACACCGGGTCCTCGATCTGCCGGTGCTTGATCGTCATCAGGGCCGGCACGTCCTGCGGCATCTGGGCTGCGATGAGGATCCAGCTGTCCCGCTCGACCTCGACCAGGCGGTCGTGGAAGCCGAGCTCACGCATACGGCGCAGGTAGGCGACGGCCTCGGGCGGCAGCGCGAGACTGTCCCCCGCGGCCAGCGACGCGATGCGCTCCCGGTGCCGCTGGCGCTCGCGGATCTCCGCCCGCAGGCGGCGGTCGATGTCCTCGACCGCCGCCGCGAACTCCTCGTCGCCGGCAGCGAGCAGCTGCTGCACCCGCGACAGCGGCACCCCCGCGTCGGCGAGCACGCGGATCCGCACGAGCGCGACCACGGCTGCCGCGTCGTAGCGGCGGTAGCCGGACGCGTCCCGCTCCGGCTCGGGCAGCAGCCCCTTCGCGTGGTAGTGCCGGACCGCGCGCACCGTCACCCCTGCGTATGCCGCCAGCTGGCCGATCGTGAGCACGTGACCATTCTCCTGTCCGTGGGTCCCGACGCGCTCAACCGAGCTTGCGGCGGTAGGTGCGCAGGGCGAGCGCGTAGGCGACGACGAGCAGCCCGACGCACCAGCCGAGCGCCACCCAGCCCTGGGTGCCGACCGGCTGGCCCGCCAAGAGGTTGCGGATGGTGTCCACGATCGGCGTGACCGGCTGGTGCTCCGCGAACCAGCGCACCGGCCCCGGCATGCCCTCCGTCGGCACGAACGCCGAGCTGACGAAGGGCAAGAAGATCAGGGGGTAGGAGAAGCCACTCACCCCGTCGACCGAGGTGGCGGTCAGGCCCGGGATCACGGCCAGCCAGGTGAGGGCCAGGGTGAAGAGCGCAAGGATCCCCGCCACCGCGAGCCAGGCGAGCAGCCCTGCGCTAGAACGGAATCCCATCAACACGGCGACCACGACGACGAGCGCCAACGAGACGAAGTTCGCCACGACCGAGGTCAGGACGTGGCCCCACAGCACCGCCGACCGTGCGATCGGCATGGACTGCAGCCGCTCGAAGACACCGGTCGAGACGTCCGTGTAGAGCCGGAACGCCGTGTAGGCGACGCCGGACGCGATGGTGATGAGCAGGATGCCGGGCAGCAGGTAGTCGACGTAGCTGCCGCCGCCGACCCGCATCGCGCTGCCGAAGACGTAGACGAAGAGCAGCAGCATCGCGATGGGCGTGATCGCCGTGGTGACGATCGTGTCCGGGCTTCGCAGCACGTGGCGCAGCGACCGCTCGGTGAGCACGCGGGTGTCGCCGAGGACGTGGGTGGTCATGAGGAGGCTCCTTCTGGGGTCTTCGCGTCAGGGGACGTGCGGGACTCGCGGGCGTCGGGGGTGTCGGAGGCTTCGGGGCGTATGCCGTCCCCGACGATCGCGAGGAAGACCTCCTCGAGCGTCGGCTGCTTCTCGACGTACTCGACGGTGGCGGGCGGGAAGAGCCGCTTGAGCTCGGCAAGGGTGCCTTCTACGATGATGCGACCGTCGTGCAGGATCGCGATCCGGTCGGCGAGCTGCTCGGCCTCCTCGAGGTACTGCGTCGTGAGGAGCACGCTCGTGCCGCTCCCGGCGAGCTCGCGCACCGTCCGCCAGACCTCGTTGCGCGACTGCGGGTCGAGCCCCGTGGTCGGCTCGTCGAGGACGAGGACCGACGGGTTGCCGACGAGGCTCATCGCGATGTCGAGGCGTCGCCGCATGCCACCCGAGTAGGTGCCGGCCCGTCGGCCGCTCGCCTCGACGAGGTCGAAGCGTGCCAGCAGCTCGTCCGCGACCCGCTCGGGGTGCTCGACGCGGCGCAGCCGGCCGACGAGCAGGAGGTTCTCGCGGCCGGTGAGCACCTCGTCGACGGCCGCGAACTGCCCGGTGAGGCTGATCGACGCCCGGACCTGCGCCGGGTCCAGGGCGACGTCGTGGCCGTCGACGACGACGCTGCCACCGTCGGCCCGGAGCAGGGTCGCGAGGATGCGCACTGCGGTCGTCTTGCCGGCCCCGTTGGAGCCGAGGAGCGCGTGGACGGTGCCGCGGGCGACGGTCAGGTCCACGCCCGTGAGCACCGCCTGGTCGCCGTAGGACTTGGTGAGCCCGGCGATCTCGATGGCGTTCTGTGTGGTCATGGAACGAGGGTCGGGCCCTGACGCTGCGTCAGGGTCAAGCCCCTTTCCCAAGGGGGTCCTGCTGCGTGCGGCAGCGCCGGTCAGCCGAGCCGCTCGGCCAGGGCCACCGTGATCCCCTCGGGACCGCGGACGTACGCCATCCGCCACACGCCCTCGTACTCCCCGATCCCGCCGATGAGCCCGTAGCCGTCAGTGGCGAGTTCGTCGATCATGGCCTCCAGGTCCTCCACCTCGAAGGCGATGCTGCGCAGCCCGAGCTCGTTCGCCATGGCGGTCGGCGAGCCCGGCACGGGATCGGGGTGGGTGAAGCTCGACAGCTCCACGCAGGTGCCGCCGCCGGGTGGCTGCAGCATGACGATCCGGGTCGCCGAGCCGGGGATGCCGGTCACCGTGTCGATGAACTCGCCCTCGACGGTGGCGGATCCCTGCAGCTCGAGCCCGAGCCCGACGAAGAACTCGGTCGCCGCGTCGAGGTCGGCGACGGTGATGCCGACGTGGTCGAAGTGCCGGATGGAGGCCATGGCTCATCCTCACCCCTCGACCACGGCCGGCGGGGTGTGTCGACCCGATCGGAAAAAGCCTGGCTGCTCAGCGAGCCCGGTCGAGCACGCGCTGACGCACCTGCCGCAGCGCGCCCGCAGCCTTCCCGGTGACCCGCGCCGGGTCGGTCAGCCAGTCCACCAGTGCGGTGTCGTCGCGGGTGATGCCGCAGCGCTGGTCGGCGACGGCCGCCGCGATGAGGGCGCCGGCGCGGGGGACGGGCTGGGCGTCACCGAGCGCCTCGTCGGCCCACGACTCGGCCGAGCGCATCAGCGCGTCGTCGACGTGCTCCCGCCGCGCCCGCGTCAGGGCCTCGGCCGCGGCCGGCAGCGCGCCGGCGGCCTCGTCACCCGCCACCGCACGCACCTCGGCCACGAGGGCGTCCAGGTGGATCTCGAGCAGCCACGACGGCATACCCCGGTTGGCGAGCACCCGGGAGAGCCACTCGACCTGCCGGACCGCGCGGCTCTCGCCGAGCCCGGCCAAAGAGATCAGCCACGCCGAGTCGGTCGTCGCGAAGCGGGAGCCGCGCTCGCCGTAGCGGGCGCCGTAGTACGGCATCGCGTCGATCGAGGCCTGGGCGGCCCGGACCGCCGCACGCAGCAGGGTCGCGTCGGTGGTGATGTCGTAGCCACCGGAGGCGGGGTTGACCACCCCGGCGTCGACCGCCTGCCCGGACGCGCGCCGGATGAGCCCGGCCGTCACGTGCGCCTCGGACTCGGCGACGAGGGAGGCGACCACCTTGGCGTCCACCCCTGCCACGGCCTTGCCGCCGAGCGCTGCGCGCAACACCTGCTCGTCCGTGGATCCTGTTGCGACCACGAGTCGCTCGACCCCGACGACTGCCGCGACGACCGCCGGGTCCTCGAGCCGGCCCATCAGCGTGCGGTCGGCGTGGGCGAGCAGGAGCTGGTGGGCCTCGTCGGGGGCCTCGGCGTCGGTCATGCCTGCATTCTCGCGTCCCCGACACAGCGGTTTGGCACGCACCCGCCCCCCGCGGCCGGACGGCATACGGCCGCCTCCCTCCGGGAGTAGCGTCGGACGCGTGGTCGAGAAGCTGACCTTCGAGGTGGTGCGCAGCTACCCCGAGTTCGAGCTGCGGCGCTACGCCCCGCACGTCGTCGCGGAGGTCGTCGTCCCGGCGCCCTTCGAGGACGCGGGCAACGTCGCCTTCCGCACGCTCCTCGGCTACATCAGCGGCCAGAACCGCTCCGCGACGAAGGTCGCCATGACGGCGCCCGTCCTCCAGCAGCCCTCCGAGCGCATCGCGATGAGCGCGCCGGTCGAGCAGCGCGAGACGCGCGAGGGGGAGTATGCCGTCGCCTTCGTCCTGCCCTCCGCGCTGACTCTCGAGAGCGCGCCGGTTCCGACCAGCCCGGACGTGCAGCTCGCGCAGCACCCGGGCGTGCTCGCTGCCGCGCGCCGCTACCGCGGCGGGTGGGCCAGGGAGGCCTTCGAGCGGCACTGCGCCGAGCTGGACCGGGCCATGCGGGCAGCGGGGCTGACGCCGGTCGGTGAGGTGCGGTGGGCGCGCTTCGACCCGCCGTTCGTGCCGGGATTCCTGCGCCGCAACGAGGTGGTCCAGGAAGTCGCGGAGAGGTCGGCGCAGTCCTCGGCGTAGGCGAGCGGCGAGGGGCCTCGGGCCACCCCTCCACGAGCAAACCCGAGGCCCCACGGCGAGGGCCGCACCGTGCGGGACGGCCGTCGAGGCCCACGTACCCACGTGAGCGGCGCGTCGACCGTTTCGTCCGATTTGTTCTGCGCTGGTTTCGATGAGGCCGGCCACGTCGTCCACGTCGACGGAATAGTGAGTCCCCGGAGGCGGTTCCCCTCAGCGCGCATACCCACGGGGGGTATGCATTGGGTGTCCCCGGAGCCAATGGGTCACCCCGAGGAGGAAGGGCAGTCTGATGGGCGACACCACGCACCAGCACCACACCACGCCGGCCGGTCACGACCAGCACGCCGGCCAGGGCAGCGGCCTGCGGTCGATGGCCGCAAGTGCCACGCTGCACTGCCTCACCGGGTGTGCGATCGGCGAGATCCTCGGCCTGATGATCGGCACCGCTGTGGGGCTGGGCCCGGCAGCCACGATCGCCCTGTCCATCGGGCTCGCCTTCCTCTTCGGCTACACCCTGTCCAGCCTGCCCCTTCTGCGCGGAGGGCTCGGGCTCGGCGGCGCGCTCCGGCTCGTCCTGGCCGCCGACACCGTCTCGATCCTGACGATGGAGGTCGTCGACAACCTCGTCGTGGCCGTCATCCCCGGGGCGATGAACGCCGGACTGGTCAACCCGGTCTTCTGGGTCAGCATGGCCCTGTCGCTGGCCGTCGCGTTCGTCGCCGCCTACCCGGTGAACCGCTACCTCCTCTCCCACGGGAAGGGTCACGCGCTGACGCACGAGCAGCACCACGGTGGGAGCGGGGCCGTCACCGGCGCCCGCCGGCTCATCCCGGCGATCCCCACCACCGCCCTGGCAGCGGCGATCGCGGCGTTCATGCTGGGCGGGTTCGTGGTGTCGGTGGCCGACGGGCAGGCCGGCTCCTCGATGCCGTCCGCCCCGCACAGCTCCTCGAGTCCGTCGAACCCGTGAGACGAGACGGGCCCTACTGTCGCCGCCCGGGCCTACGCTTCCAGGACCGCAACAGGGAGCGAGGATCGGGATGGCCGACGACGCCTATGACGACCAGCAGGGTGCGCGTTTCGAGCGAGCCCGGCTGACCGGTGCCACCTTCGAGGACGTCTACCTCGACGGCTCGCACTTCCACGACGTCGTCCTGCGCGATGCCACCCTGCGCATGGTCGACCTGCGCGGCCTGCGTGCGCGGGACGTCTGGCTCGAGGACGTCGAGATCACGGGCGACATCGGCGACCTGCGCATCAACGGGGTCGACGTGGCGCCCCTGGTCGAGGCCGAGCTCGATCGCAGGTATCCCGACCGGCCCAAGATGAGGCCCACCGACGCCGCGGGCTACCGCGAGGGCTGGGACGCGGTGGAGCGGCTCTGGGCGCAGACGGTGGAGCGCGCCCGCACCTTCCCGCCCGAGCTGCTGCACGAGCGGGTCGACGGCGAGTGGTCGTTCATCGAGACGCTGCGCCACCTCGTCTTCGCCACCGATGCGTGGGTGCGCCGGGCGCTCCTCGGCGACCCGGAGCCGTGGCACCCGCTGGACCTGCCGCACGACGACATGCCCGACAGCCCGCCGGTGCCGCGCGCCCGCGCGGCCCGTCCGAGCCTCGACGAGGTGCTCGCCCTGCGCGCCGACCGCATGGCGACGGTCCGTCGGGTCGTCGACGAGCTGACCGACGAGGCGCTCGCCGGCTCCACCGAGCGGGTGCTCGAGCCCGGCTACCCGGAGCCGGAGTCCTTCCCGGTCTCGCGGGTCCTCGGGACGATCCTCAACGAGGAGTGGCAGCACCGGCTCTACGCCGAGCGCGACCTCGACGCACTCGCCGCGGCACACGCCCTCGGTGACGCAGGGGTCACACGGCCCTGAGCCCGCCGACGTGCGGGGCGGCGGCCCTGGCAACGGCGAGCGCTGCCGGGCCGGTCAGGCGACGGTGTGGATCGGCTCGCGCGGCAGCTTGCGCACCTTCGCCCGGCGGCGGCGCCGCTCCGGGATCATCGAGCGCATCTCCTCGAGGCGGCCGAAGCACAGCAGCCGGTCCTCGGCCTCGAGCACGACCCGGCGCCGCGGGTTCGGGATGACGCTCGTTCCCCGGTGCAGCGTCAGCACCTGCAGGTCCCGCTCCTCGAGGCCGGAGTCGCCGATCGTCTTGCCGATGATGTCGGCGCCGGCGTGCACGACGAGCTCGGCGACGCCGTAGCCGGTCGAGACGGTCAGCCGCTGGCGCACGTCGATCTCGGGGAAGGCGACCTGGCCGGCGATGTAGTCGACGATCGCGCCGGCGACGTCGAGCTTGGTCGCGGTCTCGATGCCCTCGAGGCCCGGCGAGGAGTTGACCTCCATGACGAGCGGTCCCTCGTTGCCCTCGAGCATGTCGACACCGGCGACGCGCAGCCCCATGATCTGGGCCGAGCGCACCGCGGCCTGCTCGTACTCCGGCGTCAGCTCGACGGGCTCGACCGTGCCGCCGCGGTGCACGTTGGAGCGGAACTCCTCGCCCTTGGCGCGTCGCCGCATCGCGGCCACGACCCGGTCGCCGACGACGAGCGCGCGGATGTCGCGGCCCTTGCTCTCGCTGACGAAGCTCTGGATGAGGACGTTCTGGTTCGTGCTGTGCAGCGTCTCGATGATGGCCTCGGCGATCTTGATCTCCGGGGCGAGGATGACCCCGATGCCCTGCGTGCCCTCGAGCAGCTTGATGACGACCGGCGCACCGCCGACGCGCTCGATGGCCGGCATGACGTCGGCGCGGTTGCGCACGAAGGTCGTCGCCGGCATACCGATGTTGTGGCGCGAGAGGATCTGCGCCGCGCGGAGCTTGTCGCGGGCGTTGGAGATGCCGTTGGCGATGTTCGGTGTGTAGACGTCCATCTGCTCGAACTGGCGCACGACGGCCGTGCCGAAGTAGGTGATCGAGCTGCCGATGCGCGGCAGGACGGCGTCGTAGTCGGAGATCGGCCGACCCCGGAACTGCAGATCCGGCTCCGATCCCGACAGGTCGATCGCGAAGCGGAGCGTGTTGAGCACCCGCACCTGGTGGCCGCGGTCGAGTGCGGCGGTGCGCAGGCGCTGCGTGGAGTAGGCACGCGGCGCGCGCGAGAGGATCGCGAGTTTCATGCGGTGTCCTGCCAAGATGGGCGGGTGTCTGGGCCGGCCTATTCAAGCACTGCCGTCGGGTGGCGGGAATGGGCCGGTATGCCCGGGATCGGGCTGCCCTGGGTCAAGGCCAAGATCGACACCGGAGCGCGCACCTCGTCGCTCCACGCCGAGGACATCGAGGAGTTCGAGCGCGACGGTCGGCCGTGGGTGCGCTTCACCGCCCACCCCTGGCAGGACTCCGACGCCGACCCCCAGGTCGTGGAGTGCCCCGTCCACGACCGCAGGCGCGTCCGCAGCTCCTCTGGCCACGTCACGCGGCGACTCGTCGTGCGCGTCGACCTCACGCTCGCCGGGCGCACCGTGCCGGCCGAGGTGACCCTGAGCAAGCGCGACCGGATGGGCTTCCGGATGCTCGTCGGCCGTGAGGCGCTGCGCCAGGGCTACGTCGTCGACCCCTCGAGGTCGTATGCCGGGGGCCGGGCTCCCAAGGAGATCCGCCGCCGCAACCGCGGCCGCTGAGCGCCCGCCAGCAACCGGCTCAGTGCGCGCTCGCCTGTCGGCGTGCGTCGTGCAGGGCGAGGAGCCGGGCCTCGGCGTTCGCGTCCATGGGGCGTCCGGGCCGGTCGTTCGGCCGCTCCGGCAGCCCCTCGCGCTGCAGCCAGGCCCAGGTGTCGGCGACGGTCTGGGCCATCGGTCGGCAGTGCAGTCCTGCCGCTGCGGCCGCCGTCGTGTCGAGCGCGTGCAGACCGGCGAGCTCGCCGGTCGGCGGCACCCAGATCGGCAGCTCGGTCCACGGCTCGACACTGGCCGCCTCGACCGTCGCCGGGTCGACCCAGACGAGCTCGGCGTCGCTCCCGGTCACCCGGCGCGCCTCGTCCAGCAGGGCACCGATCGTGGTGTGTCCCGGGCGGCTCACCGTGTTGAAGGTGCCGACCGGCTGTGAGCCGAGGACCCAGTCGGCGATGTCGCGGCAGTCGACGTACTGCAGCGGTCGGTCATAGGGCCCCGGCGCAGGCACCCGGCCGCCTGCAGCGATCCGCCTGAGCCAGAACGGCATCCGGCCGACGATCTCGTACGGGCCGAGGATCAGGCCGGCGCGCGCGACCGCGACGTCCCCCTCGAAACCGTGGAGCACGGCGACCTCGCCCCCGCGCTTGGCCGCGGCGTAGTCGGAACCGTGGTCGGAGGAGGGCTCGCCGTCGACCACCGGCGCGCTCTCGTCGGACCCGGGCGCGATGGGCCAGGTGTAGACCGAGCAGGACGAGATGTAGGTGTAGTGCCGGGCGCGACCGCTCAGCAGGCGTGCCGACGTCTGCACCGCGACCGGCGCCGCGGACCACGTGTCGACGACCGCATCCCACTCGTCGTCGGCGAGGGCCGCTCTCATCGCCTGCGGGTCGAGGCGGTCGGCGTGCCGGGCCTCCGCGCCGGCGACCGGGGTGCCGGTCAGCCCCCGGGTCACCGTGGTGACCTCGTCGCCGCGCGCCAGCGCAGCCTCGACGAACGCACGGCCGACGTGGTGGGTGCCTCCGAGCACGAGCAGTCTCATGGGGCGATCCTCGCCGTCCGAGGGCCCGTAGCCAAGGACCCTTCGCCCTGAGCGTGGAAGGCAGTGGGCGGGCCCGGGCCGGATACGCGGGCGGTCAGCCGCGCTGCAGCCGCCGCCCCACGGCGCGGGCGACGTCCCAGAGCCACCACGCGAGGAAGGCGCTCGCTGCGAGCAGGAACGCCAGGAGCATCACCCAGAGCCTCGAACCCGGCACGTGCACCGTCGTCGGGCCCGACTCTGCCAGGTAGACGACGGACACTCGGTCGCCGACGCCGCCGCTGCCGTCGAGGTGGGCGTCGGCGACTTCCACGCTGCCGTCATTGCTCGTGAAGCGGCCGAACGGCGCGCAGCCGCCGCGGGTGCACTGCTCTCGGGTGACCGTGATGGTTCCCGGAAGGCCCTCCCCCCTCGACGCTGCCAGCGCCGGCCCGATCGCGGGGATCGTGACCCCCAGGACCCCGAGCGCCATGGCAGGGATGAGGATGCGGAGCACCACGACGCGCCCGACCCAGTGCCAAATCGCCACGGCCGCAACCTAACACCGGCCGGACGCGGACTCGGCCGGCACCGGCTCCCGTGCATCCCGGTGCGCTTCGGCATCTGGGAGGGTGACCGGATGGGAGCCACGCACGACTGGAGCACGCCCGTCGACACCGAGCACCTCGACGAGATCCGGTGCCACGCTGCCCGGCTCGCCCCGGGCGGGTTGCTGCACCTCGCGCTCGAGGTGCTCGCCTACCCGGTGGACGAGGCGAGGGAGGGCGCGACCACGCGCGTCACGGTCGTCCTCCACGCCGACGGGTCGGTGTCCGTGGCGGACGACGGGCGTGGCACCGAGACGCGGGTCGGCGCCGACGGCGTCGCCCGGGTCAAGCCGGTCATGGCGACGAAGGACCTGCGCTTCTTCGGCCGCTCCGACGTGCCGGTGCTTCCCGACGGGCACCGGCGCTCCGGGATCTCGGTCGTCGCTGCGCTCAGCGAGTGGCTCGTCCACACCAACCGCCGCGCCGAGGGCGGCTGGAGCCGGCGCTTCGAGCACGGCCTGCCGGTCGGGGAGCTCGAGGCACTGCCGCCCGGCGCGTCGGGGACCGTGGTGCAGTTCCGTCCGGACCCGGCGCTGGTGGACGGGTCGGTGTCGGCCGACGAGCTGCGCGAGGCCGCGAGGACGTATGCCGCCGTCGTCCCCGTCGAGGTCGTCGACGAGCGCAGCTGAGGGGTCCGCCGCCCGGTGAGCACTAGCGCGCACGATTCAGGCGTCAGGCCGGCCGGAAAGCGTGACCCCACGCCGGCCGGTGACCCAGCACCCCGGCATACGATGCAAAGATCCCCCAGCCCACGAAGGAGTGGCCCATGCCGCGCGACCTCGCCCCGGACCTCGTCGAGCGCCTCACGAAGGCGTTCGAGGCCGACCCCACCGCCCGCCTGCTGCAGAACGCCGTGACGACCACCTCGGTCGACGACATCGCGCTCGACCGTCGGGTCGTCACGAGCATCGACCACTCGGTCTCGCACCTGCTCGACGACTGGGCCGCGACGTCGCAGGAGAAGAGCGGCCGCTGCTGGCTCTTCGCCGGCACCAACCTGCTGCGCGCCGGCGCCCGCGAGAAGCTGGGCGTCAAGGACTTCGAGTTCTCGCAGAACCACCTGCTCTTCTGGGACAAGTTCGAGAAGGCCAACCACTGGCTCGAGTCGATCATCGCCACGGCCGACCGCGACGTGGACGACCGCACCGTCTCGCACCTGCTGTCCACCCCGGCCGAGGACGGCGGGCAGTGGAACATGTTCGTCGCGCTGGTCGTCAAGCACGGCCTGGTCCCCAAGGTCGCGATGCCCGAGACGAAGAGCTCGAGCAACACGCGCCTGATGAACCGCGACATCGGCACGATCCTGCGCCAGGGCGCCCGCGACCTGCGGGCCCGCGCCGCCGAGGGCGCCGACGTCAACGAGCTGCGCGAGGCCAAGGAGCAGGTGCTCGCCTCGATCCACCGGCTGCTGTGCATCCACCTCGGCACCCCGCCCGAGACCTTCGTCTGGCAGTGGAAGGACAAGGACGGCACGTTCCACCGCGACGGCGCGATGACCCCGCTCGAGTTCGCCGAGCGCTACGTCACCATCCCGCTCGAGGACTACGTCTGCGTCGTCAACGACCCGCGACCGAGCAGCCCCTACGGCCGCACCTTCACCGTCGAGCACCTCGGCAACGTCGTCGGCGCCCCGCCGGTCACCTACCTCAACATCGAGACCGACCTCATGAAGTCGCTCGCGGCCAAGGCGATCGTCGGCGGCGAGCCGGTCTGGTTCGGCTGCGACACCGGCCAGATGTCCCACGCCGACCTGGGCCTGTGGGACGCCGGCCTCTACGACCACGCGTCGGTCTACGGCACCGAGCCGAGCCTCGGCAAGGCCGACCGCCTCCTGCACCACGAGTCGCTGATGACGCACGCCATGCTCTTCACCGGCGTCGACCTGCACGACGACGTGCCGCGGCGCTGGCGCGTCGAGAACAGCTGGGGCACCGAGCGTGGTGACAAGGGCTTCATGACGATGAACGACAGCTGGTTCGCCGAGTTCGTCTTCGAGATCGCCGTACGCCGTGACGCCCTCCCGGCGGAGCTGCAGGAGGCGCTCGGCCAGGACCCGATCGTCCTGCCCGCCTGGGACCCGATGGGCGCCCTCGCCCGTTGAGCGACGCGGCCGCGCTCCCGACCCGGCGCACCACGACGCCCGGGCCGGCGACGGATGCCGACGTGCCGGCATACGTCGCCGGGCTCGGGCTGCCGGGGCTCGCGGACGTGCACGTGCACTTCCTGCCGGAGTCGATGCAGCGCAAGGTGTGGGGCTACTTCGACGAGGCGGAACGGCACTACGGCGCGCCGTGGCCCGTGACCTACCGCGTCGGCGAGGAGCGGCGGCTCGAGACGCTCCGGGCCTTGGGGCTCAAGGCGATCCCGGCGCTCGCCTACCCGCACAAGCCGGGGATGGCGCAGTGGCTCAACGAGTGGTGCGCCGACTTCGCCGCGCGGGTGCCCGACGCTGTGCACTGTGCGACGTTCTACCCCGAGCCGGGTGTCGGCGACTACGTCGCGGCGTCCCTCGGCGCGGGTGCGCGACTCTTCAAGATGCACGTGCAGGTGGGTGACTTCACGCCCGACGACGAGCGGCTCGACCCCGCGTGGGGGCGGCTCGAGGCGGCGCGGGTCCCCGTCGTCATCCACGCCGGGTCTGCCCCGTTGCAGGGGCGGCACACGGGCCCGGAGGCGGTGCGCGAGGTGCTGCGTCGTCACCCGGGCCTCGTCCTCGTCATCGCCCACCTCGGCATGCCCGAGTACCACGAGTTCGCCGACCTGGCAGACGAGTTCGCCGGCGTGCACCTTGACACGACGATGAACGGCACCGACTTCACCAACCAGTTCGCCCCCTTTCCCGAGGGCTACGTCGAGCGCCTCGACGGGCTGCGTGACCGGGTCGTGCTCGGAACGGACTTCCCGAGCATCCCCTACCCGTATGCCCACCAGCTCGAGGCTCTCGCCAGGCTGGGTCTCGGGGACGACTGGATGCGGGCCGTGCTCTGGCACAACGGCGCCCGGCTGCTCGGCCTCGAGGGATGAGCTACCTCAGATAGCTGGCGAGGAAGGCCTCGGTGCGGCGGATCGAGACGTCCCACTGCGGTGACGCGAGCGTGTGCCGGCCACCGGGGTAGACGTCGAGCTGCACCGACTTCCCCTTCGCCTTCAGCGCGGCCACCGTCTCGCGCGACCAGACCAGGGGGCACTCCTCGTCCGCCGTGCCGTGGTGGATCAGGAGCGGCTCGGTGACGCGGGCGAAGTAGGTGCGTGGGCTCGTGGTGGCCCAGCGCGCCGGCTGTGCCTCGGGGGTGCCGAGGCGGGCGATGACCGCTCGGGCGGCCGAGGCGCGGGAGGCGTCGCGGCGCACCCACTTGTCGAAGTTGTCGACGGTGTCCGAGCTGACGGGCGCGTACGCCACGGCCGCCTTGAAGAGCCCCGGCTTCGCGACGAGCGCGTTGAGCACGACGCCACCGCCCATCGACCGGCCGATCAGCGCGATGCGGCCGTGCTCGACGTACGGCGCCTGGTCGAGTGCGAGCCCGGCGTTGATGGCATCGACGGTATAGCCGGTGCGCAGGTCCGCGTCGTTGCCCGGGTCGCGGCTCGACTGCGCGTGGTTGCGGTAGTCGATGTGCAGGGTGACGTAGCCACGCCGGGCGAGGAAGTCGCGCTCGCGGAGCATGGTCTGACCGTTGGTGTAGGCGGCCGGGTCGACGTAGCCGTGCGCGAGCACGACCGCCGGGAAGGGGCCCTTGCCGCGCGGGATGTTGATCCGCCCGGAGATCGTCAGGCCGTTGCTCGCGTAGGTGACGAAGTACTGCCGGTACGCGTCGGTGCTGCCGCTCTCGCGCCCGAGCCGCAGCGGTCCGGCGTCGTAGCGCATCGCGATGAGCGCCGGGATGGAGGCCGGGTCCGGCGTCGGGCTGGCCGTTGGCGGGGGCGGGGTGCTCGTCGTGATGGGGGAGGACGGGGCAGGAGCGCTGGTCGGGGTGCCGGGAGAAGTCGTCCCGGTCGACGGCGTCGCGGCGCTGCCGGCGGTGGTGGGTCCGGTGCTCGTGCAGGCGCCGAGCAGCAGCGCCCCGCTCAGGGCGGCCGTGACGAGGGCGGTGCGCGACGGCATACCCCAGTCTCTCCCGGCAAGGACGTCAGACCGTCAGGCGAGGGTGGCGGCGGCCTCGAGGACGGTCCAGGCCTGCAGCTGCGGCGAGAGCTCGAGCGGCAGCACCGGTGGGTTCCCGCCCGGCTCGACGGGGAAGGCCGACGCGTGGGGCCGGCCGTCGACCGGCAGGCTCGAGCGTTCCTTCCACAGCGTGTCCGCCGAGTCGACGACGAGCCGCCGTGCGGTGGCCCGCGCCTCGTCGGCCAGGTCTTCCCCGGGCGCGGCAGCAAGCGCGAGATAGCGCGCGAGGATCCCGGTGAAGAGCCCGCCGTCCCCGCCGCCGTGCGTCCGCAGCACCCTGGCGCCGTCGACCTCGACGGTCAGCCCCGTGTCGACGGCTTCGACGAGAGCCTCGGCCCGGGCCAGGCTCTCGTCGTCGCCCAGGGTGACGAGGGCGCCGAGCACCGTGCCCTGGTTGTAGGACCAGACGTCGGGGACGAGCACCTCCTCGCCCCCGCGGAGCCGTATGCCGTCGAGCACGAGCCCGCTCTCGGGTGACCACAGCCGGTCGTAGAGCCAGTCGACGAGGCGGCGGGCTTCGTCGGTCTGCCCGAGGCGAGCCAGGTGCAGCGCGGCCGGACCGGTGGCGGGCGTGTTCTTGAAGTCCCGGTGCCGGTTCCAGAAGAGGCCGCCGCCGAGGTCGCTCGTATGGGCTGAGCGCAGCTGCGCCGTCAGGTCCCGTTCCGCCGAGCGGAGGCGTCGCAGCCGCGCCCGCCTTCGAAGCTCCTGGTGCAGGCCCTGCAGCCGCCAGGAGGCGAGCGCCAGCCAGGCCATGTCGTCGTAGTAGGCGTTGGTCCACCGCAGCCCGTTGCGCAGGCGGATCGTGGCGAGCAACCGATCCCCCTGCTGTGCATGCACTTCCGCGCCGGCGGGGTCACCACGGCGGAGGTCGCGCAGGCCTGCGTCGACGACCGCGTCGAGGTAGTGCGCCTGCCACCAGTAGTTCCAAGCGCCCCCGACGCCGACGAACCGGCGACTCCCGCGCCCCGGCCGGACCACGGCGCGCGCGAGGTGCGTTCCCGGCATACCGAGGAGCCGGCCGCCGAAGAGCGTCGTCACGGAGCGTTCAGCCTCGGCGGCTCGCTCGTCGAGCCCGGCCGCGAGCAGGGACGAGCGAGGGCGGCCGGTCACGCGAGCCACCCCGGTCGGTCGTCGTCGTCGGGTTCGATCGTGTTGAGGAGCTCGTCGAGCGCGTGGACGCCGCTCTTGTCCAGGTCGAACCAGGTGGCGAACCGGTCGTAGACCTGCTCGGGACCGACGCAGTCGACGTGCACCGTCA
This sequence comes from Terrabacter sp. NPDC080008, assembly GCF_040702505.1. Lineage (NCBI taxonomy): Bacteria > Bacillati > Actinomycetota > Actinomycetes > Micrococcales > Intrasporangiaceae > Terrabacter > Terrabacter sp. NPDC080008. The sequence goes on from NZ_JBFBLC010000001.1 coordinate 479,955, forward strand.
CAGGCCACACGGATCGGACCCAGTCGACACCGTCGATGACGTCGACGCCCTTCTTGAGCAGGACGACGATCCGGGTCCCGGTCCTGCCGGAGGTCTCGTCCCGGACGTCCCGGATGAGAACCGGTGGGTCGGCCGCGACGGACGGCGGCTGGCCGGGCAGGGAGAGGTCGCCGTGCTCCTCCCGGATCCGCTCCTGGTCGATGCGCTCCCGGAGGTTCGCGATGATCGTCTCGGTCGGGACGAGGAAGGGCGGTGAGGTGATCACCAGCTCGCTGCGGTCCCGGCCGGTCCGGATGGCCGATCCGAGCTGGTAGCGCAGGAACCAGCGGCCCTGCCGGCGCTCGATGCCCGCGGCATCAGCGGTGATCGTCCCTGTGGGGGTGCGTGGCAGGCCGGCGCTACCGGCGCCGATGAGGACCGCGCGGATGGTCGTGGCCGGGTCGAGCGGCGGCACGGGTCCGCCGCGATAGAGAGACCCCTCGATGAGGTCGAGGGGGAGCGGCCCCACCTCCCCGCGCTCGGAGGCGAGCGCGAGCTGGCCGACCGCGGACAGCCGCACCTCCGTGTAGCGCGCCTCCGCGCCGGGGTCACCCGCGATCGACCCGAAGTTGCCCTGACCGTCGACGAGGGGCAGGTGGCGCACCCAGTCGACGACGAGGTCGGCGAGGATCTTCTCCGAGTAGCGGCGACCGACTCCGGCCTCCGCGTCGAGACGCTCGAGCACCTCGAGGGTCCGGACGTACCGGCCGTCCGAGACGCCGCCCAGGTCCTCGATCGCCCGCAGCAACGAGAGCTCGACCGGGGTCAGGCCGCTGGCTGTCGGCCGCGTGGGCGGCACGGGCGAGGTGATCATGCCGCCCGCACCGCCAGCTGCCAGACCTGTCCAGCGCGCTCGTGGGCGACTGTCGCTGCCCCGGCGCACGAGGCCGCCTCGTGCGCATGTCCTTCGTCGACGAAGACGTCCAGCGGACCCCAGGAGGTGTCGACGTGTGACTGCCCGGCGCGGCCCAGGCGCTCCGCGGTGGTCGCCACACCCAGGCGGCCGAGGGCGGCGGCGAGGGCCGGAAGGTCGTCACGGCATACGGCCACGTCGAGATCGCGCGGAACGCCGTGGCCGGTGGTGAGCCAGCGCGCCGTGCTGCCGACGACGACGAAGCGCGCACCACGGCGCAGCAGCTCGGTCGCGAGCACTGCCGGCCGGCCGCGTAGATCGGTCACGCCGTCACCCTAGGGGCCAGCGACCCGCGCGTGACCTCTTTGCGGACCGGCTCGTTGACCGACGAGCCCGTTCCCGGACAAAGGAGTCCTCGTGCCTCGATCCTCGCGAACCACCCGTCTCGCCCGCAGTGTCGTCGCGCTTCTCGGTGCGCTCGGCGCGACGGCAGCCCTGACGGCGGCCAGCCCCTCAGCCGCAGCAGGCGCAGCCCAACAGCCTCGCGTGGTGCAGCTCGGCGACTCCTACTCGGCCGGCAACGGCACGGGCAGCTACGAGGAGCGCGACTGCTACCGGTCCCCCGACAACTACGGCTCGCAGGTCGCCGCCTCGATGGGCGCCAGCTACGTCGACGCGGCGTGCAGCGGTGGCGTCGTCGCCGACATCCTCGAGCCTCGCAAGCTCGGCAACGCCTCCAGCAAGACGGGCACCTACTCGATCGACCCGGCTCGCTACCCGGACCAGAAGGCCGAGTGGCTCCGCCGCGCTCAGACCGCGCGCCTCTGCGGCGTCCCGGCCCAGCCCGACTTCTCCTACACGTACACCTTCGTGGCCGGGGCCGGGGTCGGCAGCCTCTACACCGGTACCGTCTCGTGCCAGCTCGTCACGGCGGCGCAGATCGACTCGGTCACGCCCGACACCGACTACGTCTTCGTGACCATCGGCGGCAACGACATCGGCTTCTCCACCATCGTCGTGGACTGCCTGACCCTGCGCGAGCCCACGAGCTGCAAGCAGGCGCTCGACGCGGCCACCGCCAAGGCCCCGCAGATGGTCGAGAAGACGAAGGACGCGCTGCGGGCCGTCGAGCAGAGGTCCAACGGTCACGCGCAGGTCTACCTGCTCAGCTACCCCTACCTCATCAACTCCGAGAGCTACGCCATCCCCGAGGTCGCTCCGGTCTACGACGCCGGCAAGGCCCTCAACAACCTGCAGCGCCTCGGCGACCAGCTCCAGGCCCAGGGCATCGCCGAGCTGAACGCCGAGCCCGGGGCCGACCACTACCACTTCGTCGACACGGTGAAGCAGGCCTGGGGCGGGCGCGCCCACGGCCTCGACCCGCACGTCGTGGCGGACAACTCACGCGCTTGGCTCGTGCCGGTGGGGACGCCCGGGCGCGACACGGCCGAGTACGTCCACCCGACCCAGCCGGGCTGGGACGCGACTGCCGGAGCCCTGCGGGCTGCCGTCATCGGCTGACAACTGACGCCCGACCGCACGACTGCTTGCTGGCCGGACGACTGCTTTGGTATGCCGTGTGGTTCGTCCGTTGTGAGAGCACTCGACGGGGCGTCAGGCACTCGCCCGAGCCGCGGTGGCAGGTCGCGGTCAGGCCCAGATGGCGGCGGGGATGCCGTCGGAGAAGACCTCCGGCGGGTCCGGCAGCGACCGGGCCACGCCGGCGGTGTGACGGGCTGCCGACCACGCGACCGCACAGGCGTCGAGGACGTCGTCGGCGGCATACCCCTGTCCCTGGAGCACCGACGGGCGCGCGATGCCGGCGGCGGCCAGGGCCTCGAGGCGCAGGCGGCGGCCCTCGTCGGTCTTCTTGCTCGCGAGGATCGGCGCGCCGGTCATCGTGGCGAAGGACAGCTCCGGGTGGATCTCGAGCACCGTGACGGTCGGACGGGTCCGCAACCACGCGTCGATCTCGACGATCTTGTCGCGCAGGGCGAAGGCCTGGGCGCCGACCCCTTGGCCGACGAGCTCGCGGTTGACGGCGTCGGCCTCGAGGCGGGTCGGCGCGGCATACGCCCCGCGGGTCAGGGTGGAGAAGATCGACGACGCCTTGCCGGGGAGGGCGCGGCGGGCGAGGACGTCGGCCTGGCGGATCGAGCTGTCAGGCAGGCCGATCGGGATGTCGATGCCGACGACGCGGATGCCGGTGGACTCGCGCACCATGGCGACGAGCTCGCCGATGGAGGGCGCCACGACGACTCGTGGGCGGGGCGCTCCGGGCTCGAGGAGGGCGCCGACCCAGCCGGCGGAGCAGCCGTCGACGCCGAGGACCGGGACGAGCACTTCGACCGGTGCGGGACGGCCTGCGGCAGCCGCGTCCCCGGAGCGGTCCAGCGCGTCGGCGAGGCGCACCAGCGCCGTGACCGAGTCGGCCGCCGCAGCCCGGACCTCCTCCGGCCCGCCCGCGACCAGCCCCTGGTCACCAGCCAGCTCGGTCGCGAAGGCACGCACCCGGTCGCGCCACTGCTCGCTGTCCATGGCACCACCCAACCGCACCGGCGGATGAGACACGCGGCCGGTCAGGCACCTCGGGCGGGATGGCCCTCCAGCGCCGGCAGGTCGGCGGGCAGGTCGAGGAGCTTGTCGGCCGTCACCGGCAGGTCGCGCACCCGGATGCCGGTCGCGTGCCAGGCCGCGTTCGCGACCGCGGCCGCGGCGCCGACGATGCCGATCTCGCCGATGCCGCGCGAGCCCATCGGGTTGGTCAGCGGGTCGGACTCCTCCAGCCAGGTCGCCTCGATCGAGGGCACGTCGGCGTGCGAGGCCACGTGGTAGGTCGCGAGGTCCTGCGTGACGATGTGCCCGAAGCGCGGGTCGCGCACCGACTCCTCGAGCAGGCCGGACCCGAGGCCCATCACCATGCCGCCGATGAGCTGCGACCGGGCCGTCGTCGGGTTGATGATCCGGCCGGCCGAGAAGACGCCGAGCATCCGGCGCAGGCGCGGCTCGCCGGTCCACACGTTGACCCCGAGCTCGACGAAGTGGGCGCCGAACGAGTGCAGCGAGTGCGTGTCCATGGCCGGGTTGTCCGGCGGGGTGCCGGTGCTCACGTCGCCGACGCCGGGGGAGGTGCCGTGCTCGTCGCGGAAGGCGCGGGCGGCGCCGACGATCGCCGAGCCCCACGACGCCGTGCCGGCCGACCCGCCCGCGACGGTCGCCTGCGGGAGGCTGCTGTCGCCGAGGTGGACGTCGACCGCATCGACCCCGACGCCGAGCGCGTCGGCCGCGATCTGCCCGAGGACGGTGAGCGCTCCGGTGCCGATGTCGGCGGCGCCGATGCTGACGGCATACCGTCCACCGGCGAGCGCCTCGATGCGCGCGGTGTTGGCCGGCTGCCGGTAGTAGGGGTAGGTCGCGGCCGCGACGCCCATCCCGACGAGCCAGTCACCGTCGAGCCGGCTGCCGGGACGCGGGTCGCGGTCGGCCCAGCCGAACTGCTCGGCGCCGGTGCGCAGGCACTCGACGAGCTTGCGATGGCCGAAGGGCTGCCCAGACTCGGGGTCGACCTCCGGCTCGTTGCGCACCCGCAGCTCGATCGGGTCGAGGCCGCAGGCGACGGCGAGCTCGTCCATGGCCATCTCGTGCGCGGCCATCCCCGGCATCTCGCCCGGGGCCCGCATCCACGAGGGCACGGCGACGTCGAGCGCGATGAGACGGTGACTCGTGTGCCGGTTCGGGGCGGCATACATGTGCCGCGTCGCGACGGCGGTCTGCTCGGCGAACTCCTTGAGGGCCGAGGTCTGCTCGAGCACCTGGTGGTCGATCCCGAGCAGCGTGCCGTCGGCGCCGGCGGCGAGGCGGAAGCGCTGGATCGTCGCCGTGCGGTAGCCGGCCAGCGCGAACATCTGCTGACGGGTCAGCGCCAGCCGAACCGGCCGTCCCGGGTGGGCGCGGGCAGCCAGCGCCGCGACGACGTCGTGGGCGTGCGGCAGGCCCTTGCTGCCGAACCCGCCGCCGACGTAGGGCGAGCGCACGTGCAGCTGCTCCGGCTCGAGCCCGAGGATCGGCGCGAGCTCCGACACGACGCCGTGCACGCTCTGGGTCGACGCGTCGAGGACGAGCCGCGGGGCGCCGTCTGGGTCGGTCTCGGCCGCCCAGCGAGCCGTCGTCGCGTGCGGCTCCATCGGGTTGTTGTGCTCGAAGGGTGTCGTGTAGGTCTCGTCGACGACGACGGCCGCGGCCTCGAGGGCCGCGTCCAGGTGCCCGATGGCCGTGTCCGTGGGGAAGGCCGGGTTGACCTTCTCGGGAGCGTACGCGTGCGGGTCGTCCGCGCGCAGCTGCGCGCGGTGCTCCCGCACGTCGTAGCCGACCCGCACGAGGCGCGCACCCTCGCGGGCCGCCTCGGGCGAAGTGGCCACGACGACGGCCACGACCTGCCCGCGGAAGGCGACGTCGGGCGTCTGCAGCACCTGCAGCTCGGCGTTCTCACCGTCTTCCAACCGGGGTGCGTTCGTGTGGTCGAGCACCGCCACGACGCCCTCGTGAGCGAGCGCCGCCCCGGCGTCCACCGACCGCACCGCGCCCTTGGCCACCGTCGACTGCACGAGGTGGAGGTAGAGCGGGTCGTCCGCCGGCGCCTCGTACGCGTATGCCGCGGCCCCGCGCACCTTGAGGGGTCCCTCGGTGCGCGCCACCCGCGTGCCCATCGCCACGGCGTCGAGCTGGTCCTGCCGGCTCTGGCCGGCCGTGTCCGCGCTCATGCGCTCGCCTCCGTCGGGTTCGTGGCCAGCCGTTGCAGCACCATCGTCGTGGCGCGCCTCACGAGCGGGACCTTGTATGCCGCGTCGTCCGTCGTCGACGCCGCGGCGAGCTCCGCGTCGAGCGCCGAGCGGATCGCCTCCGGCGTGAGCGGGCCACCGCGGAGGGCGTCCTCGGCCCGGGTGGCGCGCCACGGCTTGTGCGCGACCCCGCCCCAGGCGATGCGGACGTCCCGCACCCGGGCATCGGCGCCCTGGCCGTCGAGGTCGAGCACGACGGCCACGGAGACGAGGGCAAACGCATACGACGCCCGGTCCCGCGCCTTGTAGTACGTCGAGACGGTGGTCACCGGGAGCGGCGGCAGCTCGACCGCGGTCACGAGCTCGCCGTGCGCGAGGGTCGTGTCGCGCTGCGGCTCGTCCCCGGGCAGCCGGTGGAAGTCGGCGAAGGGGATGCGGCGCTCGCCGTCGGGCCCGAGCACGACGACGGTCGCGTCGAGGGCAGCCATCGCGACCGCCATGTCCGACGGGTGCACGGTGACGCACTCGGGCGACTGGCCGAGGATCGCGTTGTAGCGGCCGTAGCCCTCGAGCGCCGAGCAGCCGGTGCCGGGCTCGCGCTTGTTGCACGGCGTCGTCACGTCCTGGAAGTAGACGCAGCGGGTGCGCTGGAGCAGGTTGCCGGCGGTCGTCGCCTGGTTGCGGATCTGGCCGGAGGCGCCGGAAAGCAGCGCGCGGGACAGGACGGCATACCGCTGGCGCACGACGGGGTGGGCGGCGAGGTCGCTGTTGCGGACGTTCGCGCCGATGCGCAACCGGGAGCCTGCGGGGCCGCCGGAGCCGCCGGCCTCGGCCGGGACGTCGGTGATGTCGTCGAGCGGCAGCCGGCTGACGTCGACGAGCCGGGTCGGGGTGGCGACGCCGAGCTTGAGGTGGTCGACGAGGTTGCTGCCGCCGGCGATGAAGCGGGCGTCCGGGTCGGCGCTGACGGTGGCGACGGCCGACTCGGCGTCGCGGGCCAGCTCGTGCACGAGGGCCTTCACGCGCCGGCCGCCTCTCGGATCGCGTCGACGATGTTGGGGTAGGCGCCGCACCGGCACAGGTTGCCGCTCATCCGCTCGCGGATCTCCTCGTCGCTGAGCTCGATGTCGCCGGTGAGGTCGTCGGTGACGTGGCTGGGGTGGCCCTGCTTGGCCTCGTCGAGCATCCCGACGGCCGAGCAGACCTGGCCGGGCGTGCAGTAGCCGCACTGGAAGCCGTCGCGGGCCAGGAACGCGTCCTGCACGGGGTGCAGCCGGTCCTCACCGCCGCCGAGGCCCCCGGCCGTGGTGACCTCGGCGCCGTCCTGGGCCACGGCGAGCGTCAGGCACGACAGGTGCCGCCGGCCGTCGAGCAGCACCGTGCAGGAGCCGCACTGCCCGTGGTCGCAGCCCTTCTTCGGCGCCGTGACCCCGAGCCGGTCGCGCAGCGCGTCCAGCAGCGTCGTGCGGTGGTCGACGACGACGTCGCGCGCCGTCCCGTCGACGTGGAGCGTGATCCGGGATTCCATGTCTCACCGTCCTGCCGTGGTCGCTCCGGGCGAACGGCCGGTGGGGTCGTACCCGCCCGGGGAGCGCCCGCGTCGTGGACGCGGCGGAATGTGTGAGACGCGGCGAGGGTTTCCGCCTCCATGAACACCAAGTCGGACACGAAGGCGGACGCGACGGAGACGACGAGGGACGAGAAGGCGACGATCGGCGTCACCGGCCTGGCGACGATGGGGCGCAACCTGGCCCGCAACATCGCGCGCCACGGCCACACCGTGGCCGTGCACAACCGCACGACCGCCCGCATGACGAGCCTCGTGGAGCAGTTCGGCGACGAGGGCCGCTTCGTCGGCGCGGAGACGCTCGAGGACTTCGTGGCGGCGATCGAGCGTCCCCGCGCGATCATCGTCATGGTCAAGGCCGGAGCCCCGACCGACGCGGTCATCGACGAGCTCGTGCCGCTGCTGGACGAGGAGGACATCGTCGTCGACGCCGGCAACGCGCACTTCACCGACACGCTCCGCCGGGAGAATGCGCTCGCCGAGAAGGGCATCCACTTCGTCGGCATGGGCGTCTCCGGCGGCGAGGAGGGCGCGCTCAACGGTCCGTCGATCATGGTCGGCGGCTCGGACCACGCCTACGAGCGCCTCCAGCCGGTCGTCGAGTCGATCGCCGCGCAGGTCGACGGGACGCCCTGTGCGGCGCACCTCGGCCCGGACGCCGCGGGCCACTTCGTCAAGATGGTGCACAACGGCATCGAGTACGCCGACATGCAGCTCATCGCCGAGTCATTCGACCTGTTGCGCAGCGTGCTCGGGCTCGAGCCGGCGCAGATCGCCGACGTGTTCCGCGAGTGGAACGAGGGCGACCTCGAGTCGTTCCTCATCGAGCTGACCGCAGACGTGCTGGCCCACACCGACGCCGCCACCGGCACGCCGTTCGTCGACGTCGTCGGCGACGCCGCCGAGCAGAAGGGCACCGGTCGCTGGACGGTCCAGAGCGCCCTCGACCTCGGCGTCCCGGTGACCGGCATCGCCGAGGCCACCTTCGCGCGCAGCCTCTCGGGCCACACGAGCCAGCGGGCCGCCGTGCGCAAGACCTTCGCCGACCTGGGCGGGCTCGACCCCGCCGCCCAGCGCGAGGTCGACCGCGACGCCTTCGTCGACGACGTCCGGGCAGCCCTCTATGCGTCCAAGATCGTCGCGTACGCGCAGGGCTTCGACCAGCTCGCCGCCGGCTCCAAGGAGTACGGCTGGGACCTCGACCTCGGTGAGGTCGCCACCATCTGGCGCGGCGGGTGCATCATCCGCGCGCGCTTCCTCGACCGGATCCGGGAGGCGTATGCCGAGGGCGGCGTCCTCGAGAGCCTGCTCACCGCGCCGTGGTTCGCCGAGGCGATCGGGCAGGGCGTGCAGGCCTGGCGGCGGGTCGTCGCGGTGGCCGCCGAGCGGGGCGTGCCGGTGCCGGCGTTCGGGTCGTCGCTGTCCTACTTCGACGCGCTGCGTCGCGACCGGCTGCCGTCGGCGCTGATCCAGGCGCTGCGCGACAACTTCGGCGCGCACACCTACCTGCGGATCGACCGCGAGGGCTCCTTCCACACCAACTGGGCGGGTGACCGCGTGGAGTCCGCCATCGAGTGATCAGCCGTGAGTCGGGTCCGTAGTCGGGTCGGCCTCAGGTGCGGGTCGCGCGACCGACACGTCGGCGGGCAGCCTCGGACACCCGCCCTTGGACACGGCCCTTGGACACGGCCCTTCGACACCGTCAGCCGTCGGACGTAGCGTGAGGCAATGAGCCTTCCCGACACCGGTCGTGCCACCACCCTCGGCGAGCTGCGCGCCTCCGGGCACGTCTACCGCACGGTCAAGAGCGAGATCCGCGAGAACCTCCTGGCCCGACTGCGAGCCGGCGAGGACGCCTTCCCGGGGATGGTCGGCTTCGACGAGACGGTGCTGCCCGAGCTCGAGACCGCACTGCTCGCCGGCCACGACCTCGTCCTGCTCGGCGAGCGCGGCCAGGGCAAGACGCGCCTGATGCGCACGCTCGCCGGCCTGCTCGACGAGTGGAGCCCGGTCGTCGAGGGCTGCGAGATCGGCGACGACCCGCACCAGCCGTCGTGCACGCGCTGCCGGCGCCTGCTCGCCGAACTTGGCGAGGACCTGCCGGTCGCCTGGCGCCACCGCAGCGAGCGCTACACCGAGAAGCTCGCGACGCCCGACACGAGCGTCGGTGACCTCGTCGGCGACGTCGACCCGGTCAAGGTCGCGCAGGGCCGCACGCTCGGAGACCCCGAGACCGTGCACTACGGCCTCGTCCCGCGCAGCAACCGCGGCATCTTTGGCCTCAACGAGCTGCCCGACCTCGCCGAGCGCATCCAGGTCGCCCTCTTCAACGTGCTCGAGGAGCGCGACATCCAGATCCGCGGCTACTCGCTGCGGTTGCCCCTCGACCTGCTGCTCGTCGCGACCGCCAACCCCGAGGACTACACCAACCGCGGCCGCATCATCACCCCGCTCAAGGACCGCTTCGGCGCCGAGATCCGCACGCACTACCCGACGGAGGTCAGCGACGAGGTCGCCCTCATCGCGCAGGAGTCCAACCTCGTGGCCGAGGTGCCCGAGCACCTGCTCGAGGTCGTCGCCCGGTTCACCCGCGCCCTGCGCGAGTCCTCGGCCGTCGACCAGCGATCGGGGGTGTCCGCGCGGTTCGCCATCGCCGGCGCCGAGGGGGTTGCGGGGTCGGCGCTGCGTCGGTCGGCCCGCACCGGGGAGGTGTATGCCGTCGCGCGCGTCTGCGACGTCCCCACCATCGTCCCGACCCTCCTCGGCAAGGTCGAGTTCGAGATGGGCGAGGAGGGCCGCGAGCGTGACGTGCTCACGCACCTGCTCCGGCTCGCCGTGGCGGAGACCTACCGGTCGCGGCTCGCGGGGCTGGACCTAACGGGGTTCACGAACCTCTTCGCCGAGGGCGCCGTCGTCGAGACCGGCGAGCTCGTGCCCGGCTCCGACCTGCTGTCGCAGGTCGGTGCCGTGTCGGGCCTGTCCAAGGTGCTCGACCGGCTCGGCCACGGCGACGACGCCAACCCGGGCGAGGTGGCGGCCGCGATCGAGTTCGTCCTCGAGGGGCTGCACCTGACGCGGCGCATCGACAAGGACTCCGTCGCCGGCCGCACCGTCTACGGAGCCTGACGCCGTGCTTGCCAGAATCGAGCCGACACGCTTCATCTCGGAACACACCGAAAAAGTCACAACTCACCGGCATCCGATCCCGGTGGGTTGCGACCTACACGGTGTGTTGCGGGTGCGGAAGGGCGGCGGGCGATGACACCGCGGGGCCCCGGCGAGGGTGGCAACGGGGACGTGCACGGGCGGTTCCGCTACACGCCCTGGCACGGCGGTCCTGACCCGCTCGCGCCGCCGTTCGACGTCCGGTCGGCCCTCGACGAGCTCGGCGAGGACGTGCTGGCCGGCGGCTCGCTGCGGGAGTCGCTGCGCGAGCTGTTGCGCCGCGGCATGGACGGTCGTCGCGGACTCGATGACCTCGCCGACCGCGTACGCCGTCTCCGTGAGGCCGCACGGCGCCGCGGCGACCTCGGCGGCACGCTCGACCATGCGCGGGCGATGCTCGACCAAGCGCTCGCCGAGGAGCGCGACACCCTCGCCGGTGAGTCGGGCGACGATGCCCGCCTGGCCGAGATGGACCTCGCGACGATCCCCGACGATGTAGCCGGCGCGGTGCAGGCCCTCGGTGAGTACGAATGGCACTCGCCCGAGGCGAAGGCGACCTACGAGCAGATCCGGCAGATGCTCCAGCGCGAGGTCGTCGGGGCGCAGTTCGAGGGGCTCAAGCAGGCGCTGTCGGGCGACAACCCCGAGGCGATGCAGGCGGTCAAGGACATGCTCGCCGACCTCAACCAGCTGCTGGCCGCGCACGCCCGCGGCGAGGACACCGAGGACCAGTTCCGCGACTTCATGGACAAGCACGGCGACCTCTTCCCCGAGAACCCGGAGAACGTCGACGAGCTCATCGACGCCCTGGCCCGACGCCAGGCCGCGGCCGACCGGCTCATGGCGTCCCTCAGCCCCGAGCAGCGCGACCAGCTGAGCCGCCTCATGGCCGAGGCCATGGGTTCCGACCCCGACCTCGCCTCGCAGATGGCCCAGCTGTCCGACAACCTGCGCGCACTGCGGCCCGGCCTCGACCGGGGCAGCCCCGTGCCGCAGGGCCAGGGCGGACAGCCGATGGGCTACGGCGACGCCGTGGGTGCGGTGGCCGAGCTCGCCGACCTCGAGCAGCTCGGCGAGCAGCTGAGCCAGAGCTACTTCGGCGCCACGCTGGACGACGTCGACGTCGAGAGGCTCGAGCAGTACCTCGGCGCCGACGCGGCCCGCGACATGGAGGCGCTGCGCCAGCTCGAGCGCGAGCTCGAACGCCAGGGCTACGTCTCGCGAGGCGACGACGGCCTGCGCCTGACGCCCCGGGCGGTCCGCCGGCTGGGTGAGACGGCTCTGAAGCGGGTGTTCGAGCGGGTCGAGGCGGCCGGTCGGGGTGACCACGACGACCGTGCCGCCGGTCAGGCCGATGAGCTCACCGGGCTCAGCCGGCAGTGGGAGTTCGGCGACGAGCTGCCCATCGACACCGTGCGCACCGTGTCGAACGCCCTGCAGCGTCGGGCCCGCACGACGCAAAGTGCCCACTCGACGTCGGGGGTAGAGCTGCTCGTCGAGGACTTCGAGGTGGCCGAGACCGAGCGCCGGTCGGTGGCGGCCGTCGCGCTGTGCGTCGACATGTCGTTCTCGATGCTCCAGGAGGGCCGGTGGGGGCCGATGAAGCAGACGGCGCTCGCGCTCTCGCACCTGGTCCAGACCCGGTTCCGGCACGACGCGCTGCAGATCATCGGCTTCAACCTCGCCGCCCGGCGGCTGACGCCGACCGAGCTGACCGAGGCCGAGCCCGAGTGGGTGCAGGGCACCAACCTGCAGCACGCGCTGATGCTCGCCGGGCGGCACCTGCGACGCCACCCCGACGCCGAGCCCGTCGTGCTCGTCGTCACCGACGGTGAGCCGACCGCGCACATCGAGTCCGACGGCCGGCCGACCTTCCACTGGCCCGCGACGCAGCAGACCATCCGGGCGACGGTCGCCCAGGTCGACGAGCTGCGCCGCTCGGGCGCCCAGCTCAACGTCTTCATGCTCGGCGAGGACCCCGGGCTGGCGCGGTTCGTCGACGCGGTCGCTCGCCGCGCCGGTGGTCGGGTCTTCACCCCGGACGTGTCGCGGCTCGGCGAGTACGTCGTCGCCGACTACCTCCGCACCCGGCGGGGTCGCCGCTGAGCGTGCGTCGGCAATTCGGTCGCTCCGCCCACCGCTGGCTGTCATGGTGGCGCCATGCGAGCACCTGACGCGCGGCTGGAGCGCATCGAGGCCTACTACGACTGCGTGCCGCGCGCCGTCGCGAGCGCCGAGGAGGTCGGTCCCTTCACCCTCTTCGTCGCCGAGGAGGGCACGGGCTGGCGGTTCTACGCGCGCCCGCGGCTCGGTGGGACGGCGCGGTTCACCCAGGAGGACGTATGCCGTGTGCTCGAGCGCCAGCGCACGCTCGGGGTCCCGCGGGCGATCGAGTGGGTCGACGAGGTGACGCCGTCGCTGCTGCCCGCGGTCCGAGGGGCCGGACTCGAGCCGCGCTGCTACCCGCTGCTCGCCCTGTCGTCGGACGTGCCGGTGTCGGCGGACCCGCGGGCGCGGGCCCTTCAACCTGCGGAGCCGCACCTGTCGCTGGCGCTCGGCTCGGTGTCCGCCGGCTTCGCCGGGCGCGACGAGGTCTCGCCCAAGGAGCCGGGCCGGCAGCCCGAGCTGATGGAGGACGGCAAGCTCGTCGTCGTCGCCTCGTTCGAAGACGACCGGCTCTGCGGGGCCGGTTCGGCCGCGCCCCGGGGCGACGTGGCCGAGCTGATGGGCATCGCGGTGCCGCCGCGACACCGCGGGCGTGGGCACGGCACGGCCATCACCAGGACCCTCGTGGCGACCTGTCGAGAACGGGGCGTCGACCTGCTCTTCCTGTCGGCCGGCTCGGACGCGGCGGCCGACATCTACCGCCGCGTCGGCTTCGTCGACATCGCCACCGCTTGCATCCTCGAGCTCGACGACTGACGTGCCGAGAGCGGGGCGCCGATCGCATGGTCGCCGGCCGGTGGCCTGCGTCAGTGAGTCACTTTCCGGTTCACCGACGGAGCCCGACATGTCTCCGGCGCCCTCCGGCTCGGGTCAGTCGGTGACCGTCACTCCGTGCCAGAAGGCGACCCGGTCCTGGATCTGGGCGGCTGCCCGCTTCGGGGTCGGGTAGTACCAGGCGGCGTCCCGGTTGGTCTCGCCGTCGACGGTCAGGGAGTAGTACGACGCCTGGCCCTTCCAGGGGCAGGTCGTGTGCGTCTCGCTGTCGACGAGCACGGCGTCGTCGACAGAGTCTCGGGGGAAGTAGTGGTTGCCCTCGACGACCACGGTGTCGTCACTCTCGGCGATGACCTTGCCGTTCCAGATCGCGCGCACGCTCGAACTCCTTCGTCCGGCCCCCGGGATGGGGCGTCTGAGGAGAAAACGGCGCAGGGCCCGGATTCCTTCCGAACCCTCGACAACCGATGCCGGCCGGGCAGGTCCTCAGTGGGCCGAGCGGACCAGCCCGAGAGTGTGTGCGACGACGGCGTTGGCGTGCCCGTGGCCGAGCCGGTGCTCGGCCTTCAGCCACGCGACGAGCTCGCCGTGCTTGACGGTGCCGCCGGCGTGGCGCGCCCGAACCAGCCCGATCCAGTGCTCGACCGGCTGACCGTAGGTCTTCTCGATGGACGGGAAGTAGGAGGCCGGACCCTTGGGGGCCGGCGCGGTGCCGGCCTGCCGGCTCACGTGCTCGCTCACTGGTGCTCCTTCGGTAGACCTCGTCATGCTCGTACGTCGATCGGCCGCTCCGCGTCTCGACACGGCATACGCCCTGGAAGTTCGACGAGCGTGTCGTCGGATACACCAAGGTGCTGCTGCACCCGGGCGGTGCTGCCTAGGCTGGGGGCATGGCAGCGGGGTCGAGCTCATCGTCGGGGCGGTGGTCGATCGCCTCGCGCGACTCGTTCCTGTCGATCGGCTCGACCGGGTCGGTGCTGTCCATCGGGAGCGTCGGCTCGGTGCTCTCGATCGGTGGGGTGGGCTCCTTCGCCTCGTTCTTCTCCGTCGGCTCGTCGATGAGCGCGCTGTCGCTGCTGTCGAGCATGTCGCGGCTCTCGGTGCTCTCGCACCAGAGCGACGCGTCGGTCATGTCGGTGCAGTCGAAGCGGGCCCTGCGCGGCTACAGGGTCGACGGGACGCTCGGCCGGCGACGGTCGAGCGGCTAGGCCGACTCGCCTCGGACCGGCCGGTAGACCAGCCAGAGCGCCCCGCTGGGCGTCGGCGTCGCGCTCTGCAGCGCCAGACGCTGCAGGCCGGGCAGGCCGTCGAAGAGGCGTCGTCCCTCCGGGTCGAGCACCGGCGCGACGGCCAGGTGCAGCTCGTCGACCAGCCCTTCGGCGAGCAGCGACTGGGCCAGCTGGATGCTGCCGTGCACGCCGATGTCGCCGCCCGGCAGCGCCTTGAGGCGGCTGACGACGTCGGCGAGCGGACCCGACACGGCCTCGCTGTCGCCCCACTCGGTCGTGAGCGGAGTCGAGGTGACGACGTACTTCTTGACGCCGTTGATGAAGTCGGCGAACGGCTGCTCGTCGGACGTGGGCCAGTAGCGCGACCACTGGTCGTACATGTGCCGGCCGAGGAGCACGGCGTCCTGCGCAGCGATCAGCCGCGCCTCCTGCTCGATGAGGCCGTCGTCGAAGGTCGGTGGCTGCGGCTTGTCGGGATCGGTGTCCGGCGGGAACGCCCGGGTGGGGTCGTCGACGGCGCCGTCGAGCGAGGTGATGGCGTAGACGACGATCTTGCGCACGGGGCTTCCTGTCTTCGGGGGTCAGGGGGCGGCGGGGCCGCTGAGGGTGAGACCCAGCCAGTCGGCAAGGTCGGCGATCTCGCGGTGGACGTCGGCGCGTACGCGCTCGGTGAAGGGCACGTCCTCGTGGATCGCGTTGACCGCGAGCGTGCCGGCCTTGCGGTCGGCCTGGGCGTCGAGCTTCCCGACGAGCCGGTCGTGGTGCAGGATCGGCAGCGCGAAGTAGCCCCAACGGCGCTTCTCCCTCGGCTTGTACATCTCGAGGATGTACTCGAAGCCGAAGAGTTGCTCGGCGCGGACCCGGTCGTGGATGAGCCGGTCGAAGGGCGACAGCAGCGCCGTGCGCCCCTCGAAGCGGTCCGGGACGTCGAGGTATGCCGGGTCGACCCGCCACGTCCCCGGCAGCCCCTCGACCTCGGCGGGCTCACCGGCGTCGGCGGCGTACGAGTGCTCGCCGGGCATGACCGTGCCGGTGGGGCGGGCGATGCCGAGGGCGGCCAGGCGCCGCTCGTTGCGGTGACGGACCGCCTCCTGGAGCGTGAGCGTGGGCAGACCGGGCGGGTAGACGCGCTCGGGCAGGTCGAAGTAGCGCTGGCGGCCCTTGCGTCCGGCGATGGCGACCTGCCCGCGCAGGGCCAGGGCCTCGAGCATCTTGGTGAGGTTGCGGTTGTTGGTCCAGCCGCTCGAGGGCCACGGCACGACGCTCGTGTCGGGGATGTCACGCGAGAGCAGCGGACCGTCGGCCTCGAGCTTGGCGATGATGTCGCGGCGGAACGAGTCGTTGTCGGCGAGCCACTGCGCCATGAACGGATAGGGGTCGGTGTCGCGGGCCTCGGCGATGACGGCCGGGACGTCGCCGGGGGGCCGGATGTAGGCGACGGTCTCGACGAGCGTCCGGTCGTGCTCGAGCGCCCGGGTCAGCTGGGCCGGGTCGTAGGAGCGGCCGATCCGGCTCCACAGCACGAGGTCGGCGCTCGGGGCGATGGCCGCCGTGGGGTCGATCTGCAGGAAGGTCAGCCGCTCGACGGTGGCGACGAGGTCGGTCGGGCGCGGCCGGTCGAGCAGCTGGGCGTGCACGGCGATGCGCCGCGCCTGCTCGACGGTGAGCTGGTGGACCGACATGGGCTCGACCCTAGCCAGCAGCACCGACAGGGTGGGTGGGCCGCGCACGGCGATCCGCGACGAGATCCGGGTGAAGCCGGGACGCGCCGCCGCGCAAAGGGGTACTAAGGGGTATGCCGTCCGCGTCCGTGGGGACCCTTGTGCGCCAGCGCCTGGCGGAGCAGCGCGACGCCCTGCGGGACGCCGAGGCCGCCGCCCGTGCGGGTGACGAGTCCGGCGTGCACGACCTACGCGTGGCGATGCGGCGGCTGCGGGCGCTGCTGGCGACCTACCGGCCCGCCTTCGACCCGTCGGTCACCGAGCCGGTGCGCACCGAGCTGGAGCAGGCCTCGCGCGAGCTCGGGCAGTCCCGCGACGCGGCCGTCGCCGTCGAGACCGTCGAGGCGCTGTTGCAGGAGGCGCAGCTGGACGGCCTCGACGCCGAGGCGGTGGCCGGGCTGCGCGCCCGGCTGCGCCTCGACGCGAGCGGGACGACCGACGACGTGGCCGAGACGCTGGGCTCGACCCGCTGGGCCGCCGTCGTCATCCTCGTCGACGAGCTCGTCTCGCACCCGCCGCTGACCGACGAGGCGCAGCGCGGGGCCCGCTCGACGGCCCGCGAGCGCGTGCGACACGAGGGCCGCCGCTTCGCCGAGCGGGTGGACGCGGCCAGGGCCGCCGGGCCTCATGAGCTGGCCCAGCGGCTCCACGAGGTGCGCGGCGCAGTCAAGCGCCTGCGCTACGCCGCCGAGACCGCCGAGCCTGTCGCCGGCAAACAGGTGCGCGCCATCCGCAAGCAGGCCAAGGCGGTGCAGGCGCGCATCGGGCGGCACCACGACGCCGTGATGACGCGGGCCACCCTGCGCCACCTGGCTCTCGACGAGGCCGTCGGCGAGGGCGCGGCCTTCCTCCTCGGTCACCTCGACGCCGACGAGCAGCGGGCACTGGCCACCCTCGAGGAGCAGTCCTGGAACGAGGTCGACGCGCTCCAGCGGCTGCTGCGCGAGCTCTGACCGCTCGACCGGGCGACACGGCATACGCCGTATGCCGTGTCATCGCTCCTCAGCCGGCGACCCCTTCCAGCGCGGCGTGGTCGCGTCGTGCCGCGGCCGGCGAGCCCGGCGTCGGGGCGAAGCGCGAGACGAGACCCTGCTGCGCGAACGTCCAGGCGTTGTTGAGGAACCAGTAGACGACCAGGGCCGCGGGCACCACGGCCGCCGCCACGAGCAGGCCGACCGCGCCGAGCCACGGCAGCAGGCGCTGGGCCGACGCCATGGCCTCGGGAACATCGTGCAGGTCGGTCATCGGAAGCACGAACCAGCGCTGCGTCAGCAGGCTCAACGCCGCGGCGCCGAGCGCCAGCGCGACCAGCAGGAACCCGCCGGGGCCGCCGGCGGCGAGCGCCGTCCCGAGGTGGCTGGTCAGGTGCAGGCCGGCGAAGGACGCTGCGGAGGCGGACGCGACGAGGGTGGCGTCGAGCGCGCCGATCGAGTGGCCGGCGGCGAGGTCAGAGACGACCCGGTAGAGCGCGTAGAAGAGCGGCAGCTGCAGCAGCATCGGCGCGAGGCTCCAGCCGGAGACGCCGTGCTCGGCGTGGATCGCCTTCTGCTCGGCGCGCATCGCGGTCAGCTGCTCGAGGTCGCGGCTGCCGGTATATCGCTTGCGCAGCTCGCGCAGCTGGGGTGCGGCGTGGGCGCGGGCGTGGGCGGCGCGCACTCCGTGGATGGTGAGGGGCAGGAGCGCGGTCCGCACCGCCACGACGAGCAGCGCGACGGCGAGCAGCCAGGCGCCGGCGGACCCGGGGCCCAGGCCGAGCCGGGCGGCGAGGTCGTGGGTGGCCGCGAGGACCGCGGCGACGATGTGGGTGACGGGGGACAGGACGGTGGACAGGTCGGGCATGACGAAGCTCCTCGAGCGGGCCCGCGCTCGGTCGGCGGCGGGCCAAGGATGGGTCGGGTCAGAGCCCGGACGCCGCGGGTGCGGCGGCCGGGGTCAGTGCCGACCCGGCGCTCGTGGACGCTGGGGGCAGCTCGGGACCTCGAGGGCGCACCAGTACGCCGTCGAGGCCGGGACGGCGCCCGGCACCCCTGACGTGCTGGCTCGCACCGGCACCGGCCGCAGCACCTGCCGGCCGGTCGTGGCGAGCACCGCCGTGACGAGGCCGACAGCGGCGGCCGTCACGAGCAGCTGCCCGGGACCTGCTCCGGTGAGCGAGCCGAGGAGCACGACGACCGTGGCGGCGAGGCCGGCGGTGAGCACCCAGAGGGACTCGCGGGTCGAGGCGACACGGGCGCGCAGGTCGCTCATCCGTGTCTCCTCTCCGGCTGGCTCGAGGCGACGGCCCCGGCGGTGCAGCCCGAGTCGGGCCTCGGATCGAGCGTACGTCACGGCGTCGGCATATCCCGTTGCCCGTGGAGCGCGGCGGTCCGTAGGTTGCCCGGCATGCCCACCCGCGTGCCGTACGTGCCGTTGCCGATCGACCAGTCGGACGTCGTCTACGAGCACGGCCCCGACTCCGCGAGGCACGACGACGTTCCCTTGGGCGAGACGGTCGAGCTGCGGCTCGACGACAGCGCCACCTACCCGGGGACGTCCCGCACGGTGTGGGTCCACGTGCCGGCGGCGTACGTGCCGGGCGAGCCGGCCTCGGTCATGGTCTTCAACGACGGCTGGTGGTACCTCAACCCGGACGGCGAGGTGCGCGGCGGCATCGTCCTCGACAACCTCGTCCACCGCGAAGACCTCCCGGTGACGATTGGCGTCTTCGTCGACCCCGGCGTGTTCGAGGGCCGCGCCGACCCGGACGAGCGGAAGAACCGCAACGCCGAGTACGACGCCTTCGACGACCGCTACGTCACGTTCCTGCTCGAGGAGGTGATGCCGCTCGTCGGGCAGCGCTGGGCCATCAGCGACGACCCGGACCGGTGGGGCGTCTGCGGCGGCAGCAGCGGCGGCAACGCCGCTTTCACCGCTGCCTGGCTACGGCCGGACCGGTTCCGCCGGGTCGTCGCGTTCCTGTCGAGCTTCGCGCAGATGCCGGGCGGCAACCCCTACCCCGCGCTCCTGCCGACGGCGGCGCCCATGCCGTTGCGCGTCTTCCTGCAGGTCGGGCACCGCGACCTGAACTGGAACCAGCCGGAGTCGAACTGGCTGGCCGAGAACCTGCGCACCGCTGCGGCGCTCGCCGAGGCCGGGTATGCCGTCCGGATCGTCCTCGGGGACGGCGGCCACAGTGCCAACCACGGTGGTGTGCTGCTGCCCGACGCCCTGCGCTGGGTGTGGCGCGACTCCTCGGAGCAGGCGTGATGTCCGAGCGCGGGGCTGCGTCTCGGCTCGACGGCGGCGGCGCGTGCCTGCTCGTGACGGGTGCGCCCGGGGCCGGCAAGTCGACGGTGTCGCGCCTGGCTGCCGAGAGCCTGACCCGCTCGGCCCTGCTGCGCGGTGACTTCGTCAGCCGGCTCGTGGTCAGCGGGCACGTCTGGGCGCTCGGTGAACCAGCCGAGGAGGCCGCCCGGCAGACGCGCCTGTGCAACGACAACCTCGTCTTGCTGGCCCGCAACCTCGTGGCAGCCGGGTTCACCCCGTCTTCTTCGACGGGCACGAGGCGCTCACCGCGTCGATGCGCGACGGGTTCGGGGAGCTCGGCTGGTGGTTCGACACCGCGGCGCTGACCGCCGAGGAGACGGTCGCGCACGCGGTCGACCACGCATACGACCTCGGTCGCCGCGGGCTCTGACAAGACGGGCCCGCGAGCCCGGCCGCCCACCTATCCTCGGTCTCAGGGCGTCTCCGCGGCCCGCGGCCGCCGGCCCGGGCCGGAAGGGAGGCAGGGATGGAGGCAGCCGACTCGGAGCGGCCGGCCGGTCCTGCTGCCGACGCGCCCGCCGCCGACGCACCCGCCGCCGACACGTCCACCGCCGACACGTCCGCCGCCGACACGTCCGCGGCCGACGCGTCCGCTGCAGACGCGCGGCGGATGCGGCGGGCGGCTCGCGAGTCCCAGGCGCCCACCCCTCCCGCCGTGGCCGGTCGCCGGCTGCTCGACCGGTTCGACCTCGTGCTGCTGCTCGTCCTGGCCGTCATCGCGATCCAGTCCCTCGTCGACACGAGCGGCTCGGTCTGGGGGTCGTTCGTCACCCACTCGGTGACCGGACTCGCGCTCATCGTCGCCACGCGTGCCTCCGCCGTCCCGCCGCGGGCCTGCCGCGCCTTCGACCTGCTCGTGCTCGTGACGGTGGTCGGCAACCTCGTGCTCGTCGTCGCCTCCAGCCGAGGTGGCCAGGCGCCGGGGAACACCGTGCAGGCCGAGGGGATCTGGCTGGTCGCCGAGCTCATCCTGCCGGTCGTCATCGGCCGGCGGGTGCTGCAGCACCGGGTCGTCGGCGTGCAGACCGTGCTCGGGGCCGTCGCGGCCTACCTGCAGATCGCGGTCACCTACGCCACGCTCTTCCAGACGATCGACGCGCTGTCGCCGCAGCCCTTCTTCGGCCAGGCCGTGTCGACGACCGTCTACACCTACTTCAGCCTCGTGACCATCTCGACAGTCGGCTACGGCGACTTCGTGGCCGTCACCAACGTCGCCCGGCTCGCGGCGACGAGCGAGGCCGTCATCGGACAGGTCTTCCTCGTCACGTTCGTGGCCTTCATCGTGTCCCGCTTCGCCGCGAGCCCGGCCCGTCGTGGCGCTCGCAACGGCGAGGACGACAACCCCTAGCATCTCCGGCATGCCCCACCGGCTCGTGCGCGACGCCACTCCTGCCGACGCGGACGCGTGCGCAGCGATCTACGCGCCCTACGTCACCGACACGACCGTCACCTTCGAGACCGAGCCCCCGGACGCCGCGGAGATGGCGCGCCGGATCGCCAAGGCCCAGGCGCGCCACGCGTTCCTCGTGCTCGAGGATGAGGGCGAGGTCGTCGGGTACGCGTATGCCGGCCCGTTCAAGGAGCGCGCCGCCTACCGCTGGTCGTGCGAGGTGTCGGTCTACCTCTCGCCGCACCGGCACGCTCGGGGCGGTGGCCGCGCACTGTATGCCGCGTTGCTCGAGCGCCTGACCGCCCGCGGCTACCGGATGGCCGCCGCCGGGATGACCCAGCCCAACGAGGCGAGCGGCCGGCTGCACGCGGCGATGGGGTTCGAGCCGGTGGGCACCTACCGCGGGATCGGCTGGAAGTTCGGCGCCCCCCGCGATGTCACGTGGGTGCAGAGGGCCTTGGGCGAGCCGTTCGCGGGGCCCGGCGATCCGCCCGAGCCCAGCTGACGGCATACGCGAGCGGTCCCTCGACGTCGCAAAGTGCCCACTCGACGTAGGAAAGTGCCCACCCGACGTGGGAGCACGTCGAGTGGGCACTTTGCGACAAGCCCTACGGGGGGTCAGGGCAGGGCGGGGTAGTCCGTGTAGCCCTCGGCGCCGCCGCCGTAGAAGGTGTCGGCGTTCGGCTCGTTGAGCGGGGCGCCCTCGCGCCAGCGGCGCACGAGGTCGGGGTTGGCGAGGAACTCGCGGCCGACGGCGACGAGGTCGGCGAGGTCGCGCTCGAGGAGGTCCTCGACGTCGGCCAGCTGCGTCACCGAGCTGAAGCCGGTGTTGAGGATGACCGGGCCCTCGAAGCGCTTGCGCAGGTTGCGCACGAGGTCGGACTCCGGGTCGCCGAGGATGCTGAGGTAGGCCAGGCCGAGCGGCGCGATGCCCTCGACGAGCGCCTCGTAGGTCGCGGCGGTCTCGGCCTCGTCCTCCTCGAGAACGCCCTGGATGTTGTGCGCGGGCGAGATGCGGATGCCGACGCGGTCGGCGCCGATGGCCTCGGCCACGGCCTTGGTGATCTCGATCGTCAGGCGGGCGCGGTTCTCGGGGGAGCCGCCGTACTCGTCGGTGCGCTGGTTGCTGCTCGGCGCGAGGAACTGGTGCGGCAGGTAGCCGTTGGCGGCGTGGACCTCGACCCCG
Source organism: Terrabacter sp. NPDC080008 (assembly GCF_040702505.1). Classification (NCBI taxonomy): domain Bacteria; kingdom Bacillati; phylum Actinomycetota; class Actinomycetes; order Micrococcales; family Intrasporangiaceae; genus Terrabacter; species Terrabacter sp. NPDC080008. The sequence continues at coordinate 502,129 of NZ_JBFBLC010000001.1, forward strand.
TCGAGACCCGCGGCGATCGCCTGGCGCGCCGCGTGGACGAACTCGGCCACGAGCCCGGGGATCTCCTCGGTCTCGAGGGCGCGCGGGACGACATACGGCTGCTGGCCCTTGGCGGTGACGATCTCGCCGGGGGCGGCGATGGCGCTGGGGGCGACGCTCTCGAGGCCACCCTTGTTGTCGGGGTGGGCGATGCGGCCGGCGTGCATGAGCTGGACGACGATGTGGCCGCCGCCCTGGTGCACGCGGTCGGCGACGAGGCGCCAGCCGGCGACCTGCTCGTCGGAGTGCATGCCGGGGGTGTCGAGGTAGCCCTGGCCGACGGCGCTCGGCTGGGTGCCCTCGGTGATGATGAGGCCGGCGCTCGCGCGCTGGCCGTAGTACTCGGCGTTGAGCTCGGTCGGCGCCTGGCCCTCGCCGGCGCGGTTGCGCGTCAGGGGTGCCATGACGAAGCGCTGGGGGAGGTCCCAGCGGCCGATGCGGATGCTCTCGAAGGCAGTGCTCACGGGCCTGCTCCTCACGTGTGGGGGACGGTCGGATCTGTCGAGGCGGGCACCGCCGGGGGAGGCGGTGGAGCCTTCAACTACCTAGGCGTCAAGGAGCAGAGCCGACCGATCATTCCCGATTGCCCCCGGTTGTGGGCTACCTCGCAGGCTGCGCTCGGCTGGCACGCAAGGAGGGAACGCTCGTTGTGAGGCCGTGGATGGGGACGCAGAAGGGGAGGACGCCCGAGGCGTCCTCCCCTTCCCACAGTCGCGTCAGTGCGCGGAACCTGCTGCGCTCACGGAGCGTAGATGAACGACATGCCGCCGCTCAGCGTCACCGTGCGGGTGTCGTAGTTGTACGGACCCGCGGTGGCGTTCATCTCGATGATGGTCACCTTGTTGCCGTTGACGGCGGTGACCCAGCCGACGTGGCCGACGCTCGAGGAGCCGGCGACACCGGGCTGCATGACGATGATCGATCGCGTACGCGGGGTGCTGCTCACGGTGTAGCCCGCGGACCGTGCGCCGGAGGCCCAGGCCATCGCGTTGCCGGTCCAGCCACCGGGGTAGTAGCCCTCGGACTGGTACCACTTGTTGAGGGCGCCCCACGTGCACTGGCCGGCGGTGGCCCAGTTGGAGGAGGCCCGCATGCCCGACGAGGCGCTGGGCGCGGACGCGTTGGCGCTCACCTTGACGGACGAGGTGCTGTTGGTCAGGGTGCGGCGGGTCAGGTCGCGCGAGGCGCGCTGCGTGGCGGCCTGACGGTCGGCAGCGGCCTTGGCTGCCGCAGCCTTCGCAGCGGCGTCGGCACGCTCGGCCTTGACCTGCTCGTCCTCGATGACCTCGGGCTTGGTCTTCTCCACGCGCTGGGCAGCGGTCTGCTGCGTGGCGGGCGCGAAGCCGATCTTGGACAGGGCCGTCGACGGCGCGGGTGCGGCGGTCGTGGCCGGGCCCACCGCGGCGGGAGCCGCCTCGGGGGCGGCGGCGTTGACGCCGGCCGACTTGGCGGCGGACAGGGTGTCGGCGCTCGCCGGGTTGGCGAACCCGGCGACGAGACCGCCGGTGGCGGCCACGAGGGCGCCTGCCTTCAGGGCCGGCTGGGCCGACTCGCGAGCGAGGAGCTTGAGCTCGCTCAGGGGGTTGTGGCGTCCGGGCGCGCGGTGGCGCCCACGGGTGGTGTCGTTGATCACGGCTGTGCCTCTCCGCGCCTACGAAGTTAGCTGTCGGGTTCGGGCGGAAAGGTGCCCGGCCTCCGACCCAGCTGACGAGACTTCGTCGGCGGGGCTGAGGCTTAACCCCAAGGACGTCCGGAGTCGTTGCGCCGGACGCCCGGAGAAACGTGTGGTTCCTCCGCTCCTGTCACAAGGGTTTGGTTCTTCTCGCCAGGTGGTGACAGGACTAGGCGGTCCACCACGCGAGAGCCCGACCTGATGGACGGACTCCCGAAGAGTAGAGGAGTCGATCAGCAAAAGTCACGCCGAGGTAACGGCATGGCGTCCGTTGCGTCACCCTATGTCCAGATTTCCGGCCGGAATCAGCCCTGACCGGGCAGATCGTGAGAGGCAGATCACATCAAGCCTGTGGTCCGGCTGTGGCCGCCCGGGGTAGCGCCTGTGGCTGCTCGGCGACCGAGCACCACCGTCTTGGGGTGGCCGACGGGTCAGCTGTCGGAGCTCTCCGACACGGCGGCACGGCGGGCGAGGCAGAGCCGGGTGATCTCGCCGATCAGCTCGAGCGGCACCGGCCGGCTGACCGGGAAGCGGACGGTGTCCTTGGCCCGGCGGTAGGGGGCGATGGCCTCCTCGAACTCCGGGCTACCGGTGGGCACGGGGTAGAGCCCGACGTGGTTCTTCCAGCCGGCGTAGTAGACGAGCGGCTTGCCGTCGACGGTGAAGGTCGCCATGCCGTAGCTGATCTTCTCGGCCGCGTGCGGGGCCACCTTCTTGATCGCCTTCCTCACCCCGGCGAGCTGCGTCCGCGTGTCTTCGGGGTAGGACGCGATGTAGTCGTCGACTGACGCAAACCTGGGGGCCAATCCTGGTCCTCACTTCGGTGTCGGACCGGTCATGGAGGGGATGAACCGACTGTATTGTGCGAAACGGGCGTCTGCAAAAGGAAAGTGGTCCATTCCGGACACCCGCGGCGGCCCGTCCTCGCTCAGACCTCGAGCCACTCCTCACCGGCGAGGACCCGGCCCACGGGACCGTCCACCTCGCGCCCGAGCAGAGTCGCAGCGGTGAAGTCGGCGGCCAGCCCGTCGAACACCTCATGGCGCCGCAGCATCGCGTGCTTGCCGCCGGTGACGGTGACGTAGCCGACCCGGTCGGCGGTGCGCGCCAGGTCGCGGGCCACGGCGGCGGCGTTGCGCGGACGAGCCACCCGGTCCTCGTCGCCGTGGACGATGAGAACCTGCCGTCCTGAGAGGTTGGCTCGCCCCTCGTCCGGATAGACCCAGGGGTTGAGGGCGACGGCGCTGACCACCGGGTGCTCCCGCGCGGCGATCAGCGCGGCGCGCCCGCCGAGGGAGTGCCCGACGAGCGTCACCGGCAGCTCCGGGCCGAACCGCTCGGCGACCTGGCCGAGCGCCCAGTGCACGTCGTCGACCGGGGTGTGGGTCGCGTCCCAGCCGCGGGTCGAGTTGAGCAGGCGCAGCACGGCGGCCTCACCCCGGACGGCGCGGGCGATCCGGGCCGCGATCGGCACCATCCGCAGCACCGACAGCTGGGTCGGGCTGACGCGGGCGGCGCCGCGACGCGCCGCACCGCCGTGGAGCACGAGGGCGATGCCGCGCGGCTCCGAGGGCGCCACCGTGTCGATCAGGCGCGCGTGCGTCACCTCGTGCTCCGTCTCTCTCGCAGGGTCGTGGACCGAGGGCGTATGCCGTGTGCTGCCGATCCGCACGCCCGCTCGGGTGCGTGGATGCCCGGTCAGAGGTCTCGCCGGAGGCACGGTCGGTCGCTCGGACGGCGTGGTCACGCGCGTCGTTCGGAGCGGCCGCGTCGTCGGCTTGGTCGGGCGACCTGGCCGGCCAGCTGGTCGACCAGCTCGTCGACCGAGGAGCCGAGCGAGAAGGCCAGCAGGGCAGCGCCGGTTCAAACACGGCATACCCGTTGGTGGCCGTTGGGCCCCGCGATGGTCAGGGGCGGAGCAGCACCTTGATGGCGCGGCGCTCGTCCATGGCCTTGTAGCCCTCGGCGACCTCGTCGAGCGGGAGCGTCAGGTCGAAGACCTTGCCGGGGTTGATGCGGCCGTCGAGGACGCGCTCGAGCAGGTCGGGCAGGTAGGTGCGGACCGGCGCCATGCCGCCGGCGAGGCCGACGTTGCGGACGAACATCTGCCGCACGGGCAGCTCGACGCCGTGCGGCGCGCCGACGAAGCCGACGCTCGAGCCCGGACGGGCGATGCGGAAGGCGGTCTTCATCGACTGGTCGGTGCCGACGCACTCGAGCACCGAGTCGGCGCCGATGCCGTCGGTCAGCTCGAGGATGGCCTCGACGCCGGCGTCGTCGCGCTCGGCCACGGTGTCGGTGGCGCCGAACTCGCGGGCGAGCTTCTGGCGGGGCTCGTGGCGCGACATGGCGACGATGCGCTCGGCGCCGAGCTCCTTGGCGGCGATGACGCCGCACAGGCCGACGGCGCCGTCGCCGATGACGACGGCGGTGCCGCCGGGGCTCACGCGCGAGGAGACGGCGGCGTGCCAGCCGGTCGCCATGACGTCGGCGAGGGTCAGCAACGACGGGATGAGGGCGTCGTCGGGCATGCCGTCGGTCTTGACGAGGCTGCCGTCGGCCTGGTCGACCCGGACGAGCTCGGCCTGGCCGCTCTCGGTCCAGCCCTGGTGCTCGCACACCGACGTCATGCCGGCGCGGCAGTGCGGGCAGGTGTTGTCGCAGTGGACGAACGGGATGACGACGAAGTCGCCCTGGGAGAAGTGGCTGACCTCGGAGCCGACCTCCTCGACGACGCCGACCGCCTCGTGGCCGATGGTCGAGCCGGCGGTGATCGGGTTGGCGCCGCGGTAGGGCCACAGGTCCGAGCCGCAGATGCAGCCGGCGACGACGCGCACGATGGCGTCGGTCGGCTCCTCGATCGTCGGGTCGGGGACCTCGGAGAGGCGGATGTCGCCAGGGGCATGGATCGTCGTCGCGCGCATGACCCAATCCTTACCCACCGGGCCCCTTCGCTGGAGGGGCGCTTGCTCGCGCTGGGCTGGGGCGCGATGGCTGGCTCGCGGTGGCTGGGTCGCGCTCGCGGGGCGAGGCGGCGCTCGCGGCGTGGAGCGTCGGCGGCCGTCCTCGCCCAACGCTCGCTTTCGTATGCCGTGGGCCGCCGCCGATGCCGCTCCCACCCCCACGCCCCGCTCCCGCTCGAACCCCCGCGTCGAGTGGGCACTTTGCTGCGAGTTGTCCACAGGAACCTGGCCCCCTGCCTGTGGACAGGTGTCGCAAAGTGCCCACTCGACGGTTTGGGGGACTTCAGCCAGTCGAGTGGGCAGTTTGCGTCGGTCAGCCGCGGGGGCGGAGGTGGAGGTTGGGGAGCTCGGGGGCGGGGAGGGTGTGGTCCCAGGCCTCGGGGAAGGTGCCGTAGCGCGCGTCGGGCGGGGCGGCGGCATACGACCCCTGCTCGCGTGCCGCGCGCTCGCGCTGCCAGTCGGCGCGGAAGCCGACGACCTCGTCGTGGCTGCGGCCGATGAAGTTCCACCACATGACGATCTGCTCGCCGAACGGCGTGCCGCCGAGGATGAGGAAGCGCGCCGGCTCGTCGTGACCGGCCTCGACGGTGATGCGGTCGGCTCCGGTGGGCTGGAAGAGGATCTCGCCGGGCTTGGCAGTCGCGCCGCCGACGGTGAGCGTGCCGGTGTCGCAGAGCAGTCCGTGCTCGTGGGCAGCGTCGAGGGCGATCGTCAGCGAGGCGCCGGGTTGCAGCGTGACCTCGGCACCCACGAGGTCGGAGAACATCGTCACCGGCGACGTCTGGCCGAAGAGCGTGCCGAGGAAGACGAGCACGCGGGCGCCGTCGACCTCGGTGACCGGCGGCGCGTAGTGCTCGAAGCCAGGGGCGGTGAAGCGGTCGCTCTCCGGGAGGGCCACCCACAGCTGCGCGCCGTGCAGGACGGTCGTCTCGGGCGTCGAGTACTCCGAGTGGGCGATGCCCGAGCCGGCGGTCATGATGTTGAGCTCGCCCGGGTGGACGAAGGCGTGGGCGCCGGTCGTGTCGCGGTGCTCGACCTCCCCGGAGAAGAGCCACGACACCGTCTGCAGGCCGGTGTGCGGGTGACCGGGGACGACCATGCCGCCGGTCTGCGACACGTCGTCGGGGCCGTAGTGGTCGACGAAGCACCACGCGCCGATGAGCGAGCGCTCGCGCTGCGGCAGGCTGCGCCGGACCGGCATCGCGCGCGGGCCACCGAGCGGCACCTCGCGGTAGGGCAGGACGGTGACGGTGTGCTGGTGCTCGGCCGGCTCGGGGGCGTCGGCCCCGCAGACGACCTCGATGGGGTGGCGGTCGGGATTGCTCACGGTTTCAGGCTAGGCCCAGGCATGCAGGTGCGGTTGCTACGTTGCGCCCATGACCGAGCCTGCCGCCACCGACGCCACTGCTGCTGCCGCCGCGTCGACGACCCGGCGCTGGTCGGCCTGGCGCGTCGTGTGGTGGTTCGGCTTCGTCAGCCTCGCCGCCGACATGGTCTACGAGGGCGCCCGCTCGATGTACGGGCCGCTGCTCGCCTCCCTCGGCGCCAGCGCCCTCGTCGTCGGCCTCGTCACCGGCGCGGGCGAGGCGATGGCGCTCGTGCTGCGCCTCGTCTTCGGGCCGCTCGCCGACCGGACCGGCCGCTACTGGGGCCTGACGATCGCCGGCTACGGGCTCACTGCGGTCTGCGTGCCGCTGCTGGCCGTCACGCCCTTCGTCGGCGGGGCCGGCCTCGTCCTCGCCGCCGTCCTCATCCTCCTCGAGCGCTCGGGCAAGGCGGTGCGCAGCCCGTCGAAGTCGGCGCTGCTCGCCCACGTCGCGACGGCGGTCGGGCGGGGCCGCGGCTTCGGGCTGCACAAGGCGCTCGACCAGGTCGGCGCGCTCAGTGGGCCGCTGCTGGTGGCAGCCGTCGTCGCCGCTGCGTCCGGGGTGATCTGGCCCGGCATGGCGGTCCTCGCGATCCCCGGGGCAGTGGCGATGCTGCTGCTCTTCGTCATCCGCTCGCGTGTGCCTGACCCGTCCGTCTACGACGGCACCTCCGCCGCTACGGCCGCCTCGGAGACCGTTGCGGCGCCGGGCGTTCCGGCGCGTCGCGGGCTGCGCGGCTGGTTCGCCGACGCGGTCGGGTCGGGCCTGCCGCGCGAGTTCTTCGGCTACGCGCTGGCGGCCGGGCTCACGACCGGTGGGCTCGTCACGTTCGGGATCCTCGGCTACCACCTGACCGTCGACCGCCTCGTCCCCGTCGCGGCCGTGCCCGTCGTGTATGCCGGCGCGATGGGTGTCGAGGCGCTCGCCGCCCTCGGGGTGGGCCTGGTCTACGACCGCCGCGGCGGCGCCGTGCTGTATGCCGTGCCGGTGCTCGTCGCGCTCGTGCCCCCGCTCGCCCTGTCGGGCACCGTGTGGGTTGCGCTCGTCGGGGTAGCGGTGTGGGGCCTGGCCTACGGCGTGCAGGACTCGACGGTGAAGGCGCTGGTCGCGGAGGTCGTGGAGGCACCGAGGCGCGCGACGGCATACGGCGTCTTCGCGGGGGTGCAGGGAGCGTTCGCGATCGTGGGTGGCGTCGTCGCCGGGTGGCTCTACGACCGGTCGCTGCCGGCGCTGGTCGTCGTCGTGGCGGTGAGCCAGGTCGTCGCGCTGGCGCTGCTCGTCCGGACCGTCCACACCCTGCACCACCGACCCGCCTGACACCCGAGAGCCCGCCTGACACGCGCGAACGCGGCGTTCGGTCTCGAAAACCGTGTTCTAACACTGAGTTCGAGACCGAACACCGCGTTCGGTGGGTGAAGCAGGGGTGGGGCCGGGTCAGCTCACGGCGTCGAGGGCGTCGACGACACCCTCACCGAAGTAGCTGTTGTCCTCGACCGGTCCGACGCAGGCCGGCCCGGCGGTGGTGGTGCCGCAGGCCTTGTCGTCGGCCTGCTCACGCAGCTTCTCGATCATCTGCGCGGGCGTCCACGTCGGGTGCACCGACTTCATCAGGGCGAGCACACCGGCGACGTGCGGCGAGGCCATCGAGGTGCCGCTCTTGGTGCCGTAGCCGTTGTTCGCGACCACCGTCGAGAGGATCGAGGAGCCGGGGGCGGCGACGTCGATCTTGCCGAGGCCGCGGTTGCTGAACGACGACAGGCGGCTGTCCATCGTGCCGGCCGGGAAGCGCTGCATCGACGACACGGTGACGACGCCGTCGAGCTCGGCCGGGATGTCCTCGCAGCCGCTGTTGAGCGTGCGGGTCACGAAGCCCGAGGACGGCTGGTCGTCGGGGCTCGTCGTGTCCTTGAACGACGACTTGTCAGCCAGGTCGTGCGCCGAGTTGCCGGCAGCGGCGGCGTGGACGACACCCTGCTTCGTCGACCACTCGACGGCGCGGCGGACGGCCTCCTTGGCGGCCAGCTGGTCGGGCTGGTCGTCGCACCAGAACTCGAACGGGTCGACGTAGTAGCTGTTGTTCGTCACGTCCATGTGCTTGAGGCCGGCCTCGACGAAGCCGCACACGGCGTACTCCGGGTAGATGAAGCCGGCGTCGTTGACGACCTTGACCGAGGCGAGGCGCACGTTCGGGGCGACGCCGACGATGCCGACGCCGTTGCGGGCCGCGGCGATCGTGCCGGCGACGTGGGTGCCGTGGTCGCTCGTCGTGGGCTCCCAGCCGGTTGTGGACGGGCGGCCCGCGTCGGTGCAGTTGACCGAGTTGGCGACGTCGAGGTTGGCCACGAGGTCGGGGTGGTCGGCGTCGATGCCGCTGTCGAGCACGCCGACGAGGACGTTGCGCGAGCCGTCGGTGATCTTGTGGGCCTGGTCGGCCTTGATCATCTTGAGGTCCCACTGCTCGCCCTCGCGGGGGTCGGTGGTCGCTGCAGGCGTGGGGTCGGACTCGACGTCGCCGTTGAAGGGCTTCTTGGCGCCCTGCTTGTAGCCGGACGCGCCGCGTCCCCAGGAGGCGCCGGCGGCCTCGGGCGTGCCCTCGGAGACGGCGACGGTGCGGCTCGCGCCGACGGACTGGACCGCGTTGCCGCCCTTGGTGACGACGTCGGTGCGGAAGGTCGAGACCTTCGAGTGGGCGATGACGACGCCGATTTGCGGCCACGACTGCACGACGACGCCGCCGGCGGCCTTGACGGCGTTCTCGACGAGGCGCGTCTGGCCGGGGCTGGCGATGCGCGCGTTGACGACGTAGCTCATGAGCTGGCCGTCGGGGGTGTTGATGGTGACCGGCGTGGAGGCCGGCTCGGCGAGCGGTGCAGCGTGCGCGGCGGTGGCGAATCCGCCGAAGGCGGCCGAGGAGGCCAGGGCGATCGACGCGACGGCGACCGCGCCGCGCCGGGTCAGGGGGTGTGGCATGTGTGAGCTCCCATGGAGTGAGGGATGATTCGCCGCCCTGGGTCGGGTGACAGGGCTCATCCTCGGGGGCTACCGGCGAGTTTCACAGGCCTCGGATGTTCAAGATTTGGCAAGTTCTGCGGACGGCTCCGGCGCGCGCGTCAGCGGGCCGAGGGCGATGAGCAGGAGCAGCGACCCCAGCGGAAGGAGTCCCCACGGCACGGCGAGGACGACTCCGGCGAGCCCGGCGAGCGCGAGCGACCCGACGGGCAGGCGACCCTCGACCGTCAGCGCGGTGAGCACGAGGCCGAGCCCGGCCGCGGTCAGCACCGGGCCACCCCAGGTCAGGGCCGGCGGCAGGGCCGACCCGAGCAGCCCGGAGACGTGGCCGAGCGAGACGGCCGCGGTCGCGCCGGCACCGAAGGACGCGAGCAGCGCGGCCGGCGTCGCCACCGGGAGGTGACGCAGCTGCCGGCCCAAAGCCATTGTCAGCCAGGCGAACCCGCCGACCGCCACGACGAGGAGTATGCCGGCCGCTACCGTCAGCGCCCCCTGCTCGCGAGCGTTGACGAGCCCTCCGAGAGGACCGAGGTCGTCGAGCGTGCCCGGTCGGCGCAGCTGGTCGAGCTGGTCCAGGCCGTCGACCCAGGCGACGATCCCGTGCCCGAAGAGCACGAGCGGGGTGAGCAGCGCCAGCAGCGGCACACGGTCGAGGACGTCCGTCGCGCCTGCCCGGCCGGTCCCGCTCGCTCGGGCGGCTGCGGCCGTCGCGGTGGTCGCGGCCCGGGGTGGAGACACGGTGCTCGTCGTCATGCCACCAGCGTGGCCGGGCGCGAGTGCGCTGCCCATCGGGGTCGACCCCCACCGGGCCCCGAACCGTCCCTGAGTGTCGGCCCGGTCGCGGCTCGGGCAGGCTGTCGTTTTTGTCCATTTGGAAGACTTCGACCCGATGTGGCCCTAGGTTGGGGAGGCATCAGCTGTGCTCTGGCCGGCTGCCGGCCTGCGGTCGATCGGGGTAGACATGGCGGTTCGCTTCAACACTCCTCCGGGATGGCCCGTGCCTCCTGACGCCTGGGCGCCGCACGACGACTGGATGCCGGACCCCGCCTGGCCCACGCCGCCGCGGGGCTGGGAGTTCTGGACCGTCGTCGAGCACGAGGCGACCGCTCCCGCGACGGGCGTGCACGCATACGGCACCGACCGGGGCAGCTGGCTGGCGAGCCTGCGAGCTCGCGGCGCGGCGGCGAAGGCCACGGTGGCCGCGCCGGCCGGCCCCGAGCGGGAAGCCGCGGGCGGCGAGTGGGAGCTGGACGGGCTGCTGACCTCGGCCGGCCGGGCGGAAGCCTGACATGGACCTCCCGCTGAGGGTCGCGCCCGAGGTGCGGCTCCGCTCCTCGGCGTCCGGCCTGCGCGCCGCCCTCGGCGAGGGAACAGACGGCGTGGATGCGCGAGCCGAGGAGGGCCGCCGCGCGCCGGCACGACTCGCAGACCTCGAGCACCGCGCTCGCACAGCCCAGGACGCCGGGGACGTGCAGGCGCTGCGTGACGTCGAGGAGGCGCTCACGTCGCTGCACCTGGAGAACCACCCGCTGCGCCGGCGGCCCGATCCGCCAGGCCAGACCGCGCTGCCCGCCAAGGAACGGGCCATGCTGCAGCGCAAGGCCCTTCGCTCGGCACAACCCAAGATCTCCGTGTTCAAGCGGGCGGCACGTGCCAAGACGCGGGCTGTCGCCGAGACCGAGGCGGACCACTTCGTGCGCACCCTGGACGTGGCGCACGCCGTCATCGCCCAGCACCGGGCCGCCGCGGTGGACGACCGGTGGAACGCGCTCTCCGGCCACGACCGGAGCGCGGTCATTGCCGAGCTCGAGGCGGTGTTCGCTGCCGAAGAGCCCTGCTGCACCTGCGTCGACGCCGGCTGGAACGGCGGCACGTCGCGCGCCTTCGTCACGGTCGTGGCGCGCTTCCCCGGACTCGACCTCGTCGCCGAGCGCGGTCCCGGCGCCTCGTCGAGCGGTCGCGGCATGCTGCACCCCCGCACGCAGGCAGAGCGGAATGCCTTGTACCTCAGCGCGATCGCCTCGTTCGGCCTTACCACGGTGCGCCGCGTCATCAGCGTCGCCGTCACGGCCGACGACGTCCACCTGCTCGTCGTCCGCGCCGCCGGGGACGGGAAAAGGCTCGAGCCGGTCTACGTCGGCACCATCACCCGCGAGGACGTCACCCTCCGGCCCGTCATGGCGGACCCGGTGCCGCTGCTGCTCGCCGCGGCGACGCGGCCCGTGCGCTTCGACGGTCCGGCGCACGACCTCGTGGCGCTCGATCCCGACCCGGTCGTCGACGCCGTCGTGCGGGCGTGCGCCGACGCGCTCGAGGACCACGAGCTCGACGGGCTGCTCGAGGGCGCCACGGACTGAGGGGCTGAGCCGCTAGAGGTCACGGCGCACGAGGCGCCCAAGCGCGAGCTGGGCCAGCGGCCGGTAGCCGAGCACCACCAGCGCCGGCCCGTCGATGACGAGCCCGGTCGCGCAGCCGCCGGGCGCCGATCGCACGGTGTGCTCGAGCGTGGCCTGCACCGGGCCGTACCGCACGTGCCAACGCCACTCCATCGCCTCGGCGTCGACGTCGAGCACCTCGAAGGGCACCCGCACCCCGAGCGGACCGACGACGAGCCCGGTCAGCCCGGTCGAGAGCGTCGGGGTGGCGGCGATGACGTCGGAGATCTGCGGCGACCACGTCGGCCACAGCGAGAGGTTCTCGTAGCGGCTCCACGCGATCGCCGGCTCGGCGTCCCCGGTGACCGTGATCGACGACCGCATGGTTGCCCAGCCCCGCCCGGCCGCTCAGGCCCCGTCGGCGGGCGCCGGCCCGTCGACGTTGACGGTCGCGGTGCCCGACCCGCAGCGCACGATGACCGCGCGTGACGTGTCGTCGCCCGGGTTCGACTCGCGGTGGACGGCCCCGGCCGGCACGCGGAGGAAGTCACCCGGCCCGGCCTCGGCGACAACCGACCCGCCGGGACCGGACTCGAGCCGCATCCGCCCCGAGACGACGTAGAGCGTCGTGTCGTGGTCGCCGTGGTGGTGCCACCCGGAGACGGCGCCGGCCTCGGTGTCGACGGTGCCCGACCACATCGTCTCGGTCTGCAGCGCCACCTGCCGGCTCATCCCCGGCGTCGGGTCGGCCGGGCTGAGCGCATCGCCCGGCACGACGGTGCACGGCTGCGCCGCGGTGGTGGGCTGGTCGGGCTGCGGGGTCATGACCCCATCCAATCCCCACCGACAGCCGTGCGGAAGTGGCCTCTCGATGTCGCAAAGTGCCCACTCGACGTGGAGGGGGGTGCTCGCCGGGTGGGGCGAGGGTCGTCAGGGGCGGTGCGCTTTGGCAGGGTGGGCGCATGAGGACCGACCACTTCATCCGTTTCGAGCACGTCGACTCCGTCGAGCAGACCGAGCGCGGTCTGCTCGCGCGCCTGCACGGCGAGCTGCTGCGGGTGGAGCCCGTGCGCCCCGACGTCGTGCGCCTCCAGCTGAGTCGCGGGGGAGCGTTCGAGGAGCAGCCGACGTATGCCGTGTGCGTCGACCCGCTCGGCGCCGACGGTGGCGAGGCGGTGGCGTGGCAGGCGGCCGAGTCCGACGGCGCGTGGAAGCTCAGCACGGACGAGCTGGTCGTGACGCTGTGGCTCGACCCGTTCCGCGTCGACGTGCACCGCACCGACGGGTCGGTCGTCCTCGAGTCCGCGCCCGACGCCGAGGGCCGCTACTGGACCTACGCCACCCTCAACGACGCCTGGACGACCCGCCGCCGGATCGGCCGCGACGACGCCGTCTACGGCCTCGGCGAGAAGGGCGGCCGGCACAACCGGCGCGGTCGCGACTTCACCCTGTGGAACACCGACGTCCTCAACGGCCACTCGACGGCCGAGTTCCGCGCCGGCCTCGACCCGGACGACCCGCGCGCCGACATGACGAGCACCGAGTTCGACCCGTACTACGTCTCCATCCCGTTCTTCTACCGCCGCGACGCCGAGACCGGGGCGGCGATGGGCTCGTTCGTCGACAACGGCTACCGCGGCTCCTACGAGTTCAGCGCCGACGACGAGTACCGCGTCTCCTTCCACGGCGGCCAGTGGACCGAGTACGTCTTCGCCGGGCCCTCGATGGCGACGATCCTCGAGCGCTACACCTGGCTGACCGGCCGAGCCTCGCTCCCGCCGATCTGGTCGCTCGGCTTCCACCACTGCCGCTGGCACGCGTACACGCAGAAGGACGTCGAGGTCATCGCCCAGCGCTACCGCGACGACGAGTTCCCCTGCGACGCGATCTGGCTCGACATCGACTACATGGACGGCTACCGCGTCTTCACGTGGGACTCCGAGCGCTACCCCGACCCGGCCGGCATGCTCAAGGGCCTGGCCAACCAGGGCTTCCGCACCATCTCGATCGTCGACCCGGGCGTCAAGCACGACCCCGGCTACGCGGTCTACGACGACGGCCTGGCCAAGGACGTCTTCTGCCGCACCGAGGGCGGCGACACCTACATCGGGCAGGTCTGGCCGGGCAACACCGCCTTCCCCGACTTCGCGACGCCCGAGGCCCGCGCCTGGTGGGGCGACCTCAACGCCAAGCACGTCGAGTCGGGCCTGGCCGGCATCTGGAACGACATGAACGAGCCGGCGACCGGCGAGATCCCACCGGAGCGGATGCTCTTCGACAAGGGCACCGCGTCGCACGAGCGCTACCACAACCAGTACGCGCTGCTCATGGCCATGGGCACGATCGAGGGCCTGCGCGCCGCCCGCCCGAACGACCGCACCTTCATCCTCTCCCGCGCCGGGTTCGCCGGGATCCAGCGCTACGCGGCGAACTGGATGGGCGACAACCAGGCCCGCTGGGACCACCTTTGGGTCAGCATGCCGATGGCGTGCGGCTTCGGCCTGTCGGGCCAGCCGTTCGTCGGCGCCGACATCGGCGGCTTCCAGGGCGACACGAACCCGGAGCTGTTCCTGCGCTGGTTCCAGATGGGGGTGCTGACCCCGTTCTGCCGCAACCACTCCGAGACCGGCAACATCGACCAGTACCCGTGGTCGTTCGGCCCCGAGATCCACGACCTGACCCGCGAGGCGGTCCGGCTGCGCTACCGGCTCATGCCCTACCTCTACTCCGCGTTCGTCCGGGCGGCCGAGACCGGTGAGCCAGTGCAGCGACCGCTCGTCCTCGACTACCAGGACGACCCGAACGTCGTCGACGTCGACGACCAGTACCTCTTCGGCCGCGACCTGCTCGTCGCGCCGGTCACCGAGGCCGGCATGACCTCGCGTTCGGTCTACCTCCCCGCCGGCGACTGGTACGACTGGTACACCGGCGAGCTGCACCCCGGCGGCCAGCGCATCACCGTCGAGACGCCACGCGAGCACATCCCGCTCTTCGCCCGCGCCGGCGCCGCGATCCCGATGTGGACCGAGGTGCCCGCCTCGACCGACGGCTACCGCCCCGAGGCCATCGAGCTGCACGTCTTCGACCCGGTCGTCGACGGCCGCTGGGAGTCGCGGCTCGTCGAGGACGACGGCCTCACCGCGGCGCACGAGCCCGCCGTCGAGCCCGAGCGCCTCACCACGACCGTCGTCGTCACCCGCGCGGACGGCGAGGTGTCCGTCGAGCACGAGACCACCGGGCCCGGGTATGCCGGCCACGCCCGCACCCGCTTCGACGTCGTCCGCCACCAGCCCGCCTGAGAGCGCGACCGCGCGGGCTGCCTTGGACGGTCAGGGCGCCCGGCGCGGCATGGGCTGGGAGGGGGCGGACGGCATACGACCCCCTCGTCTCCAGCTCAGCTCGAGCGGGAGACGGTGGTCGCTCCGCCGATGAAGCAGGTGCCCAGGGTGGGGCACTCGGGGGCGGAGGGCATGCCGTCCGGGGCGTAGCTGTCGCCGTCGGACCACTTCCCCCGGATCCAGGTGGGCGTGCTGTAGTCGTTGGAGTAGGCGTGCGTGGCCAGGCAGTACCCGGCCGTGAGGCACGAGATGTTGCCGATCCGGTACGCCGAGAAGTCCACGGGGTGGGCGGTCCAGGTGGAGCCGTTCCACTGCGCCCAGTTGCCGGCGTCGACGACGGCGATGCACATGGACGGGGCGCCGCAGGAGAGCAGGGCGCCGGCGGCGGGGAAGCCCGTCGGCAGGCGCTGGGTCGAGGTCAGGGAGCTGCCGACGTAGCGGCGGTAGGTGCCGTCGGAGGACAGGAGCATGCACGGCCCGCCCGGGGCGCAGGAGACGCGCGGGCCGGTGCCGTAGCTGTCGGGAAGGGCGGCCACGGGCGTCGCCCAGCCGGTGCCGGTGAAGCGAGACGCGCGGCCCTGGTCGTCGACGGCGAGGCACAGGGTGGGGCTCGCGCACGACACGTCCTGGGCCAGCAGCGGCATGCTCTTGAGGGCTCCCCACGAGCCGTTGGCCCAGACCCGGTAGTCCTTGTTGACGGTGTCGACGGCGAGGCAGAAACCGGCGCCGGAGCACTCCACGATGGCCGGCTGGCTGAAGTACTTCCCCCAGCGCCTCCACGCGGTGCCGTTCCACGCGAGGAGCCAGCCGTTGCGGTCCACGAAGTAGCACGCGGTGGCCGTGCGGCAACCGATGCGGCCGACGCCGCCGGTCGTCTGGTCGTAGGTCGTCACGAAGCGCCAGTGGCTGGTCGACGTCCATCTGTAGAACCGGCCGCGGTCGTCGACGGCGAAGCAGGCGCCACCCGTGCGCGGGCACGAGACGGCCCGCATCCGGCCGATGCCGGCGCTGAGGCGAGAGCGCTCGACGACCGCGCTGCCCGACCACCGCTGGACGTCGTTCCAGTTCACGGCCATGCACAACGTCGCCGAGCCGCACGAGACCTGGCTCGTGTCGTTGCCGACCGGGGTCGGGACCATCAAACGGGAGGACCACGTCGTCCCGGCGACCGTCACACGCGCGCCCCGTTCGCCCAGGGCGAGGCAGGTCGTCGTCGAGCACGAGATGCTGAACGGGTTGCCCTGCTGCATGTCACCGAGGTAGCCCGTGTGCCAGGCAGAGCCCAGCAGGGTGCCGCGCCAGTTGCTCTCGGTGGTGGTGCTGGTGGCGATGGCGAAGCAGCGTCCGGCCGCCTGGCACGCGACGTCGTTCCACTGCACCCCGCGCAGGCTCCCGATGCGCACCGGTGTGCTCCAGGTCGTGCCGACCCGAGTCGTCGACCAGCCGTCGCGGCGGATCGCGAGGCAGTACGTCGCCGAGGGGCAGTCGACCGAGGTCCACCCGGAGGAGGGTGCGCGAGCCGGCCGCCAGGCGCCGTTCACGAACTCGACGATGCTCGCACCGTGGATCGCGAGGCACCGGCCCGCGGTGGGGCACGTCAGCGACCAGACGACGGCTTCGGACTCCGGGTCCGGCGAGGCGGCGAACGCGTGCACCGCCTTGGACCAGGTCGATCCGGACATCACCTGGTAGGAGCCCATGTTGTCGACCGCCATGCACCACGTGCTCGTGGCGCAGGCCATCGCTCCGGGCCACCCGGCATACGGGCTGACGACGGTCGTCGTCCAGGTGCGGTGCGTGGTGACGCCGACGCCAGAGCTCACGGGGCCGCGCCGGCCCGACGCGTCCTGGGCGACGACGGTGTAGGAGTAGCCCTCGCCGGGGACGAGACCGGTGTCGGTGACGCTCGAGTCGGTGCCGGTGTAGATCGAGTGGGTGGCGCCTCTCGGGTCCGTGCGGGTGACGACGACCGCAGCGACGCCGGGATCGGTCGGGCTCTGCCAGCTGACCAGGGCGGTCGAGGAGCTGGTCGCCTTGACGGCCAGGCCCGCAACGACCTGGACCCCGGTGGTGGTGCGCAGCGACCGGGGCGGGAGGTAGCCGCCCGCGCCGTCGTCGCCCCAGAGGGTGTAGCGGTAGGTCGTCCACGGCGCCACGTCGGTGTCGACGGCGCGCAGGTCCGTGCCGGCGTAGACCAGCGTGCCGCCGGTCGGCGTCGGTGTGCCGCTGCCGTCGTCGCGTCGGACCATGAAGGTCGAGATGCCGGCGGCCTTCCAGGTCAAGGTGACCCAGACCGTGCTGGGACTGACGCCCGTCCAGGCGAGGTACCCGCTAATGGTCGGCGTACTCGTCGGCGAGCTGGTCGTCGGGTCCGGCGTGCTGGTCGTCGGGTCCGGCGTTGCGGTGTCGGTCGACGTCTCGGTCGGCGTCGACGTGTCGGTCGGCGTTCCCGTCACAGTGGCAGTGGCAGTCGGGTCGGACGTCGGTGTTGTCGCGGCGCTCGACGAGCCGGCACCGAGCAGCGCCAGGGCGGTGAGGGCGGCGGTGACCCCGGCGACGACGTGAGGGGTGAAACGGCGATGACGGGTCTGCGCAGCCACGAGATGCCCCTGTCGGACGGCTGCCGGCGCCATGCCGGCGGGGCTGAGCGTAGACCCGGGCGCCCATATGCATGCCGGTTTCGCCTTCGCTAGGTTTCATGTATTTCGACTGGGTGTGGGCTGGGAGGCCAGCGCACGGCATACGCCCTCTTCGGGTATGCCGTGGGGTGCCCCTCGAGCGTCTCTTGAGCGGGTGACCCCCGAGCGGAAGACTGGCGCGCATGGCTGACACGGCGAAGAACGAGCAGGGCGAGCAGGGTCAGCAGGGAGGCGAGAGCCTCGTCACCGTCATCGTCGCGCTGGTCGCCAACGCGCTCATCGCGCTCGCGAAGTCGATCGTCGCGGTCATCACGGGCTCGGCGTCGATGGTGGCGGAGGCCGCGCACTCGTGGGCGGACTCGGGCAACGAGATCTTCCTGCTCATCGCCGAGCGCCGCGCCGGCAAGCCGCGGGATGCCTCGCACCCGTTCGGCTACGGCCGCGAGGCGTACGTGTGGTCGATGTTCGCGGCGTTCGGGCTCTTCGGTGCGGGCGCCGTCGTCTCGGTGTGGCACGGCATCACGGCGCTCGGGCACGAGGAGCCGGAGACGTCGTACTTCTGGGCATATGCCGTGCTGGCCATCGCCTTCGTGCTCGAGGGCGCGTCGTTCTTCCAGGCGTCGCGGCAGACCCGGGCCGAGGCCCGCCGACGCGGGCTGCACCCGCTGCGCTTCGTCGCCAACACCTCGAACCCGACGCTGCGGGCCGTCTTCGCCGAGGACGCGGCCGCGCTCGTCGGCCTAGTCATCGCGGGGCTCGGCATCTTCCTGCACCAGGTGACGGGCAACGCGGTCTTCGACGCGATCGGGTCGATCCTCGTCGGGCTGCTGCTCGGGGTCGTCGCGATCTTCCTCATCGGCCGCAACCGTGACTTCCTCGTCGGGCAGAGCGTGCGACCGGAGCTGTGGCGGCAGGCGTACGACGACCTGCAGGGCAGCGGCGAGGTGGAGCGGGTGACGTTCCTGCACCTCGAGTTCGTCGGGCCGGGGCGCGTCTTCCTCGTCGCCGCAGTCGATCTGACCGGCGACGACTCGGAGACGACGGTCGCCAACCGGCTCGCCGCCCTCGGCCACCGCATCGAGCAGCACGAGCTCGTCGAGCTGGCGATGATCACCCTGTCGAAGACGGACGCGCCGACGCTCGAGCCGGACGGTCCGGCGCCGGCTCGCCTCGCGGGTCGCTGAGCTGCGCGGGCGGCTGCCGGTCCGGCCGGTCTCGGGAGGCTGCCCCTCCTCATCATCGTCTCGCCCGGCCGCTAGCCTGTGCTCGCTCGCCGAACAACTCACGCTTCCCCGGGGGTCTCCCACATGCGCCGTGCCGCTTTCGCCTGCGCCGTTTCAGTCTTAGCTCTGTCCGCCTGTGGAGGCGAATCAACGCCGACTTCGGGGCCTTCGAGCACCGCTGTCTCTGCCTCAACCCAGCCTTCTGCCACGTCGTCTGCCCCCAAGGAGCTCGGGACGATCAAGGCGAGCGGGTTCGGCCAGCGTGACCAGCACGTGTGGGTGGCCGCAGTGGTGCACAACAACAGCACGTACGTCGGGCAGGCCGTCACGGTCAGCTTCAACGTGCTGGACGCCAAGGGCGTGCTGCTGAAGACGGAATCGCAGGTCGAGTCGTTCTACCGGCCGGGTGCTGACCACGCGCTCGGCACCCAGGTGAGCCTGGAGCCGGGGCAGAAGGCTGCCAAGGTCGAGGCGTCGCTGGACGTGGAGGCGAACGGCACCTTCAGCGACAAGCCGTTCCCGGTCGCGCCTACGAGCCCCGTGAAGGTCGGCAAGGACGAGTATGGCCAGAGCGTCGCCTCCTTCGAGCTCACGAACCCGCTCACCGTGGCGCTGAAGTCGCCCCGAATCGAGATCGTGTGCACCAGCAAGGCAGGCGACATCGTCGGTGGCGGCATGTCCTACCCAGACCTCGTGCCCGCGTCCGGAAAGGTCAAGGTCGACGCCGGCATCCTCGTCTCGGGCAAGCCGGCGGCCTGCAGCGCCTACGTCGGGCCGGATCCGAGCTGGGACGGCGAGGGCGTGCCGGCCGCCGGTGCCACCACAGCGACCAGCACGGCGGACGCCAACGCGAGCGGGTCGGCCGAGGCCGCGTTCAAGACGTGGGTGCAGCAGTTCAACGCCAAGGACTGGGCCGGGCAGTACGAGACGCTCGTGAGCGCGCAGAAGGCGATCGTGTCCAAGCGCGCGTACGTCTCATGCCGATCCAAGACGGCGACGCCCACGTTCAAGTGGGTGAAGGTCCTGTCGGTCACCGACGGCGGCGCGGACGTCATCCCCGGAACCAAGGCGTCGCTGCCTTCGACGAAGGTCACCATCCAGGTGTCGCTGCAGGGCGCGAAGGTGCCGGTGACCGCGCACATGTACCAGGAGAACGGGCAGTGGCACTGGTCGATGACCCAGGAGAACATCGACGGCTGCGCCTGATGAGCCAGTGAAGCTGCGGTGCACGCGATGATCTTCGCCCTCGCACACAAGCCAAGCGGGCAGCTGGCCACCGCGCTCCTATAGCGGCGAACGAGGCGGATATTTCGCCTAGAGGCCGACGGAGCCCTGCATGATGCCGCCGTCGACGAAGACGGTCGTGGCCGTCGCGTAGCCGGAGCGGTCGGAGGCGAGGAAGACGACGGTGTTCGCGATCTCCTCGGGGGTGGCGAGCCGGGCCAGCGGGATCGCGGCGTCGAGGGCGCGCAGCTTCGTGGGGTCGGCGGTCGTCGTCGCGTTGATCGGGGTGTCGACCGCGCCCGGGCCGACGCCGACGACGCGGATGCCGTGCGGGCCGAGCTCGACGCCGGCGGTGCGGGTCAGCATCCGCATGCCGCCCTTGCTGACGCAGTAGGGGGTGTTGCCGGGCATCGGCCAGTCCTCGTGCACGGAGCTGACGTTGACGATGACCCCGCCGCTGCCTTGGGCGATGAACTGCTTCGCGGCGAGCTGGCTGCCGAAGAACGCGCTCTTGAGGTTGATCGCGAGCACCCGGTCGTAGGCGTCCTCGTCGGTGTCGAGCAGCGACGTGCGCGTCTCGATGCCGGCGTTGTTGATCCACACGTCGATGCGGCCGTATGCCGTGACCGCCGCCTCCACGAGGCGGTGCAGGTCCTCGACCTTGCTGACGTCGGCGTCGACGCTGATCGCCTCGGAGCCCTCGCGGGTGACCTCGTCGTCGACGGCCTGCGCGTCCTGGGGGTGCACGACGTAGTCGACGACGACCTTGGCGCCCTCGGCGCCGGCGACGTCGCAGATCGCGGCGCCGATGCCGCTGTTGCCGCCGGTGACGACGACGACCCTGTCCCTGAGCAGCATGGTCAGTTCTCCTTCGATGGGTGGGCTGGTGGGGGCGGCGGCGCGTGGAGCCGCCCGTCGGGTGAGCAGATGAGGTGGGCGACGAGCGCGGTCCAGCCGGTCTGGTGCGAGGCGCCGAGGCCGCGGCCGGTGTCGCCGTCGAAGTACTCGCTGAAGGTCGGGTGCTGTGTCCACAGCGGCCCGGTGCCCTGGTCGCGGGGGTGGCTCGGCGGCGGCCCGTCGGGAGTGCCCGGTGTTGGGCGGAAGAGCGTGACGAGGCGGCGCTGCAGCTCGTCGGCCACCTCGGCGAGGGTGGCTCGGCGCCCGGACCCGCGGGGCAGCTCGACGGTGACCGTGTCGCCGAGGCCGGCGGCGTGCCGGCGCAGGGCGCTGATGAGCAGCACGTTGACGGGCAGCCAGACGGGGCCGCGCCAGTTGGAGTTGCCGCCGAAGAGGCCGGTGCTCGACTCGCCGGGGTCGTAGCGGATGGTGAGCTCGCGGCCGCCGACCTGCTCGGTGAACCCGTCGCGGTAGGCCGCGGACAGCGACCGGATGCCGTGCGGCGAGAGCAGCTGCGACTCGTCGAGCATGACGTCGAGCAGGCGGGTCAGGCGCTGCGGGTCGACGAGCCGCAGCATCCGGTGCACGTCCGGATGCTTCGCGGTGCCGGCGATCGCGGCCATCAGCTCGGGCCGGTTGGCCTGCAGCCACGCCAGGTGCGTGTCGAGCTCGGGCAAGGCCTTGGTCGCCCACTTCGGCATGAGGTCGACGGCGAGCAGCGGCAGCAGCCCGACGAGCGAGCGCAGCCGCAGCGGGACGGTCTCGCCGGCGTCGCTGACGAGCACGTCGTAGAAGAAGCAGTCGGCGTCGTCCCACAGCGAGACGCCCATGCTGCCGAAGCTGCCCATCGCGTCGGCGATGCCGCAGAAGCGCTCGAGGAAGGTGGTGACGAGGTCGCCGTACGCGTCGTCGTGCCGTGCCAGCTCGAGCGCGATGCGCATCATCGAGAGGCTGTAGAACGCCATCCACGCGGTCGAGTCGGACTGCTCGAGCCGCCAGCCCGCCGGCACGTCGCGGGAGCGGTCGAAGAGGCCGATGTTGTCCATCCCGAGGAAGCCCCCGGCATACAGGTTGGTGCCGTCGGGGTCCTTGCGGTTCTGCCACCACGCGTAGTTGAGGAGCAGCTTGTCGAGGACGCGCACGAGGAAGGCGTGGTCGTGCGCGCCGTCGATGACGTAGACCTGCCACGCCGCCCACGCGTGGACGGGCGGGTTGACGTCGCCGAAGGCCCACTCGTATGCCGGGAGCGCGCCGTCGGGGCCCTGTGCCCATTCGCGGGTGAGCAGGAGCAGCTGCTCCTTGGCGAAGTCGGGGTCGACGTGGGCGAGCGTGACGCAGTGGAAGGCGAGGTCCCACGTGGCGAACCACGGGTACTCCCACTCGTCCGGCATCGAGATGACGTCGGCGAGGGCGAGGCTGCGCCAGGCGGTGTTGCGGGCGCCGGGTGCCGTGCGGCTCGGCGGCGGTGGGGGCTGGCCGGGGTCGCCCTCGAGCCACTCGCGGACCGAGTAGCGGTAGTGCTTGCGGCCCCAGAGCAGCCCGGCGAAGGCGCGGCGCGCGATGTGGTGGTCGGTGGCGTCGGCGCTCGCGGGGATGACGGCGGCGTAGAACTCGTCCGCCTCGGCCCGGCGAGTGGCAACGACGGCGTCGAAGCCGGTCGTGCTGGCGGCGCTCGTGTCGGCGCTCGCATCGGTGCTCGTGTCGGGGCTCGGGCGGGTGCTCGGGCGGGTGCTCGGGTCGTTGCTCTTGGCGGTGCTCGCGTCGGTGCCGAACGGGTCGTGGACGTGGGCCGCCCCGCGGAGCCGCAGGCGGAGCCGGACCGAGGCGCCCGGGGCGACGGCGTCCCAGGAGCGGACGATCGCGGCCTTGGTGCCCGTGTGGGCGGGGTTGAGGCCCGAGGTGTCGCCGTGGACGACGGCGCGGTCTATGCCGTCCTTGGGCCAAGGAGTGCGGCTCGCAGGGGAGCCGTAGAGCGCGACGTCGTCGGTCTCGTTGTCGCAGAAGAGGGCGCGCGCCTCGGGGTCGTCGACGTGGAGCCGGAGGGTGCCGAGGAAGGCATGGGCCGCCTCGAGGACCGGTCCGTGCGGTGCGGCGCCCGCGGCGTTGTCGCCGGGGCTGGTTGCCGCGTCGCCGAGGAGACGGATCGAGGGTGTGCGGTCGTCGCGGCCCCACGCCCAGGTGCTGCGGAACCACAGCTGCGGGACCAGGTGCAGGGGCGCCGGGTCGGGGCCGTGGTTGGTGGCGGTGATCTCGACGCAGATGTCGTCGGGGGCGGCCTTGGCGTGCGTCACGGTGATGTCGAAGAAGCGGTCGCAGTCGAGGACGCCGGTGTCGGCCAGCTCGTACTCCGGCTGGTCGCGGCCGCGGGCCGCGTTCTGCGCGACCAGGTCGGTGTAGGGGAAAGCGGCCTGCGGGTAGCGGTAGAGCGCCTGCGCGTAGGAGTGGGTGGGGGTGGCGTCGAGGTGCCACCAGTACTCCTTGGCATCCTCGCCGTGGTTGCCCTGCGGGTTCGTCAGGCCGAAGAGGCGCTCCTTGAGCCGCTTGTCCTTGCCGTTCCAGGCGGCGAGGGCGAGGTTCAGGAAACCGTGGCTGTCGCTGAGGCCGGCGATGCCGTCCTCGCCCCAGCGGTAGGCGCGCAGGTGGGCGTGGTCGAAGGGGAAGTAGGCCCAGGCGTCGCCGTCGGCGGAGTAGTCCTCGCGGACGGTGCCCCACTGCCGGGCGGGGAGGTAGGGGCCCCAGAGCCGCCAGTCGCCGTGGCCATCGCGCGCGGCGCGGAGGCGCTGGTGCTCCGCCGTGTCGGCCGCATCGTCACTGCCCCTGTGCACCATGGGGGCACCCTAGCCACGCAAACCCGTCAGAACCTGAGTCATTGCCCGAGCCGGGCGGGGGAATGGACAGCCGCAGGCTCGCCCGTGGCTGAGGACGACCCAGCGAGCTGCGCACTGCCTTTGGACATGCCCGTGACCCCGCCTGTGGTGGCGGGGTGTGGGGCGAGGTGGTCAGGTGTGCCAGGTGACGCCGAGGGCGGTGACGGTGGCGGTGAGGTCGCGTTCCTGGCACCGACCACGCATCGCTCCTCGGCGAGCGGTGGTTCTTCGGTCTGCTCAACATCCCGGTCGCCCGCGTTAGTACGAGGAGCGCAAGAAGCTGCTGGTGAGCAACCTGCTCCTCGCGCTGTGCGGCGACCAGCCGCCGTCGCCGGTGTTCAACGCGGGCTCCCTCACGGGTGAGCCGTTCCGTACGCTTGCCGCAGGCTTCCTCGACTGCCACGCCTCTCGGGGCGGGAAAGGCTCAACCGTGTTCCGTCTTCCCGAAGCGTGGGTGTGGGACTTCTGGACCGTCGACGACGGCGAGCAGTACCACCTGTTCTTCCTCTACGCGTCGCGGGCGCTGCACGACCCGCACGCCCGGCACTACCGGGCCTCGGTCGGGCACGCGGTGTCGCACGACCTGGTCAAGTGGGAGCGGGTCACGGACGCGCTCGTGCGCTCGGACGCGCCGGCGTTCGACGACCTCGCGACGTGGACCGGGTCGGTCGTGCGGCACCCCGACGGGCGGTGGTTCATGTTCTACACCGGCTCGACGCTCATCCCCGAGACGGGCGCGAACCGCCAGTCCATCGGGTATGCCGTCTCGGCCGACCTCTACGAGTGGCACAAGGCGCCCGGGCCGGTCCTGCACGCGGACGGGGAGCTCTACGAGACGTATGCGCCGCCGCCCGAGGGCAACTGGCACGACGAGGCGTTCCGCGACCCGTGGGTGCTGGCCGACCCGGACGGGGACGGGTGGCACATGTTGATCACGGCGCGGTCAGTGGCCGGCCCGGCGGGGGATCCGGCCGACCGGGTGGACCGCGGGGTCGTCGGGCACGCGTGGTCTGCTGACCTGGAGACGTGGGAGCTGCGGCCGCCGCTGTCCTCGCCGGGGCAGGGGTTCGGGCAGCTCGAGGTGATGCAGCCGTTCGTCGTGGATGGTCGGCAGGTGCTGCTCTTCAACTGCCTCGTCGGGGACATGCCGGAGGCGGCGCGCTCGGGTGGCGTGACGGGCGGGGTGTGGATCGCGGAGGCGGAAGGGCCGCTGGGGCCGTACGACATCGCCGGTGCCCAGGTGATCGAGGACCCGTCGCTCTACGTCGGGAAGTTCGTCACCGACCGCGACACCGGGGAGATGAAGTTCCTGGCGTTCGTCCATGACCGCGACGGCGCCTTCGTTGGAGAAATCACGGACCAGTATGCCGTGTCCTGGGAGGGTGACCGCCTCGCCCTCACGCCGGCGGTAACCCCGGTGCGACCCACAGGCAACTGAGGTCGCAAGAGTTACTTTTGTGATGCCAGGGGGACCGCTGTCTCAAGTGCTTCAGGCGGCTAAGCGAGGACCGGCGGATGCTCAGCGTTTCTTGCCCCGCGGTTGCAGCTCACGCAGAGCGCGCGGGCATTCTTTAAGGTCGTCGGCCCTCCCTGGTCCCACAGCACAATGTGATCGCCGTCCACGTCCTCTAGTGTCGGGAGGATTGCCTGGCAGTTCTCACAATGCTTGCCCGAACGATGCCAGAGTACCCATCGCTCTTCCAAGGTGAAAAGCCGGGTAGCGTCCTTGAGCTGCACATCCTGATTCTCCCTCAGGAATCGCTTGGTGAGTGTAGCGATCCTCGCCTCCATGCTCCCAGAGTCGTTCGTGCCCTGCTGCATCAGGCGGCCGAATTCGCTCAATTCAGCGTCGCGATCGTCCTCGTCCTTCAGCAGGTTATCGGAGCGCTCGTGGCGAAAAGAGACTAGGAATAGCTTGACTCTCGCCTTGAGGTCAGGGGCGCCGTACTGACGGAGTATCCAATTGCAGAATAGGTACATCAGCTGTGGGTAGGACTGTTTTGAAAGCTCAATATCGCCCTCATCGAACACCGGCGAGATTGCCTTAAGTCGATCTTCAAGCCGAGCGGCTAGCTTTCTCGCGTCAGCCTCGCTCAGTGACCTGTTGTCAAGGACAAATCTATCGAGGAACTTCTTCTTGAGGTCCACAACGACGAGGGATCGCGGCGCCTTGGCCGCCTCGTGCTCGAGGTACAGCAACTTGCACGCTACTTCGTAATGTGCGAAGCGAGTGTTCTTGAACTTCAGCTTCTTCGTAAAAAACTCATTCTTCGCCACTTCGCGAACGAGGCCGGACATAGTGCCTCCGAAAGCGTTGCGACTCTCGGCGGCATTCAACTTCTCGCCATTATTGAGACGCGAGAACAGCTCTTCAATGTCATCTAGTTCTTTGGTGTCGACTTCGACGACATCGAGCTTGCACTCCTTAAATATGTCTTTAGCATCTTGCGAGAACTCCGAGAACTTCTGGCCGCTTTTCGGAACATCGGATGCGCCGAGGCTTGCCGGGCCGGAATACGCAAAGTCTTCTGAAAGGCCGAACCCGTCCGCTAGGAATTCGAAAACCGTGCTGATCCGCTGCTTTCCATCTACTACTGCATGATCAAAGCCAGTCTCATCTCGGTCCAACTTATGCATGTAAATCTTCGGAATGTCGAAGTCGTTGAGCAGTGAATCGATGAAGAGTTGCTTTTTCGCGAGAGACCAGACGCCGCCCTCTCTCTGATACTCCGGGTTTAGATTGATCAGCTTCCGGTCACGGTTGAACCGGGAGACTGCGAACTCGGCACGGTTGGTCTTCACAAGTGACCAGGCTAGTCCCACTGGGGAGGTTGGCGCGCGCGGCCGGCTGGTACGACTCCCGCTTCCCGCCAGTACCAGCAAGTTCCAAGCGATGCCCAGCACCCAGGCCGATGATAAACGTTCTGAGGACCTGGTACGACGTCTCCCCCGCCGGTCTGGCCGGCGTCTCCGATTTGGGCTGGGCTGCTGAGGGACCCGAGCTGTGGAAGGGGCACGCACCGGGACATGCTGTGGCACGGAAAGTCAATGGCGAAGCGCTTGCCTGCAAAGCGAGGCCTGCCACGATAAGGCGGCTGGTCTAGCCTGAAGCATGCCGATCAACCACATTGCCTTCACCATTGGAAACGCCACCGCCGGAGCTGCGGCCGAGATTCGGCAGGTGGCGGCCATAGCGGAAGCGCTGCTCGCAGAACTTCGTCGCATCTCCGACGATATCGATCGCATCCATCGATGGAGAGCGAAGAGCGACGACATTCAAGCTACGTTCTTTGGATGGCTGGAGCAGTCCTACAAAGTAAGCATCGAAAAGACCGAAGGTTTCGAAGACACAACCACCCGTCACAACAGACCAGACGCCCAGATATGGCTCGACTCCTTGGGCACACGTCGAGTGCTCGTCGAAGTCGAGCGCGGAGGTACCGTTACCAACGGACATGATCTCAAGGACATGTGGAAGGCGCACTTGTCGCCGTTGGTTCAGCATTTGTTTCTTGTCGTTCCCAATACGATTGAGGCGGAGGACGGGACGCTGCGCAGCGATCAGGCCTTCTTGCGTTGCTCTGCCCGCCTGGGCAGTTTTTTCCAAAACTCCCGCACTGAGGTCGATGTGCTGAGCGTGCATCTTTTTGGTTATGGGGCAAACCCGGTGCCGCGAAGGACGTCGCCGCGTACCGGTGCTGCCGGCATAGCACAGGCGTGAATGCGGTCAACGGACCTAGAGAGATGCCTTCATAGGAGGCGCCGCGCTGATCTTGCCGGGACGGGAGCGAGATGCTGCCGGCCGTTCTCCGCTCCCGTCGCCGGACGGCCCCACGGGAGGCGCGATCATGAGATGGCCCGGGCTACCGTCTCTTAGAGTGGCTGCACCACAATGAAGGTATGGCTGACCACCTCAGCAAGGCGGGTCGATCGCGGAACATGGCCGCGATCAGATCCAAGGACACTAAGCCTGAACTGGCTCTGCGGGCGGCGCTGCGCGCTGCCGGAGCGACGGGGTACCGCCTGCACCGCAAGGACATCCCGGGCCGGCCCGATGTGACCTTTATTCGATGGAGGGTTGCCGTGTTCGTTGATGGCGTGTTCTGGCACGGCCACCCCGACTACTGGGATCCCGCGAAGGCTGCGTCGGACTACTGGCGGTTGAAGATCGCCGGCAACATTGAGCGAGACCGCGCTGCGGATGCGGCACTCGCTAACCTCGGCTGGCGCGTCGTCCGTGTTTGGGATATTGACGTCCGTGAGCACCTGGAGGAATGCGTGCAGGAGATAATGGGCGCTCTCCGCGACGCCGGTAAATCGCTCCCGCCAACTGAGTAGCCGCCAAAATATGTCAAGGAAGATCTACCAGAGTGGGAGCTGGTCCGAGACTTCGCTTCCCAGCACGGGTATCCCAGGGGATATGACCTCGGCTGGAATGTCCAGTTTGCACGACGCCCAGCTCCCGAAAAGGCTGGTATCGCGCGATACATTCTCTGCGATCCATTTGCTCGGCACAGAACCGATCCCGCGTACCTGCAAATCGGCGGTCAAGCTCACTGCAACGAGCACCCAACTCTCATCGCGCCGCATCACGCTGTATTCGTGACGTGAAAGGTAGGCCGTGAACCGGCCGAGTCGTGTTGTGCTCTTCACCTCGAGGTGGCCGGTCACCTCTCCCCAGGTGAAGGCGATGTCGTAGCCGAAGCCATCGGACCAAGTCGAGACGTGATCGACCTGCCCGTCGGTGCTGTTCCTGAGCAAAGTCACCAAGCCGGCCTCACCTGCTGCGCCCACTCGCTCACGGGCTGCGGCGTCGACCTTGCCCCAGCTGGCAACGAGTTGCTCGTATACCCCGTTCGGGTCTAGGCCTAGCGTCTCACCGGCACAGATGATGTCCGATGGCAGTTCGTCGGGCGACTGCACAAGTTCGTCGGCATCCTGGATCCAAGGTGGAGGGGCCTTCTCGAAGATCGCGCTCAGAATCTGGTTAGCCGGCGGGGCCGGTGAGCCATCATTTAGCAGCAGCCCGACGTCGCGCACCCAGGCCAGTGCGGTCGCATACTGTGTGGGAGTCAGGTCGCTGTAGCGCGCGTGGGTCGTAAGCAGGGCCTGGGCACGAGGGATCCCTCCACTCGACGGAAGGATGTCCAGCCAGCGCTTTGCGGCAAGCAGAATCGGTTCAGGCGGAAGGCGCACGCAAATGACCCATCAGTGCTTGCAGGTCGCCGGGGTCCAGGCCGCCGCCCACCGCAGGCTCCTCGTCAAGATCGGCAAGCTGCTGCACCGCAGGGT
This sequence comes from Terrabacter sp. NPDC080008, assembly GCF_040702505.1. Taxonomy (NCBI): domain Bacteria; kingdom Bacillati; phylum Actinomycetota; class Actinomycetes; order Micrococcales; family Intrasporangiaceae; genus Terrabacter; species Terrabacter sp. NPDC080008. The sequence continues at coordinate 531,034 of NZ_JBFBLC010000001.1, forward strand.
CATCCAGGATCCCGCCCATAAACGTCAGTTTGTCAGCGAGGCGTGACGCCACTATCTCGTCGATAGTTCCCTCTGAGACTAGGACCGTTATGCGAGTGGTGGTGTCGTGACTGAGGCCCAGGCGGTGAATGCGGTCGAGACTCTGAAGGAAGCGCCCGGCAGCAAAGTCCCTGTCCACGTAAACAGCGTCGTGGCACTCGTGATGCAGGCTGATGCCTTCGCCGAGCGTGGCGGGGTTCGACAGTAGGACCATGCAACCGGGATCGGTTTGGAAGCGCAGGATCTGTTCTTCGCGGTCCGGGGTGCCTCCGTGCACTATGGCAGGCTCGAACTGGGCAAGTATCCGCTGAAGCGTGTTGAGGCTACGAATGAACGTCGACCACACCAGCGTTTTTCGCCCTTCCGCCGCGTTGTTTCGTACTATCGCGAGTACCTCTTGGTACTTAGGGGACATCTCATATGCGGGAAGGTCTTGCATCAGCTGGTACAGGGAGGAGCGCTTCGGCACCGGAAGGGGAGGGACCTGGTAGGCAAGCGGTTCATACCTTGTGGTTCCGACCGCAAGTAGAGCGGGGCTGGTGGCCGCCATAAGCATGTATACCAAGATCCGCCCAAGCGCCTGGAAGTCGCCTTCAGACCCTGATGCCCTGGCGGAAAACTGGCCGACAAGCGCTTCGTAGATCTCGGCATGCAGGGGCGGGAGCGGTATCAGCCGTTGCGTCGTTTCCACGGGCGGCAAATCCAGTTCGCCCTTGGTTGTTCGTGTGAAGAGAGGCATGAGCGTCCGGCTGGCGGACGAGAGGTCGCCACCGTTGACCGCACTAAGGACGCTTTGCCGACCGGTGCCCGGCCAGACGAATCCAAATAGATTCTCAAGGTCCCTGACGCCGTTTGGGGCAGGGGTGCCCGTCAGGATAAGCCGTCGCCGGCTGCGGGGGCCGAGGGCAAGACATGCCGCCCCATACGCCCCGTTTGCGCCGAGTTTCATTCGGTGAGCCTCGTCAAGAATGATCATGGAGGGCCGGTCGGTAAGCCAGCGACCAAGAGTACCGACCATGTTCGGTAGGCGCTCATAGTTCACGATGACAGCGTCCGAGGTGCCTGCCGGAACGCCGTCGGCTATCTCCATGGCCAGAGGCTTCTCCAGGCACGCGGTGTTTTCGTACTGCCACGCGCTGTAGCTCGACTTCGGTCCTACGATCAGCAGCCGCTCAATCCCATCTCCACGGCGCAGTGCCTGGAACACGGCCAGGCCAACCCTCGTCTTCCCGGCGCCTGGCACGGAGAAATTGGCTCCATGCCGAAGAGACAGCAGCTTGGCGATGTCCCTTTTCTGGAACCAAGTGAGATCTCCGCTCCATCCGGCACCAAGGAGGCCGCGAACGGACCCTGGGCTCACCCGTCCTGGCGAGTGCGGGCTCTCCAGTTGGCTGGAGACAGCCTGGGCGTCATGCAGGGAGTCGACCACGAGCGCCTGCAGGTGGGGGTCCCACACGACGTCACCATCCGCAGTGTGCGGCCAACCGGCCAGAATCGCGAGATTGGTAAGGAGGTCGTCGAGTTCCACCTCGATGCTGCCCGGTGAGCGCTGGGTACTCGACTGGAAACTCACCGCCAGCCGACGAAGGTCACCCTCCAAACCCGGACGCGCGATTAGCCGCGCGCGCGTCACCTCCGAGGTGAGGCCGACGGTGAGGCTAGGGCCGTCGCTCGTCGTCACTTGGAGCGGACGGCCTCGAGGAGCCAGGCAACACCCTCGCCCGGCACTGGGAACGTCCGCCCGGCTTGTCGGGCGAGGCTTCCGAGGCTGTCACGGAGCACTATGAGCGCATCATCGAACGCCTCTTCGTCCAAGGCGCGCTTGGCCTTGGCCCCGGCAAATTCGGCCGAGCACTGGTTGATGTAGTCCGCGGCGTCGGTCAGGCGTTCGGGTACTGCGGTCTGCCGTTTGACCAGTTCCGCATTCTGCCCTGCAAGCTTCACTGCGACGTCGAAGGTGTCACGAGCCTGCTTCATCACCGTGGACGCTCTTGCTACCTCCTCGGGCGTCGAGGTCTTGCCGTCAGAGGCAACAGCTTTTGCGCGGAGCAACTGATTCGTCAGCGCCTCTACGGCGGCGGAGTCACTGCGCTGGCTCGGCAAAGTCACCCCCGGAATGCCTGGCACGGAGACCGGCGCCGTGGCGTGCGCCTGAGGTTTGAGATTCTCAGGGAGGCGGCTCTCGAGGTAGCGCGAATGAAAATCCGCCTCGGCGAGGCGCAAAGACGTTTTTGGATAGTCGAGGACCACCATCGCCAGTCGCGATTGCATGAGGCGCTTGGCTGCATCCGGGTCCGTTTTGGCGAGTTTGGCATAGTCCCGGTGGAGTTCGCGCAGCTTTTCCTGGTGCTGCTCGAAGTCGATCAGTCTCAGGGAGGCTCCATCTTCTGTTTGGCTGCGAGCGATCGCCTCCAGGATGAGGGAGTAGACCCACCGATCACGTTGCAGGGTCGCCAGCTTGATGTTGAAGTCTTTGGCAACGTCGGCCTCCGACCGTCCGCGCCCGAGCTCCTCATCGATCGCGATGAGACGGTTGATGTACGAGTAGTCGCGCCGTCGATCCTTGCGGAGCTGCAGAGTGAGCTCGACGTTGTTGATGTCCTGGCGTGACGTGTCATCGGGGAGGACACCGACCCTGATGTTCTGCTCGCCCAAGTCCATTAGCGCGGCAGCGCGGGTGTTGCCGTCTACGAGAATCCCATGCGGGCTCACGATGCCCGGTTCGCGCTGCCCCACGTCGTCAAGCTCGTCCATGAGCGCGGTGTAGTCCGGGTCAGTCTGGTCCGGGTTGGCAGGCCTCTGCCGGAGCAGATCATGTAGGTAGTTCTGAGCCGCCTCCCCCCACGGGTTCTCCTCTATCGCTTGATTCCGCTCCGGGTCGAGCGTGCGCTGAGCGCGGATGCGGTGAGTGTCCGGGTTGAAGTAGAGCATGTCGACTGGCATTGAGATCACGTACAAATGGCGCGGCTCGCCGCGCCAATCGATGGTGACCTTCGCTCCCTCCTCGGCCATCGCCTGCTTCAGGCGCTGGCTGATAACGGCCTTGATCTCGTCCCCCCTGGGAGGGATGCCGAAGCCAGACATGGGTGTGCTCCTTGGGCTCTGAAACAGCAAGCTGGGATGAATGCCTCAGCATCATCGCAAACTGGCCGGGCGCACGGCCGAACGTGACTAGGGTGAGTCGCCGACACATGGGAGTATCAAGCGTGAAGCAGCCAGCATGGGATGACCCAGCCTTGACAGCGGGAACGATGGTTCGCGGGGCATTGTGGCTCGTTGAGGTCGTGGGAGAAGGCGGCACGTTCACGAAGAACCAGCTTCGGGAAGCCTTCCCTGGCATCTCGCAAATAGACCGCCGCATTCGGGACTTGCGCGACTACGGCTGGGTCGTGCTTTCGAACACCGAGGACGCAAGCCTGCTCGCGGAGGACCAGCGCTTCGTCAAGGCAGGGGTCCCCGTTTGGGACCCAAAGGCACGGCGAGAGGCCGCGCCGCAGAAGGCTATCTCGAGCAAAGAGCGGCAGAGCGTGCTGGCCCGCGACGACTACATGTGTACTCTGTGCGGCATCGCGGGCGGCGAGGCGTATCCCGACGACTCCGTGATGACGGCCGTGCTAGCCGTATCTCGCCGCAGGGTGACAGGGCTTGAGGGGCGTGAGGTCGAGGCCCTCGTGACCGAGTGCAAGCGCTGTAGGGCCGGACGCGACGACCACCCCATCGATGCGACGGCCGCTGTCGACGCTGCAAGAGGACTGGGACCAGGAGAACTCCGTCGGCTTTTGCGATGGATTGAGCGGGGACGACGAGGAGCCACCGAACTCGATCGCGCTTGGGCCGCGTACCTCCGCGTCCCTCCAAACCATCGACACGAGGTCGCTAGCCGAGTCAAGAAGATGCTGTAGCCGAAATCCAGCGAGCGTTCAGGCGGCGTCCTCGGCGTCCAGGCGGTGCTGGTTTCTCGCCCAGCTGGGTTCAAGCGCATCACGTATCGCCATGCCGACAGCGCGCGCGACGGGCGGCGGAAACGCATTCCCCATAGTCTTGTACGCGTTGGTCTTTCTGAGGACTTCGTCGATCTTCCACGTGTCGGGGAAGCCCTGGATTCGGGCAGCCATCCGGACGGTGAGCTTGAACGGCTTGTCTTTGGGCCAGCCGGGGGCAGGCGCATCGCCGTGATTCGCGAGCCCCAGACCGTCAACTCCTAGACGGAGCCATTGGGCACGCGCCCGCGTCGGCCCAAGGTCAGCACCGCCATGCTTCTCGCTCCCACCGACAAGAGTTGGCGCAATGGTGGTTGCAACTGTCTTGGCCCAGTGCTCTGCGTGCTCCCACCCCTTGGCTCTCACTAAGTCTTCCAACGCGGCCCCGACCGTGACGCGCGAACCAGGAGGTGTTATCGGCTCTGGCCACTGGAACCGGTCGCGGTCCTCGGCGTCGCGGAAGGCAACAAGAATGGAACGTGGGCGCAGCTGCGGCACACCGAAATCGGCAGCATAGATGAGTTTCCAAACGGGATCTCGATACCCAAGCGACTCCAGCCGATCAATGGTCTCCTGCCGCCACCCAGCGAACTTGTCATCCATGAGGCCGCGTACATTCTCGAACATCGCCGCTCGAGGCCGCACCTCTTCGACCATCCGGAGAGCATCGGGCCAGAGGTTGCGGCTGTCCGACGCGCCCAGCTGCTTACCCGCCTTGGATGCGGGCGTGCACGGCACGCCGCCGGCCACGAGGTCGATGTCGTCATTGCTGAACTCAGTGAAGTCGACCGCGCGCACGTCGTTGCGCTCGATGCGCCAGCCTGGCTCGTTCGCCTCCAGGATCTGACACGCCGGTTCCCAATACTCGACAAGGAGCTTGTGCTCGTAGCCTGCCTGCTCGAGACCGAGCGCCTGCCCGCCAGCGCCAGCGCAGATCTCGATGGAGGTCAAAGGTCGGCCAGTCATGGGCGTAGCCTACGGGCCCCTAGGGACAATCCAGCGCGCCACACCGTCGAACGCTTGTTCTATGCGGTTCAGTGAGCGCTAGCTCACGCGGGGTCCGCGCGACGTCGCGAAGCCGGTGCGGAGGGCGCCTGTCATGTGCGCTAGCGTCTGCCGGTGCCACCGAGACAGCCTGCAGTAGCGCCGGGTTCCCTGTGTCAGCCGGACGCCCGGAGGGGGGTTCAGCCGGTGGCGCACGTGATCTCACATCCAGATGACGATGCGCAACTGCAAGCCGTCTATGCGTGGCTGGTGGCCCGGCCGCTCGAGGAGCTGCTCTGCACGGCCGCTGATGAAGCCATTAAGTATGTCTTGGACGGACCGCGCACGTGGCGATTCAACCTCTTGGATCCCAAAGTCGATTCAGACGAACGGTCGTCCGTAGGCACGAAACTGCAATATCACGTTATCGAGCGCTTGGGTCTCGAGAAGGTTCCTCCGCTCGACACAAGCATTGTCGGTGTGGCGGTTGAAATCAAGGGGACAGTCCGTAACTCTACGGCGCCCTGGATGATCCCGCGTGAGGGCCAGTGCCAGGTGACGCTGCTAATTCGCATCGATCCGAGGGGCAACAAGTTCGCTGCGTGGCTAATGCGGACACATCGTGCCTGGCTGACCGGGGGAAAGGGAAATCAGGACCTCAAGCGGGCACCCCTTGCGGCTGCCTTTCACGCTTACGCGCTACCACTAGTGACGTGGGCGGACCTGCCTCCTCAGCCTCTGACACTTCTAACGCGCGAACAAATCCAAGTTGTCTTTGGGCCGAGTGGATTGCGTAAGCGGGCGACAGCCCTCTTCACCTATCTGCCCGACGTGGTCATCCCACGGTCGTCATTAGCGACCGTCGGCGCGGGATTAGACGATCCGATGAAGCGCCTAAGGGAAGCGAAGTCGACTCTTCGGCAAGAGCATGACCTCATCGTCCTCGTAGGAAAGTGGGTAGAGGAACGCGAGATGGCCGGTGCCTTTGGGCACGTGCTCGGCCCTGGCGACTGGGTGGCAGTGCCAAGAGCCCGCTTCGCTCAACGCGGCCTCGATGTTCCGCCGGCCCGAAGCAACGACTGACGAAACGGCACTCGGCGGCGCGCGTGCCCAGCGATCCGAAGTGTGGACGTTGCGGCTCGCCCGTTTGGCCGCGCACGGCAGCCCAGGACCAAAGCACGGACGCAGAGTTGCGCTAATGTGTCGCCAGCCGTAAGCGCATGTGCCAGCCGTACCGACCCGAGCGGACCTACGATGCCCCCTGAAACTCGCCCGAAGAGGGATGACGAGCTGCGCGACCAGATTATCAAGAGCCGGTCGGGAGACGCCGTACATACGGCGCTTGAAACGGACGCCCAAGTCATCGCACGAGTAACAGACGGCATTTATAGCCAGCCGGCCTCTGCATTCCGCGAGCTAATTTCCAATGCCTTTGATGCTGATGCAACGGAAGTCGTCATACAGACTGATAGGCCTAGGTTTCAACGCATAACGATCAGTGACAACGGAAACGGGATGGGGCCCGAAGCCGTGGCGCATCTTGTGCGGCATATTGGCGGCAGTGCAAAAAGGTCTTCGGAGGGCGCCGAGCTTGGAATCACGCGCAGCAAGGAGGACCCCCTTTTCAGTCCTGGGGGCCGACGGCTTATCGGTAAGGTCGGTATCGGCCTATTCTCCGTAAGCCATCTAACGCAAAGCTTTCAGATCATCACCAAGGTGGCGGGCGTGCCATGGCGAACGGTCGCGTCCATTCGCTTACGCCAGTACTCCGAAAATACAAACCACGTGGAAGGTGATCCGTACGAGGCTGGTCTAGTTACCATATGGCAGGAGCCCGCCAGCGACGTAGCGGCCAAGGGCACGACTATCGTCCTCAATGGGCTGAAACCTGCGGCGCGAGAGACACTGCGAAGCGCGCCAACTTGGCTTGCCGTTTCCCGAGGGCATCGAGAACCTCCACGCTTCCACGTGGGTGCGGTGAACTCCGAGCGTGATTATGAGCTAGCTGGCGGTGCGGCCGGAAGGCCTCGGCTTCCGTGGGATGTCGGTGATACACCCGATCGGGCCTTCTCTCGCTTTGTTGACGCGATATCCGAGCCGAATGTGGGAGGCCAGCGCAACCCGCAGCTAAACGACTTGCTCGACTACTACTTACGCATGGTTTGGCAGCTCAGTTTGGCCGCGCCGCTTCCCTACGTCGCAGAGCACCCATTCGACAGCGTTATCGATGGTTCACGTCGTTATATTTTCTCGGGCGCCGGACCCGGGGCCGCCGAACTGCAGCTACAGGAGAGGCCAATCCGCCAGGTGGCGAATTGGCCTGAGGCAATCGGCGTATCCAACGACTTCAAAGTGATCTTCGATGACTTGGAACTCAGGCGGCCTTTGAAGTTTAGTGGCTTGGCGGAGACGTCTAATGCCGTCAAGACGCCCATGATATTCGCAGGGCACCTTCGGGACGAGTTCGCCCACATGCCTCTCGAAAGCAGCGGCGGTCCCCTGGAGTTCTATGCGTACCTCATGTGGATGCCGAAGGTGATTCCCGTGGATGATATTGGGAGTCTGATTCGTATCCACGGAGCGAGCGGGTCGGGGTTTGATGAGACCTTCCTCAAATACCAAGTTGCTGAAACTACCCGGCTGAAGCAGATAACCTGTGAGATTTTCGTTGTTCAAGGTCTCGAGGGTGCCCTTAACATTGACCGCGAGTCATTCAACTTCTCGCATACCCACGTAGTTCGGCTAACTAACTGGTTGCACACCGCGCTTAGCCGCGCCATTGGTACCCAAAAGAACGTGGCAAGCGTGCTGCGTCGGCAACAGCGCAGTCGTGATGCAGAGCGACAACTAGACGTGCTAGAGCAGGTCGTTGAAGACTTCTGGAACCAAGTCCTAGGCTCAGATGCTGATAGCCCCATTCCCCCGGTCGTCTGGAGTGACGGATCCTTGGGAGAGGAACACCAAAGCGGTTCATCAGCAGAGGCGGACGCCATACGCCTCTCGCGGCTAGAGGTTCTCAACGCACCAAGACACTCCAAAAAGGCCCAGCGCGCCGAGTCCCAGATGGGCGCTATTGCGCAAGTCCTCGCAGCAATGAACTTACTTGAGGATCTCGACGAGGAGCAAGTGAGCCTCCTGATGGCTTACCTCGCCAAGATCGTGATGGTGGGCGAATGACAGAGTTCGAGGGGGAAGAGGGCTTTCCGCTTCCAGATGAGGTCGCTTACCAAGAAGCTGAGTTTGTATACAGCCACCCTGATCGACCCATTCGCAACAAGTTTTTGCCTTGGCATCGGCCACGAAAGCAGTATGTGCGCGAGAAGCAATGGACGAACGCAGTTGCGGACGTGATGAAAGATCGAGACCAGGCCGACAAGCTGAAATACATCGGCCTTCCTGGAATCGACCTGCTCGACCTGCGTCAGATCTTACGAACGGTTTGCGAGCCGACTGGCCGAAAGTTGCAGTACATAGGCTTCGATCTTATCGCTGGAAGTGCTTCTCCTGACGCCACAGAATTGAATATCTCGCAGAGCGAACTGGATGCGCGTGCCTGTGTACATCAGCCGTCTGGAGTTCGCCCTGACGACCTGCGCTACGTCGGTAAGCGCTCCACGGGTGCATGGAAGGCGGTTCGAGAGTTCGGCCATGTCGACGTTGTCAATTTCGACTTGACTACTACGTTATTTGATGGCCCGCCGTACGAGGAAGTCTCATACCTGGCGGCCTTGAAGGAAGTGCTTGCCCTTCAGGCCGGTAACCCGAGACCGTGGGTCCTGCTTCTGACCACTAAGGTCGACCGTCAGGATATGAATGACCAGGCTGTAAATCCTCTACTCGCGCGCTTTCGCGACTCTCTTGCAGAATGTCCGGAGCTGGAGGCGATCATCGCTGAGTCAGGTGTGCGCCTCCCGGAAGATATGCACTTAGGAACCTGGGACGCCAAAGCCCTAAGGGTGAGCATTTTGTCGGCCATGCTTCAGTGGATTCATGGATTAGTTAACGGTGGCGCCATGGCGGCGAGGGTGCGCCTGTCCTCGTGTTTCTTCTACACCAGCTTCACCACTGGGGGTTCGATCGACATGGTGAGCATGGTGATCCGCTTCAATCCGCAGCCCACCGACCTCGACGACGCTGTTTTTGTGGACCGGGGGGAAGATGAATGCAATGACGTGTCTAGTCCGATGGACGACACGTGCAGTCAATTTGCTTCGCACTATCAACGCATTGCGAATGGTGCCGATATAGATAAGCGCATTCAGGAGGATGCGACGCTTCGTTCCGAAATGGTTAGGCTCGCTGCTGACCTCTTAGAAGAGGCTCGGTACTCACGTCCGGACTTCTTAGAGTGGGCGGAGACGCAATCATCCTAGTCTTCATGGTGCGTCTCGGACGTCTAGGTTTCACAAGGGGGTAGGCCGTCGTCGGTCCCGTGGACCCAATAGCTCAGCATCAGCCCGTTGGGCATCAGCACTGGTCCGACACTGTCCTGTTCAGCGACTGATCACCAAGCCGCGCATCAGAGGAGCGAACGTCACGAGCGGAAGAGCGGGAGCATCGGGCCTGGGACGACTCAGACACTGCTCCCCTCAGCGGAGCAGTGTCTGAGGGGCCGAGAGGGGACGGGTGGACCCGACCGCTCCGTCCCGCCTCACATGTCTTGGTCGGGCGTCTCCTCCGTCCCGATCACGTGCATGACCGCGTTGATCAGCGCCAGGTGCGTGAAGGCCTGCGGGAAGTTGCCGAGGTGCCGCCCGGTGTGGACGTCGATCTCCTCGCCGTAGAGCTCGAGCGGCCCGGCGAACGACAGCAGCTTCGCGCACAGCTCGTGCGCCCGCTTCGTCTCGCCGATCTCGCACAGCGCTGACACCAGCCAGAACGAGCAGATCGTGAACGTCCCCTCCTCGCCGGTGAAGCCGTCGTCGGTCTCGTCCACCCGGTACCGCAGCACCAGCCCGTCGACGGTCAGCTCGTCCGCGATCGCCAGCACAGTCGTGCGGATCCGCGGGTCGTTCCGCGGCAGGAACCGCACCAGCGGCGCCAGCAACAGTGACGCGTCCAGCGCGTCAGTGTCGTAGTGCTGCACGAGCACCCCACGCGAGTCGACGCCGTGGGCGAGGATGTCCTCCTTGATCTCGTCAGCGGCCAGCTGCCAGGTGGCCGCCTCCGCCGACTGCCCGATCATCGAGGCCAGCCGCGCGCCGCGGTCGACCGCGACCCAGCACATGATCTTCGACGACGTGAAGTGCTTGAGCTCGCCGCGCACCTCCCAGATGCCGGCGTCCGGCTCGCGCCACCGCTTCAGCGCGGCCTCGACCTGCTTGCCGAGGATCGGCCAGATCCGTCCGTCCAGGTGGTCGGCCACCTTCGAGTGCAGGTAGACCGAGTCCAGCAGCGCGCCCCACACGTCGTGTTGGACCTGCGCGTGCGCGGCGTTGCCGACGCGCACGGGGATGGACCCGGCATACCCAGGCAGGTGGTCCAGCGTCGTCTCGGTGAGGTCACGCTCCCCGCCGATCCCGTACATGATCTGCAGGTCGTCGTCCCGCTCGGCCACGTCGGCGATGAACGAGAAGAAGTCCACTGCCTCCCAGTCGAACCCGAGCGAGTACATCCCCCACAGCGCGAACGTCGCGTCCCGGATCCACGTGTAGCGGTAGTCGTAGTTGCGCGCCCCGCCGAGCGTCTCCGGCAGCGACATCGTCGCAGCCGCGGCGATCGCCCCGGTTGGCGAGTACGTCAGCCCCTTGAGGGTCAGGGCGCTGCGCTGCAGGTAGCTGCGCCACGGGTGGTCGGGGAAGCGGCCTCGCGCGAGCCAGTGCTGCCAGTGGTGCGCCGTCCACTCGAGCCGGTCGTGCGCCTCCTTGCTCGTCGTCGGCGGCGGCACCGCGCCCCACGACAGCGCCACGAACCGCTCGTCGCCCTCCTTGAGCAGCGTGCGCGCCGTCGCCTGCCCGCCCTCGAAGCCGAGCCGGAAGTCCGTCGTCAATGTCAGCCGCAGATCTACGCCCTCGGCCATCGCCTCGCCCTGGTGGTAGCCGCGGTCGGTGTAGTCCCACCGCACGTGCTTGCGCCCGTAGTCGAGCACCGGCTCGCACTCGAGCACCGTCTGCACCTCGCCCGACACGCACCGCACCGTCCGCAGCAGCGTGTGCTCCGCGTCGTAGTCCATCGGCGTGCGCCGGTGCTTGGCCGACACCCCTTCGTCGTGGTGCCACGGCCCGATGAGCAGCACGTCGCGCACGATGATCCAGCCCGTAGGCGTGCCCCAGCTCGTCTCGAGGATGTTCGTCCCCGGCAGGTAGCGCCGCGCCGTCGGCACGCTGATGTCCGACGGCCCGAGCTGGAAGCGTCCCGCGTGCCGCCCCAGCAGCGCGCCGAAGACGCTCGGCGAGTCCATCCGCGGCGCGCACATCCAGTCGATGTCGCCGCCCGGCGCGACGAGCGCCGTCACCTCGCCGTCCGCCAGGAACCCGTAGTCCGCGATCGGCACCGTCTTCACGTGCCCCATCGGCGCCGGCTGGGTCGGCGCCTCGACTGCTCCGTCCATGCCACAGCCTTACCCGCCGCGTCCCCACAGGCAAGAGTGAGTATGCCGTCCGCTGCCGTATGCCGTCCCGCGCGCTCACGCTCACGCCCGCCGCACGATGAGCGCACGTCCACTGCAAGAGTCCCGCAAGCGTCGGTGATTCCGCCCGTCCGGGCCGTGTCACGGGCGTGGACTGGGGGTAGACGTCAATCGACGGGGAGAACTTAGGCGGTTGGCCCGTTGCGGTACGTGAACCGTCACCCGGGGCCCGGGCTCGCATTCGCGGGGCGGGCCCCTTCACCACCCCGGACCTCGACCGGGGGCGCCGGCCGGGTCAGTCCCGGTTCTCGGACTGCGGGTCAGGCGACCGGAGAAGCGAGATGTTGCCGGGCAGCTCGAGGCTGTCGAGCCAGGCGTCCGAGCCCACGCCGTGCTGCTGAGCGCGCCGGAGCAGATGGCCGTTGGCCGCGCGCCGCGCGTAGCCGGGCTCGTGCACGGCGCCGCTGATGTGCTCGCCGGGCTCGAGTGGCTCACCGCTCGAACGCCGCCGCTCGATGGCCTTGACCTCCCGCTTCATGCGAGCGTTGAACTCCCGCTGGTTGTCGTAGGCGGCCACGAGGACGTGGCGGCGCTCGGACCGCTGCGGGTCGAAGCGGTAGTGGAACACCAGGAAGCGCTCGATCGTGTCGTCGTCAGGGTCGACCTCGGCCACGACGACAGACTAGGGATCGACCGCGCCTCAGCGGGCGAACTCAGCCGACCCGCAGGGCGGCCAGCGGCGTGCGGGCGGCGCTCAGGCGACGGCGATGTCGACGAGCAGCTCGTGCGCGAGCCGCTCGAGGTCCGCCCGCAGTGCGCTCGTGTCCGAGCCGACCGGCACCCGCACGACGACGTGCGCCTCGAAGAGCAGGCCGCCTGCCATCGGCGCCTCGCGGGTCCCCGTCGTCATCGTCTCGATCGACAGCTCGTGCCGGCTCAGCACCGACGACACCTCGCGGACGATGCCCGGGTTGTCGTTGCCGAGCAGGTCGAGGGTCAGCCGCTGCGCGCCCTCGCCGTCCGCGACCACGTCGACGTCGGCGCCCGGGTGGGTCGTCACCTCGAGCAGCCCCTCGAGCTCCTTGAGGGCCGTCGTCAGCTCGTCGGCGCGCTCGGCCGGCACGCCGACGACGACGATGCCGGCGAACTTCCCGGCCAGCTCGGCCAGCTGGCTGTCCTCCCAGTTGCCGTCGTGCGCGGTGACGACGTCCGCGAGAGCACTGACGAGGCCGGCGCGGTCGTCGCCGATGACGGTGAGCACGAGTCGAGGCACGCTCGCAGCCTACTGACCCGGCCCCGTCGCGTCCCGCGCGAACGCCCGGAACGCGACTCGGCGGCATACGCAATCTCGCGTATGCCGCCGAGCGGGGTCATCGAGTGATCAGCAGCCCGTGGCCGGTGCCCGGAAGCCCGGGAACGGGTTGAGGTCGCCCATCAGGGTGTAGCGCCCACCGGGGCTCTTCTGGTTGGCCTCGGAGCCGGTGTGGTTCGACGGCTGGCGCAGGAACCAGGGCAGCAGCGCCTCGTCCTCGGGGTGGTAGTAGCCGTCCGCGCTCTGCGAGCCGTCCGGGTTCGCACCCTGGCGGAAGGTGTTCGTGCCCATGGCGAAGCCGATCGAGACCACCGGGTCGCCGGTCTCGAGGTCGGTCGTGCAGCCGTACTGCGGCGCCGTCGGCGTCACCCACGGGTTCACCGTGTTGTTGACGAACGGGTCGTCAGCCCACTCCGCGATCTCGTGGCTCACCGCGTGGATGTCCTGCAGCGCCCAGTTGGCCCCGGTGTCCGAGTGGAAGTAGAAGCCGGGACGGACGTACGAGGCCCACGCGAACGTCTGCACGGCAGCGTTGCCCTGGGTGTGCGTGCTGCCGCCGCCGTTGCCCACGGCCCGGGTGCCGTGGTAGCCGATGATGCAGCAGTCGGTGAGCGACTTGCCGGTGTGCAGGAAGACGTCGTCGGTCAGGTAGAGCGGCAGGTGCGTCGGGTCGGCGCTCTGCTCGAGGTTGTTGATCTGCGAGGACCACCAGCCCACGTCGATGCTCGCCCCGATCACGCCGTGCCTCGTGATCAGCCCGCCCTGGTTCTGCGGGACGTTGATCGTGACCGACGGGTGGACGACGGGCTTGAGGCGCAGGTGGTAGCTGTTGCTCGCGCCGTTCTGGGCGAACTGCGCGCGCATCGTCGCGTCCTGCAGCTGGAGCGGCACCCCGGCGTCCTCCTGCGAGAGCGCGCCCCCGTCGCCCTTGGCGAACTTGTCGTTCGTCGCGGCAGTCGTGCTGCCGTAGTCGTTCTCGGTGAACTGCGGCGAGGCGAGCGTCGCCTTGACCACGTCGTTGCCGTTGTAGGTCTGGCCGCCGATGTTGACGATGATCGGCGTGATGTCGACCGGGATCGTGACGTCGCAGGCAGCACCGGTGCAGCCGTGCGGGTTGGCGCCGACCATGTTGTAGCCGTAGGTGACGCCGTTGGACGGGTCGGTCATGGACCCGTGCCAGTGCGGGATGGTCCGGGTCGTCGGCAGGACCGAGGCCCCGCCGATGGTGATCGACCGCGCCGTCAGCTGAGCGTCGCTGATCGGCGTGGGCGCGGTCGAGCCGGTGGAGGTGGTGTTGTGCGTGCTGGCGGTGGCAGCTCCGCCTGCCGCCAGGACCAAGGCGCCGGCGGCAAGGGCCGCCGTCGTCAGGGTGCGGATCGTCATGAATTTGGCTCCGTCCATGGGTGTGTGGAACTGGCCCCCGATGGCGGGAAATGTAGACCGATGGCTCTCATGACGAGTCTTGTCCGGCACAGGAACTTTGCGCGCGCGGAGCGTGCTGAGCACGGCTTGCAGGGAACTCACATGGCTTTGGCATCCGGCACTCAGCCGAGCCATGCCTGCCCTTGACCGTGAGGGAGAGCGTGAGGGAGGCCGGACCGGGTGTGCCCGCTTCTTGAGTCCACCCGGCCCGGCCGAAGGGATGGCCGCCGGTCAGCTGGCGGCCAGGTCCCCGACTCGCTGACCTCGCTCGTCGGGGTGCTCGGGGGAGGGGTTGTCCTCGTCGGGCCCCTCGGGGTCGTCCGGAAGGTCGGACGGGCGGCGCTCGGCCAGGCCCGCCATGCCCCAGCGCACGGCCGCCGTGCCGACGTGGCCGAGCGGGCGCGCGACGAGGGACGACACGAGGTCGGGCACCGGCAGGCCGAGCATCTCGCGTGCCCAGCCGGGCAGGAGGGAGACGCCGCCGGAGGCGAGGGTGCCGTAGCCGGGGCGAGCGTAGAAGGGCAGCGGCGGGTCGAGCAGCAGGAACCGTGCCGCCTCGCGGGCCGCCGGGGTGGTCTCGAGCTCGGGGCGGTAGGAGTCGAGGGTTTCGCGCAGCTCGGCGACCGACTGCGGCGGGTTGCGCACGCCGAGGAGCGCCGCCGGGATGCCGGCCTGGCTGACGTAGACGTCGGCCTCCGCATCGGTCAGCGGGGTGTCGCCGAAGGTCTGGTAGCCGCGCAGGAACGAGTCGATCTCCGCCGCGTGCACCCACATCAGCAGGTGCGGGTCGTCGGCACGGTAGGGCCGGCCGAGGTGGTCCTTGCCGCGCACCCGCCGGTGGATCGAGCGGACCATCGCGATGGCCTCCTCGGCGTGCTCGATCGTGCCGAAGGTCGTCGTCGCGAGGTAGTGGCTCGTGCGCTGCAGCCGCCCCCACGGGTCGCTCTTGTAGCCGCTGTGGCCCGCCACACCGGCCATCGCCATCGGGTGGAGCATCTGCAGCAGCAGCGAGGTGATGCCCGCCGGGAACATCGAGGCGTCGGCGTGCACGCGCCACACCGGGTCCTCCGGCGTGAACCACCGCTCGCCTTCGGCGCCCCAGATGCGCTGCGCGCGGGCCGGGGCGTCGTCTCCGGCGACCTTGCTACGCAGCATCAGCCCGAGCTGGCGTTGCACCAGCCGGGCTCCGACATGGGGGCTCATGCCGAAAACGGTAAAGCCAACGTTGGACATCCGGGAAACAATCTGTCCAACGTTTGAGCTGGATCGGCGGATCGGTGGGTCGGTGGCGCCGGTGGCTAGGGTCAGTCGAGCGTGATCCGGATGGCTGCCCGAGGGGTTCGCGGCCGTATGCGGTCGGTGACCGACGCGAGCACGTCACCCAGGCGGGCCAGCACGTACTTGCGGCCGATGGCGCGTTTGACCGCGGCGACGCCCGAGGAGGTGCGGTCGACAACGGCCGTGCCGGCATACGTCATCGCTCTCTCGGGCACCCGGCCACGCATGTCGCACGGACGCAGCTCGACGCGCGGGTCGTGCGCCAGCCGCTTGAGCTTGCCGCTCGGGTCCACAGTGATCACGACGAGCTCGTCCCCGTCCCGCGCGACCCACACCGGCGTCGCGACCGGGGCGCCCGAGCGGCGGAACGTCGTCAGCGAGACGTAGCGGGAGTCGGCGAGGGTATCGACGTCATCCGGGACGGCAGCAGGGGGCATGGGCGCCAGCGTAGGCCGGGCCCCGACGCGCGCCATGACCAGAATGGGACATGGCGCTCGCCCTCTGCCTCCTGCTCGACCGGAGCTCGGACCGCCTCGTGCGCTCGCTCTGGCAGCGGCTCGAGGCCGACGGCATACCGACCCTGCTCACCCACACCCATGGGCACCACGTCGCCCACCTGTCGTATGCCGTCCTGCTCACCTGGGAGGAGTGCGCGGTCCGTGACGCGGTCGCCGGGCTCGGCGACGGCGGGCCGGTCGAGGTCTCGGTGCAGGGCACCGTCGTCTTCCCGCGGGGGCGGGCGGCGCTCGCGGGCTCGGCCACCGTCGACCTGACCACCCGGCAGGCGCGCGCGGTCGGGGCGCTGCGAGCCACCGGCGCGACGATCCACCGGCACTACGAGCCGGGGCACTGGACGCCGCACGTCTCGGCCACGACCGGGGTGCCGGGGTCGCGGCTGCAGCCGGTCGTCGACGCCGTCTCGGACCGGCTGCCGCTGACGCTGCGCTTCGACCGGGCGGCGCTCGTCGACACGACCTACGGGACGACGTGGGTGCTGCCGGGCATCCCGTGACGTGGGGTGGGTGCGGTCCTAGGGTGCAGGACGAAACGGACTGGCTCGGATTCCGAGCGATTTTCCTTGAATTGCGAACAAACGCGACACCGGCGTGGCAACCTTTCGGAGGTGCTGAACCCGAGGACACTCGTTGTCGTCAGAGGTCAGGACACAAGCTTCGACGGTTGGCCCGTTGTGGTACGTGAACCGTCACTGGTAGCCCGGACTCGCTACGCGAGCCGGGCTCCATCATTTTCCCGGGCGGTTGGGTTGCCCGACGGCGGATTCGACTGTGGGGCAAACCCGCCCGGACTACCGTGGACGGCATGAGGCGCCTCGTCGCTCCCGCCGTGAGAGCAGCCGCGCTGTCCGCGGCGGCGATGGGCGTGGTGACCGCGCGGTGGTCGGCGCTGCACTGGGGAGCCACCACCGAGGAGACGCGCGACCCGCTGCCCGGTGACGACGTCATCCGCACCCCCGGGCTCGTCGCGACCCGCGCCATCACCGTCCAGGCCCCGCCCGAGCAGGTGTGGCCGTGGGTGGTCCAGCTCGGAGCCGGGCGCGGCGGCTTCTACAGCTACGACCGGCTCGAGAACCTCGTCGGCTGCCAGGTGCACAGCGCCGACACCGTCGTCGAGGCCTGGCAGCACCTCGAGGTCGGCGACCTCGTGCACCTGCACCCACAGGTCGCGCTCGCGGTCGCCGCTGTTGACCCGGGCCGCTCTTTGGTGCTGCACGCCGGGCCCGCCATGGGTGTCGCCGGCTCTGCAGGGGCGGGTCCGGGGGCGCCGGACGCCGCGCCCTACGACTTCACGTGGGCGTTCGTGCTGCGCCGGCACCCGCACCTCGCGACGCGGCTCATCGTGCGCGAGCGCTTCGCCTACCTGCACCCGTGGTCGTTCCTGCTCGTCGAGCCGGTCTCGGCCGTGAGCTCGGTGATGAGTCGCGAGATGCTGCGCGGCATACGTGCTCGTGCAGAGCGGGCCTCACGGCTCCAGTGAGTGCTCCGCGGGCGTCGAGTCGGCCACGGAGGCGCCGGAGCCGCTGCCCTTGCGGCCGCGTGCGAAGTAGGTCAGCGGCCCGACCCAGTTGATCGCGATGATCGCCGCCCACTTGGCCTTGCTGCCCTCGACCTGCTCGGCCGGCCGGCGGGCGAGGTCGATCCACGCGGCCGCCGCCAGCGACAGCTGCACCGTCCCGGTCACGAGGACGGCGGCCTGCTGGCCACGAGACAGGTCCGACCACTTCTGCCGACGACGCTTCGCTGCCATGACCCCTCCTCGGGTGCGGACGCTCCACTGCCACAACTAGCAGGTGAAGACCCCGCCGCGTGCCCCTTCCCCGAATCTTCTCCCCCAACGTCGAGTGGGCACTTTCCGACACCGCCCGGGGATGTGACGCAAAGTGCCCACTCGACGTCGAGGGCTTGGGGTCCACCACGTCGAGTGGGCACTTTCCGACGTGGACGGGCGGGATCACCACGTCGAGTGGGCACTTTCCTGCGAGTTGTCCACAGGTGGGTCGGCACCTTCCTGTGGACAAGTGTCGCAAAGTGCCCACTCGACGTGGAGGGGTGTCGGAAAGTGCCCACTCGACGTGGGAGGGGGCGTATGCGTCGGGCGGGCGGGCGGCATACGGCCTCGGCTTCGGCTTCGGGAACCGCTAGTGCAGGACGGCGCGGAGGGCGTCGAGGATGATGCCGATCTCGACCTCGGTGACGACGAGCGGGGGAGCGATGCGGATCGTCGAACCGTGCGTGTCCTTGACGAGGACGCCCTGCTCGAGCAGGCGGTGCGAGGCCTCGCGGCCCGTCATCAGCCCAGGCTCGATGTCGACGCCGGCCCACAGCCCGCGGCAACGGACCGCCTCGACGCCGCGCCCGACGAGCTCGCGGAGCCCGGCCTCGAGCACCGCGCCGAGCCGGCGCGCCCGCTCCTGGAACTCGCCGGTCGCAAGCAGGCCGACGACGGCCCGGCCGACCGCGGCCCCCAGCGGGTTGCCGCCGAAGGTCGAGCCGTGGCTGCCTGGGGTGAAGACGCCCAGCACCTCGCGGTCCGCCACGACCGCTGAGACCGGCACGATGCCGCCGCCCAGCGCCTTGCCGAGGACGTAGACGTCCGGCACGACTCCCTCGAGGTCGCAGGCGAACGTCGAGCCGGTGCGTCCGAGCCCCGACTGGATCTCGTCGGCGACCATGAGCACGCCTCTCCGGCGGGTCAGCTCGCGCACCTCTCGCAGCCACCCGTCCGGCGGGATGATGACCCCGCCCTCGCCCTGGATGGGCTCGAGCAGCACGGCCACCGTCTCGTCGGTGATCGCCGCCTCGAGCGCCTCGATGTCACCGAACGGCACGATGTCGAAGCCCGGCGTGTACGGGCCGTACTCGTCGTGCGCGATCGGGTCGTCCGAGAAGCTGACGATCGTCGTCGTGCGGCCGTGGAAGTTGCCGGCCATGACGACGATCCGGGCCCGGCCGTCCGGCACGCCCTTGCGCTCGTAGCCCCACTTGCGGCTCACCTTGATCGCCGTCTCCACGGCCTCGGCGCCGGTGTTCATCGGGAGCACGAGCTCCTTGCCGGCCAGCGTCGCGAGGTCGCGGCAGAACGGCCCAAGCTGGTCGCTGTGGAAGGCGCGGCTGGTCAGGGTCAGCCGGTCGAGCTGGCTGCGGGCGGCCGCGACGAGTGTCGGGTGCAGGTGCCCGAAGTTGAGCGCCGAGTAGCCGGCCAGAGCGTCGAGGTAGCGCCCGCCCTCCACGTCGGTGACCCACGCGCCCTCGGCGTGCGCGATGACGACCTCGAGCGGGCTGTAGTTGCTCGCCACCCACTGCTCGGCGAGGGAGACGTGCTCCGAGGTCGTGTGGGGCGTCGTCGGGATGGGGCCGGGGGTCGTCGTCGCGCCGGAGCGCGCAGCAGTGTCGCTCACCTTTTGATCGTGGCACCGCCTGGCAGGGCGGGCAGGCGAATGTGACGTGATCCCGGGGTGATCCCTCTCGCGAACCGCGGACGCCCGACAGGGCCGGTGGGAGACTCGAAGTGGCGGGTCCCGCAGCCAGGACTACCCGCAGTGGGGTGTGTCGGTCACGTCGGTGGCCCAGCCGCGGAGATGGCCATGAGCACTGTGCCCAGCACCGACCGCAGCCGGACAGACCGCCCGAACGGCGACCGCACCCGTGTCGTCGTCCTCGGTGCCGCCGGCCGCGACTTCCACGACTTCAACGTCGTATTCCGCGACGACCCGCGCGTCGAGGTCGTCGCCTTCACCGCTACGCAGATTCCCGACATCGCGGGCCGCCGCTACCCGCCCGAGCTGGCGGGTCCCTTTTATCCGCAGGGCATTCCGATCCTCGCCGAGTCGGAGCTGATCCCCCTCGTCGAGCGCGAGCACGTCGAGGCCGTCGTCTTCGCCTACTCTGACGTGCGCCACGAGCACGTCATGCACCTCGCCGAGCAGTGCATCGCCGCCGGCGCCGACTTCCGGCTGCACGCAGCCCGGCACACCATGCTCCGCAGCAGCAAGCCGGTCGTCGCCGTCACCGCCGTGCGCACCGGCGTCGGCAAGAGCCAGACCACCCGTTACCTCGCGAAGCTGCTCACCAACCTCGCACTTCGGGTCGTCGCAGTGCGCCACCCGATGCCCTACGGCGACCTCGTCGCGCAGGCCTGCCAGCGCTTCGCCACCTATGCCGACCTCGACCGCCACGACTGCACCATCGAGGAGCGCGAGGAGTACGAGCCGCACCTCGACGCGGGCGTCGTCGTCTACGCGGGCGTCGACTACGAGCGGATCCTGCGCGAGGCCGAGCAGGAGGCCGACGTCATCCTCTGGGACGGCGGCAACAACGACCTGCCGTTCTACGTCCCCGACCTGCACGTCGTGCTCGCCGACCCGCTGCGCCCGGGCGACGAGACGGCATACCACCCCGGCGAGGCCAACGTCCGGATGGCCGACGTCGTCATCGTGGCCAAGTGCGACTCCGCGCGCAGTGCCGACATCGAGGCCGTCGAGGCGTCGGTGCGCGCGCTCAACCCGCGCGCGACGGTGCTCCGCGCCGACAGCCCCGTCACCGTCGACGACTGGACGCTCGTGTCGGGCTGCCGCGTCATCGTCGTCGAGGACGGGCCCACCCTGACGCACGGTTCGATGACCTACGGCGCGGGCGTCGTTGGCGCCCGCATCGCGGGGGCGGCCGAGATCGTGGACCCGACGCCGTATGCCGTGGGGTCGCTCGCCGCGACCTACGCGAAGTACCCGAACGCGCGCGGCATCCTGCCCGCTATGGGCTACGGCGCCCAGCAGGTGCGCGACCTCGAGGCGACGATCCGCGCCGCGGTCGAGGCCGGCGCCTGCGACACCGTCGTCAGCGGGACGCCGATCGACCTGACGCGCGTCCTCACCGTGCCCGTACCGCTGGTGCGGGCCCGCTACGAGCTGAGCGAGCTCGTGCCCGGCGGGCTGGCCGCCGCGGTCCGGGCCGCCCTGCCCCTCGAGACCCTCGGCGCCGCCCGCGGCGCCACCCCTGCCGGGAGGACCCCATGACCACCCCCACCGAACACCGCCCACCGGGCACGGAAGCCCAGCCCTCGTCGGCCGCGCCGGGGCGCCCCGATGCGCCGACCCGGGGGCGACGAGCGGGCTACGCCGGGTCAGTCGTCGTCAACCTGATCATCCTCTGGTTGATCAACGGCTGGCCCGGCTGGCAGGTCGTGCCGTTCCTGACTGCGAGCACCGTGCTCGTCGTCGGCGCCGTCAACGCCTCGATCGTCGTCCGCATCGCGGCCGACGCCGTCAACCTCGTCCTGGACCTGCCCCGCGTGCGGGCCCTCGGCGACATCGTCTCCCTCGGCTTCGGGCTCTACGCCCTCGTCCGCATCTGGCAGGTCTTCCCGCTCGACGTCAGCAGCGGGTGGGAGGTCGTCGCACGGGTCGTCCTGGTGCTCGGCCTCGTCGGCAGCGGTCTCGGCATCCTCGAAGCCCTCACCCGGCTCGTCCGCGGCCGCTTCCCAAGGATGTGATCCCCGTGACCTCCACCACCCTCACCCCCGCCGACCGGCGCCACCCGGCCGGCCGCCATCTCGCGGCCCTCATCATCGGGTGCCTGCTCATCCTCCCCGGCGTCGGGATGCTCCTCGGCGGCGGCGCCCTCGGGATCGCGTATGCCGTGGGGCGCGACTCCGCGGGCTTCCTGTCCATGAGCCTGCCCGTCGTCTCGAGCAACACACCGGCCGTCACGGTCGGTGACGCCGTCGTCGAGACCGGCCCCAACGCCCCCTCCTGGGTGCTCGACCGGCTCGACCTCGAGGTGCGCGTCACCGCCCAGCCGCTCGAGACGGGCAAGGCGATCTTCCTCGGCATCGCCCCGACGAGCGCGCTCAACGCATACCTCGGCGGGGTCGCGCACGACCAGGTCGTCGGCATCACGGAGCCCCAGAACGGCAACCCCCGCACGCCCGTCATGCAGGCCGTTGACGGCGCCAACCAGGCGCCCGCGCCGACGGCGCAGCGGATCTGGACCGCCAAGGCCACCGGACCCGGGACGCAGCAGCTGACGTGGAAGGTGACCCAGGGCAGCTGGGGCGCCGTGCTCATGAACGCCGACGGCAGCCCGGGCGTCGCCGTCTCGGCCACCACGGGGGTGCGCGCCGGCTTCCTGCTGCCGCTCGCCTTCCTGATGCTCGGCATCGGGCTGGTCGTCACCGGCCTCGCGGTCACGCTCATCGTGCTCGGCGCCCGGGGCAGCCGGCCGGCGAGCTACCTCCGGCCGCCGGGAGCGCCGGTCCCCGCCGGCTACGTCGACACGACGGGAGCCGCCGCCGGGACGAACCAGGGTGCGGCGCCCGGGCCGCCTCCCTCGTGGCAGTCGCACCCGCGGGCGATGAGCCCCGTCGCGCTCGACGCCCGCCTCGACGAGCCGCTCTCGCGGTGGCTGTGGCTGGTCAAGTGGTTCCTCGCGATCCCGCACTTCATCGTGCTCGCGGTGCTGTGGGTGGCGTTCCTCGCCGTCAGCGTCGTGGCGTTCTTCGCGATCCTCTTCACCGGCCGCTACCCGCGCACGCTCTTCGACTTCAACCTCGGTGTGCTGCAGTGGAGCTGGCGCGTCAGCTACTACTGCGCCAACGGCGGTATCGGCACCGACCGCTACCCGCCGTTCAGCCTCGACGCGGAGCCGGACTACCCCGCGCGCCTCGACGTCGCCTACCCGCGGCAGCTCTCGCGCGGACTCGTCCTCGTCAAGTGGTGGCTGCTCGCCATCCCGCACTACATCATCCTGGGGCTGCTGCTCGGCGGTGGCGGCTGGGTGTGGGACGAGGCGACCGGGCAGGCCGTCCGGTACGACACCTGGGGCGTGCTCGGCCTGCTCGTCGCGATCGCCGGCTTCTCGCTGCTCTTCACCGGCCGCTACCCACGCGCCCTCTTCGATCTGGTCATCGGCCTGAACCGCTGGGTCTACCGCGTCATCGCGTATGCCGCCCTGATGACCGACGTCTACCCGCCGTTCCAGCTCGACGAGGGCGGTCCGGAGGTGCCGCTCGCGCCGCCCGTGGCGGCCCGGCGCCTCGAGCCCCCGGGCCCGCTCGAGCGCTGAGCGGGGGCTGGACAAACGTCGCAAAGTGCCCACTCGACTTTTGGATCACGTCGAGTGGGCACTTTGCGACGTCGACGTCGCACTTCCCCGCGTCGCCTGGGCACTTTGCTGCGAGTTGTCCACAGCCTCCCTGTGGAGAAACGTCGCAAAGTGCCCACTCGACTTTTGGATCACGTCGAGTGGGCACTTTGCGTCGGTCAGGCCTTGACGGCGGGGAGGTGGGCGTCGAGCCAGTTGACGAGCTCGGTCTCGACCTCGTCGCGGTTGGTCTCGTTGAGGATCTCGTGCCGTGCCTCGGGCCACAGCTTCACCGTGACGTCCTTGACCCCGAGCCGGGTCAGCTGGTTCGCCACCTTGCGCACGCCCTTGCCGTTCGCGCCGACCGGGTCCATGTCGCCGGATGCCAGGTGCACCGGCAGGTCCTTGGGGATGCGACCGGCGACGGCATCGCTGTTGACGCCCTCGAGCCCCCGGATGAGGTCGACGAACCCGCCCGCAGTGAAGACGAAGCCGCAGTCCGGGTCGTTGACGTACTTGTCGACCTCCGCGGGATCGCGTGAGAGCCAGTCGAACTGGGTCCGGGCCGGTTTGAAGGCGTTGTTGTACTGACCGAAGGTCAGCGTGTTCATCAGCCCGCTCGCGTGGGTGTGCCCGCGCAGCCGCGCCTGGGTCGAGGCGAGGAAGAGCCCGACCCGGCTGATCCCGCCGGCGCCGCCGGAGGTGCCCGAGAGCACGAGGCCGGCGAGCTCGGAACCGAACTGGGCGGCATACGCCCTCGCGAGGAACGAGCCCATGCTGTGGCCGAGGAGGAAGACGGGCAGGCCGGGCTGCTCCTCGCGGGCGCGCTCGGTGACGGCATGCAGGTCGTCGATGACCGTCTGCCAACCGTCCTGTGCCGCAAAGGAACCCCGCGTGCCGACCGTCTTGCCGTGCCCGCGGTGGTCCGAGCCGTAGACCGCATACCCGTGGTCGGTGAGGCGCTGCGCGAAGCGCGCGTAGCGGCTCGAGTGCTCGGCCATGCCGTGCGAGATCTGCACGACCGCCTTCGCCTGCCCGTCGGGGAGCCAGCGGTTGAGGAACACCTCCGTGCCGTCGGGGGTCGTCACCGTGAAGGTGCTGTTCTGCATGGCCGCACTGTATGCCGCAGCGTCCCTCCGCGTGCGCGACTCGCGTCCGTCTCGGGTGCCCGTTTCGCCCCGGCGCCCACTGGATCCCACAAAAACGGGTGCCCGAATCTCTTTACATGGGTCTGATCCGGTGCTTTCCTTGAAAGACACCAGCCCATCGAGGGGCGCGGGAGAGTCGAGCAGGACGAGGGAGTCCGATGTACGCAGCGGAGCGGCAGCAGCGCATCATCGCCGAGGCACGGCGTGCCGGCCGGGTCGAGGTCACGGCACTCGCCGACACCCTCGGGGTCGCCGCCGAGACCGTCCGCCGGGACCTGACCGCCCTGGAGCGCCGCGGGTCGCTGCGCCGGGTCCACGGCGGCGCCATCCCCGTCGAGCGCCTCGAGGTCGAGCCGACGCTCGCGACCCGCTCCGGCCGGCTCACCGACGTCAAGCGCCGCATCGCCGCCCGCGCCCTCGACGAGCTGCCCAGCGGCGGCAGCATCATCCTCGACGCCGGCTCGACCACCCTCGCCGTCGCCGAGCTGCTGCCGCCCGACCTCGACCTCACGGTCCTGACCAACAGCCTCGCGGCCGCCGCGGTGCTCTCGACGCACCCGGGCATCAACCTCTACCTCCTCGGTGGGCGCGTGCGCAGCGCGACCGGCGCCGCCGTCGGCGACTGGGCCACCGGCCCGCTCGCCGACGTCGTCGTGGACGTCGCGCTGCTCGGCACCAACGGCCTGTCCGTCGCCCGCGGCCTGACGACCCCCGACCAGTCCGAGTCGCTCGTCAAGCGCGCCATGGTCGCCGCCGCCCGCAAGAGCGTGGTCCTCACCGACTCGAGCAAGGCCGGCGACGACCACCTCCACCGATTCGCCCAGGTCGCCGACGTCGACGTCGTCATCACCGACACCGACCTCGACGACGACGTCGCCGCCGAGCTCCGCGCGGCCGGACCGGAAGTGGTGACCGCATGATCGTCACGCTCACCCCCAACCCGAGCATCGACCGCGCCGTGCTCGTCCCGTCGCTCCACCGCGGCGAGGTGCACCGGGCCGGCAGCAGCCGGATCGACCCGGGCGGCAAGGGAGTCAACGTCTCCCGCGCCCTCGCCGCCCAGGGCGACGCCACCCTCGCCGTGCTCCCGAGCGGTGGGCCCACCGGCCACCTGCTCGAGGAGCTGCTCGAGGCCGCGGACGTGCCCCACACCCCGGTCCCCGTCCACGGGTCGGTCCGGATGAACATCAGCGTCCTCGAGCCCGACGGCACCACGACCAAGCTCAACGAGCCCGGCCCGCAGCTGTCCGCCGACGAGGTCGACGCCCTCCTCGACGCGACCGTGGCCGCCGCCGACGACGCCTCCTGGGTGGTCGGCTGCGGCAGCCTCCCGCCGGGGGCCCCCACCGACCTGTATGCCGTCCTCACCGCCCGGGCGCGCGAGCGCGGTGCCCGGGTCGCCATCGACTCCTCCGGCGCCCCCTTCGCCGCGGCCGTCGCCGCGCGGCCGCACCTGATCAAGCCGAACCACGAGGAGCTCGCGGAGCTCGTCCGCCACGACCTGCCGACGCTGGCCGACGTGCGCGACGCCGCCCGCGACCTCGTCACCGGCGGCATCGAGCTCGTCGCCGTCAGCCTCGGCGGCGACGGCGCCCTGCTCGTGACCGCCGACGAGTGCGCCCACGCCCGGGCCACGATCACCGCGCCGCTGTCGACCGTCGGCGCCGGCGACTGCATGCTCGCCGGCCTGCTCCACGGCCTCTCCACCGGCGCCGCCCCGACCGAGGCGCTCGTCGCCGGAGTCGCGTGGGGCGCCGCCGCCGTCACCCTCCCGGGAAGCCGGGTGCCCGCACCCGCCGACCTGGACGGCATACGCCCCGAGCTCACCCACGACCCCGACTTCGACCGTGTCCTCGGCGTCCTCGCCTGACACGCCACCCCAAGACACCGAACCAACAGACGCCGAAAACCGCCTGACCGTCCCCTCCTCGAAAGGAACCGCCATGTCCCTCATCACCGAAGAGCAGGTCGTCCTCGACCTCGCCGGTGCCGATCGCCACGAGGCGACGCGCAGGCTCGGCGAACGCCTCGTCGCCTCCGGCCGCTGCACCGACCTCGACACCTTCCTCGCCGACGTGCGCAAGCGCGAGGAGACGATGGCGACCGGCCTGCCCGGCGGCATCGGCATCCCGCACGCCCGCAGCGCCGCCATCACCGAGCCCTCGCTGGTCTTCGGCCGCTCCGGTGACGGCATCGACTGGGGCGCCAAGGACGGGCCGGCGACGCTCGTCTTCCTCATCGCGGCCCCCGAGGGCGGCGGCGACGCGCACATGCAGATGCTGCCCAAGCTGGCCCGCGCCCTCATGAAGAAGGACTTCAAGGCCGCCCTCGCCTCCGCCACGACCGAGGCCGAGGTCGTGCGCATCGTCAGCGCCGAGGTCGAGCTCGACCAGCCGAAGCCGGCAACCGCCGGCGCCACGGCCTCGACGGCCGGCGCCACGGCGGCTGCCGGCGCCGACCACGCGGGCGGTGCCGCGGCCCCGACCGCCGTCGCGACGGCCGAGCCGCCCGCCAAGCGCGTGCTCAACCTCGTCGGCGTCACCTCGTGCCCGACGGGCATCGCCCACACCTACATGGCCGCCGAGGGCCTCGAGGCCGCCGCCAAGGCCGCGGGCCACACGATCCTCGTCGAGACCCAGGGCTCCGCCGGCTCCAAGCCGCTCAGCGCTGCCCAGATCGCCGCCGCCGACGCCGTCATCTTCGCCCACGACCTGCCCGTCAAGGACGCCGGCCGCTTCGCCGGCAAGCCGCTCGTCGACGTCGGCGTGAAGAAGGGCATCTCCGACGGCCCCGCCCTGGTCTCGCAGGCCGAGCAGCTCGTCGCCGAGTGGGACGCCGACCCGAGCAAGCGCGAGGCCGCGGCCGCAGCGGCGGCCACGGCAGGCGCCTCCGGCGGCCTCACCTCGAAGGTCGAGGAGGGCGCGAGCACCGGCACGAAGATCCGCCAGTGGCTGATGACCGGTGTCTCCTACATGATCCCGTTCGTCGCGGCCGGCGGCATCCTCATCGCCATCTCGTTCATGCTGGCGCAGGTGGCGATGGGCTCCAACGGCGCCATCGAGATCGTCAAGTACAACCTCAAGCCGGGCGACCCGCTCAACATCGCCGAGACCTTCAGCGTCGGCAGCCTGACCTCGTGGGCGGCGCTCTGCTTCGTCATCGGCAGCGCGGCCTTCAGCTTCCTCGTGCCGATCCTCTCCGGCTTCATCGCCTTCGCCATCGCCGACCGCCCCGGCCTCGTGCCCGGCATCGTCGGGGGCTTCGTCGCCGCGACGATGGGCGCCGGCTTCCTCGGCGGCATCGTGACCGGCCTACTCGGCGGCTTCGTCGCCCGCTGGGTCGCCGGCTGGAACGTGGCCAAGGGCGTCCGCGGTGTGATGCCGGTCGTCGTCATCCCGCTGCTGTCCTCGTTCATCACGATCGGCCTGTTCATCACGGTCCTCGGCCGCCCGATCACCGCCCTGACCAATGGGCTGAACAGCTGGCTGACGAGCATGAACGGCGCCAGCGCGGTCGTCCTGGGCCTGATCCTCGGCGCGATGATGGGCTTCGACCTCGGGGGCCCGGTCAACAAGGTCGCCTATGCCTTCGCCACCACGGGCCTCGCCGCGGCCGGCGCCGCCACCGACGCCCCGCAGCTGAAGATCATGGCCGCCGTCATGGCCGCGGGCATGGTCGCGCCACTCTCGATGGCCCTGGCCACCACACTGCGCCCCAAGCTCTTCTCCGAGCCCGAGCGCGAGAACGGCAAGGCCGCCTGGCTGCTCGGCGCCTCGTTCATCTCCGAGGGGGCCATCCCGTTCGCGGCCGCCGACCCCTTCCGCGTCATCGCCAGCTCGGTCGTCGGCTCCGCCGTCACCGGCGCCCTGGTCATGCTCTTCGGGGCGACGCTGCGCGCCCCGCACGGAGGCATCTGGGTGCTGCCGCTCATCGGCAACTTCGGCCTGTTCATCATCGCCCTCGTCGCCGGGATCGCGGTCATGACCACGATCTTCATCGCCCTGCGCTCCCGCGAAGCGAACCTTGCGCAGGTCGAGGCCACCGCTACCGTCTGATCAGGGCGTGACCGCCGTCTGATCCTCCCCGTCAGCACGACCACCCGCATCCAACGAAGGAGCACGTCCATGGCAACCCGCACCGTCACCATCGCCTCGTCGGTGGGCCTGCACGCCCGACCCGCCGCCCTCTTCGTCGAGGCCGCCAGCAGCTCCGGCCTCGACGTCGAGATCGCCAAGCCCGGCGAGGACCCGGTCGACGCGACGAGCATCCTCGGCGTCATGGCCCTCGGGGCCAAGCACGGCGAGGAGGTCGTCCTGACGGCCGAGGGCGACGGCGCCGACGCCACGCTCGACTCCCTCGTCGAGCTGCTCTCGCGCGACCTCGACGCGGAGTAACGAGCATGGCCGCGTCGGACACGACCCACACCTCGCCCGCCACCCCGCCCGCGACCTCGTCCGCGACCTCGTCCGAGACCTCGTCTGAGACCTCGTCCCAGACGACCCGGCACGGGATCGGCGTCAGCCCGGGCACGGCATACGGCCCGGTGGTGCTCGTCGCACCACCGGTCCGGCCGCCGGCCGACGAGCCGCCCGCCAGCGGCGAGGCCGAGCAGGAGGCGGCGCTCGCCGACGTGCGGGCCGCGTTCGAGTCGGTCGCCGTCTCGCTCGAGGAACGGGCGACCCGCGTGGACGACACGGCCCAGCAGATCCTCAAGGCGACGGCCCTCATCGCCCGCGACAAGGGCCTCGTCAAGGCGGCGGCCAAGGAGCTCGCGGCCGGCCACGGCCGGGCGCACGCGATCGAGAACGCCGTCGAGACGTATGCCGCCCAGTTCGAGGCGCTCGGCGGCTACTTCGCCGAGCGGGTGGCCGACCTGCGTGACGTCGGCTCGCGCGCGATCGCGGCGGTGCTGGGCGTGCCCGCCCCTGGCGTACCCGCCTTCGACGAGCCCAGCGTCATCGTCGCGGAGGACCTCGCGCCCGCCGAGACGGCGACGCTCGACCGGAGACTCGTCGTCGGCATCATCACCGAGACCGGCGGGCGGACCAGCCACACGGCGATCCTTGCCGCGCAGATGGGGATCCCCGCCGTCGTGCAGCTCGCCGACGCCATGCAGATCCCGGCCGGCACCCCTGTCGCGCTCGACGGCGACACCGGCGAGGTGACCGTCGACCCCGACCTCGCCCTCGTCACCGCCCAGCGGGAGCGGGCCGAGCGCCGGGCCGCGGCCGAGTCACGGACCTCCGGGCCCGGCCGCACCGCCGACGGCGACGAGGTGGCACTGCTCGCCAACATCGGCGGCGTCGAGGACGCCGTCGCGGCCGGCGCCCAGGACCTCGAAGGCGTTGGTCTCTTCCGCACCGAGTTCGTCTACCTCTCGGCCACCAAGGCGCCGACCGTGGAGGAGCAGACCGAGATCTACCGCGGCGTCTTCGCCCCGTTCGAGGGCCGCCGCGTCGTCGTGCGCACCCTCGACGCGGGCGCGGACAAGCCGCTGAAGTTCGCCGACCTCGGCCCCGAGGAGAACCCGGCCCTGGGTCGCCGCGGGCTGCGCCTATCGGCCGAGCGGCCCGACCTGCTCGACGCCCAGCTCGAGGCGCTCGGCATCGCCGCGCGCGAGACCGGAGCCGACGTACGCGTCATGGCGCCCATGGTGGCCACGGCCGAGGAGGCGGCGTGGTTCGCCCGCCGCGTCCACGAGAACGGCCTGCCCAAGGCGGGCGTCATGATCGAGGTGCCCGGCGCCGCGCTGCGCGCCCACGACGTGCTCGGCGAGGTCGAGTTCGGCTCACTCGGCACCAACGACCTCGCGCAGTACACGATGGCCGCCGACCGCATGGAAGGCGCCCTCTCCGACCTGCTCGACCCGTGGCAGCCCGGCGTGCTCGACGTCGTGGGCCTCGCCTGCGAGGGCGCCAGACGGGCCGAGCGGCCGATCGGCGTCTGCGGCGAGTCCGCCGGCGACCCGCTCCTCGCGCTCGTCCTCGTGGGCCTCGGTGTCACCTCGCTGTCGATGGCCCCGAGCAAGGTGCCGGTCGTGCGCCTGGCCCTCTCGCTGCACACCCTCGCCGAGTGCCAGCAGCTCGCGGAGGCCGCTCGCGCCGCCCGCACCGCCGTCGACGCCCTGACCGCCGTGCGGGAAGCGGCGCGGAACGAGCTCATCGACCTCCTGTGAGGCGTCGCTCCGGTGGGTAGGGGGAGTGTGTCCCCGACCCATGGAGGAGTCCATGAAGCTCGACCTGTTCCACGACCTCGCCGAGGAGAACGGTCCCTTCGCGAGCGTGACCTTCGACGAGACCAGGACCGACCCGGCCAACGCCGACCGCCTCGACGCGCGCTGGCGCGACGTCGCGGACCGGCTGCGGGACGCTGG
Organism: Terrabacter sp. NPDC080008; assembly: GCF_040702505.1. Taxonomy (NCBI): domain Bacteria; kingdom Bacillati; phylum Actinomycetota; class Actinomycetes; order Micrococcales; family Intrasporangiaceae; genus Terrabacter; species Terrabacter sp. NPDC080008. The sequence goes on from NZ_JBFBLC010000001.1 coordinate 561,733, forward strand.
CGCGCCCGAGGAGGTCGTCGCCTCGCTGGCTGAGGCCGCCCTCGAGCCGACAGGGCGAGGCGGCCAGTGGGGGCGCCTGCTCGTCGCCAACGCCGACGGCCTGCTGCTGCGCCACGACCTGCCGAGGCGCCCCGACCAGGACGTGTCGTGGGGCCCGGTGCCGTCGCTGCTGCACGCGATCCGGGCCCTCGCATCGTGCCTGCCGCACGTCGTCGTCCGCGTCGACCACATCGGCGCCGACATCGAGGTCAACGGCGGCATCTCCGGCTCAGAGGAGGAGCTCGAGGTGCAGGGCGACCACGACGTCCTGCACAGGTTCAAGGGCGGCGGCTGGTCCCATCGCCGCTTCCAGGAGCGCGTCCACGACTCGTGGGAGCACAACGCGGCCACGGTGGCCCAGCGGCTCGACGGCATCGTGCGCCACTACCGCCCGCAGGTCATCGTGCTCATGGGCGACGAGCGGGCGATGACCTTCCTCGAGCAGCACGTCGGCGAGGAGACCAAGGCACTCATCGTCCGCAGCGACACCGGCGGCCGGGCCGAGGGCACCGACGAGGAGAAGGAGCGGCTGGCCATCGAGGCCGTGCTCGCCGCCACGCGCGCCCAGGCCGAGGCCGACCTCGTCGCCCGCTTCGAGGAGCAGACCGGACGGGCCGAGGCCGCGACCGAGGGCCTGGCGCCCGTCGTCGAGGTGCTGCAGCGCGCCCAGGCCGAGGAGCTGATCCTCGTCGAGGGGCGGGAGCACGATGACCAGCTGTGGGTGGGTGAGGGGCGCCTGCAGCTCGGAACCAGCCGCGAGGACGCCGAGATGACCGGTGCCGAGCAGCCCGCGCAGGTCCCCGCGGACGCCGCCCTCGTCTGGGCGGCGGTGTGCTCCCGCGCCGCCGTGACCCTCGTCGACCGCGCCCAGCTCAACCCCGCCGACGGGGTCGGCGCCGTGCTCCGCTGGTCCGACGAGTCCACCCCGCGGGCGCGCGTGCCCAGCGTGCCCGGCCACGGCGGCACCTGACCGCCACCGAGGACGTATGCCGCCGGGCGGGGTCACGCGACCCCGCCCGGCGGCATACGCGCTCGGCTCGCCCGCCCTTGGTGTCCGGATTGCGCGGTGTGCCGGTGATCTCTCTCATAGGGATGAAAACGCCTGTCCCACATGCCCGCTCGATAGACTCCGAGTGAGCGCCGGCAGTGGGGTTCGGCGCGGTGAGGAGCTCCGCATGAGCACGACGAGCCCGTTCATGGACCGGGTCCGACTCGAGGACGGCTACCACGAGGACGACCTCCACTTCATCGAGCACACGCTGACCCAGCTGTTCTCGCAGCTCGAGCGCTTCGACGCCGAGCAGGTGCACATCGGCCTGCGGGTCAAGGATCGCGGCCGGCCCGGGATGCACACGTCGGTGGAGGTGCACGTGAACGGGCTGCCGACCGTCATCGGTGTCTCCGACCTGACCGACACGAAGGCCGCCCTGGGCGACGCCGAGGAGAAGGTGGTCGCGCAGCTGCGCGAGGCCGCCGACCGCCACCACGACCGGCGACCCCGGGTGCACCGGGCCTGACGGCGTCGGATCGGTTCCCCAGTCGGCTCTTCAGTCGGAGCCGGCGGAGAGGACGTCGGCGAGGTCGTAGCTCACCGGCTCCTCGAGCTGCTCGAACGTGCACGACTCGGGCGTGCGGTCCTCGCGCCACCGCACGAACTGGGCGGTGTGCCGGAAGCGCGTGCCCTCCATGTGGTCGTAGCGCACCTCGACGACCCGCTCGGGCCGCAGCGGCACGAAGCTGAGGTCCTTCTGGTTGTTCCAGCGGGAGAACTCCGACGAGCGCGGGGTGCGGACCCCGCCCTCCTCCTCGCTCGGGGCGCCCCAGTTCCACGGGTGCTCGTCCCACTCGGCGACGAGCGGCTGCAGCTCCTCGAACAGCTGGCGGCGGCGGGCCATCGGGAGGGCGCCGATGACGCCGACCGAGGCGAGCTGGCCGTCCTCGCCGTAGAGCCCGAGCAGCAGCGAGCCGATCGCCTCGGGGTCGTTCTTGTGCGGGCGGTAGCCGGCGACGACGCAGTCGGCGGTGCGCTCGTGCTTGATCTTGAACATCAGGCGCTTGTCCGGCTCGTAGGCGATGTCGACCGGCTTGGCGATGACGCCGTCGAGGCCGGCCCCTTCGAACTGCGTGAACCAGCCCTTCGCGACGTCGCGGTCGGGCGTGGCCGCGGTGAGGTGGATCGGTGCCTCGGCGCCGGCCAGCGCCTTCTCGAGGGCGGCGCGCCGCTCGGCGAAGGGCCGGTCCATGAACGACTCGTCACCGAGCGCGAGCAGGTCGAAGGCCACGAACGACGCCGGTGTCTCGGCCGCGAGCTTCTTGACGCGTGAGGCGGCGGGGTGGATGCGCTGCTGGAGCAGGTCGAAGTCGAGCCGGTCGTTCGACTCGGGGGAGACGAGGATGATCTCGCCGTCGATGACGGCCTTCTCGGGGAAGTTGGCCTTGACCGCCTCGACGACCTCGGGGAAGTAGCGGGTCATCGGCTTCTCGTTGCGCGAGCCGATCTCGACGAGGTCGCCCGAGCGGAAGATGACCGAGCGGAAACCGTCCCACTTCGGTTCGTAGAGCACCTCGCCCTTGACCGCCGCGAAATCCTTGACGGGCTTGGCGAGCATCGGCGACACCGGCGGCACGACCGGCATGCCCCACGTCGTGCGGTGCTCGGCGTCGCGCTCGGCCTTGGGTGCCATGTAGTCCCCGTCCGTCTTGTCCTGGCGTCGCTTGCTCGGCTGCACGCGGGGCGGCTCGCCCGGCATCTTCGGGTAGTCGGGCGGGAAGTTGAGCTCGCCGAGCCCCCGCTCCTCGACGTCGCGGTCCCAGAGGGCGATGGCCGCACCCACGTCACCGACGTGCTCGTCGATGCCCGCCCACGCGTCGCCGCGGTCGGCCACGAGGCCCGGCACCGTGCGTACGGTCAGCTCCTTGGGGTCCACGGTGCCGAGCTCGTCCCACGTCACCGGCGTCGACACCGGCGCGCCGGGCAGCGGGCGCGGGGAGTAGGCGGAGGCGATGGTGCGGTCGCGGCAGGCCTGGTTGAAGTCGACGAAGACCTTCTCGCCGCGCTCCTCCTTCCACCACGAGGTCGTGACGAGGTCGGGCAGGCGCCGCTCGAGCTCGCGGGCGATGCCGATGACGCCGTGGCGCACGTCGAGGAACTCGTGCGTGGGGGCGACGCGGGCGTAGACGTGCACGCCGCGGTTGCCCGACGTCTTGGCCCACGCGGTCAGGCCGATCTCGGCCATCACCTCACGGAGGGCGTATGCCGCCTCGACCGCGTCCGTGAACCCGCGCCCCGGCTGCGGGTCGAGGTCGATGCGCAGCTCGTCGGGCCGGTCGACGTCGGCCGTGCGCACCGGCCACGGGTGGAAGGTGACGGTGTTCATCTGCGCGGCCCACACGGCGTCGGCGACCTCGTCGACGACGAGCTGCGGGTGCCTGCGTCCCGACGGATAGGTGCACATGACCGTGCGGGTGTGGTCGGGGACGCCCTTGGGCGGGTTCTTCGAGAAGAACTCCTCGCCCTCGATCCCCTCGGGGAAGCGCTGGAGCGTCACCGGGCGGTCGCCGAGCGCGCGCAGCAGCGGGTCGGCGACGGCCACGAGGTACCCGGCGAGGTCGAGCTTGGTGACCGGCCGGCCGTCGGCCATCCCGGTCCCGGGCCACATGACGCGGTCGGGGCTCGAGACGCGCACCTCGCGCACCCCGGACGGGTCGGCGGGGCTCGGCGCTGCGACGACGGCGGGCTTGGCGCTCACCCGCCGATCGTAGCCACGAGGTGAGACACGCCCCCGCTGCACGCGCCCGGTGACCCACGGCACAGCACCCACCCGCCCACGAGGTGCCTGCCCGGGTGGGCGAACGGGTAACTCACCCCCATGACGATGGCCCCCACCCTCCACAACCTCGGCGGCGAACGGTTCGTGCTGCTGACGACCTATCGCCGCTCCGGCGAACCGGTCTCCACCCCGGTCTGGGTGCTGCCCGATGCCGGCGCCGCCCTGGTCAGCACCCCCGAGGGGACCGGGAAGCTCAAGCGGCTCGCCCACGACCCCCGCGCGACGATCCAGCCGTGCGACCGCCGCGGCAACGTCGAGCCCGACGCCCCGGTCGTCGAGGGTCGCGCCGAGATCATCCGCGACGACGCCGCGACCGAGGCCGTGGGCCGCCGGCTCGCCCGCAAGTACGGGCTTGAGTACCACGTGTTCATGGCCGCCGAGTGGCTGCTGCGCCGGGGGAACAGCAAGCGCGCCGTCGTCCGCATCGTCCCCACCCCCTGACACGCGCCACTCGAGAGCGCACTCCGTCCCACTCGAGAGCGCAGTCCGTCCCACTCGAGAGCGCAATCCGCACCACACCGATGCGCTTCGTTCCTGCGTCGTGTGACTGGGCGTGCTCTCGACTGCGACTGGGCGCGCTCTCGAGTGTGACTGGGCGCGCTCTCGAGGTGAGGGTCAGGTGTGGAGGATGAGGCTGACGACGTTGGCCAGCGCGATGAGCACGGCCGCGACGAACGGCACGCGCCCCCGCGCCACGACGGCGACGACCGCGAGCACGACGCACCCGAGCAGCAGTGCCAGCCTGGTCCCGTCGAGCGACCCACCGCCGGGGCCGTATGCCGCCACGACCGACCCCGCCAGCAGCACCGCGGGTGCCAGCCACCGCACGACCCGCGCCCCGAGCCGGTGCGGCAGCCCGCGCACGCCGGTCGCCTCGTCGTCGGCGAGGTCGGGCAGCACGTTGAGCAGGTGAGCACCGACCCCGAGCAGCGCCCCGGTCACGAGCACCCACGCGGGCGGCCACGCCGGTGACGGGAGCGCGAGCGTGACGACGGCGGGCAGCGCGGCGAAGGCGACGGCATACGGCAGCGGGGAGAGTGCGGTGCGCTTGAGCCAGAGGTTGTACGCCCAGCCGGACGTGACCCCGAGGAGCAGGTGGACGAGCGCCGAGCGCCAGCCGCACGCGAACGACAGCACGACGCACGCGACGACGGCTGCACCGCACGCCGCCCGGACGGTGGACTCGGACACCTCTCCGGCGGCCACCGGCTTGTCGGGACGCCCCACGGCACGGTCCCGGCGCACGTCGACGAGGTCGTTCGACCAGCCGATCGACAGCTGACCCGCCAGCACGGCCGCCGTCACGACCAGCCCGCTCGCGAGCGTGTGCCCGGCCGACCACGCGAGCAGCGCGGTGAACACGGTGACCGCCAGGGTCGGGCCCGGGTGGCAGGCGCGAGCGAGACCGCGCACCGGATGCCGCCCCTCCTGCCGACCCACCGGGTGCACCGTCACGGCCCGAGCCTAGGTGCGGATGGGTACGTGGGAGCCGTGAGCCACCTCGCGGCCGTGCGCGGCGCCCTTCCCGGCCACGCCTACGCCCAGGCCGACGTGACGGCGGCCTTCGCCGACGTGCTCGGCTCGACCGGCTCCGACCGCGCCCTGCTCGAGCGGTTCCACGCGAACGCCGGCGTCAGCCGGCGACACCTCGCCCTGCCGCTCGAGCGCTACTGGCAGCTCGCCGACTTCGGTGAGGCCAACGACGAGTTCATCCGGGTCGCCACCGAGCTCGGCTCGCACGCCACCACCAAGGCGCTGGCCGCCGCCGGTCTCACTCCCCGGGACGTCGATCTCGTCGTGTCGACGACCATCACCGGCCTCGCCGTCCCGTCGATCGAGGCCCGGGTCGCCGCCGAGATCGGCCTGCGCGACGACGTCAAGCGCGTCCCGCTCGTCGGCCTCGGCTGCGTCGCCGGTGCGGCCGGTGTCGCGCGGGCGCACGACTACCTCCTCGGCCATCCGGACGACATCGCGGTGCTCCTGTCGGTCGAGCTGTGCAGCCTCACCGTGCAGCGCGACGACCGGTCGGTGGCCAACCTCGTCGCGAGCGGCCTCTTCGGCGACGGCGCCGCGGCGGTCGTCATGGTGGGCGCGAACCGGGCTGCGGCTCTGGCCCCTGCATCGCCGACGGTCGTCGCGACACGCAGTCGGCTCTACGCGGGGACCGAGCGCGCCATGGGCTGGGACGTCGGCGCGACCGGCCTGCGCATCGTCCTCGGCGCCGAGGTGCCCGACCTCGTGCGCGAGAACGTCCGCGGCGACGTCGACCGCTTCCTCGCGGCGCACGGGCTCACCCGCCGCGACATCGGCTGGTGGGTGGCGCACCCGGGCGGCCCCAAGGTGCTCGAGGCGATGCAAGAGGCGCTCGAGGTCGACCGCGACGCGCTCGGCCTCACGTGGCGCTCACTCGACCGGATCGGCAACCTCAGCTCGGCCTCCGTGCTCCACGTGCTCGCCGACACCCTCGCCGACAGAACGCCCGAACCGGGCACCTGGGGCGTGTTGATGGCGATGGGTCCGGGTTTCTGCCTCGAGCTCGTGCTCCTGCGGACGGCCGACTGAGACAGACTGGGCACGGAGCGGCCCCACAGCCGCCGGCGCCCACCGAGAGAGGGAAGGAGTGGCGGTGTGACCTCGCAGTGGCTCTTCACCGCCCTCGTCCTGCTCGTCGGGCTCGAGCGGGTCGCCGAGCTCGTCGTCTCGAAGCGACACGCCGCGTGGGCGCTGGCCCACGGTGGCGTCGAGCGCGGACAGGGCCACTACCCCGTGATGGTGGGCCTGCACACCGGGCTGCTCGCCGGCGCCGTGGCCGAGGTGTGGCTCGCCGACCGCACGTTCGTCCCGGCCCTCGGCTGGGTGATGCTCGCGCTCGTGGTGCTGAGCCAGGCCCTGCGCTGGTGGTGCATCACGACCCTCGGCCAGCAGTGGAACACCCGGGTGATCGTCGTGCCGGGCCTCTCGCTCGTGCGCCGCGGCCCCTACCGGCTGGTCCCGCACCCCAACTACATCGCCGTCGTCGTCGAGGGCCTCGCCCTGCCCCTGGTGCACAGCGCCTGGGTGACCGCCATCGTCTTCACCGTGGTCAACGCCGCGCTGCTCACCGTCCGCATCCGCTGCGAGGACGCCGCGTTGCGCGAGCTCGCCACCCCGGACCCCCGGACCGCGGAGGTGGCCCGGTGAGCGCCGACGTCCTCGTCATCGGGGGAGGCCCCGTCGGCCTCGCCGCCGCGCTGTATGCCGTCCGCTCCGGTCTCGAGCCCGTCGTCCTCGAGCCGCGGGCCGGCACGATCGACAAGGCGTGCGGCGAGGGCCTGATGCCCGGTGGCCTGCAGAGCCTGCTCGAGCTCGGCGTCGACCCGCAGGGTTACGAGCTGCACGGCATCCGCTACCTCGCGCGGGGCCGCTTCGCCGAGGCCGACTTCACAGCCGGTCCCGGCCGCGGCGTGCGCCGCACCACGCTGCACGAAGCGCTCTCCCGGGCCGTCGCGGAGGCCGGCATCGAGGTGCTCCCGCTCGAGGCGGCCGAGGTGACGCAGGACGACGCGGTCGTGCAGGTCCGCACGCTCGACTCCGCAAGGCCCGGCCCCACCCTGACCGCCTCGTGGGTGGTCGCCGCCGACGGCCTGCACTCACCGACCCGGCGCTCGCTGGGCCTCGACCGGGATCGGCCTCCCCGCCCGCCCAACGGGTCCAGGGCGAGGAGCGCCGACGCTGCCGAGCAGGGGACGGCGGGGACGGCGGAGGCGCCCGAGCGGCGCTACGGGCTGCGCCAGCACTACGGCATACGGCCGTGGGGCCACCACGTCGAGGTGCACTGGGGTGTGCACGGCGAGGCCTACGTGACCCCGGTGGCCGACGACCTCGTCGGCGTGGCGGTCCTCAGCAAGCAGCGCCGCTCGCTCGACGACGGCCTGGCGGAGTTCCCGCAGCTGCGCGAGCGGCTGGACGGCGCCCCGGTCGTCACGTCGGTCCGCGGCGCCGGGCCCCTGCGGCAGCGCACGACCCGCCGTGTCGCCGGCCGGGTGCTGCTCGCCGGCGACGCCAGCGGCTACGTCGACGCGCTCACCGGTGAGGGCATCTCGCTCGGGCTAGCCCACGCCCGCGCGGTGGTCACGGCCATCGCCGCCGGCGACCCCGAGTCCTACGAACGGTCGTGGCGGGTCGCGACGCGCCGCTACTCGCTGCTCACCCACGCGCTCGTGCAGGTGACCCGGCCGGCGTGGGGCCGGCGCCTGCTCGTGCCGGCCGCAGCCAGCCTGCCGCCGATCTTCCGCGGCGCCGTCAACGAGCTCGCGAGGCCCGGCCGATGACCACGGGACAGCTGCCGACGCCGGGTCGGCTCGAGGCGACGGAAGAGCTCGTGGTCCTCCTCGACCCGCAGGGGCAGGCGATCGGCACGGCTCCGAAGGCGAGCGTCCACCACGCCGACACGCCGTTGCACCTCGCCTTCTCCGCCTACCTCTTCGACGACGCCGGCGCGCTGCTCATCACACGTCGGGCGCTGCACAAGGCCACCTTCCCCGGCGTCTGGACCAACTCGGCCTGCGGCCATCCCGCCCCGGGCGAGCCGGTCGAGGACGCCGTGCGCCGCCGCGGCCGGGACGAGCTCGGCATCGACGTGCACGACCTGCGGCTGGTGCTGCCCCGCTTCTCCTACCGGGCCGAGATGGACGGCATCGTCGAGTGGGAGCTGTGCCCGGTGCTCGTGGGACGGGTTCACGGCGTGGGGCCGCAGCTGCGCCCCGACCCGGACGAGGTCGGCGGTGCCGAGTGGGTGCCCTGGGACGTCTTCGCCGCCGACGTCACCGCCGGCCGGCGTGAGGTCTCGACGTGGTGCCGGGAGCAGGTCGCCGAGCTGACCCGGCTCGGCCCCGACCCGTCCGGCTGGCCGTCTGCCGACCCGGCCGATCTGCCTGACGCGATGACCACGCGGAGCCTGTGAGGCACGCGCCGCGGCTGTCGACACACCCGGCACCCGGCGACGCATGTCGGGGACGCGCACCCACCGCATACGGCGGGCTGACGGCCCCCCTCGGGAGCGCGCAGCCCCGCGATCAGCGCATCCCGGTTGGGTAAAGAAGAGGCGTGAGCTCGCCCGACCGCCGACCGCCGGCCACCGACCGGGTGCCGACGCCCCCGTCGCGCGCCGCCGGTGCCGCCCTGGCCACCGGGCTGGGCGTCGTCGCGTGGACCACCGGCCGCAAGCCCCTGCACGCCGTCGGCAGCACGTGGGCCGCCCAGCTGCGCGTCGACTCGCCGCTGCCCGGCCTGGGCGTGCCGCTGCTCGACCAGCGGGGTGTGCACCCGTGCACGGTGCGGGTCTCGCGGGCCGTGGGCACGCCGGAGGGCTGGTGGGACGTGGGCGGCCTGGCGCTGCGCATCCCCGGGGCCGGGATGCTCGGAGGCCCCGCCGACCTGCTCTTCGCCACGACGGGCACCGGACGGCTCAGCCGCTACCTGCTGCGCCCGGTCCGCCAGGCGGCGACACGGCCACTCACCACGCTGCTGCCGACACGTGCGGGTGCGCGCTCGGTCGCCCTGCTGGTGCGACCCGCCGGCGACCACGAGCAGCCCCGGGAGTACGAGCTGGCGGTCTCGCTCGACGGCGGGGCCTGGACAGGCATCGGCCTGATCCACCTGGAGGCGCAACAGCCCGACACCCGCTCACGCTTCGACCCGATCGTCGAGCAGCTCGAGGGCACGGCGACGCCGCCCTGGGTCGTGGCCCTGCGCGAGCCGGCCTACCGCTGGGCGCGACGACTCAGCCGCCGCCGCTCGACCGAGACGGGAGCGCTGCCGGCCGCCGGGGAGTGACCCGCTCAGCCGAAGGAGCCCGAGTCCTCAGAGCAGCTCGCTCGCGAGGTCCTCGAGGACGATGCGGTCGCAGCCGGCGGCCAGGGCCTCGCGGGTCGCCTCGCGGGCCGCGTCGAGGGCATCGGGCTTGAGCGCCGCGATGACGGCCGCCACCGCGCGGGCCTCGATGCACTCGTCGTGCAGCTGCAGCTCGGAGAGGTCGGCGGTGCGCGGGTCCTTGCCGACGTTCGCCTCGCACGCGGACTCGAGCCGGCGCTCGAGGTCCCACAGCTGCACGAGCTCGTCGATCTCGGGGTAGTGCTCGAGGCCGCCACGGGCCACCTCGAGCGCGGTGTTGTCGTGGACTCCGGCCACCGAGCAGGCGAGGCGCGCGACCCGGAACGCGAAGCGCCGGGCCTGGCCCCGCTCGGCGCCGGCGATGCGGGCGGCGAGGCCAGGAGCCACGACCTCGACCTGGTGCAGATCCACGGTGACTCCTCGTCGGTTCGGGCTCGGGCCGCCTCGGGGGCAACCCACGGAGCCATACCCGGTCACGTGGCCGCCCGGACCGGGCGTGTCCGCGCGACGGGATGGCGGACGGGACGCGGCGGGGCCGCCTCGAGGACTCAGGCCACCGGCAGCCGCTCGCGCAGGAACTCCATCGTGGTCGCCCAGGCCAGCGTCGAGGCGGCGGGGTCGTGCCACGGCATGTCGTCGTTGTCGAACGCGTGGTCGGCGCCGGCATACGTCTCGACGACCGTGTCGGGCTGCCGGCGCAGCGACGCCTCGAGCCGGCGAACGGTGTCGGTGTCGATGTAGGAGTCGGCGAGCCCGAAGTGGTGCAGGCTCGGGGCCGTCACCGTCAGGGTCTCGTGCAGCGCCGGCAGCGCCGAGCCGTAGTAGCTGACGAGCGCGTCGAGCGGGGTGCTGCCGTCGAACTCGAGGTGGGCGGCGACGTTGTAGCCGAGCCCACCGCCGAAGCAGAAACCGACGGCGCCGACGCCGCCGGTCACCTCGTCGCGGCCGCGGAGCCACTCGACCGCCGTGGCGGCATCCGACACCGCCATGTCCCAGTCGAGGCGCTGGACGAGCCCCATGCCGCGCTGCAGGGCGTCCTCACCCTCGACCGGCTCGGTCACCCCGAGCCGCCAGTAGATCTCGGGCGCCATGACGACGTAGCCGGCCTCGGCGAGCTGGGCGGCGCGCCGCTGGATGTAGTCGCTGACGCCGAAGATCTCCTGCAGCACCACGATGCCGGGCCCGTGGCCGGTGGGCGGGAGCCAGAGACGCGCGGGCATCTCGCCGGAGCCGGTCGGAATGGTGACGTTGTCGGTCATGGCGCACAGTATGGCGAGCCCGCCTGAACGGCATACGACCCGAGGGCGTATGCCGTGTGCCGGGCCGCCGCGTCAGCGTGCCGTCCGCAGCTGCTGGAGTCGCGCGTCGTACATCCGCACCCGGTGCGCGAGCGCGTCGTGCTCCCGCTCGTGGCGGCGCAGGACCGCGACGAGCGCTACGACGGTGACGACGAGGGCGGCGGCCACGGCGACCAGGACGCGGACGCCGGTGCCGGACTCGGCTCGGCCGGTGGCGAGGAGCACGAGCACGGCAGCGAAGAGTGCGGTCCCTGCGAGCGCGAGAGCGCTCACGCTGTGCGAGGTGGTGCGGTCCTCGGTTTCGAGCGCCTGCTGGGCGATCGCGCGCTCCTCGCGGGCGACCTTGCGGCACAGGTAGGTCGCGGCCGGGAAGCGGTGCGTCGCGCGGCGCCCGCCGTTGCCGGGGCAGCGCCGGTCCGAGGGTGCGTCCGCGAGGTGCTCGAGGTGGCCGGTCCTGCCGGTGCGGGCCGGGCTGGTGGTCAGGGCGGTCATCTGCCGCTCTCCCTTCGTGTGTGTGGGTGGTGCTGACGGGTGGTGACCGCTGGGTGCCCCGTGAGGATCGGGTGCACCCAGCGGTCCGGTGGTGGTGCGGGGCGGCTCAGTCGTCCGAGCCGGCGTGCAGCCGGGCGCCGAGCGCGTAGGCGGCGACGACGAGCGCGGAGGCCGCCAGGACGATGTCCTTGAGCACGTACTGGCCCATCAGCGTCGGGCCGTGCGGGAAGAGCTCGGCCGTGAAGAGCGCGAGCGGCGACATGATGCCGACGAGCGCGCCGGCGAGCACGACGAGCCCGACCCGCAGGAACCTGCCGGTGACGAGGGTGAGCCCGATGACGGTCTCGGTCACGGCGGTCACCAGCACCGCGGTGTGGCCCGAGACGAGGCCGAACGTGAGCCGGTCGAGCGTCGCAGACGCGATCGCCTCGGCCGGGCTGAGCCCGGGGAAGAACTTCAGGACCCCGAAGCCGAGGAAGACCAGCCCGAGGCTGACCCTCAGGACGACGAGGCTGTGCGCGACGAGGACGGCCAGCAGGCGGTCGACCGCGGAGGAGGCCAGCCGGGTGCCCTTCTCCACGAGCGGCGTGAGGCGGGTCGACGGGATGGCCAGGCGGGCGCCGGCACGGGTGGGCGGGTCGATGACGTACTGCGACATGGTGCTCTCTCCTTGAGGTGGAACTGTCGAGACCTCAGAAGGAGCAGGGCCGGTGAAGATACGCCTCCGGCCTTCGTTTGAGTCGACCTACCTAGACGAAAGGTCAACGTTCCCAGTCAAATCGGGCGGCGTGGGCCGCCGCGTCACCAGTTGAGGAGCAGCCGCTGCCGGGCGTCGCGGAAGCCGCCGACGAGGATGACGACGAGGTCGACCAGCCACCAGATCCCGAGTCCGCCGGCCGTGAAGAGCTGCAGCAGCCCGGTGCCCACCTTCCCGACGTAGAAGCGGTGCACGCCGAGGACGCCGAACACCAAGCAGAGGATGGCTGCCGCCAGCCGGGACCGGTCGCTCACCGGCCGCCCGAGGGAGTCCGTGACATACGGCCCGAAGCCGGAGGCGAACCCGGGGGCAGCGTGTGGCTGCTGGGCGGCCTGGACGGGCTTCACCGGCTGGTGCTGCGGGAGCAGCGGACCGAGCTGGTCGGTCCACTCACCGCCGTCCCAGTAGCGCGACTGCGGGCGACCCTCCGGGTCGGGGTACCAGCCCGGCGGGATCTCCTGCGGCACGGGGACGGTGGGCCTCGCCGGCGGGTCCGGCTGGGCGGCTGGCTGGGTCATCGGTCACCTTCCGTAGCACCGCCGGTGCCGGGTCAGGCACGGGATCGGGCGGCTCCCGACCAGCATCGTCGACCGCACCGCCGCACACAGGCGAATCCCGGACGTTCCCACCTCGCCGGGTGACGCCCGGCCGCTTCTCGGTTGCGTGCCCTCTCCTGCACCTGCTCTGCTGATCGCGTGACCGACCTGCGCACCGACCGGCTGACCCTGCGTCCGATCGGCGTCGAGGAGGCCGAGCGCATCGTCTCGCGCCGTCCCGCGCCGCACGACTCCTGGGCGCCGGACTTCCCGTTCGAGGGCGACGTCGTCGGAGCCACCATGTTCCTGCGGGCGACCGCCGCGGACGGCGAGCAGCACCCCTTCGGGCACTACCTGGTGGTCCGCTCCAGCGATGGTCTGGCGGTCGGGGGCATCGGCTTCAAGGGCCGGCCCTCGGACGGCACCGCAGAGATCGGCTACGGCCTCGCGCCGTCTGCGCGCGGCCACGGCTACGCGGCCGAGGCTGTCAGCGCACTCGTCGGGCTCGCCCGGGCCCACGGGTGCTCCCGTGTCATTGCCGACACGGCCCGGGCCAACGTCGCCTCGCAGCGCACCCTCGAGCACGCCGGCTTCACGCGCACGGGCGTCGAGGGCGACCTCCACCTCTACGCCCTCGAGCTCTGACGTCCCCGGTCCTGGCACGCCGAAGCCGTATGCCGCCCAGGGAGGACGTGCGGCATACGGCTTCGGGTGCCGGGCTACATCGGGTTGCCGGCGGGCGGGTCCTCGTCGAAGGCACTGTGCTTGTCGTCGGGCACGCCTGCGGAGGGAGGAGCCGCGTGGTCATGCTGCTCGACGAGCTTGTCGATGCCCTTGTCGACCGAGGCACGAACCTTGGTGACGGTGTCGGCGTGCTTGCCGCCGGTCTTCTCGCTGATCTTGGCCTCGGCCTTGTCGAGGGCGCCGTCGACCCGACCACGGTTCTCGTGGGCGTAGCCGGCCGCAGCCGACATCGCTGTCCTCGCCATCTCGACGAGGGCGTCGCCGAAGTCCTTGGCCTTCTCCTGGAAGTGGACCTCGTCCGCCTTGTGCTTCATCTGCTCACCGAACGACACGGTGTCTCCTCGTCTCGCACTGGTCCGGCCCACGCCGGACGTCCTGCTCCTACCGTCATACCCGCGGCATGGCCGCCGCAACCGGGGTCGACCCGGACTCGACCCTGAGAGACCCCCGACCGGCCGGGATGTCTGGTTCGTCACGACGGCCGGCGATCCGCGCCATCACGGCGTGCCGCGGGCCGCATCGGCGGACAATAGAGATGCAGGCGGGAAGCCTGTCCCACAAGAGAATCGGGTGCACCATGGAACGGCTCGAAGGTCGGGTGGCGCTGGTGACCGGCGCGGCGAGCGGCATCGGGAGGGCCACGGCCCGACGCCTCGCCGAGGAGGGCGCGGCAGTGCTGCTGACCGACGTCAACGACACGCTCGGGGCCGAGACGACGGAGAAGCTGCGGGCGACCGGGGCGGCCGTCGACTACCTGCACCACGACGTCGCGAGCGAGGCCGACTGGGAGGCCGCGGTCGCCAAGGCCGTCGAGGAGTTCGGCCGGCTCGACATCCTCGTCAACAACGCGGGGCTGGGGGACCTGGCCGCCATCGAGGACACCACCCTGGCCGACTGGCAGCGCACTATCTCGATCGACCAGACCGGTGTCTTCCTCGGCATGAAGACGGCGGCACCGCACCTCAAGGCCTCGGGGCGCGGCGCCGTGGTCAACATCAGCTCGATCTTCGGCACGAGCGGCGGGTTCGGCGGCTCACCCGCCTACCACGCTGCCAAGGGTGCGGTCCGCACCCTGACGAAGAACATCGCGCTGCACTGGGCGGCCGAGGGGGTGCGCGTCAACTCGATCCACCCCGGTTTCATCGACACGCCGATCCTCGACCAGGCCAAGGGCACCCCGATCGAGCAGGCCATGACCGACCTGACCCCGATGGGACGCCTCGGTCGCCCGGAAGAGATCGCGGCCGGCGTCGCCTACCTCGTCAGCGACGACGCCAGCTTCGTGACGGGCGCCGAGCTCTACATCGACGGGGGCTTCATCGCGAAGTGACCGCAGACCACATGACCAGCCCAGCGACCACCGAGACCGCCCCGGCGGTGTGACGGGGCACCGGCCGTCCACGGCTCTCAGCCGCGGGCGGCCGACCGCACTGCAGCCTGCACCGCCGCCTGTCCCGCGGCCTGCGCGGCCGACCACGCCCTCGACCCGGCCCACGACAGCACCGACCGGTGGCGGGCCCAGCGCGGGTCGCCCACCGACGGCGCCTGCGGGTCACCGTCGACCGACGCGCCGTCGGGTGCGCCGTCGCCGGCCCGGACCGTCACGAGCGACCGCGCGACGGCGTCGGCCACACCCAGCCGCCCGCCCGGTGGCTCGCCGAGCACGTCGGCCGCGTCGAGCCGGCCCACCATGTCGTGGCCGAGGCTCGGGATGAGCGAGTGCACCGTGCCGCTCGGCACGTCGACGAGCGCGCCCGCGACACGCGCCACGGCACCGACCGGTGCCAGCCACACGGGAAGCTGCAGGCGAAGCAGGCGGGCGCGGGCGGCATACGTCCTCAGCAGCTCGACGTAGCTGAGCCGGTCAGGCCCGACGACGTCGAGGTGCCCGGTCACGTCGGGTCGCTCGAGCGCCTCGGCGAGGAACCACACGGCATCCGCGACGGCGACCGGCTGGATCACCGAGCCGCCCATCCACGCCGGCACGGTCTGCACGAGCCCCAGCCGGTGGGACATCTGCCGCATCACCTCGAAGCTCGTCGAGCCGGCCCCGATGACCATCGAGGCGCGCAGCGTCAGCACCGAGCAGTCTGCCGTCGCGAGCACCTCCTCGACCTCGAGGCGTGAGAGCAGGTGGTCCGACAGCTCGCCGTCGGGCAGGTCGGGCACGATCCCCGAGAAGTAGACGAGGCGGGAGGCACCGGCGACGCCCGCGGCATACGCCACGTTGTCGGCGGCTTGGCGGTCCAGGCGCATGAAGTCGTCGTCGTCGAGGCCGTGCACGAGGTAGCAGACCGCGTCGACCCCCTCGAGGGCCGCGAGGACGCGCTGCTCGTCCTGCACGTCGACGCGCCGCCACTCGACGTCGCCGGACCACGGGTATGCCGTCGCCGGGCTCCGGTGGTGCGTGGCCACGACCTCGTGGCCGCGTCGGAGCAGCTCGGGCACCAGCCGCGAGCCGACGTAGCCGCTCGCCCCGACGACGGCGACCCTCATCGCCGCTTGCGCTCGCGCCGGTCGCGACGTAAGGAGCCGAGGAGGTCGGTGGCCGAGCGGACGAGGTCGAGACCGCCGTCGCCGGAGTCGTCGGAGCCGTCGACGGTCTCGTCGCTGCCACGCCCCTGCACGGACATGCAGGTCAGGAAGCGCTCGATGAGCGGGTCGGAGGCGCGCTGCACCAGGCCGGAGCCGAAGTCCATCGGGAAGCCGAGGAAGACGAGGTCGGTCGCGAGCCGGGCGCGGGTGCGGTTGCCGTCGCCGAGCGGATGCAGCTTCAGGGTGATGTCGATGGTCGCCCGACCGAGGCCGTGGCGCTCCTGCCCGGTAGCGGCGAGACGGGCGTGGCCCGCGTCCTCGTCGCGCTCGGTCATCGAGCCGGTGCCGTCGAAGTAGAGCGACAGCGGGCCCAGCTTGGCCCGGATCTCGCCGACGAAGTCGTCGCCGTGGACCTGCGTGACCCTGGCCCCGGGGAAGCAGCGCCCGATCCGGTGCAGGTCCATGAAGTGCGCCCACACCGCGTCGAGCGGTGCGTCGAGCTCCTGCTCGTGCCCGAGTCTCATCGCGCTCCTTCCGCCGGCACCAACGGTGGCATACCCGGCGCCTCCCCGACAGGGGCGGTCCGCGCTGCAGCGGGCGGGTCAGTGGGTGGCGGCTCCCGGCACCAGCTCCCAGTGGATGCCGTCGCCCCAGCCGTCGCCCGCGACCCGGTCGACGGCGTGCTCGCGGCCGAACTCGGTGAACCCGACCGAGCGCAGGACCGCGTTGCTCGCCTCGTTGTCGGCGGCCGTCTCGGCGACGAGCCGGCGCAGCCCGAGCCCGCCCTCGCTCGTGGGCGCCAGCGCGTGGGCCACCGCGAGCCGCGCCGCCTCCTTGGCGGCCCCACGGCCGCGGGCGCTGGGGAAGAACTGGTAGCCGAGCTCGGCCACGTCGGTGATCGGGCCGCTGCGGCTGAACACCGTGACGCTGCCGAGTGCCCGGTCGGTCTCGACGTCCGCGACGCACCAGTCGATGCCGCTGCCCTCGGCCATCCGCTCCTGCCGGTTGTGCACCCACGTGAGGAAGCTCTCGCGGCGGATGATCGACCGCGACGGCATCCAGTGCTCCGGGTCGTCGCGCACCTCGACGGCGTCGATGTCCTCGGCCCGCCACGGGCGCAGACGGACCCGCTGACCCTCGACGGGGGTCGCGGCCAGCCAGGGCGCCTGGGGCGAGAGGGGGTCGCCAGGGGCGATGCTCGCCATCCACGTGTCGAGCGCCTCCGCGCCGCCGTCGGGGTCCGGGTGGCTCGCCGGCAGGGTGCCGTGGAAGGTGAAGCCGGCCGCCCACGCCGTGCGGCGCGAGCCCCAGTTGCCGACGACGGCGCGCCAGTGGATCCGGCGCACCGGCACGCCCCAGACAGGGGTCTCGAACGCGTACTTCACGACCAGCCGGACGGCCCGCGACATCAGCCCGCGGCCGCGCGCGTCGGGGTGCAGGCCGAAGCCCAGCTCGCCGGCCGAGGCCGCGGCTCCGGGGCGCAGGTCGATCGTGCCGCCGAAGCGGGTCGCGCCACTGTCGTCGGTCCACTCGATCGCCCACGACCGGGTCGCGCGCGGCTCGCCCCAGGCGGCGAGGTTGCCCTCCACGAAGCCGACCGCGTGCTCCCGGGTGTAGGGCCGCGGCACGGTCGTCCACCGCAGGCTCTGCGGATCGCGGCTCTGCTCCACGATGGCGTCGGCGTCGTCGAGCGAGTGCGCTCGCAGGGTCACGACGCCGTCGGTCAGGGGCTGCACGGTCACGGTTGCGGTCACGCGCCCAGCCTGCCAGCCGGCACACGACCACGTCACCGGCATAAAAAGGGACCGGGAGCCAGCGTGCCGGCTCCCGGTCCTCGAGGTCCGCTTCCCCTCCACAGGCTGCGTTCCGGTGCTCCTTGTACCCAGCCCGGGCGCGCCGCTAACACCTGTCGGGACGCCGGCGAGGAGTCGCTAGGTTGGGGCGATGGAGACCGACGAGGTGCTGGCCCTGCTGGAGAGCGTCGCCGAGGAGGTCATCAACCCGCGGTTCCGCTCGCTGTCCGACGACGAGGTGCACGAGAAGAACCCCGGCGACCTCGTCACCGACGCCGACCGCGAGGCCGAGCAGCTCATCACGGCCGCCCTGGTCGCTGCCTACCCCGAGGCCGTCGTGCTCGGCGAGGAGACCTTCGCCGGCGACCCGGGGCTCATGGAGCGGTATGCCGCCGCCGACCACGCCTTCACCCTCGACCCCGTCGACGGCACGAAGAACTTCGTGCACGGCTCCAAGGACCACGCGGTCATGGTCGCCGAGACCCTCGGCGGGCAGGCGGTCCGCGCCTGGATCTGGCAGCCGCAGCACCGGCGCGGCTACGTCGCCGAGCGCGGCTCGGGCACGTGGCGCCACGACGCCGAGGGCACGCACCGCCTGACCGTGCCGAGCCGGGGCGACGACGAGCTGCGCGGGCGCACGTCGCGCCGCTCGTGGGTCGGCAAGGCGCTCGACGGGCTGCCGCCGATGGAGCTGACCTGGGTCTCGTGCGGCATCGACTACCCCAAGCTCGTCGAGGGCGAGGCCGACTACATCCTCTACCGGCACGCCTCCCCGTGGGACCACGTGCCGGGCTCCCTGCTGCTCGCCGAGGCCGGCGGTGTGCTGGGCACCACCGACGGCGAGGTCTACGGCCCCCGCGACACGCGCCCGCCGGGGCTCGTCGCGGCGGGCAGCCGGACGGCATACGACGCCGTATGCCGTGCGCTCGCCTCGGGCGACCACCCCTCCTGAGCACTGGGGCAGACCAGGGCGCAGGCCGTGACGCACCGTGCCCACTCGACGTGAGATCACATCGAGTGGGCACTGTGCGACGTCGAGTGGGCACTTCGCGACGTCGAGTGGGCACTTCGCGACGTCGAGTGGGCACTGTGCGACGGAGGATCAGTCCTCGTCGGCGTCCTCGGAGGCCTTGAGCGAGGGCTGCGAGCCGACCGCGTCGGTGGTCGCCGCCTCCTTCGCGTCGCGGGCAGCCTGCTGGGCGACGTCCGACGGCTCGTCCGTCTTCTGGTCCTCGACGTACTCCTCCGGGTCCTTGTCGCGGGGCGTGATGCCCTCGGCCCACCGCTGTGCCTCGTAGCGCAGGAACTTCACGGCGATCTCGTGGCGCAGCTCGAGGCTCGCCTGCTGGCGGAAGTCGGCGAGGTCCTGGCGCTCCTCCTCGCCCATGTGGTCGCTGTTGTGCACGTTGGCGTCGACGACGGCGGTCCACCACTCGTCGGAGCCGGTCTCGCTGTCGCCCACCCGGCGCACGGCGTCACGGATCTCGTTGTGGTCCTTGACGGCGTCCTCCACCTCCTCGTCGACAGAGTCGGCATCGGCGCCGCCCGTGCCGAGGCGCAGCAGCTCGGGGTAGAAGTAGCGCTCCTCGGCCTCGGCGTGCACCTCGAGCAGGATCTCGAGCCGCTTCCAGACGGCCGCGAGGCCCTCGAGGTCGTCGCGCGGCCACTCCTCGAGCTCGGCGAACATGCGTCGCTGCTCGTCGTGCTGGCGAAGGATGACGTCGGTGATGTCCACAGGTGTCCCTGCTCTCTCGTTCGGCGTTGTGCGTGCACCCTGTCCCATACCCGCCCCCGCGTTTCGGGGCTGCTCGCCCAGCGGTGCGCGCTCGGCCCGGAGATGCGCGTCCGCCACAGAGGTGCGCGGTGCAACGCGCACTCCTGCGCCGAAGCCGCACCCGTGCGGTGAACGCGGCCCGGGAAATGCCGGTGCCGGTGTCGGCTCCGCCTGCTTGGGTGGGGCCATGAGCACACCTGACCGCACTGACCCGAAGATCGGCTGGGACTGCGTCGCGCTCGACTGCGCCGACCCGGCCGGCGTCGCCACCTTCTACGCCGAGCTCCTCGGAGGGAGCGTCAAGGCCGACCCGGACGGCGACTGGTTCGACGTCGTCTGGGACGGCCCGCGCATCGCCACCCAGCTCGCGCCCGGACACACCTCGCCCGACTGGCCGCGGGGTCAGCAGCAGGCCCACCTCGACTTCGTCGTCGCCGACATCGCCGCCGCCCACGAGCGCGTGCTCGAGCTCGGTGGGAGCGCCCTCGACCCGGTCGAGCCGCCCCAGCCGAAGCCCGAGCGCGGCTTCCGGGTCTACGCCGACCCGGCCGGGCACCCCTTCTGCCTCTGCCGCCCGTCCAAGGACGCCTGGGACTGACAGCCTCAGCCGACCGCCCGGTCGTCTGCTCAGTGGTCTGCCGATCGGTGTGGTCACCGCCCCACCGCTCGACAGACCACCGGGCGAACCACCTGGAGTACGACGCGGTCAGTAGCCGGCGTGGTCCAGCGCCTCGCCGGTCAGCTCGCGGCCGAGCTCGATCATCTCGGCGGCGCGGTGGAAGTCGAGGGTGCGCACGGCGTTGGACGGGACCGAGACCAGCACGTCGGGCGGGTTGCTCGCCATCCGGTACCGCGAGATCAGCGTCGACATGGTGTCGAAGCTCATGTTGAGCAGGTCGACCAGTCCGACGTCGGCGCCCTTCGTCAACAGGGCCTCGGTCGGGGTCTGCGGCACGGCGTCCACCTCCGACGGTGGGAGCGTCGCCTCCGCGTCGAGGTCGCGGCCGTGCCCGCCGAAGCGGCTCGTGATCGCCCTGACCCGCTCCGACTCGAGCACCTCGGCGGCGCTGCGGCGCAGGCGTGAGGTCCACTCCTCGTGCGGCCGCTGCGCCGAGGACTCCTTGACCGGCGTGCTCGGTCCGGGGATGGACCGCATCCCCGAGAGCGACACCGCGATGGTGAGATCTGCCGACGCGGCCGCGGTCGGCTCGATCGGGACGGGGTTGATCAGGCCGCCGTCGACGAGCACCCGCCCGTTGATGACCGCCGGGGTGATGACACCGGGGATCGCGATCGAGGCCCGGATCGCGTGGTCGACCGGACCGTGCTGGAACCACACCTCCCGGCGGGCGTTGATGTCGGTCGCCACCGCCGTGTACGGGATCGGCAGCTCCTCGATCACCGCGCCGTCGAGGATCTCGCCGACCTTGGCGATGATCCGCTCGGCACGGATCGCGCCACCCTGCGCCGGCAGGCCGAGGTCGAGCAGCCGCCACACCTCGCGCTGGGTCAGCCGCCGCGCCCACTCGGTGTACGCCTCCAGCTTCCCCGCCGCGGCCACCCCGCCGACGAGCGCCCCCATCGAGGTGCCGGCGATGGACACGACCTCGAAGCCGCGCTCGGACAGCACCTCCAGGGCCCCGATGTGGGCGTATCCGCGGGCGCCCCCCGAGCCGAGGACGACCGCCGCGCGCATCCCGTCTGCCACGCCTCGACCATAACCGGGGCTCAGGACGTGAGGTACCAGATCTCCATCGCATCGAGCCGGGCCCGGTCCGAGACCATCTCGATCCCGGAGACCCGGTCGCCGTCGACGGTGAAGCGGAAGGCCACCTTGGGCTCACCGCGGAGCGTCCACACCGCGCCGACGCCGCCGTCGAAGGCCGCGAGCCGGGCCGAGCGAGCGCCGCCGTTGAACCGTCCGGCCACGGCCTCCGGCCCGCGCAGCACCTCCGGCGCCCCCATTGCCACGGCCGCGGCGTCGGCCGTCAGCACGACGTCCGGGTCGAGCAGCTCGAGCAGCCGCGCGAAGTCGCCACCGCGGGCCGCGGCGAGGAAGGCGGTCACGACCTCCCGCTCGCGGGTGCGGGTGGGCCCGACCGCCTCCGCGTCGGCCGCACGCACGCGCCGGCGCGCCCGGCTGGCCAGCTGGCGGGTGGCCGCGGGGGAGCGGTCGACGATGTCGGCGATCTGCTCGAACGGCATACCGAAGAGGTCGTGCAGCACGAACGCGAGCCGCTCGGCGGGGGCGAGGGTGTCGAGGACGACGAGCAGGGCCAGGCCGATGCTGTCGGCGAGCTCCGCCTCGCTCGCCGGGTCGGGAGCCGGCCGGACCGGGCCGTCAGGAGCGGCGCCCCCGGGCCGCCCGACGAGCTCGGCCAGGCCGTCGTCCCAGGCGTCCTCGCGCCGCGAGCTGCGCGAGCGCAGCAGGTCGAGGCTGATCCGGCCGACCACGGTCGTCAGCCAGCCGCCGAGGTTGGCGATGTCGTCCGGGTCGCTCCGGCTCAGGCGCAGCCACGCCTCCTGCACGGCATCGTCGGCATCGGCGGCCGAGCCCAGCACGCGGTAGGCGACTGCGCGCAGCCGCGGCCGGTGCTGCTCGAAGTCGCGGGCCAGCCACTGCTCGCGGCCGTCGTCACCCGTCCCGCTCGCCATCCCGCTTCCGGTCCCTGTTGCCATCGCCGTCACATCCTCGGTTCGTCGTCCGTCATAGCACTGACGAGCCGGAGGCACCCGATGTGACACCGGCCCGCCGACCACCGAACGCCAGAACCAGGAGGCTCCCGATGTCCACCGCCACGACGCTCATCTACCCCGTCACCGACCTGCCGGCCGCCAAGAGGGTCTTCACGACCCTGCTCGGCGCCGAGCCGCACACGGACGAGTCCTACTACGTCGGCTACAACGTCGACGGCCAGGAGATCGCCCTCGACCCGAACGGCCACCGCAAGGGCCTGACCGGCGGCACGCCCTACTGGCCGGTCGAGGACCTCGAGGCCACCGTCGCGTCCCTCGTCGGGGCCGGCGCGACCGTCAAGCAGGAGCCGACGGCCGTCGGCGGCGGCCGCAGGGTCGCCGTCCTCGCCGATCCGGACGGCAACATGATCGGCCTGATGCAGGGCTGAGCGCCGGCGAACGACGTCAAGGCCGTCCGGCTTCCTTCACCCGGCCCGAGTGACGCGCCGGCCCCGGGCGGCGCGCACCGTGGTGACGAGGCGGCGACGGTTCACTGGTCGGGAGGTTGATGATGCCCAGGTCACATCTGTTCACCTTCAACCGTGCGGGGCTGCACTGGGGCAGGGGCCTGCTTCTGCTGGGCGTCACGCTGGCGCCGTTGGTGGTTCTGTGGGTCCTCGGGAAGGAGCAGTACTTCCTCGCTGCCGCGTTCGGGGTGATCTTCGCCGCGGCCGCCGACCCGGGTGGCCGGTACGCCTACCGCACCTCCCATCTGACGGTCTTCGTGTTGGCCGGGGCCCTGGTCACTGCGATCGGGTTCGCGATGGGCGCCAGCGCCTGGGGCTGGAAGACCTTGGCAGCGTTCACAGTCACCTTGGCAGCCGGGCTGGCGGCCTTGTACGGCGCCCACCGGTACATCGCCGCGGACATGCTCAACGTCTGGTTCATCGTCGCCCTCGCGCTTGCGAGCGGCTATGTGGCCAGCAACACCGACAGTCCCACCTGGGCGCAGGCGGTGGCGTGGACGGCGGGTTCGGTCCTCTGGCTCGCGGTGGCGTTCCTCGGGTGGCTGGCGCATCGGCGCAAGGAACGGCCCCAGCCCATCGCCGAGCTCCCGGGCGACATCTCCCGGCGGAAGCTGACGGCGCCGTTGGCGACGTTCGCGGTGATCCGCGCGGTGGCCATCGCCATCACCGTGGCCATCGCGTTCGGCCTGGGTCTGGACCATGCCGACTGGATGCCGATCGCGGCCATCGTCGCGATGAAGCCGAGCCTCGAGGAGGCGAGGACGACCAGCGAGCAGCGGCTCGCCGGCGCGTTCATCGGGGCAGTCCTCGCGGCCGTGCTGCTGTCGACAGTCGCGAACCAGCGCGCACTGGAGATCCTCATCGTCGTGTGTCTGGCCCTCGGCTTCGCGGTCCGGTTCGCCAACTACGCGCTGTACTGCGCCGCCATCGCCACTGCCGTGCTGCTCGCCCTGGACCTGCCCAACCCCGGCGATCTCACCTCCGAGGTGCAACGGGTGCTCTTCACCTTCCTCGGCCTCGCCATAGCCCTGATCGTCTTGGTCCTCGCTGGCCTGCTCGCCAAACGGAAGGCCTAGCGCAGCAACCGACGCGACTCGTCCTGTCACGGCCAACTCTTGGGTCAACACCGTCAAGACGTGGTGAGGGCTGTCTCCCGCCTCGATCTCCTGACGATGGTGGCACCTCGGGGGCGGGGGTGGTCACGAGCGGTCGCGTCCGGCCCTGCCGAGGTGCAGTCAGTGCGTGCTCGCCTCCCGCACGGCGGGCGACCAGCTGCGCACCCGACCCCGTCGGGCGAAGCCACGCGCTGCCTCGGCATAGCTCGAGCCCTGCGGCAGGCCGAGCTGTGAGCAGTAGAGCCCCGGCAGGGTGTCCTCGCAGGTGAGCAGCTCCTCGATGGTGGACGACTCGTCCTTGGCGAGCCTGGTGGGGAACGACTCGGGCTGGTCGAGCCAGTCGAGGAAGGTCCTGCGGTCGGACTCGTGAGACATCTGGTTCTCCACTTCGTGGGATGTCGGACTGGTTCCGCTGTCACGACTGATCCGGCGGAAGGTCCCAGCCTCTCGAGCGACACTCCGGGGGCCTAGGGACGAAGGTCCCGAGATGGGCCCCTCCCGAGGGGCCGGGCTGTGGCAGCGGCCGTGTGCAGGGGGCTGAGGGCTGACGACGTATGCCGTCCCGCGAGGCGTGCGGGACGGCATACGTCTGCCCGGGGTCGGCGTCTGCAAACGGTCAGCGGCGCAACGGGATTCGCGGCCCTTCGCCCGGTGCGCATCCTGCCCTGCGACGGGGGGTCTTGCGCTGTTCGCGGCAAGTGGGCACTATGGACGGGCGCATGTAAGCGCTTACAACGCAGGCTCGACGATGAGACGCGAAAGGTGGTGCCCGATGGCGAGTGCACGAAAGCCGGCCGGCCAGGCCTCCGCGCACGTCTCCGCCGCAAGCCCCGCCGGCGCCACGATCTACTCCGTCGCCGAGCGCGCCGGCGTCTCCATCGCGACGGTCTCACGGGTGCTCCAAGGTGCCGGCACCGTCTCGCCCAAGACGACCCAGAAGGTCCTCGACGCGGTCGAGCAGCTCAACTACGTGCCGCTCGGAGCCGCCCGCAGCCTCGCCGTGCGCCACCACGAGGCCCACGGCCTCGTGCTGCCCGAGCTTTCCGGCCCCTACTACGCGGAGCTGCTCATCGGCTTCGAGTCGCGCGCCGCCGAGCTCGGCCAGAGCGTCACCCTGATGCTGACCGAGGGCAAGGCCGACATCGCCCGGGCCGTGCGCCAGCTCGCCACCCACGTCGACGCCATCGCCGTGCTCGGCTCGGCCGCGATGCCGCCCGCGGTGGCCCGTGCCCTCCACGGCCAGAAGCCCGTCGTCATCATCGCCGGCGCCCTGCAGGACGGCATCGAGAGCGTGCGGGCCGAGAACGCCCACAGCGCCGAGCAGCTCACCGAGCACGTGCTCGCCCACGGCCGCACCCGGCTGCTCTTCGTCGGCGACCCCGACGGCGCCCCGGACATCGCCGAGCGCCACGCCGGCTTCGTCGCCGCCCACCGGGCGCGCGGTGTCGAGCCCGCCGAGCCGCTGCGCGTCCCGTTCCGGGAGGGTGCGGGTGAGGCGGTCGCCGAGCGGATCCTCGCCGGCGAGCTCGAGGCCGACGGCCTGGTGTGCGCCAACGACGAGCTCGCGCTCGCGATCATGTCGCACCTGCAGGACGCCGGCCGTGACGTGCCCGGCGAGATCGCCGTCGTGGGCTGGGACGACGTGATGGCGGCCCGCTACGTCCGCCCCGGCCTCACCACCGTGCGCCAGCCCGTCCGCGACCTCGGCGTCCTCGCCGCCGACCGCCTCCACCAGCGGGTCGCCGGCGGCCAGCCCGAGCTCGAACCCAAGGTCCTGCCCACCGAGCTCGTGATCCGAGGCTCCTGCGGCTGCCCGCCGGGCTGAGCGCCCGTCGCTCTCCCCGAAGCCACCCCGAACCGACGCCCCTGCCCCGACCTCAACCCCGCCCACCCCGACACAGCCGTCGGGACCCCGAGAAAGTGAGAGACCGATGAGACGCACCACAGCCATCACGGTCGCGTGCATGACCGCCGCGGCCCTCACCGTGACCGCCTGCGGTCGCAACGCCGACGCCGGCGGCAGCACCGGCGGACAGACCGGCGCCGCCATCAGCACCGGAAAGGCCAGCGGCACGATCACCGTCTGGGCGATGGGCGCCGAGGGGGACAACCTGCCCAAGCTGACCAAGGACTTCGAGACCGCCAACCCCGGCGTCAAGGTCCAGGTCACCGCGATCCCGTGGGATGCCGCGCACGACAAGTTCACCGCCGCCATCGCCGCCGGCAAGACGCCGGACGTTGCCATGGTCGGCACCACGTGGATGGGCGAGTTCGCGAGCAGCAACGCCATCGACCCGACGCCGGCATCGATCGACAAGTCGTCCTTCTTCGAGGGCGCCCAGAAGACCACCGAGGTGGGCGGGACCTCCTACGGCATCCCGTGGTACGTCGAGACGCGCGTCGTCTACTACCGCAGCGACCTGGCCAAGAAGGCCGGCTTCGAGACGGTCCCGAACAACTGGCAGGGCCTCAAGGACATGGCCAAGGCCATGCAGACCAAGGCCGGTGCCAAGTGGGGCATCGGCCTGCAGGCCGGTGGCGAGGGCTCGTGGCAGACCGTGATGCCGTTCGCCTGGAGCGAGGGCGCCGACCTCACCAAGGACGGCGGCAAGGCATACAACTTCGACAGCCCCCAGCTGCTCAAGGCCACGAAGTACTACCAGTCGTTCTTCACCGACGGCATCTCCGACAAGAGCGCCCCGGCGACCCCGACCACCGAGCCGGACTTCGCCAGCGGCAAGGTGCCGATGTTCATCTCCGGCCCGTGGGAGATGTCGGCCGTCGAGAAGGTCGGTGGCGCCGGATTCAAGGACAAGTACAACGTCGCGCCGATCCCCGCCGGCTCGGCCGGGTCGTCCTCGTTCGTCGGCGGCTCCAACTTCGTCGTCTTCAAGAACACGAAGAACCGTGACACGGCGTGGAAGTTCGTCCAGTGGCTGGCCGACCCGAAGGTCCAGGCGAAGTGGTACTCGATCTCCACCGACCTGCCGTCGGTCAAGAGCGCCTGGCAGGACCCGTCCCTGGCCTCGGACAAGAAGCTCGCCGTCTTCGGCAAGCAGCTCGAGACCGCCAAGGCGCCCCCGTCGTTCCCCACGTGGGAGCAGGCCGTGAAGGGGCTCGACACCGAGATGGAGAAGATCACCAAGACCGGTGAGGACCCGGCCCAGGGCCTCAAGACGGCCCAGCAGCAGGCCGACTCCATCGGCACGGGAATGTGACCCGATGACCGCCCAGACCGCCCAGACCGGAGCGGCGACCTCCCGCCGGCGAGCCGACTCGGCCCGCCGGCGGGAGGGGCGGGCGGCCTGGATCCTCGCCGTCCCGTTCTGCCTGCTCTTCCTCGCCTTCACCGCGTGGCCGGTGATCCAGTCGCTCTTCATGAGCTTCACCGACACGAAGGCCCGTGACCTGCGGAACCCCTTCAACGTCAACGTCATCGGCTTCGACAACTTCGCCAAGGCGCTGTCGGACCCGCTCTTCCGCACGGCGGCCGGCAACACCGCCTACTTCGTGCTGGTCGGTATGCCGCTGACACTCGTCGTCGCGCTCGCCGCCGCGGTCGCCCTCGACAAGGGGATCACTCGTTTCCGTGCGATCTTCCGCCTCGGCTTCTACATGCCGGTCATCACCTCGATCGTCGCGGTGGCCGTCGTGTGGCGCTTCCTCCTGCAGAACCCCGGCGGGCTTCTCAACACGGTGCTCGGCTGGGTCGGCATCGACGGGCCCAACTGGCTCGGCGACCCGCACTGGTCGATGCCCTCCCTGATCCTCATGGCCTCGTGGCGCAACTTCGGCACCGCGATGATCATCTTCCTCGCCGGCCTGCAGGCGGTCCCGGCCGAGCTCCACGAGGCCGCCGCCATCGACGGTGCGAGCGCCTGGAAGCGGTTCCGGCACGTCACGATGCCGCTGCTGCGGCCGACCCTGCTCTTCGTCATGGTCACGACCGCCATCGGCTACCTGCAGTTCTTCGAGGAGCCGTTCGTCATGACCAAGGGCGGTCCCCTCAACAGCACCGTCTCGCTGTCGATGTACACCTACCAGCAGTTCGGCTTCGGCAACTACGGCCTGGCCTCGGCGATGAGCTACCTCATCTTCGTCGTCATCGCGATCGTCACGGCCATCCAGTTCCGGGTTCTGCGAGAGAGGAGCTGACATGTCCGTCGACACCACGACCCGCACACCGGAGGCCCAGCCAGAGCGTGGTGCGCGGGCAGCCCAGCCCCGCAGGCGCTCCCGGGCGCCACACACCGGGATGGTCGGCTCGACCCAGGGCGGCCGCTGGTGGCTCTACCTCATCCTCGTCGTCGCGCTCGTCGCCGTCGTCGCGCCGTTCGTGTGGATGGTGCTCGGCAGCTTCAAGGGCGAGGGCGAGCTGCGCCAGGTCCCGCCGACGTGGCTGCCCCAGCACGCCTCGCTCGACAACTACACGCAGCTGTTCAGCAAACTCAACTTCGGGCAGTACTTCACCAACTCGATCGTCGTCGCCGTCGTCGTCACGGCCGGCAACCTCGTCTTCTGCTCGATGCTCGGCTACGCCCTGGCGATGCTCGACTTCAAGGGCAAGCGGGTCATCTTCGTGGCCGTCATGACCACCCTGATGATCCCCGGCGTCGTCACCTTCGTGCCGCTCTTCGTCCTCGTGGCCAACGCCGGCCTCGTCGACACGATCCCCGGCCTGTTCCTGCCCTTCCTCGTCAGCCCGTTCGGCGTGTTCCTCATGCGCCAGTTCATCCTCGGCCTGCCCAGGGACCTGCTCGACGCCGGCCGCGTCGACGGCGCCGGCGAGCTGCGGATCTTCTTCCGCATCATCCTGCCGCTCTGCGGCCCCGCGCTCGCGACGCTCGGGATTCTCACCTTCCTCGGCAGCTGGAACAACTTCCTGTGGCCGCTCGTCGTCGCCCAGTCCGAGGACAGGTACACCCTCCCGGTGGCCCTGGCCCTCTACTCGACCGGCCAGAACAGCACGAACTACGGGCTGCTCCTCGCCGGCGCCACGGTTGTCATCATCCCGATCCTCGTCGTCTTCCTCATCTTCCAGAAGCGGTTCATCGAGGGCATCGCCACCACCGGCCTCAAGTAGCCCCACCCCCGGAAACAGGAGCACCGCACCATGTCCGAGAAGAAGCTCACCACCCCCACCCGTCGGTCCTTGCTCGTCGGCGGGGCGGCCTCCGTCGCCGCCTTCGCGCTCACCCCGTCGGCGTATGCCGGGTCGCGCCCCAGCGCTGCCGGGACCCGACCCAGCGCCGCCGGGACCCGACCTGCGTATGCCGTCCGCTCCCTCGAAAGCGCCACCGTGCGCACCTGGGCGGCCGACACGTGGCGCAGCCTCGTCGCCATGACCGACCCGAGGACGGGACTGCCGGCTGACAACATCCCCGAGTCGCTCGCGGCCGGCGACCGGTCGGGCTACACCTCGCCGACGAACATCGGCGGCTACCTCTGGTCGACGATCGCCGCGCGCGAGCTCGGCATCATCACTCGCGGTGAGGCCACGGCCCGCCTGGTCCGGACCCTCAAGACCGTCTACCGGATGGAGCACCACGCACCGAGCGGCATGTACTTCAACTGGTACGACGAGGCCACCGCCCAGACCCTGCACACCTGGCCCGGCTCCGGCGACAAGGTCGTCCCGTTCTGCTCGAGCGTCGACAACGGCTGGCTCGGCGCGGCCCTGCTCGTCGTCCAGAACGCCGACCACGGGGCAGCCCCGTGGGCCAAGCGGATCTTCGAGCGGATGCGCTGGGACGCGTTCTACAACGACAACAGCGACCCCGCCCACCAGGTGCGCCCCGGCGGCCTCATCCACGGCGGCTTCTACCCCTACGAGGACGGCCGCCCCGGCGGCACCTACCAAGGCACCCACATCGGCGGCGACCCCGTCTGGCTCACGACGCACCACTACGACACGACCGTGTCGGAGACCCGCATCACGAGCTACCTCGGCATCCTCACCGGCCAGATCCCGCCGAAGCAGTACTTCGCGATGTGGCGCACCTTCCCCGCCACCTGCGACTGGTCCTGGCACGAGATGCAGCCGGTCGGGCAGAACCGCACCTACTACGGCATCGACGTCTACGAGGGCGCCTACACCTACCGTGGCAAGCACATCGTGCCCGGCTGGGGCGGCTCGATGTTCGAGGAGCTCATGCCCGACGTCTTCGTCGACGAGGCCGCCTGGGCGCCGAACTCGTGGGGCCGCAACCACCCGCTGCACGTCCGGGCGCAGCGCGAGCACGGCCTGATCGAGGCGGGCTACGGCTACTGGGGCTTCAGCCCGTCGAGCAACCCGGCCGGCGGCTACCGCGAGTACGGCGTCGACGCCCTCGGCCTCAACCCCGACGGCTACTTCTCCGACCAGGAGATGACGAACTACGACCCCGGCTTCGGTGACTGCCGGCCTGCGACGAACCCCAACCCGACCTACGGCGACGGCGTCGTCACCCCGCACGCCTCGTTCCTGGCGATGATGCACGAGCCGGACGAGGCGTTCACGAACCTCGCGCGCATCCAGACCGAGCTCAAGGCATACGGCCGCGGTGGCTTCTTCGACGCCGTCGCGGTCCGGTCGGGCCAGGTCGCGCGGCGCTACCTCTCTCTCGACCAGGCGATGATCATGGGCGCGGTCGGCAACGTGCTCGGCCACGACGTGATCCGCCGCGCGTTCAGCACCCCGGCCGTCGAGCGGGCCCTGCGGCCCGTCATCGGCATCGAGGAGTTCGGCGCCAGCCCGGTCGTCTGACCGGTCGCCCGATCCCTCCTTCCTGACCCCCCGACCGACGAAAGGCACGACCAGTGCGCCCCGAGCTGAGCACGACCGAGGACGGCGTCGCCTACCGCGACCTCAACGGCAACGGCCGGATGGACCCCTACGAGGACCCCCGGCTGCCCGTCGAGGAGCGGGTCGACGACCTCCTCGGTCGGCTCTCGCTCGAGGAGAAGGTCGGGCTGATGTTCCAGACCGTCATCGAGGCCGGCGCCGACGGGACGGTGCTCGAGCACCCCGGCAACATCAGCAAGTCGCCGACCAGCACCGTGGTGCTCGAGAAGCACCTCAACCATTTCAACGTGCACGCGCTCGACGACCCGCGGATGGCGGCGCGGTGGAGCAACGCCCTGCAGGCGCTCGCCGAGCGCACGCCACACGGCATACCCGTGACCGTGTCCACTGACCCCCGGCACGCGTTCATCGAGAACGTCGGCGTCTCCTTCTCCGCCGGCGCGTTCTCGCAGTGGCCCGAGCCGCTCGGGCTGGCGGCGCTGCGGGACGCCGACGCGGTGCGGCGCTTCGCCGACATCGCCCGGCAGGAGTACGCCGCCGTCGGCATCCGCGCGGCGCTGCACCCGACGCTCGACCTCGCGACCGAGCCTCGCTGGGCGCGCCAGGCCGGCACCTTCGGCCAGGACCCCGACCTCGTCGCCGAGCTCGGCGTCGCGTATCTCAAGGGCTTCCAAGGGGACTCGCTCAGCCGGGGCAGCGTCGCGTGCACGAGCAAGCACTTCCCGGGCGGTGGCCCGCAGAAGGACGGCGAGGACGCGCACTTCCCCTACGGGCGCGAGCAGGTCTATCCCGGAGGGAGGTTCGCCGACCACCTCAAGCCGTTCCCGGCGATCATCGAGGCCGGCACGGCTGGGATCATGCCCTACTACGGCATGCCCGTGGCGCTCGAGATCGACGGCGAGCCGATCGAGCCGGTCGGCTTCGGCTACAACAAGCAGATCGTCACCGGGCTGCTGCGCGAGAAGCTCGGCTACGACGGCGTCGTCGTCACCGACTGGGAGCTCGTCAACGACAACCACGTCGGCGACCAGGTGCTCCCGGCCCGTGCGTGGGGCGTCGAGCACCTCGACCCGCACGGGCGCATGGAGCTCATCCTCGAGGCCGGCGCCGACCAGTTCGGCGGCGAGGAGTGCGTCGAGATCCTGCTCGACCTCGTCGCCCAGGGCCGGGTCACCGAGGCGCGCATCGACGAGTCGGCTCGGCGCATCCTGGCCGTCAAGTTCCGGCTCGGCCTCTTCGACGACCCCTACGTCGACGAGGACGAGGCCGCCGCCCTCGTGGGGCGGGACGACTTCCGCGAGGAGGGGTATGCCGCCCAGGCCCGTTCGGTGACCGTCCTGCACAACGAGGGTGGCCGGCTGCCGATCGAGTCGGGGCTGCGAATCTATGCCGAACGCGTCTCGCCCGAGGCGGTGGCGCGGCACGGCAAGCTCGTCGACCGGCCCGAGGACGCCGACGTGGCGGTCGTGCGGCTGACCGCGCCGTTCGACCCGCGCTCGGACCTCTTCCTCGAGTCGTGGTTCCACCAGGGCTCGCTCGACTTCCCGCCGGGACTCATCGCGCGGTTGGAGCGGATCGCCGCGGTGTGCCCGCTCGTCGTCGACGTCGTGCTCGACCGGCCGGCCGTCGTGACGCCGCTGCTGCGGTTCGCGTCGGCTGTGGTCGGCAGCTTCGGCAGCTGCGACGACGCGCTGCTCGACGCCCTCACCGGCACGATCGCGCCGGTCGGGCGCCTGCCCTTCGACCTGCCGCGCTCGATGGACCAGGTCCGGGCGCACGGCGAGGACGTCCCCGGCTACGACGACCCGCTCTTCCCCTTCGGCCACGGCCTGCGCCTCGACGCCGACTGAAGCCGCGGTTCGAGGTGAAACCGGCCGGCACACGACGCCGTTTTCACCTCGACCCGCCGGGAGGTCAGCGCGGTTCGAGGTGATGGCGGGCGGCATACGGCGGCGCTTTCACCTCGACCCGCCGGGAGGTCGGGCGAGTCGGGGTCATTCACGACGGCATACGGTCGCGAAATACCTCGACTCGCGCGAAGGGTGCGGCCCGCTAGCTGCGCCAGCCGAGGGCCCACAGGTCCGAGTCGGCGAGACCGTCGGCGGCACGGGCGAACGCCCCGAGCGACCGGACGAGGCTGCTGCGATCGGCTGAGCTCATCCGGGCCAGGATCGGGCGGACCTCCTCGGCCCGCTCGTGCATGACCTGCTCGACGACCTCGCGGCCGGCAGGCGTGAGCCGGAGCACCAGCTGGCGACGGTTGTCGGGGTCGTCGGCGCGGTCGACGAGTCCGTGGGTGACGAGCCGGTCGCAGAGGCGGCTCGCCCGCGTCAGGCCGATGCCGACGCCTTCGGCGAGCTCGCCCAGCGAGAGCGAGGGCCGGCTCCACAGCACGACGAGCGCGCGCAGGTGCAGCAGGTCGTTCACCTCGGAGGTCGCGGCCATCGAACGAGCCGTGATCGCCACGAGCACGCGACACGCGTCGAGGACCGCGTCGACCTCCTCGTCGCGGGTTAGGCGACGGTCAGCGGCAGTCTCGGGGCGGTCCTGCGGGGCGTCCTTGCTCGGCACCACCCCAGTCTGCCGTGCAACTCTTGCATCTCGCAACTGTTGCGCGTAGAAAGAAACGGGTGGTCTTCCGGCCAGGCGCCGCTGGTGGGGGACTTGCAGGAGGCGAGCCATGGGTCCGACCAAACCCGCACTCGCCCACGACGACGTCGAAGGAGATCGAGATGGCCCAGCAGGTAGCCGACGTGGTTCTCTCCCGACTGCGCGACTGGGGCGTGCGTCAGGTGTTCGGCTTCCCCGGTGACGGCATCAACGGCCTGCTCGCCGCGTGGGGACGGGCGGAGAACAACCCGCAGTTCGTCCAGGCCCGGCACGAGGAGATGGCCGCCTTCGAGGCGGTCGGCTACGCGAAGTTCTCCGGTGAGGTGGGCATCTGTGCCGCGACGAGCGGTCCGGGCGCGATCCACCTGCTCAACGGCCTCTACGACGCGAAGCTCGACCACGTGCCGGTCGTGGCCATCGTCGGCCAGACGGCTCGCAGCGCGATGGGCGGGTCGTACCAGCAGGAGGTCGACCTGATGACCCTCTTCAAGGACGTCTGCTCCGACTACGTGCAGATGTGCACCGTGCCCGAGCAGCTGCCCAACCTCATCGACCGGGCCATCCGCGTCGCCCAGTCGGCAAGCGCACCGACGTGCATCATCTTCCCGTCCGACGTGCTCGAGCTCGAGTACACCCCACCCGGCCACGCGTTCAAGATGGTGCCCTCGAGCGTCGGCACCGCCCGGGCCACGGTGTGCGCCGAGGACGAGGCCGTACGCCGGGCCGCCGACCTGCTCAACGCCGGCGAGAAGGTCGCCATGCTCGTCGGTCAGGGCGCGCGCGGCTGCGAGGCCGAGCTGACCGAGGTCGCCGACCTCCTTGGCGCCGGGGCGGCCAAGGCGCTGCTCGGCAAGGACGTGCTTCCCGACACCCTGCCGTGGGTCACCGGCTCCATCGGCCTGCTCGGCACCACGGCGTCCTACGACCTGATGATGGGCTGCGACACCCTCCTGACCGTCGGTTCGAACTTCCCCTACACGCAGTTCATGCCCCCGCTCGACCAGGCCCGGGCCGTGCAGATCGACCGCTCGGAGGCCTGGATCGGGATGCGCTACCCCTATGAGCTCAACCTCGTCGGCGATGCAAAAGCGACCCTGCAGGCGCTCATCCCGCTCCTGCACCGCAAGGAGGACCGCTCCTGGCGCGAGGAGATCGAGGGCAACGTCGCCGACTGGTGGCAGACCGTCGACACCTGGGCGATGAACGACGCCGAGCCGGTCAACCCGATGCGGATCTTCTCCGAGCTCTCGAGCCGCCTGCCCAGCGACGCCATGGTCGCAGCCGACTCCGGCAGCGCCGCCAACTGGTACGCCCGCAACCTGCGCTTCCACGGCGACATCCGCGGCTCGCTCTCCGGGACGTTGGCCACGATGGGCCCCGGCGTGCCCTACGTCATCGGCGCCAAGTGGGCCCACCCCGACCGGCCGGCGATCGCCCTCGTCGGCGACGGTGCCATGCAGATGAACGGCATGGCCGAGCTCATCACCGTCGCCCACTACTGGCAGCAGTGGGCCGACCCGCGGCTCGTCGTCGCGGTGCTGCACAACAACGACCTCAACCAGGTGACCTGGGAGATGCGGGCCATGGAGGGCGCGCCGAAGTTCGCCGAGTCGCAGACCCTCCCCGACGTCGACTACGCCGGCTTCGCCCGGAGCCTCGGCCTCGTCGGCGTCAACATCGACGACCCCGACCAGCTCGGGCCGGCCTGGGACGCCGCCCTCTCGGGCGACCGACCCACCGTGCTCGACGTGCGCTGCGACCCCGACATCCCGCCGATCCCGCCGCACGCCACGGCCGAGCAGGCCAAGGCGGCCGCCGCCGCGGTGCTGCACGGCGA
The DNA here is from genome assembly GCF_040702505.1 of Terrabacter sp. NPDC080008. Classification (NCBI taxonomy): domain Bacteria; kingdom Bacillati; phylum Actinomycetota; class Actinomycetes; order Micrococcales; family Intrasporangiaceae; genus Terrabacter; species Terrabacter sp. NPDC080008. The sequence continues at coordinate 596,951 of NZ_JBFBLC010000001.1, forward strand.
CGAGGACCGCTGGGGCTTCATCAAGAAGGGCGTCAAGATGAAGGCGCAGCAGGTCGTCCCCGGCCTGAAGGGCGGTGAGTGACCGTGGCCCCAGGCGCCACCGCCACCACCTGGCTCGGGCAGGCCGTCTCCGACGTGCGGACCGGCCGCTTCGAGCAGACCCTCGCAGGCCTGACCGCGGCGGGCGCCGCCGTCACGACGGCAGAGATCTACCTGTCCCACGACGGCGCCAGCTTCGGCAACAAGCTGATGTGGTGGCCCGTCGTCATCCTGCCGGCCGCCGTGCCGGCCGGCGTGGCCGGGATCTTCTCCAAGCGCGCTGCGCACACCGTCCTGCCGGTCGCCTCGGCGCTCATCGTCGCCAACGGCCTGCAGGGCACGTGGCTGCACTGGCGCGGCGTCAAGCAACGTCCGGGCGGCGTCACCCGCTACAACCTCGAGGCCGGCCCCCCGCTCTTCGCCCCGCTGCTGGCCACCGTCGTCGGTGGCATGGGCCTGCTGGCCGCCGTGCTCCGGCGTGAGGACGAGACCCCGCGCCACCGTGCGGTCCGAGCCGTCCGGTCGCTCCGGGGGAGGCGCCGCTGATGCCCTTCCGACCCCCGCACCGCCATGCCGTCACGCCGCAGGGTCGCGGTCGGTTCCCGGGCTTCGACGTGCTCGACTCGGTCGACCAGTGGGACGAGGTCACCGCCGGCGTGGTCATGAGCCGCCTGGCCCACCCGTCCGACCTCGCCTTCTTCACCCCGCACGAGGTCGCCGTCGCCGCGCCGCTGGTCGACCTGATCCTCGACCAGGACGAGGAGCCGCGCGTGCCGGTGCTCGAGCTGCTCGACGCCCGCCTGGCCGTGGGGGAGACCGACGGCTGGCACTACGACGACCTCCCCGAGGACGCCGAGGCCTGGCGCCGCACCCTGGCCTGGCTCGACGACGACGCGCACGAGCGCTTCGACGGCGCCCGCTTCGCGGAGCTGGCCCAAGGCCGGCAGGCAGCGCTCGTCCAGGACGTCCAGGACCGCTCGTCGAACGGCGAGCAGTGGCACGGCGTGTCCGCCGAGCGCGTCTGGAGCCTGTGGACGAGGTATGCGTGCACGGCCTTCTACTCCCACCCCTGGGCCTGGAACGAGATCGGCTTTCCCGGCCCCGCCTACCCGCGGGGCTACCTCAACCTCGGGGTCGACAGCCGCGAGCACTGGGAGGTCGCCGACGCGGTCGACCAGCGCCCCACCCCCTTCGCCGACTGGGTCGAGGCGGCCCGTCAGCGGCACAGCGACCTCGTCGAGGGTCGCAGCCCGCAGGGAGGGGCGCAGTGATCGGACTGCCGAACCCCCTCCAGGGCCCGCGCGCCGAGCGCGCAGTGCGCGCCCGCAACGACTCCGCCTGGCTCCTGCCGACGGACGGCAGCCGCACGAACCACCGCCTGCGCGACGACATGCGCCGCTTCGACGACGACGACGAGGTCGACCTCGTCGTGGTCGGAGCCGGCGCGGGCGGCAGCGTGCTCACCCAGCGCCTCGCCCGAGCCGGCTGGCGGGTCGTGTGCCTCGACGCGGGCCCGTTCTGGGACCCCGACGCCGACTGGGTCTCCGACGAGCGCGGCTCGCACACGCTCTACTGGACCGAACCGCGGCAGATCGGCGGCAGCGACCCGGTTCCGTTGGGATCCAACAACTCCGGCCGCGGCGTCGGGGGCTCGATGGTCCACTACGCCGGCTACACCCCGCGCTTCCACCCGAGCGACTTCTCGGTGCTGACCGACGACGGGGTCGGCGCCGACTGGCCCATCGCCTACCGCGACCTGCGCCCCTACTACGAGCAGATCGAGCAGGAGCTCCCCGTCGCCGGGCAGGACTGGCCGTGGGGCGACCCGCACTCCTACCCCCACTCGCCGCACCCGGTCGGCGGCAACGGCGAGATCTTCCTGCGGGGCGCGCTCGCCGCGGGCATCGAGGCGCGCGTGGGCCCGGTGGCGATCCCGAACGGCCGCTTCGGCCACCGGCTGCACTGCATCTACCGCGGCTTCTGCCTGCAGGGCTGCAAGGTCAACGCCAAGGCGAGCCCGCTCATCACGCACGTGCCCGACGCCCTCGCGCACGGCGCGGAGATCCGTCCCGACAGCATGGTGACGCGGGTCGTCGTCGACGACGAGGCGGGCCGGACCACGGGCGTGACCTACCTGCGCCGCGGCCGCGAGCACTTCCAGCGCGCCCGTGCCGTCGCCGTCGCCGGCTACTCCATCGAGACGCCTCGCCTGCTGTTGCTCTCGGCCACCGACCGGTATGCCGCCGGGCTGGGCAACGACGCCGACCAGCTCGGGCGCTACCTCATGGTCCAGGGCGCCCCGCAGACGTCCGGCCGGTTCGAGGAGGAGATCCGCGCCTACAAGGCGCCGCCGCCGGAGGTCTCCACCGAGCAGTTCTACGAGACCGACCCGACCAAGCCCTACCGTCGCGGCTGGTCGATCCAGAACGTCAGCCCGCTGCCCATCACGTGGGCCGAACACGTTGTGGCGCAGGGGCACTGGGGCGCGCCGCTGCGCGAGTACCTCCGTGACTTCGTGCACTGGGCCACGATCGGCGCGCTCTGTGAGTTCCTCCCGCAGCCGGAGAACCGGGTGACCCTGGCGGACGAGAAGGACCGGCACGGCCTGCCCATCGCGCACTTCTCCTACTCGCAGTGCGACAACGACCGCATGCTCACCAGGGCGGCCACCGAGACGATGGAGACGATCCTCAAGGCTGCCGGAGCCACCGAGGTGATGACGATCGACCGCTACGCCCACCTCGTCGGCGGTGCCCGGATGGCGGCCCGGGCCGAGGAGGGCGTCGTCGACGCCGACCACCGCGTCTTCGGCATCCCCAACCTCTACGTGGTCGACGGCAGCGTGCTGCCGACGCAAGGCTCCGCCAACCCGGCGCTGACGATCATGGCGCTCGCGGCCCGCGCCGCGGACCGCCTTGCGACACAGGCGCGGCGGGGGTTGACCGAGCAGCAGGCGGTGCGAGCATGAACGCGGGACTGAACGACACGGCATACGCCCGCGACGACAGCGCGATCACGGGCGTCGAGGTCGCCGTCTACCGCTTCCCGACCCCCGAGCCCGAGGCCGACGGCACCTTCGAGTGGCACGCCACGACCGCCGTCACCGTCACGCTCGAGGCCGGTGGCTGCACGGGCCTGGGCTGGACCTACTCCAGCCGCGCGGCAGCCGCGGTCGTCGAGGACGAGCTCACCCCGCACGTCCTCGGCCGCAGCGCCCTCGACGTGACCGACGGCTGGTCGGCGATGCGCCGGGCGGTGCGCAACCTCGGCAACAGCGGCCTCGCCATGCAGGCCGTCAGCGCCGTCGACGTGGCGTGGTGGGACCTCAAGGCGCGCGTGCTCGACCTGCCGCTGGCCGACCTGCTCGGCCGGTGCCGCGACGATGTGCCGGTCTACGGCTCAGGCGGATTCACGACTCTCGACGACGCCGAGCTCGCGCGACAGGTCGAGGGCTGGGCCGACGCCGGCTGCGCGGCCATGAAGATCAAGATCGGCGAGAGCTGGGGCACCGACCCCGAGCGGGACCTCCAGCGCACCCGGCAGCTGCGACGCCTGGCCCCCGAGGGCACGCAGCTCATGGTCGACGCCAACGGTGGCTACACCGTCGGCGAGGCGATCCGCGTCGGCGACCGGCTCGACGAGGTCGGCGTCGTGTGGTTCGAGGAGCCCGTCTCGAGCGACGACACCGCCGGGCTCGCCGCGGTCCGGGAGGCGCTCGCCTGCGACGTGGCCGCGGGGGAGTATGCCGCGACGCCCGACGACGTGACGGCGCTGCTGCCCGTCGTCGACTGCCTCCAGCTCGACGCCACCCGCTGCGGCGGCTACACCGGCTGGCTGCGCGGCGCGACCCAGGCCGAGGCGGCCCACCTGCAGGTGTCGGCGCACTGCGCCCCCAGCCTGCACGCGGTCGTCGCGGCGGCCGTGCCCAACCTGCGGCACGTCGAGTGGTTCGTCGACCACGTGCGCCTCGAGCCCCAGCTGCTCGACGGCATACCCGAAGTGAGCGGCGGCGCCCTCCACCCACGGGACGACGAGCCGGGGCACGGCATGACGGTGAGCGGGGGTGCACAGCAGTGGCGGGTCGCGTGAAGCTCCCGGCAGGCCTGCCGTTGCACGTCCTTCGCGAGTACGCCGTCCTCGCCGACGGCGAGCGGGCGGCCCTCGTCGGCCCACGCGGCGAGATCGCGTGGCTGTGCGCGCCGCAGTGGCACGACGACCCCGTCTTCGGCTCGCTCATCGGCGGCCACGGGACGTATGCCGTCACCCCGCTGGAGGAGCGCTACGTCTGGGGCGGCTACTACGAGCAGGGCAGCCTCGTCTGGCGCGGCCGCTGGACCGCCGAGGACCGCGTCATGGAGTGCCGGCAGGCGCTGGCCTTCCCCGGCGACAAGGACCACCTCGTGCTCCTGCACCGCCTGGAGGCCGTCGACGGCGACGCGCACTTCGCGGCCGTGCTGTCACTGGCCGCCGGCTTCGGCGCCGACCCCATGGTCGACGTGCACCGCGAGGGCGAGGTGTGGACCGCCCGGGCCGGCCAGCACGTCATGCGGTGGACCGGGGCGGGCGAGGCCCGATGGGTGGGCTCGGACAACCGCCTCGAGCTGGCCATCCACCTGCGCCACGGGGAGTGCCACGACCTCGTCCTCGAGATCGGCCGCGACCGGCTGCCCGACCACCCGCCGGAGCCCGACCCGACGTGGTCGGCGACGCTGGCGTCCTGGGCCGATGCCGTGCCCGACTTCGGGCAGACCATCGCGCCGACCGACGCCAAGCAGTCGTATGCCGTGTTGCGGGGTCTGACGAGCGCCACCGGGGGCATGGTGGCGGCGGCCACGATGTCACTGCCCGAGCACGGGGGCCGCAGCCGCAACTACGACTACCGCTACGCGTGGATCCGCGACCAGTGCTACGCCGGCCAGGCGGTCGCCGCCTGCGGCCCCCACCCGCTCCTCGGGTCCGCGGTCACCTTCGTGTCCAGCGCCCTCCTCGAGCACGGCAACGACCTGCGCCCGGCCTACACCGTCGACGGCGGGCTGGTGCCCGACGAGCGGCAGCTGGACCTGCCGGGCTATCCCGGCGGCAAGGACGTCGTCGGCAACTGGGTCAACCAGCAGTTCCAGCTCGACACCCTCGGCGAGTCGCTCCTGCTGTTCGCCGCGGCCGAGCGCCACGGGATGCTCGACCTCGACGGCTGGCGGGCGGTGGAGACGTGCATCGACGTCATGCGGGGGCGCTGGAAGAAGCCGGATGCCGGCATCTGGGAGCTCGACGACCGCCGCTGGGCGCACTCGCGGCTCATCTGCGCTGCCGGGCTGCGGGCGATCGCCGCGGTCGCGCCGACCGCCCAGGCGGCGGAGTGGGCCGGCTTCGCCGACACCATCGTGGCCGACGCGACCTCCGACTGCCTCCACCCGACCGGTCGCTGGATGCAGAGCCCGCAGGACGAGCGGGTCGACGCCGCGCTCCTGCTGGCCGCCGTGCGCGGTGCGGTGCCCCCGGAGGACCCGCGCAGCATCGCCACCCTCGATGCCGTCCGCGACGAGCTGTCCGACGAGGGCTACCTCTACCGGTTCCGGCACGACGAGCGACCCCTGGCCCAGGCTGAGGGCGTCTTCCTGCTCTGCGGCTTCCACATGGCCCTCGCCACGCACCAGCAGGGGCACCGCGCGGAGGCGCTGCGGTGGTTCGAGCGCGGCCGGGCGGCCTGCACGACGCCGGGCCTGTTCACCGAGGAGTTCGACGTCCGGCAGCGCCAGCTGCGCGGCAACCTCCCCCAGGCCTTCGTCCACGCCGGCCTGCTCGAGGCGAGCGCCCGACTCGCCGACGGGCCCGGCACCCACCTGCACACCTGACCTGTCCGGCACGACGAGAGGAACCCCCATGAACGACGCACGCAACCATCGCAGCCAGGTCGTCGCCGTCACCGGCGCGAGCGGCGGCATCGGCCGCGCGACCGCCGTCGCCTTCGGAGAACGTGGCGCCAAGGTGGCGCTGCTGGCGCGTGGATCGGCAGGCCTCGAGGCCGCCGCCGACGAGGTGCGAGCGGCCGGCGGGCACCCGCTGGTCGTCGAGGTGGACGTCGCCGACCCCGACGCCGTGAAGTCCGCGGTCGACACCGTTGAGAGGGAGCTCGGGCCCGTCGACGTGTGGGTCAACGTGGCCTTCACCTCGGTGTTCGCGCCGTTCGACGAGATCGAGCCCGAGGAGTACCGCCGCGTCACCGAGGTGTCCTACCTCGGCTACGTCTACGCGACGATGGCGATCCTGCCCCGGATGAAGAAGCGCGGCCGCGGCACCATCGTGCAGGTCGGCTCGGCCCTGGCCTACCGCGGCATCCCGCTGCAGACCGCCTACTGCGGTGCCAAGCACGCCATCCAGGGCTTCCACGAGGCGCTGCGGTGCGAGCTGCTCCACGAGAAGAGCCCGGTGCACGTGACGATGGTGCAGATGCCGGCCGTCAACACCCCGCAGTTCCAGTGGGTGCGCTCCCGGCTGCCCCACAAGCCCCAGCCCGTGCCGCCCATCTACGAGCCGCACGTGGCGGCCGGCGCCGTCGTGCACGCGGCGGACCACCCGAAGCGGCGCGAGTACTGGGTCGGCGGCAGCACCGTCGGCACGCTCGCCGCCAACGCGGTCGCCCCCGGACTGCTCGACCGCTACCTCGCCCGGACCGGCTTCACGTCCCAGCAGACCGACCAGCCGAGCAACCCCGACCGCGCGGACAACCTCGAGAGCCCTGCCGACGAGCACCGCGACTACGGCACCCGCGGCCCCTTCGCGAAGCGCTCCAGCGACCGGTCACCGCAGGTGTGGGCCTCACAGCACCACGGCCTGCTCGGGGCGGTCGGCGGCCTGGCGCTCGCTGGTGTCGCGGCCGGGATCGGCGCGAGGCGCTCGCGGTGACGGCTCGCCGCCCGGCGCTCACGGCGCCCGTCGTCCTCGAGGTCGGGAGGGCGGCATACGGCCTCGTCGGGCTCGTGGCCCCGCACCGGGTGGCCGCCTTCGCGCTGCGGCGCTCGCCCAGCCGAGGCGCCACCCGGGTGGCGCGGCTGCTCGGGGCCCGGCACCTGGCGCAGGGGGTCGCGCTGCTGCTGGCCGGCACCCCACGGGCGCACGCCCTCGGCGCGGGGGTGGACGCGCTGCACGCGGCGAGCATGGTCCCGTGGGCGGCGCTGACTCCCCGCGACCGCCGCTACTACGTCACGAGCGGCGCCCTGGCCGCCGCCCTCGCCCTGCTCGAGCTGGCGGCGGCGCGCCAGGAGGCGTAGCCGCACGATGGCCGTCGCAAAGTGCCCACTCGACGTCGGAAAGTGCCCACTCGACGTCGGAAAGTGCCCACTCGACGTGGATTCACGTCGAGTGGGCACTCTGCGTCAGCCGGTGTAGCCCTCGACGGTGCGCTCGGAGCGCACCTGCGCCTCGTCGGGGTCCTCGCCGAACTCGCGCTTCGCGCGCCGCTGGCGCAGCAGGTCCCAGCACTGGTCGAGCTCGACCTCGACGTCGCGCAGCCGTGACTGCTCCTCGTCGACGCCGATCTCACCGGACTGGAGGGACGAGCGCAGCGAGTGCTCCTCGTCGATGAGCGACTTGATGCGGTGCTGGATGGAGACGTCGTCAGCCATGCGGCCACCCTCGCACGGGGCCGCGCCCGCGTCGAGAGCCGCGTCGAGAGGCGGACAGGGTCACTCGGACCCGCCCCGCTCGGAGGCCCGGCGCCGGTCCGCCTCGACGTCCGCATCCCCGACCGGGACGCCGTCGTCGGTGGACCCGCCCGACCCGGCGGCGCCGCCGAAGCCCGCGTCCTCGAGCACGTCGCCGACGAGGCTGCCGTCGGAGCCGCTGTCGTCAGGGTCCTCGCCGGCGGCGCGCCGCTCGTCGGCGCGCGCGTCCGCCGCGCCCACGGGCACGCCGTCGTCGGTGTGCTGCTCCTCGTTCGCGTCGTCCGCGCCGAGGGCGGCGGCCGCGAGGCCCGCGGCGGGGTTGGCCGGGTTGCCGGGTTGGTTGCTCATGGGTGCTCCTTCGCCGTCGGGTCGTGTGCCGGTGAGATACCCGGAACGGGCGTCCTCACTCGCCGCACACAGCAGGGCGGAGTAGGAAGGGCACGTGGCCAGATCCTGGCTCGGAGTGCTCTACGGCGTGGTGATGGTGGCCGTCGTCGTGACGGTCGACGTCCTCTTCTTCCGCGACCACGGCTGGGAGCGGCTGATGGCCAACGTCGGGATCGTGCTCGTCTTCGGCGCCTTCTACCTGCGGTTCCTCTACCGGGGCTGACGTGTGCGGGCGCCCGGCCGACGCAGGGTCATGACGTATGCGTGGGGCGCGCACCCACACCCAGGGTGGTCTCGCGCGCCTCGAGGGTCCACGCCACCTCGACGTCCTCGGCGGGGCCGCCGTCGCCGCCGATGCGGCGTGACAGCAGCTCGAGCGCCGCGCGGGCCAGCCCCGTCAGGTCGGGCGAGATCGTGGTGATGGTGGGGTTGGAGTAGCGGGTCTCGGCGATGTCGTCGAAGCCGACGATGGCGACCTCCTCCGGCACCCGGACCCCTGCCTCGACGCACGCGCGCAGGGCCCCGATGGCCATCAGGTCGTTGAAGCAGAAGACGGCGTCGGGCCGCTCCGGAAGGGCGAGCAGCTGCTGCATGGCGGCCCGGCCGTCGGCCCGCTCGAAGTGCGGCACGCCGATCACGAGGTCGGGGTCGTAGGGCAGCCCGGCCGACCTGAGCGCCTGGCGGTAGCCGCGCAGGCGCGCCGAGGCGGTGCCGCGCACGGTCTCGCGGCCGATCGCCGCGATGCGCCGGCGCCCTTGTGCGACAAGGTGCTCCGTCGCCGCCCTGGCGGCCGCGACGGAGTCGACGGCGATGTGGTCGAGGCCCGTGGGCACGGGGCGCTCGCCGAGCAGCACCATGGGCAGGTTGTCGGCGCGCTGGGCGATCTCGTCGGCCGAGAGCGCGAGCGGCGAAAAGATGACGCCGTCGATGACGTGCGAGCGCATCCCCTCCAGGACGACGCGCTCGGCCTCGGGGTCGCCGCCCGTCACGTCGAGCAGCACGATGAAGCCGAGGGCGGCCGCCTCCTCGGTGATGCGCGCGGCGAGCTCGGCGAAGTAGGGGGAGTCCATGGCCGGGACGGCCAGGGCCAGGAACCCAGCCCGCCCGTGCTTGAGGCTGCGGGCCGAGAGGTTGGGGCGGTAGTGCAGCTCGGCCATCGCGGCCTCGACGCGCTCGCGGGTGCTCGCCTTGACGTGCGGGTGGTGGTTGAGCACGTTGGACGCCGTCTTGACCGACACTCCGGCCCGCTCCGCCACGTCCCTCAGCGTCGCCGCCAACCGTGCCTCCGTCCGTGGCTCCGTGGGTGCCCGGCACCCGCGTGCCGCCTCCGTGAGGACAGGCTAGCGCCCGCTGGAGCGGTTCTCACTCCGCCCGGCCCAGCTATGGACAGGTTTCGGTAACCGTTGTAATTTTCAGCGCAACGCAAAGTGGGTAACCGTTGCAACACAACGGTGCGACCCTTCGCCGACGGTCAAGGAGGACCGAATGGGACGTGCGACGGTGCGGCTGGACCCCGCCTTCACGGTGGGGCCGGTGCGACCCCGGATCTTCGGGTCCTTCGTCGAGCACATGGGCCGGTGCGTCTACACCGGCATCTACGAGCCCGGGCACCCGGCCGCCGACGAGCTGGGCTTCCGCACCGACGTGGCCGACCTCGTCCGCGAGCTCGGCGTGACGGTGGTGCGCTACCCGGGCGGCAACTTCGTCTCCAACTACCGTTGGGAGGACGGCGTCGGGCCCAAGGCCGACCGGCCCACCCAGCTCGACCTCGCGTGGCGCTCGGTGGAGACCAACCAGGTCGGCACCGACGACTTCGTCGACTGGGCCCGTGGTGTCGGCGTCGAGCCGATGATGGCGGTCAACCTCGGCACGCGTGGGGTCCAGGAGGCCGTCGAGCTGCTGCTCTACTGCAACGGCGAGACCGGCACGTCCTGGCCCGACCAGCGCGCCAAGAACGGTCACACCGAGCCGCACGACGTCCGCGTCTGGTGCCTCGGCAACGAGATGGACGGCCCGTGGCAGATGGGCCACAAGACCGCCGAGGAGTACGCCCGGGTCGCCGAGGAGACCGCGCGCGCCATGCGCCGGTTCGACGACACCCTCGAGCTGGTCGCCTGCGGCTCGTCCAACCGCGGCATGCCGACCTTCGGCACCTGGGAGCGGGTCGTCCTCGAGCGGTGCTTCGACCTCGTCGACCACATCTCCGCGCACGCCTACTACGAGCCGGTCGACGGCGACGTCGACTCCTTCCTCGCCAGCGGCGAGGACATGCACCGCTTCATCGAGTCGGTCGTCGCGACCGCCGACCACGTCGCGGCGGTCAAGGGCTCCGACAAGCGGATCACCGTCTCCTTCGACGAGTGGAACGTGTGGTTCCAGGAGCGCTTCCACGGCGAGAACTCGCTGGCGATCCGCGAGGCGCCCGAGCTCATCGAGGACGTCTACGACGTCACCGATGCCGTCGTCGTCGGCAGCCTCCTCATCACGCTGCTGCAGCACACCGACCGGGTCGCGATGGCCTGCCAGGCGCAGCTCGTCAACGTCATCGCCCCCATCGTCACCCGCCCCGGCGGCGCCGCCTGGAAGCAGACGATCTTCCACCCCTTCGCCCTCACGTCGAGGTATGCGCGAGGCACCGTCCTGCGCCCCGCCGTCGTCAGCGACGCGATGGAGACCAAGGCGTTCGGGCCTGTCGACGCCGTCGTGGTCACCGCGACGCACGACCCCGAGACCGGAGACCTCGCCGTCTTCGTCGTCAACCGCAGCCGCACCGAGAGCACCGAGCTGACGCTCGACGTCGCGGCCGCCGTGGGAGGCGAGCCCACGGCATACGCCCTCGTCGAGCACCTCGTGGTGCACGACGACGACCCCTCGGCCACCAACACCGAGGAGCACCCGGACCGGGTGGAACCGCGTTCGGGGGACGCGGCGATCAACGGCACCACCCTCACGGCAACCCTGCCACCCATCTCCTGGCACTGCATCCGCCTCACCGAAGGGACCGTTCAATGACGAACACCACCTCACCGCGACCGGCCTCACCTCTCTCCCCGCTCTCCCGCCGCACCGTGCTGTCCGGGGCGCTCGGCCTCGCCGGCATCGGCGCGCTCGCCGCGTGCGGCTCCGGCTCGAGCGGCGTCCCCGGCCAGGCCCCGGCCGTCTCCGCCGGCGGTGGCGCCACCGGCTACACCGGCCCCAAGGTCGCCCTGCAGTTCTGGAACGGTTTCACCGGTGGCGACGGCCCCTTCATGAAGCGCCTCGTCGACCAGTTCAACTCCGAGCACCAGAACATCTCGGTCAGCATGAACACGATGCAGTGGGCCGACTACTACGCCAAGCTGCCCGCCGCGGTCACTGCCGGCAAGGGCCCCGACATCGGCATCATGCACGTCGACTCCGTCGCCACCAACGCCGCCCGCAACGTCATCCAGCCCCTCGACGACGTCGCCTCCGCCCTCAAGCTGAGCGAGGCCGACTTCGCCCCGGTGCCGTGGAAGGCCGGCATCTACAACGGCAAGCGCTACTCGATCCCGCTCGACGTGCACCCGCTCGGCTTCTTCTACAACAAGGACGTCATGGAGAAGGGGGGCCTGGACCCCGAGAAGCCGCCGATGACGGCCGACGAGTACATGGCGGCCCTCGACAAGCTCAAGTCGAAGGGCATCCAGGGCCACTGGGCCACGCCCTTCCCGTTCACCGGCAGCATGAGCGTGCAGTCGCTCATCTGGCAGTTCGGCGGCAACCTCTTCTCCGACGACGCCAAGCAGGTGCTCTGGGCCGACGAGCCCGGGGTCAAGGCGCTCACCTGGTTCCAGGACCTCGTCACCAAGGGCTACTCCGCAGGCAAGATCGCCCAGGACGCCGACCTCGTGGCCCTGCAGAACGGCAAGACCGCCTTCAACTGGAACGGCATCTGGACGATCAACACCCTCAAGGAGAAGGCCGACCTCAAGTGGGGCGTCGCGCCGCTGCCCAACATCGGCGGCCAGAAGGCGGCCTGGGCCGGCTCGCACCAGTTCATCCTGCCGACCTCGCGCACGCCCGACCAGAACAAGCAGACCGCCGCGCGCGTCTTCCTCAACTGGATCAGCACCAAGAGCCTCGAGTGGGCCAAGGGCGGCCAGGTGCCGGCCCGCAACTCGGTGCGCGAGTCGCCGGAGTTCAAGGCCCTCAAGGACCAGGCGACCCTCGCCACGCAGATCGACTACCTGCACTTCCCGCCGCCCGTGGCCGGCATCGGCGACGCCATGCCGGAGTTCGAGAAGGCCCTCAACGCAGCCGTCCTCGGCGGCCAGGACCCCAAGACGGTCCTGTCCGACGCCGCCGGCCGCGCCACCAAGATCCTCGAGGCCAACGCGAAGAAGTACGGCGGCTGACGCCATGGCTGTGACCGTCACACAGCCGCAGAAGCCCTCCTCGGGAGCGGCGCCCGCGCCGGGCGGCCGCCGCTCCCGAGGGCGGACTGCGAGCGTCCACGGCTCGCGCTGGACGCCATACCTCTTCCTGGCGCCCTTCCTCGTCCTGTTTCTCACCTTCGTCGCCGTGCCGGGGGTCTTCGGCATCTGGATCTCCCTGCACGACTGGGACTTCCTGCTCCCGAAGAAGCCGTTCGTGGGCCTGCAGAACTACTCGGACCTGCTCGACAGCAGCTCGCCGCAGTTCGAGCCTTTCTGGAACGGCATGAAGGCGACCGGCATCTTCGTCGTCATCAGCGTGCCGTTCCTCGTGAGCCTGCCCCTGCTGCTCGCGATCCTGCTCAACCGCAGGTTCCCCGGGCGCACCTTCTTCCGGGCGGTCTTCTTCGCGCCGTTCGTGCTGGGCGTGGCGGTCGTCGGCCTGATGTGGCGCTACCTGCTCGACCCGTCCTTCGGCATGGTCAACGGCATGCTCGGGGCCCTCGGGCTGCCGAGTGACACCGCGTGGACCACCCAGCAGCCGTGGGCCTGGATCTCGCTCGCGTTCGTCACCGTGTGGTGGACGATCGGCTTCAACGCCGTCATCTACCTCGCCGGGCTCGCCGACATCCCGGTGGAGCAGTACGAAGCGGCCGACATCGACGGGGCGAGCGCGTGGCAGAAGCTGCGTTACGTCACCCTGCCCGGGCTCCGGCCGGTGCTGATCTTCGTCGTCATCACCACGGTCCTCGCCAGCGCCAACATGTTCGGGCAGAGCTACCTCATCACCAAGGGCGGGCCGGGCGACTCCACGCGCACCGCGATCATGGAGATCACCGACCTCGGCCTCTCGCAGTACCGGATGGGACAGGCCTCGGCGATGAGCTACGTGCTCGCCGTGTTCCTCGCCCTCATCGCGCTGTTCAACTTCTGGGCACTGAGGGAGAAGAAGTCGTGAAGCGTCGCAACGGACCCCTGTTCTGGGTCGGCATGACGATCCTCAGCCTCATCTTCATCGGGCCGCTGCTGCTCGTGCTGCTGACGGCGTTCAAGTCGCAGAGCGAGTCGCGCACCGTCCCGCCGACCTACTTCCCGTCGCAGCCGAGCCTGCGCGCCTTCGACGTCCTCTTCTTCCAGGACGCCGCGAGCCCGGTGATGCGGTGGTTCCTCAACTCGCTGCTGGCGGCGACGCTGCACGCCCTGCTCGTCCTCGTCGTGTGCTCGCTCGCCGGCTACGCGTTGGCGCGCATGGAGTTCCGCTTCAAGAACGCCATCTTCACCGCGATCATCCTGACCCTCTTCGTCCCCGGCTTCATCTTCCTGATGCCGAACTTCCTGCTGCTCGACAAGCTGGGCTGGCTCGACCAGATCTGGGCCCTCGTGGTGCCGGGCGCGGCCGGTGCCTTCGGCGTCTTCTTCATGCGCCAGTTCTTCCTCGGCCTGCCCAGGGAGTTCGAGGAGAGCGCCCGGCTCGACGGGGCCGGGCCCTTCCGCACGTGGTGGTCGATCGTCCTGCCGAACGCCAAGCCGGCCCTCGTCACCCTCGGCGTGCTCAGCTACCTCACCAACTGGAACGACTTCATCTGGCCGATCTACGTGCTCTTCTCCCCGGAGCGGCTGACGCTCCCCGCCGGCCTCAGCCGGCTGCAGGGCGCCTACACGATCGACTACCCCGTGGTGATGGCCGGCGCGATGCTCGCCGCCATCCCCGTCCTCGCGCTCTACGTCTTCGTGCAGCGCTACGTCATCGAGGGCGTCGCCAGCAGCGGCGTCAAGGGCTGAGGAGTCCGTATGCGTCCACCGACCTTCCTGAGAGCCCGTGCCGCCAGGCGCGGGGCCGCTTGCCTGACAACGCTCGTCGCGGCCGTCGGCCTCATGGCCGTCGCCCCCGCGTCCGGTGCCACCGGAGCCGGTACCGTGACGGCGGCGCCGCGCGACACGGCATACAAGAACGCGGTGTCCGACCCCTTCTCGGACACCTTCGCCGACCCGTCCGTGATCCGCGGACGCGACGGCTGGTGGTACGCGTACGCGACGTCCGATCCGCTCAGGGCCGGTGACCCGCCCGGGCTCATGCACATGGCACGCACCCGGGACTGGTCGCACTGGGAGTACCTCGGCACGGTGTTCAACAGCGGCAACCGGCCGTCGTGGGCGACACCGACTGCCGGCCTGTGGGCCCCCGACATCCGTTACGTCGCAGGGCGCTACGTCCTCTACTTCACCGTCACCGACACGACGCGGGGCCCGGGTGACGACTCGGCGATCGGCGTCGCCACGGCACCCTCACCTGGAGGGCCGTGGACGGCCACGTCGGCGCCCGCGATCCCACCGCGCCCGGCGCCGGGAGGCGGCTACCTCTGGACGTTCGACCCGGCGGGCTTCACCGACGTCAACGGCCAGCGCTTCCTCTACTACGGCAGCTACTTCGGCGGGCTGTGGGTCACGAAGATGTCGGCGGACGGCCTGACGCCCGTCGGCACGGCGACCCAGGTCGCCATCGACAACCGCTACGAGGGCTCCTACGTCGTGCGGCACGGCGACTGGTACTACCTCATGGGCTCGGCGGCCAACTGCTGCGCCGGGCCGACGACGGGCTACTCCGTCTTCGCGGGCCGCTCCCGCTCCCCGCTCGGGCCGTTCGTCGATGCCGAGGGCACCTCGCTCATGGCCTCTCGGGTCGGCGGCACCATCACCCTGACCCAGAACGGCAACCGCTTCGTCGGGGCCGGCCACCACGCGGTCGTCACCGACGCCGAGGGCCGTGACTACATCGCGTACCACGCCATCGACCGCACCAACCCGTGGCTGACGACGACCTTCGGCATCAACCGCCGCCCGATGCTGCTCGACCGCCTGGACTGGGTCGACGGCTGGCCGCGGACCCGCGCGGGCCGGGGGCCGTCGGACACGCCGCAGCCGGCGCCCACCCTGGCCTCGAGCATCGGCATCGACCCGACCGACCCCGCGGCTGGCGGCGGCTTCGTGCGCCTCGCCGAGGGCCCGACCGACCCCGTCACCGGCGCCACCGGCCTCGTGCACGGCACCGCGTCGTCCGCGTCTGCTGCGCCGGCCGGCCCGCTCCACGTGCGTCTGGACCACCGCGGCACCGAGCCGTTGCGCGTCATGGTCGGACGCAACCCGTCCGTCAAGGTCACCCTCGACCCCAAGGGCAGTCGTCTCACGGCACAGGTGGACGACGGCGGCAAGGTCCGCTCGTCGACGACCACCCTGCCGATGCTCCCGGCGAGCGCCTGGCGCACGCTCACGGTCGAGGCGACGGCCGACGGCCTCACCGCGGAGGTCACCGAGAGCGACCTCGCCGACGTCGCTGCGCGCGTCCACGTCGACGGGGACGCCCGCCCGGACGCCGCCCCGGTCCGCCTCAGCAGCAGCAGGGCCGTCGTCGACAACGTCGTGGTCAACCCGGCTGCAGCTGACGCGCCGGCCCTGGCCCCGGTGCCGCAGGCCGGTGCGCTGATCGAGTCCGAGGACTTCGACGACCCGAGCCTCGCCGGCTTCACCTGGGTGCGGCGCAACCCGGCCGTCACCGTGTCGGGCGGCAGCCTGCACTGGCCGGTGGAGGGGACCGACCTCGTCGGCGGCGGCAACACCGCCAGCGTGCTGCTGCACAGCACCCCCGGCGACGGTGACTGGATCGCGGAGGCGAAGACGACGCTGGACCTCGGCGTCGACACGGTCCGCAACTACCAGCAGGTGGGGCTCGTCGCCTACGAGAACGACGACGACTTCGCCCGGCTGTCGAAGGTGGCGATCTGGAACACGCGCCAGACCGAGTTCGGACGGGAGACGGCCGCCGACCCGAAGGACCCGAGTGGCCCGACGAGCTACGGGGGCGCGATCGTCGGCACGGCCGCCCCGACGCTGTGGCTGCGCCTGGCCCACCACACGTCAGCCTCCGGGGAGCAGCTCTACCGGGCCGGCACGAGCCGCGACGGCGTGCACTGGACGTGGGGGGCGACGTGGACCTTCCGCCCCGGCACGAACCCGCGCATCGGGCTCGTCGCCCACGGCGGCGCCTCACCGGCGGCCGTGGCCGAGTTCGACTACCTGCGGTTCTACGCCTCCACGTGGCCGAGCGACCCCGGAGCAGGATGAGACGCGCTCGCACCCTGACCCACGCCGCCACCGGCGCCGTCCTCGCAGCCGCCCTCCTCGGCGGCTGCGGGGGCGCCGGCCCCGCCCCCACCACCGGAGAGACCGTGACGACACCCGCCACTGCGGCCGAGCAGACCGCGACGAACCCCGTCTGGCCGAGCAACTTCCCCGACCCCCAGGTCATCCGCGACGGTGAGCGCTGGGTGGCCATCGCCACGAACGGCAACGGGATGAACGTCCAGACCCTGCACAGCGACGACCTCGCGACGTGGACCCAGGGCAGTGACGCCCTGCCGCAGCTGCCCGCGTGGAGCACCAAGGGCAAGGTCTGGGCGCCCGAGGCCCACCGCTTCGGCGACAAGTGGGTGCTCTACTACACGACCATGGCGCCCGACCCGGCGATCCAGTGCATCAGTCTCGCGGTCGCCGACAAGCCGGACGGGCCGTATCGCGACACGAGCACCAAGCCGCTCGTGTGCGAGCAGGACCAGGGCGGCTCGATCGACGCGTCACCCTTCGTCGCGGCCGACGGGACGGCATACCTCTACTGGAAGAACGACGGCAACGCCGTCGGCATGGACACGTGGATCTCGGTGCAGCGGCTCTCCGCCGACGGGCTGCACCTCGAGGGCACGCCGAAGCGCCTCATCCGGCAGGACCTGCCGTGGGAGGGCCAGCTCGTCGAGGCGCCCTTCGTGTGGGAGCGCGACGGCGTCTTCCACCTCTTCTACTCCGCCAACGACTACGGCAGCGACAAGTACGCCGTCGGGCACGCGACCGCGTCGTCGCCGACCGGGCCGTTCACCAAGGACCCTGATCCCGTGCTGACGAGCACCGCGGTCGCCGCCGGCCCCGGCCACTGCGCCCTCTTCGAGAAGGACGGGCGGGTCTTCATGGTCTACCACGCGTGGTCGCCCGACGCGATCGGCGACGAGGTGCCCGGCCGCACCATGTGGCTGAGCGAGGTCACCTTCGACGGCGCCAAGGTCTCGGTCACGCCGCCGAGCACCCAGCTGCCGAAGGGGCTCTGAGCGCCGGCCCGGAACTGCGGGCTTCAGCCCCAGGCCCTCAGGTCCGGGCCGACGCGAGCACCTTCCCGCTGCCGGTGCGCACCTCGATCGCCCGGATCTCGCCGGGGGACAGGGCGGTCGCCCCGGTGACCCGGGAGTAGCCGGCGGGCGTGCCTCGCCAGGACGCGGCGGTCGTGGCCCGGCCGTTGCGGTCGATGACCCAGAGCGCCACCTCACCGCTGGTCGGCATGTCCTCGCAGCGGATGTCGAGCTGGGTGCCCCAGCCGCGGGCGAGCAGCGCGACATCGACCTGGACGGCGCTGCCGGCCACGGGCCGCACAGCCACGTGCGCGACCGGGGCCGCGCTGCCGGGTGTGCCGCCCGGGGGAGTCGCTGTCGTGGTCGCCGACGAGGGCGCGGGGGGAGCGGCAGCGGGCGGGGCCAGCAGCTGCTGCCCCAGCGAGGCGCCGATGCCGAAGGTGGCGACGGCCGCCGCCGCGGCGATCCCCGAGAAGACCCCGCGCTGCCGTCTGCGCCGACGGCCGACCTCGTCGACCAGCATCGCGAGGTTCCGCTCGTCCGTCTCGGACGTGCCCGAGGCGCCGGACGCGCCGGCCTCGCCCGTGCCGTCCTCGGCGGCGCTGCCGTCGGCCCCCTCGTCGAGGTGCGGACCGCCTCGCGGCCCGGCCAGCTCGAGCAGCCGCGGCAGCCCCGACACCTGCCCGAGCTCGGCCTGGCAGCGGGCGCAGGTGCGCAGGTGCTCGCTGAACGCGCGGTGGTCCTCGTTGGACAGCCCGCCGAGCACGTAGGCGCCCAGCAGCACGTGCAGCTCGTCCGACCCGGTGGTCATCGCGTCACCCCCATCTCGTCGAGCACGGCACGCAGGTTGCGCACCGCGTAGTAGGCCCGCGACTTCACCGTGCCCTCCGGCACCCCGACGCGCTCGGCGGTCTCGGCGACACTGAGCCGTTCGTAGTAGAGGCAGCGCACGATCTCCCGGTGGTTCGGCTGCAGCCGCCCGAGCGCCTCCTCGACGAGCACCTGGTCGAGGGCCCGGTCGATGGCCGAGTCCGGCTCGGCCACCTCGACCAGCTGTGCCTGCTGGGGGCGCCTCGCGGACGCGCGGTACTGGTCGACGATGAGGTGGCGCGCCGTCGTGATGAGGTAGGCGCGCAGGTTGTCGGTCTCGGGTGCCTGCCGCCAGACCCGCAGGATGACCTCCTGGACGATGTCGTCCACCCGGTCGGGGTCGCTCGTCGCACGCCAGACGACGCGGCGCAGCATCGGGCCGTGCTCGCGGTAGATCGCCGCGACCGCATCCTCGTCGAGCGGCATGCCGCAGCCACCTCCTCACACGTCACTCGTAGCTTTCTCGTCCGAAGACGCCCGCGGGGCCGGATCGGTTCAGCCGCGGATGCACCTCACCGACCCTTGAACCGTCCCACGACCCGCAGCGTCATCGCAGGAGGACGTCGGTGCTCGGCGCCCACGACGAGGAGGTCATCATGCGTCCCACACTGCGTCCCACCACGGGTCCCTCGACGATGGTCACCGCGGCCGTCGCCACCGCCGTACTGCTCACCGCCGCAGCGTGCGGCTCGACCGCTCCGCAGCCCTCGACGTCCGCTGCCGCACCGGCGGCCGGAGGGGCCGCGACGAGCGCGGCCACTTCATCCTCCAGCCACGAGGTGTCGGCGCTCAAGGCGAGCTCGACATCCCTCGGCAACGTGGTCACCGACGGCCGGGGGATGACGCTCTACCTGTTCACCAAGGACACGAAGGGCACGACGAAGAGTGTCTGCACGGGCCAGTGCCTCGGCTACTGGCCGCCCGCCATGGTGGGCTCCACGGCCCCGAAGGCCACCGGCGTCAGCGGTACCGTCGGCTCCATCTCGGCCCCGGGCGGTGGCAAGCAGGTGACCCTCAACGGCTGGCCCCTCTACTACTACGCCCAGGACCAGGCGCCCGGCGACGTGCTCGGTCAGGGCGTCATGAACATCTGGTGGGTGGTCGACACGAGCGGCAACCCGATCAAGGGCTCCGGCAGCTCGAGCACCAGCACGAGCGGCGGATCGGTCGGCGGCTACTGACACCGCGCGAGAGCGCGGCCTCGTGTCGCCGAGGGGGCGTATGCCGTCAGGTCGCCGCGCGTCCTAGCGTGGGGGCCATGTGCCCTCCCGCCATGCCGAACCCGGCCCAGCACCCCGTCACCGGTGGCCTCTTCCTCTCGCCGGTGCCCGCGGGGTCGGGCTGGCCGGGTGACCCTGCGACGGCGGAGACGCCCGTGGCCACCACCCCGGCTCAGGTGCGGCGCCTCGCGAAGGGAGCGGACGGCATACCCGAGCTCGATGCACGGGTCAGCGTGTGCCGTGCGTGCCCGCGGCTCGTCGAGTGGCGCGAATCCGTTGCGACACAGGGGCGCCGGGCGGCCTTCGCCGACCAGCCCTACTGGGGACGGCCGGGCCCGTCGTTCGGCGACCCCGACGCCGAGGTGCTCATCGTGGGGCTCGCGCCGGCGGCCAACGGCACCAACCGCACCGGGCGGATGTTCACCGGCGACCGCTCCGGCGACTGGTTGTACGCCGCCCTGCACCGCGCGGGCTACGCGAGCCAGCCGACGTCGGTGGCCTCGGGCGACGGCCTCGTGCTGACCGGGCTGCGGATCGTCGCGACGGTCCGGTGCGCCCCGCCGGCGAACAAGCCGACCACGGAGGAGAAGGCGACGTGCGCGCCGTGGCTCGACCGGGACCTCGAGCTGGCCGAGCCGCAGCTGCGCTCGATGCTCGCGCTCGGGTCGATCGGCTGGGACGCCGCGCTCGGCGCCGCGCGCCGACGTGGGTGGCTGGTGCCGCGGCCCAAGCCGCGCTTCGGTCACGGAGCCGAGGCCGTGCTGCGGACGGCGGCCGGCCGACCGGTGCGGCTCGTCGGTAGCTACCACGTGAGCCAGCAGAACACGTTCACCGGCAAGCTCACCGAGGCGATGCTCGACGAGGTCATCGCCCGGCTGTGACTCCCGTCGTGGCAGGCTCCTGCGCCATGACGAACACCTCGGAGTACCGGTCGATCGTCGGCGAGGCCGACGCGACCCTCGACCAGCGACTGTCCGACGAGCTGGATGCGGTCAACGCCGCTGCCACCGCCGGCACCCCTGCGGCACGCGAGCTGACCGTCCGGATCCTCGACGACTCTGGCGAGCTGGCAGCGGGCGTCAGCGGCTGGACGTGGGGTGTGGCCGCCGGCATCGGGATGACCTGGGTGCGGGCCGATGCTCGAGGCCGGGGCCTCGGCGAGCGGCTGCTCGCTGACTTCGAGGCCGAGGCCCGCTCGCGGGGCTGCACGCACGTGTTCGTCACCTCGTTCACCTTCCAGGCGCCGGGCTTCTACGAGAAGCAGGGCTACCGCAAGATCTTCCGCTGGGAGGGTGTGCCGACTCCCGACGCCGCGGACGTGCACCTCCGCAAGGAGCTGTAGCGACCGACGGCCCGGGTCGGCTCAGTACCCCAACAGGCTCAAGGGGCTCACGCCCACGACGAGGAGCAGGGTGCTGGCGGCGACCACGCCGCCGACGGCAGCCGCCAGCAGGGCGCTGGCCCAGGCAGGCCAGCGTCGGTCCGTGCTGCGCAGCAGCAGCCTCAGCATCGCAGCCGTGCCTGCGACGTCGACGAGGCAGCCGACGACCAGCGCCCTAGCGTATCGGCCGGGTTCGGGGGCAGCCACGGAGCCGGGATCCATGACCTGGAACGTGCCGTAGAGCATGGCGTGCATCAGGAGCGCGGCCCAGGCCAGAGCGCCAAGTCCGACGAGCGTGAGCAGGACGAAGCCCGTCGCCCACCACACCGGTGCCGTCCGCCGGTGACTGAGTCCCGCACCTTCGGCCCCCGATTCGGAGATCCCTGTCCCTTCCACGGTGCCCACCATGCCGTCTTGCCGAACCAGCAAGGGTTGGAGTGTGCAATTCGGTGGCGGTTGCGGCCGTTTCTGCTCGGCCGGGCGGCCTCAAGCGGGAGTGAAGTCGACGAGGTGCAGGTGCAGCGGACCGCCGGGCGGAGCAGGGTAGCGGCGGCCGAGGCGCGAGGGTGGCCGCGGTCTGCCGTGCGTGACGGCCGTTCCGGTGTTGGTGTCGGTGTCGGCGATGACGGTGAGCTCAGGCTGGGCCGGCCGTCGCGGGGGTTGGGGTGGGCCGATGAGCAGGCCGGTGCGGGTCTCGAAGATCAGGCCGTCGGGTTGGGTGGGGTCGCCGGTGATCGTGAACTCGCCGCGGTGGTGCCCGTCGTGGTGAAACGGGCACAGTCCCAGCAGGTTGGTCAGGTCCGTGGGGCCGCCGTCGCGCCAGTGCACCAGGTGGTGGATCTCGAGGTTTCGGGTGGCCCCGCAGCCGGGGAAGCGGCAGCCGCGGTCGCGGTCGAGCACCAGAACGCGGGTACGGTGCGGCACGACGCGTTGGGCACGGCCGACGTTGACCGGGTGGCCCTCGCTTTCCCAGACCGGGGTGAGAGTGCCGTCGCAGGTCAGGCCGTTGACGATGTGCTGGGGGAGGCGGGGACGCCCGGTGAGCCAGCCGCCGTCGGTGTCCAGGTGCACCTGCACCCGGTAGCGGCTCCGCCGCGCACCTCCGGTCGCCGGGCTTCCGCTGCTTCCGCGGTTGCCGGTCGTGCTGCTGTCGGTGGTGCTGCTGCCGGTCGTTCCGGCGGCGTCCAGAGAACGGGCGGCTACCAGTGCCAAGGCGTCGGCCCAGGTGACGCGGGGCGGGCCACCGTCGGCGGGGCACCGGCGTGGGTCGAGGACGTCGCCGTTGAGGGACTGCCGGTCGGGCGCAGTCCCGGGCGGGGTGACGGCGTGGAAGAGGTGGTCCTTGGCCTCGACGAGCGCGGCCTCGATGAGGGCACCGACCTCGGCGGGGGCGTCGTAGCGCAGCCGGAACCGACCGTCGGCGTCGTAGCCCATGGACAGGTGCGCCGGCTCCACCGGCTCCTGCGCAGAGTTGCTGGACTTCGTGTTCGTCGCTTCGGTGTCGTCTGCCCCAGTGCCCTCCGGCTCGAAGTGCCCGGGTTCGGCGTCGTCCGGTTCCGCCTTGCCCGGCTCGCGGTCCTCGGGTGACTCGGGGACCAGCTCTCCCGCCGCGTTGAGGGTCGGGTCGGGGAGGGTGAAGTCGTAGCGGGTGACGGTGCGCTGCAGCTGGGTCACGGTCGCCTGCTGTGCGAACTCGGCCACCGTTGCGTCGAACTCGGCCGGCGTGTGCCGAGCGACGACTGCCGCCTGGTCGAGACTGATGCGCCCGTCGCGCAGCGCCGCCGTGGTCTCCGGCAGCTCACCGGCGCGACGCGCCACCAGCAGCACTGCTGCCGCCTGGCCGCGGGACAGTCCCGCGCGGAGCATCAGCCAGTGTTCCGGAGACCGTAGACCCGCGGCCTGCCAGGAGCCCTCGGCCAGGACCGTGGCGACGAAGTCGACGAGTCGAGCGTGCGCGTCGTGCAGATCGGCGGCCAGGGACGCGACGTGGTCCCAGTCCTCCTCGATCCGCTCTGCGCTCTGGCTCATGGGCCAATCGTACATCAGTTCGAATGATGGATCGAGGGTTTCTCGCACCAGTTCAATTGCGCTGCAAGCAAACTCGCCATCTCCGAGCCGCGCCGATGGCTGTGTCGGGTGTGCCTCCCGTGACGCCTATCGCCGCTTCGAGGGCAGTGTCGGTTAGCGTGGATGCATGGCCGGTCAGCCGTACTGGGAGAGCCCCGTGGAGAAGCAGATCCGCGAGGCGCAAGAGCGTGGCGACTTCGACAACCTGCCCGGCGCCGGCAAGCCGCTCGACCTCAGCGACTCCGGTGACCCCGACTGGTGGGTCAAGCGGTTCGCGGCCCGCGAGAACCTCGACCTCGGCGGTGCGCTCCCGGGTCCGCTCGCGCTGCGCAAGGAGGCCGCCGGCTACCCCGAGTCCCTCGTCGACGTGCGCACCGAGGCCCAGGTGCGCGAGATCATCGAGGACTACAACACGCGCGTCCTCGCCGACCGGATGCGGCCGGCCGTGGGCAACCTGCCGCCCCTCATCGCCAAGACGCTCGACGTCGACGAGATGGTCGAGCGGTGGCGGCCGTTGCGCGCCGAGCTCGAGGAGCAGCAGCGCCGAGCCCGGGAGGAGCGGGCCGCCGCCCGCGCCGCCGAGCTCGCTGCCCGGCCGTCGTGGTGGCAGCGCCTGCTCGGCCGCGGGTGAGCGCTCAGGTCGTCTCCGCATACGGCGTCAGGTCGGCGATCGAGTCGACGATGCGGCTCGGCCGGTAGGGGAAGTGCTCGACCTGCTCTCGGCTCGTCGAGCCGGTGAGGACGAGCACGGTGCGTAGGCCCGCCTCGAGACCGCTGATGATGTCGGTGTCCATGCGGTCGCCGACCATGACGGTGGTCTCCGAGTGCGCGTCGAGCCGGTTGAGGGCGCTGCGCATCATGAGCGGGTTGGGCTTGCCGATGTAGTAGGGCTGCCGACCGGTCGCCGTCGAGATGAGCGCCGCGACCGAACCGGTGGCGGGCAGCGTGCCGTAGGGGCTCGGTCCGCTCGGGTCGGGGTTGGTGGCGATGAAGCGGGCGCCCTTCTCGATGAGGCGGATCGCGCGCGTGATCGCCTCGAAGGAGTAGGTGCGCGTCTCGCCGAGCACGACGTAGTCCGGGTCGCGGTCGGTCATGACGTAGCCGACGTCGTGCATCGCCGTCGTCAGCCCCGACTCTCCGACGACGTATGCCGTCCCGCCGGGACGCTGCTCGGCGAGGAACTGCGCCGTGGCCAGGGCGGAGGTCCAGATCGACTGCTCGGGCACGTCGATCCCGCTCATGAGCAACCGCGCCCGCAGGTCGCGGGGCGTGAAGATCGAGTTGTTCGTCAGCACGAGGAAGGGCCGGCCGGACTCCTTGAGCGCCTTGACGAACTCGGCGGCCCCCGGGATCGCGTCCTCCTCGTGGACGAGGACACCGTCCATGTCGGTGAGCCAGGTCTCGACGTGTCGGTGATCGGGCCGGTGATCGGTCATGGGCCCATTGTGTCGGGTGGCGGCGCTACCGTCGCTGGATGGGACACGGGATGACATCAGGCACGTCACGGGGGCTCGTCCAGGTCGCCCAGCACGCCGACGACCTCGGCCGGGCGACCGACTTCTACCGCGACCTGCTCGGCGCCGAGCCGCTCGCCACCTACGACCCGCCGGGGCTCGTCTTCTTCGACGTGGGCGGGGTGCGGCTCCTGCTCGACCAGGGCGCACCGAGCGCGCTGCACTACCTGCGCGTCGACGATCTGCCCAGCACGGTGGAGCGGCTGCAGGCGGCCGGTGTCGAGGTCCGCGCCGACCCGCACGTGATCTTCGGCCACGACGACGACACGCTCGGGCCGGCCGGCACCGACGAGTGGATGGCGTTCGTCGTCGACTCCGAGGGCAACCTCGTGGGTCTCGTCGAGCAGCGTCCGCGCGGCGGCCCGCTCAGCTGACGCGGACTGTCGAAGCGGAGCCTGCCTGTTCGTGGAGTCAGTGAGGCCGCACACCCGGTGCGACCCGACACCGAGATGAGACGGCCGGCCGATGCCGGCCCGAGGAGGGCACCATGACGACCTACCTGATCAGCCTGTTCTCACCCGACGGCCCGCCGCCCGAGGAGGTCGACCTGCGCCAGGTCATGGCCGACCTCGAGGTCGTGAACGCCGAGATCCGCGCCGCGGGCGGCTGGGTCTTCGCCGGGGGCCTGGGTGAGCAGGCCGCAGCGACGACGATCCGCAGGCGCCGCGGCGGCGACGCGGTCGTCACCGACGGGCCCTTCGTCGAGGCGAAGGAGCACCTCGGCGGCCTGTCGATCGTGCGGTCCGACGACTACGACGTCGTGCTCGGCTGGGCCGAGCGGATCGCCGGGGCCACCGGGCTGCCCGTGGAGGTGCGCCCCTTCCAGGGGGAGGACGAGCCGGGCCAGGCACCCACCGACCGGTGACGCCCGGCGGCCGCAACTGACCGGCGGTAACCTGCGGTCATGAGCACCTCGCTGTCCCCGGCGCCCCCGGACCTCGCCTCCTCGTGGGGCGGAACCAGCCACACGATCGACCTCGACGGGCCGGTGCACTGGGTCGACTTCGGCGGCCCCGCCGGCACGCCGGGGCCCGAGACCGCAGGGCCGCCGGTCGTGCTGATCCACGGACTCGGCGGCTCCTGGCTCAACTGGGTCGGCATCGCGCCGGCCCTCGCCGAACGCCACCGGGTCGTCGCGATCGACCTCCCCGGTTTCGGGCTCACCCCCGCACACGGGCGCGACACGAGCGTCAACCACAACGCCGCGGTGCTCAGCCGCTTCGTCCACGAGGTGCTCGGCGAGCCCGTCGTGCTCGTCGGCAACTCGATGGGCGGCATGATCAGCCTGCTGCTGACCGACCGTCGCCCCGAGCAGGTGGTCGGCCTCGCGCTCGTCGACCCGGCGCTGCCCAACCCGGGCGCCCGGCCCGACCCCCAGGTCGCCGCGACGTTCGCCATGTATGCCGTCCCGCGGGTCGGGGAGCTCGTGCTCACGCGCTACAACAGCCGGTTCACCGACCGGCAGCGCGTGCACGGCACGCTGGCGCTGTGCTTCGCGGACACGACCCGGGCCGATCCGGCCGTCACCGAGGCCAACGTCGAGCTCGCGGCCTGGCGGCGCTCCCTCCCCAGCCCCGAGGCGGAGTTCCTGGGCGCCGCCCGGTCGCTCCTCCGCGTGCTGCGCGGACGGCGGGACTACGACCGGATCATCCGCGAGGTCGACCGGCCCGTCCTGCTCCTCCACGGCACGAAGGACCGGCTCGTGCCGATCTCGGCCGCGCGGCGGGCAGCGCGGCTCAACCCGGCCTGGCAGACGGCATACCTCGACGGCGTCGGGCACACGCCCCAGCTCGAGGTCCCCGACGAGGTGCTCGGGCACCTCAGGCCCTGGCTCGAGACGCTGACCTGAGCGGGCGCCCGCGGGGTCAGGAGACGCCGTGGGCGACGCGCCCGGCGAGCGTCGCGCCCCACGACCGGGCGCGTTCCAGCTCGCCGTCGACGACAGGACCGGCGGTGTCCTTCACCCAGAAGGTCTCGCCGCGCTCGGCCCGGTCGAAGCCGCGGTGCCGCAACGCCTTGGCGGCGGCGGCCGCCGCGGAGCCGGGCATCATCCGCACGTGGATGCGGGTGTCGAAGGTGACGACCGGCAGCCCCTTGCGGGGCGTGACCGCCTCGATCCACTCCCGGACGCCCTCGCGGGCCGGCGTCGCGCCCTTGGTCTGCGCGTCCTCCCGCGTGCCCGGTCGGGTCATCCCGAACACGTGCGTCGGGCCCCCGACGAGGAGCAGGCCGACGTCGTCGCCGATCGTGGTCGGCGCGTCGTCGACGTGCACCAGGCTGACGGATGCGGGCGCTCTGCCCTCGCGCACGCCCTCCGCGATGGCCTCCGCCACGTGGCGGGTGTTGCCGAACAGTGACTCGTGGACGATGAGGACGTTCATTGCTCTGCCTTTCCGCCATCCACGCTACGCACCGCGCCGGCGCCCGGTCCCGGATCGGTGACGAACGAGAGCGACACCACCACAATGGGACCGGGACCGCCGCAGGGCGTCTCCCGGGACGGCGAGGAGGGGCGCATGAAGGCGAGCGACTGGGACGAGCGGTATGCCGCCCGCGACCTCGTGTGGTCGGCCGAGCCCAACCGCTTCGTGGCCGAGATCGTCGCGCCGATGACCCCCGGCCACGCGCTCGACGTCGCGGCCGGCGAGGGCCGCAACGCGATCTGGATGGTCGAGCAGGGGTGGACCGTCGTGGCGGCCGACTACTCGACCGTGGCGGTCGACCGGATGCGGTCCCTGGCCGCCGACCGCCTCGGCGACCGCATCGGGCAGCTGACCCCCCTCGTCGCGGACGCGACGCAGCCCGCGCCCGGCGGCCCGGCGGCATACGACCTCGCCCTGCTCTGCTACCTGCAGCTGCCGGCCGACGAGTGGGCGCACGCGCTGCGCGAGGCGGTGGAGGCGACGCGGCCCGGTGGCCACGTCGTCGTGGTCGGACATGCGGGGCGCAACCTCGCCGAGGGCTGGGGCGGGCCCGGCGACCGGAGCGTGCTCTACGACCCGGACGAGGTGCTCGAGCGGGCCGAGGGGCTGCCCGTCACGGTCGAGACGTCAGGGATCCGCGAGCGTCCGGTCGAGACCGACGAGGGCGAGCGGGTCGCCCTGGACACCGTCGTCGTGCTGCGGCGCGAGGGCTGACTCCGTCGGGCTGGTCGGCCGGCCTGCTAGCCGGCGGCCGGCGACGAGCCCAGCTGCCCGGGGCCACGGAAGCGGTGCACCTCCTGGGGCCAGTCGAGGGCGGTCGCGAGCCGGCCGGCCCAGTAGCGGGCCGCCTCGTCGTCGGCCACGTCCACGACGCAGAAGCCGCCGAGGTGCTCCTTGGTCTCGACGTAGGGTCCGTCGCTGAAGACCGCCTCGCCGTCGCGGTTCACCGCGCTGAACAGGGCGGTGGACCGATCGAGCCCGCCGTTGCTGAAGACGAGGGCGTCGGCGGCGCGCATGTCGTCGAGCACCTCACGGGCGGCCGCGGCCTTGGCCGTGATCTGCTCCTCCGTGTGCTCGGGCACCCACTCGTCGTTGAAGGTGATGAGGTACTCGGTCATGGCTCTCCTCCGGGTCGCGGGCGAGTCGTCACCGCCCACCCTGTCAACGAACGGGCGCGCCCGGTTTCGACAGGGCTCAGCGGCGACCGTACTTCTTGTGCACCGCCTGTCGGCTCACGCCGAGCTGCTCGGCGATGTCGGCCCAGGCGAGCCCCTGGTTGCGGGCGCGGCGCACCACGGCCGCCTCGGTGCGGTCGGCCGCCCGCCGCAGCTCGCGTGCCGCCGCCAGGGCGGCGCGCGGGTCGTCGTCACCCGTCGCTCGGGCCAGTGTCAGCATGTCCTCGACCTCCGTCACCGGTGGCAGTCCTCCTGATGTCAACCTGGATTGACAGCGTATGCCGGGTCGCGCGCTGCGTCAACGGACGTTGACAGGCGCGACGGCCGGGCGCACGTCAGGCGAAGCGGCGCTGCACGTCGGCGTAGGAGACGGCCCCGTCGAGGAAGCCCAGCGTCCCGCTCTCGAGGAGCTCACGTCCGGCCCGTTCGACGACCGTCAGGGCGGCCCGCGCGATGCTGCCGGCGAGGCTGACCCGGACGACGCCGAGGAGATGAGCGTGCGTGCGTCGATGCGGTTGGCCAGCCCGGCGACGATGTTGAGGGGGCCGGGGACGGCCCGGGCCAGCCGCCGGATGGTGGCCTCCTCGACGACGCCCGGCACGAACACGCAGTCGGCGCCGGCCTCGAGGTAAGGCGATGCCGGCGCTCGTGGTGGCGACGGCCGGGAAGCCGACGTGCTGGAGGATCCGGGCGGACCCGGCGTCCCACGCGTTCGGCAGGACGAAACCCGGGCCGGCGTGCAGGGCCAGGAAGTCGGACGCCTTCTGCGCCAGAGGTGTTGCGCTCATGGGACCTCTCCTTCGTCTGCCTGCTCTTCTGCCTGCCGTGCGAGGCGGCGGGCGCCGATGACACCATCGCACGCCCCAGCGGTCGCGCGGAGGGCGCGCAGGTGCAGGGAAAGCAGGTGACCCGACGGGGCTGCGACTGGAGGATGTCGGCATGGCACTCGCGCTCTCGCACACGACCGTCAACGCCCTCGACGCGTACGCCCAGTCCGTCTGGTGGGCCGACCTGCTCGGCTACCACGAGGACCCGGCCGACCCCAACCTGCCCGACCACGAGGAGTGCATGATCTTCTCCCCGGACGGCTCGCACCGGCTGCTCTTCATCGACGTGCCGGACGCCAAGCAGGTGCGCAACCGGGTGCACCTGGACCTGCGCCCCACCGACCGGCCGCGGGACGAGGAGGTGGCCCGCGTCGAGGGCCTCGGTGCCACGGTCGTGCAGGACTGTCGCACCGAGGACGGCCGGGGCTGGGTCGTGATGGCCGACCCGGAGGGCAACGAGTTCTGCATCCTCCGCAGCGACGACGAGCGCCGCGCCGCCGGCGACCTCTGAGGCGGCGACCTACGAGCCGGCGATCTACGAGGCGAGGCCCGACCGGGCGTGGGCGCGACGGTGCGACGATGGCGCCCGTGACCGTCACCCGCTCGATCCTGCTGTTCGTGATCGCCGCCGCCTTCGAGATCGGCGGCGCGTGGCTCGTCTGGCAGGGCGTGCGCGAGCACCGCGGCTGGCTGTGGATCGGCGCCGGCGTCGTGGCCCTCGGCCTCTACGGGTTCGTGGCCACGCTCCAGCCGGACGCGAGCTTCGGGCGCATCCTCGCGGCATACGGCGGCGTGTTCATCGGCGGGTCGCTGCTCTGGGGCATGGTCGCCGACGGGTTCCGACCCGACCGCTGGGACGTCGCCGGCGCGCTCGTCTGCCTCGTCGGGGTCGCGCTCATCATGTACGCACCCCGCTCGGGCTGAGCGCGTTCCGGGATCGACCGGGACGGGTCGGACGGCTCTCGGCGAATCCCACATCAGGCCTCGACGGGCCGACCTAGCCTGAAGTCGTGGGTCGTCCAACACCCACGGGGACGTGGGCTGACGCTGGTCTGCCAACACGCGCACGGCACGTGGTGGTGGCAGACGGGGCTCGCCCCTCCCGCCACTGCCCCTGTGAGGCCGACGAGCCGACCCTGCACGCCGTTGCCGCTGCGCGCACCGTCCCGGCCCGGGCGCCGGAGCCACGGCCCGCCCCGCAGGGCGATCGCAGCAGGGCCAAGGAGGCTCGGAGATGAGAGTTCGCAAGACAGCCGGTCGCGCCCGCGTGGTGGGCGTCCTCGCCTCGATGTCCGTCGCAGCGCTCGCCATGGCGGCCTGCGGCAACAACACCACCCCGGCCTCGTCCGGAGGCGGCTCCAGCAGCTCGAGCAGCAGCATGGGCTCGACCAGCACCATGGGCTCGAGCAGCTCGTCGGGCTCCGCCCTCGGCGTCAGCTCGTTCGACCTCGGCTTCAGCGCGATGTCGCAGCTGAAGAGCATGACCGGCCAGGGCAAGGGGATGGTCGGGGTGATCCTGCCCGACACCACCTCGTCGACCCGCTACGTCGACTTCGACGCCCCGTTCTTCAAGAAGGCCTTCGAGGCCGCCGGCTACGACCCGTCGCAGTACAAGATCGACAACGCCCAAGGGGTCGACTCGACGGAGGTCGCACTCGCCCAGGCCGACATCGCCAAGGGCGCCACGGTGCTCATCTTCGACCCGCTCAACAGCACGGTCGGCTCGCAGGTGCAGTCGTATGCCGCCTCGCACGGCGTCGCGCTGATCAGCTACGACCGCGCCACCTTCGCCGGCAACAAGACCTACTACGTCAGCTTCGACAACACCAAGGTCGGCAAGCTGATCGGACAGGGCTTCGTCACCTGTGTGGGCGCGTGGGGAGTCAAGAGCCCCAAGGTCTTCGAGCTCTCCGGCGGTGAGGACGTCGACCCGAACGCGGTCTCGTTCGCCCAGGGCTACAACAGCGTCATCTGGAACAAGGCCACCACGCCGCTGCCGGCGGGCACCACCAACAGCAGGGGCTGGACGCTGGTCGGCGAGAAGATCACCCCCAACTGGGTCAACTCGACCGGTGCCACGATCTTCACCCAGCAGTTCACCGCCCACCCGGAGATCAACGCGACGGTGGAGGCCAACGACGGCCTCGCCAACGCCGTGGTCACGGTTCTCAAGAGCAAGGGCGTCGGGCCCAAGAAGGTCCCCACGACCGGACAGGACGCGACGATCCAGGGCATGGAGAACATCCTCACGGGCTACCAGTGCGGCTCGGTCTACAAGCCGATCTACCTGGAGACCCAGGACGCGGTCGCCATCGCGACCTACCTCCGCGCGAGCCAGACGCCACCCACGAGCCTGATCAACGCCGTGACGAACCCGCCTCCGGGCGTGTCCGGCTCCCCCCAGCCCGCGTCGCTGCTGACGCCGACGTGGGTGATCGGCTCCAACATGAACGCCACGGTGGTCAAGGACAAGTTCATCGACGCCGCGGCGCTGTGCAAGGCCGTCGGTGCGAGCACGTGCTCGGCCGCCGGCATCACTCCCTGACGACGACGGACGAGAGCGGAGAGCGCGATGAGCGGTGACGACAGGGCAGGTGGCGACGAGGTTCCCCTCCTGCGCGTCCGCGGGGTCTCCAAGAGCTTCGGGCCGGTCCAGGCACTGTCACACGTCGACCTCGACATCCCGGCAGGCCAGGTCACCGCGCTGTGCGGCGACAACGGCGCCGGCAAGTCGGTGCTGATCAAGTGCATCGCCGGCATCCACCAGCCCGACTCCGGGGAGATCCTCTGGGAGGGAAGGCCCGTCCCCCTCCACACCCCGCGTGACGCCTCCGCCCTCGGGATCGAGACCGTCTACCAGGACCTCGCCCTGGCCGACAACCTCGACATCGTCCAGAACATGTTCCTCGGCCGGGAGAAGCTGCGGCGCAGGGTCCTGGACGAGGACGACATGGAGCGGGACGCCGCCACCACGCTCGCCGGACTGGGTGTCACCACGGTGCGCTCGATCCGGCAGCCGGTGGCGTCCCTCTCCGGTGGGCAGCGCCAGTCGGTCGCCGTGGCTCGCGCCGTGATGTGGAACTCCCGCCTCGTCATCATGGACGAGCCCACGGCGGCGCTCGGCGTCACCCAGACCGCCA
Source organism: Terrabacter sp. NPDC080008 (assembly GCF_040702505.1). NCBI lineage: Bacteria > Bacillati > Actinomycetota > Actinomycetes > Micrococcales > Intrasporangiaceae > Terrabacter > Terrabacter sp. NPDC080008. The sequence continues at coordinate 629,217 of NZ_JBFBLC010000001.1, forward strand.
TGGTGCTGGCCCTGATCCGCCGGCTGCGTGACCACGGCCTGGCCGTGCTCGTCGTCTCGCACAACCTCAACGACGTGTTCGAGGTCGCCGACCGGGTCGCCGTGCTCTACCTCGGGCACATGGCCGTCGAGCAGGACGCTGCCCAGCTCGACCGGCAGGGCGTGGTCGAGTACATGACCGCGGGGCACCGGTCCGGTCCGGCAATGCGCCCCGACGTCGACCGCGAGCTGGTCACGGCGGCTCCCGCGGCACGGACGGCGCCAGCGGCCCCCGCGGCACCCGCGGGACCGGGCGACACCGCCGGGCCCGAGGTGGCGCAGGCGCCGTCGCCGGCCGACTCGGACCTGGAGGTCGAGGACCTCACCGCGGCCGAGCAGGACACCGAGGCGCTCGTGCCGCCGGAGATCGTGGCGCAGTCGCTGCGCGAGTACCTGCGGGGGCAGGCCCTGCGCATCCGCGGCGGCGAGAGCGGCATGCTGCCGGTGATCCTGGGGCTGATCGCGATCGTCGTGGTCTTCCAGGCGATCAGCCCGGGCCACGTCTTCCTGTCCGCGGGCAACGTGGTCAACCTGATCCTGCAGAGCGCGGTCTTCATGGTGCTGGCGATGGGGGAGATCTTCGCCCTGCTCCTCGGCGAGATCGACCTGTCGATCGGCTACGTAGGACCGGTCGGAGCCGTGATCGCCGTCCAGCTCGTCCAGCCCGCCACCGTGGACTGGCCGTGGTGGGCGGCGATCCTCGCCGCGCTCGCCGTCACCGCCCTCATCGGCGCGATCCAGGGCACGCTCATCACCCGGCTGCGCCTGGCGTCGTTCATCGTCACGCTCGGTGGCCTGCTCGTCTTCAACGGCGTGCTGCTGATCGTCCTCGGCTTCGGGCCGTTCTCCGGCTACCCGAGCCTGAGCGGGGAGGGCGCCAACGTCCACGCGCTCTACGACCTGATGTGGGGCCAGGTGACCCCGTTCCAGGGCTGGGCCGCCCTGGTGGTCGTCGTGGGACTGCTGGGCCTCAGCCAGTTCCTGCGGGACGCGCGGCGCCGGCGCAGCGGCCTGGTCGCACCCCCGATGAGCGTGACGATCGCCAAGATCTGCCTGCTGGCCGTGGTCGGCGCGGTCGTCGTCGTGGTCTGCAACGTCAACCGGGCGGCACTGGGCACCCTGCAGGGCGTGCCGTGGGCGATCTTCGTCGTGCTCGTGGTGCTCGGCGCGTGGACGTTCCTGCTGCAGCGCACCCGCTTCGGTCGCTACGTCTACGCCATCGGCGGCAACGTCGAGGCCGCCCGCCGCGCGGGGGTGCGGGTCGACCGCATCCGCACCTGGTGCTTCGTGCTGTGCTCGATGACGGCCGGCATCGCGAGCCTGCTCTACGCCTCCTACCTCGGTGGCATGTCCAACAACGTCAACGGCGGCCAGCTCGTCCTCTACGCAGTCGCGGCGGCGGTCATCGGCGGCACCTCCCTCTTCGGCGGCCGGGGCAAGGCCGCGGCGGGCGTGCTCGGTGGCCTCGTCATCGGCGGCATCTACAACGGGATGTACCTGCAGGGCCTGGACGTGCAGTGGGAGTACATCGTCACCGGGCTGGTGCTCATCGCGGCGGTCGCCATCGATTCGCTGTCCCGCCGTGGGAGCAGCGTTCCCAAGACCTGAGACATACACGTGGGGGTATCATGGAATCCATTCGACCCCCAGGAGGTATGCCGTGGAGCTCGACCTCGACGAGATGCAGTCGGTCATCCGTCGCCTCAACCGCGCCCGCGGCCAGATCGGTGGCATCGTCAAGATGATCGAGGAGGGGCGCGACTGCAAGGACATCGTCACGCAGCTCGCCGCCGTCTCGAAGGCGCTCGACCGCGCCGGCTTCGCCGTCATCGCGACGGGGCTGCGCGAGTGCATCACCAACCCCGAGGGCGAGACGATGGACGTCGCCGAGATGGAGAAGCTCTTCCTCTCGCTGGCCTGACACCTGCGGTGGCTCTGGCACTGGACGAACCGGGCGCCGGAGAGCGACCATGGACGGCACGGGAGGTCCCCATGAACGTCCAGCCCAGTGCAGCCAGCCCGCCCCTTGCGCCAGCGGTCCAGACCGCCGCGGACCTCCTGCTCCATCTCGAGCGGATCCGGCTGCGCCGGTCCGAGCTGCGCGACTCCGTGAGCGCGGTCGGCCTCGCGCTCGACGCGCCGACCCGGGCCGGCGGCCGGTGGCGCGAACGCGTCCGCGCGGCGCTCGCCGAGCTCGCCCACGACTTCGAGGACCACGTCGCCCTCACCGAGGGGCCGGGCGGGCTCTACGAGCGGCTGCGCCTCGCCGACCCCCGCCTCTCGGGCCGCCTCGACCGCCTCACGGCCGAGCACCGCCCGCTGCGCGAGGCGATTCACGGCTTCCTGCTCGTCGTCGAGCACGGCGGCACCCTCGCCGACCTCCCGGTCTTCCGCGAGGAGCTCACCGTGCTCGTGGACCGCCTCGTACGGCACCGCCGCAAGGGCGGTGACCTCGTGCACGAGGCGTACGACGTCGACCTCGGCGGCTCGGACTAGCAGCCGGCAGCCGACCGACGTCCCTCAGCCGGCCCCTCAGCCGTCGGAGGGCTCGAACCGCGGCCGCAGCGTGAAGCCGGAGACGCCCTCGGTGCTGGTGCGCGAGGCCAGTACCTGGTGCAGCTGGATCTCGTTGCGCTCGAAGGCCAGCCGCGACCCGGCGAGGTAGAGGCCCCACACCCGGGCCCGGCCCAGGCCGGCGAGCTCGACGCACTCGTCCCAGTGCTTGGAGAGGTTCGCGTTCCAGGCGCCGCACGTGCGGGCGTAGTGCTCGCGGAGGTTCTCGTGGTGGCGCACCTCGAAGCCCTCGTCCTCCATGACGCGCACGATGTCGCCGCTGCCGGTCAGCTCGCCGTCGGGGAAGACGTAGCGGTTGATGAAGCCGCGCGAGGGCAGGCCGGCGTGCCTGTTGTCGGGCCGCGTGATGCAGTGGTTGAGCAGGCGCCCCTCGTCCCGCAGCCGCTCGCGCAGGAAGCGGAAGTACGCGGGGTAGTTCTTGACGCCGATGTGCTCGGTCAGTCCGATGGAGCTGATCGCGTCGAAGCCGTGCTCGGTGACGTCGCGGTAGTCGCCGTAGCGGACCTCCGCCTTGTCGGCGATGCCGTCGGCCTCGATCGCCCGCTGTGCCCACGAGGCCTGCTCGCGGGAGAGGGTGACGCCGAGGGCCGTCACGCCGTAGTGCTTGACGGCGTGGCGCACCATGCCGCCCCAGCCGCAGCCGACGTCGAGCAGGCGCATGCCGGGCTTCAGCCCCAGCTTCTTGGCGACGAGGTCGTACTTGTACGCCTGCGCCTCCTCCAGGGACGCCTCGTCCGTGGGGAAGCAGGCGCACGTGTAGGTCATCGACGGGCCGAGCACGTGCTCGTAGAACTCGTTGGACACGTCGTAGTGGTGCGAGATCGCCTCGGCGTCACGCGTACGCCCGTGGCGCAGCCCGTGCGCGAGGCGACGCAGCGGGCTCGGGGTCTCCTCCGGCGGCAGCGCCGGCGTGTGCGGGCGGTGGCTGGCGACGAAGCGCGCCAGCTCGGCGGCGTCGCGGCGGTCGGGCAGGCGCGGCGTGAGCCCGTCACGGACCACGCGCAGCACGTCGTAGGGATCGGCCTCGTTCATGCCGTCGATGACGAGGTCACCACTGAGGTACGCGCGGGCCAGGCCCAGGTCGCCGGGCGAGGCGAGGATGTGGTTGAGCGCGTCGGGGTTCGTCAGGCGAAGCACGAGCCCGTCGGCGCTGCCGCCCTCGGACCCGTCCCACGCGACGACCCGCACCGGGGCCTCGGAGCCGAACACCCGGTCGAATGCCTGTCCCACCGTCAGCGTCATCGAGCCTGCACCGCCTTCTCGTAGAGAGTGGGGAACCGTCCCCTCGGGTCGTACCTGTCCTTCACCGGGGCATACTCCGTGCCGCCGTAGAGGGCGGCGAAGGTCGCCTCGTCGTAGTACGCGTCGGAGTAGAGCGACTTGTGCCCCCCGAGCCGGGTCACCTCAGCCTCGATGCGACGGTTGACGTCGCCGTCGCTCGCCCCGGGCTCGATGGCAACCGTGGACCAGAAGCCGACGTTGACGTAGGGCTCGTCCCGGCGCATCGGGTAGAGCGGCCACGGCGTGTCGTCACCGGCTGCATACCCGTCGGGGCGCAGCTTGACCGGGCAGAGCCACACCGGCTCGATCGGGACCTCGCGCAGGAACCACTCGACGAACTCGGCGGTGCGCTCGAGCGGGATCTCGACGTCCTGGACGACGCGCTCGCGGTCGGGCAGGCCGCGCAGCCGGTCGATGCGGGCCATCACCCGGTGCCGGTTCTCGAAGGCGACGATCTTCCAGTAGACGTCGCTGCGCAGCAGGTCGCGCGGCCAGAGCCGGCGGACCGTCGGGTTCTGCGCGCCGAAGGCCCGGCTGCACCAGAACCAGTCGGTGTCCCACCGCCAGAGGTAGTCGTGGGCGGTCAGCACGTCGGTGCGCCGCGACTGGAGCGAGCGGTAGAAGATCTGCTCGCCGGTGTAGTCGCTCGGCCGGGCCTGCCCCTCGAGGGTGTCGGTCCAGCGCCCGAGCGTCAGGTAGGCCTCCCGGGCGCTGAACACGACGCCGTCGAGGAAGTCGACACGGTCGCCGTCCCAGGTCTGTGAGCTCATGACCTGGCCGACGGCGTCGGTCAGGGCGGTGAGGGAGTCGAAGCGCACGTGCCGCAGGGCGACGTAGGGGCGGGCCGGCTCGAGCTCGATGAGCAGGTCGAGGGCGTAGCCGAGGGAGCCGTAGGAGTTGGGGAAGGTGCGGAAGAGGTCGGCGTGCTCGCCGTCCGGCGTGGCCGTGACGACCTCACCGTCGCCCGTGAGGATCCGCATCTCGAGCACCGACTCGTGCGGCAGGCCGTTGCGGAACGAGGCGGCCTCGATCCCGAGCCCGGTCACCGCTCCGCCGATGGTGATGGTGCGCAGCTGCGGCACGACGAGCGGCACGTAGCCGTGCGGGAGCAGCTCGTCGACGAGCTGCTCGTAGGTAGTGAGGCCGCCGACGAGGGCCGTCGCCGGACGGCCGTCCTCTCCGGGACGGACCTCGACGACGCCGCGGAAGGCCGACAGGTCGAGCCCTGGGGCGTCGGTGGCGCTGCGGGTCCGGAAGAGGTTGGACGTGCGCTTGGCGAGTCGTACCGGCCGGTCGGGCGGGAGGGCGGCATACGCCCGCTTCGCCTCCTCGAGAGCGCGCTCGTGCGCGCGGACCCGGTCGGCGGATGCGTGTGGATCCGCCGCGGACGCGAGCTGAGGGGTTGTCACCATCGCAGTCAAACAGATCTCCTTGGAAGCCGCCGGTCGGGTCCCTACTCGCTCGCGAGCATGGTCGCGCCGAGGCCGACCATCATGACGCCGCCGGCCGCTCCGAGCGTGTCGAGCCGGGCGGGTTTGCGGGCGAACCACTCGCGCGCGCGGGCGGCGAGCATGGCCCACATGCTGTCGCTGCACACGGCCATCGCCCCGAAGACGGCGCCGAGGACGGCCATCTGGGCGTCGACGTGCCCCGCGCCGGTGTTGACGAACTGCGGCAGGAAGGCGACGAAGAAGAGCACGGTCTTGGGGTTGGTCAAGCCGACCACGATGCCGATGCGCAGGGCGTGGCCGCGCTTGGCCGCCACCTGCGCCTCGAGCGCCAGGCGGCCCTCGCGCCGGTGCCGGATCGCCTGGATGCCGAGCCAGATCACGTAGGCGGCGCCGGCGACCTTGATCACGGTGTAGGCGGTGACGCTCGCAGCGACGACCGCGCCGAGACCCACGGCGACGAGGAGGGCCTGGGTGGTGACGCCGATGGCGTTCCCGGCCACGGACAGCAGCGCCTCACGCCGCCCCACGGTCAGCGCCCGGCCGATCGTGAAGAGCAGGCTGGGGCCCGGGACCTGGATGAAGAGGATCGACGCGACGAGGAACGCGACCCACTGGCTCGATGTCGGCACGGGGCCAGTCTGCTCCCGCGTCCGGAAACCGGCAGGCGATTTCCGCGCCTCGGACACTAGCGTCGGCGGCATGACGCAGACCCCGCAGACGCACCGCACCGACCCGCCGCTCGCGGCCGACGAGGCGACGACGCTCGTCGCCTTCCTCGACTACCACCGCGACACCCTCCGCCAGAAGACCGAGGGCCTGACAGCGGAGCAGCTGGCGCAGCCGCTCGCCCCCTCGAGCCTGACCCTCGGCGGCCTGCTCAAGCACGTCGCCCTCAACGAGGCGAGCTGGTTCGGCGAGGTGCTGCACGGGCGTCCGCTGCCCGAGCCGTGGGCGAGCGCCGACTGGGACGCCGACCGGGACTGGGAGCTGACCTCGGCGAAGCACGACAGCCCGGAGGAGCTGCGCCGGCAGATGGACGAGTCGGTCGAGCAGGCCCGCCGTGACATCGACGCGGCCCTCGCGGAGGGCGGGCTCGAGTTCCGCTCGGCAGAGCTGTCGCGCAAGGAGAACCAGTCGTTCACGCTGCGGTGGATCCTGCTGCACATGATCGAGGAGTACGCGCGCCACAACGGTCACGCCGACTTCCTCCGCGAGGCGGTCGACGGCGTCACGGGGGAGTGAGCGCCCGCCGCAGGCAGAAGCGCCGCAGCGGCTCCACCTCGATCACCTCGGCGAGGCCGCGGTAGCGCTGGGCGGCGTGCTCCCGCCGTCCGGTGCGCCACTCGAGGTCGGCGAGGGCGAGGGCCGCGTCACGGCTGGCGTATGCCGGACCGTGCGTCTCGAGGGACGCGAGCTCCCGCTCGACCTCCGCGAGGGACGGTCCCGCCTGGGTCTGCTGGTCGGCGAGGAGGGAGTGGGCCGTGGCGACCAGGCGCGCGACCCGGACGGAGGGGGAGGGCCAGCGCTGCTCGAGGGCCCCGTACAGCTCCACGATGCGCGCCCAGTCGGTGCGGTCGAAGGACGGTGCGATGGAGTGCAGCCCGGCGATCGCCGCCTCGATGGCGAAGCGCCCGTCGCCCGACACGGCCATCGTCGCGTCGTCGAGGCCGGCGCCGAGCAGCTCGCGGTCCCAACGCGACCGGTCCACCTCGTCGAGCGCGAGCGCGGTGCCGGTGCCGTCGACCCGTCCGGGACGGCGGGCGAGGCCGAGCCGGACGACGGCGCGCAGCCCGCGGACCTCGGTGTCGCGCGGGAAGGCGGCGACGAGGGCGTCGGCGATCGACAGGGCCTGGCGGCCGGTGTCGGCGAGGGCGTCGGCCGGGTCGAGGACGGTCCGGTGGGCAACCGTGAACATGCCTGCGACACAGGCGAGCACGACGGGCAGTCGGCGTTCGCGCTCGGCGGCCTCGGGCACGTGGAAGGCGCCGCGCGCCTCGGCGAGCGCGCGCTTCGCGCGGGTGAGCCGGGCGGCCGCCGCGGTCTCCTGCACGCCGAGGTGCCCGGCGATCTCGGGGATCGTCAGGCCGCACACGACGCGCAGCGCGAGGACCATCCGGGAGGCGGGGGACAGCGCCTCGTCGCAGGCGACGAAGAGCAGAGCCAGGCGGTCGTCCAGGCCCTCCCGTGACAGTGCGTCGGCATCCATGGCGGCGTCGTCGCTCGTGTCGGACGGGTCGGGGGCGACAGCCACCTCGGGACGGGCGAGGTCCGGCGCGAGACGGCGCTCCACGGTCCGGCGCCGGGCGTCGTCGAGCCAGGCGCGCTTGGCCACGGAGGTGCACCAGGCGGCATACGACTCGATGGGGCGGCCACCGGAGCGCTCGTGGGCGGCTGCCCGCGCGACGGCCTCGGCGGCATACTCCTCGGCGTCGTCGAGGCTGCCGGTGAAGGAGGCGAGGGCGCGCACGATGCGCGGCCACGCCTCCTCGAACTCACCCGACCCGAGCGGCACTCACATCCCCGTCGGGAAGACCTTGCGCCACTCGGTGTGGCCGGTGGTCGGCACGAGGGCGGCGATCCGTCGGGCGGTGTCCTCGTCGTCGGTCTCGACGAGGTAGAAGCCGGTGATCACCTCGGAGGAGTCGGGGAAGGGCCCGTCGGTCCACACGGCGTCCTCGACCCGTCGCCCTGCGTCGCCGCGGGTGACGGTCCCGCCGTGCTTGGTGTGCTGCAGCGCGGCCCCGCCGACGATGCGCGCGCCGAGCTCGGCGACGGCCTTCTGGAAGGCCCGGTGCTCGGGGAACGAGCCGCCGTCCTCGGGCGCCCGGCCCGGGGCGGCGGGGTCCTTGCCGGCGGGACCCGCGCCACTGGTGCGGCCCTCCAGGAACGCGTCGGAGTCCCAGTCGGCCTCGTGGATCAGGTAGGCGTACGTGTCAGCCATGGTCGGCTCCTTCTCGGACACAGGTGGCGACCCTCGCCACACCATCCTGACGAACTCGCGGCCGCGGAATCGACACGAGCGGCCACGGACTTCTCAGCTGCCGCTCTCGAAGCGCTCGAGGCGTGCCTCGAGCGAGGAACGGCGGTGGGCGTTCCCCTCGAGCTCGAGGTAGCGCGTGCCGAAGGTCGCGAGGAGCGCGTCGTCGAGGCGGCGCACCGCTCCCGGCGGGTACTTGTAGCCCATCCGCTCGATGAGGTCGGTGCTGTCGACCGGGTCGATGACCTCCGCGAGCGCCTCCACCGAGGTGATGCCGAGCTCGAGCAGCAGCCCGGAGACCCACGTGTAGTGGTCGGTGCGGGCCCAGCCGGCACCGGCATACCGGGACGCGAGGAACTTCGCGAGGTCCTGGCTGCTGATCCTCGGGTCGTGCTCGGCGGGTGGGGCGAGCGTCGGCGGCGCCGCCATCTGCAGCCGGTCGCGGATGGCGGAGAACTCGCGGTCGGCGAGCTCGATGAGCCCGGCGGCGAGCGTGAACCGGCGGTCCAGCTCGTGGGCGTGCTCCTCGGGGATCGTGCCCTTGTAGCGGATGTCGTGCTCGAACTCGGCCCACGCGTGCTGCAGGACCGTGCGGATCTGCACGGAGGCGCTGAGCCGGCGCAGCGACTCCCAGGCGGCCGGCACGGTGCGGCTCGCGTCGACGGAGACGAGCAGGTGCCGGCTGGCGTAGCCGAAGCGGCCCGCGCGCGCCGTCTCGAGGCCGAGGTCGCGGTCGTCGAGGACGGCGAGCTCCTCGTCCAGCAGCTCGGCGACCGCAGCGACGTCGTCGTGGACGTAGGTGATGACCCGCACCCCGATCTGGTCGGTGATGTCGGCGAGCGGGTCGGGATAGAGCAGCTCGCCGTCGCGTCGCCGCTTCGCCTTCACGGCGAAGGAGGCCACGGTCTTGGTGCGGCCGGTGACGCTGAGGTAGTTGATGCCCGCGTCGTCGAGCAGGCCGGTGACCATCTCGACGAAGAGCCCGGTCGCCGCCTCGAGCCCGGGGCGCACTGCCGCGTAGGCCGTCGCCGCCTCGCTGGTCTCCGTCGACGACGTCGTCGCCTCGTCGGTCGCCCCTGCACCCTTGCTCTCGGCCATGTCGCCATCCTGCCGTGGTCGCGGGCCTGGCGGCGAACGGTGGCCGCCGAACTCAGCGGCTCCCGTGCGGAGCCTGCGGGTCCTCACCGACGGGAGAGCGGCACGCCCCGGCGGCGGATGATCGAGAACTGCGAGGCGAGCGGGATGATCCCGAGGACCAGGACCATCGGCACGGCGAAGCCCAGGCGCAGGTTGTCCGAGCCGACCGCGCCCGTCAGCACGGCCCCGAGCAGCGCCCCGATGTAGTTGAACTGGTTGAAGCGGGCGACGACCTGGTCGGTCCGGTCGATGCGCTCGCCGGCCGAGCCGGCGGCCTCGCCGCCGGCGATGGCGCCCGCGGCCGAGAAGCTGAGCGGGGCGATGGTCGCGACGGCGCCGCCGAGGACGGTGAAGCCGACGACGGCCACGACCCAGCTCGGCGCGAAGACCACGACCGCCAGCGAGAGGGCGGCGACGACACCGCTGACCCGCAGCAGCCACACGGCCCCGTGGCGGTCGACGAGTCCGTCGCCGACGGCCCGCGCCAGCAACGTGGCGACGAGGTAGGGGAGCGTCGCCAGGGCCGTGAGGCCGGTGGGGGCGCCCAGGGTGCCGCCGAGGTAGACCGGTCCCCAGGTCGTCGCAGCGGTGTCGACCATGTAGAAGAGGACCATCGCGACGCCGAGCAGGGCGATGCGCCGCCACGGCACCTCGACGGGCGCGGCGGGCTCCGCGAGGCGGTCGCGACGCGCGTACGGTGCGGCGATCGCGGCCAGCGGGAAGAGCAGCAGCGGCAGCAGTGCGGGGCCGAGCTGCACGTGGGCGGTCACCAGCGTGCCCAGGGTGCCGAGGATGCCGCCCGCGGTCCAGAACGCGTGGAACGACGGCAGGATCGGCCGGCCGTAGAGGTGCTCGACCGTCACCGCCTGCATGTTGGACGACGCGTCGACGAGCCCGAGCGCCAGGCCGTAGGCGGCCAGGCCCGCTATGAAGACACCGACGGCCGGCGCGGTGAGGAGCACGCCGAAGCCGGTCGCCGCGAGCAGCAGGCCCAGGCGGACCACCCCGGCGCTCGAGGAGCGGCCGGCGACCACCTCGGCGACGACGGACCCGACCCCGGCGAGGAGCACGACCATCAGCAGCAGCCCGCTGACGGCGAGCTCGTCCAGCGACCACTTCTGCTGCACCTGGGGCAGCCGGGTGGTGAGCGAGATGAAGAGCAGGCCCTGGACGAAGAAGGCCGTGCCGGCAGCCAGGCGCGTCCGCCGGTTCACCAGTCGGCTCCGTCGCACTGCGAGCGGTCCGTGGTCTCGACCTGCAGCGTGGCATGCGCCACGTGGAAGCGCTCGCGCAGCATCCGGCTGGCCTCCTCGAGGACGTCGGGCCCGGCATCCCCCGGCGCCACGACGAGGTGGGCCGTGGCGACGTCCATGCCGGAGGTCAGGGTCCACACGTGCAGGTCGTGGACCTCCGTCACGCCCGGGACCGTTGCCAGCGCCTGTTCGAGGGCGGCGGTGTCCATGCCTGTGGGGGCGTGCTGGCCGAGGACTGCGAGCACTTCGCGTCCGAGTCCGACGGCCCGGACGGCGACGAACACGGCGATGGCGAGCGCCACGACAGTGTCCCACCAGGCGCTGCCGGTGGTCCGCACCAGCAGGGCCGCGGCGATGACCCCGAGGGAGCCGACCGTGTCGGCGACGACCTCGAGGTAGGCGCCCTTGACGTTGAGGCTCTCGGCCGCGCCGCCACGCAGCATGAGGAGGGCGACGACGTTGACCACCAGGCCGACGACGCCGACGACGAGCATCGTCCCGGACGCGATGTCCGGGCTCGCGCCGATGCGCCCGAGTGCCTCGACCGCGATGTACACCGAGACGCCGAGCATGAGCAGCACCGCCAGTCCGGACGCGAAGACCTCCGCCCGGTAGGAGCCGAACGTGCGACGGCCCGTCGTGTCGGGTCGGGTCGCGATCCGCGTGGCCACCAGGGCCGCGCCCAGGGTCACGACGTCGGCCGCCATGTGACCGGCGTCGGACAGCAGGGCCAGCGAGCCGGAGAGCAGCCCGGCCACGAGCTCGACGACGAAGAACGCCCCGACGAGCCCGAACGCGACCGCGAGCCGCCACCGGTGGCGGGCACCGGCGTGTCCCGTGCCCGCCCCGTATGCGGCGCCGTGGCCGTGGCCGTGGCCGTGGCCGTGTCCGTGTCCGTGTCCGTGTCCGTGCGTGTGTCCACCGCTCATGTGCGCGACTCGTTGTCGTGGAGCGCGTGCTCCCGGGTGACGTCGAGCAGCAGCCGGACGTGTGCGTCGGAGAGCCGGTAGTAGATGTTGCGGCCCTCCCGTCGGCCCGTGACCACCGCCGACGCGCGCAGCAGTCGCAACGCCTGCGACACGGTGGTCTCGGCCGTGCCGGTCGCCGCGGCGAGGTCACAGACGCACAGCTCCCCGGCCTCGAGGAGCGCGTAGAGCAGCCGTGCGCGGGTCGGGTCGCCGAGCAGCTTGAAGACGCTGGTGACGCGGGCCAGCTCGTCGGCTGCCGGAGCGTGGGCGGTCACCATCGCGACCTTCTCCGGGTGGACCGCAGGGGACACGCAGCCGTCGAGGCCGCTGACGGAGCTCATGGACGCCCTCTCATCTGAATGACTGTTCAGATGTCACGATCGCGTCGGCGGCCGCTTCCTGTCAATCGGGCGGCACACTGGGCGACATGCTGAGACTCACGGTCACCGTCCCGAGCGCGCTGACCGACCAGGTCACCGAGCTGCTGGCCGACTCGACGGCGGTGAGCACCCTGTCGGTCCTGCGGGGAGCAGCCGTGCGCCCGGTCGGTGACGTGGTCCACGCCGACATCGCCCGGGAGGGCACGAACGACCTCGTCGACCGGCTGAGGGACCTCGGCGTGCACGAGCAGGGCTCCCTGCAGCTGGAGCCGGTGACCACATGGATCTCGCGCCCGGGTTTCGAGGCCGACGAGCTGACACCGGGCAGCAGCGCCGATGCGGTGGTGTGGGCCGAGGTCGCGCAGCGCTCCTACGACGACAGCGAGCTCAACTGGACCTTCCTGTCGTTCATGACGCTCGCCACCCTCATCGCCGCCGTCGCGATCGTGCTCGACTCCCAGATCCTCGTCATCGGGGCGATGGTGCTCGGGCCCGAGTTCGGCGCGATCGCGGCCCTCGGCGTCGCCCTCGTGCGACGCCGGCACCTGCTCCTGGCCGTCGCCGCCCGCGCGCTCGTAGTCGGCTTCGCCGTGGCCATCGCGATCACCTGCCTCGCGGGCCTGCTCGGACGGGCGCTCGGCTGGATCACCCTGCACGACATCACCGGACCGCGGCCGAGCACGGCCTTCATCTACGCGCCCGACAAGTGGACGTTCATCGTGGCCGTCCTCGCCGCAGCGGCGGGCGTGCTGTCGCTGACCTCGGCCAAGGTCGGCGGCCTCAGTGGTGTCTTCATCTCCGTCACCACGATCCCCGCGGCCGGCAACGTCGCGCTGGGGCTCGCCTTCGGCGCCTGGCACGAGGTCCGGGGCAGCGCCCTGCAGCTGGTCCTGAACCTCGTCGCCATGGCGCTCGCCGGCTGGCTCACCCTGGCCCTGCAGCAGGCGGTGTGGTCACGGGTGCCGGTGCGACGGTCGGCGTCGCGGCTGGCGCGGCGCGTCCACGCCGAGCAGCCGCCTGCTCGCTGAACCGGCGCAGCCCGGTCGGTGTGCGCCGGGCTCAGTGCGAGGGCGACGGCGCGGGGGCCGAGGGGGCCGGCGGGAGCGTGAAGCTCGTCGACAGCGCGCCGTTGACGAGCGACAGGAGCACGCCCGTCTCCTGCCGGATGACGGTGTAGCGGCTCGCCGCCACCGGTGAGCCGGCCTGGGCCTCGTCGGAGGCGGCGTGCGCGAAGAGCCCCAGGGAGTTGAGCCGCCCGTAGTAGCTCGGGGCATCGAGCCCGGGCGGCGGCCCGTTGGCGCCGAGCCGCGTCAGGTGCTGGTCGAGCAGGTCGAGCTGGAGGGCGGCGGCGTTGCCCGTCAGGCTCATCCGGTCCAGGACGGTCACGTCGCTGACGAGGTTCGCGTAGTCCGCGAGCGCGACGGGCCGGTTGAACACCGTGCTCGTGGTCAGGCTCGGGCGCGGGAGCGCCGTGACCGTCACCGTCGGGGTCGCCGTGACGGTGGCCGTCTGCACCCGCGTGGTCGTCGCGGTCACGGTCCTCGTCTGCACCTGCGTGACGGTCACCGTCTGCGTCGGCACCGGTGTGCCGGTCGACCCCGCGACCTGGCTCAGCTCGACCTGCGGGGTGCTCCCGGAGCAGCCGGTCAGCACGAGCGCGCCGAGACCCAGCACGGCGGCCGCCGCGGCCGTCGCGGCCGTGGTGCCGGCGGTGGTGATCCGGGCTGGGCGCACGGTCGACTCCAGTGCTCGGTGGGCAATGGGTCGATTGTGCGGGCAGATCCCGCGCCGCGGTGGACTATCGCGCAGATCGTCGGAGCCCGGGAGTGGGCGCGCTCAGGTGCGCGCCGCAGCCAGCTGCGGCCGGGTGAGGAAGAGCGCCCCCTCCAGCCGGGCTCCACGCAGGTCGGCGTCGCGCAGGTCCGCTCCGAGCAGGTCGGCCCAGCGCAGGTCTGCGTTTCGCAGGTCGGCGGCGATGAGCAGCGACCCGCGCAGGTCGGCAGTGCGCAGGTCACGCCCTCGCAGGTCGGCGCCGACGAGGTCGGCTCCCGGCCGGACACGTCGGGGTGGGACGGGTATGCCGTCCGCCCGGCGCCGCCGGTCGCGCTCCCTCGCGCTGACGTCACGGAGCAGCCCGCCGACAGCGGAGCGGAGCGCCCCGAGGTCCACGGCGAGCACCTGCTCGGCCGAGCCCGCCGTGGCGGCGTCCACGTCGGCCTGCGCTGCCTGCAGCTGCGCGCGGAGCGGCTCGCCGAGCGGCTCGCCGGCCCCGAGAGCCAGGGCCTCCTCGAGGTGGGCGAGCATCTCGTGCAGCTGGCGCATGACGGGCAGGACGGCATACATGCTCTCGGCGGTCTCGGGGGCCTCGCGCCATGAGATGCCCGCGAACGTCACCTGGGAGACCTGCTGGCCGGCGCCGAAGCAGTCGAAGGTGACGCAGCCGCGCCAGCCGTCCTGGGCGAGCCGGTCGTGGATGCCGCAGCGGTGGTCGGCGAGGAGGTTGCGACAGGGCTGCCCGGCGGGCTTGTCCTCGGGGAAGTCGGCCGAGCGGGCGAAGGGCAGTGCGACGCAGCACAGCCCGAAGCACCGCGCGCAGTCGGCCTCGAGACGGGTCACAGGAGCGAGCGGGGGTCGTCGGGGATGTCGGCGGCATACGCCTGCAGCAGCTGCAGGGGTACCACCTCGAGCGCGCGCTCGTGCGTGGCCGCCAGGACGACCGGTGCCGCCGCGCCGTCCTGGTGCGCCTGCAGCCAGCGCTGGGCGACGACGCACCAGCGATCGCCCGGCACGAGGCCGGGGAAGCGCCACTCGGGGCGGGGAGTGACCAGGTCGTTGCCCACACGGCGCTGGTGGGCGAGGAACTCGCGCGTGGCCACCACGCAGATGGTGTGGCTGCCGCGGTCCTCGGGTCCGGTCGTGCAGTAGCCGTCGCGGTAGAAGCCGGTGAGCGGGTCGGTGCCGCACGACTCGAGGTCGCCCCCGAGCACGTTGCGCTCACGACCTGCCATGGGCCAAACCTAGTGGGCGCGGCGTGGCTACGCTGAGGAGATGCTGGGCGTCGCGGAGTACGAGCAGGACTACATCGACGCGTGCCGCTCACGGGTCGAGTCGCAGGTGGCGACCTTCGCCGAGGTGGCCCGCGCGGCGCGCGACCACGGCGATGCCGACATGACCGGCCTCGACGGGGCGCTCGAGTCGCTCGAGTACGAGTACTTCAACAACATGCTGCTCGTGCTGGACGGCTACTTCGTGCACCGCCTCCCGCACGTCGAGGGCCGCGACGGCAACGCGCTCAACGAGGTCCGCGTCCTCGCCCGCTCCCTCATGGAGAACGGTGGCACGCTGGTGGCCGACCCACAGCTGCCACTCGACCCGGCCCGGTCGGTGCTGGGCCTGCGCGTCGGCGACCCGATCACGCTGACGTCGCAGCAGTACCGCCGGATCTCCGACGCCTTCCTGCGCGAGATCGAGAGCCGGTTCGCCCGTCACAACGACCGGTGACTTTGCCCGTTCTTTACCAATTATGGTACGAGGCTTGACTCTGGGGGTAATGTCCCCATGTGACGGCACCGGTAGGGCCCGGTGCCACGGCTGCGACGCAGGAGCTGGAAGTGCCCGTGATCCCCGATGCGAACCGCGACGACCGACGTCGCCACCCCCAGCACGGCCGTGACTGGCCGGAGTCGCGCTCCGGGCGCGTCATGCGTCACACTGGCCGAGTGATGTCCGAAATGTCCGGTCCGACGGCTCCGGACGACGCATCCTTCACCCTGCCCGCGCGGCCGGGCGTCCTGCTGCTCGACCACCACGAGCGGGTCGACCTGCTTGCGGGAGACCCGGCCCCCCGCCGGCTGCCCGAGGGCACGGCCTCGGGCTTCGCCGTGCTCGCCGCGCTGGTGCTCTTCAGCTGCCTCGTCGGTGGGGTCACGGCTGGGCTCGTCGTCATCGGCGTCTCGAGCCTGCTGGCTGTGAGCGCGGCCCTGGTCACCGGCAACCTCGCCCTGGTGCGCGTCGGTGGCCAGCGCGGGGCCAACCTGCTGCTCGGCGTCGGCGCCGCCGCTCTGATCCTCGGCTCGGTGATCTCGGAGCAGGACCGCCCCACACCCGAGGTCGCTGCCGGCACCCCCGTCCCCGTCAGCTCGCTGGGTGCCACGCACAGCCCGAGCACGTATGCCGCCCGCACCGCCGCGCCGGCGCGCCCGGCACGGCCCTCGGTCGCCGTCACGGCGCCCGTCGTCGCCGTGGCCCCCCCGGACGCCGGCCTGACCCTGTCGCCGGATGCCCTGGCCCCCCAGCCGTCGAAGCAGGTCCCCGTCGTCCCCGCCACGGTGGCGGATGACCAGCCGGTGGTCGCCGGTGCCGAGCGCGGAGCCGAGAAGGCCGCGGCCGACGCCGCCGCCACCGAGCGTCCGGGTGCCGCTGCGA
The DNA here is from genome assembly GCF_040702505.1 of Terrabacter sp. NPDC080008. NCBI lineage: Bacteria > Bacillati > Actinomycetota > Actinomycetes > Micrococcales > Intrasporangiaceae > Terrabacter > Terrabacter sp. NPDC080008. Next base: position 645,701 of record NZ_JBFBLC010000001.1, read on the forward strand.
GCGCGAGCAGGTCGGCCGCCCCGGGCCAGGCCAAGGGCAACGACAAGGGCAACGGCAAGGGCGCCGCGAACGGCACGGCCAAGGGCGCTGCCAACGGCAACGGCAACGGCAAGGCGAAGGGTGTCGGCAACGGCAAGGGCGCTGCCAGCGGTCCGGCCAAGGCCGGGAAGCCCGCCAAGGCGACCAAGCCCGGCAACGGCAAGGCCAACGGCAAGGCCAAGGGGAACGGCAAGGCGAAGGCGCCGGTCGTCCGGCACGGGTTCGCGGTCGTGGGCTCTGCCGTGCGAGACCTGCTCTGAGCCCGCGAGACGACGCGGGGCCGCCCCCGCACCCGCGTGCTGCCCGCGGCACGCCCGTGCGTGTGCGACAGTGACCTCGTGGGGAAATCGACGACCCGAGCCGCGATCATCTGGTTCGTCGGCGCTGCGGTCGTGGGAGCAGTGGCCGGCGGCCTCCACGTGCTCCGTTCCCAGATCGGCGGCGCGCACACGGGCCTGGCGCTCACGGTCAGTGCCTTCGGCCTGACGGTGCTTGCTGCCGCGATGCTCTTCCACGGCGTCATGGTCGCCGCGGGTGAGCAGGACGCCCAGGCCGGCCCGGAGCCGGTGGCCTGGGACGACGAGGACGACGAGTACGACGAGTACGACCAGGACGACCGACTCGCCCAGGACGACCAAGTGGTCCAGCGCGAGCGCGCCGGCGATGACGACGGCGTCGACGCGGTCGACGCGATGGATGCGCAGCCGCAGGAGGACGAGCCACAGCCCGCGCCCGTCGCGTCCCCGGTGGACGCGCAGCCCGAGCGGCAGGACGCCTCGGCACGGGACGGCGGGACGGCATACGACCTCTCGAGCGCCGACGAGGGTCAGGCCGTCTACACGTTCCGGCGCGGCAAGCCGGTCCGCGACGACGTGCGGCGGGCGCAGCGGCCGCCCCGGCGGGACCGCCCCGCGTAACGATGGACCCGCAGCCCGCCCCGGACGGTCGAGCCTGGGTGCTGCACGTCGACCTCGACCAGTTCATCGCCGCTGTCGAGGTGCTGCGTCGTCCCGAGCTGGCGGGACGGCCCGTGATCGTCGGCGGCCGCGGTGACCCCGCCGAGCGCGCGGTCGTCTCGACGGCCAGCTACGAGGCCCGGCAGTTCGGCGTCGGGTCGGGCATGCCGCTGCGCCTGGCTGCCCGCAAGGCGCCGGACGCGGTCATCCTGCCGGTCGACGCCCCGGCCTACACCGAGGCGTCGGAGCGCGTGATGGAGGCGCTGCGGGGCCTGGGCGTCGTCGTCGAGGTGCTCGGCTGGGACGAGGCCTTCCTCGGGGTGCGCACCGACGACCCCGAGGCCTTCGCCGAACGCGTCCGCGCGACCGTGCTCAATGCCACCAAGCTGCACTGCTCGGTGGGCATCGGCGACAACAAGGTGCGCGCCAAGATCGCCACCGGCTTCGGCAAGCCGCGCGGCGTCTTCCGGCTCACGGCGGACAACTGGTTCGACGTGATGGGCGATCGCGCCACCATCGACCTCTGGGGCGTCGGCGCCAAGGTCTCCAAGCGCCTCGCGGGCCACGGGATCGAGACGGTGCACCAGCTCGCGGAGGCGGACGAGGCGGTGCTCGTCGGTGAGTTCGGGCCGCGGATGGGGGTCTGGTACTCCCAGCTCGGACGCGGCATCGGCTCGGCCGTCGTCGACGACACCCCCTGGGTGGCGCGGGGGCACAGCCGCGAGACGACCTACCAGAGCAACCTCACGACGCCGGAGCAGGTGCGCGCGGCCGTCCGCGAGCTCGCCTCGCAGGTGTTCGACGACACCGTCGCGGAGGGCCGGCCGGTCTTCCGGGTCAGCCTCAAGGTGCGCTACGCACCCTTCTTCACCCAGACGCGGGCCCGCAAGCTGCCGGCGCCCACGCAGGAGCGCGACGCTGTCGTCGACGCGGCCGTGGCCCTCGCCGAGGCCCTCGACCCGGCCCGGGAGGTGCGCCTGCTCGGGGTGCGGGCCGAGATGGTGATGCCCGAGGAGGGCGACCCCGTCGAGCGCACGCCGGTGCGCGGGCGCCTCTGACCCTCCGGCACGAGCCGGCGTAGTGGCCGTGGTCGTGGTCGTGGTCGTGGCCGTGGTCGGGGCACCCATCGCGGTGTCCTACCGTCGTGCCCATGCCATCTCCTTCTGACGACGCGGTGAACGTGCGACGACGGTTCGCCGGCGGTCGGGCGACGGGTGCGGTGCCGACCGTCCTGGTCCTCGTGGTCGCGCTCGGGCTGCTCTACCTGGTGCGCGACGCGGCCTACCGCGCGACGGCGTCGGGTGCCGCGGCGCTGCCCTCCGTCTTCGGCGGGTTCTTCGAGGTGGTCGGCGAGCTCGGCCTCGTGGTGCTGGCGCTGGTGTTCGCCGGGCTGGCCTGGCGCGCGCGGTCGCGCGGCCTCGAGCACGTCACGGTGGCCGTGGTCGCCGCGGTGTCGACCGTTGCGGCCTACGTGCTGAGCGAGGTGGTCAAGAGCATGGTCCGCGAGGAGCGTCCCTGCCGCACCCTCGTGGTGCACACGGTGGCCGCGTGCCCCGCGCGCGGGGACTGGTCCTGGCCGAGCAACCACGCGGTGATCGCAGGCGGTTTGGCCACGGCGGTCATCGTGCTGGCGCCCCTCTGGTGGCGTCTCGTCGTCCCACTCGCCGTCGCGGTCTGCATCTCGCGGGTGCTGACCGGGGCGCACTACTGGCACGACGTGCTGGCGGGGGTGTCGGTCGGCGTGCTCGTCGTGTGGTTCGGCACCTGGGCGCTGGCACCTGCAGCCCACCGCCTGCTCGAGCGTTCGGTCGACGCCGGGCCCGATGGCTGGCGGCGCCTCCTCGGCCAGGACGAGCCCGCGCCGTATGCCGTCGGGGACGACTCCGAACGGCCCCGCTAGACCGTGGCCGGTCTGGTCGACGACGAGCGGCTGCGGCCGCCCCTCGGCACGTGGTGCAGGAAGTCGACGAGCGGCGCCAGCTCGGGCACCTCGCCTGCGCTGCGGAGCGACTCCTCCAGCACCTCGTCGTGCGTGGGTGCTGCCTCGCGGTAGAGGGCCCAGCCGCGCTCGGTGAGCTCGGTGTAGATGCCGCGACGGTCGTCCTCGCACAGGATGCGGGTCAACAGGCCACGGTCCTCGAGGCGGTTGACCAGTCGGGTCGTGGCCGACGAGGAGAGCGCGGCGGCGCGGGCGAGCTGGCTCATCCGCATGTGCCAGCCGTCCTGGCGAGAGAGGGCGTCGAGCACGGTGAACTCGACGACGGACACCTCGTGGCGGCGCAAGAGCTCACGCTCGAGCGCGGCCTCGATGCGCCCGTGCAGGGCGGCCAGGGTGCGCCACCCGGAGGCGCGCACCTCGACGGCGGAGTCGGCGATTCCCATGTCCCCAGCATAGCCCGCGTTTGCAATAGGCCGCGCGTGCAACTAACGTCGCCGCTCGTCAAATAGTTGCACACGCGGCATACCAGCGACGGCAATGAGGCTGCCCGGTCGTGCGCGTCCATTCGGAAGGAGTGTCACTCGCATGCCACTCGGTCTCATCGCCCTGGCCCTCGGGGGCTTCGGCATCGGGCTCACGGAGTTCGTCATCGCCGGCCTGCTCAGCACCGTCGCCACCGACATGGGGGTCACGATCCCGGTCGCCGGCTACCTCGTCAGCGGCTACGCGCTCGCCGTCGTCGTCGGCGCCCTCGCCCTGACGCCCGTGCTCTCGGCCTGGCGCCCCAAGCGGGCCCTGCTGGCGCTCATGGTGCTCTTCGTCGCCGGGAACGCGCTCTCCACGCTCGCCTCCGGCTATGGCCTGCTCCTCGCCGGCCGTGTGGTGGCAGCCCTGGCGCACGGCGCCTTCTTCGGCATCGGCTCCGTCGTGGCGGCGTCGCTCGTGCCCGTCGACCGCAAGGCCGGCGCCATCTCGATCATGTTCGGCGGGCTCACCCTCGCCAACGTCCTCGGCGTCCCGCTCGGGACCTTCGTCGGGCAGCAGTGGGGCTGGCGCGCCACCTTCGCGATCATCGCCGTCGTCGGCGTGGTCGCCTTCGCGGGCATCGCCGCGCTCGTCCCGGGCGAGGCGAGCCGGCCGGCGCCGGCGGCAGGACGGGCGCTCGGCCTGCGTGCCGAGCTCGCAGCCTTCCGCAACCGGCAGGTCTGGTTCTCCCTCACGATGACCGTCCTCGTCTTCGGCGGCATGTTCGGGGCCTTCATGTACGTCGAGCCGCTCCTGACCCGGGTCACCGGCTTCGGCGAGTCGGCGGTGCCGTGGCTGCTCGTGCTCTTCGGTGTCGGCCTCTTCGCCGGCAACCTGCTCGGCGGACGCTGGGCCGATCGTGCCCTGGCTCGCACCCTCACCTCGCTCACGCTGGCCCTGGCGATCTCGCTCGTCGCCTTCGCGCTGCTCGCGGGCAGCCGGCTCGGGGCCGCCGCGATGCTGCTCGCGATGGGCTTCTTCGGCTTCGCGACCGTGCCGGGCCTGCAGATGCGGGTCCTCGGCCACGCCTCCGGTGCCCCGACGATGGCCTCCTCGGCCAACATCGCCGCCTTCAACGTCGGCAACTTCCTCGGCGTCTGGGTCTCGGGCCTGACGATCGCGGCCGGCCTGGGCTGGACGTCGCCCCTGTGGGTCGGCGCGGGATTCGCAACACTGGGGCTCACGGTGCTGCTCTGGGCCGGGGCGGCCGGTCGTGGCGACCGGGCCGGTACCTCCGCGGGGGACCACGGACCGCTCGAGCCGGCCGCGGCCGTCGACGCGCCGGCAGCCTGAGCCCTCCCCACCCCCGGACTCACGCGACCCCGGCAGCCGAGTGGCTGCCGGGGTCGTGGTCTCGGTCGGGGGAGCGGCCCGGCCGGGTCTGGGGCTACGCCTCAGGCGCGACCGTGGGCGGCGCGGCTGCGGCGGCTCAGGGCGTCGACCGTGACGGCGAGCAGCAGCACGGCGCCGGTGATCATGTAGCGCTCGGGCGAGCCGAGGTTGATCAGGGCCAGCCCGTTGCTGATCGACTGGATGACGAGGATTCCGAGCAGCGCGGCATACGCCGAGCCGCGACCGCCGAAGAGGCTCGTCCCGCCGATGACGGCGGCCGCGATCGCGTTGAGGTTGGTGTCCGCGCCACCGCTGCTCTGGTTGGCGGCCGCGAGCCGGGCCGCCGCGAAGATGCCGCCGAGTGCAGCGAAGGTCGAGCACAGCGCGAACACGGAGAGGTAGACGCGCTTGACGTGGATGCCGGCGCGGCGGGCCGCCTCGACGTTGCCGCCGACGGCCATGACGGAGCGGCCCCACCGGGTGCGGCGGATCGCGAAGTCCATGACGACGACGAGCAGCAGGAAGACGAGGAACATCACGGAGACGCCGCGGTCCTGGTTGAGCACGACGATCGGCACGACGAGGAAGAGCGCGAGGAAGGCGGCCCGGGCGGCGAGCATCCCGACCGGGGTCGTCGAGAGCCCGGCGGCGTCACGGCGGGCGTTGGCCCGCAGACGGGTGGCCACGTAGACCGCGACGGCGACGAGCGCGAGGAGGTAGGCGACCACCGGCGGCAGGAAGGTCTGCTGCGCGAACTTCACGAGCCCGGACTCGAAGGGCAGGTTGATCGAGCCCTCGGCACCGAGGACCTTCAGCTGGAGGCCGAGGAAGCCGAGCAGGCCGGCGAGGGTGATGACGAAGCTCGGCACGCCGAAGCGGGTGTAGATCGCGCCGTAGGCCAGGCCGATGACCGCGGACACCACGAGGGCCGCCAGCAGGGCCAGCGGGACCGGCCAGCCCTGATTGACCGTGCCGACGGCGACGATGGCCGCCGCGAGGCCGCTGACCGAGCCGACCGACAGGTCGATCTCACCGAGCAGCAGCACGAGCACGATACCGATGGCGATGGTGCCGATGGCGGCGCTCTGCAGCGTCAGGTTGACGAGGTTGCGCGGCGAGAGGAACGCGTCGTTGAGGCCCTGGAAGACGGCCCAGATGATGACGAGGCCGATGACGACGGGCAGGGCGCCGAGGTCGCCGCTGCGCAGCCGGGCGAAGAAGGCCCGGACCGCGCCGCCGACACCGCCGGCGTCGGCGATGAGCCGCTCGTCCTGCAGGTCGGCGGGGAGCGCCGAGGTCGCTGCGGTCGGGTCTGTCGTCTCGCGCAGGGCGAGCGCCTCGTGCGGGGCCGGGGTCTCGCGGGTGGGTTCGGGCGTGGTGGTGCTCACTGCTGCTCCTCGCTGGGGGTCCGCCGCGAGGCGCGCTCGGACACGGCGTTGGTCGTGGCGCCGGTGATGGCGGCGATGATCTCCTGGGCGCTGGTCCGGCTGACGTCGAAGGTGCCGTTGTTGCGGCCCAGGCGCAGCACCGTGACGCGGTCGGCCACCGCCATGACGTCGCTCATGTTGTGGCTGATGAGGATGACGCCGTGGCCGTTCTCGCGCAGGCGCTCGACGAGGTTGAGCACCTCGGCCGTCTGGGCGACGCCGAGCGCGGCGGTGGGCTCGTCGAGCATGACGACCTTCGGGTCGCCGAGCAGCGAGCGCGCGATGGCGACGGTCTGGCGCTGGCCGCCCGAGAGGCTCGCGACCGGAATGCGCACCGAGGGGATGCGCGCGGACAGCTGACGGAGCAGGCGCCAGGACTCCCGCTCCATCGTCACCTCGTCGAGGGCACGCCCCCGGTGCAGCTCCCGGCCGAGGAAGAGGTTGCCGACGACGTCGAGGTTGTCGCACAGGGCGAGGTCCTGGAACACCGTCGCGATGCCGAGCCGTTGGGCCTCGGCCGGCGAGCTCACGCTCGCCGGCCGGCCGTCGAACTCGATGGTCCCCGCGTCGGGGGTGTAGACACCGGCGATCGTCTTGACCAGCGTCGACTTGCCCGCACCGTTGTCACCGACGAGGGCCACGACCTCGCCGGGTCGCACGTCGAAGTCGATGCTGGTCAGGGCCTGCACGGCACCGAAGCGCTTGGAGATGCCCCGCAGCGAGAGCACGGCCGTCTGCGTCGGTGCGGGTGGCGGTGAGGTGGTTGCGGTCATGTCCGTCCTTCGGGTGGTCGTGCGGTCGCCGGGACTCGTCAGCTGATGCCGGCGGAGGAGCAGGCCGCAGCGAATGAGCCGGAGCAGATGTCGGCGGTCTTGTAGATGCCGTCCTTGACGACCGTGTCCTTGATCTTGTCCTTGGTCACGGCGATCGGGTCGAGGATGGTCGCGGCGATGCCCTTGAAGTCCGAGGTCTTCTGCGGCGTCTGCTTGTTCGCCAGCGCGAGCGCTGCCTTGGCGGCCGCCTCGGCCTCGGGCTTGATCGGCTTGTAGATCGTCATGGCCTGGTCGCCGGCGAGGATCCGCTGGATGGCGGCGAGCTCGGAGTCCTGACCCGTGACGGGCGGGAGCGGGTTGACGCCGCCACCCTTGAGGGCTGCGATGGCGCCGCCGGCCGTGCCGTCGTTGGCGGCGTAGACGCCGACGAGGTTGCCCTTGACCGCGGAGATCTGGCCCTCCATCCACGACTGGGCCTTGTCCGGGCTCCAGTCGGGGGTGTCGTACTCCGCGGCGATCTTGAAGCCGCTGCCGTCGAGGACGCTGTGCGCGCCGGACTTGAAGTCGGCGGCGTTCGGGTCGGTGGGCGAGCCGTTGATCATGACGAGGTCACCGCTCGTCTTGCCGCCCTTCTTGACGAGGTCGACGAGCGTCTGGGCCTGGATCTTGCCGACGGTGGCGTTGTCGAAGGAGACGTAGTAGTCGGCGCCTTCGATGAAGCGGTCGTAGGCCACGACCGGGACGCCGCTGCCCTTGGCGCTCGCGACGACGGAGGCGGCGGCCTTGCCGTCGACCGGGTCGAGCACGAGGACGTTGGCGCCCTGCGTCAGTGCGGCTTCCGCCTGCTGCTGCTGCTTGCCGGCGTCCTGGTCGGCGTTGCTGTAGATGACCGTGCAGTCCGCGCAGGAGGCCTTGACGGCCGCCTCGAAGAGCGGGCGGTCGAAGGTCTCGTAGCGCGTGGTCTTCGACTCGGGCAGCAGCAGGGCGATCTTCTTGCCGCCGGACGCCGCGCCGCCCGTGGACCCTGAGCCCGACGAGGCGTCGGCGTTGTTGCTCCCGCAGGCGGCGAGCGAGGTGATGCCCAGGCCGGCCGCGAGGGCGATGCCGGCGAGGCGGGTGGAGCGAGCACGCATGGTCTGGAACTCCCTTGTTCAGGCGCCGGCAACCTCGGTGGTGCAGGCCGTATCACCGGAGTAAAGAGCGTGGAAAGCCTTGACGTCAAGCCTTGAATTCAAGAAGTGGACGTAATTGTGACCAAGAGCCCCTCGGCGGCCGCGTGCGCCGTCTCGGCGGCGACGATGGCGCCGACGACATCGGCATCGGTGTGCAGCTGCGACTGCTCGATGGTCAGGGACGCCACCGCGCTCGGGATCGCGCTGCGCTCGAGGGCGCGGCGCATCGGCTCGACGATGAGCTCACCCACCTCGGACAGCTGGCCGCCGAGCACGACCATCTCGGGGTTGAGCAGGTTGACGAGCCCCGCCAGGGCCACCCCGAGGTGGCGTCCCGCGTCGTCGAGCACGCGCCGGCAGCCCGCGTCGCCCTCGATGGCCCGGGCGATGATGTCGCGCAGGGTCAGACGACCGTGCGAGCCCGCCAGGGCCTCGCTCAGGGCCAACGAGCCGACGAAGGTCTCGAGGCACCCCCGGTTGCCGCAGCGGCAGATCGGGCCGTGCTCGTCGATGGTCAGGTGGCCGATCTCGCCGGCCGTGCCCGCACTGCCGCGGAAGACGTCGCCGGCCACGACGAGGCCGGCTCCGACGCCGTAGGACAGCTTGATGTAGGCGCCGACCTGCACGCCCTGCAGCGCCCCGCACCGGAGCTCGCCGAGGGCTCCGAGGTTCGCGGTGTTGTCCACCGAGACGGGAGCGCCGAGCCGGCCCCGGATCTCCTCGGCGACGTCGACGCCGCGCCATCCGGGCAGGATGCTCTCCGAGCCGACCTGGCCCGTGACGCTGTCGACCGGTGCGGGCACGCCGACGCCGACCGCCTTGACGTCGGACATCGCCTTGCCCGACTTCTCGACGAGGTCGTAGACGAGCCGGGTGGCCCGCTCGATGCCCTCGTCGGCGTTGTGGCTGGCGGGCAGCGGCATCCGCTGCCGACCGACGACGTCGCGGGGGCCGGTGGCAAGCGCGACGCGTACGTCCCTGTCGCCGAAGGCGATCCCCGCCAGCAGCGTGTTGCCGGTCGCGAGCGAGACGAGTACGGCGCGGCGGCCGTTGCGGATGCTCGGCGCAAGCTCGACCGCGCCGGCGCCGTCGAGGTCCTTGACCATGTTGGACACGGTGGCGGGGCTGAGGCCGGTGGACCCGGCGATCTCCACCTGGGTCATCGCGCCCTGCTCGCGCAGCGCCTCGAGCACGCGCAGCCGGTTGGCCTCGCGCAGGGAGGCCTGCGAGCCGGGAGCGGCGTGCACTGGGTTCACGGGGTAAAGATAAGGGTCGCGGTCGGGCGACGGGAAGCGCCGTCCGCCGACCGGCACCCGCGGGGCTGGCAGGTCACAGGGCCGCCGCCACCGCGCGCCCGGCAGTCCGGCCGCTGAAGAGGCACCCGCCGAGGAACGTGCCCTCGAGTGAGTTGTAGCCGTGCATGCCGCCGCCACCGAAGCCGCTCACCTCGCCGGCTGCGTAGACACCGGGCAGCGGCTCGCCGCCGGCTGTCAGCACGCGCCCTGCCAGGTCGGTCTCGAGGCCGCCGAGCGTCTTGCGCGTCAGGATGTTGAGGCGCACCGCGATGAGCGGACCCGCAGCCGGGTCGAGCAGCCGGTGCGGACGCGCGACACGGATCAGCTTGTCGCCCAGGTAGTTCCGGGCACCACGGATCGCCGTCACCTGGGCGTCCTTGCTGAACTCGTTGTCGACCTCGTTGTCACGGGCGACGACGGTGCCCCGCAGCGACTCGACGTCGATGAGGCCCTCGCCGGTCAGCTCGTTCATGCCGCGGACGAGCTCGTCCAGCGAGTCGGCGACGACGAAGTCCTCACCGTGGCGCTCGAACGCCTCGACCGGCGCGGGTGCGCCGCTGCGCGCGCGACCCAGCACCTGGCGTACGTCCTTGCCGGTGAGGTCGGGGTTCTGCTCCGAGCCCGAGAGGGCGAACTCCTTCTCGATGATCCGCTGCGTGAGCACGAACCACGAGTAGTCGTGCCCCGTCGAGAGGATGTGGCGCAGCGTGCCCAGGGTGTCGAAGCCCGGGAAGCACGGCGCCGGCAGGCGTCGTCCTCGGGCATCCAGCCACAGGGACGAGGGCCCGGGCAGGATCCGGATGCCGTGGTTGTCCCAGACGGGGTCCCAGTTGCGCAGCCCCTCGGTGTAGTGCCACATCCGGTCCGGGTTGATGACCCGCCCGCCGGCGGACTGCGTGATCTCGAGCATGCGGCCGTCGACGTGGGCGGGAACGCCCGCGACCATCCGCGCCGGTGGGGGTCCGAGCCGCTCCGGCCAGGCCCGGCGCACCAGGTCGTGGTTGCCGCCGATCCCACCGCTCGTCACGAGGACCGCCTGCGCGGTGATCTCGAAGTCCCCCACCTCCGTGCGGCTGCTCGGCCGGCCCCGGGCTGCGCCGTCGCGCTCGAGGACGCGACCGCGTACGCCCGTGACCGCCCCCGCGGTCACGATGAGCTCGTCGACGCGGTGCCGGAAGGCGAGCGTGACGCGGCCGCTCGCCACGGCCGCGCGGACCCGCCGCTCGAACGGCTCGACGACGCCGGGACCGGTGCCCCAGGTGATGTGGAAGCGCGGCACGGAGTTGCCGTGGCCGTCGGCGCGTCCGTCGCCGCGCTCGGCCCACCCGACGACGGGGAAGAGCCGCAGCCCCTGCTGGCGCAGCCACCACCGCTTCTCGCCGGCGGCGAAGTGGAGGTACGCCTCCGCCCACCGCCGGGGCCAGCGGTCCTCCTCGCGGTCGAACTGGGCGCTGCCCATCCAGTCCTGCGTCGCGAGCTCGAGGCTGTCGCGGATGCCGAGCCGGCGCTGCTCGGGGCTGTCGACGAGGAAGAGCCCGCCGAAGCTCCACCAGGCCTGGCCGCCCAGCGACTGCTCGCCCTCCTGCTCGACGAGCACCACCCGCTTGCCCCGGTCGGCCAGCTCAGCGGTGGCGACGAGCCCGGCCAGGCCGGCTCCCACGACGACGACGTCGGCTTCCATGGGCGAAGCATGCCAGTCCCCGCCCGATGTGCACGCTTGGGCGGTGAACGCGTGTGCGATTCCTGTGACAACGCCGTGACCACGGTGGGAGAGTGCCTGTGCAAGGCCGAGAGACCCGGCGCCGAGGGCCTCGACAACTGTGTTCGTCCATCTCTGCCCGCCCCCGGCCACCGACCCTGCGCCGACCGTCCCACGGATCCTCCCGGTGAGGGCCATGCCCCGGACGGGCTCCACCTCTCGAAGGGGAGCTCATGGCTGGTTCACGCAGGTCGCGCATCGTGCGCATCAGCACCATCTCCGTGCCGATCCTGGCCCTGGCAGCCCTCGGGCTGCCGGCCACGCAGGCACAGGCCGGGGCGGCCGCCTCGGCCCGCCTCATCGGCACGTCCGCCGCCGCGACCGGGGCCTTCACCCCGTCCGGCAGCAACGACGCCACCCAGGTCGAGTTCCCGGGGGAACCCGACGACGCCGAGGGAGGCCCCGCGCCCTACCCCGGCACCATCACCGACCGCAGCCTCTCCGGCGGCCACGGCAGCAGCCACAGCATCTCGGCCCGGAGCGGCCCCAAGGCGAAGTCGAACCCGCAGCTCGGGACGTCCTTCGAGGGGCTCAACCTCTTCCAGCAGCGGTATGCCCGCGGCGGGAACCAGTTCACGGTCGAGCCGCCCGACCAGGCCCTCTGCGTCGGCAACGGCTACGTCCTCGAGGCCGTCAACGACGTGCTCAACGTCTTCGACAAGCAGGGGAACTCGGTCCTGCCCGACAACACGGCCACGAACGTCGTCAGCGGCCACCCGACCGACGTCAACCACGCGGTCGACCTCAACTCCTTCTTCGGCTACGCCCCGGCGATCAACCGGGCGACCGGCGTGCGGGCCCAGAACATCACCGACCCGGTCTGCCTCTACGACGCGGCGACGCAGCGCTTCTTCGTCGCGGTGCTCACGCTGGAGAGCCGCCCGAACGGGTCCCTGACCCAGCAGAACCACATCGACATCGCAGTGAGCCGCACGGCCGACCCGCGGGGCTCGTGGAACATCTTCACGTTCGACGTCACCAACGACGGCACGAACACCGGTGGCGTCAACCCCGGCCCGTACCTCGGGGACTACCCCCACATCGGCGCCGACGCCAACGGCATCTACATCACGACGAACGCCTACCCCTGGAACGCCAACGGCTTCGCGGGCGCCCAGATCTACGCCCTGTCCAAGGCGCAGCTGGCGGCCGGGGCGCAGAACGTGACCATGGCCCACCTCGACACCTCGGGCAGGGTCCCGGTGCCGAGCGACGCCGGCAGCACGCAGCCCGGCTTCACGGTGTGGCCCGCGCAGTCGCCCGGCACCGGCTCGTTCGAGACGGCAGCGGGTGGCACGGAGTACTTCATGTCGTCCAACGCTGCCGACGAGGCCACGCACCCCGTCGCAGGCACGGGTGGGGACTACACGTCCAGCCAGGTCGTCGTCTGGGCGCTGACCAACACCTCGTCGCTCAACACGTCGTCGCCCGCCCTCTCGCTGAGCAACCGGGTGCTGGCGTCCGAGCTGTATGCCATCCCGCCGAGGGCGAAGCAGCCCGGTGCGGGGACGGCTCCGACCATCGCGACACCGCAGGGACACTGCATCAACGACACGACGACTCCGACGATCGCGGGCGTCGGCTGCTGGAGGCTGCTTTTCAACGGCGAGCCGGCTCATGACGAGGTGGTGTCGACGCCCGACTCCAACGACACCCGCATGCAGCAGGTCATGTACGCCAACGGCAAGCTGTGGGGTGCCCTCGACACGGCGATCAACCCCGACGGCGGCGCCCAGCGCGCCGGCATCGCGTGGTTCATCGTCAAGCCGTCGGTCTCGGGCGGGTCGCTCTCGGCGACGATGGCCATGAACGGCTACCTCGGCCACGCCGGGATGGACCTGACCTACCCGGCCATCGGCGTCACGCCCAGCGGCCGCGGAGTCATGGCGTTCAGCTACACCGGCGACACGGCATACCCGAGCTCCGGCTACACGGCGATCGACGCGCTGGTCGGCACCGGGCCCGTCTCGACGGCGGCGGCCGGCATGGCGGCGGACGACGGGTTCACCAGCTACAAGGCCCAGATCGGCAACCCCCCGCGCACCCGGTGGGGTGACTACAGCGCCGCAGCGGTCGACGGGAACTCGGTGTGGATCGCCAGCGAGTACGTCGCCCACGCGTGCGACTACGCCACCTGGGGCGGCCGGTTCTTCGGCGCGAGCACGGGCGACAACAAGCTCGGCACGTGCGCACCCTCGCCGGGGGCTGCCGGACCGCGCACCGCGCTCGGCAACTGGTCGACCCGCGTGAGCCAGGTGACTCCGTGACCCTGTGACTCGGTGACCCCTGAACAGGGTTCCCGTGGGGCTCCCTGTGAGATGACGCGCCTTCGTGGGTAGGGGCGCAGCAGCGCCACCGCCTGGCTTCAGCAAAGTGGCACAGGCGGTGGCGCGCTCATCCTCTCCCGCCCGAGGCGCAGGAGCAAGGCCGCGTCGACCCCACTCGCTCGCCGGGCTGCATGAGCGCGGCACTGCATGAGCGGGGCGCGGCCGGGTATTCGCACGGTGGCGTCCCGGCGACGGGCGAGGGGCTCGATCGCCGGGACGCCACTACCTGCTCGGACGTGCCCGGACGTCCCCGGACGTGCTCGGACCCGCCGGTGGCTCAGGCCGCGAGCAGCGCCGGCCCGTCGCCGGCACGCGGGGTCTCGACCGGGGCCGTGATGCTCGATCCGACCCGGGACGTGAGGTCGAGGACGCGGCCGCCCGCCGTGGCGGCACCCGCCGGAGCGGCCAGCTCGGTCAGCTCGCGGTGGGCGGCGCCGACCAGGCCGGTGATGCTGGAGCCCAGGGCTATGCAGACGGCCTCGAGCACCTCGGAGGACGGCTCCTTGAGGCCGCGCTCGACCTCGGACAGGTAGGCGATGGAGATGCCGGCGCGCCCGGCGACGTCGGCCAGGGTGCGGCCCCGGCGTGTGCGCAGTCGCCGGAGCAGGCGGCCGTAGACCTCGCGCAGCAGCGGGGCGGGGCCGGCCGGCTGCGGGCTGGTGGCGATCTGGGTCATGGCCGTCTCCGATCGGTCGCGGTGGGTCCGTCCAGCGTCGCACGCGGCCGTCGTCGTGGGGTGCGCGCGCGAGCCGAGGGCGTACGCCGTGAGCGAAGTCCCGTTGTCTGCCTGCATGGGCTGGTCGTTGAGAAGAAAAATGTTGACGGTGTGTACTTGTGACCCGCACGCTGTCGGTGGAGGCGCCTATCGTCGTCTCAATCGCAGCTCACACCCGCGACCCACCACACCGGGGGACCCCTCATGACCATCACCACCGAGGCGCGCAGCCGGCGCCACCACTTCACCGGACCGGCCATCGAGGCCGAGCACCTGGTCAAACGCTTCGACGACATGACGGCCGTCGACGACGTCAGCCTCTCCGTCCCGCAGGGCACCGTGCTCGGGCTGCTCGGGCCCAACGGCGCGGGCAAGACCACCACGGTCCGCATGATGACGACCCTCACCACCCCGACCAGCGGCACGGCTCGGGTGGCGGGGCACGACGTCATCACCGACCCGGAGGCGGTTCGGCTCAGCATGGGCCTGACCGGCCAGGCGGCCACCGTCGACGAGATGCTGACGGGCCGCGAGAACCTCCGGCTCATCGGCTCGCTCTACGGCCTCGGCCGCGCCGACGTGCGCCGGCTCTCCGACGAGCTGCTCGAGCGGTTCTCGCTCACCGAGTCGGGCAACAAGGTCGTCAAGGAGTACAGCGGCGGCATGCGGCGCCGGCTCGACCTCGCCGTCAGCCTCATCGCCGCACCGCCGGTCCTCTTCCTCGACGAACCCACGACGGGCCTCGACCCGCGCAGCCGCGTCGAGCTGTGGGAGGTGCTGCGAGGCCTCGTCACCGACGGCACGACGCTGCTGCTGACGACGCAGTACCTCGAGGAGGCCGACCATCTCGCCGACCGCATCGTCGTCATCGACCACGGCCGCGTCATCGCCGAGGGCACGGCGCTCGAGCTGAAGGACCAGTCGGGACAGGCCGCGATCGTGCTGACCGTCTCGCACGCCGAGCAGCTCGAGGAGGCCCGCGCGCTGCTCGCCTCGCACGTCTCGGAGGTGCACGTCGACCCCGCGGCCCGCCAGCTGACCGCCCCGGCCGACGGCCTGTCCGACATGACCCGCGTCGCCGCGGTCTTCGACCGCAGCGAGATCGTCCTCGACGATCTCGGCCTCAAGCGGCCGAGCCTCGACGACGTCTTCCTCAGCCTGACCGGCCACCGCGCCGAGCAGGAGTCCGACCCCACCGACCAGCAGGGGGAGCCCCGATGACCGAGGCATCCGTCACCGCCACGACCACCACCCGCGAGGTCGCCACCGCCGCGCCGACCTTCCAGCCGCCGGGGCTGCTGCGTCAGGTGCAGATGATGGTGTGGCGCAACCTCAAGCACACCCGCCGCCAGCCCGAGATGCTCACCGACGTCACCATCCAGCCGATCATGTTCGTGCTGCTCTTCGCGTTCGTCTTCGGCGGCTCGATCCGCACCGACAGCGGCTCCTACCGCGAGTGGCTGCTGCCCGGCATCATGGCCCAGACGATGGCCTTCGCCTCGTTCATCGTCGCGAGCGGCCTCAACATGGACCTCGACAAGGGCGTCATCGACCGGTTCCGGTCCCTGCCGATCTCGCGCGGTTCGGTGCTCATCGGCCGCAGCGTCTACGCGCTGATCCACTCGAGCATCGGCGTCTTCGTCATGTCGATGACGGGGTTGGCGATCGGCTGGCGCATCCGAAACGGCTTCGGCAACGCCGTGCTCGCCTTCGCGCTGCTGCTGCTCTTCGGCTTCGCGATGATCTGGTTCGGCATCCTCATCGGGTCCTCGATGCGCTCGGTCGAGGCCGTCAACGGGCTGATGTTCACCACGATCTTCCCGGTCACCTTCCTGGCCAACACGTTCGCGCCCACCGAGGCGATGACCCCGTGGCTGCGCTCCATCGCGGAGTGGAACCCGATCAGCGCCCTCGTGCAGGCGATGCGCGAGCTCTGGGGCAACGTGCCGCCGGCCCCGCCGAGCGCGTCGTGGCCGCTGCAGCACGCCGTCCTCGTCTCGGTCGGCTGGTCGCTGCTCATCACCGCCGTCGTCGCGCCCCTGGCCATCAGGGCCTACGTGCGGCGCACGGCCGGCTGACGGGCGGCGCGCACGCGCCGAGCCCCCACCGAGCCACCCGCATACGCGCGAACGGCGCGACCCCGTGCGGGGCCGCGCCGTTCGCGCTCGGTCTGACGAGAAGGGCGTCACCGACCTACTTGACGGAGCCGCTCATCAGGCCGCCGATGAAGTAGCGGCCGAGGAGGATGTAGACCAGCAGCGTCGGCAGGGACGCCAGCAGGACGCCTGCCATGATCGAGGGGTAGTCGGGGTTCTGGCCACCAGCGAGCTCGTTCAGCGCATACGTCACCGGGCCGTTGTTGCGGTTGGTGAGGAACAGCGCGAAGAGGAAGTCGTTCCAGGCCGAGGTGAACTGCCAGATCATCGTCACGACGAAGCCCGGGATCGAGATCGGCAGGACCACCGAGCGGAACGTCCGCATCAGCCCCGCACCGTCGACCTTGGCCGCCTCGAGGATCTCGGTGGGCAGCGCCGTCGCGTAGTAGTTGCGGAAGATCAGCGAGCAGATCGGGATGCCGAAGATGAGGTGGACGGCGATGAGCTTGACGATGCCGTCGAACCACGAGAAGCCCGGCGTCGCCTGGACGTCGAGGAGCATGCCCTGCAGCGGGATCATCACGGCCTGGTAGGGGATGAACATCCCGAAGAGGAAGAGGGTGAAGACGATCGTCGCCCCCGGGAAGCGCCACTTGCTGAAGACGAAGCCGTTGACCGAGCCGAGCAGCGCCGAGAGCACGGCCACCGACGTGGCCAGGATCAGCGACCGGAAGAGCGGCGGCGACAGCGAGGTCCACGCCGCCTTCCACCCCTCGACCGACAGCGAGGTCGGCAGCGTCCACGCCTGGCTCGCCGTGACGTCGGCGCTGCGCTTGAGGCTCGTCACGACGAGCACGTAGAGGGGCAGCAGGATCAGCAGCAGGAAGAGGATGAGCAGGGCGTAGCGCACGGTGCGCCCGACGGCGGTCCCCTCGGTGCCCGGCGCCTTGCCGGTGCTGACGCGCGTCGGGATCGGCTCGCCGCCCATGGCCGCACCGGTCGGCACGACCTCGTTCGTCGTGGCGGTCATCCGCGCGTCTCCTTCTCGGTCTTGTTCGTGTAGACGAGATACGGCACGACGACGATGGCGACGAGCACCAGCAGGATCGTGGCGTTGGCCGCGGCCGCCGTCGGGTTGTTCTGCTGGAACATCTGCGTCCACATCATCGTCGCGGGCACCGACGCCTTGTAGGAGTTCTGCCCGGCGATCGCGTAGATGAGGTCGAACATCTTCATCGACATGTGGCCCACGATGATCAGGGCCGACAGCGCGATCGGCGACAGCTGCGGGAAGAGCACGTGCCGGTAGATCTGGAACTCGCTCGCGCCGTCGATGCGGGCGGCCTCGCGCTGGTCCTCGCTGATCCCGCGGAAGCCGGCGAGGAACAGCGCCATGACGTAGCCGGAGAGCTGCCAGATCGCGGGCAGTGCCATCGCTGCCATCGAGAACGCGCTCGGCGACTGCCACCAGCCGCTCTGGAAGCGTTCGAGGCCGAGCATCGCGAGGAGCTGGTTGAGGCCGACGGCCTGGTCGCCCTTGCCGGGCGAGAGCAGCCAGCGCCACACGATGCCGGCTGCGATGAACGAGATCGCCATGGGCAGCAGGTAGACCGAGCGGAAGATGCCCTCGGCGTTGACACCCTTCTCGAGCAGCACCGCCCACAGCAGGCCGAAGACCATGGTGCCGGCGACGAAGACGACCGTCAGCACGAGCAGGTTGAAGAGGGCGTGCTGGTAGTCGTCACTGCCGAGCAGCTTGGTGTAGTTCTCCAGGCCTCCGGGGTTGGTGACCCGCTTGGAGGCACGGGTGACCGTCCGGTCGAGCGAGGTGGAGATGTTCCGGAAGATGAGCCAGTAGACGAAGATCCCGATCAGGATGATCGAGGGCAGCACGAGGAGGAACCCCGGGAGCCAGTCCTTGGCCTTGCGCATGGTGGTCCTGTTCGAGAGCGGGTGGAAGGTGCCGTATGCCGCCGGGCGGGCCCAGCGGCATACGGCACCGCGGTGCGGGTCGGGTCAGCCGA
This sequence comes from Terrabacter sp. NPDC080008, assembly GCF_040702505.1. Lineage (NCBI taxonomy): Bacteria > Bacillati > Actinomycetota > Actinomycetes > Micrococcales > Intrasporangiaceae > Terrabacter > Terrabacter sp. NPDC080008. Next base: position 664,080 of record NZ_JBFBLC010000001.1, read on the forward strand.
GGTTCTTCTTGGCGGCTGCCGCGAGGTCGGACACCAGCGTGGCGTCGTCCTTGCTGCTGTAGAACTTGCTGATCGCCGTGCTGATGTCGGCGTTCCAGGCGAGCGACACGGCCGCGCCGTGCGCGATCGAGGAGACGATCGTGTTGGACTTGAACGCGTCCATCGCGGCCTGCTGGTAGGGCGGGAAGTCGGTCTTCGGCACGTCGGTGCGGGCCGGGATCGATCCCTTGGCGAGGTTGAAGGCCTTCTGGCCCTCGGCCGAGCCGATCAGCATGAGCCAGTCCTTCGTGCCGCCGGGGTTCTTCGCGCCCTTGGGGAGCGTGAAGGAGTCGGCGAGGAAGTCGAAGACGCCGTCGGTGCCCGGGGTCGGGAACCACGTCCAGTCCTGGTCCTGCTTCTTGCCCTTGTCGGCGAACTCGGCCACGGCCCAGTCGCCCATGACGTTGTAGGCGGCCTTGCCGTCGATGACCATGTCGGTCGCGACGGGCCAGTCGTCACCGTCGGAGGCGGTGTTGGTGTAGCTGAGCAGCTTCTTGTAGTCGGCCGCCGCGGCCTTGACCTCGGCGGAGTCCCACGCGGTCTTGCCGTCGAAGAGGCCGTTGTACTTCTCGGCCCCGAGGTCGGCGATGAGGACGTTCTCGAAGAGCTGGACCTGGGTCCACGTGCCCGAGACGGACAGCGGCGTCGAGACGCCGGAGGCCTTGATCTTGTCCATGTCGGCGATCCAGGACTTGATGTCCTTCGGCGGCTGGTTGACGCCGGCCTTCTTGAGCACCGCCGTGTTGGCCCACACGACGTTGGCGCGGTGGATGTTCGACGGCACCGAGTAGATGTTGCCGTCGACGGTGAGGCGGTCGAGCAGGTTCTTCGGGAACGCCGACTGGCCACCGAGCGCCTGGATGACGTCGTTGACCGGCTCGATCTGGCCCGCGTCGATGTAGTCGGCGAGCTCGGCGCCGGCGTGCCCCTGGAAGGAGTCCGGCGGCTGGTTGTTCTGCAGGTCGGACGCGAGCTTGGCCTTCGCGTTGGACCCGGCGCCACCGGCCACGGCCAGGTTGACGAACTTGTCGTTGGGGTACTTCTCCTTGAACAGCGCCTCGAGCGCGTCGAGGCCCTTCTTCTCGGAGCCGGCGGCCCACCAGGTGAAGACGCCGACGTCACCGCCGGCGCCGCCCGCCTTGGTCTGCAGCGACGTCGACGCGCCGCCGCTGGGAGCAGCCCCCGTGGTGTTGTCCGACGTCGAGCCGCAGGCGGCGAGTGCGACGGACACGACCCCCGCCATCGCCAGGGTTGCAACAGCCCTGTTGCGCATTGATCCTCCTTGTTGGTTCCGCGGCCTTCCCCGTAGCGGGAGCTGATGACTCGCGGTCTGTTTGCCGGCCCCTCCGGACGGCAGGTCTGTGGTGTGTCGTGCGGTGTGTCGTGCTCGGCGTGGACGTGCCACGTCAGGCCACGGTCGCGCCGGCCGGCGGCATGCACCGGATGACGGTGACGTCGCCCGTGACGCAGACGCCTCCGGCGCCGTGGGGGACGAGAAGCACGTCCCCACGGGCGATGTCGATCGGCGTGTCGCGGGCGGCGCCGTGCTCCGTCGAGAGCGTGCCCCGCCCGTCGACGACGACAGTCACGGCGAAGTCTGCCGGGACGGTGACCGCAGCCGCCGGTGACTCGCCGGTCGGCCGGACGACCTGCGCCCGGAAGTACTCGTCGGTGCCCTCGGGCAGCGCGGGGCCGGCACCGCGCACGTCGGTCCACCGGCGTCGCAGCCCGGCGAGCGCGTCGGCGGTGAGCGGTCCGTGGTCGACGCTGCGCAGGGCGAGTGGGCGGTCGAGACCGAGGAACGCGTGGGCCTCCTCGAGTCCGAAGCGCTCGTGCTCGAGCATGACCGACAGGTCGGTCGGCTCCTGCAGCTCGAGGACCAGCACGCCCTCGCCGATGGCGTGGGGCTGGCCGCCGGGCACGAGCACGGCGTCGCCGCGCTGGACCTGGATGGGGTTGAGTGCGGCGAGCAGCCGCTCGTCCTGGGCCTCGACGAGCTCGGCGAGCGTGTCGGGGTCGACCTCCTCGCGGAAGCCCACCCACACGGTCGCACCGGGCTCGGCCTCGAGCACGATCCACGCCTCGGTCTTGCCGTTGTCGCAGTCCAGGTGCGCCTTGGCGAAGGACCGGTCCGGGTGCGCGTGCACAGGCAGCCGCTCGCCGCTGTCGAGCAGCTTGGTCAGCAGCCCGGGCACGACGCCGTATGCGGTCACGTGGTCCGCGCCCAGCCATGCGGTCGGGTCTGCGGCGAGGACCTCGGGCAGGTCGCTGCCGTCCGGGAGCTGCGTGACGCCGTCGCCGCCCTCGGCGAACAGCCGGGTGGTCGAGGCGAGCCAGTCCTCGGGGCGGTGGCCGTCGAAGTCGTCGGGCAGCGGCAGCCCGCGGAAGGCGAGGATCCGCTCACCGCCGCGGTAGAAGCGGTGTGGCGTGTTGAGGGCGAGCCGGGTGGGCTCGTGGGTCTGGTGGGTCGTGTCGAGTGACGTCATCGTGCGGGTCCTCCCCGTCGGGTTGCGGAGGCTCTGACGATGAGCCGGGTGGCCATGACCACGGTCTGGGGGGCGGACTCGTCTCCGAGCAGCCGGGCGAAGAGCTGCTGGGCGGCCTTCTGCCCCATGGCTGCCGGGTCCTGGTGGACGACCGTCACGGGCGGGTCGAGCAGGCCGGCGAGCTCGAAGTCGTCGTAGCCGACCATCGCGAGGGACACGTGCAGGTCGCGCATCGCGTGCAGGGCGGCGAGGGTGACGCGGTTGTTGCCGGTGATGAGTGCCGTCGTGGGGTCGGAGTCGTGCGCCCACACCGCGAGCAGGTCCCGGATCGAGGTCGTCGTGTGCGGGCCCATCGAGACGCGCGGGGAGCCGGGCAGGCCGAGGGCGCGGTGGGTCGACACGAACGACTCCCGGCGCTGCCGCGCCGTCCAGAAGCCGGGGTCGTCGCCGAGGAAGGCGATGTGGCGGTGCCCGTGGGCGACGAGGTGCTCGACGGCGCTGCGCACCCCGCCCTGGTTGTCGCTGAGGATGACGTCGTTGGTGGCGCCGCGCACCGGCCGGTCCATGTAGACGATGGGGGTGCCGCTCGCCTCGACCGTCGGGTCGGCCGACGGCGTCTCGCCGGCGGGCACGACGACGATGCCGTCGACGCGGCGGGCGATGAGCGCCTCGAGCACCGCCCGCTCCCGGGTGGGGGAGCCCTCGGCGCTCGCGGTGATGAGCTGGTGCTGGCGGATGCGGGCCTCGCGCTCGACGGCTGCACCGATCTGCGAGTAGAAGGGATTCGCGAGATCCTCGACGACGAGGCCGATGGTGAAGGTCCGGCCCTGGCGGACCATGCGCGCACCGTCGTTGCGGCGGAAGCCGAGTCGCTCGATGACGGCCTTGACGCGCTCGGCGGTGTCGGCCCGGACCCCGGGTTCGCGGTTGACGACGCGGGAGACGGTCTTGACGGAGACGTGCGCCTCCGCGGCCACGTCCGCCATCGTCGGACGCGTCCCTGTCCGGTGGTCAGACAACGCTGTCATGGCCGTCATGGCATCAGAGCCGCGCCTGGGGTGCAAGCGGATTCGCCAATCTCGGCGTGTCCTCAGCCGGTCCTGTCCGATTGGCTGTCCTGACCGGACAAGTTCGGGTCCGAACGTTGACTCGCTCCGATCGCCGCGTCCACTGTCGGCGGGACATGACCGCGCAACCCCGCTCGACGATGAGCACGGAGGAACGATGGGTGTGACCTCAGGAATCCAGAGAGGCGCCATGGCGATGGCGCTGCTGGTCACCTCGACGATGGGAGCGGTCGCAGGGCCGCCCGCGGCGGCCGCCGCGCCGCCCGACGCCTCGGGCGACTTCGCCACGTCCTTCGAGTCCGGGGAGCCCCAGCCGGCCTTCGGTGCCGTCGAGTCCGGCCCGGACGGGCCGCGGCAGAAGAACGTCACCGGGACCGTCAGCGTCGACGGGAGCCTGCTCGGGCAGGTGTCCGCCGTGACGGCCAGCGCCGAGAACTCACCGGGTGAGGTGGCGGCCAACCTCGCCGACGCCAACCCCGACACGAAGTGGCTCGCCTTCGCCTCGAGCGGCTGGGTGCGCTACCAGCTCGCCTCGCCCGCGAAGGTGGTCCGCTACTCGCTCACCTCCGCCAACGACTCGCCCGAGCGTGACCCGAAGGACTTCACGCTGCAGGGCTCGAGCGACGGCTCCACGTGGACCGACCTCGACACGCGCACCGGGATCGACTTCAGTGGCCGCTTCGCCAAGCAGGACTTCACGGTCAAGACCCCGGGGGCGTACGCGTACTACCGCCTGAACGTCACGGCCGTGCACTCCGGCGGCATCGTGCAGCTCGCCGACTGGGACATCTCCGACGGCTCGACGGGCACCGGCCCCGCGACCCCGATGGTGACGAAGGTCGGCTCCGGGCCGATCTCCGGCTTCAACATCAAGCCGCTCGTCGGCTGGACCGGCGTCAAGGCGCTGCGCTACTCCGGCGGCCACACCGCCGACGGCCGCGGCTACGCCTGGAACAGGCTCTTCGACGTCAACCTGCCGGTCAACCCGGCGACCCGCCTGTCCTACAAGGTCTTCCCCGACATGATCGCCGGCGACCTCACCTACCCCTCGACCTACAGCGCCCTCGACCTGCACTTCACCGACGGCACCTACCTGTCGGACCTGCAGGCCAAGGACGCCAACGGCGTCGCCGCCAGCCCGAACGGGCAGGGCAAGGGCAAGATCCTCTACGCCAACCAGTGGAACGCCGTCTCCGTCGACGTCGGCAAGGTCGCGGCCGGCAAGACCATCGACCGCATCCTCGTCGGCTACGACAACGACACCGCCAAGAAGGACACCCGCTTCGGCGGCTGGATCGACGACCTCGACGTGCAGGCGCACCCGGCCGCCGTCGACGCCGCCGACCTGACCAACTTCGTCGACACGCGTCGCGGCACCAACGCCTCGGGCAGCTTCTCGCGCGGCAACAACCTGCCGATCAGCGCGCTGCCCAACGGCTTCACGTTCTTCACGCCGGTGACCAACGCGAACTCCCAGTCGTGGGAGTACTACTACCAGTCGGGCAACAACGCGGCGAACCTGCCGGTGATGCAGGGCCTCGCCATCTCGCACGAGCCGAGCCCGTGGATGGGCGACCGCAACCAGCTCTCGGTCATGCCGTCGGCGACGACCGGCACCCCGACCGGCAGCGCCTCGGGGCGCGGGCTCACCTTCGACCACAAGACGGAGGTGGCGCGCCCCGACTACTACAAGGCCGTGCTCCAGGGCGGCCTCGTCGCTGAGATGACCCCCGCTGGCCACGGCGGCGTCTACCGCTTCACCTTCCCGTCCGGCACCGACAAGGGCAGCCTCGTCCTCGACACGATCGACAACAACGGCACGTTCACCGTCGATGCCGCCACCGGCACCGTGACCGGCTGGGTCGACAACGGCAGCGGCCTGTCCGCCGGCCGCAGCCGGATGTTCGTCTACGGCACCTTCGACCGGGCCGCGAGCGCGACCGGCACTGCGCCGGGCGGGCACACGGGCACGCGCTACGCGTCGTTCGACACGAGCAGCGACAAGACGGTCGTGCTGAAGCTCGCGACGTCGTTCATCTCGCTCGACCAGGCCAAGCGCAACCACGCGCTCGAGCTGGCCGGTCGTGACTTCGACGCCGTCCACGCCGCCGCCGGCGCGGCCTGGAACTCGCGCCTCGGTGTCGTCGGCGTCAAGACGAACGCCGACACCGACAGCGACACGCAGCGCACGATCCTCTACTCGAACCTCTACCGGCTCAACCTCTACCCCAACAGCCAGTTCGAGAACACCGGCACGGCCGCTGCTCCGCACTACCAGTACGCGAGCCCCGTTGCGGCCAAGTCGGGCTCGGCCACCGCGACGACGACCAACGCCGCCGTCAAGGACGGGAAGATCTACGTCAACAACGGTTTCTGGGACACCTACCGCACGGTGTGGCCGGCCTACAGCCTGCTCTACCCGGAGGTGGCGGCCGAGATCGCCGACGGCTTCGTGCAGCAGTACCGCGACGGCGGCTGGGTGGCGCGCTGGAGCTCGCCGGGCTACGCCGACCTCATGACCGGCACGAGCTCGGACGTGGCGTTCGCCGACGCGTACGTCAAGGGCGTCAAGCTGCCCGACCCGCTCGACGCGTACGACGCGGCCGTCAAGAACGCGACGGTGCTGCCGACGTCGAGCGCCGTGGGCCGCAAGGGCCTCGACACCTCGATCTTCCTCGGCTACACGAGCACGAGCACCGGCGAGTCGGTCTCGTGGGGGCTCGAGGGCCTGATCAACGACTTCGGCATCGGCAACATGGCCGCGAAGCTCGCCAAGGACCCGGCCACCCCCGACAGCAGGCGCGCGCAGCTCGAGGAGGAGTCGCAGTACTTCCTCGAGCGGGCCACCCACTACGTCAACGCCTTCAACCCGAAGGTCGGCTTCTTCCAGGGGCGGGGGCCCGACGGCAGCTTCCCCGACACCTTCGACCCGGAGGCGTGGGGCGGCGACTTCACCGAGACCGACGGCTGGAACTTCGCCTTCCACGCCCCGCAGGACGGCAACGGCCTCGCCAACCTCTACGGCGGGCGTGACGCCCTCGCGAAGAAGCTCGACACCTTCTTCGCGACGCCGGAGACGGCGACCAAGCCCGGTGGCTACGGCGGCACGATCCACGAGATGCTCGAGGCGCGTGACGTCCGGATGGGCCAGCTCGGCCAGTCCAACCAGGTCTCGCACCACATCGCGTACATGTACGACTGGACCGGCCAGCAGTACAAGACGGCCGAGAAGGTCCGCGAGATCCTGCGCCGCCTCTACGTCGGCACCGACACCGGCCAGGGCTACCCCGGCGACGAGGACAACGGCGAGATGTCGGCGTGGTACGTCCTGTCCTCGCTCGGCATCTACCCGCTGCAGGTCGGCTCGTCGCAGTGGGCGGTCGGCTCGCCGAAGTTCTCGCAGGTGACGGTGCACCGCACGCAGGGCGACCTCGTGGTCAACGCTCCGGGCAACTCCGAGAGCAACCTCTACGTGCAGGGCGTCAGCATCAACGGCAAGAAGCAGAAGTCGGTCTCGATCGACCAGTCGCAGATCGCCGGGCCGACCCAGCTCGACTTCGCGATGGGCTCCTCGCCGTCCGACTACGGCGCACGCGCCCAGGACGCGCCGCCGGCCCTCACGACGGGCACCGAGGCGCCGAAGCCGCTGCGCGACATGACCGGTCCCGGCCGGGGCACGGCCTCCGCCACCGGCCTCGCGGACGGCGCCGACGCCGCGAAGCTGTTCGACGACACGTCGCGCACCTCGTCCGCGTTCGCCTCGGCGACGCCCACGGTGACCTTCGACCTGTCCGGCGTCGGGCAGCGGGCCACCTGGTACACGATCACCTCCGGTCCTGCCGCCGGTGACCCGTCCGCGTGGCGGGTCGAGGGCAGCAAGGACGGCGGCAAGACGTGGCGCACGCTCGACACGCGCGCCGACCAGTCCTTCCCGTGGCGGGTGCAGACGCGCCCCTTCAAGCTGCGCGACACCGGCACGTACACCTCGTACCGCCTCGTCGTGACGGCCACGAAGGGCGCCGACGCCCCGAACCTGTCGGAGCTCGAGTTCCTCACCGACGGCTCGAAGGCGCAGAACACCGGTCTCAAGGTGGCCGCCGGCCCCGCGATCGAGACGTCCGAGGAGGCCGCGTGGACCGGGACCGTCGGCACCTTCTCCGGTGGCGTCGGCCAGGGCCAGGACCCGTCGGCGACGGCCAAGGCGACCATCGCCTGGGGTGACGGCTCGACCTCGGCGGGCACCATCACCGCCGGTGACCTCGGCTCCTACACGGTCCGCGGTTCGCACACGTGGGCCGAGCCCGGCTACTACCAGCCGACCGTCACCGTCACGACCGCGCACGACAGCGGGTCGGCCTCCGGTGGTGCCACCGTGCACCAGGCGTCCGTGCCGACGTATGCCGCCGGGTTCGACTCCGTCTGCTTCGGCAACGTGGGCGACTCCGTCCCCTGCGACGCCGACCGCGCCGGGCTGTCCCGGGAGGCGCTCGCGGCGGCCGGTGGTGTCCCGGGCAAGCTGCTCACGGTGCCGGGCACCGACCTGACCTTCTCGATGCCGGGCATCCCGGTCGGGCAGAAGGACAACGCCACGGGTGCGGGCCAGACGCTGAAGGTCTCGCTGGCCCCCGGTGCGACGAAGCTGTCGCTCATCGGCACGGCCACGCAGACGAGCCAGGACATCACCGCGACGGTCAACTTCACCGACGGCACGACGGCGCCCTACCGGGTGCAGTACGGCGACTGGTGCGGCTCGCCGCAGTTCGGCAACGTCGTGGCGATCGAGATGGCCTACCGGCTCAACGGGACCAGCACCGACAGCTGCCACGCGAAGCTGTTCGCCACGGCGCCGCTGGCGATCCCCTCGGGCAAGACGGTCGCGTCGATCACGATGCCGACGCAGGCCGGTGACCCGAGGACGGCCGGCCGCGTGCACGTCTTCGCCGTCGCCGACAACGGCTCGGCGATGACCGTCAAGGCGGGCGCCGACGCGTCGGCCCGCGCCGGCAGCGCCACCGACGTCGCGCTCGGCTCGGTCAGCGGTGGCGTGCCCGACGGCACCTACACCGCCCGCGTGCAGTACGGCGACGGGTCGGTCACCGAGGACGCCACCGTGTCGGCACGGGGCGCCGACGGTGTGGCGACGGTCAGTGGGACGCACACCTGGGCTGCGCCGGGCACCTACACGGTGCGCGTGCTCGTCTCGGACTCCCGCTCCGACGTGCTCTCCGAGCAGACGGTCACCGTGCGGTAGCCCAGCCAGCCAGGGTGCGGGGAACACGCCTCCCCGCACCCCTCCAACCAGAGGCCACGGACCGGCACCCCCACACCGGTTCGTGGCCTCTGTCGTGCGCGGGGAGGTCAGCCGACGCGCTCGCGGAGCCAGGCGATGTCGGCGGCCTGGCCCTCGAGGCCGCCGGGCGTCTCGCAGACCACCGGCGCACCGGCCGCCCGGATGACACCGACGAGCGCGTCGCCGTCGATGTGGCCGGAGCCGAAGTTCGTGTGCCGGTCGGCGCCCGAGTCGAACTCGTCGCGGGAGTCGTTGGCGTGCACGAGGTCGATGCGCCCCGTGATGGCCCGGACCTGGTCGACGACCGTGCCCAGGTCGTTGCCCCCGGCGTGGGCGTGGCAGGTGTCGAGGCAGAATCCGACGTTCTCGCTGCCCGACGCGGTGCCGATGGCGTCCCAGAGGCGGGCGATCGCCTCGAGTCGGCGGGCCATGGCGTTGTCGCCGCCCGCGGTGTTCTCGATGAGCAGCGGCACCGGCAGGTCGAGGCCGTCGATGCACTTGCGCCAGTTGTCGAAGCCCTTGGCGGCGTCCTCGTCGACGCCGAGGTGGCCGCCGTGGACGACGACTCCCTTGGCGCCGATCTCGGCCGCGGCCGTCAGGTGCTGCTGCAGCAGCTTGCGTCCCGGGATGCGGATGCGGTTGTTGAGGCTGGCCACGTTGATCGGGTAGGGCGCGTGGACGTAGAGGTCGATGCCCGCTGCCGCGGCGTCCGCCTTGAGCGCCTCCGCGCCACCGGCGTACCGGATGACCGGCCCCTTGTAGCTCTGGGGGTCGCCGAGGAAGAGCTGCGAGAGCGAGGCGCCGCGCGCCCTCGCCTCGGCGATCGGGTCCTCCTGGTCGACGTGTGCACCGATGTGTAGGGCCATGGCACGAGCGTAGGCGGCCACGACGACAGCTCGGATGGTGGACCGCTTGCATAAGCGGCGCTTATGCAAGCAATAATGCCGGCATGAGCATCTCCCGTTTCCCGTCCGTCGTCGACGACGTGACCGTGCGGCTCATCGCCGCGGTCGTCCTCGTCGTGGGGATCGTCGCGCTCGCGACGCAGCAGTGGTGGCTGTATGCCGTCCTCGCCGTCGACTTCAGCCTCCGGGCGGCCATCGGGCCCTCGGCCAGCCCGGTCGCCCGGCTCGTGCAGCGGTGGATCCGACCCGCCGTCTCCGCGCCGAAGCGCCCCACGGCCGGCCCGCCCAAGCGGTTCGCGGCGGCCATCGGTGCCGTCATGACCGTGGCCGCGACCGTGCTCTGGGTCGTCAGCCTCGTCACCGGGTCCTCGGCTGCCCTGACGGCCGTCGTCGCCATCGGCGTCGTCATGGTGCTCTTCCCGGCGCTCGAGTCGCTCTTCGGCGTCTGCGTCGGCTGCCTCCTCTTCGGGCTGCTCATGCGCGTGGGCCTGGTGCCCGAGGAGGTCTGCGTCGAGTGCGCCGACATCACGAAGCGTCGCGCGCGACTTCTCGCGGAGCGCGCGGGCAAGGCGGCCTGACCAGCAGGACCGCCGCCCGGATCAGCCCGCTGCGGCGCGCAGCTTCTCGAGCAGCGGCCCGGCCGCCTCGTCGAGGAAGCGCTCCTGGGCGTCGCCGCCGACCTGCACGAGGGCGATGTCGGTGAAGCCGGCCTCCCAGTAGGCGCTGACCGCCTCGACGATCTTGTCGAGGTCGGGCCCGCAGGGGATCGTCTCGGCGACGTCCTCCGGGCGAACGAACTGCGTCGCGCCGGAGAAGCCCATCGGCGTCGGCAGGTCGGAGTTGACCTTCCAGCCCCCGGCGAACCAGCGGAACTGCTCGTGGGCCCGCTCGACCGCAGCCTTCTCGTCGGGGTCCCAGCAGATCGGGATCTGGCCGATGGCCCGGGCCCCGGAGCCGATGCGCTCGGCGCCGTCGGTGTGGTTCCACGTGTCGACGAGGTCTGACTCCGGCTGCACGGCGATCATGTGGTCGGCCAGCGGCGCGAGGCGCTCGATGGACAGGTCGCCGCTGACGGCGACCGCGACGGGCACGAGGATGTCGGGCAGGTCCCAGACCCGCGCGGAGTCGACGTCGAAGTACTCGCCGTGGTGGGTGACGAGGTCGCCGGAGTGCAGCTTGCGGATGATCTCGATGGCCTCGGCCAGCATCTCCTGGCGCGTCACGACGCCGGGCCAGCCCTCGCCGACGACGTGCTCGTTGAGGCTCTCGCCGCTGCCGAGGCCGAGGGTGAAGCGGCCGTCGGCGAGCAGCTGCAGCGTCGCCGCCTTCTGGGCGATGACGGCCGGGTGGTAGCGCATCGTGGGGCAGGTCACGTAGGTCATGAGTTCGACCCGCTCGGTGGCGTGTGCCACGGCGCCGAGCACGCTCCACGCGTACGGCGCGTGACCCTGCTCGGTCAGCCACGGGGAGAAGTGGTCGCTCGAGACCTCGAAGTCGAAGCCGGCCTGCTCGGCACCGACGGCCCACCTCACGAGGTCCTTGGGGCCGCTCTGCTCGGTCATCAGGGTGTATCCGAAGTTCGTCACCCCTGGGGCGTACCCATTCGCGCCCCATCGCCTGTACAGGGTCTGTCCACAGTTGTGGACAGGGCTGTGGAGAGTCAGCCCACGGGGTGCTTGAGCAGGAACGAGCGGATCGCCTCGCGCGGTCTGCTGCGCAGCTCGGCGCCGTGCGTGAAGGCCGCTACGTCGTACTCGAGCTCGCCGAGCACGTGGGCCGTCTGCTGGGTCATCCGGAAGTCGGTGCAGAACGACCTGATCGGCCAGCGCAGCCCCAGCACGTTGAAGATCGCGTCGCCGGTGATGAGCGTGCCCGACGTCTCGTGGAGCAGCGACACGTGCCCCGGCGAGTGGCCGGGGGTGTGCACCACCCGCACGCCGCCCGCGATGGGCAGCACCTCGCCGTCGGTCATCTCGCGCTCGACGACGACGGGCGCGAAGTCCTTGCCGGGCCGCGACATCCGGTCGAAGAGCCGTCCCAGGAGGAAGCTGCGGTCGCGCGGTGGCGCCGTGCCCTCGCTGGCGTATGCCGCGTCGTCGTGGTGCACGGTGAAGCCGCGTCCCGTGGCCCGTGCCACGTACGCCGCACCGCCCGCGTGGTCGGGATGGGCGTGCGTCAGCACGAGGCGGGTGACGTCGGCGGGGGAGGAGCCGACGGCTGCCAGGGCTGCGAGCACCTTCGGCCCCGAGCGTGAGACGCCCATGTCGACGAGGGTCACCTGGCCGTCGTCGTCGCGCAGGATGAAGCCGTTGACGAGGTCGCGCACGAGGGGGATGCGCCACACGTTCGGCGCGAGCGGAACCACGAGGTCCTGGGCCATGGCCCGACCCTAGTCGGGGCGCGCCGGTGAGGCCACGGACGTCGGTGGGTAGGACCCGGGAGTGGCGCTCGACGCCACACCACAGACCGAGAGCCCCGGACCGGGGCGACCAGAGGAGGACCACGTGGCCAAGCGAGTCGCATTCGTCGTCGCGAGCGAGGGCATCGAGCAGGTCGAGCTGACGGAGCCGTGGAAGGCCGTCACCGACGCCGGCCACGAGGCCGTCCTCGTCAGCCCCGAGAGCGGCGAGGTGCAGATGTTCAACCACCTCGACAAGGGCGACACCAAGAAGGTCGACGTCACCGTCGCCGACGCCAAGGTCGAGGACTTCGACGCCCTGGTGCTGCCCGGCGGCGTCGCCAACCCGGACAACCTGCGCACCCAGAAGGACGCCGTGGCGCTCGTCCGCGACTTCCTCGCCTCCGGCCGGCCGGTCGCAGCGATCTGCCACGCGCCGTGGACCCTCGTCGAGGCCGACGTGCTCAAGGGCCGTCGCCTGACGTCGTGGCCGAGCCTGCAGACCGACATCCGCAACGCGGGCGGCGAGTGGGTCGACGAGTCGCTCGTCGTCGACGGCAACCTCATCACGAGCCGCAAGCCCGACGACCTGCCGGACTTCTGCGGCGCCGTCGTCGAGGCGCTCGAGCACGGCTCGGCGTCCGAGACCTCCGGCACCCAGGGCTGAGCAGGCCCCACCATCGACCGCCTCTCCCGGACCCCTGCCGGGAGGGGCGGTCTCCTGCGTCCCCCAGGCGGCCGGACCGCATACGCTCCGGTGCATGACCGGGGACGACGCTGCCGTCGAGACGCTGCGCGCGCTCATCCGCATCCCGACGGTGTCGGACTGGGAGCGCGAGCGCGAGGACCGGGCGGCGTTCGAGGCGCTGCTGGATGAGCTGCGGGCGCGGTTCCCGCGCCTGCACGCGACGTGCGAGGTGGAGCGCATCGCGGGCGACGCGCTGCTCGTGCGGTGGCCGGGGCGCACCCGCGAGGCGCCCGTCGTCCTCATGGCCCACCTCGACGTCGTGCCGGTCGACGACCCTGCGGCGTGGACGCACCCACCGTTCGCCGGCGAGCTCGCCGACGGATTCGTCTGGGGCCGTGGGGCGCTCGACTGCAAGGGATCGCTCGTCGCCACGTGCCAGGCCGTCGAGGATCTCATCACCGACGGGGTGACGCCGGGCCGCGACGTGTGGCTGTCGTTCGGCTGCAACGAGGAGGTGTCGGGCAGCGCGGCGCTCACCGCCGTGTCGCTCCTGCGCGAGCGGGGCGTCGAGCCGTGGTTCGTCCTCGACGAGGGCGGCGCGATCGTTCGCGGCGTGCTGCCGGGGGTCGATGCGCCGATCGCCGTGGTGGGTGTCTCGGAGAAGGGCACCGTCGACGTCGAGCTCGTCGCCCGCGGCGACGGCGGCCACGCCTCCGCACCGCGACGCATGGGGGCCACGAGCCGGCTCGCCCGCGCCATCCTGCGCCTGGAGCGCAGGCCCTTCCCCAGCCACCTGCCCGACGCGACGGTCGACATGCTCGAGCGCGCGGGCGCCCACGCGCGTGGGCCGTATGCCGCCGTCTTCGGCAACGCGAGCCGCCTCCGTCCGCTGCTCTCCCGGGTGCTGCCCCGACTCGGCCACGAGACCGCGGCCCTGACCCGCACGACCGTCGCCGTCACCCAGCTCTCCGGCTCGGCCGGCGCCAACGTCATCGCCGCGACCGCGCGGGCCCACGTCAACATGCGCGTCATGGTGGGGGAGACGGTCAACGGCGCGCTCGAGCGGATCCGCCGCACGATCCGCGACCCGCACGTCGAGGTGGTGCTCGTCAGCGGCGACGAGCCGAGCCCCGTCTCGCCGACGGACGACACGGCATACGCCCTCCTCGAGGCGACGCTCGAGCAGGTCTTCCCGGGGACGGTGGCCGTGCCCTACGTCATGCTCGCGGCGACCGACTCGCGGCACTTCCACCGCGTGTGGCCGCGGGTCTACCGGTTCACGCCGTTCCGCATGACCGACGAGCAGCGTGCCGCGATCCACGGCGTCGACGAGCGCATCGGCGTCGCCGACCTGCGCGACGGCGTCCGGTGGTACCGCCGGCTCATCGAACAGCTCTGACCCGCCGATCCGACTGCACGAGAACGGGATCCCATGACCGACAGCACGGCCCTGGCCGACGCCGCACGCGCGCTGGCTCGCACCCCGCTCGCGAAGGTGGTGGGCTTCCTCGTCTGCGTCGAGCTCGCCAGCGGGGTGCTCCAGGGCTACTACACGCCGCTCTTCAGCGACATCGCCCGGCACCTGTCGATCAAGGACGCCGACGTCAACTGGTTCGAGGCGGCGCAGCTCATCGTGTCGGCGCTCGTCGTGCCGCTGCTGGCCCGGCTCGGTGACCTCATCGGGCACCGCAGGGTGCTGCTGCTCTCGACGGTCGTCACGGCGGCGGCGTCGTGGGGTGTCGCCTTCGCGCCGAGCTTCGGCGTGTTCCTGGTCGCGTGGGCGGTGCAGGGCTTCTACGTCGTGTGGCTGCCGATGGAGGTGGCGATCATCCACCGCCGCACCGGTGGCGCGGAGCGCCGGGTGCGCGGCGCCGCCGGGCTGCTCGTCGCCGGGCTCGAACTCGGGGTCATCGCCGGTGCGCTGACCAGCGGCGCACTCGCCGAGACGCTCGGCATGACGGCGCTGCTCGCGCTGCCGGCCGTCGTGGTGACGCTGGCGCTGCTCGCCATCTGGTTCGGGGTCGAGGAGACGCCGGCGCTCGCCACGGGGACGGTCGACTGGCGCGGCTTCCAGCTCGTCACCCTCGCCCTCGGGCTGGTCATGGCCGGGCTCGTCATGCTGCGGGTGCAGGGGCCGGCCAGCCCTTGGCCGTGGGTGGTGCTCGTGGCGGGGGCGGTGGCGTTCGTGCCGTTCGCCCGCGTGGAACTGGCGCACCACGAGCCGCTCGTCGACCTGCGCGTGCTGAAGGCACGGGGGCAGTGGCCGGTGCAGGCGACGGCCTTCCTCTTCGGGGTCTCGGTGCTCGGCGCGCAGATCCCGCTGTCGACCTTCGCCCGGACCGACCCGACCGTGACGGGCTACGGCCTCGGGGCCTCGGCGGCCCGGGTGTCGTTCATCATCGGCGGCTACGTGCTGTCGCTCGCGGTCGGGGCACTGCTGCTCCACCTGCTCGCCGAACGGGTGGGGACGCGTCCGGCGATGGTGGTGGCCGCGCTGCTGGTCGCCGTCGGCTACCTGCTCTTCCTGCCCTTCCACGACACGCTCGTCCAGACGCTGACCAACATGGTGGTCGCCGGCCTCGGGTCGGGGGCGCTCGTCGCCGGGTTGCCGGCAGCCGCCGCGGCCCAGGCACCGCCGACGCACACCGGCCTGACGACCGGGATGACGAACACGACGAAGACGATCGGCGGCGCCTTCGCCTCGAGCGTCTTCGCGATCGCCCTCGCCTCGACCGGCACCGTCGACGCCGAGGCGACGGCGCACGCGTCCCTGTCGGGCTACCTGACGGTGTGGGCGATCTGCGGCCTCACCGCGCTGGTGGCGGCGGTCTTCCTCGCCGTCGTCCGTGGCGAGGGCACCTCGGTCGGCGCTGCGGCTTCGCTGGAGGTCGAGGGAGTCCAGGGGGCCTAGGCCCTCAACCGCGGGGACGCGCCGAGCTGGGCGCGGTCGGCGGCCGATCGGCCGTGGTGCCAGCCCTCGGCGTCCCGGGCCGCGGTCACCCGGGCCTGGCGCACCTCCGGGAACCAGGTGCCCAGCTGCTCGTCGACCTGCTCGGCGCGGGCGGCGAGGAGCGGCACCAGCTCACGTCCGGTCGTGCCGTCGGCCACGGCGGCCTCCTCCTCGTGGGTCGTCGCCTCGTGCAGCCGCTCCCCGATGCGGTCGGCGAAGGCCGAGAGGAACGACTGCCGGAACGACCGAGTGCGGCTTCCGCCGTGTCGGTCGGTGCGTGAACCGGCGGCCGCGAGGGTGCGGGTCGCCTGCACGAGGAGCGAGGTGAAGAGGAGGTCGACCGCCTCGAGGTCGGCCTCGAAACCGACCACCGTGGCGAAGCCGAGCTCACGTGACCAGACCATGCGGCACCGGTTGGCGGAGGCGACGGCCTGGAGCAGCACGGCCTTCGGGCCCTCGTAGGGGTTGTCGATGCCGATGCGACGGCCTTGGGGACCAGCGCCGCCGGAGCGGTCGGCGGAGTCGCGGGCGAGCAGGGCCGCGTCGATGCTGTGGCGTGCCATGAGGGACTGGGCGCCGGCCGTGAAGGTCTCCGCCTCGGCCTCGAAAGTCGTGGACTCGGCCTTGGCCAGCAGCATGCGGACGCGACTGAGGATGCGCTCGTCGGCAGGGGGTGCGGCGTGCTCGGGGCGGGCGTGGGCCGACCCGGAGTCAGGCAGTGCCTGACCCGGCAGCGGTGTCAGCACCTCGAGCCGGGGCAGCCGGGAGAGCAGGTGCAGCACGGTGACGGACCGCGAGACGAGGGTGAACCAGTCCGTGCCCGCGGCGCGAAGGGCGTCGAGCCAGGCGACCGAGCGTGGGGGCGGTGAGCCGCCGTCGAGCTCCTCCAGCTGGGCCAGCCAGCGGCGGTCGATGGTGGCACGCGCGTACTGTGCGAGCTCGTCGGCCATGACCCGGACGACGATCTCCTGCTCCGGCGCGCCGAGCCGGCGGCCGACCAGGCGGTGGACGTCGGCGGGCTGCCAGCCGGCCTCCCACGCCTCCGTCGCGGCACAGGTGAGGGAGTCGAGCAGCGACAGCACGACGATCCGGTGCGTGTCGGGTGCCGCACACATCGCGGCCACGGCTGCGACGACGTCGTCGAGCCGGTGCACGTCGGCCCGGTCGAGCGCGGCGTAGGCCTGGCCGAGCAGGTCCCTGAGGACGACGCGCGCCTGTCTGTCTGTGGACGGGTCGTACTGGGGCTGCGAATCGTGCCCGCGGTCGCCGGATGCCGCTGTGGAAGCGCTGCGAGGGGTGCCACCGAAGGCCGACCCGGCGGGTGCGCGACCTGCCCGCGCCTGCGCTCCGTGCCGCCGACTGCGACTCGCCTTGCCCATTCGGCCTCCTCATGATGTGAGTTGCCATGCTGTCATCCGCCCGGCATGCAGCGCGCGGCGCGGTGAGCCCCTGTGGACGGCCAGTGGTCGCGCCCGAGGGTGTGGACAGCCACAGGCCGCCGACCGACCACCAAGTCGAGTGGGCACTTTGCGTCAGACCCGTGACGCAAAGTGCCCACTGGACGTGGAAGGCGGGGGCGAGCTGGGACAGGAGGTGGGGCGGCGCTGCCCGACCCTGTGAGCGGGGTCCTGGTTGGGGCCCGAGGGTGTGGATGGCCGGAGGGCGCCGAACGACGACGTTGAGCGGGCACTTCGCATCAGTCGAGTGGGCACTTCGCGTCAAACTCCGTGACGCAAAGTGCCCACTCGACGTGGAAGGGCGGCGTCGGGACCTGTGACGCAAAGGGCCTACTCGATGTGGAGGGGCGGCGTCGGGGCTTGTGACGCAAGGGGCCTACTCGATGTGGAGGGGCGGCGTCGGGGCTTGTGACGCAAGGGGCCTACTCGATGTGGAGGGGCGGCGTCGGGGCTTGTGACGCAAGGTGCCCACTCGATGTGGAAGGGCGGCGTCGGGCCTCGTGACGCAAGGTGCCCACACGATGTGGAGGGGCGGCGTCGGGCCTCGTGACGCAAGGTGCCCACTCGACGTGGAGGGGCGGCGTTCGGGGCTCGTGACGCAAAGTGCCCACTCGACGTGGAGGGGGCGAGGGTCAGAAGGGGGGTGGGTCGTCGGGGGCCGGCCGGTCCGGCTGCGGTGGGGCTTCCTGGCGGGGGGTGGCCGGCTCGAGCGGCGGCGCCAGGCCTTCGCGCCAGTCCTTGGGGCGGGTGACGTAGGTGCGGCCGCCGAGGGTCGTCCATTCCAGCCCGTCGTCGTCGACGGGTCGGGACTTCCAGGTGCCGTTGGTCTTGAGGTTGTGGTGCATACGGTGCTTGGTGAAGAGGTTGCCCACTGCCGTCTCACCTGCCGGCCAGGGCGTCTCATGGTCGAGGTCGCAGCGGCTGGCGAGGACCTCGCAGCCGGGGCCGCGGCAGACACCGTCGACGGCCTGCACGTGCTCGACCATCGCTCGGGTCGGCCGGTAGGCCTTCGTCGGGCGGGAGAGTGCCTGCCCGGTGTCGGCGTCGACCGGCAGCATGCGCCAGGCCGATCCGGGCCGGGTCATGATCTCGCGGGCGTGCGCAGCGGTGATCCACCCGTGCCCGGGCAGCTCGCACGCGGCATCGGAGGCACCGGTCGCCACCTCGAACGGAACGATGAGCCACACCAGGCCGGCTGGCCGGCCCGTCACGGGGACAACATCCGTCGAAGGCTCAGGTTCCTCGCTGGGCTCCGGTCGTTGGTCAGCCCCGGCCGGCTCGGACGCGCCCGAGCTCGGTGCGTGGGCGTCGAGGTGTCTCTGGAGGAGCGCTTCGGTCGCGAGATCGCAACGGAGCTGATCGAAGGTGCGCGGGTCTCCCGCACCTCGCGCCGTGCGCGCCTGGGTGTCGAGGCGGTCCATGACGGCGGCGATGGCGTCGGCGTCGGTGACCAGCGTCAGGCAGCCCATGCCGTCGGCGGTCAGCCGGCCGAACACCCCTCGCCGCGACCGCGCCTGCGCGCGCCGTTCGTCCGAGCCCCGGGGGTCCACGGAGGCGACGGCTCGCCGAAGCCGCGTCACGAAGGCCCGCTGCGGCACCGCATCGCCATCATGGGGCGGGGTGAGCACGGACTCCTCCACGATCGCCACGTCGGCGTCGGAGAGTGCTGCGGTCTCGGACGCCACCAGCAGGGCCCGGTGCAGCGACGTCGCCCCGGCTCGCAGTGCGGTCAGGATCGTGCGGTGTCGACGCGGACTGGTGGCGAGTGAGAGCCGGCGAGCCACCTCTCCTACGCCCACACCGGTCGCCAGCGCGATCTCCTCACCGACGATTCGTCCGATCGCCACCTTCCCCGTCACGCGCGCCGCGGAGCTGGCAGGCAGCGCGGCGACCTGCTGCTCCTCGATGGTGTGCAGCGCCGCGTAGGCGCAGAGCAGGTCGGACTCGAGCCGGGCCTTGGCTGCCTCGAGCTCCTCGATGTCCGACAGCACCCGCTCCCCGGCCCTCGCGAGTCCCTCCAGCGCCTCGGCCGCCTCCGCCTTGGCTTGCTCCGTTTGCTCCGTTTGCTCCGTGACGAGGCGCACCGCGGCCTCGGCCGCCAGGCGGAGCTCCTCCGGGTCCGAGCTCCGCTCCAGCCGGATGGTCTCCGGGAGGGCAGCGGAGGACGTGAGTGGTGGGGCGGTGTACGGCACGGCGTCCTCCTCTCGCTGACATATCTATTAGAACATGTGTTCGAACAGAAAGGAAGGGGTTCGGCGGGATTGTGGACAATGAATCGTTTTGAGCCGCAATGGAAACCATGCGATGCGACCCCCCACGATCCCCTGGCTGGTGACGTCTCAGTTCCGAGGGTCGAGCGTCGTCGTCGGAGCCGCCACCTAGGGTCGGGCCATGGCTCGGACGAGGATGGCGGTCAGCGACACCCCGGTCGGCGACGTGCACCTTGCCGTCGACGCGCCCGTGGGCACGCGCCGCTCCGACCCGCTCCCGCTGCTCGTCGCACACGACGGCCCTGAGTACTCCCGGCGCGCCCACCTCGTCTCGACGCTGCGCACCGCAACCGGCGAGGCAGAGGTGCCGCCGACCCGGGTCGTCCTGCTCGAGCCCGGCCCCCGCAACGAGCGCTATGCCGCCAACCCCGACTGGGCCGAAGCGCTCACCCAGCACGTCCTCCCCAGGGTGCTCACGGCATACGCAATCGACGGGAAGCCGACCCTCATGGGAGCGAGCCTCGGAGCGCTCGCGTCCCTCCAGGCCGAGTGGCTGCACCCGGGGACCTTCGGGGCGCTGTTCCTGCAGTCGGGGTCGTTCTTCCGCAAGCGCGTCGACGACGAGGAGGACTTCGAGTTCTGGGACCGCGTGACGGCGTTCGTGTCCAGCGTCCGTCGGGTCCGTCGTCGTCGCACCGACGCCCGCATCGTCATGACGTGTGGCACCGGGGAGGGCAACCTCACGAACAACCGGCAGATGTCCCAGACCCTCCGGCGCAGTGGCCACGACGTCGCGCTCGCCGAGCTCCCCGGCGGCCACGACTGGCCCTCGTGGCACTCCGCCTTCGACCCGCACCTGTTCGACGCCCTCGACCGGCGCGAGCGCTGAGCCGCGACAGGGACCCCTCTTGCTGCAAGGATCGCTGTCGAGCACCCCACCCCCGACGGCAGGAGCAGCACGATGACCGACACCGCCTGGCAGCAGGAGCTGCCGGACTCGTCCGCCGCCACCACCTCGCCCGCGCCCACGACCTCGACGAGGACGCACCTGGTAGGGCTCCTGCTCGGCGCCGAGGAGGACTGGCCCACCGCGTTCGAGGCGCTGCTCGGGCTCGTCGGGCCCATCACCACGGACGACGGTGTCACCCACCACCTCACCAGCGAGCGCCTGACGATCGAGCCGTTCGACCTGCGCCAGCCGGTGCGCACCGAGCTCGTCATCGACCGCCTCGCCTACTGGTACTACCACCCGCGCGAGTGGCTCAAGAAGGCCGCGCTGATGAACGACACGTACCTGCTCAACAGTCCCTTCACCTTCCAGTCGATGGAGAAGCACAGCGCCTACGTCGCGCTGATGCGCCTCGGGCTCAAGGTCCCCGAGACCTGGCTCGTGCCCTACAAGAACCCCGTCGACAACGTGCGCTGGGCCTACACGAGCGCGAAGTACAACCGCCCCTTCGACCTCAAGGCCATCGCCAACGAGCTCGGCTACCCGATGTACATGAAGCCGTTCGACGGCGGCGGCTGGCGCGGCGTCTCGCGCATCGACGACGAGCGCGACCTCGTCAAGGCCTACGACGAATCCGGCGAGATGCTCATGCACCTGCAGGCCACCGTCGAGTACGACCACTTCGCCCGGGCCCTCTCGATCGGCCCCGAGACCATGGTCATGGACTTCCGCCCCGAGCAGCCCATGCACAACCGGTATGCCGTCAGCTACGACTTCCTGACACCGTCCGCCGGGCGCCAGGCCGCCGCGATCAGCCGCATCGTCAACGCGATGTTCGGCTGGGAGTTCAACTCCTGCGAGATGCTCGTCAAGGGCGACGACGTCTACCCGATCGACTACGCCAACGCGTGCCCCGACGTCGCGGTCACCTCGCTGCACTACTACTTCCCGTGGGCCATCAAGGCGCTCGTGCGCTGGTCCGCATACTGCCTCGTCACCGGCCGCAAGGGCCCGATGGACCTCGAGATGCGCCGCTACTTCGACGTCGCCGACCGCGACGACCTGACCGACGAGGAGAAGCTCGAGGCGTACCTCGCGATCGCCGACGAGTACTTCGAGACGGCCGACTACTGGCCGTGGTGCGAGCGGCACCTGCCCCACCTCGACGCGGCGGTGCTCGAGTGGGTGCAGTCCGACGCCTTCACCAACCTGCTGCGGTCGACGGTCGTCACCACGTACCCGGCGCACGAGCGCGACAAGTTCATGGCGCACTTCGGCGGCCTCATCGCCCTGTGGGTCAAGGACGAGAAGGCGCGGCTCGGGCTCGAGTAGGCGACGCGGATCGCCGCGACGGCTCAGCCGCCGCCCTTGCCGCCGATGCCGGCGACCAGGTTGATCGTCGACGCGATGACGATGGTGCCGTAGAGGTAGGCCAGCAGGCAGTGCTTGAGGATGACCTTGCGCACCTGGGGCGAGCGGACCGCGGTGTCGGACACCTGGTAGGCCATGCCGAGGTTGAACGAGAAGTAGGCGAAGTCGCTGAAGGCGGGGTCCTCGGCCATGTTGAAGTCGATGGGGGAAAGGCGGCCGCCCTCGACCTCGGCGTAGTAGAGCCGCGCGTAGCGTAGGACGTAGACGGTGTGGACGCAGACCCACCCGACGGCGACGACGAGGACCCCGACAAGGGCCTCCACGACCTGGGTCGTCCCCTTCGACTGGCTGCCGACCAGCAGGATGCCGACACCCGCCAGGCTCGCGAGCCCGACGACGATGATGACGATGTCGTACCACGCCGCGTCGCCGTCGCGTCCGCGCACACGCTCCTGCGTGGACGCCGCATCCTGCCGCCAGATGTGCACGAGCAGCGGCACGGCGAAGACGAGCCCACCGACGACGAAGCCGGCGAGGGCGTGGGTCAGCAGCGAGTGGGCCGCGCCCAGTGGCACGAAGAGACCTGCGAGGACCCCCAGGACGGCGGCGACGGCCAGGCGGCGGCGAATGAGGTGCACCAGCGCACGCTACAGCCGGCGAGGGCGCGCAGACTGGACTTGCGCCGGGGAAGCGCTGGGGTTCGGCTGACAGGCGTCTGCGGGTATGTCCGGGCATGGTCGAGCTCGACGGCCGCCTCCCTCACGCCACGAGCCCTAGGATCCGCACATGACCGACAGTCCTCGCGCTCGCCGATCGCTCGCGGTCGTCTACAACCCCCTGCGGGTGGACGACCTCGAGGCCACCAAGGCGATCGTCGCCAAGGCCTGCCAGGAGAACGGCTGGGACGATGCGAGGTGGATCGAGACCACCGCCGAGGAGACCGGTGAGAAGCAGGCCCGAGAGGCTGTCGAGGCCGGCGCCGACGTCGTCGCCTCGCTCGGCGGTGACGGCACCGTCCGCGCCGTCGCGTCGGCCCTCGTCGGCACGGACGTCGCCCTCGGGCTGCTGCCGGGCGGCACCGGCAACCTGCTCGCCCGCAACCTCGACCTGCCGGTCGGCCGACTCGACGACGCCGTGCGCACGGTGGTGCAGGGCAGCGACCGTCGCATCGACGTCGGCGTCGTCAAGCTCTGCGACGACCTCCCCGAGCCGGAGTCGAGCCACGCCACGAAGGAGAGCCCGCCGAGGGTCCACGACGACGAGGAGATCTTCCTCGTCATGACGGGGCTGGGCCTCGACGGCGAAATCATGGCCGACACCGACGAGAAGCTCAAGGAGAAGGTCGGCTGGGTCGCCTACATCGCGGCCGCGGCCAAGAAGCTGTCGGGCCGCGGCTTCCCTGTGGAGGTGAGGTCTGGCGGAGGCGAAGGCGTCATCGGCGCCCCGCACCAGTCCGTCACCCGTACCGCGCGGGGCGTCATCGTCGGCAACTGCGGCACGCTTCAGGGCGGTGTCGAGCTGATGCCCGAGGCGCGCGTCGACGACGGTCAGCTCGACGCGGTCGTCCTCGCGCCGCGCGGCGGCCTCGGCTGGCTCTCCGTCGCCGCCGACGTCGTCACGCGTCACCACGCCGGGCACCAGCGCCTCGACCGCCTCGTCGCACCTGACCTCACGATCCTCGCCCGCCACCCCGTCGAGGCCGAGATCGACGGCGACCCCGTGGGGCAGCACCGGGCGCTCGACATCCGGGTGCTGCCGGGGTCTCTGGTGGTCCGCGTTGGGTGAGAGGGGCGCTGCCGTGGGGCGCACCGGACAGCCGGCCGGCGGCGCCGGCAGCCCCGACCGCCCCGACAGCCCCGACCGCCCCGACAGCCCCGACCGGCAACCCGGCCGGCAACCCGGCCGGGCCCGCCGGCTCCTCAAGAGCGTCGGCTACGGCCTCGTCTTCGCGGTGCCCCTGACGGCGCTCGCCTTCGTGGTCCGCGAGAAGTTCTCGCCCGTCATCGACCTCGACCAGCGCATCATCGTCGCCGCGACCGACCTCACCCGCGCCAACCCCGGCTTGAAGTCCTTCCTGCTCTTCTGGCAGGAGCTGACCCAGCCGTGGCGGCTCTACATCGTCTCCTCGGTGGTCTGCCTCGTCGTGTGGCGCCGCCACCGCGAGCTCGCGACGCGCTGCCTCTGGGCGTTCGTCACGCTGATGGTCTCGTGGAACCTCCAGCTCGACATCAAGCAGATCGTCCAGCGGGCCAGGCCGATCGTCACCGACCCGGTCGACCGCGCCCCCGGCTACAGCTTCCCCTCCGGGCACGTCGCGTGCGCAGCTGCCATCGCGACCACCATGACGATCTTCCTCTGGCCGCTTCTGTCGACCACGTGGCGCCGCGTGCTCGTGGCCGTCATGGCCGTCTACGTCGTCGTGACGAGCCTCGACCGCGTCTACCTCGGCGTGCACTTCCCCTCGGACGTCGTCGGGGGGATCCTCTTCGGGACCGGCCTCGCCACCGCATCCTACCTCGGCTACCTCGGGTGGAACCCCGGCCCTGACGACTCCCCTCCGCCGGAGGGCAAGGTCGGGCCCGAGTCATCGAAAGGCACCACGTGAACCCCTCCTTCGTGCACCGTTACGAGATCGACTCCTCCCGGCCGGGGGTGGGCTCCGCCCTGCGTGACGCGGCCCTGCGGGCCATCGCGCCGGCGCTGGTGCTCTTCGCCGCCATCGTGGGGGTCGGCTTCCTCATCATGGGACCCTTCGGTGGCCTGCCCGCCGAGAACAACCTCAGCAAGTCGGTCGCCTCGGGCCGCACCGCCTTCATGGACTCGGTGACGATGGTGTGGTCGCACATCGGCAACACCGAGATCGTCATCGGCGTCTGCGTCGTGGTCGTGGCGCTCGTGTGGTGGCGCACGAAGGAGTGGTGGTATGCCGTCGTGCCGGCGATCGCGATCGCCATCCAGGCGAGCGTCTTCGTGGCCGCCACCGCCATCGCCGATCGTCCGCGCCCGACGGTCAAGCACCTCGACCCGGCGCCGCCCACCTCGAGCTACCCGAGTGGGCACATGGGCGCCTCGACGGCGCTCTACCTGACCTTCGCGCTGATGGCCCAGCGCATCGAGACGGTGTGGCTGCGCCGGCTCGTCACCACGGTCTGCGTGATCGTGCCGCTGCTCGTCGGCTACGCCCGCCTCTACCGCGGCATGCACCACCTGCTCGACATCCTTGTCGGCATGGTCAACGGCATCGTCTGTGCGGTGCTGGCGTGGAACTACCTGCGCCGCAAGGTCGGCCAGCAGCGAGCGACCGCCCCGGCGCCCCAGGCCGTCACCAGCTGACGGGGGGCCGTCACACGTCGGCGTGCCGGGCGCGGCCGAAGCTGTAGACGCCGAACGCGATCAGGCCGATCGCGACGAGCGCGAGCAGCACCTCGCCGCCCGGCGCGCCGAGGAGGTTGTGCAGAGCCCCATCGAGGCCGCGCGCCTCGCTCGGCTTGTGGCGCACGGCGGCCAGGACGAAGAGGCCGCCGACGATGACGAGGGCGATGCCCTTGGCGATGTAGCCCACCCGGCCGGCCTTGACGATCCACTTCCCCGGATAGCTCTCGAGGTCGGTGATGAACTTCTTCTTCCAGCCCTTGACGACGTGGTAGACGCCGACGCCCACGACGACGAGGCCGACGATCCCGACGAGCCACTGGCCGGCCGGCTGCTTCATCAGGGTGGCGGTGAAGTCGGTCGACTGGCTCTTGCTCGACGAGCCGTGGCCGCTCGCGAACTTGAACGCCGTCCACGACAGCACGAGGTAGACGACCGCCTTCGAGCCGGCCTTGACCCGGTCGCTGACCTCCCAGCCGCCGGAGATCGCCTCGGTCACCTGCCAGAGGGCCAGGCCGAGCCAGGCCACGACCGCGACCCAGAGCAGCAGCATGCCCAGACCGTTGTCGGCCATCGAGCCGAGGGCGCCGGACTGGTCGGCGCTCGTGCCCTTGGAGCCGAAGGCGAGCCGCAGGGCGATGATGCCGATGACGACGTGGAGCACGCCGTTGACGGCGTAGCCCACCCGGGCGGCGGTCTCGAGGGCCGGGTGGTCGCCGGCGCGGCGCGAGGCCGCCATCAGGTCGGTCGTGTTCATGGAGGCCATCCTGTCGGGTGAGGGGGTGCCGAAACGGCCATTGCGCAACATACCCGCGGCTACGGCAGCTCGAGCACCCGTCGGAGGTGCGGCCAGGCCAGCTCGCCGAGTGCCCGGTCCGCCGCCTCGGTGCCGCCGCGCGCCATCCGCTGCCCGCCCGCGGCGACCGTCTCGCCGGGCAGCACGACGCGGTGGCCGGCGGCCTCGTGCGTCACGACGGTCGTCGGCAGGTCGAGCGCCCGTCGCCGGGACTCGACGGCGCGCGCAAACTCAAGCGAGGGCCAGACCTGGTCGTCGCCGCCCGCGACGAGCAGCACGTCGCCGAAGAAGCGCTCCGCCGGAATCGTCGCCGCTGCGACCCGGTCGGCGTGCGTGCGCAGCGACTGCGCGTAGACGGGGGCGTATGCCGGTGGGTCCCCGACGGGCTCCGCGTCGTCGTCGTAGGGCACGAACGGCACCGGCTCGCCGCCGCGCGACCATGACGAGTGCTGCGGACGGAGCTGCCCGTCCGGGCCGGGACCGACGTTGGCCCACGCCACGTGACTGGGCGCGAGCGCGACGACGGCGTCGACGGACGGGTCGTCGGCGGCATACAGCAGGAACGCCTCGGCGGTCTTGGACACCCCTATGAGCACGACCCGGTCGCAGCGCTCGGCGAGCGACGCCACGGCCGGCGCGAAGGACTCGAGGGGGTACTCCCAGATGCCGGCCGGCTGGCCCGCACCGCCGAACCAGCGGTAGGTCAGCGCGGCCGTGACACCCGCGGACGCCAGCAGCCGGGCGCGCTCGCGCTCGACCCGCCCGCTCGACCCGGACAGGACGAGCACCCCGGTGCCGTTGCCGCCGCCCGTCGGCTCGACGAGGACGCCGTCGTGGTCGTATGCCGTCTCGCGCAGTCCCACGGTCAGCCGCCCAGCCGCTCGAAGCCGGTCACGGTGAGGACGGCCGCGCCGACCTCGTCGCTCGCCGGCAGGTCGACGACGGCCGTGATGCCCCAGTCGCGGTCGCCGTCGGGGTCGATCACGACCTGGCGCAGCCGCCACTCGGTCGGCGTGCGCTCGGCCTGCAGCAGCGCGGGGGAGCGGGCCTCCTGGTCGGTGGCGATGGAGTCGTGGTCGTCGTAGTAGGCGCCAAGCGCCTCGTTCCACGCGTCGGCGTCCATGAGCACCTTCTGCGGCGGGTCGGTGAGCTCGGCGACGCGGGCCTCGAGCTCGCCGAGCGCCTCCCACTGGTCGCGGGAGGCGAGCTCGACCCGGTGGAACATCGCGTTGCGGACCATGACGGTGAAGGCGCGCTCGTTGGCGGTGATGGGCCGAGCCGGGGGCGCGACGTCGGCCTGCGACGCCAGCGCCTCCGACGGGTTGACGAGGTCCTCCCACTCGTCGAGCAGGCTCGAGTCGGTCTGGCGCACGAGCTCGCCGAGCCACTCGATGACGTCCTCGAGCTCCTCGGTGCGGTGGCTCTCGGGGATGGTGTGGCGCAGGGCCCGGTAGGCGTCGGTGAGGTAGCGCAGCACGAGCCCCTCCGACCTGGACAGGCCGTAGTACGAGACGAACTCGTTGAACGTCATGCCGCGCTCGTACATCTCGCGCACCACCGACTTCGGCGAGAGCGCGTCCTGCGAGATCCACGGGTGGGTCTGCCGGTAGGCGGTGAGCGTCACCTCGAGCAGGTCGGCGAGCGGCTTGGGCCAGGTGACCTCCTCGAGCCGCTCCATCCGCTCCTCGTACTCGACGCCGTCGAGCTTCATCGCTGCGACGGCCTCGCCGCGGGCCTTGAACTCCTGGGCCCACAGCACCTGCCGCGGGTCCTCGAGGATCGCCTCGATGACCGAGACGAGGTCACGGGCGTAGGTGTCGGACTCGGGGTCGAGGGTGTCCATGACGGCGAGGGCGAAGGGGGCGAGCGGCTGGTTGAGGGCGAAGTCGCGCTGCAGGTCGATGGTCAGGGCGTGGCGGCGACCCGAGGCCTCCGCCGTGGGCAGCCGCTCCACGACGCCCGAGGTGAGCAGCTCCTTGGCGAGCACGAGGGCGTGCCGCTGCAGCCGCCGCTGGTCCTTGGCCTCGTGGTGGTTGTCGGACAGCAGCCGCATCGCGTGGGCGACCGGATTGCCCTCCCGCGCGAGCAGGTTGACGAGCATCGAGTGCGAGACGCGCAGGCGCGGCTGCAGCGGCTCGGGCTCGGCGGCGATGAGCCGCTCGAAGGTCTCCTCGGACCAGTTGACGAAGCCGTCGGGCGCCTTCTTGCGCTGGACCTTGCGCTGCTTCTTCGGGTCGTCGCCGGCCTTCTCGACGGCCCGGAGATTCTCGATGACGTGCTCGGGCGCCTGGGCCACGACCCAGCCGCGCGCGTCGTACCCCGCGCGACCGGCGCGGCCGACGATCTGGTGGAACTCGCGCGCCTTGAGCGTGCGCTGCTTCGTGCCGTCGAACTTCGTCAGGCCGGTGAGCAGCACCGTGCGGATCGGCACGTTGATGCCCACCCCGAGGGTGTCGGTGCCGCAGATGACCTTGAGCAGCCCGTCCTGGGCCAGCTGCTCGACGAGGCGGCGGTACTTCGGCAGCATCCCCGCGTGGTGCACGCCGATGCCGTGCCGCACGAGGCGCGAGAGGGTGCGCCCGAACCCGGCGCCGAAGCGGAAGCTGCCGATGCGCTCGGCGATCGCCTCGCGCTCCTCGCGGGTCGTGATCTTGACGCCCATGAGGCTCTGGGCGCGCTCGAGTGCGGCCGCCTGCGTGAAGTGGACGACGTAGACGGGGGCGCGGTCCTTCTCGAGCAGCTCCTCGATGGTCTCGTGGAGGGGGGTGACGGCATACGAGAACTCGAGGGGGACGGGGCGCTCGGTACCGGTGATGACGGCGGTGGATCGGCCGGTGCGCCGGGTCAGGTCGTCGCGGAACATCGTGACGTCCCCGAGCGTGGCCGACATGAGGACGAACTGCGCCTGCGGCAGCTCGAGGATCGGCACCTGCCACGCCCAGCCTCGGTCGGGCTCGGAGTAGAAGTGGAACTCGTCCATGACGACGAGACCCACGTCGGCCGAGCTGCCCTCGCGCAGTGCGAGGTTGGCGAGGATCTCGGCGGTGCAGCAGATGATCGGGGCGTCGGCGTTGACCGACGCGTCGCCCGTGACCATGCCGACGTTGTCGGCGCCGAACTGCTCGCAGAGGGCGAAGAACTTCTCGGAGACCAGGGCCTTGATGGGCGCCGTGTAGAAGCTGACGCGGTCGTCGGCGAGGGCGGTCAGGTGCGCAGCGGTTGCGACGAGGGACTTCCCCGACCCGGTCGGGGTCGACAGGATGAGGTTGCTGCCGCTCAGGATCTCGAGGAAGGCCTCCTCCTGGTGCGGGTAGAGCGTGAGCCCCCGCTCCGTGGTCCACTCGGTGAAGACCTCGAAGAGGCCGTCGGGATCAGGGTCCCGCGGGATGCGCTCGGTGAGGTTCTTCGTCACCACGCGAGTATGCCGTCGCGCCGGGCCGTTCGACGAACGCACGGCAAGCGTGCGGTCGGCTCCCAGCAAGTGACCAGCGATCCCACAGCGGGCGTGGCTACCGTCGGGAGGACGGGCGCGGGTGCGCCCGAGGTGGCCGGTGCGAGCCCGGCACCGCAGGACGGTGCAGCGGCACACAGGGCACACACGGCACACGGGGGCGAGGAGGGGCCATGGAGCTGACGAGCGGCTGGCTGCTGGTCGTGCTGGGAGTGGTGGCGGTGGTCGCCTTCGTCCTGCTCGTCCTCGGATACCCCCGAACCCGGCGCCGCTGGCTCGGGGGGGTGAGTCGGGGTTCCGAGGCGCTCGTCCTCACTCTCACCGTCCTGCTCTTCGCCGGTGCGGCGCTCAACGACCAGTACCTCTTCTACGTCAGCTGGAGCGATCTCCTCGGGTCCGGGGCGTCCGTGTCGGCCGCCCACGTCGGCGGCACCGCGCGCCAGGCGGTCGAGGCCAAGGTGAAGGGGCCGGGTCTGGGACCCGTGCAGGTGCCCCCGGTTCTGCCGCCGCTGCCGCAGCCGGGCCAGCGCATCCAGCGCTACATGGTGACGGGGGCGCGCAGCCACGTGACGGCGGAGGTGCTCGTCTACCTCCCGCCCGGCTACGACCCGAAGGCGGCGAAGAAGTACCCCGTGATCATGGCGCTGCACGGCCTGCCCGGGCACCCGGAGGGCTACTTCACCGGTCTGCACATCGACCAGACGCTCGACGCCCTCGTGGCCACGCACCAGATGGCGCCCTCCGTCGTGGTCATCCCGCAGATCAACAGCCCCAGCTCGCTCGACACCGAGTGCGTCGACGCGCCGACCGCTGCCGGCCCCAAGGACGAGACGTGGCTCGCCCACGACGTCCCGACCTGGACGGTGACCCACTTCGCCGTGCAGACGGCCCGCACCTCGTGGGCTGCGATGGGCTTCTCGTTCGGCGGCTGGTGCGCGGCGATGCTCGGCATCCGCCATCCCGACGTCTTCGCCGGGTCCATCGTGCTCGAGGGCTACTTCCGACCCGACTTCTCCCGCGCCTACGACCCGATCACCGCCGGGTCGGCGGCAGCCCGCGGCTACGACCTCGTCCGCATCGTCCGTGCCGACCCGCCGCCCATCGCGATGTGGGTGATGGCCAGCCGTTCAGACTCGCTCTCCTACCCGACGACGGCAGAGGTCCTGCGCTACGCGCGGCCGCCGATGTCGGTGACGTCGGTGCTGCTCAAGACGGGCGGTCACCGGGTGGCGATCTTCCTGCCCTTCATCCGGACGTCGCTCACCTGGCTCGGTCAGACGCTGCCGGGCTTCCGCCCGTAGGTCCTGAGGGGGACCAGCAGGACCACGGCTCCGACCACGGCGCCGAGCACGGTCTCGAGCAGGCGGTCGCGCAGCAGGGGGCCGATCGGCGAGGGGTGGGCGAGCTGACCCATGAGCAGCGCCAGCGGGGTGATGAAGAGCAGCGCGATCGCGTAGTTGCGCCCGACGAACAGCTCCGTGACGACCTGGAGCACGACGATGAGCAGGACCGCGGTGACGGGCTCGGGGTGCCAGGACAGGATCACCGCCGCCACCCCGAGGCCCAGGAGGGTGCCGACGACGCGCTGCACGCCGCGGGTCAGGCGTGAGAGCAGGTCGGGCCCGGAGAGCACGACGACGGCAGCCACCATCGCCCAGTAGGGGTGCTGCCAGCCCAGGGCGGTGGCGATCCCGCCGGCGACCGAGAGCGCGACCACGTGGCGCACGAGGTGGGCGACGGCGCCGTGCGGGGCGAGCGCATCGCGGAACCGGGGAGCCGGGCAGCACCGGCGGGGACCACGAGCCGGGCTCGAGCAGGACGCCGACGTGCGCGACGAGGAGCGAGAAGGCCGCGCTCAGGGCGGCGATCGCCGCCGCGAGCGGGACGGTCACCGGCGTGGCGGGCACCATGGCGCAGACCGCGAAGCCGAAGACGAGGAAGAGGGGACCGGGCGGATGCCAGCCGTACGCGTCCGAGGTCAGTGAGCCGGCCGCCGCGAGCAGCGCGCCGACCGGCACCACGACCCAGCGCGAGTCGGGGGCCAGTGACACCAGGACGCCGAGGACCACGGCGAGGGTGAGGAACCCGCCGGCGACCGCCTGCATGCCGGCCCGCTCGGCGCGCGAGTGGTTGCGGCCGTAGAGCGAGGTGAAGGCGCCGAACGCGGCGTACGCCGTCCACTCCACGCGGCCCATCAGGACGAGGACGAGCAGCGGGACGAGGACCGAGACCCCCGCCCGCAGGGCGACGCGGTGGGCGCCGCGGTGGGGACCGACGGCCACCATGCGGCGCGCCAGGGTGGTGGCCCGCGTCGCCGCGCGTCGCGGCCCGCTCAGGGGTGGTTCTGTGCTCATCTGGATGAGATTCTAGGTGTCCGCGGGGTTGGTGCCTTCCGGCGTGCAAGTGGGTATGCCGTGGGTGGCGCGCCTCGTGGCGTTCCCTGCAGTGACCGGCGGACAGATGTCGTCCGCAGAGCCGAGAGGTGCACACGGTGGATCCGAAGAAGACGTTCCTGTCCTGGCCGGTCGTCCGGCAGGTCCGCTCCGGCGACTTCCTGGGTCGCGGCCCGGCCGTCACGTCGGAGCGCACCCGTGGGCTCGCGCCGCGCACCAAGACGGCCGACAAGGTGGTGCAGAGCGTGTGCCCCTACTGCGCGGTCGGCTGCGGCCAGCGCGTCTTCGTCAAGGACGGCCACGTCGTCCAGATCGAGGGCGACCCCGACTCTCCGATCTCGCGCGGACGCCTCTGCCCCAAGGGCTCGGCGAGCGAGCAGCTCGTCAACAACCCCGGGCGCCAGCGCAAGGCGCTCTACCGGCGGCCCGGCGGCACCGAGTGGGAGCCCATCGAGCTCTCGGAGGCGGTCGAGATGGTCGCCCAGCGCTTCGTCGAGTCCCGCCGCCGCACCTGGCAGGACACCGACGACCAGGGGCGGCCGCTGCGCCGCACCATGGGCATCGCCTCGCTCGGCGGCGCGACGCTCGACAACGAGGAGAACTACCTCATCAAGAAGCTGTTCACCGCAGCCGGCGCCGTACAGATCGAGAACCAAGCCCGTATTTGACACAGCTCCACGGTCCCCAGTCTGGGGTCCTCGTTCGGGCGCGGTGGCGCGACCCAGTACCTGCAAGACCTGTCCAACTCGGACTGCATCGTCATCCAGGGCTCCAACATGGCCGAGTGCCACCCCGTGGGCTACCAGTGGGTGACGGAGGCTCGCCTCAAGGGCGCCCGGGTGATCCACGTCGACCCGCGCTTCACGCGTACGTCGGCGACCTCTGACAAGCACATCCCGATCCGTGCGGGCAGCGACGTCGTGCTGCTCGGCGCCCTCATCAAGTACATCCTCGACAACGAGCTGTACTTCAAGGAGTACGTCGTCGCCTACACCAACGCGGCGACGCTCGTCAGCAAGGACTTCAAGGACACCGAGGACCTCGACGGCCTCTTCTCGGGCTACGACGACGACAAGGGGAACTACTCCCAGGAGACGTGGGCCTACGCCAGCGCCGAGGGCGACGACGACTCGCTGACCATCGGCGGTCCTGCGGCCGGCCACGAGCACGGGCAGTCCGCCTCGGCCCGATCGGCCGGCGACGAGCACGGCTCAGGTGGTCCCGCCCTCGAGCACAGCAAGGTCGCGCGTGACGAGACCCTGCAGGACCCGCGCACCGTCTTCCAGGTGCTGAAGCGCCACTACTCGCGCTACACCCCCGAGATGGTCGCCGAGACCTGTGGCATCAGCGTCGACGACTTCCACTACCTCGCGAAGTCGGTGACCGAGAACAGCGGCCGCGACCGCACCACGGCGTTCGTCTACGCCGTGGGCTGGACCCAGCACACGCTCGGCGCCCAGTTCATCCGCACGGCGGCGATCGTGCAGCTGCTCCTGGGCAACATGGGCCGTCCCGGCGGCGGCATCATGGCGCTGCGCGGCCACGCCAGCATCCAGGGCTCCACCGACATCCCGACGCTCTACAACATCCTTCCCGGCTACCTCGCCATGCCGGTCGTCGGCCTGCACGACACGTGGGACGACTACCTCAGCGCGATCGCCAACAAGGAGCAGAAGGGCTTCTGGGCCAACGCCGACACGTATGCCGTCAGCCTCCTCAAGGCGTACTGGGGCAAGGCGGCGACCGCCGAGAACAACTGGTGCTTCGACTACATCCCGAAGCTGACCGGCGCCCACGGCACCTACCAGACCCTCATGGCGATGCTCGACGACCAGGTCGAGGGCTACTTCCTCCTCGGCCAGAACCCTGCCGTCGGCTCGGCCCACGGCCGCCTGCAGCGCCAGGCGATGGCCCACCTCAAGTGGCTGGTCGTGCGCGACTTCAACATGATCGAGTCGGCCACCTTCTGGAAGGACGGTCCCGAGATCGCCTCCGGCGAGCTCAAGACCGAGGACATCGAGACCGAGGTGTTCTTCCTCCCGGCGGCCGCGCACACCGAGAAGAGCGGGTCGTTCACGCAGACGCAGCGGATGCTGCAGTGGCACCACAAGGCGGTCGAGCCGCCGGGCGACTGCCAGAGCGAGCTGCAGTTCTTCTACGAGCTCGGTCTCCGCGTCCGTGAGCTGCTCGCCGACTCCACCGACGAGCGGGACCGCCCGCTGCTCGACCTCAACTGGAACTACCGCACGGACGAGCACGGCGAGATCGAGGCCGAGTCGGTGCTGGCCGAGATCAACGGCCGTCACCTCACCGGTGACAAGGCCGGCCAGCTGCTCTCGGCCTACACGGAGATGAAGGCCGACGGGTCGACCGACGGCGGGTGCTGGATCTACACCGGCGTCTACGCGGGCGGCACCAACCACGCGGCCGCCCGCAAGCCGGGACGCGAGCAGGACCTCACCGCCCTCGACTGGGGCTGGGCCTGGCCGGCCAACCGCCGCATCCTCTACAACCGCGCGTCCGCCGACCCCGACGGCAAGCCCTGGAGCGAGCGCAAGGCGTACATCTGGTGGGACGCCGACGAGGGCAAGTGGACCGGCAAGGACGTGCCCGACTTCGTCCCCGACAAGGCGCCGAACTACCGGCCCGAGCCCGGCACCGGCGGTCCCGAGGGCCTCGCCGGTGACGACCCGTTCGTCATGATGGCCGACGGCAAGGGCTGGCTCTTCACGCCGAAGGGCATGCTCGACGGGCCGCTGCCGACGCACTACGAGCCGCAGGAGTCGCCGGTCAGGAACCCGCTGTACACGCAGCAGTCCAACCCGGCTCGCAAGGTCTTCCCGCGCAAGGACAACCTGTGGGCGCCGTCCGGTGGCGCGCCGGGCTCCGACGTCTACCCGTACGTCTTCACCACCTACCGCCTCACCGAGCACCACACGGCCGGCGGGATGAGCCGGTGGCTTCCCTACCTGTCCGAGCTGCAGCCCGAGTTCTTCTGCGAGGTCTCCCCGGAGCTCGCGCAGGAGCGGGGTCTCGAGAACGGCGGGTGGGCCACGATCATCTCCGGACGTGCGGCCATCGAGGCGCGCGTCATGGTGACCGAGCGGATGACGCCGCTGACCATCCAGGGCCGCACCATCCACCAGGTCGGACTGCCCTACCACTGGGGCGTCGGCAGCGACGCGGTCGTCAGCGGCGATGCCGCCAACGACCTGCTCGGTGTCGCCCTCGACCCCAACGTCCAGATCCAGGAGAGCAAGGCCGGCTCGTGCGACATCGTCCCCGGACGACGACCCACGGGGGAGGCGCTGCTGCGGCTCGTCTCCGAGTACCAGTCGCGCGCCGGCACGACCGTCATGACGAGCAACGAGCTGCGCACCGGACACCCTGAGTCGGTCCCGGACACGAGAGGAGGGAAGAGCTGATGGGCTTCTGGCGCAACCAGCTCTCTGGACCCACCAATCCGGCGGCCGACGCCGCGTGGGACCGGCACGAGCCACGCAAGGGCTTCTTCACGGACACCTCCATCTGCATCGGCTGCAAGGCCTGTGAGGTGGCCTGCAAGGAGTGGAACGGCATCCCCGAGGACGGCCTCGACCTGCTGAACCAGTCGTACGACAACACCGGGGCGCTGGGTGCCAGCACCTGGCGTCACGTCGCCTTCGTCGAGCAGTCGAGCGAGCGCATCGAGCAGGCCCGCGAGTCCGGCCGCAAGCTCGTCTCCCTCGGTATGCCGTCGGTGCGCTCGGGCAACGAGCCCGCGCTCGCCGGCGGGGCCGGGGGAGCCGCCACCGCGACCCTGACGGCGCCCGGCGAGGTCCGCCAGGGTGCGGCCGCCGGCCCGGGTCCCTCCGACACCACGCTGCCCGACGTGCGGTGGCTGATGTCCTCCGACGTCTGCAAGCACTGCACCCACGCCGCCTGTCTCGACGTGTGCCCGACGGGGTCGCTCTTCCGCACCGAGTTCGGCACGGTCGTCGTGCAGGACGACGTCTGCAACGGCTGCGGCTACTGCGTGGCCGCCTGCCCCTTCGGGGTCATCGAGCGCCGTCGCGGTGACGAGGGCCACGAGAAGGGCCACCAGTCGCACGGCATCACCATCAAGGGTGCGGGCACCGAGACCGGTTCTCCGTCCAGGAACGGCGGCGACACGGGTCGGCACGCCAACCCGCCGTCGTACGCCTCGAGCAACGGCGAGGTCAAGAACGTCGGCATCGCCCAGAAGTGCACGCTCTGCTACGACCGGCTCGGCGCCGGGCAGACGCCGGCGTGCGCCCAGGCCTGCCCCACTACGTCCATCAAGTTCGGCGACCTCGACGAGCTGCACGACATCGCTCGCAAGCGGGTGGCCGAGCTGCACGAGCTCGGCTACACCGAGGCGCGGCTCTACGGCGTCGACGACCGCGACGGCGTCGGCGGCACCGGCTCGACCTTCCTGCTCCTCGACGAGCCGGAGGTCTACGGCCTGCCGCCGGACCCCAAGGTCACCACGGCCGACCT
The DNA here is from genome assembly GCF_040702505.1 of Terrabacter sp. NPDC080008. NCBI lineage: Bacteria > Bacillati > Actinomycetota > Actinomycetes > Micrococcales > Intrasporangiaceae > Terrabacter > Terrabacter sp. NPDC080008. The sequence continues at coordinate 700,402 of NZ_JBFBLC010000001.1, forward strand.
GCCCGACATGTTCAAGAAGGCCGGCTTCGCGGGCCTGACGATGCTCGCGGTGGCCGCCGCGTCGTTCATCGGGAGGCGCAAGTGACGACCAACCCCTTCGACGCCGACCGACCCCCCGAGTTCCCGCGTCGTCGCGGCCGCGGCGGCGAACCGTCCCAGAACGGCGGCAAGCGTCGCCGCCGGGACGAGTCGATGATGGTGCCCGACGTCACCTTCGACAGCTACTACGGTCGCCACATCGTCAAGCCGGCTCCGTGGGAGAAGGAGGTGGCGGCATACCTCTTCCTCGGCGGACTCGCCGGCGGCTCCGCGCTGCTGGCGGCCGGCGGCGCCGCCCTCGGGCTGCCGAAGCTGCGTCGCGCGGGGCGCATCACCGCCGTGGCCGCCGCCGCCCTCGGTGGCGGCGCGCTCGCGAAGGACCTCGGCCGTCCGAGCCGCGCACTCAACATGATGCGCACGGTCAAGCTGACCTCGCCCATGTCCGTCGGCTCGTGGATCCTCACCTTCTTCGGCACCTTCTCCGGGGCCGCCCTGGTCTCGGAGATCGCGCGCCCGATGCTCGACAAGCGCGGCGGCTCGAGCGGATCGGCCGGAACGGCGGTCACGCTCGCCAGCAAGGCGCTCAACGTCGTCGACCCGACCGTCACCGTCGGCTCGGCGTTCTTCGCGCCCCCGCTCGCCGCATACACGGCGGTGCTGCTGGCCGACACCGCCACGCCCACCTGGCACGAGTCCTACCGCGAGCTGCCGTTCGTCTTCGTCAGCTCGGCCAACCTCGCCGCGGCGGGGATGGCGCTCGTGACGGTGCCCGCCAGCCAGAACGGCCCGGCCCGCAAGCTCGCCGCGGCCAGCGCCGTGTCCGAGCTGGTGATGTTCGAGCGGATGCAGGAGAAGCTCGGGCCGCTGCTGTCCGAGCCGTTGAAGACCGGCAAGGCGGGCCGCCTGCTCAAGACCAGCCGTGCCCTGACCGTCGCCGGCGCGCTCGGTGCGGTCACGCTCGGGCACAACCGCGTCGCCGCTGCGCTCAGCGGGGCGGCCCTGATGGCTGCCTCGGTGTGCACCCGCTTCGGCGTCTTCGAGGCCGGCATGGTCTCGGCCATCGACCCGAAGTACACCGTCGAGCCGCAGCGCGAGCGCCTGGAGAAGAGGCGAGCCGCCGGCATCGTCGACGACTCGATCACGACGGCGCGATGACGCGCCGTCCCACCTCGGCGAGCGCCGGGACGACAAGGAGAGCCTCATGAGCACCAGTGCGGTTCGCAACGACAGCACCGCCTCCGCAGCCGGCAACCGCTGGCTGATCCTCGTGGCCGGCGTGCTCGTGCAGCTGGCCATCGGCGCCGTCTACGCGTGGAGCGTCTTCGCCAAGGCGCTGCAGAGCCACGACGCCTTCGGCTGGTCCAAGACACAGGCCTCGGTGCCCTTCGAGGTCGCCATCGGCATGATCTTCGTCGGCAGCTACATCGGCGGTCGCATCCAGGACCGCAGCGGCCCGCGCACCGTCGCCCTCACCGGCGGCATCATCTACAGCATCGGCGTCATTCTCGCCTCGTTCGCGGGCAAGGACCAGTTCTGGCTGCTCATCCTCGGCTACGGCGTCCTCGGCGGCTTCGGCCTCGGCATGGCCTACATCGTGCCGATCGCCATGCTGCAGAAGTGGTTCCCCGACAAGCCGGGCCTCATCACCGGCATCGCGGTGGCCGGCTTCGGCTTCGGTGCCGTCATCACCGCCCCACTCGGCCAGGCCCTGATCCGCAACGACCCGTCGATGCCGACCAAGGCGTTCCTGCCGCTCGGCATCGGCTACCTGGTCGCCGTGGTGATCGGCGCGAGCCTCTTCCGCAACCCGCCGGCCGGCTACCTCCCGCCGGGCATGGCGGCGCCGGCCGCGGGCCACGGCCCTGGGGCCCACACCAAGGACCCCGTGCCCGACGTGGACTTCACGGCCGAGGAGGCCCTGCGCACGCCACAGTGGTACCTCCTGACTGCGATCCTCACGCTCAGCGTCACAGCGGGCATCTCCCTGATCTCCGTCGCGGCCGGCAGCGCGAGCGACGTCGCGGGGTACTCCGCCGCGGCGGCCGCGACCCTCGTCGGCGTGCTCGGCCTCTTCAACGGCGGCGGTCGCATCTTCTGGGGCTGGATCTCCGACCGCATCGGCAAGATGCCGGCCTTCATGGGCATCCTCGGCATCCAGGGCGTGTGCCTGCTGCTCATCCCGCACGTCGGCTCGGCGGCCCTCTTCGCGATCCTCGCCGCGCTGGTCTACACCTGCTACGGCGGTGCGTTCGGCACGATGCCCTCGACGGCCGGCCGGTTCTTCGGCGTGCGCAACGCCGGCGCCATCTACGGCCTGATGCTGATCGGCTGGAGCCTCGGTGGCATCGTCGGCCCGCTGCTCATCTCCTCGCTCATCGGCGAGCAGAAGGCCTACACGCTCGGCTTCACCGTCGTGGGCATCATCGCCCTCGTCGGCATGGCCCTGCCGCTGCTGACGAAGAAGCCGGCCGCCACGGCGGCGAGCACCGACACCACCGCAGCCCCGAGCGCTCAGACGACGCGCCCCTGAGCCGTCCGAGCCGTCTGATCGGTCGGCCCGCTCGCCTCACTCCCGCACGTCGGCGGGACCCTGCGCGAGCGGCAGTCCCGCAGCCAGCCAGGCCTCGACCCCACCGATGACATCGGTGGCGTCGAGGCCGAGCTGTTGCAGCGACCGGGCGGCCAGCGAGCTGCTGTAGCCCTGGCGGCAGACGACGACGACCCGCAGGCCCGGGGCGTCGACCTCGGGGATGCGGTGCGGGCCCGCCGGGTCGAGCCGCCACTCGAGGACGGTCCGGTCGATGACAACCGCCCCCGGGAGGTCGCCCTGCCGGGCCCGCTGCGCAGCGGTCCGGGTGTCGACGAGCAGCGCGCCGCGCAGCTGCTCCTCGCGGGCCTGGGTGGGGGTCAGCCGCTGCAGCGAGGCCCGCGCCGCCTCGAGCATCTCTTCGAGCCGGCCCGGCGTCCCGGTGGCAGCGCCGCAGGCCGGAGCAGCCGCCGGCCGCGTCGACGGCCCGGTCATCGCACCCGCAGCACGTGCTCGTCGCGGGGGACGAGCTCGCCGATGACGGTGCCACCGGGCACCTCGCCGGCGACGAGCAGGCCGCCGCTCGTCTGGGCGTCGGCGAGCAGGAGCAGCTCGTCGAGGTCGACCGTCGCGTCGAGGTGCGGGCGCACCCAGTCGAGGTTGCGCCGGCTACCACCGGGCACGAATCCCTCGGCGAGCGAGCTGCGCGCCCCGTCCAGGTAGGGCACGGCGGCGGCGTCGACGACGGCCGTCACGTTCGAGGCCCGGGCCAGCTTGTAGAGGTGCCCGAGCAGGCCGAAACCGGTGACATCGGTGGCCGCCTGCACACCGGCCGCCAGCGCCTCGCGGCTCGCCACGTCGTTGAGCGCGACCATCGAGGCGACGGCCTCGGGGAAGGTCTCGCCGGTTGCCTTGTGGCGGTTGTTGAGCACGCCGACACCGAGCGGCTTCGTCAGGCTGAGCGGCAGCCCGGCGCGCCCGGCGTCGTTGCGCAGCAACCGATCCGGGTCGGCGACGCCGGTCACGGCCATGCCGTACTTCGGCTCGGGGTCGTCGATGCTGTGCCCTCCGGCGACCGGGCACGCGGCCAGGCGGGCGACGTCGAGCCCACCGCGCAGCACCTCCGCCGCGAGCTCGGGCGGGAGGACGTCGCGGGGCCAGCCGAGGAGGTTCACGGCGAGGACGGGACGGCCGCCCATCGCGTAGATGTCTGAGAGGGCGTTCGCCGCCGCGATGCGCCCCCAGTCGTACGCGTCGTCGACCACGGGCGTGAAGAAGTCAGCCGTCGCCAGCACCGCCAGACCGTCGGTGATGCGGACGGCCGCGGCGTCGTCGCCGTCGTCGAGCCCGACGAGCAGGTCGGCGTCCGGGATGCCCGTCAGCCCGCGGACCATGTCCTCGAGCTCGCCGGGAGGGATCTTGCACGCACAGCCGCCGCCGTGCGCGTACTGCGTCAGCCGGGGTGTCGGGTCGGAAGGCGAGTCCATGACGCGACTGTATGTCGCACCGGTGCCCTGACCGGGCTCGGGTGGCCGGTGGGTACGGTGGGGCGTGGAGGTGTCTGGGCACCTGGTGGTCCCCCCGGTCTTCAAAACCGGTGAGGCCGAGCATCTCGGCCTGGCGGGTTCGATTCCCGTCCACCTCCGCCATGCTTGCCGTGCCGACGTGGACCGGCGCAGCGCGTCCGGTGGAACCGGTGAAGGCCGGTGGAAGGAGTGGGCAGGTGTCGCAGGTCGACCCGCGGCGGCTCATCCCGCGCACCGACGCCGTGCTGGCGCTCCCCGAGTTCGCCGAGGCGGTGGCGCGGCACGGGTCCCCGGCGGTCAAGGCTGCGGTGACCGGCGCGCAGCAGCGCGCCCGTGCGGGCGACATCGGGCCGGACGAGGTGGTCGCGGCCGCGCTCGCGGACCTGCCCACGCGTACGACCAGCCTGCGGCCCGTCCTCAACGCGACGGGCGTCGTCGTGCACACGAACCTCGGACGAGCGCCCCTGTCGCCCGCGGCGGTCGAGGCCGTCACTGCGGCGGCCGGCTACGTCGACGTCGAGTTCGACCTCTCGACCGGCGCCCGGGCCCGGCGGGGCCGCGACACCCTCGCCGCCCTGCGCGAGGCGGTCCCCGCCGCCGGTGACGCCCTAGTCGTCAACAACGGCGCCGCCGCGCTCGTGCTGGCCACGACCGCCCTGGCCGCAGGCCGCGAGGTGGTCGTCAGCCGGGGGGAGCTCGTCGAGATCGGCGACGGCTTCCGGCTGCCGGATCTCATCGCCTCGACGGGGGCGCGGCTCCGCGAGGTCGGCACGACCAACCGCACGAGCCTCGCCGACTACGCCGACGCGATCGGTCCCGACACCGGCTGCATCCTCAAGGTGCACCCGAGCAACTTCCGCATCGAGGGCTTCACCTCGGCGGTGGAGGTGCGCGAGCTGGCGACCCTCGGCGTGCCCGTCGTCATGGACATCGGCAGCGGCCTGCTGCGGGCCGACCCGCTGCTGCCCGACGAGCCCGACGCCGCGTCGGCGCTGTCGTCGGGTGCGGCGGTCGTGACCGCCAGCGGCGACAAGCTGCTCGGCGGCCCCCAGGCCGGCCTCGTCCTCGGTGACGCCGAGGTCGTCGAGCGCCTCCGCCGCCACCCGCTCGCGCGCGCCCTGCGCGTCGACAAGCTGACGCTCGCCGCCCTCGAGGCCACCTTGCACGGGCCGGTGCCGCCCGTCACCGCGGCCCTCCACGCCGACGTCACGGTCCTGCGCGCCCGGACCGAGCGCCTCGCCGTCGCGCTCGGGCGCACGGTCGTCGAGGTCGCCGGAGCGGTCGGTGGGGGAGCAGCACCCGGTCTGCCGCTGGCCGGCTTCGCGGTCGAGCTTCCCGCCGTGTGCGCCGAGCCGCTCCGGCTCGGCGAGCCCCCTGTGGTCGCCCGGGTCGAGCGCGGGCGGTGCCTCGTCGACCTGCGCTGCGTGCCGGCCGAGGCGGACGACCTGCTCGAGTCGGCCCTGCGATCCGTGCTGCGCGCCATCCCGGCCGCCGAGGACTGAGCCATGCACGTGCTCGCGACGGCCGGCCACGTCGACCACGGCAAGTCCGCGCTGGTGCGCGCCCTCACCGGCATCGAGCCGGACCGCTGGGAGGAGGAGCACCGCCGCGGGCTGACCATCGACCTCGGGTATGCGTGGACGACGTTGCCGACGGGCGCCGAGGTCGCGTTCGTCGACGTCCCCGGCCACCAGCGCTTCATCGGCAACATGCTCGCAGGCCTCGGTCCGGCGCCCGCCGTGGTCTTCGTGGTCGCTGCCGACGAGGGCTGGCGCCAACAGTCCGAGGAGCACCTCGCTGCCGTGCGAGCGCTCGGCCTGCGCCACGGCGTGCTCGCGGTGACCCGCAGCGACCTCGCCGACCCGACCGCGACCCTCGCCGACGCCCGGCAGCGACTGGAGTCGGCCGGGCTCCAGTGCGAGGCCGTCGCCGTCTCCGCACGCACCGGTGAGGGGATCGGGGAGCTGAAGGACGCGCTCGGCCGTCTCGTCGCTGCCCTGCCCGCGCCCGACCCGGAGGCGCGGGTGCGGCTCTGGGTCGACCGCAGCTTCACCATCCGCGGCAGCGGCACGGTCGTGACCGGGACCCTCGGCCAGGGGCGCGTCGCGGTGGGCGACCACCTGCTCCTGTCGCGCGCCGGCGACTCAGACGTCGAGGTGACGGTGCGCGGGCTGCAGTCGCTCGAGCAGCCGCGGGAGGCGGTCGGCGCCGTGGCCCGCGTGGCGATCAACCTGCGTGGCCTGGGCGCCGAGCACGTGCGCCGCGGCGATGTGCTGCTCGCGGCGGGCCGATGGCACCGGACCTCCGTCGTCGACGTCACCCTCGACCCACCGGTCGCGCGTGAGGCTCCGGCCCGGGTCATGGCCCACGTCGGCACGCTGGCCCTCGAAACGAGGGTGCGGCCGCTGTCCGAGAGGCTTGCCCGGCTGACGTTCCCGCGCCCGCTGCCGCTGCAGGCCGGCGACCGGGTCATCCTGCGTGACCCCGGCGCGCAGACCGTGCTCGCCGGCGCCAGGGTGCTCGACGCCGACCCGCCCGAGCTGGCCCGCCGTGGTGCAGCCCAGCGACGCGCGACCGAGCTGGCGCCGCTGGCCGAGCGGGACGGCATACCCGACCTTGCGCACGAGGTGCACCGGCGCGGCGTGCTCGCCGTCGCGGACGCCGTGGCGCTCGGCCACGCCGTCGACGCGCTTCCCGCAGAGGTGTTGCGGCGGGGGCAGTGGCTCGTCGACGAGCAGACCTGGCAGGGGTGGTCGACGACGCTGAAGGCCGTCCTGGACGAGCACGTGAAGGCGCACCCGATGCAGCCGACCCTCAGCCTGGAGGCGGCCCGCGCCGCCACGGGACTGCCCGACCGGGAGCTGCTGCCCGAAGTCGCAGCCGCCGCAGGGCTCGAGGTCGCCGGCGGGCGCGTGGGCATCCCCGGGGTGCGCGCCAGCCTCGAGCCAGGGGTGGAGGCTGCCCTCGTGCAGATCGAGCAGCGGCTCGCCGCACACCCCTTCACCGCGCCCGAGCAGCACGAGCTCGACGCCGCCGGCCTCGGGCCCCGGCAGCTCGCGGCCGCCGAGAGCGCCGGACGGCTCCTGCGGCTCACCCCTGAGGTCGTGCTCCTGCCCACGGCACCCGCGCGGGCCATGCGGGTGCTGGCCGGGATGGCGCAGCCGTTCACCACGAGCGAGGCCCGCCTGGCGCTGGAGTCGACCCGCCGAACCGTCATCCCGCTGCTCGAGCACCTCGACGGGCGCGGCTGGACCCGCCGCCTCGACGGCTCGCACCGCGAGGTGCGCCGCTGAGACGAACCGCACCTCGACGGCCGGCGCAAGCGGCTGCGCCGATCCCCACAAGCCGGGACGATGGGGATGGAGCATGAGAGGGGTGGGCTCATGAGCGACCAGCAGGCGGGACCCGTGGTGGTGGGTGTCGACGGGTCGGCGTCCTCCAAGGAGGCGCTGCGCTGGGCGGCCCGGATGGCGGCCGTCGAGGGGGTGCCGATCCGGGCGGTGACCGCGTGGGACTACCCCCAGGCGTACAACTCCCCGGTCGACGTGAACTGGCGCCCCGACGTCGACGCCGAGACGGTCCTGCGCGAGACCCTCGACGAGGTCTTCGGTGACGACCGCCCGGCAGGGCTCGAGGCGCAGGTGGCGCACGGCCCCGCGCGCACGGTCCTGCTCGAGGCGAGCAAGGGCGCCACGCTGCTCGTCGTCGGCAGCCGCGGACACGGCGGTTTCGCGGGCCTGCTGCTCGGCTCGGTCAGCTCGGCCTGCGCCGAGCACGGGCACTGCCCGGTGCTCGTCGTCCACGAGCAGCGCGAGCACCACTGACAGCCGCCGAGCTGCGACCCCTGCCCGAAGACCGCGCGACAGTGCGCCACGGCGCGACTGTCGGTAGGGGATGGCAGGCTGGCCCCGATGACCAAGGGCAAGCCAGCCGACGTGCTCGAGCGTTTCTCCCCGGCGACCGCGGAATGGTTCCGGAGCAGCTTCCACGCGCCCACGAGCGCCCAGGCGGGCGCCTGGGACGCGATCAGCTCCGGCCACCACTGCGTCGTCGTCGCGCCGACCGGCTCGGGCAAGACGCTGTCGGCATTCCTCTGGGCGATCGACCGGATGGCGAGCGAGCCGGTGCCCGAGGAGCGGCTCGAGCGGTGCCGCGTCCTCTACGTCTCGCCGATGAAGGCGCTCGCAGTCGACGTCGAGCGCAACCTTCGCGCGCCGCTCGTCGGCATCGGCCACGCGGCCGCGCGGCTCGAGCTGCCGCCGCCCGACATCAGCGTCAGCGTGAGGTCTGGTGACACCCCGGCCAACGAGCGCCGGGCCTTCGCCCGCACGCCCACCGACATCCTCATCACCACGCCCGAGTCGCTCTTCCTCATGCTCACATCGTCGGTGCGCGAGGCGCTCAAGGGCGTCCACACGGTGATCATCGACGAGGTGCACGCCGTGGCCGGCACCAAGCGCGGCGCCCACCTGGCCCTGAGCCTCGAACGTCTGGATGCCCTGCTGCCCAAGCCCGCCCAGCGGGTCGGGCTCTCGGCGACGGTGCGTCCCGTCGAGGAGGTCGCGCGCTACCTCGCGGGCGGGCGACCGGTCGAGATCGTGCAGCCCGAGTCCACTAAGCAGTGGGACCTCGACGTCGTCGTGCCCGTCCCCGACATGGGCGAGCTCGGCGGCGCCCCGGCCGAGATCTCACCCGGCGTGCCCGACCTGTCGGGCCCTGCGGCCGGGAACGCCCCGCAGGCGAGCATCTGGCCGCACGTCGAGGAGCGCATCGTCGACCTCATCGCCGACCACCGCTCGACCCTCGTCTTCGCCAACTCGCGCCGGCTCGCCGAGCGGCTGACCTCCCGCCTCAACGAGATCTGGGAGGAGCGCCTCGCCGAGCAGGAGGGGCTGCCGGTGCCGAGCCTCGCCGCGCTGTCGACGAAGCCGCCGGCCGAGGTCATGGCGCAGGCGGGCACTGCCCGAGGGGCTCCTGCTGTGCTGGCCCGCGCCCACCACGGCTCGGTCAGCAAGGAGCACCGCGCCACCATCGAGGAGGACCTCAAGGCCGGGCGGCTCCCGGCCGTCGTGGCGACGAGCAGCCTCGAGCTCGGCATCGACATGGGCGCCGTCGACCTCGTCATCCAGGTCGAGAGCCCACCGTCGGTCGCGAGTGGGCTGCAGCGCGTCGGACGTGCCGGTCACCAGGTGGGCGCCGTGAGCCAGGGCGTGCTGTTCCCGAAGTTCCGCGGCGACCTCGTGCAGACGGCCGTCGTCGTCGAGCGCATGCGCGCCGGTGCCATCGAGTCGCTGCGCATCCCGGCCAACCCCGTCGACGTGCTCGCCCAGCAGGTCGTGGCGATGTGCGCCATGGACGACTGGACCGTCGCCGACGTGGAGGCGCTCGTGCACCGGGCGGCCAGCTTCGCCTCCCTCCCGCGCTCGGTCCTCGAGGCCACGCTCGACATGCTCGCCGGCCGCTACCCGTCCGACGAGTTCGCCGAGCTGCGCCCGCGCATCGTCTGGGATCGCGTCACCGACACGCTCTCGGGCCGCCGCGGCGCCCAGCGCCTCGCCGTCACGAGCGGCGGCACCATCCCCGACCGGGGGTTGTATGCCGTGTTCCTCGCGTCCGGCGAGGGGCCCGGTCGCCGGGTCGGCGAGCTCGACGAGGAGATGGTCTACGAGTCGCGCGTCGGCGACGTCTTCACCCTCGGCACGTCGACGTGGCGCATCGAGGACATCACCCACGACCGCGTGCTCGTCACCCCGGCGCCCGGCCAAGCCGGCAAGCTGCCCTTCTGGAAGGGCGACCAGCAGGGCCGCCCGGCCGAGCTCGGCCGCGCCCTCGGCGGTTTCGTCCGCGAGATCGTCGGGCTCACGCCGGAGCGGGCGCGGGCTCGCGTGACGGCTGCCGGCCTCGACGAGTGGGCCGCCGACAACCTCATCGCCTACCTCACCGAGCAGAAGGAGGCGACCCGCCACGTCCCCGATGACCGGACGATCGTCGTCGAGCGCTTCCGCGACGAGATCGGCGACTGGCGGGTCGCGGTGCTCTCGCCCTTCGGCGGCCAGGTGCACGCGCCGTGGGCCCTCTGCGTCGCCGCCCGCATGCGCGAGCGCTTCGGCATCGACGTGCAGGCCATGCACGGCGACGACGGCATCGTCTTCCGGCTGCCCGACCTCGAGTTCGAGGACGGCGCCGCCATCGGCCAGCAGCTCGTCGAGCTGGTCACCCTCGAGCCGGAGGAGGTCAGCGAGCTCGTCACCCAGGAGATCGGCGGGTCGGCCCTCTTCGCGGCCCGGTTCCGCGAGTGCGCGGCCCGCGCGCTGCTGCTGCCGCGCCGCCGACCGGACCGGCGCCAGCCGCTGTGGCAGCAGCGCCAGCGCGCGGCCCAGCTGCTCGAGGTGGCCAGCCAGTACCCCAGCTTTCCGATCGTGCTCGAGGCCGTGCGCGAATGCGTGCAGGACGTCTTCGACGTGCCGGGCCTGGTCGAGTTGATGGGCGACATCCGGTCGCGCGCCGTCACCGTCGTCGAGGTCGAGTCGCGCCAGCCCAGCCCCTTCGCCAAGTCCCTCGTCTTCGGCTACGTCGCCCAGTACCTCTACGAGGGCGACTCCCCGCTGGCCGAGCGGCGCGCCGCGGCGCTGGCGCTCGACCCGTCCCTTCTCTCCGAGCTGCTCGGGCAGGGCGAGGCGCTCGCGCTGCGCGACCTGCTCGACCCCGAGGCCGTCGCGCGCACCGAGGCCGAGCTGCAGCGCCTCACGCCCGAGCGCGGGGCGCGGGATGCCGAGGACGTCGCCGACCTGCTGCGCGTGCTCGGGCCGCTGTCGGTGCGCGACGTCGTGGCGCGGGCTGCGGAGGGCTTCAGCCCAGCGGCCGTCGAGGCGGCCCTGGCCGACCTCGAGACGGCGCGACGGGTCATCGCCGTGCGCGTCGGTGGCGACGACCGCTGGGCCGCCATCGAGGACGCCGCCCGACTGCGCGACGCCCTGGGCACCGCCCTCCCGGTCGGTGTCCCGCAGGCCTTCCTCGACCCGGTGCCCGACCCGCTCGCCGACCTCGTCGCGCGCTTCGCCCGCACCCACGGCCCCTTCGCCGTCCAGACCGTCGCCGCCTGGTGGGGCGTCGGTCCGGCGGTCGTGCACGACGCGCTGCGCCGGCTCGTCTCGGCCGGGCGTGTCGTCGAGGGCGAGCTGCTGCCCACCGAGAACGGCGGCGGCCACGGCCCCGAGTTCTGCGACGCCGAGGTGCTCCGGCTGCTGCGGCGCCGGTCGCTCGCGGCGCTGCGCCACGAGGTCGAGCCGGTCGACCAGGCCGACCTGGCCCGGTTCCTGCCGCAGTGGCAGGGCGTCGGTGGCGGCCTGCGCGGGCGCGAGGGGCTGCTGCGTGCCGTCGAGCAGCTCACCGGTGCCGTGCTGCCGGCCAGCGCCCTCGAGTCGCTCGTCCTGCCCGCCCGCGTCGCCGACTACCGTCCGTCCCTCCTCGACGAGGTGATGAGCGCGGGCGAGGTCGTGTGGCGCGGTCACGGCTCGCTGCCGGGCGATGACGGCTGGGTGAGCCTGCACCTCGCCGACGCCGCGCACCTGACCCTCACGCCGCCCGAGGCAGTGGACCTGACCGACGACGAGCGCACGGTGCTCGAGGCGCTCGAGGGCGGTGGTGCGTTCTTCTTCCGGGCGCTCGCCACGCGGGTCGGGCTCGGCGACACCGAGCTGGGCGACGCGCTGTGGTCGCTGCTGTGGTCGGGGCGCGTCACCAACGACACCATCGCGCCGCTGCGCGCCCTGCTCGCCGGCGGCCGCACCGCCCACAAACGCACCTCCTCGGCCCCGCGCTCGACGAGGTATGCCGGCCGGCGTGGTTCGCTCGGCCGCTTCGGCTCCCTGCGGGGCGCGCTCGCCGGCACCACCCCGGCCCAGGTCGAGGCCGCCGAGGACGCCGCGACGTCCAAGGCACTGGCGGCCGGACGGGCCGTCGGCTCCGGTCCGTCGACCGGCGTCGGTCGCTGGACGGCCCTGCCACCCGCAGAGACCGACCCCACCGTGCGCGCCGTCACCAACGCCGAGCTGCTCCTCGACCGCTACGGCGTGCTGACCCGCGGGTCAGTGGCGACGGAGGACGTGCCGGGCGGGTTCGCCGCCGTCTACCGCGTGCTCGCCGCGGCCGAGGAGGCGGGGCGGGTGCGGCGCGGCTACTTCGTCGAAGGGCTGGGCGCCTCGCAGTTCGCCTCGACCGGTGCGGTCGACCGGCTCCGGTCGATGTCGCGGCTGCCGGGCGGGGATGACGCTGCCGGTGCAGGGCATCGGGTCGACCCCGCCGAGGACGACGAGTGGCTCGCCCCGTCGCCGGCGGCCTCTGCGCAGCTGCGCGGCGGCCGGGGCCGGCAGCCCGGAGCAGGCCGGAGCCGTGAGCGCACCGGGCCGCCGGCCCTGGTGCTCGCCGCGAGTGACCCCGCCAACCCCTACGGTGCAGCGGTGCCGTGGCCCGAGCGGGGCGTCACGGATGCCGGCGACCCGACCGACGGCGACGACACCAAGGCCGGCAGCACGAAGGCTGGAGCTGACGCCGGCGACGGAACCGTCTCCGCGAAGGGCTCGGCCCGGCGCAAGGGCCACCAGCCGGGACGCAAGGCCGGGGCGCTGGTCGTGCTCGTCGACGGCGAGCTCGTGCTCTACGTCGAGCGGGGTGGCAAGACGATGCTCTGCTGGTCTGACGAGCCCGAGCACCTCCAGGCCGCCGCCGATGCGCTGGCGCTCGCGGTCCGGGAGGGTGCGCTGGGCCGGCTCACCGTCGAGAAGGCCGACGGGGCCTCGGTGCTCGGCTCAGACCACCCGCTCGTCCAGGCGCTCTCGCAGGCCGGCTTCCACATGACCCCGCGGGGCCTGCGCCTGAGACGCTGACCTGAGCCCAACCGCCGGCCGCGCGCCACGCCGAAGCGCGCGCCCGGCCGTCGGCACGACGCATTCGAGGAGAGGACCTGAGCATGGACATCACGGCACGCGCCGAGGAGCTCCAGCGCCTGCACCGCGACCCGGAGCTGCTGGTGCTCGTGAACGTCTGGGACGTCGTCACCGCCAAGGTCGTGGCCGGCACCCCCGGCACGCGGGCACTGGCCACCGCGAGCCACTCGATCGCCGCCGCCCACGGCTACCCCGACGGCGAGCAGATCCCGCGCGATCTGATGATCGAGGCGGTCGGGCGCATCGTCGCGGCGGTCGACCTCCCGGTCACGGCCGACCTGGAGGCGGGCTACGGCGATCCGGGTGACACGGTGGCGCGCGCGATCGACGTGGGGGTCGTCGGCGCCAATCTCGAGGACCAGCTGAGGCCGCTGCCCGACGCGATCCGCGCGGTGGAGGCCGCCGTCGCCGCGGGCGAGCGGGCCGGCATACCGTTCGTCCTCAATGCGCGCACCGACGCGTTCCTGCGGGCCGGCGACCGTGACCCGCAGGCGGTGCTGGCCGATGCCGTGGAGCGCGGCCGCGCCTATCTCGATGCCGGGGCATCCACCTTCTTCGTCCCGGGACTGCTCGACGAGCCGACGGTCGCGCGGCTCGTCGAGGAGCTCGGTCCGCAGAAGGTCAACGTCATCGCCGTGCCCGGCTCGCTCGACCTCGCCAGCCTGCAGCGGCTCGGGGTCGCCCGCGTGTCCTTCGGACCGTGGAGCCAGAACGTGGCGCTGACGGCGCTTGCGGCGCTCGCCGAAGACGTGTACGCCGGGGGTGCCCTTCCGGAGGGCACGCGCAGGCTCAACTGACCCGGCCCGGGGGAGTGCCTACGCTGGTGGCAGGCTCACCTGTGCGGGTGACCCCCGACCAGGAGGCGCTGTGCCCGAAGGAGACACCGTCTGGCGGACGGCCCACCGCCTCGACCAGGCGCTCGCCGGCCGCGAGGTCGTCGAGTCCGACCTGCGCTGGCCCGAGATCTCGACCGCCGACCTCACCGGCCGCACGACGCTCGAGGTGGTGAGCCGCGGCAAGCACGTGCTCCACCGCCTCGAGGGAGGCCTCACCCTGCACTCACACCTGCGGATGGAGGGCCAGTGGCGCATCGAGGCCACCCCCGGGTTCCCGGCGCGCTGGCGTCGCAACCCGCAGCTGCGGGCCCTCGTCGCCGCGGCGGACTGGACCGCGCTCGGGCTGCGGCTCGGCATGCTCGACCTCGTCCCCACCGCGCGCGAGCACGAGCTCGTGGGACACCTCGGGCCCGACGTGCTGGGGCCTGACTGGGACCTCGCCCGGGCCGTCGACAACGTCCTCGCGAGCGGGATGCCGATCGGCCAGGCGCTGCTCGACCAGCGCAACCTCGCCGGCGTCGGGACCATGTGGTGCGCCGAGACGCTCTTCCTCGAGCGCATCCCGCCGTGGACCCCGGCCGACGAGCTGGGCCGCGACACGGTGGAGCGCATCGTCGCGCGGGCGCACCGCCTCATCGACAACGGCCGACGTCACGCCGTCCAGTCGAGCACCGGCAGCCTCCGGAACGGAGAGACGCACTACGTCCACGCGCGAAGCGGCCGGCCGTGCCGGCGCTGCGGCACGACGGTGCGGGTGGCGATGATCGGCGAGCCGACGAAGGAGCGCACGATGTTCTACTGCCCCGGCTGCCAGGGCGGCCTGGGACCCACCGACGACGGTCGACGCCAGGTGCCCATGGGCTCCGACCGAGGGGCCGCGCGGTCGCGCTGGTCGTACTGACCTGCCGCTCGGCCGGTACCTGCCCCGAACGCCTGCGGCTCCCGGCGCGCGCGCCCTACCGTGGTCAGCGTCCAGTTGGCTCAAGGAGGAGCACGCAGATGGGAACCCGACTCAACCCCTACATCGGCTTCAAGGACACCGCCCGGTCGGCCATGGAGTTCTACCGCTCCGTCTTCGGCGGGGAGCTGAACGTCTCGACCTTCGGCGAGTTCGGCGACAGCGGCCCCAATGCCGACCATGTCATGCATGCTCAGCTCGAGACGCCGAGCGGCTTCACCCTGATGGCCTCAGACACCCCCGACGGCATGACGTATGAGCCGGGCAGCAGCATCACGGTCAGCCTGAGCGGGGACGACGCCGACGAGCTGCGCGGCTACTGGGACAAGCTCTGCGACGGCGGCACCGTCAGCACACCGCTCGAGAAGCAGATGTGGGGCGACGAGTTCGGCATGCTGACCGACCGCTTCGGCATCGGGTGGGTCGTCAACATCGCCGGCGACCACTCGCAGGACGGGCAGGCGGAGGGCGGCGGCGCCGGCTGACGTCGCAGCGGTTGCTCAGCTCGACGGGTCGCGGGGGCGGGCGCCCGCCTGGCTGTCGACGGGGGTGTCCACAGGGGTGTCGACACGGGGGCCGAAGTGCGCGTCGAGCTGTCGGGCCAGCTCGTCGGGGCCGATGAGGCTCGAGTGGGTGCCGGCGGTCCCGCACGCCCACGCGCCCGCGACCGCCCCTGCCTGGGACGCCGCCCGGGCGTCGCCGCCGGCGAGCCAGGCCTGCAGGAAGGCGGAGACGTACGCGTCGCCCGCTCCGTTGGAGTCCACGGCCGGCCGGCCCGCGAGGTCGACCGCGGGCACGGCGAACGACCCGCCGTCACGGACGGTGACACGGCTGCCCCGCGCCCCGTCCATGACGACGACGACCCGGGCCCGGCCCCGGTCGAGCACGTCGGCGACGACGGCATCTTGGATCCCCGCGAGGCGCGAGCCCGACACGAAGACGAGGTCGGCGGCATACGCGAACGGGCGGTGGTGCGGGTTGTGCCCGTCCCAGTCGTGCAGGTCGGTCGAGGTGGTCACCCCCGCGGCGGTGGCGTCCTCGAGGGCGTGCACCGTCCACGGCATGATCGAGGCGTGCACGTGCCGGGCACCTGCCAGCGGCTCTCGCCACAGGGCCGCGTCGGGCACCAGGTCGTAGGGGTGGCGTGCGTCGTAGAACGACATGCGGCGGCCGGTCGCGTCGACGAGGTTGACGGCTCGGCGCGTCCCGCTCGGGTGGACGACGGTCTCGAAGCGCAGCCCCTCCTCCGCGAAGCGGTCCTGCAGCATGCGTCCCTCGTGGTCGTCGCCGATGACGTCGACGAAGCAGGCGCGCAGCCCGAGGCGGTGGCAGCCGAGCGCCACGCCGCTGCCGGTGTGCCCGACGACCGTGTGGATCGGCGGCACGGCGTAGGAGTCGGCGAAGGGGACGGGCAGGCTCTCGACGCGCACGATGGTGTCGACGCCCGCGCCGCCGACGACGAGGACGTCGGTGCTCTCGGCCGTCATTCCACGCTCGCGGCGCCCTCGGGCGCCCTGGACACCGGGATGCGCCGGGCGTCGGGGGCGCTGGTCCGCTCGGCGTTGGCCTCGGAGTCGGCCAGCTCCTTCTGCGACTCGCGCTCGGCCTCGACGCGCGCGAGGTAGCGGGAGACCTCCGACTCGACCTGCTCGGCGTCCCAGCCGAGCACCGGCGCCACGATCTCGGCCACGGCCCGCGCGCTGTCGACGCCGCGGCTCGGCGTCTCGATCGAGATGCGGGTGCGACGGGCCAGCACGTCGTCGAGGTGCAGCGCGCCCTCGTGCGTGGCGGCATACAGCGCCTCGACCTTGAGGTACTCCTCGGCGCCGGGCAGCGGCTCGTAGAGGGAGCGGTCGTGCTCGGCCAGCGCGAAGAGCTCGTGCACGAGCGAACCGTAGCGCTCGAGCAGGTGGGTGATGCGCCAGACGGGGAGCCCCTGGTGGCGGGCGAGCCGGTCGATCTGGTTGACGAGCGCCACGTAGCCCTCGGCGCCCGAGAGCGGGATGAACTCGGTCACGCTGTCGGACACCTCGCCGCCGATGTCCTGGCTGGCCGCGTCGACGGCGTCGGCCGCCATGACGCGGTAGGTCGTGTACTTTCCGCCCGCGATGGAGACGAGCCCGGGCTGCGGGCGCGCCACGGCGTGCTCGCGCGAGAGCTGGCTGGTGTCCTCGCTCTCGCCCGAGAGCAGCGGGCGCAGCCCGGCGTAGACACCCTGGATGTCGTCGTGCGTCAGCGGCACCTTCAGCACCGAGTTGATGTGGTCGAGGATGTAGTCGATGTCGGCGCGGGTGGCGGCCGGGTGCGCGAGGTCGAGCTGCCAGTCGGTGTCGGTGGTGCCGACGATCCAGTGCGTGCCCCAGGGGATGACGAAGAGCACCGACTTCTCGGTGCGCAGGATCAGGCCGGTCTCGGAGTTGATGCGGTCGCGCGGGACGACGATGTGCACGCCCTTGCTCGCCCGCACGTTGAAGCGCCCGCGGCCGCCGGCCATCCGCTGGATGTCGTCGGTCCACACGCCCGTGCAGTTGATGACCACCGAGGAGCGCACCTCGACGCGCTCGCCGGTCTCGACGTCCTCGACGACCGCGCCGACGATCCGCTCGCCCGCCCGCAGCAG
This sequence comes from Terrabacter sp. NPDC080008, assembly GCF_040702505.1. Lineage (NCBI taxonomy): Bacteria > Bacillati > Actinomycetota > Actinomycetes > Micrococcales > Intrasporangiaceae > Terrabacter > Terrabacter sp. NPDC080008. Next base: position 717,853 of record NZ_JBFBLC010000001.1, read on the forward strand.
GTCGACGACGCGGGCCGAGCTGAGGACGGTGGCGCCGTATGCCGCCGCGGTGCGCACCGTGGTCAGCGTGTGCCGGGCGTCGTCCGCCTGGGCGTCGTAGTAGAGCAGGCCACCCGTCAGTGCCTCGCGCTTGAGGGCCGGGGCGAGCCGGAGTGCGCCGGTGCGGGTCAGCTGCTTGTGCCGGGGCACGGAGCGGGCGCCGCCCATCGTGTCGTAGAGCGTGAGCCCCGCACTGACGTAAGGGCGCTCCCAGCCGCGACCGGTGAGGGGGTAGAGGAACGAGACCGGCTTGACGAGATGCGGGGCGATGCGGCTGAGCATCAGCTCGCGCTCCTTGAGCGCCTCGCGCACCAGGTCGAAGTTCATCTGCTCGAGATATCGCAGGCCGCCGTGGAAGAGCTTCGACGAGCGGGAGGAGGTGCCGGCGCCGAAGTCGCGCTGCTCCACGAGGGCGGTCGACAGGCCGCGCGTGGCGGCATCGAGGGCGACCCCAGCACCCGTCACCCCGCCGCCGACGACCAGCACGTCGAAATGCTTGGTGGCGAGGCGCTTCCACGCCCGCGCCCGGTACTCCGTGTCCAGCCGCACTGGGCTCGTCATGGGGTGTCCCTTCACGTCGCTGCCGAGACAGCCACTCTAACGAGCGGACGGTGGCCCACCGCGGGGCTGTCCAGCCTCCAGCAGACGGTCAGGGCGGCGGTCAGGCAGAGGGTCAACGCCTCGTGACGGCCCTGATCGCCGACGGTACGGTCAGGGCATGCCGACGGAGCAGCGCAGCCATGTCGTGGCGATCGACCAGGGCACCACGAGCACCCGGGCCATGGTCTTCGACCGGAGGGGCCGGGTCGTCGCCGTCGACCAGCAGGAGCACCGGCAGATCTTCCCGCGGGCCGGCTGGGTCGAGCACGACCCGATGGAGATCTGGGAGAACACCCGGCTCGTCGTCGGCGGCGCCCTCGGCAAGGCGAACCTCAACGCCACGCACATCAGTGCGGTCGGGATCACGAACCAGCGCGAGACGACCGTCGTCTGGGACCGCGCCACCGGCCGCCCGGTCCACAACGCGATCGTGTGGCAGGACACCCGCACGCAGGCGATCTGCGACGAGCTGGCCCGTGACGGCGGCACCGACCGGTTCAAGGAGGTCGTGGGCCTCCCGCTCGCGACCTACTTCGCAGGCCCGAAGGCGCGGTGGATCCTCGACCACGTCGACGGCGCCCGCGAGCGGGCCGAGGCCGGCGAGCTGCTCTTCGGCACGATGGACAGCTGGCTGCTGTGGAACCTCACCGGCGGCGCGTCCGACGAGGGCGTGCACGTCACCGACGTCACGAACGCCTCGCGGACGCTGCTGATGGACCTGCGCACGCTGCAGTGGGACGCCGACGCGGCGGAGGCGATCGGCATACCGCTCGCGATGCTCCCGGAGATCCGGTCGTCCTCCGAGGTCTACGGCCGGTGCAAGCCCGGCATCCTCATCGACGTGCCGGTCGCCGGCATCCTCGGCGACCAGCAGGCGGCCACCTTCGGCCAGGCCTGCCTGGACGTCGGCACCGCGAAAAACACCTACGGCACCGGCAACTTCATGCTGCTCAACACCGGCGAGGAGATCGTCGCCTCCAAGAACGGGCTGCTCACCACGGTCTGCTACCAGCTCGGGGACGCCAAACCGGTCTACGCCCTCGAGGGCTCGATCGCCGTGACCGGCTCGCTCGTGCAGTGGCTGCGCGACAACCTCGGGCTGATCAAGGACGCCAAGGAGGTCGAGACGCTGGCGGCGACCGTCGAGGACAACGGCGGCGCGTACTTCGTCCCCGCCTTCTCGGGTCTCTTCGCGCCGCACTGGCGCCCTGACGCCCGCGGCGCCCTGGTGGGCCTGACGCGCTACGTCAACAAGGGACACATCGCGCGAGCGGCTCTGGAGGCCACGGCATTCCAGACCCGTGAGGTGCTCGAGGCGATGAACGCCGACTCCGGCGTGCCGCTCGCGGAGCTGCGTGTCGACGGCGGCATGGTCGTCAACGACACCCTCATGCAGTTCCAGGCCGACCTGCTCGGGGTGGACGTCGTGCGTCCGGTCGTCGCCGAGACGACGGCGCTCGGGGCCGCGTACGCCGCCGGGCTGGCCGTCGGCTACTGGGCGAGCACCGACGAGATCCGGGAGAACTGGGGTGAGGACCGGCGCTGGAGCCCGCAGATGGGGCAGGCCGAGCGCGAGCGGCTCTACCGCTCCTGGAAGAAGGCCGTGCAGCGCACCCTCGACTGGGTCGACGACGACACGGAGTGAGCCGCGGCGGGCGGCAGCTCAGCCGAGCGCGGCGACCGCGGCGTCGTAGTCCGGCTCCTGGCCGATGGCCGGCACCAGCTCCGTGTGCAGCACCGTGCCGTCGGTGTCGATGACGACGACCGCGCGCGCCATCAGGGCCGCGAACCCGCCGTTCTCCATGCGCACGCCGTAGTCGTAGCCGAAGCCCGACCGGAACGTCGAGGCGACGACGACGTTGTCGATGCCCTCGGCGCCGCAAAAGCGTCCGAGCGCGAAGGGCAGGTCGGCCGAGACACAGACGACCGTCGTGTTCTCGAGGCCGGCCGCCAGCTCGTTGAAGCGCCGCACGCTGGTCGCACACACCCCGGTGTCGACGCTCGGGAAGATGTTGAGCACCGCCCGGCGGCCGGCGGGGAGCACGACGTCGTCGCGCAGGTCGGTGCCGGTCAGCGTGAACGCCGGGGCGGGCGAGCCGACGGCGGGCAGGTCGCCGACGGTGTGGACGGTGGTGTCTCCGAGGGAGGTGGTGGCCATGCCTGATTTTCTACACCGTCGCGCGACCGGGTCCGCGCGCCCCCGTAGGTTGGAGCCCATGAACGAGTCGCGCGAGACCGGGGGCGGGATGCGCCTGGTGGTCAACCTCGTCGGTGTCGTCGGGATCGTCTTCGGCGTGCTGCCGATCGTGCGCTACCTGCTCGACCTGTCGATCTTCGGGCTGACCACCGCCCCCTACGACTGGCTCCGGCTCGAGGGCGCGGCCCGCTACCTCCCGCCCGCGATGGTCCTCGTCGTGTGCATCGTCGTCGCGTACGTGCTCGAGCAGCGGATGAACCGGGACTGACGCCGGCCCAACCCTGGACGGGCGGAAGCACCACGGTCGGGACCGCGTGATGTGATGTGGGCATGTCGGTCCGGGCCCCCCTCCTCGCCGCGCTGCTGCTCGGCTCGAGCCTGGCGGTCGTGCCGGCAGCCGGTGCCCAGGGTGCCGTTGCCCAGGCCGCTGCTGCGCAGGCAGCGGACCCCGTCGCGCCGCAGGCCACGACGGTCCCGGTCGGCGCCGAGCCCGACGGCACCCCGGTGCGGATCGACGCCTCGGTGTGGCCGCAGGCGAGCGGCCGGCACCCCGTCGTCCTGCTGGCCCACGGCTTCGGCGGCACGAAGGACTCGATGGCGGACGAGGCCCGCGACCTCCAGGCGCGTGGCTACGTCGTCATCACGTGGAGCGCGCGGGGGATGGGCGCGTCCGGCGGGCGCATCCACCTCAACGACCCGGCATACGAGATCGCCGACGCCAGAGCGCTGCTCGACCTCGCCGCCAAGCGCAGCGACGTCGAGCTCGACGCGCCGGGCGACCCTCGCGCGGGAGTCATGGGCGCCTCCTACGGCGGGGCGCTCGGACTGATGCTCGCCGGCGCCGACCGCCGTGTCGACGGCGTCGTCTCGGCGATCACGTGGAACGACCTCGCCACCGCCTTCTTCCCGCAGACCGCCCTCAACGCGCCCCCGACGACGGCCGCCGGCCGCGACCCGATCGATGCACCGGGGCCGTTCAAGCAGGTGTGGGCCACCAACTTCTTCCTCTCGGCGCTGCGCGGCGGCCAGGGCGGCGGCAGCAGCCAGTGCGGGCGCTTCGACCCGACCCTCTGCAGGCTGTTCGTCCAGGCCTCCCAGACCGGTGAGGCCTCCCCCCAGCTGACCGCGCTGCTGCGCGCCCACAGCCCGAAGCCGACGATGAACCAGGTCACGGCCCCGACCTTCCTCGTGCAGGGCATCGGCGACTCGCTCTTCGGCCTCGACCAGGCCGATGCCAACGCGTCGGCGCTCGCCGCGACGAGGACGCCGTATGCCGTCCGGTGGAGCGACGGGGGGCACGACGCCCCGAGCACCCACCAGGACGAGGAGCTCGAGGCGTCCTACACGTGGCTCGACCACTACGTCCGCGACAAGGCGCCGCGGGACTCGGCGCTGCCAACGGCGGCGTTCACCTATCCGACCCCCGCCCCGCGCCCGGGCCAGCCGACGACGCTGCACACGCTTCCGGCATACCCGGGCCTCTCCGGCTCGCCGCTGGTGACGCGCTCCCTGCCGCTGGTCACGAGCGACGGCTCGCTGCTGCACCCGCCCGGTGGGCAGCCCGCCTCGCTGATCGCCGTGCCCGGGCTCGCCTCGCTCGGCGTCAGCCTCTCCACCTACCAGGTCGCGGCGCTGCCCGGTCAGTCGACCGCCCTGGACACCCAGCCGATTGCTCAGTCGACGACGGTCGTCGGCTCGCCGACCCTGCGCCTCACCGTCACCTCCGACGCGCGTGAGGTGACGCTCTTCGCGTCGGTGTGGCGCGTCACGGGCGGCTCGACGACGCTGACCAACCCGCTCGTCGCGCCGATCCGCGTGCCGGTGACGCCCGGGCGGGCCACCCCGGTGACCATCTCGCTGCCCGCCGCCACCTACGACCTGCCGGCGGGCACCCGGTGGCGCGTGCTGCTGACGAGCACCGAGTCGACCTACGCCAACTCCCGCACGCCGAGCACCATCCGCATCTCCGACGCGTCCTCGCTCGTGCTGCCCGTCGCGGTCGGTGCCACGGCCGGCGGCTCGGGAGCGGGCGGGCTCGACACCGAGACGCTGCTCGCGTCGGGCGCCCTGGTCGTGCTCCTCGGCGCGGGCCTGGCCGGCTGGCTCGTGCGCCGGCGGCGTCGCAGGCACCTCCCGGAGCGGCCCGACCTCGCCGACGTGCCCCTCGTCGTCGAGGGGCTGGTCAAGACGTACTCCGACGGGCACCGAGCCGTCGACGACGTGACGTGGCGCGCCGAGAAAGGCCAGGTCGTGGGCCTGCTCGGACCCAACGGCGCCGGCAAGACGACGACCATGCGGATGGTCATGGGCCTGATCTCCTCCGACTCCGGCACGGTGCACGTCCTCGGGCAGCAGGTCACCGCCGGCTCGCCGGTGCTCGGCCGCGTCGGCGCGCTGATCGAGGGTCCCGGCTTCCTGCCGCACCTGACCGGCCGCCAGAACCTCGAGGCCTACTGGTCCGCCACCGGTCGGGCTCCCGAGGACGCCCACTTCGACGAGGCGCTCGACGTCGCGGCCCTCGGCGGTGCCGTCGACCGTCCGGTGAAGTCCTACAGCCAGGGCATGCGCCAGCGCCTCGGCATCGCCCAGGCCATGCTCGGCCTGCCGGAGCTGCTCATCCTCGACGAGCCGACCAACGGGCTCGACCCGCCCCAGATCGCCGCGATGCGCCCGATCCTGCGGCGCTACGCCGAGAGCGGGCGCACCGTCGTCGTCTCGAGCCACCTGCTCGCCGAGGTGGAGATGACCTGCACCCACGTCGTCGTCATGCACGCCGGCCGGGTCGTCACCGCTGGCCCGGTCGCCGAGCTCGTCGACAGCGACGACACGACGATCGTCGACCTGCCCGAGGGCGTGGACCGCGAGGTCGTACGCGCTGGCATCCGCGCGCTCGAGGCGTCCGACGGCGTCGTCGAGGTCCGCGTCGACACCCCGACGAGGCTCGTCGTCGTCGCCGAGCGCGGCCGCGCCGAGGTCGTGGCGGCTGCCGTCGCTGCCGGCCTCCCCGTCGTGGGGGTCAGCAGCCGCCGCCACCTCGAGGAGGTCTTCCTCGGCGTGATCTCCTCGGCCGGCGCCGGAGTGGGCACCACAGCCGGCGGCCGGGCGGCGGGCGAGCAGGACGGCGACGAGGACTCGCTCGTCGAACGACTGAGGCAGGTGAGGGTCCGATGAGCAGCACGGCCGTGACGGACGGGACCGCGACGGTCCGGCAGGTGCACGAACCGCTCTCCTGGCGGTCCGAGCTGCGCCGCCAGTGGGGGCGGCGACGCACGCTCTGGGCCTTCGGGCTGCTGCTCGCGCTGCCCCTGGTGCTCGTCGGGGCCTTCGCCTTCGGCCAGCGGTCGAGCAACAGCCGCGGCAGCGCCTCGAGCCGCATCTTCGACCTCGCCCAGAGCGGCGCGGCCAACTTCAGCCTGGTGCTCGTCTTCCTCGCCTCGGAGCTGCTCCTCGTCCTGCTGGCCGCGCTCTTCTGCGGTGACGCCGTCCCGGCCGAGGCGTCGTGGTCGTCGCTGCGCTACCTGCTGATCGCCCCGGTCCAGCGCGCACGGCTGCTGACGAGCAAGCTCGTCATCGGCGTCGCCTCCACGCTGCTCGCGACCGTGCTGCTGCCCGCGTGGGGGTTGCTCGTCGGCGGCATCGCCTACGGCTGGGCGCCGCTGACGAATCCGCTCGGCGAGAACCTGACGTGGGGCCAGTTCCTGCCGCGCCTGGCGCTCGCCATGGCCTACATCTTCGTCACGCTGCTGCCGATCGCGGCCATCGCCTTCTGGATCGGCACGCGCTCCGACGCCCCGCTCGCGGCCGTCGGTGGGGCCGTGCTCGTCAACATCCTCTTCAGCATCCTCGACCAGCTCGACGCGCTCGACCCCTACCGCAACGCCTTCCCGGGCCACTACTCCCGCTCCTGGCAGGACGCCCTCGCGGTCTCGCCCGACTGGACCGACATGCTGCACGGCACGCTCTGGTCGCTCGTCTGGGCGGTGGCCTTCACGCTGCTCGCCTACCGCCGGTTCCGTCGCTCCGACATCCTGAGCTGAGCTGAGATCGTCCCGGTCGGCTGGCCTCCACCGGGCCCGCGTCGGTGCTTACATCGTCCGTGCATGTTGTCGAAATCGGCCGTCGCCGTTCGTTGCAGAGGTGACAGCGGACACCGGGTCCGCCCAGCAGAAGGAGCAGCCGTGCCCGAGTACCTCGTCTACTTCAACCAGCAGTGGGTCGGCGACCACAGCGAGGAGTGGTTCCGCGGGCGCGTGGAGCCCTCGATGGCCGTCATCAGTGAGCTCAAGGAGGCCGGCGCCTACGTCTTCGCCGGGGGCCTGGAGGAGGGTGCGCCGGTCTACACCGCCGAGCCGGCCGACGGCACCCCGGTCGTCACCGACGGGCCCTACGTGGAGACCAAGGAGTTCCTCGGAGGGTTCACCGTCATCGACGTGCCCGACGACGAGGCCGCCAAGACGTGGGCCGGCAGGATCGCGGAGGGCTGCGGCTGGCCGCAGGAGGTCCGCCGCTTCGGAGGGCCTCCGCGGAACGGTTGAGCCTGCCGCACCGGCACGACCGTGCGTCGTCGTGCCGGTCGCCTCGACCTAGAGCTTCGCGGCCTCCGGGATGATCCGCTCACCGATGAGCTCGAGCCAGTCGGTGCGCGAGCCGTCGGCGACCCGCATCTGCACGTGGGTCACGCCGAGGTCGGCCAGCTCACGGAGGTGCTCGAGGGTCGTGTCGACGTTCTCGCCGTTCGGCCCCGGGTCGACCGGGCCCATGACGGTCTTCTCGATCTCGTCGTAGTCGCGCCCGATCGCCTCGCAGTGCCCGCGCAGCACGTCGAGCTTGTGCGCGAGCTCGGGGCTGTCGAAGAGGTTGCAGGCCTGGGCGTACTGCGCCACCATCCGCAGCGTCTTCTTCTCCCCGCCGCCGCCGATGAGGATCGGCGGGTGCGGCCGCTGGACGGACTGCGGCGAGTTCAGGGTGCTGCCCAGCTGGTAGTGCTTGCCGGCATACGGCTCCTCGCTGTCGCTCCACATCTGGAGGCAGATCTGCAGGGTCTCCTCGAGGCGCTCGAAGCGCTCGGCGGTGGGCGGGAACGGCAGGCCGAGGCCGACGCACTCCTCCTCGTTCCACGCGGCGCCGATGCCGAGCATCGCGCGCCCCTTGGAGAGGACGTCGAGCGTCGTCACCTCCTTGGCGAGCAGGCCGGGCTCGCGGTAGACCGCGGCGGTGACCCACGCGAGCAGCTGTACGCGTTCGGTGACCGCGGCGAGGAAGCCGAGCGCCGTGTACGCCTCGAGCATCTCGTGCTCCTTGGGACCCACGCCCCTGATCTGCCAGACGTGGTCCATGACCGAGAGCTTGGTGAAGCCGACGTCCTCCGCCGTCTTCGCGGTGCGGACGAGGTCGTCGACGAAGGTGGTGGAGCCGCCGCTCCACGTGAAGTCAGCCAGGTGCAGTCCGAGGTCCATGCTCTGCACACTACGTTCGTTGCCTGGGCCCGGGGGAGGCGCTGTCGAGCCTTCCGGCACACTGGCCGGGTGACCTCGCAGACCCGTCCGCTCCTGCCCTCCCGGCGCTCCCAGGTGCCGCCGTTCGAGGTCATGGACGTGCTCGACCGGGTGGCGGTGCTGCGCGCCGCAGGCCGCGACGTGGTGTCGCTCTGCGCCGGGGAGCCGTCGGGCGGTGCGCCGGCCCTCGTCTCGGAGGCGGCGGCGCGCATCCACTCCTCGGGCCGGGCCCTGACCTACACCTCGGCGCTCGGCATCCGCGAGCTGCGCTCGGAGGTCGCGATGCACTACAACCGCTGGTACGGCGTGGACGTCGACCCGGCGCGCGTGGCGATCACGACGGGCTCCTCCGGCGGGTTCGTCCTGGCGTTCCTTGCCGCGTTCGACGCCGGTGACCGTGTCGCCCTGGCGCGTCCCGGCTACCCCGCCTACCGCAACATCCTCTCCTCGCTCGGCTGCGAGGTCGTCGAGATCGACTGCGGCCCCGAGACGCGCTTCCAGCCGACGCCGGAGCTGCTCGACGCGGCCCAGGCCGACGGTCCGCTCGCCGGGCTCATCGTCGCGTCACCCGCCAACCCGACCGGCACGATGGTCGACCGCCTCGAGCTCGAGGCCATCACCGCATGGTGCGCCGACAACGGGGTGCGCCTGGTCAGCGACGAGATCTACCACGGCGTCACCTATCCGGAGGCCGGCGCCGCCGACCCGCGCGGTGTGTGTGCGTGGGAGTGCGCCGACACTCCGCTCGTCATCTCGTCCTTCAGCAAGTACTGGGGCATGACCGGCTGGCGCCTCGGCTGGATGCTGCTGCCCGAGGACCTCGTGCGCCCCGTCGACGCGCTCGCGGGCAACGTCGCGCTCTGCCCTCCGGCGCCCGCGCAGTATGCCGCCGTATCCGCCTTCGACGAGGAGTCCTACCGCGAGTGCGACGAGGCCGTCGCCGAGTTCGCGCGCACTCGGAAGCTCCTGCTCGACAACGCCGCCCGCCTCGGGTGGGGCGAGTCGGCGCCGCCCGACGGCGCGTTCTACTACTGGGCCGACCTCGGGCCGCAGCTCGAGCGCTGGGGAGGCTCGGCGGCATACGCCCGCGCCCTGCTCGACGAGGCCGGCGTGGCGATCACGCCCGGCGGCGACTTCGACGACCGTGCCGGCGGGCGCTCGGTGCGGCTCAGCTTCGCCGCGGGCACGACGGCCGTGGCCGAGGCGATCGACCGCATCGAGGCGTTCAACGCCCGCTGACGCATGCGAAGCCCCCGGTCTCCCGGGGGCTTCGGACCAGCATCACCTTCTCTCTGCCGGTCAGATGATGAGCAGCACCGCAGCGGTGACTGCTCCAGCGAGGCTCAGCGTGCCGAGCACGAAGCTCATCACGGCACCGGCCGTCCAGACGCCGGACCGGTCGCGGATGCTGGCGCCCAGCAGCCCGAACCCGATGGCGAGCAGTACGCCACCAGCGATCCAGGCGCCGAAGTACCAGCCGGCGGCGAGTCCTGCCCAGAGCCAGGTCGACGACACGAAGTACGTGTACGCGCCGAACCCGGCGACCAGGGCCCCGACGACGATGAGCGTGTAGTCGACCGTGCGGTTGCGGAACAACCGGGGCAGGCCTTGCTCAGTCTCGGTGGTTTGCTTCTCAAGGAGCTGCGACATCGTCTTCACCTCCTTTCATCTCACTTCCAGCCTCGTCCCTTTCCGGCCGGGCGCCAGAGTCCTTGGTCCCGAAGTCGACCGGAAGTCGAGCACGCAGAGGAGGCAGTGCCGGAGCCACCGTGTGGTGGTCCGGCACTGCCTCGGTGTCGTGCGGGGAGCGGCGCTCAGGCGGCAGTCGCCACGGCCTCGCTGGTCACCCCTGCCGCGAGCGGCTCGCCGGCTGTGGGCGTCGGAGCAGGCACCGGCTGGCCGGTGTGCTCCGTGGCCTGCCGGGCGCGCAGGGCGGAACGCAGGCGCCAGGCGGCGTACGTCGCCAGCACGCTGATCGCCAGGTGCAGGGCGAGGAAGCCGTCCGCGAGGCCGAGGCCGAGCAGGGCGCCGGCCACGAGCGGACCGAGAGCCGAGAAGGTCGTCTGGATCGCGGTGAACGTGCCGAGCGTCGTGCCGACCAGGCCCTTGGGGGCCAGGCTGGCGGTCAGCGGGTTGAGCACCGGCGCGTACATCGTCTCGCCGACGGCGAAGATGCCGAACGTCGTCACGAACAGGGCCGAGGCCACGCCCGGCGAGACGAACTGGGCGGTGGAGAGCACGACCCACGAGAGCGTCCAGATGCCGCCCACGACCATCAGCAGCGAGCCCGCCGGACGGTGCGCGGTGAGCCGCACGACGACCACCTGCAGCAGCACGATGACCACGCAGTTGACCGCGGCTGCGAGGCCGATGGCCGACGCCGGGGTCTCGAGCACGGTGAGGGCGTACGCCGGCAGCCCGGACTCGAACTGGGCGTAGAACCCGAGCGCGAGGGTCACCGTCACGACGGCAGCCCACCGCAGCGCGGGCACGGCGAAGATGCGGCGCAGGGCCTCGACGGTGCTGACGTGCGGCTCGGCATCGCCCGCGGCGACGTCCATCTCCGTCTCGGCCGGGGCTCCGATGCCGGCGAGCTGGATGATCGCCGCCGACAGCGCGAAGCCCACTCCTGCCGCGACGAACGCGAGCGTCATGCCGTCGGCGCGCGAGAGGTCGACGAGCTGGCCGGCGACGAAGGCGCCGACGGCCATGCCGATGGCCTCGGCCGTGAACTTGTAGGCGAAGACCTTGCGGCGGTCCTCGTGCCCGGCCCAGCGCAGCACCAGCACGGAGGCGGCGGGCGTGGACGCGGTCAGGCCGAAGCCGAAGACGAACATCCCGACCAGGAAGGTCGAGGCGTCGTTCGCCCAGACGAGGCTTGCGACTCCGGCCGCGGCGAGCAGCTTGGCGAGCACGGCGACGGTCACCGGGTTGAAGCGGTCGCTGAGCCGCCCGGCGAAGGGAGCGGCGACGAGCGCGCCGACCGAGAAGAGGGTGCTGGCGAGGGCCGCGGCGAGCGCGCCCCAGCCTCGGGTGTTGGCCGCATACGCGTACTGGTAGGGCAGGACGGTGCCCCAGCCGAGCATTCCGATGGACGACGCCAGGATGAGCAGCTTGGTGCGCATGGGTTTCACACCCTTTCTGAGGGTTGGTGGTGGGGACGGCGGAGTCAACACGCCTTCGACCTCGAATATTTCGGATTCGAAGTTCGGCTTCGAAAGAGTAGCACTCGCCCCGATAGGTGCCACAATGCGTTTCCATGTCAGCCAAGCGACGCCGGACCGCCCAGCAGCAGCACGCCGCGGACGTCGCCACCTACGTCGCCGCCGGTGGTGAGGAGTCGGTGCAGCGCGTCATCACCGGCCTCTTCTCCGTGACGAAGAAGCTCGACCAGTGGTACGTGCGGCAGTTTGCCGACCTCGACCTGACCCAGGGGGAGTGGGCGGTGCTCGCGGCCCTGGCTCGGGCCGGCGAGACGTGCCTGACGCCCAGCCAGCTCGCCGACCTGTCCAACGTGGCCCCCTCGTCGATGACCCACCGCCTCGACAAGATGGCGGGCCGCGGCCTGCTCGAGCGACGGCCCGACGAGTCCAACCGCACCCGCACCCTTGTCTCCCTCACCGCTGACGGCTGGGCCCTCTTCAGCGAGGCCGTGCGCGAGTCGAACGTGGTCGAGAGCGACACGCTGCGGGGCCTCACCGACGACGAGCGCCACGAGCTCGCCCGGCTGCTCGAGATCGTCATCGCCGGCCTGGACGACATCGACGCCTGAGCCGCCCGGGCGTAGCGTCCGGGACATGGACCTCCACCCCTCCACCAGCCCCGACCACCGCCCTGTCGCCCTCGTCACCGGCACCTCGTCCGGGATGGGCCTGCACGCCGCCGTCGAGCTCGCCCGGCGCGGCCACACCGTCGTCGCCACGATGCGCGACCCGAGCCGAGACGTGGCCCTGCGCAAGGCGGCGGCCGAGGCCGGCGTCGAGCTCGACGTGCGGCCTCTCGACGTCACCGACCACGACGCCGCCCGGGCGTGCGTCGACGGCATCCTCGCCGACCACGGCCACCTCGACGTCCTCGTCAACAACGCCGGTCGCGGTGCCGTCGCGACCGCCGAGCAGCTGAGCCTCGAGGAGGTGCGCGACCAGCTGGAGGTCAACTACCTCGGCCCCGTCGCACTGACCAAGCTCGTCCTGCCGCACATGCGCGCCGCCGGCTCGGGCCGGGTCCTCACCGTGACGAGCGTCGGCGGCGCCGTCGGCCAGCCCTTCGCCGACGCCTACTGCGGCGCGAAGTTCGCCGTCGAGGGCTTCATGCAGTCGCTCGCCGTCGTCATGCTCGCCCACGGCGTCCGGGTCTCGGTCATCGAGCCGGCGGCGGTCGCCAGCGACTTCGTCGGCAACGTCGCGCGCCCCGACGCCACGAATGGCGACGACCCGTATGCCGCCCAGCTCGACGCCTACCTCGCCCGCTCTGCGGGAGCCTTCGCCAACGCCCAGTCGTCGGAGGACGCGGCCCGGGCCATCGCCGACGCGGCGACCGCGGAGGACTACCGCTTCCGCTGGCAGACGTCCGAGGCCGCGTCGGCCTTCGTCGGCCTCTCCCTCGCCGACACCGACGGCAGCCGCGTGCTCGCAGCGACGCGCCCGTGGATCGAGGCCGCGAAGTAGGGTCTCGCGCGTGAGCTTCCGCAGGCCCGTCCCGACCATCGGCGATCCCACCTCGGCGGCCGAGCGGGCCGCGGCGCCCGATGCGTGGGCGCTGACGGACGACCTCGCCTCGCTCGAGCGGGTGATCGGCGCTCGTCGTGACATCCGCCGCTTCCGGCCCGACCCGGTGCCGGACGACGTGCTCGCCGCGGTGCTCACGGCCGGTCACCGCGGCCCGTCCGTCGGGCACAGCCAGCCGTGGCGCTTCGTCGTCGTCACCGAGGCCGCCACTCGCGACGCCGCTGCCCTGATGGCCGACCGCTGCCGGCTGCGGCAGGCCGCGGGGATGGCGGAGGAGTCGGCGCGTGGCCTGCTCGACCTGCGGCTCGAGGGGATCCGGGAGGCGCCGGTCGGGGTCGTCGTCGCCTGCGACCGTCGCACTCCGGCCGCCGGCGTGCTCGGGCGGGCCACCTTCCCCGACGCGGACCTGTGGTCGTGCGCCGCCGCCATCGAGAACATGTGGCTCACCGCCCGGGCGCACGGGCTGGGTCTGGGCTGGGTCACCCTCTTCGAGCCGGCCGAGCTCAAGGAGCTGCTCGGCCTGCCCGACGGCGTAGAGACGCTCGGCTGGCTGTGCCTCGGCTGGCCGGACGAGCGGCCGCCCGAGCCCGGTCTCGAGCGCGCCGGGTGGAGCCGCCGCCTGCCGCTCGAGCAGGTCGTCATGCACGAGCGCTGGACGGAGCGCGACGCCCCGACCTCGCACCTGCGCGCCCCGGCGCCGGACCGTTTCGTCGCCGCTCGCGATCGCTCCGACGAGCTGCTCACCGTGCCCGGCTCGCTCGGCGTCCTCGACGCCGTCCTCGACCGCGTCACCGCGCTGCCGGCCGTGGACGGTCCGGGCACCCTCCTGGTCGCGGCCGCGGACCACGCCGTGACGGCATACGGCATCTCCGCCTTCGACGCGTCGGTGACCGCCGATGTCGCCCGCGCGATGCGGGAGGGCACGTCGATGGGCGCCGTCGCGGCCCGCGCGGCCGGCCTCGACGTCGAGCTCGTGGACGCCGGGATCGACTGTGCCCGAGGCGATCTCGTCACGACCGACGGCCTCGACGAGATGACGTATGCCGCCCTGCTCGCTCTCGGGCGCGAGCGCGGTCAGGCGCTCGCGGCCGCCGGCCCGGTGGCCCTGGGGGAGGTGGGCGTCGGCAACACGACCGTCGCCGCCGCCGTCGCCGCCGCGCTGCTGGAGCTCCCCGCCGCGGAGGTCGTGGGGCGCGGGTCGTCGGCCGACGCGGCGATGGTCGAGCGCAAGCGCGACGTCGTGACCCGGGCGCTCGCCCGGGTCGCCCGGGCCGAGGCCGAGCTCTCCGCCTCGGAGGCGGTGCGGCGTCTCGGTGGGGCAGAGCTCGCCGTGCTCACCGGCGTCGTGCTGGGGGTGGCCGGCGCGGGCGGGGTCGTGGTGCTCGACGGGCTCGCCACGTCGGTGTGCGCCCTCGCCGCGACCCGGCTGGAGCCGGCGGTGGCGGCCCACCTCGTCGCGGGCCAGCGCTCACGTGAGAAGGCCCACGCCCTCGTGCTGCGCGAGCTCGGCCTCGAGCCGCTGCTCGACCTGCGCATCCGTGCAGGTGAGGGGGTCGGAGCCGCCCTCGCGACCGGTCTGCTCAAGGACGGACTGGCCCTGCGGGACGGGGTCGCGCGGACCTCGTGATTTTGGATCTCCCCGAGGACTTCCCTAGTTTGGGACGGTTGTCTGTCACCTGACACTGCCCTCACGAGGGGCTGGGAGAACCACATGTCCACACAGACCCAGGACCGTCCGCCGACCCCGTCGACGGGCTCGAGCGCCGACGACCGCGCCTTCCTCGGGCACCCCCGAGGCCTGTCGACCCTCTTCTTCGTCGAGCTGTGGGAGCGCTTCTCCTACTACGGGATGCGCGCCATCCTGCTCTACTTCCTCATCGACACGGTCGCCAACGGCGGCCTCGGGATCGACGAGACGACCGGCACGGCCGTCGTCGCGATCTACGGTGCGTCGGTCTACCTGCTCTCGATCATCGGCGGTTTCACGGCCGACCGCGTCTTCGGAGCGCGGCGCTCGACGCTCTACGGCGCGGTCGTCATCATGGCCGGCCACGTGTGCCTGGCCATCCCGTCGTCCGGGACGGCGTGGCTCGGCATCGCGCTCGTCGCCCTCGGCACCGGCCTGCTCAAGCCGAACGTCTCGGCCATGGTCGGCACGCTCTACAAGCCCGAGGACGCCCGCCGCGACGGCGGCTTCTCGATCTTCTACATGTCGATCAACATCGGGTCGTTCTTCTCGCCGCTCGTCGTCGGCTGGCTCCGGGAGCACTACGGCTACCACGCCGGCTTCTCCGCCGCCGCGGTCGGCATGGCGATCGCCATCGTGTGGTTCATCGTCGGTCGCAAGAACCTCAACCCGGTCGTCGACGATGTGCCCAACCCGATCTCGCCGAAGGAGCGCGGTCGGGTTGCGGGCCTCGCGGTCGGTGCGGTGGCCGCCTTCGTCGTGGTGGTGCTGCTCGCCGGCCTGTGGCGCGACACCCTCCTCGACCAGGTCATCGACGCGATCTCGATCGTGGCCGTGCTCACCCCGATCGCCTACTTCACGATGATGTTCCGCAGCCCCAAGGTCGACCGCCAGGAGAAGTCACACCTGGCCGCCTACCTGCCGCTGTGGATCGGCGCGATGCTCTTCTGGATGATCTTCGAGCAGGCCGCGGGCAAGATGGCCCTCTTCGCCGCCGACAACACCGTCAAGGAGACCGCGGGCATCACGGTCAACCCGGAGTGGTTCCAGTCGATCAACCCGCTCGCCATCGTCCTGCTCGCGCCGATCTTCGGCTGGATCTGGACCAGGCGCGCCGGTCGTTTCCCGTCCACGCCGATGAAGTTCGTGCTCGGTGTGACGCTCATCGGGCTGTCGGCGCTGGCCATGGCCTGGGCCTTCGCCAACTACTCCGGCAACACCGCCCCGGTCTACGTCCTCGGGTCCATCTTCGTGCTCCAGACCGTCGCGGAGCTGTGCCTGTCGCCGGTGGGGCTCTCGGCCACGACGCGGCTCGCGCCCCGGGCCTTCGCGAGCCAGGCCATGGCCCTGTGGTTCCTCGGCAGCGCCGCCGGCCAGGCCATCGCGGCGCAGCTCATCCAGGCGATGGGTGGCCTCGGCAACGCCGCCTACTACGTCGTCAACGGCGTTCTCACGCTGGTCGTCGCGGGCGTGCTCTTCGCCCTCGTGCCGTGGATCCGCCGCCGGATGGCCACCGCAGAGGTGCACACGGGCGACAAGGTGCTGGTGGGCTGACTCCGTCCGTCGCCCTGCCCGCGTCCGCTCAGGTGGCCTCGCGCAGCACGGCCACGTCGCTGACCATGACGACGTGCGCGTGCATGGCGGCTGCGGCCGCCTCGGGGTCACCGGCGCGGATCGCGTCGGCGATGGCGCGGTGCCCGGCCAGCGAGTCGGCGGGGCGCCCGGGCTGCGAGAGCGACTCGATGCGCGTCTCGCGCACGAGGTCGCGGATCTCCTCCATCAGCCGGGCCAGCAGCAGCGAGTGCGCCGCGACGGTGACGGCGCCGTGGAAGCGCTCGTCGCCGTCCACGCCGCGACCACCGGCCTCGACCTCGCGGCGCATCAGCTCGAGGGCCTCGTCGATACGGGCGAGGTCCTCGGGCGAGCGCCGCTCGGCCGCGAGCGCGGCGATCTTCGTCTCGAGCGCGTCGCGGGTGTCGATGATCTCGGGCAGGCGGTGCGCGTGCGCCCGGATGGCCTCGACGATGCGTCGCGGCCCGGGGCCCTCGGCCAGCAGGGTGCCGTCGCCGTGGCGGACGGTGACGACGCCGATCACCTCGAGGGCCACGAGAGCCTGGCTCAGCGTCGCGCGGCTGACGCCGAGCCGCTGGGCGAGCTCGCGCTCCGGCGGCAGGCGGTCGCCGGCCTGCAGGCCGTTGGCCTCGATCCAGCCCGTGATCTGCTCGGCGACCTGCTCGTAGAGGCGGGTCCGCGTGATGCGGGGCAGCCCGGATGCCGTCATGCCGTCATGCTATTGACAGCCGTCCCGATTGACCTATTGGCTAGGCCACTGAGCCGTCCGTCTTCCTGTCACGCCGACGAGGTCGCCCGCGTGCCGGCTCGCTGCCCAGCTGATCCCCGACGCGTCACCGCGGTCGTCGCCGGCCCGTTGCCCGTGCGGGTCCCCTCGATCCTCCCGGATGGTGACTGAAATGACCGTGTCTGGACCCCTCGCCGACATCCTCGTCGTGGACCTCTCACGCGCCCTGGCCGGGCCGCACGCGACGATGATGCTGGCCGACCAGGGCGCCCGCGTCATCAAGGTGGAGGCGCCGGGTCGGGGCGACGACACCCGGGGGTGGGGCCCGCCCTTCGTCGGGCCGGAGGGGCAGCGGGAGTCGACGTACTTCCTCTCGACCAACCGCAACAAGGAGTCGATCACCCTCGACCTCAAGGACGAGGACGACCGTGACGTGCTGCTCGCCCTCGTCGACCGTGCCGACGTGCTCGTCGAGAACTTCCGCACCGGCGTGCTCGAGCGCCTCGGGCTCGGCATCGAGTCGCTCATGGAGCGCAACCCGCGCCTCGTGGTCCTGTCGATCACCGGCTTCGGCCACGACGGCCCCGAGGGCGGCCGCGCAGGCTACGACCAGATCGCCCAGGGCGAGGCGGGCCTGATGTCCCTGACCGGCTCGGGTCCCGAGGACCCCCAGCGAGTCGGGGTGCCGATCGCCGACCTGCTCTCGGGCATGTACGGCGCCTACGGCGTGGTGGCCGCGCTCAACGAGCGCCACCGGACCGGGGTCGGCACCGTGGTGCGCACCTCGCTGCTCGCCGCGGTCGTGGGGGTGCACGCCTTCCAGGGCACCCGGTGGACCGTCGCCGGTGAGGTGGGCCGGTCGGCCGGCAACCACCACCCCTCGATCGTCCCCTACGGCCTCTTCCACTGCCGCGACGGCTCGGTGCAGATCGCGGTCGGCAGCGAGGGCCTGTGGCTGCGGCTGTGCGCGGCGTTCGGGCTCGACCCGGCTGCCGAAGGCATGGCGACCAACGCCGAGCGCGTCGCCCACCGCGAGCGCGTCATCGCCGCCGTCGAGGCGGTCTTCGCCGAGTGGGACGCCGAGCCGCTGCTCACGCGCCTCGCGGAGGTCGGCATCCCGGCCGGCAAGGTGCGCACGCTCGACGAGGTGTACGCGTGGGACCAGACCGCGAGCCAGGGCCTGCTCGTGGACGTCGAGCACTCGACGCTCGGCCGCGTCACGCTGCCCGGGCCGCCGCTGCGCTTCTTCGCGGGCGACGGCACTGAGGTCACGCGCCGGGAGCACCAGGCGCCGCCGACCCTCGACGAGGACGGCGCAGCCATCCGGGCCTGGCTCAAGGAGCAGTGAGGCGGGGAGCTCATTCGCCGGCCACTACGTCAGTGAGTCAGATTGCGACTCACTGACGCAGTGGGCGGAAGCGGGCGGCGAACTCGCCGGGGGTCATCCCCGTCGCGGTGCGGAAGTCGCGGGTGAAGTGCGCCTGATCGGCATACCCGAGCTCGGCAGCGATGCCCGAGAGCGGGGTGCCCGCGTCACGCAGCCGGTCGGCGGCCTCCTGCAGCCGGCGACGGCGGATCAACCACTTCGGCCCGAGCCCGATCCGCTTGTGCAGCAGGCGTTGCAGGGTCCGCTCCGTCAGCCCGAACCGGGCGCACAGCTCGTCGACGCGCAGCAGGTCGGGGGAGCTCTCGACGTGCTCGACGATCGCGTTGACGAGCAGCCCCTCCTCGTCGGCCGGCAACAGCGCTCGCAGGGCGTCCTCGACCACCCCACGGGCCCGGGCCTGGGCGTGGGGTGAGTCCGGGTCGGGGGCCATCACGCGTCGGACCTGGTCCGTGACGGCAGACCCGTCCAGTGCGGGAAGGGCGGTCAGGTCGAGGTGGCGGTCGGTCATCCGGCGCACCGGCTGACCGGTCAGCAGGTGCCCCGCGGCGGGCTGGAACATCAGTCCCACGGCCCAACCGCGGCCGGTCAGCACGGTGTGCGAGAGCCCGGAGACCACGCCGTAGAAGCGGGCGTAGCTGTCGGAGACGACGAGCAGGCACACGGGGTACTGCAGAACCCGCTGCACCGAGTCGCGGCCCGGCGGCACGTCCCAGACGGGGATCCAGAATCGCCGCGCCAGGTCGGTGAGGTCGGGCGAGACCTGCGCACGGGCGATCGACCACGTGCGGTCGGTCGGGTCGAGCAGGTGCGCGCGCTCGATGTCGTCGCGCGCCGGCGCACGTCCCTGTCCCGGGAAGCTCGTCACCTGTCGGAAAGTATCAAGACCGGGTGACAGGGGCCTTCCTACCGTGAGGGCATGACCACCACCACGACCACAGACACCACCGACGTCCTCACCACCTACACCCGCCTCGCCGACGCGTTCGGCTCCGTCGTCGACCGCGTGCCGACCGACCGCTGGGCCGCGCCGAGCCCGTGCGAGGGCTGGAGCGCCCGCGACGTCGTGGCGCACGTCGTCTCGAGCCAGCGCACCTTCCTCGCCGACCACGGGATCGATGACACGACCGGGCACCACCTCGACGTCGACGACCCGGCCGTCGGCCCGGCGGACCCGACCACCGCCTGGCACGCCCACGACGAGCGGATGCGCGAGCTGCTCGCCGACCCGGCCGTCGCAGGCCTGGAGTACGACGGCGTCTTCGGCCGCACCACGGTGGGGCAGACCATCGTCGCGTTCCACGGCTTCGACCTCGTCGTGCACCGCTGGGACGTCGCCACCGCCGCCGGCCTCGACGAGCGCCTCACCGACGCGGAGCTCGAGACCCTCGAGCGCGCCGCCGACGGCTTCGGCGATCACCTCTACGACGACGGCGTCTGCACGGCGGCCCTCGCCGTCCCGGACGACGCCGACCGGCAGGCGCGCCTTCTCGCGCGTCTGGGCCGTCGCACCCCGTCGCGGGACTGAGTGCTCTCGGGGTGGGCGCTCACCGCACCCAGAGGTACTCGACCTCGGGACGCCCGGCGCCGGCATACCTCGAGCGCCGCTCGGCGAGCCGGGTCTCGCAGAGGTGCTCGGCGTAGCGCCGGGCCGTCACCCGACTGACGCCGAGGGCCTCGGCGAGCTCGGTCGCCGAGCGCCCGCCGTCGGCCTCACGCAGCAGCCGGGAGACCCGCGAGAGCAGCTCCTCACCCATGCCCTTGGGCAGCCGCGCCTCGACGGCGACCCGGGCGCCGGCGAAGACCTCGTCGACCTCGGCCTGCGTGCCCAGCTCGGTCCCGCCGCGAAGCTGGTCGCGGTACGCGCGGTAGGCGAGCAGCCGGTCGCGCAGGGTCGCGAAGACGAAGGGCTTGAGGAGGTACTGCACGATCCCGAGCGACACCGCGGCACGGACGATGTCGAGGTCGCGCGCCGACGTGACGGCGATGACGTCTGCCCGGTGACCGGCGGCCCGCATCGCCCGGACGACATCGAGCCCGTGCCGGTCGGGAAGGTTCATGTCGAGCAGGACGACGTCGATCTGCTTGTCCTGCAATGCCTTCAGGGCGGCTTGCGAGGTGCCGACCGTGGCCACCACCTCGAAGCCGTCGACGCGGCCGACGTATGCCGTGTGCGCCTCGGCCGCGACCGGCTCGTCCTCGACGACGAGGACCCGAAGCACCTCCGCGCCCGTCGGCTCAGCCACCGTGACCCACCTCGGCACTGCGGGGCACGGCGGGTCCGCGGCCGGCGCCGACGGGCAGCCGCACCGTGAAGGTGGCGCCCGGAGGCCCCGTCACCTCGAGGTCACCGCCGAGCCGCTCGACCGTCTGGGCGACGAGGGCCAGGCCGATGCCACGCCGTCCGGCGCTGCCCTGCTCCTTCGTCGACCAGCCCCGGCGGAAGGCGTCCTCGACCCCGCCCGGCGGCAGGCCGGGCCCGTCGTCGGAGACCTCGAGGACGGCATACGCCCCCTCGACGCGCGCGTCGAAGCTCACGTGCCGCTCGGGCCCGTGAGCCCCCGACGCCTCGCGTGCGCCGGCGACCGCGTCCAGGGCGTTGTCGATGAGGTTGCCGACGACGGTGACGAGGTCGCGGGTCGGGGCCACCCCACGGGGCCAGTGCGCGCCGGGCTCGATCTCGAAGGCGATGCCCCGCTCGTGCGCCTCGGCGGCCTTGCCGAGCAGCAGCGCGGTGAGGGCCGGCTCGTCGACCGCACCGACGACCCGGTCGGTGAGCAGCTGGGAGACCTGCAGCTCCTCCGTCGCGAAGTCGAGGGCCCGGTCGGTGTGGCCGAGCTCGATGAGGCTGACGATCGTGTGCAGGCGGTTGGCCGACTCGTGGGCCTGCGACCGCAGCGCCTCGGTGAGCCCTCGCGCCGAGTCGAGCTCACCGGTCAGGGCCTCGAGGTCGGTGCGGTCACGCAGCGTCGCCACGTGCCCGAGCAGCCGGCCCTCCCACCGGGCCGGGCCGCGGTTGAGCACGACGACGCGGGCGGACGTCACGTGCAGCTCGTCCTCGTGGACCGCGTCGTCGGTCAGCGCCGTCGCCAGGGCGGGGGAGAGGCCGAGGTCGGCGACGGGCCGCCCGACGGCGTCGGCAGGGAGCCCGAGCAGCCGGGTCGCCTCGTCGTTGGCGAGCCGCAGCCGGCCCTCGAGGTCGGTGATGACGAGCCCCTCGGACACGCCGTGGAGCACGGCGTCGTAGTACTCGTACATCTCGCGGAGCTGGCGCTCGCCGAGGCCGTGCGTCTGCCGGCGGATGCGCCGCGAGACCAGCGCCGTGCCGAGACCCGAGAGCAGGGCCGCGACGAGCCCGGCGAGCAGCAGCCCGGGCAGCTGCGCCTGCACCCGCTCGCCGACCGCCGCCTTGCGGATGCCGACGGAGACGAGCGCCACCACCGCGCCGCGGTCGGTGACCGGCACGACCACGCGTGAGGACGGCCCGAGCGTGCCGGTGTAGTCCTCCTCGACGACACCACCGGCCAGCGCAGCCTCGGTGTGCCCGATGAACCTCCTGCCGATCTGCGTCGGGTCGGGGTGGGTGTAGCGGATCGCCGAGCGGCTCATGACGACGACGAAGTCGGTGCCCGAGGCCTCACGCACCCGCTCCGCGTACGCCTGCAGCGCCCGCGACGGGTCGGGGCCCTCGACCGCGGCGACCACGCTCGGGGTCACGGCCACCGTCCGCGCCACGGCGAGCGCCCGCGCGATGGCCTGCTGGTCGCCGGCGCGCTGCGCCTGGCCGTAGGCGCCGACGAGGCCGGCCCCGACGACGAGCACGGCGACGATGACCTGCAGCGCGAACGTCTGGCCCGCGACGCTCCAGCGTCCCGGGGCGCCGAGCACCCGCCTCGCAGCCCCACGCGTACGGGAGAGGGAGCTCAACGGCACGGAACCGCCCGTGAGAACTCAATGAACACAAACGTGACCCTAGTCACCGTCGGCGGCAACCTCGTCACGTTCCCCGGTCCCGCGCTCCAGCGCTGTGGACCCAGCCAATGGAGGTCACCGTGAGTTCCACCGCCGACAGCGCCGTCGACGCCCAGCCGGGTGCGACGCCGAAGCGCGACCGCACCCATCTGCTCTACATCGCCGTCATCGTCGCGATGGTCGCCGGCATCCTCGTCGGCTGGGCCTTCCCCGACGTGGGCAAGAGCCTCAAGCCCCTCGGCACGGGCTTCGTCAACCTCATCAAGATGATGATCACGCCGATCATCTTCTGCACGATCGTGCTCGGCATCGGCTCGGTCCGTCGCGCCGCCCAGGTCGGCAAGGTCGGAGGCCTGGCCCTCGGCTACTTCATCGTCATGTCCACCGTGGCCCTCGGCGTCGGACTCGTCGTCGGCAACATCGTGCAGCCCGGCTCGGGTCTCAACCTCACCGACGCCGTCGCGAAGTCCGGACAGGCGCAGATCGGCGAGAAGTCCGAGGGGGCGGTCGACTTCGTCCTCGGCCTCATCCCCGACACCCTGGTGTCCTCCCTGACCTCCGGCTCGGTGCTCCAGGCGCTGCTCGTCGCGCTGCTCGTCGGCTTCGCGCTGCAGAAGATGGGCAAGGCCGGCGAGCCGATCCTCACCGGCATCAAGCACCTCGAGCGCCTCGTCTTCCGGCTCATGGCGATGATCATGTGGGTCGCGCCCATCGGCGCCTTCGGTGCGATGGCCGCCCTCGTCGGCGCGACCGGCATCGGCTCGCTCAAGAGCCTCGGCCTGCTCATGCTCGCCTTCTACCTGACCTGCGCGATCTTCGTCTTCGGCTTCCTCGGCGCCATCCTCAAGGTCGTCACCGGGATGAACGTCTTCTCGCTGCTGGGCTACCTCGGGCGTGAGTTCCTCCTCATCCTGTCGACGTCGTCGTCCGAGTCGGCCCTGCCGCGCCTCATCGCCAAGATGGAGCACCTCGGCGTCTCCCGCCCCGTGGTGGGTATCACCGTCCCGACCGGCTACTCGTTCAACCTCGACGGCACCGCCATCTACCTGACGATGGCGAGCCTGTTCATCGCCGAGGCCATGGACAAGCCCTTCAGCCTCGGCCAGCAGATCGGCCTGCTCGTCTTCATGGTCATCGCCAGCAAGGGCGCCGCCGGCGTCAGCGGCGCCGGCCTGGCGACCCTCGCCGGTGGCCTCCAGTCGCACCGCCCCGACCTGGTGCCCGGCGTCGGCTTCATCGTCGGCATCGACCGCCTGATGAGCGAGGCGCGTGCGCTGACGAACTTCGCCGGCAACGCGATCGCGACGGTCATCATCGGCACGTGGGTCGGCGAGATCGACCGCGACAAGGCTGCGCGGGTCCTCTCCGGCCAGGACCGCTTCGACGAGTCCAGCATGGTCGAGGCGGAGCACGGCGACCGGCCGGACGAGCTGCCGGTCGGCCCGACGAGCGGCGCCGCCGGCAACGACCCGGAGCTGGCCGGGGTGCGCTGACGCGCGCTGTCAGACCTACACCGCAGCTCTCGCGAAGGGCCACGAACCGCAACGGGGTTCGTGGCCCTTCGCCGTATGCCGTGCGCCCTTCCAGCAGGGACACAGCGCGCTCTCGTTTTGCGCTCGACTGCGTGTGTTCGGCACAGTGGATGTTTCCGCAACTTCTGAGTGACACGTAACGTGAGGAGACGGACGGCGCCTTCGTCGGGCGTCGTCCATGACGTATGAGTGAACTGACCAAGAGTCCCGACGACACGCTGCACCCGGCCCTCGAGCCACCACCGGTGAACCACGAGGACGCGCCGCCCTCCAGGGTCGACAAGGTCGTCTTCGGGGTCGCGGCCGCGGTGGCCATCGGCTTCGTCCTGTGGGGTGCGCTGAGCACCGACACCCTGAGCTCCAGCGCCTCGGCCGGCCTCGACTTCGTCGTGCACAACACCGGCTGGCTCTTCTCCCTCGCCGCGTCCGGCTTCGTCGTCTTCGTGGTCTGGCTGGCCGCCAGCAAGTACGGCAACATCCCGCTCGGCGGTGACGGCGAGACCCCTGAGTTCCGCACCTCGTCGTGGGTGGCGATGATGTTCTCCGCCGGCATGGGCATCGGCCTGATGTTCTACGGCGTCACCGAGCCGCTGACCCACTTCGTCAAGCCGCCGCCCGGCACAGGGGACCCGGGCAACGCCGCGGCCGTGCAGACCGCCATGGCGACCACGATGTTCCACTGGTCGCTGCACCCGTGGGCGATCTACGCCGTCGTCGGCCTCGCCGTCGCGTACGGCGTGTTCCGCAAGGGCCGCTCACTGCTCATCAGCTCCGCCTTCGCGCCGCTCTTCGGCGAGCGGCGCGCGAACGGCCCGGCCGGCCGGGTCATCGACATCTTCGCGATCTTCGCGACGCTCTTCGGCTCGGCGACCTCACTTGGCCTCGGCGCGCTGCAGATCGGGTCCGGCCTGCAGATCGTCACCGGCATCGGCAAGGTCGGCAACGCCGTCCTCATCGCGATCATCGTCGTGCTGACGATCTGCTTCATCCTCTCGGCCGTCTCCGGCGTCGCCAAGGGCATCCAGTGGCTCTCCAACATCAACATGGTGCTGGCGCTCGCCCTCGCCCTGTTCGTCTTCGTCGTGGGCCCGACCGTCTTCATCCTCAACCTCGTCCCGACGACGATCGGCTCCTACTTCAAGGACCTCGCGATGATGTCGGCCCGCACCGACGCCGCGGGCGGCGACGGCATGAAGGACTGGCTCGCCGGCTGGACGATCTTCTACTGGGCCTGGTGGGTCAGCTGGACGCCCTTCGTCGGCATGTTCATCGCCCGCATCTCGCGCGGCCGCACCATCCGCCAGTTCGTCTCCGGCGTGCTGCTCGTGCCGTCGGTCGTCTCGCTCATCTGGTTCGCGATCTTCGGCGGCGCCGGCATCTCGCAGCAGCAGGGCGGCACCGACCTCGCCGCCCAGTCGACCCCCGAGGGCTCGCTCTTCGCGATGCTCGGCAACCTGCCCTGGCCGACGGTGACGGCGGTCGTCGTCATGGTGCTCGTCGCGATCTTCTTCGTCTCGGGTGCCGACGCCGCGTCGGTCGTCATGGGCACGCTCTCGGAGAAGGGCACGCTCGAGCCGTCGCGCAAGACGGTGATCTTCTGGGGCGCCGCCACCGGCGCGGTCGCCGCGATCATGCTGCTCATCGGCGGTGAGGACGCCCTGTCGGGCCTACAGAACGTGACGATCGTCGCGGCCCTGCCCTTCCTGGTCATCATGATCGGCCTCGCCGTCGCGCTCGTGAAGGACCTCTCGCGCGACCCGCAGGTCGTCCGGAGGCAGTATGCCGTCGCGGCCGTCGAGCACGCCGTCGTCGCGGGCGTGAGCGAGCACGGCGACGACTTCTCGCTCACCGTCCAGGAGACCGCGCCGGGCGAAGGCGTCGGCGAGCTGGTCCCGACCGAGCCCGTCGAGGTGCGGGACGTCGAGTCGACGCACGAGAGCCCGAGCGTGGCCGACGTCGTCGACGAGGAGACCTCGAAGGTCGGCGGATCGATGCGACTCTGAGCGCACCCGGGCTGCAGTCGAGCGCCGCGTCATCCGCCCCGGCGGACGGCGCGGCGCTCGCTCGCTCTGGTGGGCCGGCAAGCGGCAGTGGACCCGATCCCGCTCCGGCCCGCCCACGAGGCAGGCTCGACTGGCCGACAAAGTTTTCAGGCTGGTGCGGCTACTCGCTGTAGACGACCCGGTAGGCGCGGCCGAGGTCGGCCTGCCCCATCAGCCCCTCGAGGCCGAACGGGCGTATGACTCCGCGAGGTCGAGCACCCGGCGGACGTACGTGTCAGAGGCGTTGTAGCCCAGCACGGCCTGCGTCCAGTCAGCGCCGTTGCGGAGGTCGCGTCCGCTCGAGCACAGGTGCCGTGCCGCACCCCATGCCGCATCGTCGATGTCGGACGGGTCTGCGACGCCGTCCGCGTCCGCGTCGGCGCCGAATAGTCGCCATGAGTCGGGAAGGAACTGCATCGGACCGGCGGCGTGCTCCCACGTGTCGTCACCGTGTACGCGTCGTCCGTCCGGGCTGGACGGGATCGCAGCCACCCCGCCTTCGCCGTCGAGCGCTGGGCCGACGATCGGGCGGGAGGTCCGCCCGTCCTTCAGCAGTCGAGTACCGGCGATCGTCCCGTGGGCGGACTCCACCTCACCGATGGCCGCCAGCGTCGCCCAGCCCACGTGGCACCGGGAGTGCTCTGAGGCTTCGAGGAGCGATGCCCTGCCGTAGGCACGCAGGGCCACGAGAGGGATCCCGGTGCGCTTGGCGGTGCGCGTTAACCACCCCGGGTCGGCCTCGACCACCAGCCCTTTGGCGGCCGCACCGTGATCCGCACCCTTCGACGGTGCCTCGGCTTTCCTGACGGCGGGCGCGGTCAGGGCGCTGGTGTCGACGATGGTGACCAGAGACCTCGACGCCGGCGCCTCCACGACACGGCCGCCACGGTGGCCAGCGAGCCAGGCTGTGAAGAGAAGCGCGAGGGGGAGGACCAGAACGGCTGCTTGACCCGAGCGGGAGCGAGGACGCTGTTGCGAACGTCTGGGCACCGTCAGCCGAACCGGCCGATGAGGTCGTCGCCGGTGCGCTGGTCCGGCACCGCCCGCTTGGTGCTCACGGCCGGACAGGACCGAACGTTCAACGAGGTGCTTCGCATACCGCCATCTTGGTGGACCAGTCGTCCTCGCTGCGCCGGGGTGGTCGGTGGTGCGGGAATCGCAGATGGCGCCGGGTCAGGACATCGCGCTGTGGATCGCGTCGCGGGTGCGGTCAACCAGGGAGGCGATGGGTCCGACCGCGTACTGGCCCGCTGTCGATCCTGCGGTCGAGGGGTGCGGGTGAGTCGGTGCGATCGACTCGGCGGCACGAAGATGGCTGCCCATCGTCCGGCGCTTGTCCTCATCGCATTCGGCGAGCACTGTCGGGAACTCCTCGGACTCCTCCGCGTGCGCGTGCTCGTCGACCGCCTTCTGGAAGTCGGCAAGCATCTGGTCGAAGTCCGGTGAGTCGACGTCCAGCTTCTCGAGGTTCTTGAGCACCTCGTTGGCCTTGGCCTCCTCCTGATTTCGCGCGTCCACGACGACCGGCGGTCTTGGCCGTCACCGGTCGCAGCACCATCTCCTCGGCCGTCTCGTGCACGGCGAGGAGTGCCCGTAGCTCGTCGAAGGCGTGCCGCTTGTGCTCGCCCTCGGCACTGGTCACATCGGCGAAGAGCTCGCGGATCCGGCCGTGCTGCTCCAGCAGCAACCGGACGACGTCTCCTTCCGGCAGCTCAGCAGCTTGTGCTCGATCCTTTGCGGCCTCACTCATGGCTGCTCCTCCTTGTCGGCAGTGGTTGATCGGTTCCCGGAGCCCGTACCCCCATCGGCGGGCCCGACACGGGTTGTGGAAACGCGACTGCCACATCCGAACGGCCACCCGAACCGCTGCGGACGGTGGCGCGGTGCCCGGACGAGTAGGGGTGGAGATCAGGAGCCTTGTTCAGCGAGCAGAACCTCGACCCAGGCCGCCATCCGCGTTTCAAGGCGGTCTGGAGTCAAGTCGGGCAGCCCGATGCCCAAGTAGTTCGGCGCCCACGTCCCGACCACGTCCACCGCTTGTGCCGCCGCCGGGAGATCCCACTCGTGCACCCGACCAGTCGACCACACCGACAACGGTGCCATGCCTCCAAAGAGTGTTGCCCGTCCAGAAGTCGTAATGGGAGAGGACCCGATCGGACAGGTCCAGCCGCGGGAAGGGGTCACAGGCCAAGCGGGCGACCTGACGAGTAGGGCTCCATCGCCGTGGTCGTCAGCAGCGGCCAGTAGGCGCGGTGCGAGCCCATCGAGTGCGGCAAGTCGCCCGTTCACAACCATCTCGTGTCGGCCCGCTGTGTCCCCAGGCGGGAAGCGGCGCAGGACGACGTCGCCGACGCCGTCGCCCGCCACCATGGTGCGGGCGTGTTCGCCGCCGGTCAGACAGCGCCGGAAGACGAGTGATGGGCGGTCCAGTAGGTGCGCAGCACGCTCGACGTCCCGGGCGCACTCGCTTCCAACCATGGGCGACATCTTCGCGTGTGAACCAACCCGCCATCCCGCACACCGCAAGGGGCGTGCGGTGGGGCCGGCTGGGTCGGCTAACCGACGGTGTCGGCAAGGGCGGGAGCGAGCTGGGGCCAGCGGAACTCGAATCCGGCAGAGGTGAGCCGTTCCGGCAAGACCCACCGACTCTTCAGCACCAGTTCGGATTCGTTGCGGAGGGCCCACATCGCAGGCTCCAACAGCCACCGCGGCGCGGGGAGGCCGAAGGGCATGCCTACCGCACGGCGCAACTCGGCCATCAAGGTGCGGTTGTCACTCGGGTTCGGCGATGTGAGGTTCACGGGGCCCTCGAGGTCCTCGCGCTGGTCGAGGAAGCGGATGGCGCCCAGGACGTCCTCGATGTGGATCCACGAGAACTTCTGGCGTCCGTGCGAGTGGTGGATCGGCACAGGGCCGCCAGTGGGCTCCTCACCGATGCCGCGGTAGCGACGGTGCTGGAACCACCACCCGTCGTACTGCGCCCCGCCAGCACCCAGCCGCGCCACCCGGGCGAGCATGTCGGAGGCCGGTCCGCCGAGGACGATGGCCATGCGCAGTGCCACGCGTCGGGTGCCGGGCAGGTCGCCGGCGAACAGTTCACGCTCCCAGCTGCGCGCCACGTCGACCGAGAACCCGGTGCCCAGCTCGCCGCCGGACTCGGTCTGGGGGCGATCGAGGGCGTAGCGGTAGATCGTCGCGGTGCTGGCATTGAGCCACAGCCGCGGCAGTCGTGCAGCGGTGGCAACCGCCTCGTGCAGCAGTCGCGTCGTGGCCACCCGCGAGCGCAGAATCTCGTCCCGATTCCTGTCGGTGTAGCGGCAACCCACGCTCATGCCCGCGAGATTCACCACGAGGTCTGAGCCGTCGACGAGGCGGGCGAGTGATCTGGGGTCGTTCCACCGACCCTCGGGACCAGTGCGTCCAACGCGTGCGACGTCGTACCCGCGAGCGGCGAGATCGTCGACGAGACGGTGCCCGATGAACCCGTTCCAGCCAGCTACGACCGCCCGCGCACCCCCGCTCACCGCGCCACGCTATCGGTGACCCAGGATCGTGCTGCTCGCAACACGCGTCCCGCGAGCCGGAAGACCTGGCCGCGGCGACGTGCGACACTCGCTCATGGTTGTCAGCCAGGACCAGGCCGACGTTCGGCCCGGCAAGCCACGGCGGCTCCGTCGGCTGTTCATCGCCACAGCCGGGAGCTTGGTGCTTGTCTCGGCGTTGGCCGCCTACGTGCTCGGGGTGTTCCACCGGAACGTCAGCCCTTACCAAGCCCTGGATGCGTACACGTCTGCCGTGGCGACGGGCGATCGGGATGCCTTGGAGGCGGCCGTCGTCGACGGTCCGCGACGCGGCACCCTCATCGACCGCCATGCGGGTAGGCCCATGACCCCGACGGGCGTTTCGATGGAGCAGATGCCCTCTGCGGTTTGGTGGAGCGTCGAGATCCGTTACGAGCTTCCTGGGGAGCCGTCTAACTCCGAGCACGTGCTCATCCATCCGCGTGATGACTCACCGGACCGGTTCATCGACTACGTCGTCGAACCAGCGCCCTGACATCCGTCGGAGCCTCTCCGAGACCAGAGACCAGCCTCAGGCCTGCACCTCGAGGTTCTGGTGCCAGGACTGCGTGCGGTAGTCGGTGACCCACCCCATCGCCGAGTAGAGGCCGTCGGCACCGGTCGGTGAGTCGGCGTCCACCTCGAGCCCGACGCGGTTGCGTCCCTGGCCGGCGGCCTCGGCGATGACACGGTTCAGCAGCGCCTTGGCCACGCCCCGACCGCGGGCCCGGCGGTGCACGCCGATGTAGTCAATGTAGCTGCCCTCGACGCCGTCGACGTCGGGCGGCAGCACCGTGGAGACGACCGCGCCGGCGGGCAGCTCGCCGTCGTCGGTCTGCACCGTGGCGAGCCACCAGTGGTCCCAGCGGTGGCCGGGGTCCTCCCGCAGGCGCATGACGAACTCCGGGAAGCTCTCGCGGTAGCTGCTGAAGTGGTCCTGGAACGACTCCTCGAGCACCCTGTGCACGGCCTGGAGGTCGGCAGCCACGGGCAGCCCGTCGTCGTGCTGCTCGACGGGGCGCACCGTGACGCCCTCGCGCGGGCCTGGCAGGCTCGTGGCCTCCTCGGGCGTGACCCGCCGGGTCATCTGCAGCCAGGTGCGCGTGCACTCGTACCCGGCAGCCGTGAGCCAGGCCTGCTGGCGCTGGTCGTCGGCGTAGGCGCCCGAGTCGAGCAGCGTCGAGCGCAATCCACGCATCGCGGCGATGTCGAGGGCGTACCGGCGCCCCGATGCGAACAGCGCAGTCGCCAGTGCCGTCGCATCCGCGTCGGGGAGCGTCGGCGCGACCGTCACCTCGAGGACGGTCCGCCCGGCCGCACGGTCGTGCACCGACAACCAGGCGACGAGTGCACCCGCGGGGTCGTGCACGAGGGCCTGCCGACGCGTCCACGACCCGACCCCGGCGAGCTGGCCGAGCACGGCGTCGGGGTCGACGCCCGAGGACCCCTTGGCGGCGCGCTGGTGCTCGGCGAGCAGCGCGGTCACCGCCGGTGTGTCGTTGGCGTCAGGGGCTCGCGCGATCCACGGGCGGGGCAGGTCGAGGGGCACCGGCAGCTCACGCATGCGCCCACTCTCCCATCCCAGCAGGCGCCGTACCGGCGGCGTCGGCGCACTGTCGGGACCGCGTGCGGGGTGCGGACCCGCAGCGTCACGATCCGCCCTCGCTCGACGGCGGATCGACCGGACGACGACCCCGGACCCTCGATGGCTACGTGCTGCGGCGGATCTCGTCGGAGCGGGCGGCTGCGCTCGGGGAAACGACGGAGTGGCGGGTGGGAGGGCGGCATACGGTGTCTCCCGTGAACGGACTGGTCATCGTCGAGGGGCTGCCCGGGTCGGGCAAGAGCACGACGGCCCACGGCATCGCTGCGTGGCTCGCCAGCCAGCAGGTGGACGTCGAGCACTGGCCGGAGGGCCGGGTCGACCACCCGGTGGACTTCGAGCAGGTGGCCGCCCTCGACCCCGGACCGCTGGAGAAGCTGGCCGCGGAGCTGGCGCTCGTCTCGGCCGACTCGGCGCGCGCCCTGCTGGGCGGGGCTGAGCAGCTCGGCGACCGGCTCGTGGTGCGCCAGCCGGTCCACGCCGCCCTGCCTGCCGACGTGGTCGACCAGCTGCGGGCCTATGACGCGTACGACGGCGACGTGACTGCCGAGGTGCACGCGCAGGTCCTGAAGGAGAGCTGGCGCCGCTTCGGGAGCAACCCTCCGGGAGCCACGGGCGCGCCGGTGCAGGTGTGGGAGTGCGTGCTCCTGCAGCACCCGGTGTGCGCGCTCGTCGCACGCGCCGACCTGCCCGTCGAGGCCCTCACTGCCCACGTGGTCGGGCTCGTCGACGCCGTCCGGGCCGTCTGACCGTGGCGCTGCACTCGGTCGAGGGCCTGCTCGACGCCGCCACCGACGCCGAGGTGCGGCGCGAGTGGGCCGTGCTCGCCGAGGTGCAGCTGCCGAGCCAGGCCGGCCATAAGGGGCCGACGAACGCCCCGCACGTGACGCTGTCAGCCGCCGGCCACGTGCCCGACGAGGCGGAGGACCGGCTCCACGGCGCGCTCCCAGGGATGCTGCCCGTCCCGGTGCGGCTCGGGCCGCTCGTCGTCATGGGCTCCCGACGCCACGTGCTCGCCCGGCTCGTCGTCCCGAGCGCCGCCCTGCTCGCGCTGCACCGGGCGGTGGCCGAGGCGATGACAGGAGCCTCTGACGTCTCGGAGCTGGTACGCGTCGACCGGTGGACCCCGCACGTCACCCTCGCGCACGGCCTCACCGCCGAGCAGGTCGGGCAGGCGCTCGCCGTCCTCGGGCCGCTGCGCGGCCTGGACGGCGCGATCGAGACGGTCCGACGCTGGGACCCCGGCGCTCGACGCACGTGGCCCGTCGGCGGCATACCTACGATGGGCCCATGAGCCTCGAACTCGGCCTCGACACCTTCGGCGACATCGCCGACGGCCCCGACGGCGCCCCGCTCCACCCCGCCACGGTGATCCGGGAGGTGCTCGCCGAGGGCGAGCTCGCCGACCGGCTCGGTCTCGACTTCTTCGGCATCGGCGAGCACCACCGCGACGACTACGCCGTCAGCGCCCCCGACGTCGTGCTGGCCGCGCTCGCCGGTCGCACCGAGCACATCCGGCTCGGCACGTCCGTCACCGTCCTGTCGAGCGACGACCCCATCCGCGTCTTCCAGCGCTTCTCGACCCTCGCCGCCGTCAGCCACGGACGCGCCGAGATCACCGTCGGGCGAGGCTCGTTCATCGAGTCGTTCCCGCTCTTCGGCCTCGACCTCGCCGACTACGAGACGCTCTTCGAGGAGAAGCTCGACCTGCTCGCGGCCGTCGTCGCGGAGCAGCCGTTCCGCTGGGAGGGCTCGATCCGCCCGCCGGTGCAGGTCGAGAAGGTCATGCCGTCGACGGAGTCCGGCCGGCTGCCCGTCTGGGTGGGCGTCGGCGGCACCCCGCAGTCGGTGGTGCGCGCGGCGCACTACGGCTTCCCCGTCGTCATCGCCATCATCGGCGGCTCCGCTCGTCAGTTCGCGCCGCTGGCCGACCTCTACCGCCGGGCGCTGTCCGAGATGGGCAAGCCCGAGCTGCCGGTCGGCGTGCACTCGCCGGGCTACGTCGCCGCGACCGACGAGCAGGCCCGTGAGGAGTTCATGCCGCACTTCCTGCCGTACATGAACAAGCTCGGCCGCGAGCGACGCTGGGCGCCGATGGGGAAGGAGCAGGCGCTGCAGCAGCTCGGCCCCGGCGGCGCCGTCTACTGCGGCTCGCCCGACACCGTCGCGGCCAAGATCGTCGACACCGTGCAGGTGCTCGGCCTCTCCCGCTTCCAGCTGAAGTACTCCTTCGGCACCCTCCCGCACGACCAGCGGATGGAATGCATCCGCCTCTACGCCGAGGAGGTCGTCCCGCGCGTCCGCGCGAAGCTCGACGAGGGCTGACGTGCGAATCCTGCTGCTGGGCATGGGTTCCCGCGGTGACGTGCAGCCGCTCGTCGCGCTCGGGCAACGCCTCCGGCGGCTTGGGTATGCCGTGTCGCTCGCCGCGCCTGCCGACCTCGCTCACGTCGTGGCGGGCAGCGGCGTCGACTTCGAGGCGCTGTCGTTCGACCTCGAAGGGCCCTTGCGCGAGGGGGAGGGCCGCGAGGCGCTGCGAGGGTCGGCGTGGACGCAGGTGCAGGAGGCGCGGCTCATGCGACAGGTCATGGCCACGACCGCGGGGGCCCTTGCGAGCGACGTCTCGGTCCTGGTCGAGGAGGCGGACGTCGTGGTGTCGGGCGCCCTGACCTTCGACCTCGTCGACGCGCTGCTCACGGACGGACGCGGGCGGCCCACCAAGCCGCACCTCTACGCCGTGTTCGCCCCCGTCTGGCCGAGCGCCCACGGCGACTCCGTCGCGCTGGCGCTCCAGCCGCGGGCCACCTCCCCGGTGAACCTCGCGTGGAGCAGCCTCGCCGGTCGGGTGGCCTTCGACCTCTTCCGGCCCGCCGGCGACCTGGTGCGGTTGCGAAAAGGCCTGCCACGACGGCACTTCCGCGGCTACGCCGGCGCCGCCGAGCGGACGCCGACGCTGTTGGCGGCCAGCCCGTGCGTCGTCCCACCGGCACCCGACTGGCCGCCGGCGCTGCGCCAGACCGGCTACTGGGTCCGCGACGAGGTCGCCGAGGGGCCGCTGGACCCAGACCTCCAGGCGTTCCTCGCGGACGGCCCACCGCCCGTCCACGTCGGCTTCGGCTCGATGCCGACGCCGGACCCCCGCGGGGTCGTGCGCGACGTCGCGACAGTGCTCCGGCGACTGGGCGCGCGCGGCGTCGTCAGCGAGGGTCTCGCCGGGCTGTCGGTGGACCTGCTGCCGGCCTCCGAGCGCGCCCACCTCCTCGGGATCCGGCACGCGCCGCACGACCGGCTCTTCCCGCGCTGCTCCGTGGTCGTCCACCACGGCGGGTCCGGCACGACCGCTGCGGCCGTGCGGGCCGGGGTGCCACAGGTCGTCGTCCCGCATGCCGCCGACCAGCCCTACTGGGGCCGGCGGATGGCCGACCTCGGCGTCGCCGCCGCGCCGATCGCCCGCAAGGACCTGACGGCCACCCGGCTCGAGCAGGCGCTCGAGGTGGCGCTGTCCCCGGGAGCCCGCGAGGCGGCATACGCCCTCCGTGAGCGGGTCCGAGCCGAGGACGGCGCCGGCGACGCCGCCCGGCTGGTGGACGACTACCTGCGGGCGACGACCTAGATCGTCGCGGCGAGCTCGGTGGCCTGGCGGATGGCGCGCTTGGCGTCGAGCTCGGCGGCGACGTCCGCGCCGCCGACCACGTGGACCTTCACGCCCCGGGCTGCGAGCTCGGGGCCCAGCGTGTTGACCGACTCCTGCCCGGTGCAGACGACGATGGTGTCGACATCGAGCACCTGCGCGTCTGTCCGGTCCTCGCCGTGCGTGATGTGCAGGCCGGCGTCGTCGATGCGCTCGTAGTTGACCCCGACGTGGTGGTGGACCCCCTTGGCCTTCAGAGCCGCCCGGTGCACCCAGCCGGTCGTCTTGCCCAGGCCCCTGCCGATCGGTGTGCTCTTGCGCTGGAGAAGGTGCACCTCCCGCGGCGACGGCGACGGCTGCGGCTCGACGAGGCCGCCCCGCGATGCGTCTGGGGCGCCGACGCCCCACTCGGCCATCCACTGCTCGACCGTCAGCGGCGACTCGACGTGAGTGAGCAGCTCCGAGACGTCGACCCCGATCCCGCCCGCGCCCATCACGGCCACGCGCGCGCCGAGGGGCGCCTCACCGCGGATCGCGGCGGCATACGTCATCACCTTGGGGTGGTCGATGCCCGGCACATCGGGGACACGCGGCTCGACCCCGGTGGCGACGACGACCTCGTCGAAGTCGGTCAAGTCGTCGAGCGCGGCCCGGCGGCCGAGGTGCACCTTGACGCCGGTCAGCTCGAGCCGCCGACGGTAGTAGCGGATGGTCTCGGCGAACTCCTCCTTGCCGGGGATGCGCATGGCGAGCGCGAACTGGCCGCCGAGGTCGTCGCCGGCCTCGAAGAGCTCGACGCGGTGGCCACGCTCGGCCAGCGAGGTGGCCGCAGCCAGGCCCGTGGGGCCCCCGCCGACGACGGCGACGTGCTTGGAGCGGCGGGTCGGGGCGAGAACGAGCGTCGTCTCGCGGACGGCCCGCGGGTTGACGAGGCAGGTCGCCGTCTTCCTGGCGAAGGTGTGGTCGAGGCAGGCCTGGTTGCACGCGATGCAGGTGTTGATCTCGTCGGCGCGGTCGCCGGCCGCCTTGGCCACCCAGTCCGGGTCGGCGAGGAAGGGGCGCGCCATCGACACGAGGTCGGCGCTGCCGTCGGCGATGACCCGCTCGGCGAGGTCGGGCATGGAGATGCGGTTGGACGTGATGACCGGGATCCCGACCTCGGGACGTAGCTTCGCGGTCACGCGCGTGAAGGCGCCACGTGGCACCGACGTGACGATCGTGGGCACTCGTGCCTCGTGCCAGCCGACGCCGGTGTTGAGGATCGTCGCGCCGGCGGCCTCGACCTCGTGCGCCAGCGCCACGACCTCCTCCCACGACTGCCCCTCCGGCACGAGGTCCAGCATCGACAGGCGGTAGACGACGACGAAGTCAGGGCCGGCCGTCTCGCGCACGGCACGGACCACCTCGACGGCGAGGCGACGGCGGTTCTCGGGCGAGCCGCCCCACTCGTCGGTGCGCTGGTTGGTGCGCGGCGCGAGGAACTGGTTGATGAGGTAGCCCTCGGAGCCCATGATCTCGACGCCGTCGTAGCCCGCCTCCCGAGCGAGGCGGGCGCAGCGTGCGTAAGCGGCGATGGTCCTCCGGATGCCGCGCTCGCCGAGCGCGCGGGGGGCGAAGGGGGAGATCGGAGACTTGAGGGCCGACGCCGACACGGCGAGTGGGTGGTAGGCGTAGCGGCCGGCGTGCAGGATCTGCAGCGCGATCGTCCCGCCCTCGCGGTGGACGGCGTTCGTGATGACGCGGTGCCGGCGCGCCTGACGCTCGGTGACGAGGACCGAGCCGCCCGGATAGAGGGCGCCGGCGAGGTCGGGCGCGAAGCCGCCGGTGACGATGAGCCCCAC
The DNA here is from genome assembly GCF_040702505.1 of Terrabacter sp. NPDC080008. Classification (NCBI taxonomy): domain Bacteria; kingdom Bacillati; phylum Actinomycetota; class Actinomycetes; order Micrococcales; family Intrasporangiaceae; genus Terrabacter; species Terrabacter sp. NPDC080008. Next base: position 754,462 of record NZ_JBFBLC010000001.1, read on the forward strand.
ACCCCCGCGGGCGCGCTCGGCGTAGTAGGTGGCGAGCCGGTCGAAGTCGTGGGCCCGGTCCTCGAGACCGGTGTGCATCGAGCCCATGACGACGCGGTTGCGCAGCGTCGTGAAGCCGAGGTCGAGCGGTGCGAGCAGGGAGGGGTATGCCGTCGTCACCCGGCCGAGGGTAGCCGCTGGTTACCGCTCGGTAGCCGCCCGCGCGGCGAGGGTCACAGTGGGTGAGAATGGCGAGGTGAGTGATCTCGAGCACCTGGACGTCCTCGTCGTCGGAGCCGGCCTGTCCGGCGTCGGCGCCGGGTACCGCCTGTCGACGATGAGCCCGACCCGCAGCTGGGCGATCCTCGAGGCGCGCGACTCGATCGGCGGCACGTGGGACCTCTTCCGCTATCCCGGGGTGCGGTCCGACTCCGACATGATGACGCTCGGCTTCCCCTTCGAGCCGTGGACCGACCCCGATGCCATCGCCGACGGGCCGAAGATCCTCGACTACCTCCGGGCGACGGCGGACAAGTACGGCATCACCGAGCGGATCCGCTTCGGCCACAAGGTGGTCGCGGCCGACTGGTCGAGCGACGACGCGCGCTGGACGGTGACGGTCGAGCGCGAGGGTGTACGCGAGCAGCTGACCTGCTCGTTCCTCTACCTGTGCAGCGGCTACTACGACTACGAGCGGCCGCACGACCCGCAGCTGCCCGGCATCGCCGAGTTCGAGGGCCAGGTCGTCCACCCCCAGTTCTGGCCCGAGGACCTCGACGTCGCCGGCAAGAAGGTCGTCGTCATCGGCTCGGGCGCAACGGCCGTCACGCTCGTGCCGGCGCTCGCCGACCGCGGCGCCGACGTGACGATGCTCCAGCGCACCCCGACGTGGATCGCCTCGCTGCCGCGCCAGGACCGCGCGCGGGACGTGCTGCAGAAAGTGCTGCCGGGCGGCGTCGCCGGCACGGCGGCCCGCTACAAGAACGTGCTCGGCCAGATGGGCTCCTACCAGTTGAGCCGCCGCCGGCCCGCGGTGATGCGGTCGCTGCTCGCCAAGGGCGCCGCGAGGTCCCTCGGCTCGACGGACCTCGTCGCCGACCACTTCACGCCCACCTACGACCCGTGGGACCAGCGCCTGTGCATCGTGCCCGACGGCGACCTCTTCGCGGCCGTACGCTCTGGCCGGGCCCACGTCGTCACCGACACGATCGAGACGTTCGGGCCACACGGCATACGGCTGCACTCGGGTCGCGAGCTCGACGCGGACGTCGTGGTGACCGCGACGGGCCTGCGCATCAAGCTCGCCGGCGGCATCGCGTTGAGTGTCGACGGGGAGGCCCGACCGACCGGTGACCTCACCGTCTACCGCGGGCTGATGTTCGCGGACGTGCCCAACCTCGCCGTGTGCGTGGGCTACGTCAACGCGTCGTGGACGCTGCGCGCCGACCTCGCGAGCCGCTACGTGTGCCGGCTGCTGAACCACATGGAGCAGCACGCCTGGCGCGTGGCGACGCCTCGTGCGCCCGGCGGGATGGAGGGCCGGCCGCTGCTCCCGCTCTCCTCCGGCTATGTGCAGCGGGCAGCCGCCGAGCTGCCACAGCAGGGTGACGGCGCGCCGTGGCTGATGCGGCAGAACTACCTGCTCGACCGGCGCGACATGCTGCGTGGCGACGTGACCGAGGCCATGTCGTTCGCCCGCTGAGCCGATGCGAGTGCTGCCGGTCGTCGGGGCCGCCCGCGGGGGCGGCGTCATGGCGCGGGCCGGCGCGCGAGCCAAGGCGCGAGCCGTCTGCCGCGCCGGGCTGGTGGCGCTGGTGGTGGCCGGAGCCACCGCCGGGTGCACCGGCGCCGTCGCACGGACCTCGCCACCCACCTCGGCGCAGCCGCCCGCCACGGTCGCTGACACGCGAGCAGGCACCCCCGGGCCGCAGATGACACCCGTGGACGCGGCGAAGTGCTCGACGACGACGGTGCGCGGCCCCGGCTCCGGACCGCTGCAGGTGGACGGCCGCTGGCGGCCGGACCCCGACGCGCTCCCCGACGAGACCGTCACGGTGACGCGAGGACCCGACGCCGACACCTGCCCGGGCGAGCTTCCACCGCAGCCCTTCTGCTCGCAGGCGATCCCCTGGACGGGCCTGTCCGTCGACGCACTCGTCCACGCCTCGGGCATGGAGCGGTGGGTCAGCTCCTCGGTCCCCGGGCCCGATGGGCGCCGTCCCGGCGCGCCGCCCGATCCGAGGCGGGTGCCGCGGACCCTGACCTACACCGTGATGACGCCGCCGCCCGGAGGTCGGCTGGCGATCGGCCCGGCCCTCGTCGCGGGCGCGGCCGCCTGTGCGGACACCACCGAGAGCCGGGCCGGCAGCGGGACCCGGCTGCGCGGCACCGTCGTCGACCGCTGGGCACCCGCCACCGACGGCGCGCCCAGGGCGGCCGGCTTCCTCGCCGTCGTCGGTCCCGACGGGGTGGGTTGGGCCCTGCTCGGCGGCCCCCCGTGGTCCGGGCGTGACGTCGACTCGGCACAGGCTGCCCTCGAGACCGCCCTGGCTCGGTCACGCGGCCGCTCCCAGCCCTGAGGCGGATGTGAGGCGTGTGCGCTGCGTCCGCCGAGTGGGTACGAGCCAGCTATGAGCGACTCGAACACACCTTCGAACCAGCAGGCCCCGAACACCGGTGACGACGTCATCGGCGGCACCGCCGGCGACAGCACCATCAAGGACCCCGAGGACTGGGTCACCGGCGACGAGGCGATGACCGGCGCCCAGCGCAGCTACCTCGAGACGCTGGCCCGCGAGGCCGGCGAGACGCTCCCGGCCGACCTGACCAAGGCGCAGGCATCCGAGCACATCGACCGGCTCCAGGCCCAGACCGGCCGCGGCGTCAGCGAAGGACGCACGGAGGGCCACGGCAGCGAGGTCTGACGGCCGGCGACTGCCGTGGCAGGCTGCCGCCCATGCACCTCGGCGCGGACATCGGCGGCACCAAGCTCCTGCTGCGGGCGGTCGCCGCGGACGGCGCCGTCCTCTCGCAGAGGAGGGTCAGCACGGGTGCGGACTGCCCCAGCGCCCACCTCGACGACGCCATCGACGAGCTCGTGGACTCGGTGGGGCAGCCGGCGAGCCTGGGCGTCGCCTGTCCGGGACTGATCGGCAGCGACGGGACCGTCGTCCTCTGCGACGTCCTTCCGCAGCTCGTGGGGTGGCGTCCGCGGGCGCTCCGCCGCATCACGTCGGCGGTGGTCGTCAACGACATCCGTGCGGCTCTGCTGACCGTCGCGGCGCGACAACCGCGCGGGGATGTCGCGGTCGTCGTCTCGGGCACGGGCATCGCCGCAGGGTTCACGCACTCCGGACGGGTCCACGCCGGCGCCGACGGGTGGGCAGGCGAGCTGGGGAGCGTCCCCGTGCCGGATGGTGACGAGGTGACGACCCTGGACGCGCTCGCATCCGGTGCGTCGATCGTCGCGCAGCTCGGTGTCCCCGCCGCCGAGGTGGCCGAGCGGCTGTCCGTGGCCGACCCCGTGGCAGCGGCCGTCGTGGGCCGCGCCGGGCGGGCGTTCGGTCGGGGCCTCGCCACCCTCGTCAACCTCGTCAACCCCCGCGCCGTCGTCCTCGCGGGCGGCACGCTGGCCTATCCGGGCTACGTCGACGCGGCGCTCGAGGAGGCGGCCCGTCACACGCTCGCCCCTCACTGGGAGGCGTGCACCGTGACGGTCGACGAGGACCCGGGCACCCTCGTGGTCCGGGGCGCCGTCGAGGCCGGCCGGTCGGCGGCAGGCGGGACGGGGCCACAGAGCCGGCAGCGGGCAGGGGGCTGACTCCCCGCTCAGCGTGGCCCGACCTCGATGCGGTCGGACACCCGGCCGCCGGCCACGAGTTCGTGCAACCGGGTCACGGTCCGGTCGCGCACGGTCCACGGGTCGATGGTGTTGACGTAGATCTTCGTGCCGCCCTCGAAGCCGGCGGGCGTCGAGACCCGCCACTTCAGCAGGGCGCGCAGCGGGATCGGCAGGTCGAGCGACGGCGGTCCGTGGTGCCACTCCTCGTTCGTCGGCACCTCGGTGCCCGTCGCCGCGTGGCAGGCGTGCAGCAGGTCGGAGAAGTCCCGCAGCTCGTCGTCGGAGAGCTCCCACGGCAGGGCCGTCGTGTTGGAGGTGTGCACGGCGAGAGTCGGGTACTGGTGCCCCACCCCGGCGAAGGCGACCGCCGTCGGCGTCCGCGCCACCACGAGGCCTCTGGCCTCGGCGAACTCGCCACCCCAGCGGGTGAACAGCTCCGGCTCCTGCCGCAGCCGTGCCGCCTCGCGCTCGACGTCGGTGCCGAGCTCGTCGATGGCGACCAGCTGCTTGTGCAGGTGCTCGAAGGAGGCCCCCGCGGGCCGCAGCCAGTTCTGGAACGCCGACACGTAGCGCGCGTGCGGGTTGCCGCGGTAGAGGTCACGCACCGCGTTGACCGTGAACCGCGTGTACTCGCAGTGCTCCTCGGGTGTGAGCGTGCCCGACCCGGCGTTCTGCGAGTCGTCCGTCGCGCCGTCGACGAAGTGCCGCCGCGCGACGACGACCTGGTGGTTGCCGGCGAAGAGGGCCACCGACTCACGCTCGAGGTCGTCCTCGTCGAACGGCTCGGCGTGGGCGCCGACCATGCCTCTGGCGCGCATCCGGGTGCGCGCGAGCGCAGTCACGTGCTCGCGGCCAAGGGGCGTGGACAGGTACGCCGTCCGGTGCGCCTGCGACTCCGGCGTCGGGTCGAAGCCGTGCGCGAGGTGCCAGTAGTCGTAGCTGAGGATCTCGAAGAGGTTGGGGAAGAGGCGGAACTCCGGCGTCGTGTCGTCCAGCTGCTCGGCGAGCAGGCCACGCAGCTCCCTCCACCTCGGGCGCTGCTTCGCGTCCTCGGTGGCACTGTCGGCGGCACCGTCCGCGGCGACACCGCTCGGGCACTCCCGGACGACGCGGGCGATCTCGGGGGTCGTCTCGAGCATCCGTCCCCAGCAGAAGGGGCAGTAGCGGTCGTGGTCCGCGGGGTCGAGGGGGAGCGGGCTGGGCCGGGTCACGGCGAGGGGGCGTGCTGCCCGACCGGGGAGGGTCCACACCTTGGTGCCGCTGATCGGGTTGACCTGCTTGACGGTGCCGTCGGGAAGTCGCACGAGGGGGTCGAGCACGCCCTCAGCCTAGGTCGCCGGCGCGTGCGGCGAGGTGGGCTAGCGTCGGGACGTGCCCGACGACGCCACCGACGCCCTGCCCTTCCGCGACACCTCGCTCCCCGTCGAGCAGCGCCTCGACGACCTGCTCGGGCGGATGACGCTGCAGGAGAAGGTCGGCCAGATGCTCCAGCTCGACGCGCGTGGCGACCTTCCCGACATCGTCCACGGCAAGCTGGCCGGCTCGATCCTGCACACCTCGCCGGAGCGGATGCACGAGGCGATCGCCCTGGCGCAGCAGACCCGCCTGCGCATCCCGCTGCTGACCGCCGACGACTGCATCCACGGCCACTCCTTCTGGCCGGGGGCGACGATCTTCCCCACCCAGCTGGCCATGGCCTGCTCGTGGGACCCCGAGCTCGTCGAGCGGGCCGCCCGCGTCACCGCCGTCGAGGTCGCCGCGACCGGCGTGCACTGGACGTTCTCGCCGGTTCTCTGCATCACCCGCGACCTGCGCTGGGGCCGGGTCGGCGAGACCTTCGGCGAGGACCCCCAGCTCATCGGCGAGCTCGGCGCCGCGATGGTCCGTGGCTACCAGGGCGACGGCCTGACCGACCCGACGGCGATCCTCGCCTGCGCCAAGCACTTCGCCGGCTACTCGGAGACGCAGGGCGGCCGCGACGCGAGCGAGGCCGACCTGTCCCGCCGCAAGCTGACCTCGTGGTTCCTGCCGCCGTTCGAGCGGGCGGTCCAGGAGGGCTGTCGCACCTTCATGCTCGGCTACCAGGCCATCGACGGAATCCCGGTGACCGCGAACGGCTGGCTGCTCGACGAGGTGCTCAAGGGCGAGTGGGGCTTCACCGGGACGCTGGTCACCGACTGGGACAACGTCGGCCGCATGGTCTGGGAGCAGAAGGTCTGCGCCGACGACGTCGAGGCCGCGACCGTCGCCGTCCGCGCCGGCAACGACCTCGTCATGACGACACCCGCCTTCTTCGAGGCCGCGCAGGAGGCCGTCGCCCGCGGCCTGCTCGACGAGGGCCAGATCGACGAGGCGGCCCGCGGGGTGCTGCGCCTCAAGCTCGAGCTCGGCCTCTTCGAGAACCCCCGCCCGCCGGACCTCGAGCGCCAGCGCCTCGTCATCGGCTCCGCCGAGCATGCCGCCGTGAACCTCGAGGTGACCCGGCGCTCCCTGGTCCTGCTGACCAACGACGGCTCCCTGCCGTATGCCGTGGGCGACGTCCCGCGCACGGTGGCCGTCCTCGGCCCCAACGCCGACGACCCCCAGGCCAACCTCGGTGACTGGGCCGGCGCGTCCGGCCAGGTCGACTGGATGCCGGACGGTCACCCGCGCGAGACCGTCGAGGCGGTGCTCGACGGCTTCCGCGCCGTCGTCCCCGACACGTGGACCGTCACCCACGCCCGGGGCGCGGAGATCGAGACCCTCGTGCCCGACCCGGAAGGGCCGCTCCTCCCCGACGGCCAGCCCCGCCCGCCCGTCTCCGCGGCCGCACCGGTCGACCCCGAGCAGCTCGCCGAGGCCGTCGCCGCCGCCCGCGCCGCCGACCTCGCCGTCGTCGTCCTCGGCGACACTGTGGCCCTCACCGGCGAGGGCTGCTCGACAGCCACCCTCGACCTCCAGGGCGGCCAGGTCGCCCTGCTCGACGCCGTCGTTGACGCGCTGGAGGGCACCGACATCCCGGTCGTCCTCGTGCTGCTCCACTCCAAGCCCAACGTCCTGCCGCCGAGCGCCCTGCGCGCTGCCGCGATCATCGAGGCCTTCAGCCCCGGCATGCGCGGCGGTCGCGCCGTCGCCGAGCTCGTCCTCGGCCACATCGAGCCGGCCGGACGGCTGCCGATCTCGGTGCCGCGGCACGTCGGCCAGCAGCCGACCTACTACAACCAGGTCCGCGGCCAGCACGGCCACCGCTACGCCGACCTCACCCAGGAGCCGCAGTTCGTCTTCGGCGACGGCCTGACCTACACGACCGTCGAGTGGTCCGACCTCACGTTGGAGGCCACCGAGCTGACCGCCGGTGACGTCGTGCGCGCGGAGGTGACGCTGACCAACACAGGCGAGCGGACGGCATACGAGGTCGTGCAGGCGTACGTCACCGACCTCGTCACGAGCGTCACGTGGGCGGCCAAGGAGCTCAAGGCTTTCCGCCGGGTGACCGTGCCGGCGGGGGAGTCGGTCACGACGATCGTCGAGGTGCCCGCATCGGCCTGCTCGATCGTCGACGCCGCCGGGCGCCGCGTCGTCGAGCCCGGCGAGTTCGAGCTCGCCGTGGGACGCAGCTCACGCGACTCGGACCTGCTCCGTGCGCGCTTCACCATCACCCCGGGACCCGCCGCGAACTAGGGTCGGAGCATGAGAGCAGCCCGCATCACGAGCCTTGAGGGACCCTCCGCCGTCACCGTCGAGGACGTCCCGGAGCCGACGCTCGAGGCCGGTGACGTCCTCGTCGACGTGCACGAGGCCGGCGTCAGCTTCCCCGACGTGCTCATGACGCGCGGGCTCTACCAGATGCGCCCGAACCTGCCGTTCGTGCCGGGTGCCGAGTGCGCGGGCGTGGTGCGGGAGGCCGGCGAGGACACGGGCTTCCGCCCGGGAGACCGCGTGGCCGCCTTCCCGGTGCTCGGGGCCTTCGCCGAGACGGTCGCGGTGCCGGCGGCGATGGTCTTCCCGCTGCCCGACGACGTGCCGTTCGAGCTCGGCGCGGCCCTGCCGATGAACTACCTGACCGTCCACTTCGCCCTGACCCGTCGTGGGCAGCTCGAGCGCGGCGAGGACGTCCTCGTGCACGGAGCCGCCGGCGGCATCGGCACCGCTGCCATCCAGCTGGCCCGCGCCATGGACGCCCGCGTCATCGCCGTCGTCTCCTCCGAGGACAAGATCGAGACCGCCCGGGCCGCCGGCGCGCACCACATCCTGCTCGCCGACGGCTTCCTCGAGGGCGTCAAGGAGCTGACGCAGGGCCGCGGCGTCGACCTGGTCGTCGACCCGGTCGGCGGCGACCGCTTCACCGACAGCCTGCGCTCCCTGGCGCCCGAAGGCCGCCTGCTCGTCATCGGCTTCACCGCGGGCCAGATCCCCGAGGTCAAGGTCAACCGGCTGCTCCTCAACAACCTCAGCGTCATCGGGGTCGGCTGGGGCGCCTTCTGGACGCCCGACCCGACCTACCTGCGCACCCAGTGGGAGGCGATCCTGCCGCTGGTCACCTCCGGCCAGCTGGCGCCGCCGATCAGCACGCGCCACCCGCTCGACGACGTCGTCGGCGCGCTCGCGGAGATCGACGAGCGCCGCGCCCACGGCAAGGTCACGCTCACCGTCCGCGGCTAGGTTGGGCCGTATGCCGTCACCCCTGCAGCGCGCCCGCGCCTCCACCCGCGCCTCCGCCCCGACGTCCCCCCGCCGCGTCCTCGTCACCGGCGGTGCCTCCGGTCTCGGCCTCGCCCTCGTGCGCGCCTTCGTCGCCCGGGGCGACGAGGTGCTCGCGACCGACGTCCACGCGGACCGGCCGGACGCGCTCCCGGAGGCGGCGGCATACCTGCCTCTCGACGTGCGCAGCGACGACGCCTGGGCGGCTGCGCTCGCCCATGTGCGTGAGACGTGGGGCGGGCTCGACCTGCTCGTCAACAACGCCGGCGTCGCCGCGGGCGGACGCATCGACGTCGCGACGATGGACGAGTGGCGCTGGATCGTCGACATCAACCTGCTCGGCGTCGTCCGCGGCTGCCGCACCTTCACGCCCCTGCTCAAGGAGCAGCGCAGCGGCCACATCGTCAACACGGCCTCGCTCGCGGGGCTCGTGCACGCCCCGGGCATGGCGGCCTACAACACCGTCAAGGCGGGCGTCGTGGCCCTCAGCGAGACGCTGTCGCACGAGCTCGCCCCGCACCACATCGACGTCTCGGTCGTCTGCCCGTCGTTCTTCCGCACCAACCTCGGCGCGTCGTTCCAGGGCGCCGACACCGAGATGGAGGCGGCCGGCAAGAAGATGGTGAGCGGCTCGAAGCGCTCCGTCGAGGAGGTCGCCGCCATCGTCGTGCGCGGCATCGACGCTCGCCGCGACATCATCCTCACCGACCGCGACGGGCACCTCGCCTGGCGCGCCAAGCGGTTCGCGCGGCCGCTCTACACGGCCGCGATGCGCCGGGCGGCGCGGCGCGCCGCCCGGACGCCGGTCAGCTGGCCCTGACGCTCAGCGGGCGCCGGACCCGGCCGTCGGGTTTGACACGACGCCCGCGGCACCCGGAGGGTGGACGCGCTCGAAACCAACGGGCCTGCACGACGCGACGCCTCGGGCGTCAACCGGAGGACCTTGATGACAGCCGCCGACCCGGCGCCGAACCCCCGCGAGCTCATCCTCGAGCTCGTGGAGCTGCAGGACCGCATCGACGAGGTGCGCGGCGCCGATCCCGAGGCGGTCGGTTCGCTCGAGCCGGCCGACGCGCCTCAGTCCCCGGAGCTGGCCGAGCTCGTCGAGCGCGAGGAGGAGGTCATCGCCGAGCTGCGGGACTACCGCGAGACGCAGCTCAGGCTCCCGACACCGCCGTCTCCATGAGCTCGCGCAGGTGGGCCGGGATGGGCGTCGGACGGCGGCTCTGCGCGTCGATCTCGACGTGCACCCAGTGGCCGAGGGCCTTGATGGCCGGGTCGGGCCGGGCGACGCGCTCCGGGTCGACGAAGAGCCCGAGCTGGTAGGTGACGCTGCTCGTCCCGAGCCGCGCCACCCGGATGCCGACGACGAGCGGCGTCGGGAAGGCCACCTCGGCGTAGAACGCGCACGACGACTCCGCCACCACGCCCTGCGTCGGGTCCGTCATCGGGTCGATGGTCAGGTGCTCGGCCTGCCACCCGTTGATCGCCGAGTCGAACAGCTCGTAGTAGACGGCGTTGTTGAGGTGGCCGTACATGTCGTTGTCGGACCACCGGGTCGTCACCGGCCGGTGCACCGGGAAGTCGGTCAGCGTCAGGGTGCGAGGGTCGGGCGCGGTGGTCATCGCCCCATCCTGCCGGAGTCTGTGGACGAGGCCCGGTGGTGTCGGCGGCCGAACGTAGAGTGCTCGGGTGGCGTGGAGCGTGGGGCGAGCGACGTGGGTGGGTGAGGTCACCGACCCCGACATCGCGCAGCAGGTCGGCTCGCGCACCTTCGACCGGGGGATCGCGTATGCCGCCGAGCGCCGGGTGCGCTCCCTCGCGACCCGCCCCGACGGGATGATGCTGCTCGGCACCATCCAGGGCAGCGGCACCGACACCTACCAGACGATCATCGAGGCACGCCCGCACCCGAAGGGCCGGTCGCACCTATGGAGCGGGCGCTGCAGCTGCCCGGTCGGCGCGGACTGCAAGCACGTGGTGGCGCTCATGCTCACCGCCCGCGACGTGGCGCAGGGGCGCATCGTGGAGCCTTCGCCCGCTGACGAGGGCGCGGACACCGTCCCGGCGGTGCCCGACGCCGCGGCCTCCGCGGTCGTGCCGCCGCACTGGTCCGACGTGTTCGGCCACGTGCGCCCCAGGCCGGTGGACGCGCACGTGGCGCAGCGGCCGGAGCCGCGGGGCGACCTCATGCCGGCGGGCCTCTTCGTCGACACCGTCTACCGCGACCAGCGCGGGCGACGCGGGCTGCCGGAGCTGAGCTACGGCCTGCGCCCCACGCGGTGGACCCGCGCCGGCACGTGGCACCGCACGTTGTCCTGGCACGACGCGCTGCCGCAGTGGCGGCCCGGCATCCGCTTCCTCCCCGAGCACGAGCGGATCATGGGGCGCCTGCACGACGTGGCGCGGCAGGGCTCGGGCAGCACCACCTACTTCTCCGCGACCCCGCCGCTCGCCCTCGACGCGAGCCCCGAGGTCTGGCCGCTGCTGCGCGAGGCGCGGGACGCCGGCATCGAGATCCTGCCCGGTGAGGGCGTCACCGGGCCGGTCCACGTCGCCGACGACAGCGCCTCCCTCGTGCTGCTCGTCAAGCGCGCCGGCGACGGCAGCGGTGACCTCGACCTCGACCTCGAGCTGGAGGGGCTGCCGGACGAGATCGCCCGCGGGGCGGCCGGGGAGTGGCTGCACCTCGGTGACCCCGTCCACGCCGTCGCCGTCGACGGCGACGACGGGTCCCTGACCTTCGTGCCGCTCCAGCAGGAGCTCGACCTCGGGCCGGACGCCCTCACCTCGGCGCTCGCGGGGCTGCGCGTCCCTGCCGACGAGCGCGGCCGCTTCCTGCGGTCGGTGGTGCCCGGCCTCCGCCAGCGTCTGCGGGTTCGCTCCGAGGTGCCGCTCCCGGCACCCGAGCTGCCCGAGGACGCCCCTGCCGAGGTGGTGACGGTGCACGTGCGGGTCGTCAGCGACGTCCCGGGCGAGCTGCGCATCGACCTCGGCCACGCGTACGACGGGGTGCCCCGACCCTTCACGACGGCGCGCTTCGGCACGGTGGGAGGCCGCGACCGCGACGCCGAGTCCGCGGCCGTGGAGGCGGCGACGTCGCTGCGGTCGGTCCCGGGCGCGCTGCGCGGCGACATCGCGGGCCACCCCTACCTCGTGCCGCGCGTGGTGCTCACGGGCCTCGACGCGGCCCGCTTCGTCGCTGACACCCTGCCGCTGCTCGAGGCCGACGAGCACGTCACGGTCGAGGTGGCCGACGACCTCCCCTCCTACGAGGAGGTCACCTCCGCGCCCGTCGTCCGGCTCGGTGCGACTGAGGGCCAGCACCGCGAGGCCGGAGTGGAGGTGGACGACGCCGAGCGCAGCGACTGGTTCGACCTGCACGTTTCCGTCGAGGTCGACGGCGAGGAGGTGCCCTTCGAGCCGCTCTTCGGTGCCCTGGCCCGCGGCGACGACATCATGCTGCTCGAGTCGGGCGCGTTCTTCCGCCTCGACCGGCCCGAGCTGCGCCGTCTGCGTGACCTCATCGAGGAGGCCCGCGAGATCGCCGACCCCGAGACCGGCGCGCTGCGCCTCAGCGCCCACCACGCCGACCTGTGGGACGAGCTCGTCGCGCTCGGCGTCGTCGACGAGCAGAGCGCGCGGTGGGCCGCCAACGTCGAGGCGCTCGGCTCGCTCGAGGCGGGACCGCTGGCCGAGCCGCCGCCCGAGCTCCGCGCGACCCTGCGCCCCTACCAGCTCGACGGCTACCGCTGGCTCGCGCGGCTCTGGGACGCCCGGCTCGGCGGGATCCTCGCCGACGACATGGGCCTCGGCAAGACGCTGCAGGTCATCGCGGCGCTGGCCCGCGCCCACGACCGCGGCGAGCTGGGAGAGGGCGGCCCCGACTCGCGCGGCCCGGTCCTCGTCGTGGCACCGACGAGTGTCGTCGGCACGTGGATGGGCGAGCTGGACACCTTCGCGCCGCATCTGTCCGCGGTCGCCGTCACCGCGACCGAGCGCAAGCGCGGGACGCCACTGGCCGAGCTCGTCGCCGACGCCGAGGTGGTCATCACCTCGTATGCCGTCCTGCGCCTCGACGACACCGCCTTCCACGACGTGCGGTGGGGTGGTGTCGTGCTCGACGAGGCGCAGTTCGTCAAGAACCGCCAGGCCAAGACGCACGTGGCGGTGCGGCGGCTCGGGGCACCCTTCACCATCGCCGTCACGGGCACACCGCTCGAGAACTCGCTCATGGACCTGTGGTCGCTGCTCTCGCTCACGGCGCCCGGGCTCTACCCGCGGCCCGACGTGTTCACCAAGAGCTACCGCAAGCCCATCGAGTCCGGTGAGCGGCCCGAGCTGCTCGACCTGCTCCGCCGGCGCATCCGGCCGCTGATGCTCCGGCGCACCAAGGAGCAGGTGGCGGTCGACCTTCCGCCCAAGCAGATCCAGGTCCTGGCGCTCGACCCGCACCCGGTGCACCGGCACATCTACGACCAGCACCTCCAGCGCGAGCGGCAGCGGGTCCTCGGCCTGCTCGACGACCCCGAGGCCAACCGCGTCGCGATCCTCGCGGCCCTGACCCGGCTGCGGCAGCTCGCGCTCGACCCGGTGCTCGTCGACGAGGCCCACGGCGGCAAGGCGACGGCCGCGAAGATCGACTTCCTCGTCGACCAGCTGCGCGAGCTCGCGGCCGAGGGCCACCGTGCCCTCGTGTTCAGCCAGTTCACCGGCTTCCTGCGCATCGTCGAGACCGCGCTGACGCGCGCGGGGATCGACACGGCATACCTCGACGGGTCCACGACCGACCGGCAGTCGGTCGTGCGCGGCTTCCGCGAGGGCGACGCCGTCGCGTTCCTCATCAGCCTCAAGGCCGGTGGCTTCGGGCTGACCCTGACCGAGGCCGACTACGTCTATGTCCTCGACCCGTGGTGGAACCCGGCTGCCGAGGCGCAGGCCATCGACCGCGCGCACCGCATCGGGCAGAGCCGTCCGGTCACCGTCTACCGCCTCGTGTCGGCCGGCACCATCGAGGAGAAGGTCGTGGCCCTGCAGGAGCGCAAGCGCGACCTGTTCCAGCGGGTCGTCGACGAGGGCGGCTCGCTCTCCGGTGCCATCACCGCCGACGACGTGCGCGACCTGCTGACGCTCAGCTGAAGGTCCGAGCGGCCCTGGGCGGGCGCAGGTTTGACCTCAACCCTGCTTGAAGCAGGAGGCTGTCGGAAGTGGGTACGTCCCACATGGCCCGCTCACGGACACCTCTGTCTGCGCCGCGACGGTGCGGCATAGAGTGGCAAGGGCCTATTGGTCTCCAGAAAGGAACGACACGTGGCTTACACGCTTCCCGAGCTCGACTACGACTACGCCGCCCTCGAGCCGCACATCAGCGCTCGCATCATGGAGCTGCACCACAGCAAGCACCACAAGGCCTACGTCGACGGCGCCAACGCCGCCGTCGCCAAGCTGGAGGAGCTGCGTGAGTCCGGCGACTACGCGGCGCTCAACGGTGTGGAGAAGAACCTCGCGTTCCACCTCGGTGGTCACACCAACCACTCGGTGTTCTGGAAGAACATGAGCCCTGACGGTGGTGGCCAGCCCGAGGGTGAGGTCAAGGCCGCGATCGACGAGTACTTCGGCGGTTTCGAGAAGTTCCAGGCGCACTTCAACGCCAACGCGAACGCGATCCAGGGCTCCGGCTGGTCCATCTGGGCCTGGGACACCATCGCCGAGCGGCCGCACATCATGCAGCTGTTCGACCAGCAGGGCAACATCCCCGTCGGCCAGATCCCGCTGCTGCAGCTCGACATGTGGGAGCACGCCTTCTACCTGCAGTACGAGAACGTCAAGGCCGACTACGTCAAGGCCTGGTGGAACGTCGTCAACTGGCAGGACGTCGCGCAGCGCCTCGAGCGCGCCAAGGCCACGAAGGGCCTCATCCTCCCCGCCTGACCAGGCAACGAGCGCAAGGCGGTCACCCCTCTCGGGGTGGCCGCCTTCCTCGTCAGCTCGGTCTGGCCAGGCGGTCGACGACGCCGAGGAGCAGGGCCTCCCGGAGCTCCGGCGGGAGCGCGTCGAGCAGGGCGTTGACGGGTGCCATCCGCTCGGGCAGCACCACGTCGCCGTCGCCGCCGGCGAGGCCCGCCGCCGCGAGCAACCCGGCGAACGTCGCCTCGTCGAGCGTCGCGGGGTCGATGGTCGAGGCCATCGCCACCAGCTCGGCGGCAGGGACGGCCGGCCCAAGCGCGCGAGCGGCTGCGGTGGCGTCGGCCAGGTCCGAGGCGATGCGGTCCGAGGAGGCCGCGGTCGCGGCGCTGAACGTGAAGTGCAACGTGGCGGGCAGGTCGCGGAAGCGCATCTGCGGCTGGACGAACCATCCGCGCTCGAGCATCTCGTCGCTGATGGTGAAGACGTCGCACGAGCCGTCCGTGACGAGTGACAGCAGCGTGGAGTCCGGCGCGGCCGCGAGTGACAGGCCGGGTATGCCGTCCACCGCCCTCGCGAGGTCGAGCGTCGCCGTGCGGGCGTCCTCGGCGAGCGAGGCGTAGCGCTCGGCGCCGATGTGGTGCACGACGGCCCAGGCGGCGGCGACGGGGCCGCCGGACTTCGTCGACTGCGCGGTGGTGTTGAGCATCGTGTAGCCCGGCCAGCGGGCCGAGGCGAACAGGTGCGTGCGGCGCAGCTCGGCGGAGGCATGGAGCAGGACGGACACGCCCTTGGGGGTGTAGGCGTACTTGTGCAGGTCGAGCGACATGCTCGTGATGCCCTCGACGGCGAAGGTCCATGCTGGCTGGTCCGGCTCCGACTCCCGCAGGTGGGGCAGGACCCACCCGCCGATGCAGGCGTCGACGTGGCAGCGGACACCGGCTGCTACTGCGGCCGCGGCGATCGGCTCGACCGGGTCGATGACGCCGTGTGCGTATGACGGGGCGGACGCGACGACGAGGACGGTGCGGTTGTCGATGGCCGCAGCCATGGCGTCCGGATCGGCGCGCTTGGTGAGGGGGTCGACGTCGACGAGCACGGGCTCGACTCGGAGCCAGTGCGCGGCCTTGTGGAAGGCGGCGTGCGCGGTCGTCGGCAGGACCATGCGGGGCTGGGCGATGTCCGGCCGGGCGTCCCGTGCCGCGAGCACGGCAAGCAGGATCGACTCGGTCCCTCCTGAGGTGACCACACCGGCGAATCCCGCTGGCGCGTCGACGAGTCGGCCCGCCATGCCCACGAGATCGTTCTCCATCTGGAGCAGTGACGGGAAGGCGGTGGGGTCCAGGCCGTTCGTCGACGCGAAGGCCGCCAGCGCCTCGCGGCCGATGGCGTCGGCCGAGGCCAGGCCCGAGTCGTAGACGTAGGCGAGTGTCCGGCCGCCGTGCGTGGGCAGGTCCCGGGCGCGCATCGCCTGAAGAGCCGCCCGGATGTCGTCATGCTCCATGGCGGCCTCCGTCGGCAGGTCGGTGGTCATCGCGCCGTTTCCCCCTTCTCGGGTCGATGTATCGGGGAGTCACCGGTGTCCTCGGAATACATCGAACCGGGGGAGGGGAAGTGGCGCAGGACCAAGAGAGAGACCCCGACGAGGACGGCCGGGACCAGCGAGAAGCCGAGGGCGATCGCCGTCACCGCCGAGTCCGGTTGTGCGACAGTCGGACCCGAGGAGGAAACGTAGCCGCCGAGCGCCAGCACGCCGGCATACAGTGCGGGGCCCAGCGCGAGGCCGAGGGTCTCGCCGGCCGTCCACACGCCGGTGTAGAGGCCCACGCGCGTCCGGGTCTCGGCGCTCCGGCTCGCGACGTCGGCCAGCATCGCCAGCGGAAACATCTGCGCCCCGGCGTAGCCGATGCCGACGAGTGCCACGCAGCCGTAGACGGCGGCGTCGGGCAGGGTGCGCAGCAGCACGAGCAGCAGGGCCCCACCCCCGAGGAGCACCGAGGCGGCGACGTAGCCGGCCTTCTTGCCGCGCGCCGTGCCGACGCGCTGCCACAGCGGCATCACCACGAGTGCGGGCGCGACGAAGCAGACGAAGAGCAGGCTCGAGGAGATCGGGGTGCCGATGACCCAGCGGGCGACGTAGTCGACGCCGGCCAGCATCGCCCCTGTGGCCAGCGCCTGCAGCACGAAAGTCGAGAGCAGCAGGCGGAAGCGCCTGTCGGAGCGGATGACTCGCAGCTGGTCGGCGAACGAGGCGCTCGCCGTGACCCCCACCCGCACCGGCGCCGAGCGGGTGGTGTGCCAGGCACCGAAGGCGCCGACGGCGATGAGCGCGGCGACGAAGAAGCCGACCGCGCGGTAGCCCCAGTCGGGTCCGAACGCATCGCGGATCGCCGGCGACAGGCCACCGCTGACGAGGATGGCGAGGGCGAGGATCGCGACCCGCCACGTCATGAGGCGGGTGCGCTCGTCGTAGTCGTCGGTGATCTCGGCGGGCATCGCGACGTACGGCACCTGGAAGAAGCTGTATGCCGTCGCGCACGCGAGGTACGCCACCGCCACCCAGCCCGCTGCGAGCCACTGCGGCGCGCTCGGTCCGAGGAAGAGCAGCGCGAACGCCGCCGCGAGCAGCAGGCCAGCCCGGATGAGGAACGGCCGGCGACGTCCCGCCGGGTTGGTGGAGGCGTCGCTGATGCGGCCGGCGACGGGGTTGAGGACGACGTCCCAGGCCTTCGGGGCGAAGACGATGACGCCGGCAGCCGCGGCCGGCACGCCGAGGTGGTCGGTCAGGTAGGGCAGGAGCAGCAGCCCGGGGACCGTGCCGAAGGAGCCGGTGGCGACGGAGCCGAGGCCGTAGCCGCGGCGCACCGCCACCGGCAGGGGCCGGCTCGCGGCCGGCGTCGTCGCCGAGGTCATGCCCGCACCCTAGCCAGCGGATGGGGCCTGGGCCTGTGGAGAAGTGACGCAAAGTGCCCACTCGACGTGGGGGGAGGCGTTGGCTCGGGGGCGAGCCTGTGGAGAAGTGACGCAAAGTGCCCACTCGACGTGAGGAGCCGGGGGGGCGGGGTGGTGCGTCAGCGGTCGCGGCGGGCGGAGCCGGCGGCGGTGACGGCGAAGGAGGACGGGGCGGTGAAGCCGTGGTCGGCGAAGGACGCGTCGATGGCCGTCGACACCTCGTCGACCGACTCGGACCGCACGATGGCGATGCACGAGCCGCCGAAGCCGCCGCCGGTCATCCGCGCTCCGAGCGCGCCGTGCTGCCGCGCGGTCTCGGTGGCGACGTCCAGCTCCTCGCACGAGATCTCGTAGTCGTCGCGCATCGAGACGTGCGAGGCGTCGAAGAGCCGGCCCACCTCCTCGAGGTCGCCGCTGCGCAGCGCCGCGACGGCCTGCTCGACGCGGTCGATCTCGGTGACGATGTGCTTGACCCGTCGCTGCAGCTCGTCGGTGGGCAGCTTCTCGAGGGTGGCGTCCAGCTCGGACGGGTCCACCTCGCGGAGCTGGTCGACGCCGAGGATCCGGCACGCCTCCTGGCAGGAGTCGCGGCGCGAGCCGTACTGCCCGTCGACGAGCTCGTGGTGGGCGTGCGTGTCGGTGACGAGGAGCGCGTAGCCGGCCGAGGCGAGGTCGAAGGGCACCTGCTCGGTCTGCCAGCTGCGGCAGTCGAGCAGCAGCGCCGTCGCGTCGTCGGACAGCAGCGCCGCCGACTGGTCCATGCCGCCGGTGGGGGCGCCGGCGATCTCGTTCTCGGCGCGGATGCACACCTGCGCCAGTCGCGCGCGCGACCCGGCGTCCTCGAGCAGGCCGAGGCCGGCGAGGTCGCTGACGGCAGCGGCGACGGAGCACTCGAGCGCGGCCGAGCTCGACAGCCCGGCCCCGACGGGCACCGTGGAGTCGACGAGCACGTCGAGCCCCGGCACGTCGTGGCCCTCCTCCCGCAGCGCCCAGAGCACACCGGCGACGTAGGAGCCCCAGCCTCCGGGCTGCTCCGGCGAGACCTCGTCCAGGACAACCTCGACGACGCCGTCCTGCTGCGCGGAAGCCATGCGCAGGATCCCGTCGTCGCGATGGGACACGCCGGCATACGTGCGGTGCGGCAGCGCGATCGGCAGGCAGAGGCCGCCGTTGTAGTCGGTGTGCTCGCCGATGAGGTTGACACGGCCGGGCGCCGACCAGACGCCCTCCGGCTCGTGGCCGAAGGTTTCGGCGAAAGCGGCACGGACGCTCTCGACGACCTGCTCAGCGGTGCGCTCGCTCACGGCGCCACCTCCCGCAGTCGCGCTGCGGCCCGCTCCGGGGCCACGTCGTTGATCCAGCCGCCGACGCCCGACTCGGACCCGGCGAGGAACTTCAGACGGCCGGGACCGCGCAGCACCGACATGAGCTGCAGGTGCAGCCGCGACACGTCGCGGCCGGTCTTGGCCGGCGCCTGCTGCCAGGCGGCGATGTAGGGCAGCTTCACGGGAGAACCGTCCTCGGCGACGTAGTAGCGGTCGAGACGCCCGAGCAGGTCGCGGTAGACCACGGCCAGCTCGTCGCGCTCGTCGTCGTCGAGGGCCACGAGGTCGGGCACGTCGCGGTGGGGGGCCAGGTGCACCTCCAGCGGCCAGCGGGCCGCGAAGGGGACGTATGCCGTCCAGTGCGTCCCCGAGACGACGACCCTCGAGCCGTCGGCCTGCTCGGCGGCCAGGATGTCAGCTCCCAGGAGGCGTCCGGTCCGCTCGGCGTGGCGGCGCGCGGCCTCGAGCAGCGACTTCGTGCGGTCCGGCAGGTAGGGGTAGGCGTAGATCTGCCCGTGCGGGTGCGGCAGGGTCACCCCGATCTCCTTGCCGCGGTTCTCGAACGCGAAGACGTGCTCGACCTCCGGCAGGGCGCCGAGGGCCTGCGTGCGCTGGGCCCACGTGTCGATGACGGTGCGGACCCGCCCGACGGGCAGGTCCTTGAACGACGACTCGTGGTCGCTCGTGAAGCAGACCACCTCGCAGCGGCCGACCGCGGGACGCTTGCCGAAGATGCCCGACGGGTCGGGCTCGTCGGCGCCGACGGAGGTGACGGCATACGACGGGAAGCGGTTCTCGAAGACGACGACCTGGTAGTCCCGCTCCGGGATCTCGGACGGGACCGAGCCGACTCCGGCGGGGCAGAGCGGGCACTCGTCCTTCGGCGGCATGAAGGTGCGGTGCTGCCGGTGCGCGGCGACGGCGACCCAGTCGTCGACGAGCGCGTCGTGGCGCAGCTCCCCGGACTGGACGCGCGGCTCGACCGGGCGCTGGTCCTCGGCGGTGCGCTCCGGGGTGCCCGGCTCGTCGACGTAGATGATCTCGCGGCCGTCGGCCAGGTGCCTGGTCGTGAAGCGCGCTGCCGTGCGCGCGGGGGTGGGCGGCGATTCGGGCAGGGTCATCAGGTCTCCGCGATCTCTAGGGAGCCCACCGTCTCGCGCACGGCCTCGCGCGCGCGGTCGGGGAGGGCGGTGTCGGTGACGAACAGGTCCACGTCGGCGAGGTCGGCGAAGGTGCTGAGCCCCACGGTGCCCCACTTGGAGGAGTCGGCGAGGACGCACACCCGCCGGGCCGAGGCGATGAGCGCGCGGTTGGTCTCGGACTCGACGAGGTTGGGGGTCGTCAGGCCCGCCTGCCCGTCCACGCCGTGCGCGCCGAGGAAGAGGATGTCGACGTGGAGGGAGCGCAGCGCCGAGACGGCCACCGGGCCGACGAGCGCGTCCGAGGGCGTGCGCACCCCGCCGGTCAGCACGACGGTCTGCCCGGGGGTCCCCGACTCGTGGAGCAGCTGGGCGACCGGGATGGAGTTCGTGACGATGGTGAGGTCGGGCACGTCCCGGACGGCGCGGGCCAGCTCGTAGGTGGTCGTGCCGGCGGAGATCCCGATGGAGCTGCCGGCCTCGACGTGGCGAGCGGCCGCACGCGCGATGGCCTGCTTCTGGGCGAGCTGGAGCAGCGACTTGGCGGTGAAGCCCGGCTCGTCGCTGCTGCGGCTGCCGTCGAGGGCCAGGGCGCCCCCGTGCACGCGCTCGAGCAGGCCGTCGCTCGACAGCCGCTCGATGTCGCGGCGGATCGTCATGTCGGAGACGCCGAGGCGCTCGACCAGGTCGGAGACCTTGACGGCGCCGGACTCCTGGACGAGCTCGAGGATGACGGAGCGCCGCTGGCTGGCGAGCATCCTCAGTCCTCCCGAACGACGGCCACGCCCCCCGGGGCGAGGCGGACGGTGCCGTCGACGGGGGCGTCCGCGACGAGGTCGTACCCATTCGCCTGGACCGTCTGCGGGTCGTGCGTGTGGTTGAGCAGGAAGAGCCACGACCCGGCGTCGGTGCGGCGGCGGGTCGTCTCGACGCCGCGCGGCAGGCCGGGAACGGTCGGCTCGACACCGGCGCCGGCCAGGACGTCGTCGAGCAGCGCGCCGAGGGTGGCGTCGTCGGGCAGGGTGCTGACGTACCAGGCGCAGCCACCGCCGCCCGGGAGGTCGCGGCGCGTGACGGCGGGGCGCCCGGTGAGCGGGCCCGACGCATACGTGCTCAGCACCTCCGTGCCCGGAAGCGCGGTGACGTCCTCGCTCCACCACGTGCCCGTGCCGCCCGACAACGCGACGGTGTCGTGGCGCCCGAGCGGGAAGAACTCCTCGACGCGCACGCCGAGCAGGTCGCGGAAGGCGCCGGGGTAGCCGCCGAGGCGCACGTGGTCGTCCTCGTCGCTGATGCCGGAGAAGTACGTGACGAGCACATGGGCGCCCGCCTCGGCAGCCGCCGCGACGGCGCGCGCGTGCTCGTCGGTGACGAGGTAGAGCTGCGGGACGACGACGAGGGCGTATGCCGTGAGGTCGGCCGAGGGGTGCACGACGTCCGCCGTGACCCCGCGGTCCTGCAGCAGCCGGTGGACGGCGTGCGCGGCCTCGAGGGCGTCGAGCTCGGAGCTCGGCATGCACGGGCCCTCGGCGGCCCAGATGGCCTGGTAGTCGTGGAGGATCGCGACGCGGGACTCGACGCGGCTGCCGACGAGCTCGCCGAGCCGGCCGGCGATGCGGCCGAGCTCCTCGACCTCGCGGAAGCGGGCGCTGTCGGGGCCGGCGTGCGGCACGACGGCGCTGTGGAACTTCTCGGAGCCGGCGCGGGACTGGCGCCACTGGAACCAGCCGATGGTGTCGGCTCCGCGGGCCACGTGCGCGAGGGCGTCGCGGATGGTCTGGCCGAAGTCCTTGGCGTGGTTGGTCGGCTGCCAGTTGACCGCGCTCGTCGAGTGCTCCATCAGCATCCACGGCGCGCCGCCGGCCAGGCCCCGGGTCAGGTCGCCGCTGTAGGCGAGCTCGGCGCGCGGGTGCTTCAGGGTGTCGACGATGTAGTGGTCGGTGCTGACGACGTCGACGGTCGGGGTCCACTGCGAGTAGTCGAGGTGGCGGAAGCCCGTGAGGGTCATGAAGTTCGTCGTGAACGGGACGCCGGGGGAGAGCTCGTCGAGGATCGCCCGCTCGTCTCGCATGAAGTCGAGGAGGGCGTCGGAGCTGAAGCGCTTGTAGTCGAGGACGTGGGTCGGGTTGTTGAACGTCGTCGAGCGGCGCGGCGGGAGGATCTGCGTCCAGTCGGTGTAGCGCTGGCTCCAGAAGGCCGTGCCCCACGCGTCGTTGAGGCGGTCGAGGGTGGCGTAGCGGCGCTGCAGCCAGGTGCGGAAGTGGCGGGCGCACTCGTCGCAGTAGCAGGGCAGGTTGTGGCACGCGTACTCGTTGGACACGTGCCACATCGCGACCGCGGGGTGCTCGTGGTAGCGGGTGGCCATCTGCCGGGTCAGGGCGTGGGCGTACTCGCGGAAGACGGGCGTGGTGGGGCACCAGGCCTGGCGGCTGCCCGGCCAGAGGGTGTGGCCGTCGACATCGACGGGCAGGATCTCGGGGTGCGCGGCCGAGAGCCACGGCGGCGGGGTGGCGTTGGCGGTGGCGAGGTCGACGGCGATCCCGCCCGCGTGCAGCTTGTCCATGATCGAGTCGAGCCACTCGAACTCGTACTCGCCCTTCGCCGGCTCGAGCCAGCTCCACGAGAAGATGCCGAGGCTGACGAAGGAGATGTTGGCCCGCTGCATGAGCTCGACGTCCTCGTCCCAGACGGAGCGGGGCCACTGCTCCGGGTTGTAGTCGCCACCGAGTGCCAGGGTCTTCGTCGGCCATGCGCGCATGGGAGACAGGGTGTCGCCTCGATCGGCGCGGTGTCAACAATTCCGAACACTCGAACACCGCGGTCGTCGGCGGGGGCGCTGAACGCTCTGTCTCGGAGGGGTGCGCCGGAATCGATAGGCAAGCGAATCTCATTGCAACGGTGTAAAACTCGGCAACTAGTGCGGGTGTTGGTCTCGGTTCGGTCGCGACTGTCCGTGGGGATGGACAGAAGTATTGACAGCGCCATGTCCGCCGGACATTCTCTGTCCATTGTTGGAGGTTTCTGGTGGCGACTGTTCGACTCTGTCGCCTTTTCCGACAACACACCCGGCTCAGCGTCAAAGGAGACCCTGCAATGACCCACCCCCTCGGCCCCGCTTCTCGGGCCCGCCGCCGCGTCCCGCGGTGGACCGCGCTGCTCGTGGCGCCCCTTCTCCTCGCGGCCGCCTGCTCCAGCTCCGGCGGCTCGTCCTCGGGCAGCACCGAGGCGGGCGGCCAGTCCGGCACGGCCTCCGCCTGCGCCCCCACCGGGGGCAAGGTCTCGCTCCAGTTCTGGACGTGGGTCCCGGGCATGGACCAGGTCGTCGCCAAGTGGAACGCCGCCAACCCAGACATCCAGGTGACGGTGAAGAACACCCCTGCGGGCAACGCCGGCACCTACCAGAACATGTTCAACGCGCTGAAGGCCGGGACCGCTCCCGACCTTGGCCAGGTCGAGTACGACACCCTCTCGAGCTTCCGGCTGCAGAACGGCCTGAAGGACATCAGTGGCTGCCCCGGCGTCTCGGACGCCAAGTCGAAGTTCGTCGACTGGTCGTGGGCGCAGGCCCAGGTCGGCGGACCGGGCGTCTACGCCATCCCGCAGGACACCGGCCCCATGGCGCTCTTCTACCGCAAGGACATCTTCGACGCCAACGGCATCGCCGTGCCAAAGACCTGGGACGAGTACGCAGCCGCCGCAACGAAGCTCAAGGCCAAGGGCATCTACATCACCCACTTCCCGCAGCAGGACGCGAACTGGTTCGACGGCCTGCTGTGGCAGGCGGGCGCCAAGATCTTCGACACCTCGAACGGCCAGGTGAAGGTCTCCCTGACGGACCCCAAGGCCAAGCAGGTCGCCGACTACTGGCAGAAGCTCATAGACCAGAAGCTCGTCGCCACGAACCTGCAGGGCTTCTCGCCCGACCTCTACAAGGCCTGGAATGACGGCAAGGTGGCCAGTTGGGTCTCCGCGGCCTGGGGCTACTCGACGATCCGCGACAACGCCAAGGCGACGTCCGGCAAGTGGGCGGTGGCCTACATGCCGCAGTGGAACGCCGGCGAGAAGGCGGCCGGCAACTGGGGCGGCTCGACGACGGCTGTCATGGCGTCGAGCAAGCACCCGGCCGAGGCCGCGAAGTTCGCCCTCTGGCTCAACACCGACCCGGCCGCGCTGGCGCTCGAGAACGAGAAGGGCGGTCTCTACCCGGCCGACAAGGCGGGCCTCGAGATGCCGGCACTGTCGCAGGGTGTCCCGTTCTACGGCGGCCAGAAGATCTTCGACACCTTCAAGGAGGCGTCGGCGAACGTCAACACCGACTTCACGTGGGGCCCGATCATGACCGACACCAACCGGTTCCTCAGTGACGGGTTCACCAAGGCCCTCAACGGCCAGGGCACGCTGGGTCAGGCTCTCGAGTCCGCCCAGACGCAGACCGAGGCGGCCCTCAAGGCGCAGGGCATCCCCGTCGCCCCGTGACGACCTCCCGTGCGCGGCGCGAACACGCGCCGCGCACGGGGTCGCACCTGCCCGCGGCGTGACCGACGCGCCCACCTGGAGGAGCCATGGCAGTACCCCTTGACCCGGCTGCGTCCGGCGTCCGGCCGGCAGCCCGCAGCGGCGCCGCGGAGTCGGCGCCCCCGACGACCGAGCGCGTGAGGCGACGGAGACCCTGGCTGTGGTTCCTGCTGCCCTTCCTCGTCCCGTTCGTCCTCTTCTACCTCGTCCCGATCGCCTACGCGATCTACCAGAGCCTGTTCAAGATCGAGCGCACCGGCGGGATCTTCGGCCAGACCCAGCAGGTCTTCGCCGGCCTCGAGCAGTACGCCAACGTCCTCAGCGACGACACCTTCCGCGCGGGCGTGCTCCGCGTGCTGGTCTTCGGGATCGTCCAGGTCCCGATCATGCTGACGATCGCGCTCGTGACGGCGCTGATCCTCGACTCGGCCGTCGCGCGCCTCAAGCGCTTCTTCCGCATCGCCTTCTTCGTGCCCTACGGCATCCCGGGCGTCATCGCGGCACTGATGTGGGCCTTCCTCTACAGCCCCCAGCTCTCGCCGATCGTGGCGGCGCTCAACCAGGTCAGCACCGCACCGGACTTCCTCGGCAGCAACCTCATCCTGTGGTCCATCGCCAACGTGACGACCTGGACCTACACCGGCTACAACATGCTCATCATCTTCGCGGCGCTGCAGGCCCTGCCCCAGGAGATCTTCGAGGCGAGCCGCATCGACGGCGCAGGCGGCATCCGCACCGCCTTCTCGATCAAGATCCCGCTCGTCTTCCCCGCCCTCGTGCTGACCACCGTCTTCTCGATCATCGGCACGCTCCAGCTCTTCACCGAGCCGGTCGTTTTCCAGACCATCTCGACGAACGTGACGAGCGGCTACACCCCGAACATGCAGGCGTATGCCGTCGCGGCCTCGAACAACTACTCGTTCTCCGCGGCGCTGTCGGTCGTCCTCGCCGTCGCGACCTTCATCCTGTCCTTCGGCTTCCTGCGGTTCACCCAACGACGAGGAGCGGCCCTGTGAGCACCGCGACCGAGGCCGCCCGGCGCGGCCGCAAGGCGCCCGCCGCGGCGACGTCCAAGCGAGGGTCCCGCGAGGTCTCGCGCACGGCAGTGGTCATCGCGATGGTCTTCCTCGTCGTCCTGGCCGTCTACTTCCTCCTGCCGGTCTACTGGCTCGTCGTCAACTCGACGAAGTCGCAGAGCGACCTCGTCACGACGAACGGCTTCTGGTTCTCCGGCTGGGCCCTGTGGGACAACCTCAGTGCCCTCTTCACCCGCGACGACGGCGTCTTCCTGCGCTGGATCCTCAACTCCGTGCTCTACGCCGGGGTCGGCGCGGGCGTCGGGACACTGCTGGCGGCCATGGCCGGCTACGCACTGGCGAAGTACACCTTCCGCGGACGCGAGCTGATCTTCTCGGTCGTGCTCGGCGGCGTGCTCGTCCCGGCAACCGCCCTGGCGCTGCCGCTCTTCCTGCTCTTCGCCAAGGTGTCCCAGACCGACACCATGTGGTCGGTGTTCCTGCCGAGCATCGTCAGCCCCTTCGGGGTCTACCTCTCGCGCATCTTCGCGGCCTCGGCCGTGCCCGACGAGATCATCGAGGCGGCGCGCATCGACGGGGCGGGGGAGCGGCGGATCTTCTTCGGGATCGCCTCGCGCCTCATGGCGCCGGCGCTCGTGACGATCTTCCTCTTCCAGTTCATCGCGATCTGGAACAACTTCCTGCTGCCGCGCATCATGCTCAACGACGCGAAGCTCTACCCGCTGACCTACGGCCTCTTCTACTGGCAGTCGCAGATCTCGCGCGACCCGCAGCTGCAGACCCTGGTCATCGCCGGCTCGCTCGTCTCGGTGATCCCGCTCATCGTCGTCTTCCTCAGCCTGCAGCGCTTCTGGCAGGCCGGCCTGGCGGCGGGCTCGGTCAAGTGACATCCCGGCGGGGCCGCCGGCCCGCTCAGCCCAGGTGCCGGCGGTAGGCGGCGGGCGGCATACCGACGTCCTGTACGAAGCGGGCGTAGAACCGGCTCGTCGAGCCGAAGCCGGCGCGCAGCGCGATCTCGCTCGTCGTGGCGTCGGTGGAGATGAGCAGGCGCTGCGCCTCGGCGGTGCGGCACTGGGCGAGGTAGTCGCCGATCGTGACTCCGAGGTGCCTGCGGAAGGTCGCGGCGGCGGTGCTCGGGTGCAGGTGCGCCACCGCCGCGACGTCGGCCACGGAGAGGGGGTCCCGGTAGTGCGAGGAGACGAACGAGGCCATGGCGGTCGCCGCGGCGGCCGGCCCGGACGGCGTGGGCCGCAGCCCCTCGGGCGGTCGCGCGGTTGGCGCCGCCCTGGTCAGGAACGCCTCCACCTCGAGCCGCGCGGCCCTCGTCAGCGTGGGGCTGGCGCCGATCTCGCGGCTCCACGTCCGCATGGAGCCCTCCATGGCGGCCGGCGCGGCGAGGGTGAGCAGGCGCCCGCGCAGCAGCTCGGCGGCGAACGTCGACGGCAGGCCGTGCCACGCGAGGACGTCGACGAGCGGCACGGTCAGCCACGCCACCGACACGTCCTCTCCCGCGCCGCCGGGATCCGTGTCGGCCAGTCGGTGTGGCAGGCCCGCCCAGAAGACCCCGCACTCGTGGGCGCCGATGCCGTATGCCGTGCCGCCGTGGTCGAGCACCGCCGCGCCTCCCAGCGGCAGGACCACCTCGACGTCGTCGTGCCGGTGGGCGCGCGCCATGACCGGGACGCTGCTGAGGCCGCACGCGAAGCCGAACCGCTCCTCCAGCGGCGAGGTGGCTCGGATCCGGGAAGAAGGAGCGCTCATGGCGGAAGTATGCCGGGATCCCCGCTCCTAGGGTCGATGCATGACGACTGAAACCGCCCCCACACAGAGTCGCCGCGACGTGCTCTCGCCGTGGTCGCTGTCCTACGAGCAGGTCCGCTTCTTCGACGAGCACGGCTACCTCGTGCTGCCCGGCCGCATCCGGCCCGAGCTGCTCGAGCGCCTCCAGCGTGCGTCGGAGCGCTGGATGGCCGACGGGCTCGACCCGAACCGCCCCCGCCCCGGCGACTGGCTCTTCGCCCGGCGACCCGCGGGCGAGGTGATGTACCGCGTCGACTACCTCCACGACAAGGGTGAGGCCGCCTCGCTGGAGCTGCTCGGCTCACCGGAGGTGCTGGGCATCGCCGAGAGCCTCGCCGGACCGGACTTCGTGCCGACCTACGAGTCGATGGTCTTCAAGTCCGCCGGCGACGGCGCCCCCATCCCGTGGCACCAGGACGCCGTCCACTCGCGCCGGCACCGCATCTTCAACGTCGACGTCTACCTCGACGCCTCGCTCAGCGGCCAGGGCGCGCTGCACGTCGTGCCGGGCTCGCAGCGCGAGCGCACCGACGCGTGCGCGGTGGCCGAGCAGCACGGCTGGCAGCTGCCCGGCGCCATCGAGGTCGAGCTGCAGCCGGGCGACGTGCTCGTCCACGACGACATGATCGTGCACGGCTCGCCGCCGGCCGTCGGCAACGCCCTGCGCC
Source organism: Terrabacter sp. NPDC080008 (assembly GCF_040702505.1). NCBI lineage: Bacteria > Bacillati > Actinomycetota > Actinomycetes > Micrococcales > Intrasporangiaceae > Terrabacter > Terrabacter sp. NPDC080008. Next base: position 782,302 of record NZ_JBFBLC010000001.1, read on the forward strand.
GCACCGTCTACCTTGAGTTCCGTTCTGCGCACAGCATCTACGAGGACGGGCCGTGGTCGCGGGAGTGGGTCGACTCCCGGCTGCGGCTCGTGCCGCTGGCACTCGCCGAGCATGCCCGACGGTGGCCCGCCGACGAGCGGTTCGAGTGGCACATCGATGCGGCTCTGCGTCCACAGTCCCGGGGCGACGCGGAGCAGGAGCTGCGCATCGTCCACGAGGTCCACACCCCCGGCGAGTGGTGCAGTGCCGGGACCGCGTAGGACAATCGCGGGGCATCCAGCCTGCCGTCCCACCCCACCCCGACCAGCCCGATCCCCAGCAACCGAAGAGGCGAGTGCGCCGTGCCGATGACCCCCCGCCCCCAAGCCGACCCGGCCGGTGCCCCACCGCTCGTCGTCGAGGCCGCCGGCACCGCCCTCGTGCTCGCGCCACGCCCCGACGGCGCCGGCCTCCCCGAGGTCGTGCACTGGGGTCCGGCGCTGGCGGGGGGCCCGAGCACGTATGCCGCCCTGGCCGCCGTGACGACGCCGCCCGCGCCGCCGAGCGCCCTCGACGAGGCGTGGCCGCTGACCGTGCTGCCGGGCGAGGCGGACGGCTGGTCGGGCACCCCCGGCTGGGCCGGCCACCGTGGCGGCGGCGCGGGCGCTGTCCGGTGGCAGGACGCCGTGTGCTCGGCCGAGGGCACGACGCTCGTGACGCGCGCGAGCTCGGCTGACGGCATACGGCTCGAGCTGCGGCACTCGCTCGACGAGCACGGGGTGCTGCGGGTGGACGCGGCGGTCACCAACGATGGCCACGAGGCCGCACCCCTCGACGTGTCGGCGCTCCGGGCGATCCTGCCGCTGCCGGTGCGCGCCGACGAGGTGCTCGACCTCACCGGACGCTGGTGCCGCGAGCGCTCGCCGCAGCGCAGCAGCCTCGACCACGGCACCCACTTGCGTGCCAGCCGGCGCGGTCGGACCGGCCACGACGCGACCCTGCTGCTCATGGCCGGGACACACGGATTCGGCTGGCGCACAGGCGAGGTCTGGGCCGTGCACACCGCGTGGAGCGGCAACCACGAGCATCTCGTCGAGGCGCTGCCGGAGGGTGCCGGCCGTCACCACGCCGTCATCGGCGGCGGCGAGCTGCTCGCGCCCGGCGAGGTGCGCCTCGCGCCGAGGGAGACGTATGCCGCCCCGACGGTCGTCTTCGTCCACTCCACCGACGGGCTCGACGGGCTCTCACGCCGCCTCCACCGGAGCCTCCGCGCGCGCCCGGGGCACCCGTCGCGGCCGCGCCCCGTTGTGCTCAACACGTGGGAGGCCGTCTACTTCGAGACCGACCTCGACCATCTGAAAGCATTGGCGGACAAGGCCGCTCGCATCGGTGTCGAGCGCTTCGTCCTCGACGACGGCTGGTTCGGCAGTCGTCGGCACGACCGCGCGGGCCTGGGGGACTGGGGCGTCTCCTCGGACGTGTGGCCGCAAGGGCTGGCGCCGCTCGTCGACCACGTCAAGGGCCTCGGGCTCGAGTTCGGGCTGTGGTTCGAGCCCGAGATGGTCAACGAGGACAGCGACCTCGTGCGTGCCCACCCGGAGTGGGTGCTGCGCCCGGCCGCCGGCTCACCGCGGGAGTGGCGGTTCCAGCAGCTGCTCGACCTGACCCACGACGACGCACGCGAGCAGCTGCTCGAGCGGATCAGCGGGCTGGTCGGCGAGTACGGCATCGACTACATCAAGTGGGACCACAACCGCGACCTGCTCGAGGCGGTGCACACGGTCGACGGCGTTAAGGGTCGACGGGTCGACGCGCCGGCTGTGCACGCCCACACCCTCGCCTTCTACCGGCTGCTCGACGACCTGCGGGCGCGTCACCCGCAGCTCGAGATCGAGTCGTGCAGCAGCGGCGGCGGCCGGGTCGACCTCGGGGTACTCGAGCGCACCGACCGGATCTGGACGAGCGACTGCAACGACGCCCTCGAGCGGGCCAGCATCCAGCGCTGGACGAGCCTGCTCGTGCCACCGGAGCTCATGGGCACCCACGTCGGACCGGCGACCGCGCACACGACGCACCGCACGGTCGACCTCGGCTTCCGGATGCTGATGGCGCTGCAGGGTCACGCCGGCCTCGAGTGGGACATCACGACGTGCTCGGCCGACGAGCTGGAGGCACTGACGCGCTGGACCGGCCTGGCGCGCGAGCTGCGGCCGCTGCTGCACACCGGCGACCTCGTGCGCTCCGAGAGCCCGGACGGCACCGTCCTGGTGACCGGCACCGTCGACGCGGAGCGCGGCCACGCGGCCTACACGGTCGCGCGGCTCGTCACGGGGCGGGACGCCGTGACCGGCTCACTTCCGCTGCCGGGCCTCGACCCCGACCGGTCGTATGCCGTCCGGGTGCGTCCCGAGGCCGGGCTGCCCGCCGTCGTGCAGCACACCCCGCCACCGTGGTGGGAGGCCGCGCTGTCGGAGGAGGGCCTCGTCGTGCCTGGTTCGGTGCTGACCGCGGTCGGCCTGCCGGTGCCCGTCCTCGCCCCCGCCCAGGGCTACCTCCTCGACCTCCACGCCCTCTAACCGTCGAAAGGCCAAAGTCTGCGGGTCCCTGAACGTCGAGAGGCCAAAGTTCGCGGGTTCGTGCAGGTCGAGTGGACAACGATGCGTCGCGAAGTCTGGCCTCTCGACTGCGGCCCATCCGCAAACATTGGCCTCTCGACGGTTCGGGCGGGTCAGGTCGGGTGGCAGTCGCGGCAGGTGCCGAGGAGGGCGGCGTGGCCGGTGTCGAGCTCGAACCCGAGCTGCTCACGCAACGTCGCCCGCGCCTCGTCGAAGACCTCGGCCGGCACGTCGAACACGCGGCCGCACTCGTGGCACTGGACGTGCGCGTGCTCGTGCTGGTGCTCGCGCCGGTACCCGCCCTCGTACTCCTCCAGCGTCGCCGGCTCCGTCAGGTGGTAGACGGTGGCGGAGCCGCCGAGGTGAACGTGCGAGAGGACGCCGGTGTCCACGAGTGAGGTGAGCGTCCGGTAGACGGTCGCCCGGTGCACGGCCGGTTCGAGATCGGCGACCCGGGCCCCGATCTGCTCGGCGCTCAGGTGCTCGTCCGCACGGTCGGCGGCGTCGACGACGCGGAGGACGGCATACCTGGCCGTCGTCACCCGCTCGCCGGCCTCGCGCAGCCGCGTGACGGCGCCGGCGACGCGGGCGCTCTCGGGTCGGCCGGGGTCAGAGGGGTCCACGCACCCATTATCGGCAGTGGCAGACTCTCCCCGTGCGTGCCCTCACCAAGCTGTCCGCAGGCCCCGGCCTCACCCTCGTCGACCGTCCGGAGCCGAAGTGCGGCCCCGCGGACGTCAAGATCCGCGTGATGCGTGCCGGCATCTGCGGCACCGACCTGCACCTCGCCGGCTGGGACGACTGGGCGGAGTCCACCGTGACCCCGCCGCTCGTCATCGGCCACGAGTTCTACGGCGAGGTCGTCGAGGTCGGTGAGGACGTCACCGAGGTCAAGGTCGGCGACCGCGCCTCCGGTGAGGGCCACATCGTCTGTGGCACGTGCCGCAACTGCCGCGCCGGCCGCCGCCACCTGTGCATCCGCACCCAGGGCATCGGCGTCAACCGCGACGGCGCCTTCGCCGACTTCGTCGTCATCCCGGCCACCAACGTCTGGGTGCAGCCGGAGGACCTCGACCCCGACCTCGGCGCCGTCTTCGACCCGCTCGGCAACGCCACGCACACCGCGCTGCAGTGGCCGATGGTCGGCGAGGATGTCGTCATCACCGGAGCCGGCCCGATCGGCGTCATGGCGGCCGCGATCGCCCGGCACGCCGGCGCCCGCTACGTCGTGGTCACCGACGCCAGCGACTACCGGCTCGCGCTCGCCGAGCACGCCGGCGCCGACCTGACGATCAACGTGACGCGCGAGAGCCTCGCCGACGCGCAGGCCCACCTCGGCATGAAGGAGGGCTTCGACATCGGCCTGGAGATGTCGGGCGCCGCCCCCGCCGTCACCGACATGATCACGAACATGAACCACGGCGGCCGCATCGCCCTGCTCGGCCTGCCGCACCAGTCCTACGAGCTCGACTGGGGCAAGGTCATCACGCACATGATCACGCTCAAGGGCATCTACGGCCGCGAGATGTACGACACCTGGTACGCCATGTCCCAGATGATCGCGACTTCCGAGCGCTTCCGCTCCGCCGTCACGCAGGTCATCACCCACCGCTTCCCGGCCGAGCAGTGGGAGGAGGCCTTCGACACCGCCCGCTCGGGCCAGTGCGGGAAGGTCGTCCTCGACTGGAGCTGAGAGGCTTTCGTATGCCGTCCGCTGCCGACCGCGACGCCCGTCCCCGCCCGCTCGTCCTCCTCCACGGCCTGGGCCAGTCGCCGATCGCCTGGCAGGACTTCGTCTCGGCCTACGGTGCGGGTCGCCCGATGAGCGCGCCGTGGATGCGGGGGCTCAAGCCGAAGGACCCGGTCGGCTTCGACCTCGGCGCGGCAGCGGCCGGGGTGGCGGACGAGCTCGAGCTGCAGGGCGTCAAGCAGGCTGACTTCGTCGGGGTCTCGGTCGGGGCCAGCGTGGCCCTGCGTCTTGCCGTCGAGCGGCCCGAGCTGGTCGGTCGCCTCGTCCTCGGTGGCGCGCTCGTGCGCCCGTCAAAGGGGGCGCTGCGGATGCAGAAGATCGCGATGCGGCTCGTGCCCGAGGGCAAGCTGGTCGACGCCGGCGTCTCGCGCCCGCGGATGCTCGCCGTGCTCGACGCGCTCAAGGGCTTCGACGGGACGGAGTCGCTGCGCACCGTCACGGCGCCGGTCCTGCTCGTCGCCGGCTCGAAGGACAAAGCGGGTGTCGTTGCGGCGCAACAGCTCTCACAACAGCTGCCCAACGCGCGCCTGCAGGTCCTCGACGGCGCGGGTCCGCTCCTCAACACCGAGTCGGCGCGCGAGCTGGCCGACCTCACGCACGCCTTCCTCGACACGCCGGACGCATGACGCAGCAACCCGGCGACAACACGGTCGACCCGGTCGACCCGGCCAAGGCGGGCGGCCCGGTCAACGCCAACGACCTCGTCGCGTTCGCCGTCGAGGTGCTTGCCGTCGTGCTCCTCGCCGTCTGGGGCGCCCACCTCGGCACCACGACCCTCGAGCACGTCCTCGCCGGCATCCTCGTGCCGGCCATCGCGGCCGTCCTCTGGGGCCTGTTCGCGGCGCCGCGGGCTCGCAGCCGGGTGCCGGCCCTCGTGGTGGCCACCAAGGTGCTCGTCCTCGGCACGGCGATCGTCGCGGCCTGGTCGCTCCTGTCGCCCGTCTGGGCCGGTGTCGTGACCGTGGTCGTCGTGGTCAACACGCTGCTGATGTGGGTCGGGCCCTTCGCCCACCCGCTCGGCCGGGACTGAGCCGTCTCGGGACGCTGCCTGCGCACCTCGGCGCCGCCCCGTAGGTTCGGACGGTGAGCACCCTCCTGCTGGTCCTCGTCGTCACCGTCGGCGTCATCGTGCTCACCCCGGTGGCGGACCGGATCCGGGTGCCGCAGCCGGTGCTCCTGACCATCTTCGGGCTCGCGATCGCCTTCGTCGTGCCGGAGAACCCGCTCTCCTTCGATCCCTCGCTGATCCTCCCGGTCGTCCTGCCGCCCCTGCTCTTCGCAGCCACGCAGCGCACCACCGTCACCGAGTTCCGCGAGCACGCGGGCGCGGTGTTCACGCTCGCGGTGGGCCTGACCCTGGCCACGATCGCGGTCGTGGCCGTCGTGTCGCACGCCGCTGGGCTGCCGTGGTCGGTGGCGTGGGTGCTCGGCGCCATCGTGTCGCCGCCGGACCCGGTGGCCGCCACAGCCGTCGCGCGTCGACTGCGCCTGCCCCACCGCCTGGTGACCATCCTCGAGGGCGAGGGCATGTTCAACGACGCGACGGCGCTCGTCGCCTACAAGGTCGCGATCATCGCCGCGGTCACGGGCGGCATCACCGGCGGGCAGGTCGCGGTCGAGCTCGTCGAGGCGGTCGTCCTCGGCGTGCTGGCCGGGGTCGTCCTCGGCTTCGTGACGCGCCTCGTGCTCGCGAGGATCCACGACGCGTACGCGGAGACGACCGTGACGGTGCTCGTGCCGTTCGTCGCCTACGTCGGTGCCGAGCACGTCAACGGCTCGGGCGTCCTCGCCGTGCTGGCGCTCGGCCTCTACCTGCGCACCTACGGCCACGACGCCACCACCTCCGGGGGCTGGCTGCTCGGCCGCGCCGTGTGGGACTACGCGGACTTCCTGATCACCAGCCTCGTCTTCACGCTGCTCGGTTTCGAGCTCGTCGCGGTGATCCGCTCGACGGGCACCGGGACCGACACGGCCTGGCTGGCGCTGCTGGTCGTGGGGACGCTCATCGTCTTCCGCGCCGTCTGGATCTATCCCGCCGCCTGGCTCAGCCGGCTGCGGGCCCGGCGCCGCGACCTGCCCGTGCCGACAGGGTGGCGGGAGTCGACGGTGGTCGCGTGGGCGGGGATGCGCGGAGTGGTCACCGTCGCCACGGCGGTCGCGCTGCCGGAGGTCGTCGCCTCGGGGGAGGCACTGCCCGACCGGGCCCAGCTCGTGACGGTCGCGCTCGTCGTCGTCCTCGTGACCCTGGTGCTCCAGGGCCTCACCCTGACGCCGCTGACGAAGCGCCTTCGCGTCGGCAGCGACGTCGACGACTCCGCCGAGGTCGCGCGGCTGCGCCTGCGCGCCAGCCGGGCCGCCCTCGAGCAGATCCGCGGCGAGGCCGCGACCCTCGACGAGGACGTGCGCGCCGCGGCGCTCGCGCAGTACGAGGGCTACGTGACCGCGCAGCAGAGCCTGCACCGGGCGCGGGCGGGCGACGACGAGGCGAGCGACCGGCGCGCCGACGAGCTCGAGACGGTGCTGCGCCGGGCGAGCGACGTCGAGCGGCAGCTGGTCCTCGAGGCGCGTCGCCGCGGTGAGGTCTCGGCCGGCAGCGCCGACGAGGTCCTCCGCGACATCGAGAACCGGGCCCTGCGCGACTTCGACTGAATGCCGCTGCCGCGTGGCACAGTCGGACCATGGGACGACTCGTCTACACGACCATCTGCTCCCTCGACGGCTACGTCAACGACACGAGCGGCGGCTTCGACTGGGCAGCCCCGGACGCGGAGGTGCACGCCTTCGTCAACGACCTCGAGCGTGACGTCGGCACCTACCTCTGCGGGCGCCGCCTCTACGAGACGATGGTCTTCTGGGAGACCGCCCCCACCGACGGGTCGGGAGACGAGGTGGCGCAGGACTACGCGCGCATCTGGAAGGCCGCCGACAAGGTCGTCTACTCGCGCACGCTCGACTCGGTGACCAGCGCCCGCACCCGGCTCGAGCGCGACTTCGACCCGATGGCCGTGGCCCGCCTCGTGGCCTCCTCCGACCGCGACGTCAGCGTCGGCGGCCCGACGCTCGCCGCGCACGCGCTGCGCGCCGGCCTCGTCGACGAGCTGCGGCTGCTCACGGTCCCCGCGGTCGTGGGTGGCGGCACGCGGGCGCTGCCGGGCGGCATACGCCTCGACCTGAATCTCGTGGACGCCCGCCGTTTCGCCGGGGGCACGACGTACGCGAGGTATGCCGTCAGGCGCCCCACCGCGTCCACCGGGTGACCGCGACGCGCAGGAACGGTCCCGCCGGCGGCCGGTCGGCGTACTGCGGGTACTTGGCCGCCAGCGCAGCCAGGGCCTCCTCGCTGCCGGGTTCACCGGCGTGGACGACGGAGGCCGTGCCGTCGGCGCGCACCCACCACAGCCGCGACCAGTCGTCGTCGTAGTGGTCGACGAGGAGCGTGACGTCGGGGTGCGCCTCGACGTTGGCCAGCCGCTGCAGCGCCCGCGTCGACTTCGGCTTGTCGTCGACGGCGCTCCACACGACGTCGCCGTCATCCCGGGCGTCACGCACCACGGCGAAGACGACCGGCACCAGGTGCGGCCGTCCGTCGGGCCGGACCGTCGCGAGGCGTGCCACGCGCGCCGCCCGGAAACGGAGCGAGGCGTCGGCGTCCACGCCCCGACCCTACTCAGGCGGTGACGGTGATCTCGTGGATCTCGTCGGCCGGGTGTCCGGTGCGCTCGTGGATGCGGCGCACGGCGTCCGCGCTCGGCCCCTCCGACAGGCAGAAGACGTGCCCGGTCCTGGGGTCTGCCCAGGCCTGCTTGAACTTCACGCCCTCGTCGTCCTGGATGTCGAGGTCGGCCTGGTGCGCCTCCATCAGCGCCTCCGACGTGACGCCCGGCATGTTGGTGTGCACGTCCATGAACTCTGGCATGGTCCCCTCGCTCACTGCTCGGTCCCCTGACAGGTTGATCCGAGCCACGCTACGCCGGCGCCCGCTGGGCGGCAGGCGATTCGGCAATCCGCGGTGCAGAGGGCGGCCCGTGGTTGCATGAGGTCATGCCCACCCACGACATGCAGCTGGTCCGCACGCCCGACGGCCGTGACCTCGAGGTCCTCGTCACCGGACCCGAGGACGGCCTGCCGCTCGTCTTCCACCACGGCACACCCCAGGCCGCCGTGCCGTTCGGCATCCTCGAGCGCCCGGCGGCCGAGCGCGGGCTGCGGACCATCTCCTACTCGCGCCCCGGCTACGGCCGGTCCACCCCACGGACCGACGCCGACACGACGGCCACCGTTGCCGACGACGCCGCCGACACCGCGGTCGTGCTCGATGCGCTGGGCCTCGACTCCTTCGTCACCCTGGGCTGGTCCGGCGGCGGCCCGCGAGCGCTCGCCTGCGCCGCGACCCTCCCCGGCCGGTGCCTCGCGGCGACCTCCGGCGTCGGCATCGCCCCGCCCGGTGCCGAGGGCCTCGACCCGACGGCCGGCATGGGCCCCGAGAACATCGCCGAGTACGGCGCGGTGGCGCAGGGCAGCGAAGCCCTGACGGCCTACTTGGAGGAGCACGGCACTCCGCTCTTCTCCGCGACGGCGGACGACATCACCCGCGAGCTCGGCGGGCTCCTGCCGCCGGTGGACGTGGCAGCGATGACGGGCGAGCTGGCCGACTACCTCGCCGCGGCGTCACGGCACGCCGGGGCCCAGGGAATCGTCGGGTGGCGCGACGACGACCTGACCCACACACGTCCGTGGGGGTTCGACCTCGATGACATGAAGGTGCCGACCGCGATCTGGCAGGGCACCGAGGACCTCATGGTGCCCTTCGCCCACGCCCAGTGGCTCGCCGCCCACGTCGCCGGCGCACGCGCCCACCTCGTCGAGGGAGAGGGGCACGTCTCGCTGCTCATGCGGATGGGCGACGTCCTCGACGACCTGCTGTCCCTGGCCGGGCGCTAGCCACCCGTCGGGGAGCCGGCCCGGCGGCATACGCTGGGTGCCGCCAGCCGCCCCGCCACCCGGCCCACACGCGCGAAGGACGAACCATGTACGGATCGGTCAAGGACGAGATCGCCGCCACCCTGCAGGAGATCCGCGACGCCGGCCTCTACAAGAACGAGCGCGAGCTGACCTCGCCGCAGTCGGCGCACGTCACGACGCTCAAGGCGGAGGCGCTGAACTTCTGCGCCAACAACTACCTGGGCCTGGCCGACGACCCGGGCGTCATCGAGGCCTCGAAGAAGGCGCTCGACGAGTGGGGCTTCGGCATGGCCTCGGTGCGCTTCATCTGCGGCACCCAGACCCTGCACACCTCGCTCGAGCACAAGATCAGCGAGTTCCTCGGCACCGAGGCGACGATCCTCTACTCGTCGTGCTTCGACGCCAACGGCGGGGTCTTCGAGGTGCTCTTCGGCGCCGAGGACGCGATCATCAGCGACGAGCTCAACCACGCCTCGATCATCGACGGCATCCGGCTGTCCAAGGCGATGCGCTACCGCTACAAGAACGCCGACATGAGCGACCTGCATGCCCAGCTCGTGGCGGCCCGCGACGCCGGTGCCAAGCGCACGGTCGTGGTCACCGACGGCGTCTTCTCGATGGACGGGTCGTACGCCCCGCTCGACCGGATCTGCAACCTGGCCGACGAGTTCGGCGCGCTCGTCTTCGTGGACGACTCCCACGCCGTCGGGTTCGTCGGCAACGGCGGCCGGGGCACGCCCGAGCTCTTCGGGGTCATGGACCGCGTCGACATCCTCACCGGCACGCTGGGCAAGGCGCTCGGCGGCGCCTCCGGCGGCTACGTGTCGAGCCACCAGGAGATCGTCGACCTGCTGCGCCAGCGGTCGCGGCCCTACCTGTTCAGCAACTCGGTCGCGCCCTCGGTGGTGGCCGGCTCGATGGCCGCGCTCGAGCTCGTCGAGAGCTCGGCCGAGAAGCGCGAGGCCCTCAAGGCCAACACCGCGCTCTTCCACTCGCTCATGACCGACGCCGGCTTCGAGCTGCTGCCCGGCACGCACCCGATCCGCCCGGTCATGTTCCCCGGCGAGGACGGCGCCCGCCGCGCCGCCGAGATCGCCGACCACATGCTCGGCAACGGCGTCTACGTGATCGCCTTCAGCTTCCCGGTCGTGCCCCGTGGCAAGGCCCGCATCCGCGTGCAGCTCTCGGCCGCGCACTCCGAGGCCGACGTACGCGCGTGCGTCGACGCGTTCGTCGCCGCCCGGGACGCCGTCGGCTGAGGCTCAGAGCGGCGCGCCGGCCGGAGCAGGAGTGCACCGCCGACCCAGGAGTGCGCGTTGCAGCGCGCACTCCTGGGCCGCACGCGCACTCCTGGGGCGAAGCCGCACCCCTGACGGTCAGCCGGCGGGGAGGTCGCGCAGCCAGGGCCGGGTCAGGTCGAAGCGCCGGCCCGAGATCTCCTCGACCTCGATCGCCACGACGACCGACTTCGGGGTGTCGACCCACGGACGCACGGGCAGCCGCTCGACGACGTAGGCCGCCTGCCCCTCGAGCGTTCGGGCGTGTCCGCGGACGATGACGCTCGTCGCGCGCTCCTGGGTGATCTCGTCGACCTCGAAGGCGACGTCGGTGTTGGCGGTCACCCCGAAGAGCTTGCTGCCCTCGGCGGTCATGAAGACGAGGCGCTCGCCGTCGACGGCGTAGTTGATCGGCACGATGTGCACCTCGCCCACGAGGTGGAAGCCCAGGCGGCCGAACTCGTGCTCGCGCAGGAAACCCCAGGCTTCGTCTGGGTGCAGGACGTGGACCGGGTCGCGGTCGGACATGGTGACCTCCTCGAGCATTCGTCGGGCTCCCGCCCTCCTACTACCAATGGTAGTAAGGGCGGCATCGGGCCGGGAGGGGACGACGGCGAGTCCCGCGTCACAGGCCCTCGTGCGATTGACTGTGCCCCATGGACTTCTACAGCTCCTGGGCCCAGGGCTTCGCCCGCGTCGCCGCGTGCACCGTGCCGATCGTCGCCGTCGACCCCGAGCGCAACGCCGACGCCGTCCTGGCCCAGGTGCGCGAGCTCGACGAGGAGGGCGTGGGCCTCGCGCTCTTCCCGGAGCTGTGCCTCTCCGGCTACGCCATCGACGACCTCTTCCTGCAGGACCCGCTCCTCGACGCCGTCGACGACGCCCTGGCCCGCCTCGCCGAGGCGACCGCCGACCTGCGGCCGGTCGTCGTCGTGGGGGCGCCGCTCGAGAAGGGCAACCGCGTCTACAACTGCGCCGTCGTCATCCACCGCGGCCGCATCCTCGGGGTGGCTCCCAAGTCCTACCTGCCGACCTACCGCGAGTTCTACGAGCGGCGCCACTTCGCGCCCGGTGACGACCAGCGCGGCCAGACCATCGACGTCGCCGGCGACCGGGTGCCGTTCGGACCCGACCTGCTCTTCCGCGCCACCGACGTGCCCGGCTTCGTGCTCCATGTCGAGGTCTGCGAGGACTTCTGGGTGCCCGTCCCGCCGAGCGCCGAGGCGGCGCTCGCCGGCGCGACCGTCCTGACCAACCTGTCCGGCTCGCCCATCACCGTCGCCCGGGCCGAGGACCGGCACCTCCTCGCCCGGAGCGCGTCCGCGCGCTGCGTCGCCGCCTACCTGTATGCCGCGGCAGGTGAGGGCGAGAGCTCGACCGACCTGTCGTGGGACGGCATGACGATGGTCTACGAGAACGGCGCGCTGCTCGCCGAGAGCGAGCGCTTCCCCGACGGCGCCCGCGCCTCGGTCGTCGACATCGACCTCGACCTGCTGCGCCAGGAGCGCAAGCGCATGGGCACCTTCGACGACAACCGTCGCACCCACGCCGTCCGCGCCGACGGCTTCCGCACCGTCGAGCTCGAGCTCGACCCGCCCACCGGCGACCTCGGCCTGCTGCGCAAGGTCGACCGCTTCCCGTTCGTCCCCGACGACGAGAGCCGCCTCGCGCTCGACTGCTACGAGGCGTACAACATCCAGGTCTCCGGTCTCGAGCAGCGGCTGCGGGCCATCGGTCAGCCGAAGATCGTCATCGGTGTGAGCGGCGGTCTCGACAGCACGCACGCCCTCATCGTCGCGGCCAAGGCGATGGACCGGCTCGACCGCCCCCGCAGCGACATCCTCGCCTTCACGATGCCGGGCTTCGCCACGAGCCACCACACGAAGACCAACGCGATCGCCCTGATGGAGGCGCTCGACGTCACGTGGGAGGAGCTCGACATCCGCCCGGCCGCCACGCAGATGCTCCAGGCGATGGGCCACCCGTTCGGGCGCGGGGAGAAGGTCTACGACGTCACCTTCGAGAACGTCCAGGCCGGCCTGCGCTACGACTACCTCTTCCGCATCGCCAACCAGCGCGGCGGCATCGTCCTCGGCACCGGCGACCTCTCCGAGCTGGCGCTCGGCTGGTGCACCTACGGCGTCGGCGACCAGATGAGCCACTACGGCATCAACACCGGGGTGCCCAAGACGCTGATGCAGCACCTCATCCGCTGGGTCGTCTCGTCCGGCCAGTTCGAGGAGCCCGTCAACGAGACGCTGACCTCGATCCTCGGCACGGAGATCTCCCCGGAGCTGGTCCCCGTCGAGGAGGGCGACACCCCGCAGAGCACTCAGGCCAAGATCGGCCCGTACGCCCTGCAGGACTTCACGCTCTTCCACGTGCTGCGCCGGGGCTACCGCCCGTCGAAGATCGCCTACCTCGCGTGGAACGCGTGGCGGGACAGCGAGGCGGGCGACTGGCCCGCGGGCTACCCGCTGGCAGAGCGGACGGCATACGACCTCCCCGAGATCCGGCACTGGCTCGAGGTGTTCGTGCGGCGCTTCTTCGCCAACCAGTTCAAGCGCTCCGCGCTGCCCAACGGACCGAAGGTCGTCGCGGGCGGCTCGCTCTCGCCCCGTGGTGACTGGCGCATGCCGTCCGACGCGACCCCCGTGACGTGGCTGAGTGAGCTGGAGGCCAACGTCCCCGAGGAGTGAGCCGCGCTGCCGGCCGCGGTGTCATGGTTCAGCTCGTGAGGACCACCTTCAGGGCGCCGGTGTCCGCGGCCTGTGCGAAGGCGTCGTAGGCCTTCATGAAGTCGGCCATCGCGAAACGGTGGGTCACGAACCGGGCCAGGTCCACCTGGTGGGTGGCGAGCAGCCGGAGCAGCGTCGGCGTGGAGTAGGTGTCGACGAGCCCAGTCGTGATGGTGACGTTCTTGATCCAGAGGTCCTCGAGGTGCAGCGAGGCCGGACCGCCGTGCACGCCGACGTTGGCGACCCGCCCTCCCGGGCGGACGAGCTCGGCGCACTGCTCGAACGTCGCCGCCACCCCGACCGCCTCGACCGTGACGTCGGCACCCAGGCCTTCGGTGAGGCTGCGCACGACCTCGAGGGCGTCCTCGCGGGAGGGGTTCACCGTGATGTCGGCGCCGAACTGCTTGGCGGCTTCCAGTCGGGCATCGGCCAGGTCGATGGCCACGACGTGGGACGGACTGAAGAGCTTGGCACCCATGATGGCGGAGAGCCCGACCGGGCCGGCGCCCACCACCGCTACGACGTCACCGGGGGAGACCCGGCCGTTCAGCACACCGACCTCGTAGCCCGTGGGCCCGATGTCGGCGAGCATGAGTACTTCCTCGTCAGTCACACCTTCCGGCACGGCATACGTCGAGGTGTCCGCGAAAGGAACCCGCACGTACTCCGCCTGCGTGCCGTCGATCTTGTGGCCGAGGATCCAGCCGCCACCGCCGATGCACTGGCCGTAGCTGCCATCCCGGCAGTAGCGGCAGGCACCGCACGCGGTGATGCACGAGACGAGCACGTGGTCGCCGGGCCGGACGTTCTTGACGCCGGGTCCGACCGACTCGACGGTGCCGACCGCCTCGTGGCCGAGGATCCGACCGTCGGTCACCGCGGCCACGTCGCCCTTGAGGATGTGCAGGTCCGTGCCGCAGATGGTGACCGTGTCGACCTTGACGACGGCGTCCGTGTCGTCCTCGACGACGGGCTTGGGCACCTCCTCCCACGACTTGCGGCCCGGGCCGTGGTAGACCACCGCGTGCATCGAGGACCCGTTCCCGGCCATGGTGCTCAGCTGATCTCTACGTGCGTCGTCTTGGCCTCGCCGGCCTTGGGCATCGTCACGACGAGCACCCCGTCGGAGAGGGTGGCCGCGACCGCCTTCTCGTCGACCGCGACCGGCAGGATCGCCTCGTAGGCGAAGGAGCCCGACGTACGCGTGGTGTGCCGCAGGGTGCCCTTGCCCTCCTTCTCGGTCGTCTTCGTGCCGCGCACGCTGAGCCGGCGGCCGGAGAACTCGATGGTGATGTCCTTCTTGTCGACGCCGGGCACGTCGAGCTCGAGCGTGAACGCGTCGTCGGTCTCGCGCAGCTCGCCACCGGGCGCGAAGTCGCTGCTGCCCATGACCGGGGACCACATCTGCTCGAAGAAGTCCTGCATCCGGCCGGCCCACGGCGCCAGCTCGCTCCACGGGGACAGCTCCTCGCGCCGCTGCACGGAACGACGCTCGGGGGCCTGCGCGCCAGTGTTCGTGGTCATGTGCTCCTCCTCCTGGTGTCGGCCGCAACGCCTGTGCGGCACCTCATCCAGTGGACGCCGGGCCCGTCGGGGCCAGACAGGGCCGTTGGTCCCTACCTGCCGGGACCAACGCGCGGGACCGTGAAGCCATGGCCGAGATGGCAGTTCAGGGCAGCGCCCGCGACCAGCAGATCGAGCACGTCCCGGCTCTGCCGCCGCTCGTCGGCGACTACGCGACACGGCGGCGGGCCTTCAGCTGGGAGGCCGCGCGCGAGTGGCTCGAGGGCGACGCCGAGGGCCACCTCAACATGGCGCACGAGGCCGTCGACCGGCATGCCCACGGTCCCCTCGCCGACACCGTCGCGATCCGCTTCCTCGACCGGGCCGCGCCGACGACCGAGCTGACCTACCGGCAGCTGGGTGAGCGCAGCGACGTCGTCGCGACCGCCCTGCGACAGCTGGGAGTCCGGCCCGGGGACCGGGTCTGCACGCTGCTGCCGCGCTCGCCCGAGCTCTACCTCACCGTCCTCGGCACCCTCAAGGCCGGCGCCGTCTACTGCCCGCTCTTCCCCGCCTTCGGGCCCGAGCCCGTCGCACAGCGGCTGCGGCTCGGACGCGTGCGCGTGCTCGTCACCGACGCGCTGTCCTACGCGCGCAAGGTCGCCCCGCAGCGAGACTCACTGCCGGACCTGCAGCACGTGCTCCTCATCGACGCCGGTCGACCCGGCGCCCCTGACGCTCTCGAGGGCACGACGGCGTGGTCGGCGGCGCTGGCAGCCGGCGAGGCGGCATACGACCCGGCGACGTTCGCCGTCGCGCCCACCCACGCCGACGACCCGGCGCTGCTGCACTTCACGAGCGGCACGACCGGCCGGCCCAAGGGCGCCGTGCACGTGCACGAGGCGATCCTCGCCCACCACGTCACCGCGGAGTTCGCGCTCGACCTGCGACCCGGCGACGTCTACTGGTGCACCGCCGACCCCGGCTGGGTCACCGGCACCTCCTACGGCGTCCTCGGGCCGCTCAGCTGCGGCGTCACGATCGTCACCGACGCCGCCGACTTCGACGCGCGGCGGTGGTACCGGATCCTGCAGGACGAGCGGGTGACGGTCTTCTACACCGCCCCGACCGCGCTGCGGATGCTGATGCGTGCCGGGGCCCAGTTGGCGCGCGAGCACTCCTTCCCGGCGCTGCGCCACGTCGTCAGCGTCGGCGAGCCGCTCAATCCCGAGGCCGTCGTGTGGGGGCTCGAGGCGTTCGGCCTGCCCGTCCACGACACGTGGTGGCAGACCGAGACCGGCGCCATCATGGTGAGCAACTTCCCGGGTATGCCGGTGCGCCCGGGCTCGATGGGACGACCCGTCCCCGGGGTCGACGTCGCCGTCCTCGCGCAGGGGCCCGACGGGCGCGCCGAGGTGGTCGAGGGCCGGGTGCGGGTGCTCGGGCCGGGGGAGGTCGGGGAGCTCGCGCTGCGCCCCGGCTGGCCCTCGATGTTCCGCGCCTACCTCGATGACCCCGACCGCTACGCCAAGGCGTTCGCCGACGGGTGGTACCTCAGCGGTGACCTGGCCAGGATCGACGCGGACGGCTACGTGTGGTTCGTCGGGCGCGCCGACGACGTCATCAAGTCCGCCGGGCACCTCATCGGGCCCTTCGAGGTCGAGAGCGCCCTGATGGAGCACCCCGCCGTCGCCGAGGCCGGTGTCATCGGCAAGCCCGACCCGCTCGCCGGTGAGGTCGTCAAGGCCTTCGTCACGCTCAAGGTCGGCTACGAGCCGAGCCCGGCGCTCGCCCGCGAGCTCGTCGCCTTCGGCCGGCACCGGCTCGGCTCGGTCGCGCCGCGCGAGATCGCCTTCGACCAGGCGCTCCCGCACACCCGCAGCGGCAAGGTGATGCGCCGGCTGCTCCGGGCCCGCGAGCTCGGCCTGCCGGAGGGCGACCTCTCCACCGTCGAGACTACGGAGACCAGCGCGGAGCGGTCGTCATGACCCGCGAGCTGTTCCTCGAGCTCTACACGGCGCTGCTGCGCGAGATGCTGCGGATCCGCCGCTTCGAGGAGAAGTGCGCCGAGCTCTACAGCCTGAGCCGGATCCGTGGCTTCCTGCACCTGTGCATCGGCGAGGAGGCGGTCGCGGTCGGGGTCGTCGGTGCGCTCTCGGAGGCGGACGCGATCGTCTCGACCTACCGCGAGCACGGCCACGCGCTCGCGCGCGGGGTGCCGATGGAGTCGGTGATGGCCGAGATGTTCGGGCGCGCGACCGGCTGCAGCGGTGGCCGTGGCGGCTCGATGCACCTCTTCGACGTCTCGCGCCGCTTCTACGGCGGCAACGCCATCGTGGCCGGTGGCCTGCCCGTCGCCGTGGGGCTCGGCCTCGCCGACCACCTGACGGGCGACTCCGCCGTCACCGCCTGCCTCTTCGGCGACGGAGCCTTCGCCGAGGGCGAGTTCCACGAGAGCGCCAATCTCGCGGCGCTCTGGCACCTGCCGGTCCTCTTCTGCTGCGAGAACAACCGCTACGCGATGGGCACCGCCCTGGCCCGGGAGCACGCCGTCACCGACCTCACGACCCGCGCGGCGGCATACGGCATGGTCGCGTGGTCGGTCGACGGGATGGATGTCCTCGCGGTCCGCGAGGCGACCGAGCGGGCGCTGGCCTACGTGCGCGCCAGCGGGCGGCCGTGCTTCCTCGAGCTGCAGACCTACCGCTTCCGCGCGCACTCGATGTACGACCCTGACCGCTACCGAGAGAAGGCGGAGGTCGAGCGCTGGAAGGAGCGCGACCCCATCCCGGCGCTCCGGGCCCGGCTCCTGGCCGAGGGGCTCATGACCGCCACCGACCTCGACCGGTGGCAGGAGCAGGTGGAGCAGGAGGTCGAGGCCGAGATCGCCGCGGCCATCGCCTCGGCCGACGCCGCCCCGCTCGAGCCGGTCGAGGACCTGACCCGCTACGTGACCACGCGCGAGGACGAACCGGGCAGGATCGAGGCGATCTCGTGAACAGGCCCACGACGACGAGGGAGCGGCCGGCGCCGGCACCCGAGGCGCAGCCGCCCAGTGAGGTCACGACGACCTACCGCGAGGCGCTGCGAGAGGCTCACCGGGAGGCGCTCGCCGGCGACCCGCGGGTCTTCCTGATGGGCGAGGACGTCGGCCGCTACGGCGGCTCCTTCGCGGTCAGCCTCGGGCTGCTCGAGGAGTTCGGCGAGGAGCGGGTGCGCGACGCGCCCCTGTCGGAGGCCGGCTTCACCGGTGCCGGCATCGGGGCGGCGCTGCGGGGCCTGCGGCCGATCGTCGAGATCATGACGGTCAACTTCAGCCTGCTCGCGCTCGACCAGATCCTCGACAACGCGGCGACCCTGCGGCACATGTCGGGCGGCCAGCTGTCGGTGCCGCTCGTCATCCGGATGACCACCGGGGCGGGGCGCCAGCTCGCGGCGCAGCACTCGCACAGCCTGGAGGGCTGGTATGCCGCGATCCCCGGTGTGCGCGTGCTGGCCCCCGCCACGCTCGAGGACGCGCGCGGCATGCTCGCGCCGGCCCTAGCCGACCCCGACCCGGTCCTGATCTTCGAGCACGGCTCGCTCTACAACCTCTCGGGCACGCTGCCCGCCGAGCCGGCGCCCGTGGACATCTCGAGCGCCGCCGTCCGCCGGAGCGGCACCGACGTCACCGTCATCGCGTATGCCGGTGGGCTCGGCAAGGCGCTCGCCGCCGCGGACACGCTGTGGGGAGAGGGGATCTCGGCCGAGGTCGTCGATTTGAGGGTGCTGCGCCCGCTCGACGACGCGACGGTCCTCGACTCGGTCCGGCGCACGCACCGCGTCGTCGTCGTGGACGAGGCCTGGCGCAGCGGCAGCCTCGCCGCCGAGGTGTCGGCGCGGATCACCGAGCAGGCCTTCTACGACCTCGACGCACCGGTCGAGCGGGTCTGCGGCGTCGAGGTGCCGGTGCCCTACGCCCACCACCTCGAGGAGGCGGCGCTGCCGCAGGCAGCCGACATCGCGGACGCAGCCCGGCGAGCGGTGGGCCGCCGTGGCTGAGTTCCGGATGCCCTCGCTCGGCGCCGACATGGAGTCGGGCAAGCTCGTCGAGTGGCTCGTCAAGGTCGGCGACCCGGTGCACCGCGGCGACATCGTCGCGGTCGTCGAGACGCCGAAGTCGACCGTCGAGGTGGAGTGCTTCGACTCCGGGACGGTGCAGGAGCTGCTCGTCGAGGAGGGCCAGAAGGTACCGGTCGGCACGCCGCTTGCAACGCTCGGGGCAGGAGCGGGTGCAGCAGCCGAACCTGCGGTGACGTCCGAACCGATGACCGCCGAGCCGGTGGCACCCGAGCCGGTGGCACCCGAGCCGGTGGCGGCCGAGCCGACGGTGGCGTCGGCCCCACCCCTGGTCGGGCACCCGAACGGCGGGGCAGCCCCGACCCGAGTGAGGGTCTCGCCCCTGGCGCGCCGGATCGCGGAGGAGGAGGGCATCGACCTCGCCACCGTCAGAGGGACGGGACTCGGCGGCGTGGTCCGGGCCGAGGACGTGCGCCGGGCCACACGGCATACGCACCCGGCGGTGGTGCGGGAGGCGGAGCAGGCGACCGCCCCGCGCGCCACGCAACCGCCCGCCGTGTCCCCGGTCGCCGAGCGCCCTGCGGCCGACATGCGCAGCAGCATCGCGGCCCTGATGACGGTGTCCAACCGGGAGATCCCGCACTACCACCTCACGCACACCGTCGACCTCGACCGCGCCATCCGGTGGATGAAGGAGCGCAACCGCGAGCTGGAGATGTCCGAGCGCCTCGTGCCGGCGGCACTGCTGCTCGCGGCGGCCGCCCGGGCGGTGCGCGCCGTGCCCGAGCTCAACGGCCACTGGGCCGACGGCGGCTTCCGGCCGGCGACGGATGTCGACCTCGGCCTCATCCTGTCGCTGCGCAGCGGCGGCCTGCTCGTGCCCGTCATCGCGGGGGCCGACCGCCTCTCCGTCGAGGAGATGATGGCCCGCACGAAGGAGCTGACGCGTCGGGCGCGAGCGGGCCGGCTGCGCGGCTCGGACCTGGCCCAGCCGAGCATCTCGGTGAGCAACCTCGGCGACCAGGGGGTCGAGAGCGTGCTCGGCGTCATCTACCCGCCGCAGGTCGCACTCGTCGGCTTCGGCGCCGTCGTCGACAGGCCGTGGGCCGTGGACGGGCTGCTCGGCGTCCGTCCGGTCGTCACCGTGACTCTCGCCGGGGACCACCGGGCCACCGACGGCTCGACCGGGTCGCGGCTGCTCAAGACCATCGACCGGCTGCTGCAGGCGCCAGAGGAGCTCTGAGAGGAATGACCGAGATGACCGAGAGCCCGAGGGCGATGCTCCAGGCCGTCCTGCGCGAGATCGTGCCGGACGCGAGCCTCGAGGGGCTGGGCGGCAGCACCGACCTGCGCGAGACCTTCGAGCTGGACTCCCTCGACTTCGTCGAGCTCGTCGAGCGGCTCGGCAAGCGCGCCGGCTTCCGCATCGAGGACGACGACGCAGACCAGCTGCGCACCATCGACTCCGCGACCGCGTTCCTGGCCCGCGGCTCGGCAGCAGCGAGCCGCTGAGTCCCTGAGCCGCGCAGCCCGTCGGCCGCTGAGCCGTCAGACCGCGGCTCGGCTCAGCGGGCGCCGACCTGCGTCAGGGCCTTGCGCAGCAGCTCGACGAGGGCCTCGAGCTGGAGGGTGTCGCCGGCCGTGACGTCCTCGTCGCTGCCGTCGAGGGCTCGCGCGGCCAGGCCCTGCTTGGCGTCGATGAGCTCGGCGATCTTCGAGTCGATGGTGCCCGAGGCGAGGATGCGCCAAGCGGTCACCGGCTCGTCCTGGCCGATGCGGTGCACCCGGTCGATGGCCTGCTGCTGCTCGGCGGCAGTCCACGACAGCTCCGCGAGCACGACGTTGGAGGCCGCGTGCAGGTTGAGGCCGACACCGGCCGCGGTCAGGGAGCAGACGGCGACGGCCACCTCCGGGTCCTTCTGGAACGCGTCGATGGCCTCCTGCCGCTGCTTCGAGGTCTGCTCGCCGCGCACCGACACGGTGCGCAGCCCGGCCGAGGCGAGCACGCTCTCGGCGGCGTCCATGACGTCGATGTGCTTGGCGAAGAAGACCACCTTGCCGACCGAGTGCGACAGCTGGGCGGCGTAGTCGGCTGCCAGCGTCGCCTTGGCCTGGCCGATGCGGCGCACGAGGGAGAAGACGTTGTCGCCGCCCTTGTCGGGCGAGGCCGACCGCAGCTCGGCGGCAGCCACGCGCCGCATGAGACCGGTGTCGGGCTCGCCGTCCTCCTCGTGGCCCTCGCCAGAGGCGAGCAGGGCCCGGTAGCGCTCGGCAAGGCGGCGTCCGAGCGCGCGCTCGGCCTCGCGGATCGAGCGGCCCAGGTCGTCGTCGAGCTCGACGGTGATGTCGGCGATCCGCTTGTCGGGCAGGTCCTTGGCGACGTCGACCTTGCGGCGGCGCACCATCCCCATGTCGATGACAGCCCGCCTGGCCTCGGGGTAGAAGGCGCGGTCGGCGGGGGTGTAGCCCGTCTCGTCGAGACGGCGCACGATCTCGGCCGACGGCTTGCCGTCCTTGACCCAGCCGAGGAAGCGCCAGATCGCGTCGAAGTCCTTGACGTCGTTGATCAGCGGCGTCCCGGTCAGGGCGATGAGCAGCGGGTTGCCCCCGGGCGTGCCCTCGCGGAGGCGGTCGGCGAGGGCGAGCACCTCCTGGGACCGCTGCGACGTGAGGTTCTTGATGAAGTGCGCCTCGTCGACCACCATCGAGCGGAAGCCGAAGCTGGAGAGCCAGCCGAAGTGCCGGTCGAGGATCTCGTAGTTGACGACGAAGACGTCGGCGAAGGCGTCGACGTCGTTGCCGTCGCCGTGGATGACGGTGACGCGGCGCTGCGGCGTCCACCGCTGGACCTCGCGGGCCCAGTTGATCTTCACGACGTTGGGCACGACGGCGAGCATCGGGTAGGCGTTCGCGATGGAAGCGGCCATGACCGACTGCGCGGTCTTGCCGAGGCCCGGCTCGTCGGCGAGCAGGAACGTGCGGTGCCCCTCCTGCACGCTCTGCAGGAACCGAGACTGGTGGACCATGAGCTGAGACCCCGGCGGCGAGAACCGGTCGATCTCCGGCTTCGGCGGCAGCTCCATCGAGGCCGACTCGCCGCCGGCCCCCTGCTCGAAGGCGCGGTAGAGCGGGCTCAGCAGGTCCCAGCCGGCGAGGCGGCCGGGGAGGTACTCGTCGCGACTGCGCGTCAGGTCGGGGGTGATGAACGGGTTGGCGAGGGCCCGGGAGGGCACGGACTGCGGCAGGACCTGCCGCGCGGCGATCTGCGGCGGGACGACCGGCCGGGCCGGCTCGGGCGCCGTGATGACGAGGTCCTCCTCGGCGAGCTCGGCTCCCGACTCGAGGAGCCAGTCGCGGCGCATCTGCTGGGCAGCAGGACCGGGCTTCGCGTTCGCGTCGAGCAGGGTGAGCAGGCTGGTGTCGCGGGCGGCGACCTGGGCCAGGATCGTGGCGATCCCGTCGAGGCGCTTGAGCAGGTCGGCCCGGGTGGCGGAGGTGAGCGAGGCGTCCTCGCGGACGCGGGAGCGCTCCGAGCGCATCAGCAGCGCCACGACGAGGAACTTGGTGCGGTTCGTCGGGCTCGCCTTGCCCTTGCTCGAGACACGGGCCTCCACCTCGCGGACCCGGCGCGCGAGCACGGGGATGAGCGGCGCGGGGTCGTCCTTGCGAGGGCTCGCCTTGCGCTGCCGCGAGGCCTGTCCCTGTCTCTGGTCCTGCTTGTTGTCCAGACCGTCGGTCGGACGGCGGCGGACGCGCGTTGCCATGTTCCTCCTGATGACGCGGCGGACGTGGAGCGGGGCTTCCCACGACGAGCCCGTGAGCTGGTGATCCAGTGGCACGCTGGCTCGGTGTGGCGGCGGACTCCGCTCGAGTCCCGGTGGACGCGCCATCGCGCGCCCCGTGTCCCGTGCGCCGGACCGGCGGGTGCGCCTGAAGAAGGGCGGTGGGACACCACGACTCTACAGCCCGCGGGAGGCAGGTCGGGCCGTATGCCGTGTGGGCCCACCGGGCGCGCCGCCGGGCCGTGGGGCCGGCTCAGCCCAGGTGGACGCCCACGAGGTCCCCGATGGCGTAGGTGACGCCCATCGCCAGCAGGCCGCCGCCGACGTTGCGCAGGACGGCGCGCGGCACCGGGCTGCGCCCGAGGCGGGCGCTGACCCAGCCGGTCAGGACCAGCGCCGCGGCGACGCTGACGACCGTGACGAGGATGCGCGTCGAGGCGGGGCTGAAGGTGATGGTGAGCAGCGGCAGGACCGCCCCGACGACGAACGCGAGCATCGAGGCGCCGGCGGCGTGCCACGGGTTCGTCAGGTCGTCGGGGTCGATGCCGAGCTCGGCCTCGGCGTGCGCGCCGAGGGCGTCGTGGGCGGTCAGCTCGCGGGCCACCTCGGCGGCGAGCTCGCGGCGCATGCCCTTGGCCTCGTAGATCCGGGTCAGCTCCTCGAGCTCGCCCTCGGGGTCCTCGCGCAGCTCCCGCGTCTCGAGCTCGATGAGTGCGCGCTCGGAGTCGCGCTGGGTGCTGACGGAGACGTACTCACCGGTCGCCATCGACATGGCTCCGGCCGACAGGGCCGCGATGCCGGCCAGCACGATGGCGCCCTTGTCGCTCGTCGCGCTCGCGAAGCCGACGACGACGCCCGCCGTCGAGACGATGCCGTCGTTGGCCCCGAGTACCCCGGCCCGCAGCCAGTTGAGTCGGCTGCCCACCCCTGCACCGTGCGGCTCCTCGGCGGGTTCGGTGCCGAGCGACGGGCTGGGGTCGCCTGAGGCGCGGACCTCGGTCATGGCTGTGCTCCGATCGACATCTGGGGGATGGTCCGATCGTCGCACCCCCCTCATCGGCTGTCACCAAAGGTGAGGCTGTCCTGAGCAGGCGCGTCCCCCCGGCCCCGACGAAAACGGGGCGTCGTATGCGGGCGGCAGCCCCCGGCATACGCAAGGATCGTCACATGTCCGACGTTCGGGGCGTGCGCGGCAGCCAGCCAGGAGAGGACGATCTCTTCCGGTGGATGGTCGCTGCCTCGCCCGACGGGCTGTGGGTCTTCGACGAGCACGGGCGCACGACCTTCGCGAACGGTCGCATGGCCCGGATGCTCGGCCGAGACCCGGACGACATGGTGGGCTTCTCGGTGTTCGAGGCCGTCGACGACGTCGGCAAGCTGCAGTTCCGCCAGCACCTCGACGACCTCGCGACCGAGGGCACGCCGGGCGACAACCTCGAGTGCAGCCTCCTCGACTCCCGCGGCAACCGGTTCTGGGCCCTGGTGTCGCACACCCCGCTCGTCGACGAGGCGGGGGTCCGGCGGGGGTGGATGCACCGGGTCAGCGAGCACAGCGCGCAACGCCGGCTGCTCGACCAGCTCGCCGAGGCCCAGGCGATCGCGCACGTCGGCAGCTGGGAGTGGGACGTCGTCAACGACGAGGTGTCGTGGTCCGCCGAGCTCTCCCGCATCTACGGACTCGCCCCCACGGAGGCCATGCCGACCGTCGAGGCGTTCATCGGCCGGATCCATCCCGACGACCGGCCCGAGGTGACCCGCACCATCCGGGCGGCGCTCGACTCGGAGGACTCGTTCGAGTTCGAGGCGAGGCTGGTGCGGGCCGACGGCGAGACGCGGTGGATCCGGGGCCGGGGCCGCGTGACGCGCGACCCCGACGGGCGCCCGGTGCGCATGGGCGGCACGACCCAGGACATCACGCAGCGCAAGGACGCGGAGGTGGCGCTCGCGATGGTGACCGCCATGGCGACGGCCGCCAACGAGGCGGCCACCCTCGACGAGGCGCTGCCCGTGGTGCTCGAGCAGATCGCCCGGCACACCACGTGGCGACCCGTCCTCGCGTGCCTCGGTGTCGACAGCGGGCTGGGCGAGCCGATGCTGCCGCCCGAGGGTGTCGAGACCAGCCTCCTGCCGGTCGAGACGGGAATGGCACTCGCCACCCGGGCCGCACGGGATCGGGCCGTCGTCGTCGAGCCGTCGTCCGACGGGACCTTGATCCTGGCGGTCCCGGTCGTGGCCCACGACCGGGTGGCCTGCGTCGTCGTCCTCGACATGCGGACGGCTTCGCCGCCCGGCGAGTCGGACGTGGCGGCGATCGACCAGATCACGACCCTCTTCGCCCGGGTCGCCGACCGTGAGCGCACCGCCGAGCACCTTGCGCAGGCGCGC
Source organism: Terrabacter sp. NPDC080008 (assembly GCF_040702505.1). NCBI lineage: Bacteria > Bacillati > Actinomycetota > Actinomycetes > Micrococcales > Intrasporangiaceae > Terrabacter > Terrabacter sp. NPDC080008. The sequence goes on from NZ_JBFBLC010000001.1 coordinate 807,352, forward strand.
GACGCCGCCGAGGAGGCCTCCCGGGCCAAGTCGCAGTTCCTGGCCACGATGAGCCACGAGATCCGCACCCCGCTCAACGGCGTCATCGGCCTGGCCGAGCTGCTCGGCCGCACCGAGCTGAGCGCCCACCAGCGGCGCCTCTCCGACGGCATCGACCAGGCCGGACGCGTCCTGCTCGCGCTCGTCAACGACATCCTCGACCTGTCGAAGATCGAGGCGGGCCGGCTCGAGCTCGAGTCGGTCGACTTCGACCCGACCGCGGTGCTCGAGGGCAGCGTCGGCCTGCTCGCCGAGCGGTCCCGCGCCAAGTCGCTCGACCTGTCGGTGACCCACGGCCCGGACGTGCCCGCGCTCGTCTCCGGCGACCCGGTGCGCTTCGGCCAAGTGGTCGCCAACCTCACCGCCAACGCCGTGAAGTTCACCGACTCCGGCAGCGTCGTCGTGCACCTCGAAATCGAGCGAGGCGCAACCGAGGAAGACTCGAGCTCGGGCCCCGTCCTGCGGGTCGAGGTGCGCGACACCGGCACGGGCATCACCCCGGAGGTGCGCTCGCGGCTCTTCCGCTCCTTCACGCAGGGCGACTCGTCGACCACGCGTCAGTACGGCGGCACCGGCCTGGGCCTGGCGATCAGCCGGCAGATCGTCACCGCCCTCGGCGGCCGCATCGGCGTGGAGAGCGAGCCGGGGCAGGGCGCCACCTTCTGGTTCACCGCTGCCTTCGAGCCGGCCACGACCGTCGTGCCCGGGCGCGGGGCAGCCTACGCGGCATCCGTCTCCGGGCTGCGCGCCCTCGTCGTGGGGGCGGGCTCCACCCACCGGGAGCGACTCGAGGAGCAGCTGGCCGCGTGGTCCGTGCAGGTCACGACCGCCGCCACCGGCGTCGAGGGCCTCGTCCAGCTCGACCGGGCGCACGGCAGCGGCCGACCGCTCGACGTCGTGCTGCTCGACGACCCCGACACGGGCGACGCGGCCCTGCAGGTCGCGCGGATGATCCGCTCCGACGAGCGCTTCGAGGGCGTACGCGTGGTGCTCGTCTGCGCGAAGCTGCCGCCTCCCGACGCGTCCTTGCTGACCGGCGCCGGTGTCGACGCCGTGCTGACCGCGCCTGTCATGCCGTCGGGACTCTTCGACGCGATGTCCGACGTGGCGGGTCGCCACCTGGCATCCCGCGGACCCGCCGGTGCTGGTGACGGGCGTGCCGATGGCCCTGGGCCGGCGGGCGGTGAGCGGGTCGTGGTGGGTGTGGCGCCACTGGCCGCGACTCGGACCGACGGCGCGCTGGGGACGGTCCTCGTCGTGGAGGACAACGAGGTCAACCAGCTCGTGGCGCAGGGCGTTCTCGAGAGCCTCGGCTACACGGTGCGCCTTGCGGCGAACGGGCTCGAGGGAGTCGCTGCCTACCGCGGCCACGGCGCCGACGTGGTGGCGGTGCTCATGGACTGCCAGATGCCGCGCATGGACGGCTACGCCGCGACCCGGGCCATCCGGGCGCACGAGCCGCCGGGGCGCAGGGTCCCGGTCATCGCGATGACCGCCTCGGCGATCGCGGGGGAGCGGGAGCGCTGCCTGCAGGCCGGGATGGACGACTTCCTCACCAAGCCCATCGACGTGGCCCTGCTCGCCTCGACGCTCCAGCGCTGGGTCCCGTCCGGTGCGGTCGCGAGCCCGGCTGCGACGGACGGCGGCCGGTCGGTGGAGGGCGGCTCGGACGGCAAGGCAGGGCCGGACGGCGGCGCAGAGGTGGACAAGGCGGTGGACACGGCGGTGGACACGGAGGTGGTCTCCGAGGCGGGTCCGGAGGTCGATCCCGAGGTGCTCGACGCGGCGCGGCTCGCCGAGCTGCGGGACCTCGAGCCGGGCGACCCGTCCATGCTGCTGCGGTTCATCGACCGCTTCGGGTCCGGGGCGCGCCAGCGGCTGGACGACCTGAGGGCCGCCCACCGCGCGGGTGATGCCGAGAGCCAGGGGCGGGTCGCGCACGGCCTGAAGGGGTCGGCGTCCAACCTCGGGGCGGTGACCCTGGCCGCGGTGTGCAAACAGGTCGAGGACCTCGGCAGCGACGGGCGTCTGGCCGACGACGCGCTCATGGACCGGGTGGCCGCCGAGGTGGATCGGGCCACGCAGGCGCTGGAGGCCTACGGGGCAGCGCTCCGGTAATCCTGACGCCTTCCGATGCTTGGAGTCCGGGGGTGCGATCAGGTGGTGCGCACGCCGCCGGACGAGCTCGAGCCGCCTCCCGACCCGCCTTGGCCACCCGAGCTGCCGGAGTCGCCTCCGGCGCCGCCCTGCCCGAGGCCGTCGTGGTCGGGGTCGAAGCCCTGGCCGTCTCGCCCCAGCTGCTGGAGCTGCTGGAGCAGCTGCTGCGGGGTGAGCTGGCCCAGCTGGTTGGGGTCGAGACCGCCCAGGCCCGACCCCGAGTCGCCGCCGCCCTGCAGGTTCGGCAGCTGCTGCGGCAGCGTGCCCTGCTGGTTCTGCTGACCCTGCTGGTTCTGCTGACCGAGGCCGCCCGGGAAGCCGTTCGGGTTCTGCTGGCCGCCCTGGAAGCGGAAGCCGTGGTGCCCGCCGAGACCGCCGAAGCCACCCCGACCCCCGAAGCCGCCGTCGTCGCCGACTGCGCCCTGCCGCATGGCAGCCGCGGCCCCGACCGCCCCCACGGTCGCCAGCGCCAGGGCGGTGGCGGCGACCAAGGCGGTCCTGCGCCCACTCCAGCGTCGGCCGTGTCCCCCGGCCGCGCTGGGAGCGGGGGTGGACGCGGAGGCCGGCGCGGCGGCATACGCGTACGGCGCCGCCGGCGGTGCCACGGGCGGCTCGTCGGTGTGGGAGGCCCAGGCGGAGGGCAGCAGCTGGGTGTCGCCCGTGCGTGCGCCGCTTGGCGCGGCGGGGTCGAACTGCGGGAGCCCGGACCTCGGCCGCTGGGTCGGGCCCAGGGGCTCCTGGGGCAGGGACTCGTTGCTCATGCAGTCACGCTCGGACCCGTGCCTGTGCACGCGCTGTGGCACAGCCGTCGGCGTGCTGGGACTGTGGCGATGACTACACAGGATTCGCACAGGAAGCCACTGGCGGCGGCACAGGGCGTCGGGTTTCACTGGGACCATGAGCGAGAAGACCAAGCCGGCAACAGCGCGACTGCAGCGACTCGACGGCTCCCCGGTGCGGGTGCTCGTGGTCGACGACGAGGCCAACCTCACCGAGCTGCTCGGGATGGCCCTGCGCTACGAGGGCTGGGAGGTCCGGTCTGCCGGCACCGGGATGGAGGCCGTCCGGGTCGCTCGCGAGTTCGACCCCGACGCGGTCGTCCTCGACATGATGCTCCCCGACTTCGACGGGCTCGAAGTGCTGCGGCGGATGCGCGCCGACAACAGCAACGTGCCGGTCCTCTTCCTCACCGCCAAGGACGCCGTCGAGGACCGCGTCTCGGGGCTGACGGCCGGCGGCGACGACTACGTCACCAAGCCCTTCTCGCTCGAGGAGGTCGTGGCCCGCGTCCGCGCCCTGATGCGCCGCACCACTGTCGCGGTCTCGTCCTCTGACTCGATGCTCGTCGTCGGCGACCTGACGCTCGACGAGGACAGCCACGAGGTGATGCGCGGCGGCGAGGAGATCCGCCTGACCGCGACGGAGTTCGAGCTGCTCCGCTACCTGATGCGCAACCCGAAGCGGGTGCTGTCCAAGGCGCAGATCCTCGACCGCGTCTGGAACTACGACTTCGGCGGCCAGGCCAACGTCGTCGAGCTCTACATCTCCTACCTGCGCAAGAAGATCGACGCCGGCCGCGAGCCGATGATCCACACCATGCGAGGGGCGGGGTATGTCCTCAAGCCGGCCGTCTGACGCTTCCGTCGACCGTCCGGACCCTGCCGACCTGCCCGAGGACGACGGCTCCAGCGCCGCCAACCTCTTCCGCGACGGGGTCGGGTTGAGTGACGACCCTGACGTCCTCGACGAGCCGGCGCCGTATGCCGTGTCGCCGGCCAGCGGGTCATCCGCACCGGGCGCGTCCCCCGGGACCGCAAGGCATTCGCTGCGCGAGCGGTGGACGGCTGCGCGGGAGCGGGTGAGGCCCTGGTCGGCGTGGCCGCTGCGCGCCAAGCTCGTCGCCTCGATGCTCGCCCTCTTCACCGTGCTGAGCCTGGCCACCGGCGTGTCGACCATCGTGGCCCTCGACCGCTACCTCGTCGGTCAGGTCGATGACCAGCTGCGGCAGACCCTCTCGCCGCCGCGACCCGACGGCGACGGGCGGTTCCGCCCGCCCAGCTCCGACGACCACGGACGCGGCCCGGGCAGCGAGGGGCTGATCGCCGTCATCGACCCGGTCGCCCAGGGCGTGGCGACGACCTCGGGCAACCAGACGGCCGCCCTGAGCACGACCCAGCTCGCCCAGCTGCAGGGCGCCGGCATCGGCTCGGACCCCACGACGATCGACCTCGGCGGCAACGTCGGCGAGTACCGCGTCATGGCGGCCCGCGCCCCGGTGCAGGTCAACGGCATACCGACCATCGGCACCGTCGTCGTGGGCCTGCCCACCGGACCGCTGAACCACACGATCTCGCGCATGATCCTCGTCGCCATCTCGGCGGTGGTCGCCGGCATCGTGCTCGTGGCGGTCCTCGGCACGTGGCTGGTGCGCCGCAACCTCGAGCCGCTGCGTCGCCTGGCGACCACGGCCACCAAGGTCTCGCAGACACCGCTCGCCTCTGGCTCGGTGGCCATCGCCGAGCGGGTCGACCCCGCCGACACCGACCGGCGCACCGAGGTGGGCCAGGTCGGCGCCGCCTTCAACGAGATGCTCGACCACGTCGACGAGGCACTCAACGCCCGGCACCAGAGCGAGCAGCGGGTGCGCCAGTTCGTCGCCGACGCCTCCCACGAGCTGCGCACGCCCCTCGCGTCGATCAAGGGGTATGCCGAGCTGTCCCGTCGCGAGCCGAACGCCGTGCCGGCGACGGTGACCCATGCGATGGGCCGCATCGAGTCCGAGGCCGACCGGATGGGCTCGCTCGTCGAGGACCTGCTCCTGCTCGCCCGCCTGGACGCCGGCCGCCCCCTCGAGGAGGCTCCGGTCGACATGTCGATGCTCGTCATCAACGCCGTCAGCGATGCCCACGCAGCCTCGCCGGGCCACCACTGGGACCTCGACCTGCCGCCCGAGCCGGTGGAGGTGAAGGGGGACGGCCCGCGCCTGCACCAAGTGGTCACCAACTTGCTGGCCAACGCGCGCACGCACACCCCCGACGGCACCCGGGTCACGACCTCCGTGCGGCCGGAGGGTGACTGGGTACGCGTAGCCGTCCACGACGACGGCCCCGGCGTCCCGGAGTCGCTGCAGCCGAACGTCTTCGAGCGGTTCGCGCGCGGCGACGACGCCCGCAACCGGGCCAAGGGCAGCACCGGTCTGGGCCTGTCGATCGTCGCGGCCGTCAGCAAGGCGCATGGGGGCCGGGTCGAGCTCGACAGCCGGCCGGGCGACACCACCTTCTCGCTGTTGCTGCCTGCCGCCTCCTGACGCGCGTAGTGCTCATTCCCGGACCAAAGTCATGTCATAGGGAGGGCACAGAGGCGCGCTCGACCGTTGGGACATGGACACGATGACCCTCACCTCCCCGGGCGCGGCGGCCGACCCCCGCTCCTCGACCCAGCAGCCGCCCCGCGCCCGCGCGGGTCGTCGGACGTTCGTCCGGCGCCTGTGGCGCGGGCCCACGGCGGACCCGTCGTGGGCGCGCCCGGCGCTCCTCGGCCTGCTGCTCGCCACCCTGGCCCTCTACACGTGGAACCTCACGGCGAGCGGCTACGCCAACTCCTTCTACTCCGCAGCGGCCCAGGCCGGCAGCCAGAGCTGGAAGGCGTTCTTCTTCGGCAGCTCCGACGCCGCCAACTCGATCACCGTCGACAAGCCGCCGGCCTCCCTCTGGGTGATGGCCCTGTCGGTGCGGCTCCTCGGCCTCAGCTCCTTCGCCATCCTGCTCCCGCAGGCCCTGATGGGGGTCGCGACGGTCGGTGTCGTCTACACGAGCGTCAAGCGCCACTTCGGCGCCGCGGCCGGCCTCATCGCCGGCGCGGTCCTCGCGCTGACCCCGGTGGCGGCGCTGATGTTCACCTTCAACAACCCGGACGCGCTGCTGACGCTGCTCATGGCGCTCGGCGCGTGGGCCACGATGAAGGCGATCGAGCAGGCCTCGCCGAAGTGGATGGTGATCGTCGGAGTCTTCATCGGGCTCGGCTTCCTCACCAAGACCCTGCAGGTGCTGCTCGTCGTGCCGTTCTTCGGGCTCGCCTATCTCGTCGCGGCGCCCACCACGCTGCGCAAGCGGATCGTCCACTCCCTGCTGGCGGTCGGCGCCATGGTGCTCTCAGCGGGCTGGTGGGTCGCGATCGTCGAGCTCATCCCGGCCTCGGCCCGCCCCTACATCGGCGGCAGCCAGACCAACTCCTTCCTCGAGCTGACCTTCGGCTACAACGGCTTCGGCCGCCTCAGCGGCGACGAGACCGGCTCGGTCGGAGGCGCGGGCGGCCCGGGTGGGGCCGGTGGCGCGGGCGGCCAGTGGGGCTCGACCGGGCTCTTCCGGATGTTCTCCTCAACCGTCGGCGGCCAGGTGTCGTGGCTGATCCCGAGCGCCCTGATCCTGCTCGCCGCCGGCCTGTGGCTGCGCGGTCGCCGCCCCCGCACCGACCTGCGCCGTGCGGCCTACCTCGTCTGGGGCGGCTGGCTCGTCGTCACGATGCTCGTCTTCTCCTTCATGGCCGGCATCTTCCACGAGTACTACACCGTGGCCCTCGCGCCTGCGATCGGCGCCCTCGTCGGCATGGGTGCGGTCGAGGCGTGGGAGCGCCGCTCGAGCGCCGTCGCGACGGTCGCGCTGGCGGCCGCGACTGCAGCGGCCGCCGTCTGGGCCTTCGTCCTCCTCTCGCGCACCACGGCCTACGGCGACTGGCTGCGCATCTCGGTGCTCGCCGTCGGGGTGGCCGCGGCGCTGCCGCTGCTCCTCGTCCGGTGGCTGCACCTGCGGGCCGTGCCGGTCGTGCTCGCCGGCGCGCTCGTCGCGGGGCTCGCAGGACCTGCCGCGTATGCCGTGTCGACCACCGCCCAGGGCCACAGCGGGTCGATCGTGACGGCCGGCCCCGCCGGCTCCAGCCGCGGGCCCGGTGGTGGGCCAGGTGGCGGCTTCCGCGGTGGCGCGCCCTTCGGTGGCCAGGGGCCGCAGGGGCAGACCGGTCAGCAGGGCGCGCCCCAGGGTGGCTTCCCGGGTGGGTTCCAGGGCGGCGCGCCGGGCGGCTTCCGGGGTGGCCGGCAAGGAGGCGGCGTGGGCGGCCTGCTCGACGCGTCGACCCCGAGCACCGCCGTCGTGGCAGCCCTGTCGACCGACGCGCAGAAGTACACGTGGGTCGCCGCAGCGGTCGGCTCCCAGACCGCGGCCGGGCTGCAGCTCGGCACACAGCTCCCGGTGATGGCCGTCGGTGGGTTCAACGGCTCCGACCCGAGCCCCACGCTCGACCAGTTCAAGCAGTACGTCGCGAACGGCCAGATCCACTACTTCGCCGCGGGCGGCAGGGGATTCGGCAACCAGAACGGCGGCAGCAGCTCCTCGTCCGAGATCAGCTCGTGGGTGCAGGCGAACTTCACCCCGGTGACGATCGGCGGGTCCACCTTCTACGACCTGACCCAACCCCTCCAGTGACGACCGTGCCCAGCAGCACTCCGGCACCCACCGTGGGCCGACTCTCCCAGCAGCTCGTCCGCTTCGCCGGCGTCGGAGTGCTCTCCACCGCCCTGCACCTCGGCCTCTTCGCGGCCGTGGTGCGGGGCGGTGCCCCCTCGCAGCTCGCCAACGGGGTCGCGCTCGTCATCGCGACCGTCGTCAACACGGCCCTCAACCGGGCGTGGACCTTCGGTGTGACGGGGCGCCGCCGGCTCGTGGCACACCACGGCCAGGCGCTCGTCGTCTTCGCGATCACGTATGCCGCCACGACCGTCGCGCTCGCCGTCCTCGGGGCGCTCGTGCCCGGTGCCGGCACCCTGGCGCAGACGTGCGTCGTCGCCGTGGCCAACGTGCTGTCGACCGCACTGCGCTTCGTCGCGATGCGCCGCTGGATCTTCCGGACCCCGGCCTCTGGCGGGCCGACCGCAGCGGCGCCCGGCGGACCCACGGACCGCCACGAGCCGGCATACGCGATCGAGGGCGTGCTCGAGAGCCCGGAGGGCGACGGCTGACGGCGGTCCGACGGTTCGCGCGAGCGTTCAGTCGCTGTCGAGGGGAGCGGCGCAGGCCTCCCACCAGGGGTCCTGGTGGGAGGCGACGACCTCGTCGACGTCGTTGCCGCTCAGCTCGATCCGCGCGCCGACGCGCGGGCAGACCAGGCGGACGCCGCGGGCTGCCGCCGCGCGTCGCGCCCAGCGGATCGGCTCGCTCCACCAGTGCGTGGCGAGGTTGAAGGTAGCCCAGTGGATCGGCAGCAGCACGGAGTCGGTGCCGCCCCGGTTGACCTCGAGGTGGGCGTCGATCGCCTGCTGCGGGTCGAGGTGGATGTCGGGCCAGTGCACGCTGTAGGCGCCGATCGGGATGATCGTGAGGTCGAAGGGCCCGAGGTCGGTGCCGATGGCGGTGTAGCGGTGGGTCGGACCGGAGTCACCGCCGAAGAAGACGGAGTGGCGCGGCCCGTGGAAGGTCCAGGCGGCCCAGAGCGACTGGTTGCGCACGAAGCCACGGCCCGAGAAGTGCCGGGCCTCGGTGCAGGTCAGGCGGATGCCGGAGATCTCGGTCTCCTCGCGCCAGTCCAGGCTGGTGATGCGCCCGGCCGGCACGCCCCAGGCGCGCAGGTGCTCGTCGACGCCGAGCGGCACGACGTAGTGCGGCCGGTGGGTCCGCTCGAGCTGCCGGATCGAGGGCTCGTCGAGGTGGTCGTAGTGGTCGTGGCTGATCACGACGGCGTCGAGCCGCGGGATCTCGGCGATGCGGCCGGGGACCGGGTGCAGGCGCTTGGGGCCGGCGATCGCCGACGGCGAGGCGCGGTTGCCGAAGACGGGGTCGAGCAGGAACCGGCGCCCGTCGATCTCGAGCACGCTCGTGGCGTGGCCGTACCACGTCACGGCGAGGTCGGCCGGCTCGTGCGGGTGCCGGGGCGTCACGACCGGGACGGTGCCGCGCGGCCGGCCTCGGCCGAACTCGCGCAGCATCGTCATCGCCATGCTGCCGGGCGGTCCCTCGGCCTCCGACGTCCCCACGACGTGGGTCGGCTCGTGCGAGCGGAACTCGCCGTCGCGGTAGTTGGGCGAGGCGGTCACGCGCGAGCGCACGGCCGAGGGGGTGGCGCCCATCCGGCGCAGGATCGGGAGCTGCACGGGCTTCTCCTGGTTCGGTCGGTGGCGGCGGGGTCGCGATGCCGCCACGGGTGGCGGCGGCCGCGGGCCCCTGTCATCTTCGCTCAGTCGCGGTCCTCGGCGGCTGCGCACTCCTCCCACCACGGCTCGGCGTGCGCTGCCGCGACGGCCTGCGCGTCGCCGCCGCCGAGGTCCACGCGCTGCCCGACGCGAGGGAACGCCACGGGGACCCGCGCCTCGGCAGCGGCACGGCGCACCCGGCGTACGGGCTCGGCCCACCAGTGCATCGACAGGTTGAAGGTGGCCCAGTGGACGGGCACGAGGAGCGACTCGCCCGCGGCGGTCGGGGTCGTACGTGTCGTCTCGGTGCGCTCGCCCTCCTCGTAGGTGCCGCCGGGGGTATCGATGCGCTGGTCACCCTCGAGGAAGTCGTCGGCGACGCCGGCCTCGTCCTCGGTGAGGGCGTACATCTCGTCGCCGATCCGGTTGACGTCCCGGTGGGCCGCGACGGCCTGCTCGGGGTCCATGTGGATGTCGGGCCAGAAGGGGTCGTAGGCGCCGACCGGCATCAGCGTCAGGTCGAAGGGGCCGAGGTCGGCGCCGATGGCGGCGAACCGCTTCGACGTGCCGGAGTCGCCGGGGAAGTAGGCGCTGTGGCGCGGGCCGCGCAGCGCCCACCCCGCCCAGAGCGTCTGGCTGTCGACGAGCCCGCGCCCGGAGTTGTGCCGGGCCTCGGTGCAGGTGATGCGGATACCGGCCACCTCGGTCTCGCCGCGCCAGTCGAGCGCGGTGATGCGCTCGGCCGGGACGCCCCAGGCGAGCAGGTGGGCGTTGACGCCGAGCGGCACGACGTAGTGCGGCCGGTGGGTCTCCTCGAGCCGGACGATCGAGGGCTGGTCCAGGTGGTCGTAGTGGTCGTGGCTGATGAGCACGGCGTCGATGGTGGGGATGTCGGCGATCGCGCCCGGGACGGGATGCATGCGCCGGGGGCCGACGTGGCGGATCGGCGAGACGCGCTCGCTGAAGACGGGGTCGAAGAGGAAACGCGCCCCGTCGATCTCGACGACGCTGGTCGCGTGGCCGTACCAGGTGACGGCGAGCTCACCGGGTCGCTCCGGTGGCTCGGCAGGCACGACCGGCACCGTGCCCACGGGCGCACCCCGCTCGCCGACGCGTACCGCGGCGACGAGAGCGCTCGTCTGGGCCCGGAGGCGTGGGCGCAGGGAGGGCTCCTCGCCCTCGAAGCGGCGGTTGGTGAAGTTGGGGGAGTCCTTGACGAACGGCAGGATCGCGGCCGGCGAGGCACCCATCCGGTTCATGACGCGGATGAACTGCCGTGAGCGGCTGCGGGAGGAGACCTTCTCGATGACGGACGAGAGGGTCCGCACGCTCGGTCGGTCTGAGGTTCCGAGGCTGCGCATCGGGGACCTTTCGGTTTGAGGGGTGAGCCGAACGTACCCGCTCGCGCGCCGGCAGGGGAGCCGTCACTTTGATGGCGCAATGGTGTTGACGTGACATCACTATGGTGTCACGATGATGCGCATGGACATCACCGAGTACGTCGACGCACTGCGTCGAGACCTCGCCCAGGCGGCCAGGGCGATGGGACCGGAGACCGAGCAGGCCGCAGAGCGCATCGGCTTCGCGCTCGACTCGTCGGCCCGCCTGGCCCTGATGGACGCGCTATCGCACGCTGCTGCGGAGATCACCAACGAGCTGGACGGTGCCTCCGTCGAGGTGCGGCTCCAGGGCCGCGAGCCCGTCTTCGTCGTCGTCGGGGCCGGCCCCGCCGCCCTCGTCGACGACACCCAGGCAGTCCGCACCGATGACACCACCGTGATGTCAGCCGACGAGGAAGGCGCCGAGACCTCACGGATCACGCTCCGCCTGCCCGAGGCGCTCAAGACGCGGGCCGAGGAGCTGGCCGCCGGGCGCGGACAGTCGCTCAACACGTGGATCGTCGGCGCGGTGCGTGCCGCCACGCAGTCCCTCCCGGGTGTCCCACCGATGCCCGGCTTCCCGCCCATGCCGCCCGGTCCCGGCTTCGGCCCGGGGGCGCCGGGGCGCAACCGCTCCTCGAACAAGCGCGTGCAGGGCTGGGTCCGCTGACCCGGCCGACAGACCTCAGGCCACCACCCACCGAAGGGGACATCCCATGAGCACCAACCTCGAATCACGGTTCGACACCACCGGACCCGTCAACCTCAAGGTCGAGGTCATCGTCGGCGACGTGACGCTCACCGCCGGCGACTCGACCACCACCACCATCCGGCTCCAGCCGCACGGCAAGAACGGCGCCGAGCTGGCCGAGAAGTTCACCGTCGAGGCCCACGGCAACGACGTCGTGGTCCTCGCACCCAAGATCCGCGACAGCTTCTTCGGCCTCGGCACCAAGGGCTCGGTCGACGTCGAGGTCGAGCTGCCCTCCGGCAGCGCCGTCGACGTGCGGACCGGCGCCGGCGACGTCACGGCCTCGGGCCTGCTGGGCGACGTGCGCACCACGACCGGCTCCGGCGACCTCACCTTCCACGAGGTCGGCACGGCACAGCTGAAGTCGGGCTCGGGTGACATCACCCTGCAGTCGGCTCGGGGAGAGGCCTCCCTCAAGACCGGCTCCGGCGACGTCTCCGTCGGCGCGGCAGGCGGGCGCCTCGACCTCGTGTCCGGCAGCGGCGACATCTCGCTGCGCCGCTCCGATGCGGCCGTCAAGGCCAAGACCGGCTCGGGCGACCTCTTCATCGGTGCCTCGACCGGCGACCTCGAGCTCGTGACCGGCACGGGCGACGTGGAGCTCAAGGCCGTGCACGGCGGACAGGTGCGCACCAAGACCGGCACGGGCGACGTGACGATCGCGGTGGCGGCCGGCGTCGCGGCCTACCTCGACCTCAACACCGTGACTGGCGACGTCGACATCGACCTCGAGCAGACCGCGGGCCCGGGGGACGCCGAGGCCCAGGCCATGCTGTCGGTCCACTCCGGCAGCGGCGACATCCGGGTCAAGCGGGCGCAGGTGAGCCTCGCATGAGCACCGGCACCGTCACCACCGGCGTCAGCCTCACGCCGCAGGAGGCGCTCGCCCGCGACCTGATCGTGCAGCGTGTCGCCGCCCGCCACCACGCCCCGCGGCCGCGAGGCCGCTCGCGCCGACACCTGCGCGCAGCGCTGCTGCTGCGCCGGCTCGCCGAACGGCTCGACCCGCCGACCGAGCGCAGCGCGGAGCTGTCCGTGGCACAGGCGCGGATCGCCTCGGTGCACGCCCTGCCGGCTCCCCGCACCGGTGGTCCGCGGCCCTGGTCGGCCGCGCCCCGCCGAGCCCCGCACCGGCACAGCTGAGCCCGGACGCCGCCTCCGCGTCGTCCGTCCTCGCTGGAGCCCGCCGACACCGTCGGCGGGCTCCGTCGGTGCACCGCGGTCGTACGCCGATAGCCCCGTGCGACCATCGGGGGATGTACGTGCCCGGCTTCAACGCCATGGTCGACGCCGACGTCGTCGCCTTCCTCGGACGTCGCGCGGCCGGTCACCTGGTCACGGTCGGGCCGGACGGCATACCCGATGCGACGCTCCTGCCGGTCCTGGTCGACGGCGGCCACGACGGCAGGCCGGTCCGCCTGCTCGGGCATCTCGCCCGAGCCAACCCGCACTGGACCCGCATCCCTGCCGGCGCCCCAGGGCTCGTCGTCGTCACCGGCGCGGACGCGTACGTCTCGCCGTCGTGGTATGCCAGCAAGGCCACGCACGGTCGCGTGGTGCCGACGTGGAACTACTCCGAGGTGCAGCTGCGCGGCGCGGTCACCGTGCACGACGACCCGGACTGGGTCCTCGACGTCGTCACCCGCCTCACCGAGCGACACGAGGCGACCCGCGAGAGCCCGTGGGGCGTCGGCGACGCACCGGAGGCGTACGTCCGCGGGCAGCTGAGGGGCATCGTCGGCATCGAGCTGCTCGTCGACTCGGTCGAGGGCAAGGCGAAGCTCAGCCAGAACCGCTCGGAGGCCGACCGCGCCGGCGTCGTCGCCGGCCTTCGGGGCGAGGCCGACGCCGCCTCGCACCAGGTCGCGGGCGACATGGTGCATTCGTCCTCACCGGCACCCCATCCCTGAGCCACAGAGCCGGCACAGCCGCCGACGCGACGGTGAGGACATGAAGACGACACCTCGCCCCGAGCCCACCGGTCCTGCTTCTCCCACCCGCCGCTCGGCGCTGCGACGTGGCCTCGGGGCCGCGGGCGCGGCCGTCGCCGTCGCGTTCGTCGGGACGGCGGCGCTCGGTGCCGGGCAGGCGCACGCCGCCGGCGTCGCCGGAGGACTGACGCCCCTGCCCGCCTCCGCACCGTCGGCGCCGCATCCGCATCGGCACCACGCGACCCATCCGGCGAACCTGCCTGCGGCGACCTCGACGGCCTACCGCTACTCGTTCCGCGACGGGCAGCTCATCCGGCTCTGAGGCAGGCTGTCGGGGCGCGCTTCAGCGCGACTGCCCCAGCCAGGCGTGCACGAGCGGCACGACCGACGCGCCCTCGCCGCTGGCGGCCGCGACGCGCTTCATCGACCCGGCGCGGATGTCGCCCACGGCGAAGATGCCGGGGACGGTCGTCTCGAGGCTCTCGGGCGGCAGCTGGTCGCGCCACCGCTCCGGCGGCACGTCCCGTCCGGTGACGACGAAGCCGCGGGGGTCGCGAGCCACCTCGTCGGGCAGCCAGTCGCAGTGCGGCTCGGCGCCGATGAGCACGAACAGCCCGCGACACTCACGGCGCTCCTCGCTGCCGGTCGTCGTGTCACGCACGACGACCCACCCGAGCCGGCCTTCCTCGTCGGGACCGCCCTCGACGACCTCTCCGCAGCCCTGGACCGTGATGCGCGGGTTGTGCTCGATCTCCGCGACGAGGTAGCGCGACATCGTCTCGGCGAGCGTCGCCCGTCGCACGAGGATCGTCACCGTCCGGGCGAAGCGGGCGAGGTGGATCGCGGCCTGCCCGGCGGAGTTGCCGCCACCGACCACCATGACGTCCGAGCCCTCGAGCTCCCGGGCCGCGGTCATCGCGCTGCCGTAGTGCACCCCGAGGCCGACGAGGGCCTCGATCCCAGGGGCGCCGAGGCGGCGGTACTTCACCCCGGCGGCCACCACGACCGCACGGGCGCGCACCTCGCCGCCGTCGGTGCGCAGCACCAGCGGCCCCGGCGGGCCGTCCTCGCCCGCCTCCCGATCCAGGGAGGTGACCGGCCAGCCGGTGAAGAACTTCGTGCCGAAGCGGACCGCCTGGTTGCGCGCCCGCTGGGCCAGACGCATACCGGAGATCCCGCGGGGGAAGCCGAGGTAGTTGCGGATCATCGACGACGTCCCGGCCTGCCCGCCGATGGCCTCGGCCTCGAGCACGACGGTCGACAGGCCCTCGGAGGAGGCGTAGACCGCGGCCGCCAGACCGGCCGGGCCGGCGCCCACGATGGCCACGTCGACCACCTGGTCGACGACGACGTCGGCCGGGCGGCCGTAGATGCGGGTGGCGACGTCGCGGACGCTCTGCGCCGGGGCGACGCGTTCGCCGAGGTCCATGACGAGCGGGTAGGCGGGCTCGCCGGCGTCCGCGTCACCGCGGTCGGCGACGTAGCGCTCGAGGACGTGCCGGCCCTTCTCGCTCTCGGGGGCGTAGACGCGGTTGGGCATGCCCATCCGGTCGAGGTAGTCGCGGATGCCGAGGGTCAGGGCGTCCTCGACGGGGGAGACGATGGCGACCGCCACGACCTCCGGCTCCGCGACGGTCGAGCCCCAGTCGGAGAGCAGCTCGCAGATCGCCGTGTGGAACTCCTCGTCGCGCGGGCCGCGCGGTGCGAGGAGGTACGCGTCGTACTTGCCCTTGGCCATCCCGCCCCGTAGCCGGTCGGCGTCCTCGCGGAACGCCGACACGTGCGCCGCGATGACCCGCCTCGCCGTCGGCACGCTCGCGCGCCACCAGTGGAAGGCCTCGAGCACCTCGGCGTCGGGCAGCCGCGACTCGGTGACGAACATCGCCACCTGCCCGCCCTCCGCGACGAGGCCCTTGGCGGCCTGCTTCGCCTCGCGGGCCGACGTCGCCGTGACGAGCTCGTAGTCGCGGACGTAGCGGGAGAACTCGTCGAGCAGCTGCTCGCAGCGGGTCTCGGAGACGAGGATGATCGCCGGCTTCACCCAGACGATCCTAGGAGCGCGAGCCCTCCTGGCGTATGCCGTCTCGCGAGTTCGCGGCCTCGGGCCGTTCGCGCAGGGTGAGCCACAGGCGGTGGGCGGTGATGACCGCCAGTGCCCAGGCGAGGCCGATGAGCCAGCCGGCGATGACGTCGGTGAGCCAGTGGTGTCCGAGGAAGACGCGCGACAGGCCCATCGCCAGCACGAAGAGCGTGCCGAGCGTGACAGCGAGCGTGCGCTGCCAGGCGGCCGTCGTCTCGATGAGGACGAGGTAGACGATGATCGTCGTCAGCACCGTCGCATTGAGCGTGTGACCGCTCGGGAAGGACGGGGACGACTCGAGCGGCGGCACGGCCAGCGAGGCCGGCGGCCGCGCCCGGTCGACGAAGTTCTTGCCGACGATCGTCATGGTGAGCGACCCGGCCGCGGCGATGAGGGTGAGCACGAGGGGGGTCCAGCGGCGCCGCCGCCAGGTGATGATCGCGACCGTGACGAGCGCGAGGATCGGCATGCCGACCGGGCCACCGACGTCGGTGAAGGCGGTGACCGCCGAGTCGAGACCGGGGGACCGGAGGCTGATTGCCGTGTCGAGGGCGGGGTGGTCGACCACGGTGATCCCGTCGCGTCCGACCACGGCCTCGTAGACCGTCTCGACGCCCTCGACCAGCCCGACCATGACGCCCAGGGCGATCGCTGCGAAGACGAGGAAGGCGACGTGTGCCGACGACCACGACGCCACCTTCCGCGCTGCCGGGCGCGAGCTGTCGGCCACCCGGGCGAAGAGGGCGACGAGCCACTGCCCGAAGCGGGTGTGCCAGTGCGTGAGGTCGCGGGCGCCGATGGTGTCGTCGGGCGTCCGCGAGCGGGTGAGGGGCATGACCCATCCTTACCCCCGGGGCAGCGCAGCAGGACGGGGAGCCGCGCCGCGAGCCGGATAACGCGTTGAGCAACCGGCCGGGCGGCGCCTAGCGTCTCGAGCATGACGTCCCAGCTCGCCGCCCTCTGCCACCGGGCCGACGACCCCGAGGCCCTGGCCGGGTACTGGGGTGGGCTCCTTCGTCGTGAGGTCGCGGGTGACGGGCGCACGGTCCTGCCGAACGAGGACGTCGAGTGCCCCATCCGCTTCGAGTCGGGACACACGGCGCGGACGGGACCGAACCAGGTCCACCTGCACCTGACGAGCGAGTCACCGTCGGACCAACAGGCCACCGTGGCACGGGCGCTCGAGCTCGGTGGCCGGCACCTCGACGTCGGGCAGCGGCCCGAGGAGGGCCATGTCGTCCTGGCCGACCCCGAGGGCAACGAGTTCTGCGTCATCGAGGCGGGGAATGCCTACCTGGCCGGGTGCGGCTTCCTCGGCGAGCTGGCCTGCGACGGCACCCAGGAGGTCGGCTACTTCTGGAGCGCGGCGCTGGGCTGGCCGCTCGTGTGGGACCAGGACCAGGAGACGGCCATCCAGTCTCCGGAGGGCGGCGCCAAGATCGCCTGGGGCGGACCGCCGCTCAATCCCGGGAACGAGGTCAACCGGATGTACCTCGCGCTGGCCACCTCCGGCGAGGAGGAGCTCTCCGCCGAGGTCGAGCGACTGGTCGCCCTGGGCGCGACCCGCCTGGACCCCGCGCAGACCGACCACCGTGCCGTCAGGCTCGCCGACCCCGACGGCAACGAGTTCGTCCTGGCCGTGGCTCGCTGAGCCGGCCACCCGGCATACGGTCACCGGTGGCCGGCAACCCGGCATACGGCTCAGCCGCCGAAGTCCTGGGTCCAGTAGTAGCGGTAGGGGCCACCCACGGCATAGCCGACGCCGATGGCCGTGAAGCGGCAGTTCAGGATGTTGGCTCGGTGGCCCGGGCTCTTCATCCAGGCGTCCATGACCGCCTTGGCGGACGGCTGGCCGGCCGCGATGTTCTCGCCGAGCCGCGTGCCCGGGTAGCCCTGGGCCCGGATCCGCTGCACGAAGGTGCGCCCGTCGAGGCTCGTGTGCGAGAAGTAGCGGCGCTTCGCCATGTCCGTGGAGTGCGCCTGCGCCGCGCGCGACAGCCGCGCATCGGTGACGAGCGCGCGGCATCCCACCTTGGCCCGCTGGGCGTTGACGAGCTGGACGACCTGCTGCTGCACGGTTGGCGTCGCGGCCTCGGCGGGGGTGGGCGCCGCGACCGGGCCGAGCCCGAGGGTCGCCGCGGCGGCGAGCACGAGTGCGACGCGCTTGCGGGTTGGGCTCGGTGTCATGGTTCCTCCGTGCAGCGAGGGCGTATGCCGTGCCGCCACGGTAGGACGACCACGCCCCCGATGCCGGCGAAACGGACAAAACGTCGAGTGACGAGCGAGCGTCAGCCGTGCTCCGCCCGGTGCGCTGACCGCCACTGCGTGTACTCGTCGACCTGCTCCACCGCATCCCACGCCTGCTTGAAGACCTGCGCGGCCTCCGCCTTCTCGGCGTCCTCGGGGCCGCGGGGCAGCTCTGCCCTGCCGTGCGCGCCGCTTCGTCCGCGCTGCTCCTCCGGCACCGGGCCGTCGTACTTGCGGCCACCGGGGTGGTTGGCGTAGCGACGGGCCCGTGTGTAGCCCATCTGCAGGAACTTGCGCGCCATGTCAGCGCCGACGAGGTCTCCGGTGGCCAGGTAGCCGTCGAACTTCGCGCGGATCGCGGCAGCACTCTCGCGGGCGACCTCGGGGGTGCGGAAGCGCCACAGCGGCAGCAGCTCGTCCTTGTAGGGCTGCACCCGCAGCACTCCCTGCTCGCCCCGGCCGACGCGGTAGAGCTCGGGGTTGGATCGCAGGTCGAGCGACTCCAGGTCGAGTCCGGCATACGGGTCCGGTGTCATGCGCCCATCCTGTCCACGCGCGCCGGAAGGCTGTCGGTCAGGTGTCCTAGGGTTCCCGGCATGACCGTCGTCGGCGCTGATGGGCTCGCCCGCCCCACGTGGGCGTCCGTGGACCCGCTCCTCATGCACTACTACGACACCGAGTGGGGCATGCCGATCCGCGACGAGCGCGGGCTCTACGAGCGGATCTGCCTCGAGGGCTTCCAGTCCGGCCTGTCGTGGGCCACGATCCTGCGCAAGCGCCCCGCCTTCCGCGCGGCCTTCGCCGACTTCGACCCAGACGTCGTCGCCGGCTACACCGAGACCGACGTCGAGCGGCTGCTCGGCGACGCGGGCATCATCCGCCACCGCGGCAAGATCCAGGCCACCATCACCAACGCGCGCGCCACGATCGCGCTGCGCGAGGAGGGCGGTCTGGTCGACTTCGTCTGGAGCTTCCAGCCCGCCGACACCCCGCGCCCGCGCGACCACTCGGAGGTTCCGACGGTCTCCGAGGAGAGCAAGGCACTGTCGAGAGCCTTGCGCCAGAAGGGCTTCGCCTTCGTCGGTCCCACGACGATGTATGCGCTGATGGAGGCCGTGGGCATCGTCGACACGCACCTGGTCGGCAGCCACCGGCGCGGCAGCTCCGGCGTCTGGCGGGCCTAGCCGAGGATCGCGCGCGCCGCGTTGTGGCCGGGGATCGCGCTGACCCCGCCCCCGCGCCGTGCCCCCGCTCCCGCGAGCAGCACGGTGTCGTATGCCGTCTCGACGCCCCAGGTGCCCACCTCGGAGTCGCGCTCGGCCCACGGCCACTGCAGCGAGCGGTGGAAGATGTTGCCTCCCGGCAGGCCGACGGCCTGCTCGAGGTCGACCGGGCTCTTGACCTCGATGCACGGCTTGCCGTCGGCGTCGCGGGCCAGCACCGACTCGATCGGCTCGCCGAGCACCGAGTCGAGGGAGCGCAGGGTCGCCTCGAGCGCCTCCTGCGTCGCCCGCTCGTTGTCGGCGCGGAAGAGCCGGGCCGGCAGGTGCAGGCCGAAGAGCGTCAGCGTCTGGGCGTCGGTCGCGGCGAGGTCGGCACCGAGGATGGAGCGGTCCGACAGGGTGTGGCAGTAGATCTCGCACGGCGGCAGGTCCGGGATGCGCCCAGCCCGCGCTGCGGCATACGTCTGCTCGAGCTGGGCGTAGCCCTCGTTGATGTGGAAGGTGCCGGCGAACGCGGCGGCCGGGTCGACGGACGCGTCGCGCAGCCGGGGGAGCCGCGTCAGCAGCATGTTGACCTTGAGCTGAGCGCCCTCCACGTCTCTCTCGGTGTCGACGGGCTCGGCACCCGCCGCCGCCAGCAGCCGGTTAAGCACGGTCGGGGCGCAGCCCCCGACGAGCGTGCCGCCCGTCGCGGTGCCGGTGCCCGCGGCGCCGCCGGACCAGTGGACCTCCCCGGTGGACGGGTCCACCGACGTGACCTCCGCCCCGGTGAGGATCGTCGCACCGGCCGAGACCGCCGCAGCCGCAAGCGAGTCGGTGAGCGCACCCATGCCGCCGACGGGCACGTCCCAGTCGCCGGTGCCGCCGCCGATGAGGTGGTAGAGGAAGCAGACGTTCTGGCGCAGGTCGCTCTCGGCGAGCGAGGCGAAGGTGCCGATGAGGGCGTCGGTGGCGATGATGCCGCGCAGGGTGTCATCGCTCGTCACCGACTCGATGAGCCCACCCAGCGGCCGGCTCGTCAGGGCGTCGAAGAGGTCCTCGTCGCCGGAGAGGGATCGCACCTCGTCGCGCGAACGCAGCGGCTCGAGGACTGTCGGGAAGACCCGGCCGGCCAGGGAGGTCATGCGGCCGTAGAAGTCGGTCCAGCCGGCATACGCCTCGTCGCCACCGGTGAGGGCGCGGAAGGCTGCCCGCGTCGCGGCCTCGTCGGCGTTGTCGACGAGCAGGCCGCGCGACGGGTCGGCGGGCACCGGTGTGTAGGAGGAGAAGCGCCGGCGGATGAGGCGCAGGTCGAGGTCGAGGTCGGTCAGCACCTGCCGGGGCAGCAGCGACACGAGGTAGGAGTACCGCGACAGGCGTGCGTCGACGCCGGCGAAGGCGCGGGCCGACACCGCGGCGCCCCCGACGTGGTCGAGCCGCTCGAGGACGAGCACGTTGCGGCCCGCGCGAGCGAGGTAGGCGGCCGCGGTCAGCCCGTTGTGCCCAGCCCCGATGATGATGTCGTCGTAGCGCACGGGGCCACCCTAGGTGACCGTCGGAAAGTGCCCACTCGATGTCGGTAAGTGCCCACTCGATGTCGGAAAGTGCCACTCGACGTCGCGATGTCCGGCATGCACCGTCGAGTGGGCACTTTGCGACAGCCCTCGTCACCGCTCAGCGGTGGGCGGCCTCGCGCCGCTCGGCGTCCTGGCGGGCCGACCAGACCCTGTCGGCCGCGTCGATGCTCGCCCGGCTGCTCAGGTCCACGCCGGCCCGAGCGGCCGCCGCACGCATCGCCGGGCTGTGCAGGTCGGGAGCCACGAAGCGCTCGGGAGTGATCGACCGGTCCACGGCGGCGTACCTGCTCGCGTCGCGGGCGAGGGAGTCTGCCGACGCGACCGCCTTCGCCTCGGCCTGCGTCGCGGTGAGCGTCGCGGTGAGCCCGAAGGCGGGCTTGGTCACGGCGGCATACCCGTCGCGATGCCCCGCGATGTTGGGGTGGTAGCTCTCGCTGACAGGGCTCGACAGGCCGTTGAGCCACTCGACGCTGTCGCAGACGGCGTGCCCGATGAACGTCGAGGTCGGGTTCACGAACGTGAAGCCGGCGTTCGCGGCGGCCGTCGCCGTCTTGGAGTTGAGCAGGTCGGCGGTGGCGTTGAGGCGCGACTCCTCGGTGGGCGAGAACCAGGTCAGTGCGTTGCAGTCCTCGCCGTTGAAGATCCGCGGGTAGCCCACCACCACGACGCGGGCATTCGGCGCCTTGGCCTTGATGGAGGAGTAGAGCGTCGCGAGCCGGCCCGGGATCGTGCTGGTGATGAGGCTCTGGGCCTTGTCGACCGCGCCGTTGCAGTTGCTCGCCCAGCTCGGCTGCGCGCACGTCGTCAGCACGCTCGAGAAGCCGGCGTCGTTGCCGCCCACCGAGATCGTGACGTATGCCGTCGCGGTCGACAGTGCCGACAACTGGGTGCTCGTGACGTCGGCGACGGTCGCGCCGGAGCAGGCGCGGAAGGTGAGGCTGAGCCCCAGCGCCGATGCGTCGAGGGAGGGGTAGGCGTAGACGGAGCGCTGGCAGGACGTGCCGTCGCTGAGGTAGGTGCGGGTGCCGGTGCCCGAGGAGTAGGAGTCGCCGAGGGCGACGTAGCTCGCGCCGGCCGCGACGGCGGGGGAGCCGAGGGCGAGGGCAGCGCCGAGTCCGGCGACGACGGAGAGGCCGGCCCCGAGGGCACGGCGACGGGACGGGGCGGGATCGGGCGTGTGGGACCTGCTCTTCACGACGCACTCCTTCGTGGGTGGAAGACGGTGGGTGACGAACGACGCTTCGGGCACGAGTCCCGATTCGGACATTAGGGGCGCGGCGCTCCGCCCGCGAGCCGAACCGTCATGGGTGCTCGCAACGCCCACCCCTTCCTGTCAGGCTGACGGCAGGACAGGCAATGCCACGGGCACCGTGGCGACAGGAGGACGACCGTGGGATTTCCCGAGAACGTGCTGGCCGGGGGAGAGCGGGTCGAGCGGGACCTGCACCCGCACTGGCTCACCGTCGTCGCGCCGACGTTGTTCGGCCTGCTGCTGGCCGCCGCGTGCATCGCGGTCGCCGTCGTGACACCGGACGACGAGACCGGCAACTGGATCCAGTGGGTGGCCGTCGCGGTCCTCGTCATCGTCGCGATCCCCGCCGTCGCCGTGCCCTACCTGCGCTGGCGGACGACCCACTACGTGATCACCAGCCACCGGG
This sequence comes from Terrabacter sp. NPDC080008, assembly GCF_040702505.1. Classification (NCBI taxonomy): domain Bacteria; kingdom Bacillati; phylum Actinomycetota; class Actinomycetes; order Micrococcales; family Intrasporangiaceae; genus Terrabacter; species Terrabacter sp. NPDC080008. Next base: position 829,550 of record NZ_JBFBLC010000001.1, read on the forward strand.
TGATGGTGCGCCGCGGCATCCTGACCAAGACCGGCAAGGACATCACGCTCTCGAAGATCACCGACGTCAGCTTCGAGCAGAGCCTGCTCGACCGGATGATCGGCTCGGGGTCGCTGCACCTGGAGTCCGCCGGCGACAGCCCTGACGAGGACCTCGCCAACATCCCGCACAGCAACGAGGTGCAGCAGCTCGTCAACCGGCTGATCGACGAGGACGACCTGCGCCGACGCAGTCACGGCCGGTTCGCCGACGACGTCGAGGACTCGGATGACGCGGAGGAGCTCCTCGCTCCGAGGGCGCCCGACCGGCCCGTGCTCGCCGAGGAGCGGCGCCGGCACCGGCGGTCGGACGACGGGGGCGAGCGCGGGCTCTGAGGAGACCCGTCGAGTCACCTGCCCGGCGTGGGCGGCGTGTGGCATCGTCGGCACATGACCTCCACTGTCGACGAAGCCGGTGCCACAGCGTCCACTGCGTCCTACCGGGCAGCCCGTGACCAGCTCCTCGCCCTGCGCGGTGACCACGCCCGCGCGGTCGAGGAGTTCGCCTGGCCCGAGCTCGGCGACCGGTGGAACTGGGGCATCGACTGGTTCGACGCCGTGGCCCGGGGCAACGACCGCGCTTGCCTGAGCATCGTCGAGCAGGACGAATCGTCGCGCTCCTACTCCTGGGAGGAGATGGCACGTCGCTCGGACCAGGTGGCGGCCCACCTCGCGAGCCTCGGAGTCCGGCGTGGTGACTCGGTGGTGCTGATGCTCGGCAACCAGGTGGAGCTCTGGGAGTCGATGCTCGCCGTCATCAAGCTCGGCGCCGTCGTCATGCCGACGACGACCGCCGTCGGACCCGGCGACCTCGTCGACCGGATGGAGCGCGGCGCCGCCCGCGCCGTCATCACGAACGCCTCCGAGGTGCACAAGTTCGAGGACGTGCCGGGCGACTACGTGCGTATCGCCGTCGGTGGAGCCGACCCGGCAGGCACGGCCACGGACGGCTGGGAGCGCCACGAGACGGCATACGCGATCGACGCAAAACCGACCGAGCACCCGGGCACGGGACCCGGCGACCGGATGCTCCTCTACTTCACCTCCGGCACCACGAGCCGGCCCAAGCTCGTCGAGCACACCCAGCGCTCCTACCCCGTCGGCCACCTCTCGACGATGTACTGGATCGGCCTGCAGCCCGGTGACGTCCACCTCAACGTGAGCAGCCCCGGGTGGGCCAAGCACGCGTGGTCCTCGTTCTTCGCGCCGTGGGCCGCGGAGGCGACGGTCTTCGTCTACAACTACAGCCGCTTCGAGCCGGCCGCGCTGCTGCGGGTTCTGCACACCCACGAGGTCACCTCGATCTGCGCGCCGCCGACCGTGTGGCGCATGCTCATCAACAGCGACCTGTCCGCCGGCCCCGGCTCGCTGCGTGAGGTCATCGGCGCCGGCGAGCCGCTCAACCCGGAGGTCATCGCGCAGGTGCAGAAGGCATGGGGCCTGACGATCCGCGACGGCTACGGCCAGACCGAGATGACGGCGTGCGTGGGCAACACGCCGGGCTCGACCGTCAAGCCCGGCTCGATGGGTCGTCCGCTGCCCGGCTGCCCGGTCGTCGTCGTCGACCCGATCACCAACGAGCGCGTCGAGCCCAACGCGGACGGTGACCACGAGGGCGAGATCTGCCTCGACCTCTCGCAGCGCCCGGTGCCGCTCATGACCGGCTACCAGGGCGACGAGCAGCGCAACGCCGACGCCATGGCCGGCGGTTTCTACCACACGGGTGACGTGGCCTCCGTCGACGCCGACGGCTACATCTCCTTCGTCGGACGCACCGACGACGTGTTCAAGGCCAGCGACTACAAGATCAGCCCGTTCGAGGTCGAGTCGATCCTCATCGAGCACCCGGCCGTCGCCGAGGCCGCGGTCGTGCCGGCCCCCGACCCGGTGCGCCTGGCGATCCCGAAGGCCTACATCGCCCTGGCACCCGGGCACGAGCCCGGTGAGGACACGGCGCGCTCGATCCTCGCCCACGCCCGCGAGAAGCTCGCCCCGTGGCAGCGGGTGCGGCGCATCGAGTTCTACGAGCTGCCCAAGACGATCTCGGGCAAGATCCGCCGTGTGGAGCTGCGAGGGCGCGAGACCGAGCTCGACGCCACCGGCGCGGGCCGCCCCGAGAACGAGTGGCGCGACGACCAGTTCCCCGAGCTCAAGGGGTGACGCGCGAACTCAAGGGGTGACGCGCGAACTCAAGGGGTGACGCGCGGGATCAGGGGATGACGCGCGGGCGCACCGCCACGGTCGAGGTCGTCGGCGAGGGAGTCGCAGGGGTGGCGCCGCCACCCGTCGACGTGGGGCTGCTTCCGGGCGGCGGGGGCGCCGGCAGGGTGCGCAGCGTCGTCTCCTCGACGGCCCCGCACGTGCGCTTCGGCGGCGCGGTCTCGCCGGGCTGCGCCGTCGACCGGTCGGGCTGGTAGGGGTCGATGCGGGCGCCGCTGATGACCTCGACCTTGTCGTAGGCAGGCCGTCCCTCGAGCAGGTTGCGGAAGGTGTAGCGGGTCAGCGAGTTGAGCTCGCACGCGTTGCCGAACGCGAGGATGTCGAACGCGTACGGCTGGCCGTTGAGCTCCTCGCCCGGGCCCTCGGCGTAGTGGGCGACCACGCCGCCGCCGGTGAAGGTGCCCACCTGGATGTGGTTCCCGTCGAGCTTCGGGGTGTGCATGTGTCCGTTGACGAGGATGCGGCCCTTGTCGATGCCCTGGGCCGCATACGGCTCGTGCGCGACGACGACGTCGGGCTCCGGCTGGTCGGCCATCGTCGCGTTGTAGCGGTCGACGGCCGGCTTCTCCTTGGCGACCGGATCCTGGTTGTCGTCGCCGAAGTAGCGGGGGTCGTTGAAGCCGGTGATGCTCAACCCGTGGAACGACAGCTCCCGCAGCGCGCCCTGGGCGTCCTCCAGGAGCACGACGTTGGGGATGCGGCCGAGCCGGGCCACGAGGGCGCGATCGGTGGGGGAGGACTGGTCGTGGTTGCCGCTGACGAAGATGTAGGGCACGCCGAGGCCCTCGATGGAGCGGAAGATGCCGGCGGCCTCGGCCTCCTGCACCCGCCCGAAGTTGATGAGGTCGCCGCTGTCGATGACCGCGTCGATGTCCTCCTCGGCGATGATCGTGCGCATCAGTGCGTACTGGTTGGCGCCGTGGATGTCGGAGACGAGCAGGATGCGCGCCGACACCGGCTCGTTGACCGAGCCCTGGACGTACTTCTGCTGCAGCGCCTGGGTGACGGCGAGCAGGTTGCGGAAGTACGGCGTGACCTGGGCCGCGCGCGCCTCGACGTCGGCGAGCAGGCCGGCGTTGCGCTGCACGACACCGAGCACGCCGCTCGTCTTGTACTCGGCGAAGCGGCTCGGCTGGTACGTCAGGGCGATGCCGCCGAACGTGCCGGCCGTCGCGACCACCATGGCCGAGGCGACGAACGCGACGTGGTGGCGCCGGGTGGTGCGCTGGCGCATGTAGTGCGAGGCGAGCGCGAGCAGCACGGCGATGACCAGCGCCCCGAGCAGGAAGCGCACGCCGACCCCCACGGCCGCGTCGGTGATGGCTCCCGAGAGCTCGTCGGACGAGGGCTGCAGCGAGCGGATGTCGACGTTGGGGCGGGTGAAGAGGTTGGTGATCTCCTCGCGCACCGCGACCTGCACGTCGAGCCCGGGAGCGAGGAGCGGGGAGGCGAACGCGACGTCGACGTCGCCGATGATGGTCGGCGCGTGGAGCACCGGGGTGTGCCGCGGGATCGGGTCGAGGCGCAGCACGGCGCGGTACTGCGACGTCTGCGCGACCGTCGGGGCGAGGTTGGTCGCGGCCACCCCGCCGAGGTAGCAGGCGACGAGGATCGCCAGCCACTTGAGCACGTACGAGGCAACACGCAGCCAGCGGTGGTCACCGGTCAGCAGCTCCCGCACGCGTGGCACCGCCTCACCCTAACCGGACCGTGAGGCGCCACCCGGGTGGCACCGTGCGTTCACCTGCGCCTGATGCCATGGGGGTGGTCAGTTCCGCAGCAACGACGCAGTGAGGAGGGGCGATGGGGTCGGCTCACCGCCGCAGGACCGTCGTTGTGACGTCGCTGACCGCGTATGCCGTCCTGCTCGTCCTCGGGCCGCGCGTGCTCGGCGGGTGGGCCGGGGCGGTGATCCTCGTGGCGAGCTACGGGGTCGGCTTCGTGTGCCTCCTGCTGCTGGTCGCCCCGTGGGCGGTCCGGGGTCGGCACCGGCGGTCCCACCGCACCTCGCCACATGGCGGCGTGCGGCGGTCATGAAGCCGGCCGCGCCGCACCAGACGGCCACGTGGCGAGTTGCCGCGGTGGCTCAGGTGCGGGCGGCCGTCGCGGGTGGTGGCCGCAGGGTCAGAGGTACTGGCCCGTCGGTCCACTCTCGCCCGGGTGGTGCTCGCCGGGCTGCATCCCGGGCGGAGTGCCGTAGGAGGCACCGGGGCCGGGCGGCAGGGCACGCATCTGCTGCAGCTGCTGCTGGGCGGCCATCTGCTGCGCCACGAGGGCGGTCTGGATGCCGTGGAAGAGGCCCTCGAGCCAGCCGACGAGCTGGGCCTGGGCGATGCGCAGCTCGGCGTCGCTCGGCGACTCGTCACGGAACGGCAGCGCGATCCGGTCGAGCTCGGCGACCAGCTCGGGGGCCAGGCCGTCCTTGAGCTCCTCGAGCGAGCGGTGGTGCACGTCGGCGAGGCGGCGGCGGCCGGCCTCGTCGAGCGGGGCGTTGCGCACCTCCTCGAGCAGCTGCTTGATCATCGAGCCGATGCGCATGACCTTGGCCGGCTCCTCGACGAGGTCGGCGGGGTTCGTCCGCTCGCGCGGCTCGCGGTGCTCCGGCTCGCCACTCGCGCGCTCCACGTCGCCTGCCCCGGCGCCGTCCGACCCTGAGTCGTGGTTGGACTTCGAGACGCCCATCCCGTCCTGGGTCACGACGACGATGCGCGGCTCGTCGCGCGTCGAGTCGGTGCTGCCCTGTCCCTGTCGGCTCGCGTCGTCACTCATGGTCCCCATCCTGCCCCACCTGCTGTCCCGAGGGATCGGGGCCCGTGGGTCCCCCCGTCGGGTCGCACGGGCCCCGAGATCAGGGGTACGCCGGTGGCCGGCTCACGTGGCCCGCCGCGTCACCATGGGCGCGCGACGGATGGACACCCACGCGAGGGCGCCCGCCACGAGGGGGATGAGCAGCACCGGTAGCAGGATCTGCAGCCATGGGACCGGGATGCTCTCGGGCTGGATGCGCACCCCGTCCTCGGTGACGCGGGAGAGCACGACACGCGCCAGTCCGTAGCCGGGCGCCAGGCCCACCAGGAGGCCGATGACGGCGCCGAGCATCCCGAGGTAGAGCGCTTGTGAGCCGGCCAGGGCTCGACGGGTCCGCCTCGTCGCGCCGACCGCCGCGAGCGTGCCGAGCAGTGGGGCGTTCTCGGTCTGGCTCAGCGCGGTGGCGATGAGGGTCGCCACGAGGATGATGAGGCCGATGACGCCGAAGACGACGATGAGAGCCAGGGTGTCGTCACGCTGGTAGCCGCGTTCGACGGTGAAGCTCGCGTTTCGTTGGCTCGCGACGACAGCGTCGTTGAGCTGCGCCTCGAGGTCGGGCGGGATGCGACCGTCGGTGCGGGCGATGAGGCTGGTAGGCGTCACCGGCAGGCCGAGGCGCGTTGCGCTGTCGGTCGTGATGAGTCCGGCGGGGCTGCCGTTGAAGGTGAGCACGAGGCGGTTCCAGCGGTCCCGAGGAACGTGGACGACGGGAAGCCGGAGCGTCTGGACGTCGGACGCGCGCGGCGGGGCGGCCCTGTCGGACTCACCCGGCCGCTGGCGCCACAGTGCGAAGGTTGCGACGCCTCCCTTCTCGTCGAGGGGCACCGGGCGTATCGACTCGACGTCACGCGGCAGCTGCCCGTGCGGATCCGGCAGGGGGACATCGGCCACGTCGGCTGGGTCGACGACCGCGATGGCGCCTCGACGCATCGCTGCACTCTGCTCGTCGGTGAGCCCGACGAAGCGAGTCAGCTGTCTCAGGTCGACGGCCTGCAGACTGGCTCCTGAGAAGTTGCGGCCGAAGCTCGATGCCGTCGAGCAGCGGGTGTCGGGGTCCGTGGGCAGGTCGCCACCCACGGGTTGAGGCGCGACGTCGGCCAGCGTGCAGCCGGGGCGCATGGCGGCGAGCATGACCGCGCCCTGCTGCTGCGTGTAGTCGACGAGGTCGTTGGCGACGAGTGCGTGGACGCCGGGTGCCGTGTTCTCGACGGTCCGGGCGAGCTCAGGGAGGCGCTGCGGCGAGGTGGCGCCCTGGATGACGGCCTCTCCTTCCAGCACGACGGGGACGTGGTCGCGAGCCTGGCGCACGGTGTCGGCCTGCAGACCGATGCACACGACAGTGAGGGCCGAGGCGCCGGCCATGATGGCGGCGACTGTCGGAGTCGCTCGGCCGCGTTGCCGGCCCGCCTCACGAGCGGCCATCCGCACCGGCAGCGGAAGACGGTGAGCCGTTCTGGCGACGAGGGACAGCACGAGCGGCACGGTGAGCAGTGACCCGACCACGATGGCCACGGATCCGCCCAGGAAGAGGACGAACTCGTAGTCGGGACGGTTGTATGCAGCCCAGGTCACCGCCGTGGCGCCGACCAGTGCGACGAGGACACCCGCCAGCGGCACCCTGCGGCGCAGCCGGGCGGAGACGCCCTGGCCCCGGAGGACGGAGATCACGTCGAGCCGTCCGAGCCCCCGGCTGGGGATGACGGCCGCGACGACCGAGCTGATGGTCGCCGCCATCGCGACGAGGCCGATGGCCGCCCAGGGAACCTCGATGGGTCCGAAGAGGAGGTCGGGCCGAACCAGTCGGGTGACGACCACGGTGGCGACCCCTCCGACGATGCCCAGGAGCGCGCCGACGGCGGCTGACAGGACACCGAGCACCAGCGCCTGCGCGAGCACGGTGCGGCGAAGCTGCCGGGCCGTGGCGCCGTTGGACGCCGCGAGCGCGAGGGTGCGTCGCTGACGCGCAGCGCTGACCGCGAAGGCAGGGCCGGCGAGCAGCGTCGTGAGCAGTACCAGGCCCAGCGCTGCCGCGGACACCACGAGCAGAGTCGTGTTGGGACCGCCCTGATCCTCTTGGTGCCTGGTCACCGTGTCCGGGTGCTCGGCGACGTACCTGCTGAACCCGCCGATGCCGTACGTGTTGAGACGCTCGATCTCTCCCCACCTGATGGGGTCGCTCCGATCGACGAGCCACTCGCGTCCCGAGGCTGACCGCAACGGTGCCGTGACGAGGTCGACCGGCTGGAAGTACTGGCTGCCCTGCGTGTCGTAGCCGCGACCGATGCCGACGACGGTCGCGGCGGTCTCCGGGGCCTCCTGCATCGAGTCGGTGAGCTGGATGCCGAGCGTTCCGGAGGCAGGGAGGCCGTGCTCGAGCCCCTGCACCGTGACCATCACCTCGCCCGGGCCCGTGGGCCAGCGGCCCGACTCGAGGGTCACCCTCGGTGCCAGTGACGCGGGGTCGCTGAGCTCGGCTCCCAGCACCGATCCTGACTGGTAGTGGTCACCGACGCGGATGCTCGCGGGCGCGCTCGTCACTTCGGTGAGCCGCGCCCCGAGCAACCGGGCCAGGGACGCCTTCTCGTCACCCGCGATGAGCCCCGGCACGGGCTTCGACGCTGGAGGCTCGCCGTCCCAGCTCGTCTGGGTCATCGGGTCGAGGAGCTGGCGCAGCTGCGTCGGCTGGGGCTCGAGCACGAAACCCTGACTCTGACCCAGCTGGAAGGGCAGCCGCTCACCAGCGTCGAGGTCGTCGGTGAACCACAGTGTCGTTGCGGCGGTCAGCAGCAGGACGGGCAGCCCGACCATGACGACGATGAGCAGGCTGCGTCCGCGGTGTCGACGCACGTCGCGCCGTGCCATCCGCAGCGAGACGCGCCAGCTGCCGCGCCAGCTCTCGAACCGGGACGGTGACGAGCTGGTGGTGTGGCGGCCCACCTCAGCGGGCCTCTGCGAGAAGGGAGTCCGCGGTCGGGGCGGCGCCCGTCTCGTCGACGATCACGCCGTCGCGCAGGAACACGACCCGGTCGGCCCAGGCCGCGTGCCGGGCCTCGTGCGTGACGAGCAGCCCGGCCGCGCCGGCGTCGCAGCGCTGGCGCAGCAGCTTGAGCACGCCCTCGCCGGTGTGCGAGTCGAGCGCACCGGTCGGTTCGTCGGCGAGCACGAGGCTGCGCTCGCCGACGAGGGCGCGGGCGATGGCGACGCGCTGCTGCTGGCCGCCGGACATCTGGTCTGGGTAGCGGTCGGCGAGCTCGCGCAGGCGCAGCTGGTCGAGCGCGTCGAGGGCCTGCGAGCGGGCGCGCCGCACCGACCAGCCGTCCAGCTCGAGCGGCAGGCCGATGTTCTCGGCCGCGGTGAGGCTGGGGATGAGGTTGAGGTCCTGGAAGACGAAGCCGACCGACCGGCGCCGCAGCGCCGCAAGCCCCTTCGGGTCGAGCGAGGAGACGTCGACGCCCTGCACGACGACCCGGCCGCTCGTCGCGCGGTCGAGACCGCCGGCGAGGTTGAGCAGGCTCGACTTGCCTGACCCGGACGGTCCCATGACGGCCACGAGCTCGCCGCGGGCCACGCTGAGGGAGGCGTGGCTCAGGGCCACCACCTCCGTCTCGCCGGCCCCGTGCACCCGCGAGACGTCGTCGAGGAGCAGGACGGGGGCCTCGGCGCTCATCGGGCCGACCCCTTCGCGACGGCAGCTGGCGCGGTGACGTCGTCGGACCCCGCCTCGTCCGGGACCGCGGATGGCCTGCGGAGCGTGGCTGCCGGCATACGGCTCAGGGTCGACTCGACGTGGTCGAGCCACCGCACCTCCGACTCGGCGGCGAAGAGGAGGTTCTCGAGGACGAGCAGCCAGGCGAGGTCGTTGGCGTCCGGGTCGTCGGTCGCACGGCTCTTGAGCCGGGTGAGGTCCCGCAGGTGGCGCAGCGTCGCGGTCCGCTGCGTCTGCACGACGCGGTGGACGTCGATGCCGGGCGACGTGACCGCGAGGGCGAGCTTGATCACGAGCTCGTCGCGCGGGGTCGAGTCACGGTCGACCGGCGTCAGCCACCACGACGCGATCTCGTCGCATCCCGCAGCGGTGAGGCGGTAGGCGATGCGACCCTCGTCGTCAGCGCCGCCGACCGGCTCGACGAGGCCGTCGCGCTCGAGCCGCGACAGCGTCGTGTAGACCTGCCCGACGTTGAGCGGCCACGTGCCGCCGGTGCGTGCCTCGAACTCGCTGCGCAACCGGGCGCCGTACATCGGCTCCTCGGCGAGCAGAGCGAGCAGTCCCTGTCTGACCGACATGGTGGCTCCCCTGAATACTCGGTATGTCGTGTGGTGCCGTGACGGTATACCGAGTATTCAGGGGAGGGCAAGCACCCCTGCGTCAGTGCGCGCCGGCCGTGGCGAACCACGGGTGGTGCAGGTCGTGGTAGCTGACGTCCTGCATCGACGACGACATCTCCTGCATCATCTGCTGCGCCTCGGGCGGCGGCGCCTGGCGCTCACCCTCACGAGCCGCGTCCTCGGTCGTGAAGGCCATGGTCTGGGTGAAGAAGCCGTCCGGGTCGATGGCGATCGTGCCGCCGATGATCTCCGGGCGCACCTGGCGCAGCAGGTCCATCGGCTGCTCCATGGCGTGCTTGAACCGGTCGGCGTCACTGAGCCGACCCTGGATGACCTGGACGAAGCCGGCGTCGTCCCGGCCGCCGTCGAGCATCATCATCACGTCGTCGCAGTCGTGGAAGGTGACCTCGCCGTCGAAGCAGCGGGACGCCTCCTCCCACCACGCGCCCTGCTCCGGGCGCTGCGAGTTCGCCTCCGCGGACTCGCGCGAGTCGAAGCGGACCACCCCGACGAACTCGCCGTCGTCGGTGATGCCGTAGGTGCCGCCGAGGAAGCCGGGTGCGCCCGGCTCGAGCTCTTCACGCCACCGGTCCATCTGCCGGTGGAGGGCGTGGGCGTCGGTGCACCGACCCTGGATGACCTGGATGAACACGTCGAACCTCCGTTGCCGTGAGGCCCCTCCGGACCGAAGAGGCCCATCGCGCAACGGTATTGCTGTCGGCCCCACGTGTCAGCGGACGAGTCCGACACTGCCGGAAACCTCCCGCCCGCCGGCAGTCGGCACGTCAGGTGGTGAGGAGGATCTTCCCGATGTGGCCGGACTCCTCCATCTCGCGGTGCGCGTCGGCGGCCTTCTCCAGCGGGTGGCGGGAGTGGATGACGGGCCGCACGCTGCCGTCCTCGATGAGCGGCCAGACGTGCTCGCGCACCGCCGCGACGATGGCGGCCTTCTCGGCCACGGGCCGCGCCCGCAGCGAGGTCGCGATGACGGCGGCGCGCTTGGTCAGCAGCTGGCCCATGTCGAGCTCGCCCGTGCGGCCGCCCATCAGGCCGATGGTCACGAGGCGCCCGCTCGTGGCCAGCGCGTCGACGTTGCGTGCGAGGTACTTGGCGCCCATGTTGTCGAGGATGACGTCGGCGCCGTGGCCCTTGGTCAGCTCGCGCACCCGCTCGACGAAGTCCTCCTCGCGGTAGTTCACGAGCATCTCGGCGCCGAGCTCACGGCACACGTCGAGCTTGGCCTGGCTGCCGGCGGTGACGGCCACGTGGGCACCGACCGCCTTGCCGAGCTGGATCGCCATGGTGCCGATGCCCGAGCTGCCGCCGTGCACCAGGAGCACCTGGCCCGGCTGGATGTTGGCGACCATGAAGACGTTGGACCACACGGTGCACGCGACCTCCGGCAGGCCCGCGGCGTCGACGAGCGAGACACCGCTCGGGATCGGGAGCAGCTGCTCGGCGGGCACCGCGACGCGCTCGGCGTAGCCGCCGCCGTCGAGCAGGGCGCACACCTCGTCGCCGACCTGCCACCCCTCGACCCCTTCACCGAGAGCCGCGATGCGGCCGCTCACCTCGAGGCCCGGGTACTCCGACGCGCCCGGGGGCGGTGGGTAGTGGCCGAGGCGCTGCATCACGTCGGCACGGTTGACCCCCGCGGCCACCACGTCGACGAGGACCTGCCCGGCCTGCACCTGCGGGTCGGGCACCTCCGCCAGGACGAGGCTGTCGGCGTCTCCGGGCTGGGGGATCGTGATGGCGCGCATGGACCGAGCCTATGACGGCCGATCTCGGGCGGGCTGTGGGTATCCGCCCCGCTCCGGGCGCCCGGGCTGCCAAGGTATGGGCATGAGCGGTACAGGGGACCCGCGAGGAGCCGGCGCGCCCGGGGGTGGTCGCCGTGCGGTCACCTCCGCCGACCTGCCGCACCTCGACTTCGTCCAAGAGCTGTTCCTTCCCGTGGCGCGGGCGCGCGCCTACGTCGGGGCGGACACCGATGCGTGGCTGAGGCTGCTCGCCCGCGAGCTCCGGGTCGAGGCGGAGCAGGCGGTCCGCGACGCCGCCCCTGACCTCCCGGCACCCGTCGGGCAGCCGTATGCCGCCACGCCGGCGTGGACGGGCACCGCACCCGCTGCTCCGCCGACCTCGACCCCGCCGACGTCCCTGCCGGTGACATCGGCGGCACCGGCAACCCCGGCGCCGCCCGCCGTGGCGACCCCGGGGACCCCGCCCCTCGTGGCTGCCCCGGGGACACCGCCCGTCGTGGCGGCGCGGTACGAAGAGCACCGGGCCAAGCCCCCGGCTCCCTCGGCGCTCCAGCTGTGGTGGGACCGCACCCGGGAGGCCGTGGGCTCCGACCTGGCCGTCCACGGACTCGCCTACCTCGGCGTCCTGCTCTTCTTCGTCGGGGCCTTCGGCCTCGTCGCCTTCGCCTTCGGCGACGTGGCGCCGTCGATGCGCCCCCTCGCCGAGGCCGTGATCGCCGCGGCCCCCTTCGCCGCCGGAGTGCTGCTCCGGCGTCGCGACGCCCTGGTCGTGGGCCGGGCGCTCGAGGTCGCCGGCGGACTGCTCCTGCCGGTCATGGTCGTGACGAGCTTCGTCGACGGTGTCGGCGTGCCTCCCGACCTGGACGGCGCCCCGCTCGTCGTCGTCCTCACCATCCTCGTCCTCGCACTGGCGGCCGGCTACGCCGCCTGGTCGCGACGTGTGCCCGACAGCGCCCTGCGGTTCCTCGTGGCACCGCTGCTCTGGCTCGCCGTGGGGCTGGCGACAATGGGCGTGGGACGGGCCGTCCCGCAGGGTCGCGACGTGGCCGTCCCCAGCGCCTGGCAGGCCGCCGCGATGAGCATCGCCCTCGCCGTCACGGTCGTCGCGGCCCGATCCGTGCCGTCGGGCAGCCGGCGTGCGGAGGCGGTGCTCCGGCCGGCGCTGCCCGGGCTCGTGCTGCTGGCGGTCCTCGACGGGCTGACCTGGCTCGCGGGCGGGGCGCCGGTGGGGTCCGTGCTCGCCGCAGGGGTGGCGGTCCTCGTCGCGCTCGAAGGGCTCGCGCCGCGACTGCACGGCTCGCTCGCCTTCGCCCCACCGCTGTGGTGGACCGTCGTCTGGGCCGTGTGCGTCACCGCCTACCCGGGCGACCTCGGCTCGACCGGGTGGGTCACGGCGGTCGCCGGTCTCGGCTACGTCGGCATCCTCGAGGCCGCGGACGCCGGTCGCCGGGCCTCGCCCGCCCGGCTGCTCCCTGCGCTGGGCCTCGGCCTGGCGCTGCTCGCCACCTGGGTCGACCCGCGCTGGTCGGTGATCTCCTTCGCGCTCGCCTCGCTCTGGTCGGCATTCCGGCGCGGTCACCCGTACGCCGCTGCCGGCGCCGGCAGCGCGCTCGACGCGGCCGCCGTCCTGATGCCCCTGGGGCTCGCGGCCTCCGCCGCTCTCGTGTGGGACGGCCCGAGCGGACTGCTGGTGATGGGCGCGCTGATGCTGCTCCTCGCGGTGCCGGCCGAGCGCGGCTGGCTCACGCGTGGCCCGCACGACGCGTACTGGCGCGGGTGGTACCTCGGCGCGACGACCCTCTCATCGGTTTTCGTCCTGGCCTGGTGGGCCGACCTGACGGGCAGCGACCGCACGTCCGCCTGGTTGCTGGTGGGCGCCGCCGTGGCGGTCGCCGGGGCCGGACTCGTGGGGCCGTTCGCTCGCGGCGTGCGTCCGGCTGCGGTTCTGGTGCCTGCCGTGCTCGCGTGGCTGACCGCGTGCACGGCACTGGGACTGTCGTCCACCGTCGGGGTGGTCGTGCCGGCGCTCGTCGCCCTGCTGCTCGTCGTGGCCGTGCACTGGCCGTCGGTGCAGCTCGGGGCCCGGATGCCAGTGGCCACCAGGGCCGGTCTCGGGCTGGCGGCCCTCGTCGTCGGTTCGCTTCTCTGCCTGCTCGCCCTGCCCACGCGGTGGGGGCTCGTCGTCGGGGTCGCCGCCTCGACCGCCGGCTGGGGCCTGACCGGCTGGTCCGACGCCGTGGGGCGTTCGGCCGTGGGCTCGGCCCTGCGCCGGACCGCCCCGCTCCTCGGGTGGCTGCCGCTCGGCCTCCTCGCGGCAGGCATCCCCGCCGTGCTCTTGCTCACCGCCGACCGCGCCGGCCTCCTCGCGCTCGCCGACCCGTGGTCGAGCGCACTGCTCACCGCGGTCGCCGTCGCGTATGCCGTCGCGACCCGGGCACGCCTGCCCGAGCGTGTGTCCGTGGCCGCGGCCTGGAGCGCCTACGGGCTCGCCCTGGTCGCACCGGTGGTGGCCTCGACCGTCACGCCGGGGGTGGCTCCCGTGGTCGCTCGGGTGGGGGCCTCGGTGCTGGCGACGCAGAACAGGGTGCCCACGGCGGTGGCGCTGGTCGGGATCGTGCTCGCCGTGGCCGGGCTGAGCGCCGAACGGCGGCCGCTGGTGATGACCTGGACCGCGTGGCTGGCGCCCGCGCCGGCCGTCCTGCTGCTCGCGCAGCAGCTGTCGCCGTGGTTCGCCGGCCAGCCCCTTGGCCTCCAGGGGGCGATGGTGCTCGTCGCCGTCGGCTCGGTTCTCCTCGTGGGAGCCGCAGGGGCCGACCTGCGGGGCCGCGACTGGCAGCCACGGCTCTCGCCCAGCATCCGCGCCCTGCTCGCGCCCGCCACGGTGGGTGCAGCGGAGGTCGCGGCCGCCGTGGTGCTCGCAGCGGTCGAGCGCACCGCTGTCGAGGGCGCCCTCGCGGGCTGGGTGACGGTCACGGCCGCGGTCGCGCTGCTGGTCACGGCGGTGCTGGCCCGCGTCGGTGCGCTGGCCGGTGTCGCGGTGGTCGTGGCCTGGCTCGGCGCCGTCGAGCTCGCCACGGTCCAGCTCGAGGGCCGGCCGTGGATCGTCGCCGCCGCCGCAGCCGGCCTCCTCGCTGCGGCGCAGGTCCTCTCCTGGCGCAGCCCGGCGCCCGCAGGTGTCCGCTGGTGGGCGCGCTGGGACCTGGCCGCGCTCCTCGCGGCCGTGCCCGTGGCCCTCACCGGTGCCGTGCTCGGGGCCACCACCGCAGGGGCCGCCGGCGACCTCACGCTCGTTGCGGTCGGGGCCGAGTGCGCCGTGGTCGCAGCACGACTGCGCCGCATCCCGCTGGTGCCGCAGGCGCTCGTCACCGTCGGCGCCGCCCTCGTGCTGCTCGGGGCCGACCGGGCCGGGCCCGGCTGGTTCGCGCTCGCGCTGCTCGTCCTCTCGGTGGCGCTCACCACCATGGCTGCCGCCGCCGCCCCTCCGGCACGCCAGGTGCTCCGGGCGGCCGCGGTCCTCGGTGCCGGCTGGGCGTGGCTCTCGGCACTCGGCTGGTTGGACTGGTCCGCGCAACGGGAGGTCGACCTCACGGCCCTGGCGGCGGCGGTCCTCGCCTCGGGTGCAGTGGTGCTGGCCCTCATTCGTCGCACGGATCGGGAGTGGATTCTCGTGTGGGGCACGGTCGCCGCGCTCGCCGAGGCGGTCACGGCTCTGGACGTGCTCGTGCTCGGCAGACCGGCAGGAGCGCACGCCGGCTGGGCGCTGGCCGGCGGCCTCCTCGTCGTCGGCGCCGCGAGCATGGTGACGGCGGGCGTCGTGTCCGCGACCACCGTCGGGGTGTCCCGGCAGCGGGCGGTCGCCACGGCATACGTCGTCGGTGCCGTCGCGGCAGCGCTGGTGGCCGCGGACCTGGGGCCGCAGGCCCGGGTGTGGGTGCTCTCGTCGATCGGGGTGCTGTGCGCGCTCGTCCTGCTCGCTCGAGGGCGCGCACGCCGAGTTGAGGCTGCCGAGACGTGGCAGGCGTCGCTCCTCGTGCTGGGCTGGGGCACGACGCTGCTCGCTCTCGTCGTCGCGGTGGGGTATCCCGCGACGCCCCTGCTCGCCGCTGCGCTGGCCGTGGCCGGCATCGAGGCGGCCGCGACCGGAGTCGCGCGACGGCTGCTCTGGCCGCAGCTGCTCGCGCCGGCGCTCGCGAGCGCGGCGTGGGTGGTCCTCGCGCTCGGCTCCCTCGGCGGCGACCCCCAGTGGGTCGTCGCGCCCGTCGGGATCGCCGTCCTCGTCGCGGTAGGGCTGTGGCGACGCGACCAGCGGCTGCGGGGCGCGGACACGGCGAGCCGGGCGATCGTCCTGCTGGAGCGGGGCGGCATCATCCTGCTCGTCGGTCCCTCCCTCGCCGCCGCCCTGACGACGCAGACGGGCTACGCCTTCGTCGCGCTCGTGCTCGGCTGTCTCGTCTGCTGCTCCGCCGCCGTCACGCGCGTGCGCCGCCGGCTCTCCGCCGGTGTGGTCGTGGTCGGGCTTTCCCTCATCGCGCTCGTCGGCGTGCCGCTCGTCGACCTGCTGCCGAGCTGGAGCGGCGCGATGCTGTGGGCGCTCATCGGCGGCCTGGGCCTCGTGGCCGTCCTCGCCGCGGCGCTCGTCGAGCGCGGCAAGGTGGCGGTCCGCTCGGGGGTGGCCCGCCTGGAGCGGCTGACCGCCGGCTGGGAGTGACTCAGCTACAGGGCCGCCGACTGCGCCGTCACCGAGACGCCGCCGGGGGAGGCGGGGTCGGGGACGACGTGCCAGACCCGCCCGGCGCCGACGACCGTGCCGTCGGCGGCGAGCCGGGTCCCCTCGTCGATGGCGACCGCGCGCGGGGCCAGGCCGCCCGCGACCACGGCGAGCGCCCGCGACACGTTGCCCCACTGGGCGGCGTGGACGTCGACGGCGCCCGGGACGAGACCGAGGCCAGTCACCACGGTCACAGGGTCGAGCTCCTCGTTGCTGTCCTCCGGGCACACCGGGACACCGTCGATGCGCCAGCCGCCGATGACGGCGTGGGACCCCGCGATGGCAGCGCCGGCCGAGAACCCGGCATACGGCATACCGGCGCTGACGAGGCCGCGGATGCGCGGGTAGGCGCCCACGAGCGACGCGTGGTACTCCGGCGTCGGGCCGCCGCCGACGAAGAGCCCGTCGACGCCCTCGAGCGCCGCGGGGTCGAAGGGCGTGCGCTCGGCGACGCGTTCGACGACCAGGTCGTGGCCGCCGACGAGGCCGAGGGTGCGGACGTACCTCTCGTGGTAGTCGAGGGACTCCGGGTCGGTGCCCACCACCACGAGAAGGATGCGGGGGGTGCTGCCGGCGCGCCGGGCCGCCGCCGCGACGAAGTCGCCGTAGAGCGTGGGTGCGAGGGCGTCGTCCCAGCCGCCACCGACGAGGTGCAGGTCCATGAGCGGCACCCTAGGGAAGGCGGGCGTCCCCGGCCGCTCATTTTCCCCGCGGCGGGGTCGGACTCGGGCTCAGGCGGCGGGCGACGTCCCCGGCGGCCGAGCGGGCCCGCGTGACGAGGTCGGCGACGTGCTCGGGGCTCGCGTCGGCGGTGCGCAGGGTCAGCGCGACGGCGGCCAGTGGCCGGCCTGCGCGGTCGAGGACCGGCACGGCCACCGACGACAGGTCGGTCGTGACGCTGCCCTCCTCACGGGCGTGCCCGTCGGCGCGGGTGCGCGCCAGCAGGCTGCGCAGCTCGGCGAGCGAGCTGGGACCGGACCCGTTGCGCTGCACGAACGACGCGCGGTCGGGGTAGAGGGCGCGGACCTGCGGCGCGGGCAGCGCCGAGAGCATCGCGAGGCCGCTGGCCGTCAGGTGCGCAGGCAGGCGCACGCCGACGTCGGTGACGAGCATCGGCTGGCCCGGAGCGCGCTCCTCGAGCAGGTAGATGACGTCGCGGCCGTCGAGGGTGGCGAAGTGGGCGTTGCGGCCGCACTGGTCGACGAGCCGTCGCATCGGCGCACGGGCGACCCGGGCCAGCGGCGCCTGCCGCTGGTAGGCCGAGCCGAGCTCGTAGGCCGCCTGGCCGAGGCCGAAGCGCCGCTCCTCGACGTAGTGGGTGACGTAGCCGCGGCTGTGCAGGACCTTGAGGAGGTGGTAGACCGAGCTGCGGGGCAGGCCGAGGTCGCGCGCGATGGAGGCGGCGGGCACCGGCTCGGCGTGACGGGACAGGTGCTCGAGCACGTCGAGGGCGTTGGCGGCGGCGGGGGCGTTGGACACGGCGACCCACCTCCTGAGCGATCGGCGTCGTCTCGCATGCGAGACAATTGTCCCTCATCGGGCGGCGACGCGCCAGCCCCGCCGCGGTTCCATGGGAGCCATGAACGAACTCGCCATGGACAGGGTCGGTGCGACCACCGCATCCGCTGCGGTCGGTGCAGCCCCCGCAGCCGTCACGGTCGGCACCGGGCCGCTCACCATCGCCGACGTCGTCGCCGTCGCCCGCCACGGTGCGCGCGTCGAGCTGTCCGCCGAGGCGGAGTCGGAGATCGCCCGCAGCCGGGCCGTCGTCGAGGCCCTCGCCGACGACCCGATCCCCCACTACGGCGTCTCGACCGGCTTCGGCGCCCTCGCCACCCGCCACATCCCCACCGACCTGCGGGCCCAGCTGCAGCGCTCGCTCGTGCGCTCCCATGCCGCGGGGACCGGGCCGGAGGTGGAGCGCGAGGTCGTGCGTGCCCTCATGCTGCTGCGCCTGTCGACGCTGGCGACGGGCCGCACCGGCGTGCGCCTCGAGACCGCGAGGGCGTATGCCGACCTGCTGAGTGCCGGCATCACCCCGGTCGTGCACGAGTTCGGTTCGCTCGGCTGCTCGGGCGACCTCGCGCCGCTCGCCCACTGCGCGCTCGCCGTCATGGGGGAGGGGCCGGTGCGCCTGGCCGACGGCACGCTGACCGACGCGGCGACTGCCCTGCGCGACAACAGGATCGAGCCCGTCGTCCTCGCCGAGAAGGAGGGCCTGGCCCTCATCAACGGCACCGACGGCATGCTCGGCATGCTCTGCCTCGCCGTGCACGACCTGCGCCACCTGCTCAAGGTCGCCGACGTGTCCGCCGCGATGAGCGTCGAGGGCCTGCTCGGCACCGACGACGTCTTCGCCGCCGACCTGCACGCCCTGCGCCCGCATCCGGGACAGGCGGCGTCGGCCGCGAACATCGTTGCGGTCATGGCGAACTCGCCGATCCGCGAGTCGCACCGCACCGAGGAGTGCACCCGGGTCCAGGACGCCTACTCCCTGCGCTGCGCGCCCCAGGTGCACGGCGGTGCGCGGGACACGGTGGAGTACGCGGCCCGCGTCGCCGAGGTCGAGCTCGCCTCTGCCGTCGACAACCCGGTCGTGACGCCCGACGGTCGCGTCGAGTCGAACGGCAACTTCCACGGCGCACCCGTCGCCTACGTGCTCGACTTCCTCGCCATCGTCGCGGCCGACGTCGCGTCGATGGCCGAGCGGCGCACCGACCGCTTCCTCGACCAGGCCCGCAGCCACGGCCTGCCGCCGTTCCTGGCCGATGACCCCGGCGTGGACTCGGGCCTGATGATCGCGCAGTACACGCAGGCCGCGATGGTCTCGGAGCTGAAGCGCCTCGCCGTGCCGGCTTCCGTCGACTCGATCCCGAGCTCGGCGATGCAGGAGGACCACGTGTCTATGGGCTGGTCGGGCGCCCGCAAGCTGCGCCGGTCGGTGGACGCCCTGGGCAGGGTGCTCGCCATCGAGCTGCTGACAGCAGCACGCGGCATCCGGCTCCGGGCGCCGCTCGAGCCTGCGCCGGCCACCGGCGCGGTGCTGCAGGCGCTCGACGGGCACGGCGACGCCGCCCCCGGCCCCGACCGGTTCCTCGCCCCCGACATCGAGGGCGCCTGCGCGGCCGTGACGACCGGCGACGTGCTCGCCGCCGTCGAGTCCGTCACCGGCCCCCTCCGCTAGCCCGCGAACCCCCAACCGTCGAAAGGCCACGTCTGGCCCCTCCTCAACCGTCGAAAGGCCACGAATGGCCCCTCCTCGACCGTCGAGAGGCCATTCGTGGCCCGCGCCACGAAGACGAAGCACACGGCATACCCAAGGATTTCCCGCTCGAAGGAGAGTGACATGGAAGGTGCACGACCCGTCCGCGCGGCTCGCGGCACGCAGCTGACCGCGCAGTCGTGGGCCACCGAGGCCCCGCTGCGGATGCTCATGAACAACCTCGACCCCGAGGTGGCCGAGCGGCCCGACGACCTCGTCGTCTACGGCGGCACCGGGCGCGCGGCGCGCGACTGGAAGTCCTTCGACGCCATGGTGCGCACGCTGACGACGCTCAAGCAGGACGAGACGATGCTCGTGCAGAGCGGCCGCCCGGTCGGCGTCATGCAGACGCACGAGTGGGCGCCGCGCGTGCTCATCGCCAACTCCAACCTCGTCGGCGACTGGGCGACGTGGCCGGAGTTCCGCCGGCTCGAGCACCTCGGGCTGACGATGTACGGCCAGATGACCGCCGGGTCATGGATCTACATCGGCACGCAGGGCATCGTGCAGGGCACCTACGAGACGTTCGCGGCCGTCGCCGAGAAGCGCTTCGGCGGCACGCTCGCCGGGACGCTCACCCTGACCGGTGGCTGCGGCGGGATGGGCGGTGCGCAGCCGCTCGCCGTCACCCTCAACGACGGTGCGTGCCTCATCGTCGACGTCGACCCCGCCCGCCTGCACCGCCGCGTCGAGCACCGCTATCTCGACGAGGTCGCCGACAACCTCGACGAGGCGATCGAGAAGGCCCTCGCCGCCAAGCGCGAGCGGCGCGGCTGGTCGGTCGGCGTCGTCGGCAACGCGGCCGAGGTGTTCCCCGAGCTGCTGCGCCGCGGCGTCGAGATCGACATCGTCACCGACCAGACCTCGGCCCACGACCCGCTGTCCTACCTGCCCGAGGGCGTCGACCTCGCCGACTGGCACGAGTACGCCGAGAAGAAGCCAGAGGACTTCACCGACCGCGCCCGCGCCTCGATGGCCAAGCACGTCAAGGCGATGGTCGAGTTCCAGGACGCCGGCGCCGAAGTGTTCGACTACGGCAACTCGATCCGCGACGAGGCGCGCCTCGGTGGCTACGACCGCGCGTTCAACTTTCCCGGCTTCGTGCCCGCCTACATCCGGCCGCTCTTCTGCGAGGGCAAGGGCCCGTTCCGCTGGGCGGCGCTCTCCGGCGACCCGCGCGACATCGCCGCGACCGACAAGGCCGTGCTCGACCTCTTCCCCGACAACGACCGGCTGCACAAGTGGATCCGCGGCGCCCAGGAGCGAATCGCCTTCCAGGGCCTGCCTGCTCGCATCTGCTGGCTCGGCTACGGCGAGCGCGACAAGGCCGGCCTCGCGTTCAACGAGCTGGTCCGCACCGGCGAGGTCAGCGCCCCGATCGTCATCGGCCGCGATCACCTCGACTCCGGTTCGGTGGCCAGCCCCTACCGCGAGACCGAGTCGATGGCCGACGGCTCGGACGCCATCGCCGACTGGCCGCTGCTCAACGCCCTCGTCAACACGAGCTCGGGCGCGAGCTGGGTCTCGATCCACCACGGCGGCGGCGTCGGCATCGGCCGCAGCCTGCACGCCGGTCAGGTCTCCCTCGCCGACGGCACGGACCTCGCGGCCCAGAAGCTCGCGCGCGTCCTGACCAACGACCCCGGGATGGGCGTCATCCGCCACGTCGACGCCGGCTACGACATCGCCGACCGGGTCGCGCACGAGCGCGGCGTCCGCATCCCCATGCAGGAGGGCTGAGGGCGTATGCCGTCCGCCTCCGGGTCGATGTGTTCCGGGGTCACGCGTGACCCCGGAACACATCGAACCGTGGTCCGTCAGCCTGGTCACCAGGGTCAGCGGGGGCGGCGCACCCTGATCGGTCCCTTGGCGTGGTCCGGGTCGACGACCTGCCCGCCCTGGGTGATCTCGGCGCGCCCCGCGGCCACGAGCCGCCGCGCGGCGGAGCGGGCCGGCTCCATGAGCTCGCGCCAGTCATCGCCGCCGACCGCACGCGCGGCCTCGCTGGGGCACGCCGACGCGTCCCGGGCGCGGGCGTCGAGGAGCGCCTCGAGGGAGTCCTGGAGCTGGAGGTCGACGGGCCGCAGGCCGTGCTTGCGGCAGCTGTCGGAGCACCAGCGCACCGAGTCCCAGTCGCGCGCCCACGCCTTGCGCCAGGTGATGGTGCGGCCGCAGCGGGCGCAGGGCTTGGTGGGCAGCGGGGTGCGGGACATGGCACCCAGTCTGGGCCACCGTGGCCTCTGGACCGTCGACGGAGGGCCACACGTGGCCTCTCGACGGTCGCAGGGGGGCCAGACGTGGCCTCTCGACGGTTGGAGAGGGGCCACACGTGGCCTTTCGACGGTTGAGGGGAGTGGGGCGGCGGGACTAGGGCTTGCGGGTCTCCTCGTCGGAGATGTCGGCGACCGTCGCGTCGAAGACGCGGATGACGTCGTCGCCCTCGAGCGTCAGCCCGACACCGTGCGCGCCCCCGCCGAGGGAGATGCGGCGACCGACGAGGTGGCTGTCGGCGATGACCGGCAGCCGGGTGCGCGACCCGAAGGGCGTGATCGTGCCGCGCTCGTAGCCGGTCACCGCCAGGGCCGTGTCGGCGTCGGGCATGGAGATCCGGTTGGTGCCGAGCAGCGCCCGCACCTTGGCCCAGGAGAACGTGCGGTCGCCGGGCACGAGGACGAACACGTGGTCGCCCTCGGCGCGCCGCACGACGAGCGTCTTGATGAGGTCGCGCGGTTCGATGCCGCGGGCGGCGGCGGCCTCCGCGAGGCTGCCGACGCGTCCGTGACGGGTGGCCGTGAACGGGATCCCGGCGGCGCGTGCCGCCTCGACCGCCGGGGTGCTGATCTCGTCGGAGGACATGGGCGACAGCCTAGTTTCGGAACAGGCCCCCGGGCCCGGCAGAGCGAGGAGCGGACGTGACGACGACCTTCGAGAGCTTCGACCGCATGTGGGCCGAGCTCGAACCCGTCGGCAGAAACGGCGGGACCGGTGGCTACCGCCGTTTTGCCTGGACCCGCACCGACCACGACCTGCGCGAGTGGTTCGCCGGGCAGTGCGCCGCTCGCGGCCTCGACCTCGTGGAGGACCGCGCCGGCAACCAGTGGGGCTGGTGGGGCGACCCCGACACGACTCCCGGCGTCGTCATCGGCTCGCACCTCGACTCCGTGCCCGACGGCGGAGCCTTCGACGGCCCCCTCGGCGTCGTCAGTGCCCTCGCGACCGTCGACGCCCTGCGTGCCGCCGGCACCGACCCCGCCGTTCCGCTCGGCGTCGTCAACTTCGTCGACGAGGAGGGGGCCCGCTTCGGCGTCGCCTGCGCCGGCTCCCGCATCATCACCGGTGCCCTCGACGCCGACCGTGCCCGCGGCCTCACCGACGCCGACGGCGTCTCCCTGGCCGAGGCCTGGCGCCGCGCCGGGCGCGACCCCGACTCTCTCGGCCGAGACGACGAGGCCCTGGGCCGCGTCGCCGCCTTCGTCGAGCTGCACGTCGAGCAGGGCAAGGCCCTCGCCGTCGCCCCCGACGGTGGCGACGACCTCACCGACCCGTCCCGTGCCGTCGCGGTCGGCACCGACATCTGGCCGCACGGCCGCTGGCGCATCGACCTGCCGGGCGAGGCCAACCACGCCGGCACCACCCGCATGGAGGACCGCCGCGACGCGATGCTCGGGCTCGCCACCGTCGTGCAGTCCGCGAGGTCGTATGCCGTCGCGCTCGGCTGCGTGGCCACCGTCGGGAAGGTGCACGTCGTCCCAGGCGGCGTCAACGCCATCCCCAGCCACGTGACGGCCTGGCTCGACGCGCGCGGGCAGCGCGAGGAAGCCGTGCGCGCCGCCGTCGAGGCGGTCACCAAGGAGGCCGCCGGCTTCGGCGCGACGACTAGGGAGGAGTCGTGGACCCCGACGACGGCCTTCGACGACGGCCTCGTGGAGCGGCTGCACGGCATACTCCCCGACGCACCACTGCTCGGCACGGGCGCCGGCCACGACGCAGGGGTCCTCGCCACCCACGGGGTTCCGAGCGCCATGCTCTTCGTGCGCAACCCCACCGGCGTTTCGCACTCACCCAGCGAGTTCGCGAGCCCCGAGGACTGCCACCATGGGGTCATGGCTCTCACCGCTGTCGTGACCGAACTGAGCGCGGAGCGGGCCGCCGACTCGACAGGGGACACCGCATGACGACCTTCTGGTGCGAAAGTGCCTGGCTTACAGGAGGATTCGCCAACCGTGTTCGGCTCGTGACGCAGGACGGGATCTTCAAGGACGTCCTCGTCGACGCTGACCCCGAGCCCGGCGACGTCCGGCTCGCCGGCGTCACGCTCCCGGGCATGGCCAACGCGCACAGCCACGCCTTCCACCGCGCCCTGCGCGGGCGCGCCAACGGCGGCGGCGGGAACTTCTGGAGCTGGCGTGAGCAGATGTATGCCGCCGCGGAGCAGCTCAACCCCGACACCTACCTTGCGCTCGCGCGGGCCGTCTTCGCCGAGATGGTGCTCGCCGGGATCACCGTGGTGGGGGAGTTCCACTACGTCCACCACCGCCCCGGGGGCCACCCCTACGGCGACCCGAACGCGATGGGGCTCGCGGTCCGCCAGGCCGCCGACGAGGCCGGCATCCGGCTGACCCTGCTCGACACCTGCTACCTCGAGGGCGGCCTCAACGGCGGCGGTCACGTCGAGCTGCACCCCGGCCAGCGCCGGTTCAGCGACGGCACCGTCGAGGCGTGGGCCGCGCGGATGTCGGCACGCCGCCCGGCGACCGAGCGGGTGCGCCTCGGCGCCGCCATCCACTCGGTGCGGGCCGTCCGGCGCGAGGACCTGCCGAGGGTCGTCGAGGCGGCCGGAGACCTGCCGCTGCACGTGCACCTGTCGGAGCAGCACGGCGAGAACCTCGCGTGCCAGATGTACTACGGCGCGACCCCGACCCAGCTGCTCGACGAGGCCGGCGCCCTCGGCGCGCACTCGACCGCCGTGCACGCCACGCACCTCGAGGACCACGACATCGAACTGCTCGGCGGGACGGGCACCGGCGCGTGCTTCTGCCCGACGACCGAGCGCGACCTCGCCGACGGCATCGGCCCGGCACGGGCCCTGCACGACGCCGGCAGCCCGCTCTCGCTGGGCTCCGACCAGCACGTCGTCATCGACCCGTTCGAGGAGCTGCGCGGCATGGAGATGCACGAGCGGCTCGTGACCAACGAGCGCGACCGCTTCTCGGCCAACGACCTGCTCCTCGCGGCCTCCTTCAACGGCTACCGCTCACTGGGCTGGTCCGACGGCGGCCACCTGAGCAAGGGGGCGCTGGCCGACTTCGTCACCGTGCGCACCGACACCGTCAACACCGCCGGTGCCGCGCGCGACCAGATCATCTACGCCTGTGTCGCCTCCGACGTCTCCACCGTGGTCGTCGGGGGAGACGTCGTCGTCAGCGACGGCCAGCACCGGATGGGCGACGTCGGCCGGATGCTCGTCGGGGCCATCGAGCGGCTCACGGTGGGTGCCCTCACGTGAGCCTGCTCCTCAGCGGCATCGCGGAGCTGACCACCAACGACCCCGTCCACGCGCACAATCACGCCGACCCCGGGGACGCGCTGCTCGGCGTCGTCCGTGACGCCGCGCTCGTCATCTCGGACGACGGCCTCGTCGAGTGGGTGGGCCCGGCCGACAGGGCCCCCGACGCCGACGAGCGGCGCGACCTCGGCGGCCGCGCCGTCATCCCCGGCTTCGTCGACTCCCACTCGCACCTCGTCTTCGCCGGCGACCGCTCCGCGGAGTTCGCGGCGCGCATGACCGGCACGCCCTACGACGGCGGTGGCATCGCCGTCTCCGTCGCGGCCACCCGCGCGGCGAGCGACGACGAGCTGCGTGCCCTCGTCGCCGCCCGGGTCGCCGAGATGCGCGCCCAGGGCACGACGACCGTCGAGATCAAGAGCGGCTACGGCCTGACGCTCGAGGACGAGCTGCGCAGCCTCCGCATCGCCCGCGAGCTCACCCCGCACACGACCTTCCTCGGGGCGCACGTCGTGCCACGGGAGTACGCCTCGGACCGGGCGGCCTACGTCGACCTCGTCACCGGTCCGATGCTGGCCGCGGTCGTCGCCGACGGCCCCACGGCGCTCGCCGAGAGCATCGACGTCTTCTGCGAGCCGCACTCGGCCCACGCCTTCGACGGCGACGAGGCGCGCACGGTCCTGGAGGCCGGGCGCGCAGCCGGTCTCGCGCTGCGGGTCCACGGCAACCAGCTCGGCCACGGTCCCGGCGTCCAGCTCGCCTGCGAGCTCGGCGCCCGCAGCGTCGACCACTGCACCTACCTGAGCGACGCCGACGTCGAGGCCCTCGCCGCAGCCCGCGGCACGACCGTCGCGACCCTGCTGCCCGGCGTCGAGTTCTCGACCCGCTCGCCCTATCCGGACGCGCGGCGGCTGATCGACGCCGGGGTCGACGTCGCGCTCGCCAGCGACTGCAACCCCGGCACCTGCTACTCGTCGTCGATCCCGTTCGCGATCGCGCTCGCGGTGCGCGAGATGGGACTGACCCCCGCCGAGGCGCTGCACGCCGCCACGGCCGTCTCGGGCCGCTCGCTCGGCCTCGACCGCCGCGTGGCGCCGGGTCAGCCGGCCGAGCTGGCCGTGATCGACGCGCCGACCCACCTGCACCTCGCGTACCGCGCCGGGGTGCCGATCGTCCGCGCCCTCGACCTGCCGCGGGCGTGACCCACCGCGGGTGCCCGGTGGGCTACGAGCCCGCCGTCTCCGCCGCGCGCTCGCACCGCAGCACCGACCCGGGCCCGGGATGGATGATCCCCGTGTGCCCGTCGGCCCATTCGACGACGTAGGGCGGGCCGCCGTCCGCGCCCTTGACCTCGCGGATGGTGCCCTCGCGGGTCCGCTGGCCCACGTGCTCGGCCGCCATCGTGATGCGGTCACCGACCCGTGCCTCCATGGCACACCTCCTCGCGCCGGGGTCTCCTCCTAGGACACCACCTCGGCGGCGCCCTGACGAGGGTTTGCCGGCCTTCAGTCGAGCAGCACCCGCTCGCCGTGGCGCGGCACCGAGACGGCACAGTCCAACCGCGTGCGTATGCCGTCCGCCAGCGCCCGCGCGGCCGCCGGCTCCCCGTGGACGACGTGGACGCTCTCCGGTGGGCGTGGCAGCTCGTCGAGCCAGGCGAGCAGCTCGCCGGCGTCGGCGTGGACCGAGAACTCGTCGAGCGTGACGACCTCGGCGCGCACCGGCACGTAGCGCCCGGCCATCTTCAGCTCGCGCGCGCCCTCCTGCAGGTCCCGGCCGCGCGTGCCGACCGCCTGGTAGCCGGTCAGCAGCACCGTGTTGCGCGCCTGCGGCAGCAGGTGGCGCAGATGGTGCACGACCCGGCCGCCGGTCGCCATGCCCGAGGCCGACACGATGATGCACGGGGTGCCGGGCGTGTTGAGCCGGATCGACTCCTCGGCGGTGTGGGCGGTCCGCAGCCCGGGGAGGCGGCGGATCCGGTCCAGGGCCTCGGGGCGCACCTCGGCGGCGTGGGCGGGATCCCGGTAGATGTCGAGCGCGGCGAGCGCCATCGGGCTGTCCACCCACACCGGCACGTCCGGCACGGCACCGCTCTCGACGAGGTCGGCGATCGCGAGCAGGACCACCTCGGTGCGGTCGACGGCGAAGGCGGGGACGACGACGCTGCCCCCGCGCCGGATCGTGCGCCTGATCGCGTCCGCCATGACCCGGTGCTCGGGGTCGACGCCGGCGTGGGCCCGGTCGCCGTAGGTCGACTCGATGACGACGGTGCGGGCCGCCGGTGGACGCGCCCGCGGCAGCAGCACCGGGTGGTCCGGGCGGCCGAGGTCGCCCGAGAAGAGCACGGAGGAGCCACCCGTCTCGACGAGGACGCTCGAGGCGCCGAGGATGTGGCCGGCGGGCACGAACGTCACGGTGGCCCCGGGAGCGCCGTTGACGCATACGGCAGGGTCGTCGCCCAGCGGTCGCAGCGCTGCGATCGCTTTCTCGGCGTCGGCGACGGTGTAGAGCGGCAGGGGCGGGTCGTGCTTGGACCAGCCGCCGCGCCGGGCGCCCTCGGCCTCCTCCTCCTGCAGGTGGGCGCTGTCGCGCAGGACCACGGCCGCGAGCGCGGCGGTGCCGGAGGTCGCGTGCACCGGTCCGGCGAAGCCGCCCCGGACGAGGGCCGGCAGGTAGCCGCAGTGGTCGAGGTGGGCGTGGGTCAGGGCGATGCCGTCGACGGTCGCCGGGTCCACCGGGGGCGGCTCCCAGTTGAGGGAGCGCCAGCGCCGCTCGCCCTGATAGAGGCCGCAGTCCACGAGGAGCCGGGTCTGACCGCTCTCGACGAGGAACTTGCTGCCCGTGACGGTGCCGGCTGCCCCGAGGAACGTCAGCGCCGGTCTCATCACGTCACCCGGACGTGCGCCTCCTCGCCCGTGCGCCTCTCGATGGTGTGCTCGGCGTGCTCGATGAGCTCGTCGGCGAGGTGGCGCAGTGCCCGGGCCACCGCGACCTCGTCACCGATCCCGTGCTCGGCCGTGTCGTCGGCGGAGCGGTGGCTCGCGCCGCGGGCGCGCAGGCGGTCGGGGGAGTCCGCGACGAGGACCACCGTGGCGGTGGTGTCGTCCCCGGCCTCCACGAGCGAGACGCGGATCTGCCACTCGCGGAAGTGGACCGGCTCGGCCTGCTTCGGCTCGTCGGCGTGCTGGGCCTCACCGGGCGGTGAGGACGGCACCGTCACCAGCTCCTCCTGCCCCGGTGCGCCGACGCGCAGCACCGATCCCGGCCCCGGATAGATCAACCCGGTGTGGCCGTCTCCCCACCTGACGACGTAGGGCGGCCCGCCGTCGGTCCCACGGACCTCGAGCACCTCGCCGTCGCGGGTGGGCTCGTCGATGTGCTCTGCCGCCAGGATGATGCGGTCTCCCACGTGCGCTCTCACGGTGGCCTCCTCGGACCGGTCGGGTGGCTGTGTCACCAGCACAGCACCGGGCGGCCCGCGTGCGAAGGGCCGGAGGTCGGGCCGCCGGAGGACCTTGGACCCTTGCCGGGAACGGGACGGAGCGGGTCCAATCGGGGCAGTGCGCGAGGAGGCGAGCCATGAGGTCGATGCAGGCGTGGGTGGTCGAGGAGCCCGGTCCGCTGCGGCGGCACCCGCTCGTGCGGGCCGAGCTGCCCGTGCCCGAGCCCGGCCCCGGCGAGGTGCTCGTCCGCGTCCGGGCGTGCGGGGTGTGCCGCACCGACCTGCACGTCGTCACCGGGGACCTGCCTCGGCACCGGCACCGGGTCGTGCCCGGGCACGAGGTCGTGGGGGAGGTGGCCGTCCTCGGTGAGGGCGCGCACCGTTTCACCCCCGGCGACCGGGTCGGGGTCGCCTGGCTGCGCACGACGTGCGGCGCCTGCCGCTGGTGCCGCTCGGGCCGGGAGAACCTGTGCCCGTCCTCGCGCTACACCGGCTGGGACGCCGACGGCGGCTACGCCCCGTGGACCGTCGTCCCGGAGGCGTACGCCTACCGCGTCCCCGCGTCGTTCTCCGACGCCGACGCGGCGCCCCTGCTGTGTGCCGGGATCATCGGCTACCGCTCGCTGCGCCGGGCCGAGCTGCCACCGGGCGGTCGGCTCGGCATCTACGGCTTCGGCGCGAGCGCCCACCTCACCGCGCAGGTCGCGATCGCCCAGGGTGCCGAGGTGCACGTGCTGACCCGCGGCGCCGCGGCGCGGGCGCTGGCCGAGGACCTCGGCGCGGCCTCCGTCGGGGAGGCGCACGACGCCCCGCCGGTCCCACTGGATGCCGCCATCCTCTTCGCGCCCGCCGGCGAGCTCGTCCCGACCGCGTTGGAGGCGCTCGGGCCGGGCGGCACATTGGCCCTGGCCGGGATCCACCTCAGCGACGTGCCGGTGCTCGACTACCAGCGCCATCTCTTCCGCGAGCGGAGCCTGCGCAGTGTCACGAGCAACACCCGGCAGGACGGCGAGGAGTTCCTGCTGCTCGCCGAGCGCCTGCACCTGCAGGTGACGACGACGCCGATGCCACTCGACCGGGCCGACCGGGCGCTCGAGGACCTCGAGACCGGCCGGATCCACGGCGCGGCGGTCCTCCTGCCCGACCACACCGCCTGACCCACCCCCGTCGAGAGCGCGTGTCGTCCCACTCGAGAGCGCGCTCGGTCACAGTCAAGAGCGCGTGTCGTCCCGTCTGTCACACGAACGCGTGGGACGGGTGGGGCTGAGTGCGCTCTCGAGTTGTAGGAGATGGCGTATGCCGCCCTCTTGAGTCACGAGAGCGCGCTCGGTCACCGTCGAGAGCGCGCTCGGTCACGGTCGAGAGCGCGCTGAGTCCCAGTCAGCGGGTGTCGGACGTGCCGCGCGACGCGCCCGACAGCAGCACGGCCTGGCGCCCGGCCTCGAGACGCACGACGGGGATCCGCGGCGGCGAGCACGACAGGTAGTCGACGCCGACGCGGGCGAAGAAGGCGATCGAGGCCGGGTCGCCGGCGTGCTCGCCACACGCCCCGAGCCCCAGACCGGGACAGGCGCGACGGCCGTCCCGCGCGGCGAGCTCCACGAGCGCTCCCACTCCGGACTCGTCGATGGTCTTGAACGGGTCGGTCGCAAGGATGTTGGCGTCGCGGTAGGCCGCGAGGAAGTTGGCCTCGGCGTCGTCGCGGGAGATGCCCCACGTGGTCTGGGTGAGGTCGTTCGTGCCGAAGGAGAAGCCGGCGTGCTGGGCCAGCTCGGCCGCCGTGAGGGCCGCGCGCGGCAGCTCGACCATCACCCCGATCGGCAGGTGCAGCGCGGCGCCGTGCGTGCGGGCGACGTCGGCGACGATGCCCTCCATCCGGGTCCGGGCCGCCACCAGCTCGGCGACGTCCGCGACGAGCGGCACCATGAGCTCGGGCCGCACGTCGTGACCCCGGTCGCGCAGCTCGACGGTGGCCTCGGCGAGCGCCCGCACCTGCGCGTCGATGATCTGCGGCAGGACCGTCAGCAGCCGCACCCCGCGCAGGCCCAGCATGGGGTTGGACTCGTGCCACCGGCGGGTCGTCGCGAGCCGCCGCTCCAGGTCCGGGGCCACGCCGCCACGCTCCTCCGCCCGTGCGACCTCGACCGAGAGCTCCACCAGGTCGGGGAGGAACTCGTGCAGCGGCGGGTCGAGGAGGCGTACGACGACCGGCAGGCCCTCCATCGTCTCGAGCAGGGCGCTGAACTCGGCGTGCGCGAGCGCCTCGATCTCGGCGAGGGCGCCTTCGCGGTCCTCGTCGGTGACGAGGCGCTCGACGAGGATCCGGCGCTCGCCGAGGAGCATGTGCTCGGTGCGGCACAGGCCGATCCCCTCGGCGCCGAAGCGCCGTGCCGCGACCGCCTCGTCCGGCGTCTCGGCGTTGGCCATGACTCCGAGCCGACGCCGCCCGTCGGCGTGGGCGAGCAGCGCCAGCACGGCGCGTACGGTCGGGTCGTCGCTGTGCGTCTCACCCCGCTCGATCGCCGTGGCGACGGGGCTGGGCTCGATCTCGCGCTGCCCGGCATAGATCTCGCCGGCAGTCCCGTCGACCGAGACGACCGTGCCCTCGGGAAGGGTGACCCCGCCGGGCAGCGACGCGACCCGTTCGACGGGGTCGACGACCAGGCCCTCGACGCCCGTGACGCAGGTGCGCCCGAGGCCCCGGGCCACCACGGCCGCGTGCGAGGTGAGCCCGCCCCGCGAGGTGATGACGGCGCGAGCCGCCAGCAGCCCGCCGAAGTCGTCTGGGCTCGTCTCGGGGCGGGCGAGCACGACCTGCCGGCCCAGTGCCGTCCACGCCATGGCCGTCGCCGAGTCGAAGACGAGCTGGCCGTATGCCGCCCCGGGGCTCGCCGGCAGGCCGGTGGCCAGCGGGGTCAGGTCCTCGCGGACGGCGAAGGTCGGGTGCAGCAGGGTCTGCAGCTGCGTGCCGTCGACCCGGGTCAGGGCCTCGTCGAGGTCGATGACGCCCTCGTCGGCGAGCTCGACGGCGATCCGGTAGGCCGCGGCGGGGCTGCGCTTGCCCAGGCGGGTCTGCAGGATCCACAGCCGTCCCCGCTCCACGGTGAACTCGACGTCGCACAGGTCGCGGTAGTGCTTCTCGAGGGTGCGCAGGTGCTCGCTCAGCTCCCGGAGCAGCTGCGGCTCGCGGCGGCCGAGCTCGGAGAGGTCCATCGGGCTGCGGCTGCCGCTCACGACGTCCTCGCCCTGGGCGTCGGGCAGGTAGTCGCCGAAGGCGCCGGGCGCCCCGCTCACCGGGTCACGGGTGAAGCAGACGCCACTGCCCGAGCGCTCGCCGCGGTTGCCGAACACCATCTGCACGATGTTGACGGCCGTGCCCAGGTCGTCCGGGATGCCCTCGTGCGCCCGGTAGAGCCGGGCCCGCTCACCGTTCCACGACGCGAAGACGGCCACGACGGCGTGGCGCAGCTGCTCGCGCGGCTCCTGCGGCACGTCAGCCCCGGCGTGCTCGACGACGATCCCGCGGAACTCTCCGGTCAGGCGCTCGAGCGCCGCCGCGTCCAGGTCGGCGTCAGTCGCCGCCCCGAGCTCGGCGCGCAGGTCCATCAGCCGGGCGTCGAACAGGCCGCCGTCGATCCCGAGCACCGTCCGGCCGTACATCTGCACGAGCCGGCGGTAGCTGTCCCAGGCGAAGCGGGCCTCGCCACGGGCGACGAGCGCGGCCGCGACGGCGTCGGTCATCCCGACGTCGAGGACCGTCTCCATCATCCCCGGCATCGAGAAGCGGGCGCCCGAGCGCACCGACACGAGCAGCGGCGCGCCCGGGTCGCCGAACCGCAGCCGCGACCGGCGCTCGAGGTCGCCCAGGGCCGACTCGACCTGGTCCCAGAGGCCGTCCGGCTCCCCGCCGCCCGAGAGCCAGGCCCGGCAGGCCTCGGTCGTGATGATGAAGCCGGGAGGCACCGGCAGCCCCAGCCGCGACATCTCGGCGAGTCCGGCCCCCTTGCCACCCAGCAGGGCCGCCATCGTCCGGTCGCCCTCGTGCAGCTCGAGCACGAGAGGCCCTCGTGCGGTTCGCTCGGATGTCGTCGTCATCGCCCCTCCAGTGCTCGCGACCAGCCGACGACAGGGCTGCGGGTTGGGGCACCGCAACCCTGTCGACGAGTCGAGCGTGCTGCGGGGCGCCCCGTACAGGACAGGGGCTTTGGTCCCGACGGGAGGGCGGGCCGGCTGACCGGCCCGGGCCGGCAGACGGGCTAGCGGCGGCCGGTGGCCTTGTCGATGGCCTTCTGCAGCTTGTGCTCAGACTTGGCCGTGGCCTTCGCCTTCGCCTTGGCCATCTTGCGCGCGGCCTTCTCGTCCTTCGGCGACACCTTGTCCTCCTCGAGCGCCTTGGGCAGGTGGCCGGTCGAACGGCGGTAGTACGTCGCGGCCCCGCGCTCGGCGGCGACCCGGGCCGCGGCGACCGCCATCGAGGACAGCGCCGTGAAGAGGATGACGTCGCGGGTGCGCTCGCGCTCGAAGTCGCCCTTGACCGGCACGTTGCGGCCGGTGGCGAGCTTCCACCCCTTCTGCGCGGCGTCGGTCGCGAGCTTCGTCGCGATGATGGTGGTGCCCACGCTCAGGAGCTTCCAGACGGGACCGCCGACCGGCGTGTGCTGCGTGGCCTCGGCCTTGGCAGCAGCCTTGTCGGACGCCTTCGAGAGCGCCTTCTTCGTGTCCTTGGAAGCCATGCGCTGACTGTACCCACGCCGCGCCCAGCCCTCACGGGTAGAGTGCGCTGCACAACTGAAGAGCACCACCCACCCATCACGACAGGGGAGCGCGAGACGCGCTGAGAGTGCGGCAGCCCGACGGGCCGAGCCGCAGACCCTCGAACCTGCTCCGGTTAGCACCGGCGAAGGAAGTCGGTATTTCTCAGGCCACCGCACGGCATACGTCATCGACGTGTCCGGGCGGGCGGCTTCCCCCAGGTATCCACTCGTCATCACTGGAACCCGGGAGACACACCATGCCCACCACCATCACCGCGAGCGGGCCGCTGACCCGCTGGCGCACCATCGACCTGCTCACCTGCGCCTTCCTCGGGGTCGCCTTCGGCGTCGCCTACTGGGCCTGGGGGCTCGTCTACGCCGCCCCGTCCGGCGCCGTCTCGGCCGGCTTCCCGCCGCTCGGGGCGCTCTTCAACTGGCCCTGGCTCGTGGCCGGCATCGTCGGGATCCTCATCATCCGGCGCCCCGGCGCGGCCGTCTTCACCGAGCTGATCGCGGCCATCGTGTCCGCGCTCATCGGCACCCAGTGGGGCCTGACCACGCTCGTCTCGGGCCTCGTGCAGGGGCTCGGCGTCGAGCTCGGCTTCGCCGCCTTCGGGTATGCCGTCTACCGCTGGGCGCCGCTGCTGCTCGGCGGCTTCCTCGGCGGCGCGTTCGAGGCCGTCTACGAGTGGTACTCGTACTGGACCGACTGGGGCTGGGGCTACAAGATCGCCTACCTCTTCCTGCTCGGCGGCTGCGTCGCGGTCTTCGGCTCGCTGCTCGCGGTGGGCCTGACGCGCCTGCTCGCCACGGCCGGCGCCCTGGGCCCCTTCCCGCCGGGACAGGAGGTCCGTGAGCAGCGCGCCGTCTGAGCACGCTGAGCTGGGCCACCCGCGGGACTCCCGGGCGGTGGGCGTCGACATACGCGTGCAGGGCCTGACGTGCCGGCCGTTCGGTCGCTCACGTCCGGTCCTCGACGCCCTCGACCTCGTCATCGAGCCGGGCCAGCGGGTGCTGCTCGCCGGACCCAGCGGCTCGGGCAAGTCCACCCTGCTGCGTGCCGTCGCCGGGCTGCTCCTGACGGCGGACTCCGGTGACCTGTCGGGCAGCGTCACTGTGGGCGGCCGTGCGCCGCAACAGGTTCCGGGCGCGGTGGGGCTCGTGCTCCAGGACCCGGGTGCCGGCGTCGTGGCCTCGAGCATCGGCCGGGACGTGGCCTTCGGGCTGGAGAACGTGTCGCTGCCCCGGGAGCAGATGCAGGGCCGCGTCGACGCGGCGCTGCGCGAGGTGGGGCTGACCATGCCGCCCGACAGCCCGCCCACGACGCTGAGCGGCGGCGAGTCGCAGCGCCTCGCCCTCGCCGGTGCGCTCGTCATGGAGCCCTCGGTCCTGCTGCTCGACGAGCCGACGGCGATGCTCGATGCCGCCACGGCGACAGAAGTCCGCACCCTCGTGGCCGACGTCGTCGGGCGTCGCGGGCTCACCCTCGTCGTCGTCGAGCACCGGCTGGAGGGCTGGCTCGACCTCGTCGACCGACTCGTCGTGCTCGACGCGGCCGGCGCGGTCGTGGCCGACGGCGAGCCGCGCACGGTCCTCGCCGAGCGGGGGAGCGCCCTTGCGGCGCAGGGCATCTGGGTCCCGGGAGTGCCCGACCCCGAGCCGCTCACCGTCGCGCTCGAAGGTATGCCGGGTGCCGCGGCGGGCACGGTCACGCCGGGCCGTGTCGTGGCCGGCGCCACCGACGTCCGGGTCGAGCACCGCAGCCGACGACTCGGCGAACGCTCTCGCACCACGCTCGCCGCCGAGGGGGCCGACCTCGACGCGCGCGCCGGCCAGTCGGTGGCCCTCGTGGGGCCGAGCGGCGCCGGCAAGTCCTCACTCATGGCGGCGCTCGGCGGCCTGCTCGCGCCCGCCGGCGGTGCGGTCGACGTCGCGCCGGTACTGACACCGCCCGGGACGGTCGACGACCGTCGCGGCTCCCAGCCCCCCACGCCACTGCACGAGTGGCCCTCGCGCGACCTGGCGCGCGTCGTGGCGTGGGTGCCGCAGCGGGCCGCGACCGCTCTCGTGGGCCGCACCGTCCGTGACGACGTGCTGACGACGCCGCGGGCTCTCGGCCAGGACCCGGAGGTGGCCGGGCGCCGGGCCGACGCCCTGCTCGAGGCGCTCGGTCTCGCCCACCTCGCCGACGCAGACCCGCGCCAGCTCTCGGGCGGGGAGCAGCGTCGCCTGGCCATGGCCTCGGCGGTGTCCCACGCCCCGGCCCTCGTGCTCGCCGACGAGCCGACCGTCGGGCAGGACCGCCTCACCTGGGCGGCCGTCTCGGGAGTGCTGGCGGCGGCGCGCGAGGAGGGGGCCGCCGTCGTGGTCACCACCCACGACCCCGGCGTGGTGGACGACGCCGACCGGGTCGTCCGCGTCACGGCCCCCACCCAGCCCCCACCCGACCCGGAGCCCGAGCGGCGACCGCTGCTCGCCCGCGTCGGCCCGCTCGCCCTGCTCGCCGCCGCATTGTGCGTGCTGCCCCTGCCGGCCCTGCTCGACTCCTGGCGCCAGGGACTGGTCGTGCTCGCCGCCGAGATCGTCCTGGGACTCCTCGGCCTGCTCGCACCAGGGGTCGGGCGCGCGCCGGAGGGGCGCCTGCGCGGGGTGCTCGCCCGCCTCGCCCCGGCAGCTCTCGCCGTCGCCGGGGTGGCGTGGTCGGCATGGCTGCTCGGCGGCCGGGACCTGGAGGTGGCCTCCGGCGCTGCGCTGCGGGTGCTGTGCCTGCTCGTGCCCTCGGCCGTCGTCGTCGGCTACCTCGAGCCGGAGGGCCTCGGCGACCACCTGGCGCAGCGGCTGCGGCTCCCGGCCCGTCCCGTGGTGGCGGCCACGGCCGCGCTCCAGCGGCTCCAGGTCTTCGACGCGCTGTGGGCCGAGCTGATGGCCACCCGGCGGGTGCGGGGCATCCACGCCGACCACGGCCCGGCCGGCCGGGCCCGCGAGGCGGTCGTCGTCACCGGCGGCCTGCTCATCGGCGCGCTCGGCCAGGCCTCGGCCCTCGCCCTGGCCATGGACGCCCGGGGCTTCGCCGAGGCGCGGCGGCGCACCTGGGCCGGCCCCGCCCCGTGGCGTCTGCCCGACTCGCTCGCGCTCGGCGCGGGACTGCTCGTCGTCGCCGTGGCCGTCGCGGCCCGGCTGCTGCTGCCCTGAGCACCGCGCGAGGCACAATGGGCGGCGCACACCTCGCGACAGGAAGGGGCCCGCACGTGCCCAAGCCAGGCCGACTGCCGGAGCGACCCACACGCCGCCCTCGCCCACGGGCGTATGCCGTGCCGTCGCTCGCCCTCGGCGGCTCCGTCGCGCTCGTGCTGGCGCTGTCCGCGTGCGGGCAGCCGGCGCCCGCACAGTCCCCGGACGACACCATGCTCCCCACGGTCAGCGTGCCGGTGCAGCCGACCATCACGCTCGACACCCCGGGCGCCGACGTGCCCGACCCGACCGACTCCACGGCGGCGAGCGACGGCGGCCTCTTCGACGCGTCCTCGAGCCTGAGCGACGCGAAGTGCGTGCCCACCGGGAACTCGTGGAGCTTCACCGGCACCCTGAAGAACTCCGACACGCAGGAGCACACGTTCACCGTCGCCGTCTTCCTCGTCAAGGCCTCCGACAGCTCGAATGTCGCCAGCAAGGAGGTCGACGTGAAGCTCGCGGCCGGAGCCACCGCCCCGGTCTCGATCCCCGACTTCCACACCGGCCCCAAGACCGGCCTCGAGTGCCTGAGCGGCGTCACCGTGAAGGGTCTGTGACGTGCGGCTCTTCCTCGTGCGCCACGGGCAGACCCACGCCAACGTCGCGCGCCAGCTCGACACGGCGGTGCCCGGGCTCGACCTGACCGACGAGGGGCAGGCCCAGGCGCAAGCGCTCGCCGAGCGTCTCGGCGGCGAGGACCTCGGCGCCATCTACACCTCCGACCTGGTGCGCACGCAGCAGACCGCGCGGCCGCTGGCGCAGCTGCTGGGCCTCGAGATGGTGGTGCTCCCGGGTCTGCGCGAGATCCAGGCCGGCGACTACGAGATGTCCACCGACTGGCAGCCCTACATCGACGCGGTCGCCCGCTGGCGCGACGACCCCACCCACGCCATCCCCGGCGGCGACACCGGCGCCGGCTTCCTGCTGCGCTACGAGGAGGCGATCGCCCGGATCGCTTCCGACGGGCACGAGTCCGCGGTCGCCGTCAGCCACGGTGCAGCCATGCGGGTGTGGTGCTCGGTCGCGCTCGGCCTGCCGCCGGAGTGGTTCGACACCCGCCGTCTCGACAACACGCACGTCGTGACGA
This sequence comes from Terrabacter sp. NPDC080008, assembly GCF_040702505.1. Taxonomy (NCBI): domain Bacteria; kingdom Bacillati; phylum Actinomycetota; class Actinomycetes; order Micrococcales; family Intrasporangiaceae; genus Terrabacter; species Terrabacter sp. NPDC080008. The sequence goes on from NZ_JBFBLC010000001.1 coordinate 866,755, forward strand.
TGGAGGGCGACCCCGAGGAGGGGTGGCGCCTGCTCGCGTGGGGGGACGAGCCGGTCACCCATGGCTGAGCCCGCCGACGCGACCGGCGCAGAAGCCGCGGCTCGGCGCCGGCCCACCGGCCCCGGCACGTGGCGCTGGGTGGGCTGCGCCGGCGGGGTGGCGCTCGCGGCTGCCTCCTGGGGCGCCGGGGCGCTCCCGCGACCCAACCGGCACGTGCTCTGGCCGGGCCTCGCCTGGTGGTCGCCCAGCGGCGGCTCGCCGCTGCTCGCCACCGCCTCGGTGGTCGCGATGGCCCTGCTCGTGCTCGCCTGGTGGAGGCTGCGCGACGCGGACGTCTCGGTGCCGTGGTGGTGGCGCACGGTCGCGTTGTGGTTCGCCCCGCTCGTCGTGGCGCTGCCGCTCTACAGCCGCGACGTCTACTCGTATGCCGCGCAGGGCCTGCTCTGGGACCAGGGCCTCAGCCCCTACGACCACGTGGTCCGCGAGCTCGACTCCCCGTGGCGCGCCGCGACCGCACCGACCTGGCTCGACAGCGCCACGCCGTACGGACCGGTGTGGCTGCTGCTCGCCCGCGGCATCGCCTCGGTCTCGGGGGAGCTGTGGGTGGCGCTCCTGCTGCTGCGGCTGCTCGCCGTCGTCGGCGTCGTCGTCCTGGCGTGGGCGGTGCCCGACGTCGCGGGACGCCTGGGCTGGTCCCCGGTGCGGGCGACCTGGCTGGGCGTCGCCGTGCCGCTCGTCGGGGCGCACTTCGTCGGCGGAGCGCACAACGACGCCGTCATGGTCGGAGTGGTCCTCGCGGGACTGGCCCTGGCGCTGCGAGGCCGGTTCGTGCCCGCCTGCGTGCTCATCGCGGTAGCGGCCATGGTGAAGGTCACCGCCGTCATCGCCCTGCCCTTCGTGGCGCTGCTCTGGGCTCGCCACGCCCGGACCGCGCGCGAAGGCGACACGGGCGGGCCGGCATACGTCCGCTGGGCTGCGGTGCTGCGGACCGGCGTGCTGACCGCCGTGTGCGCCGGCGTGCCGATGGCGCTCGGTGGGCTGGTGACCGGCCTGGGGTTCTCGTGGCTCAACCCGACCGGGACGCCCGGCAAGAACGAGCAGTGGACCTCGCTGCCCACCGCGATCGGCATCGCCGTCGGCGCGGTCGGGCACGTCCTCGGACACGACGCCTGGCGCGAGCAGGGCATCGCCACCGCGCGGGCCGTCGCCCTCGTCGTGCTCGCGGTGCTCCTCCTCCTCGTGTGGCTTGCGGCGGCCAAGCCGGCCGACCTGCCCGACGCGGGACTGGACGACGACGTGGCAGCCGAGGAGGCGCGGCTGCGGCCGGTGCGCGGCATCGCGTGGGCCCTGCTCGCCGTGGTGGTGCTCGCCCCCGTCTTCCTCGGCTGGTACTACCTGTGGGTGCTGCCGCTCTTCGCCGTGTCGCTGGGGCGGCTGTGGCAGGGCCGGCTCGAGCGGCCCCTCGCCGTGGTGGCCTCGGTGGTGTGCTTCGCGACGCTCCCGGAGGGCTACAGCCTCGGGCTCACCACGACCGCGGTCGGGGTGCCGGTCGCCCTCGTCGCGCTCGTGCTGCTGCTGCGGCGGGGGTGGTGCACTGCGCGCCGCGTCGACTGGCGGCACCTGCTCGACCTCGAGCGTCCCCTCGTGCGCGCCGCCGAGCGCAGGGTTGCGCGGTCGGCGTAGAGGTGCACCATGCATCGCGCACCCGTGCGTCCCCGCCGCACCTCTGGTGCCACGGCGCACCTCTGGTCACGGATCGGAGACAGTTGCCGGTGTCGCTCGCGGCGGCGGCGGAGGGTGTCCCACACTGACCCGGTGAGCGACTCCGGCTTCGTCGACGAGCCCCCCGACGGCCAGGAGCCGTCGTCACGGGCCGCCCGGGACCGTATGCCGTCCGCCCCGCCCGCGCGCCGGCCCGGCGGCGCCCCTGCCGGAGACCCGGACGTCCAATCGAGCGCAGGCTCGGACGCGGCCCCGACTCGCGCCTCCCACCGGCGTCCGACGGTGGCCGGCGCGGTCTTCGCCCTCGTCGTGCTGGCGCTCGCCGGTTTCGGTCTGTTCGCCTGGTCCTCGCGTGTGCACGCCGACGACGAGGCGGCGTACTCCGAGCTCGTCCGGCAGGTCGAGGTCATGGACCGCACCCTGACGCCACAGGGCCACGGCGAGATGCCGCCGTGCCGGGAGGCGGGCGACGGGGTCGTCACGCGGACGTACCCGCAGTCCACCGGGCCGCAGGCCGCCGAGCTGGTCGGCTTCCTCACCGGCAACGGGTGGACGCGCCAGACCTCGGGGTCGCCGGCCCTCGCCCACCTGGTGCGCACCGTCGGGGACCACACCCTGACGATCGACGTCGAGGCACCGAGCGAGAACGCGCTGGTCGAGTCGCTGACGGCGCACAGCCCCGCCAGCTCCTTCGGCTGCCTGCTGCGCTGACCCTGTCCCCTGGTGGCACCGAGGCTGCTCGGTGGGTGGGACGAGACCCACGACACGGGCCACATCGTGGGAATGGCTCTGCCCACGGCATACGTGGGTGGGACGCTGGGCGGCATGCGCGCGGTCACCCAGAGCCAGAAGCTGCAGAACGTCTGCTACGAGATCCGGGGTCCCGTGCTCGCCGAGGCCAAGCGGCTCGAGGACGAGGGGCACCGCATCCTCAAGCTCAACATCGGCAACCCGGCCCCGTTCGGGTTCGAGGCTCCCGAGGACATCCTCGTCGACGTCATCCAGGAGCTGCCGACCGCGCAGGGCTACAGCGACAGCAAGGGCATCCTCTCGGCCCGGCGCGCCGTCAAGCAGCACTACGAGGTGCGCGACTTCCCGCCGCTCGGCGTCGAGGACATCTACCTCGGCAACGGCGTCAGCGAGCTCATCGTCATGGCGATGCAGGGGCTGCTCGACAACGGCGACGAGGTGCTGATCCCGGCCCCCGACTACCCGCTGTGGACCGCGGCCGCGAGCCTGGCCGGCGGCACCGCCGTGCACTACGTCTGTGACGAGCAGGCCGGCTGGGCGCCCGACTTGGGCGACATCCGCAGCAAGATCACCGACCGCACCCGCGCCATCGTCGTCATCAACCCGAACAACCCGACCGGCGCCGTCTACCCGCGGGAGGTCCTCGAGGAGATCGCCCAGCTCGCCCGGGAGCACGAGCTGATCGTCATGTCCGACGAGATCTACGACAAGATCCTCTACGACGGCGCGTCGCACACGTCGATCGCCTCGCTCGCGCCCGACCTGCTGTGCCTGACGTTCAACGGGCTCTCCAAGGCGTACCGGGTCGCCGGCTTCCGCTCCGGCTGGCTCGTCATCACCGGCCCCAAGGAGCACGCCCGCAGCTACCTCGAGGGCCTCGACATCCTCGCCAACATGCGCCTGTGCGCCAACGTGCCGGCGCAGCACGCGATCCAGGTGGCCCTCGGCGGCTACCAGTCGATCAACGAGCTGATCCTGCCCGGGGGCCGGCTGCTCGAGCAGCGCAACGTCGCCTGGGAGATGCTCAACGCGATCCCCGGGGTGTCGGTGACCAGGCCCGAGGGGGCGCTCTACCTCTTCCCGCGTCTCGACCCCAAGGTCCACGACATCCGCGACGACGAGCGCTTCGCCTTCGACCTGCTGCGCGAGCAGAAGCTGCTCGTGGTGCACGGCACCGGCTTCAACTGGGCGACGCCGGACCACTTCCGGCTCGTCTTCCTCCCGCGGGTCGAGGACCTCGAGGACGCCGTCGGCCGCCTCGAGAAGTTCCTCTCGACGTACTCGCAGTAGGCACCGGACCCATGGACGCGTAGGTGGTGCGAGGCGTCAGGAGCGCAAGCGGGAGCCGCCCTCGGCGCTCGGGACCTGCCGGACGTCGCGCGGTGGCGGTGCACCGGCCTGTTACAGCGCGGCGCCCGAGGTGTCCGGGAGCTGGGCGCCGGAGGTGCTTGCGGCGTTCGTCAGCAGGAGCAGCGCGAGGTCGTCACTGAACCGTCCGGCGTGTGCCTGCACTCGGTTCAGGAGCTCGTCCAGGCAGGCGTTCGGGTCCTCGTGGCGCAGAGCTGCCTCGATGGAGCCACGGGGCAGGAAGGCGCCCGACGCGTTGCGGGCCTCGATGAGTCCGTCGGTGTAGGCCAGGAGCCGGTCGCCGGGCTCCCACCCATGCAGCGTCACCCGGTCCGCCGGCCCGAGCCCCAAGGGCAGGCAGTGGCGAACGGCGAGCTCCCGGACGCCCGTGGCCGACACGTGCAGTGGGGCCGGATGACCGGCCGCGACGACCGCCACGCCCTCGGTTCCGGTGATCTCGACGAAGAGCGCCGTGGCGTACCGCTCCGCGTCCCAGAAGTTCGTGACGTACTCATGGACGCGGCGTGCCACGGCGACCAGGTCGTCTTCGCTCGCCCCGTACTGGCGGAAGGCGCGGATCACGCGCGCCGCCTCGGTGACCGCGCCGACACCCTTGCCGCTGACATCACCCAGGATGAGGCGGAGCCGTCCACCGTCCGCGACGAAGTCGAAGAAGTCGCCCCCGACCTGCGCGGTGCGCGTGGCCGAGTGGTAGCGGGTCGCGATCCCGACGGCTCCCACTTGCTCGGGCAGCACGGGAAGCAGCGCCTCCTGCGCGGCCCCGGCGATGTGGCGCGAGTCGCGCAGATCGGCCTCGCGGCGTGCCCTCACCGCAGCCACCAACACGGACAACGCGCCGACGAGCGCGACGTCGACGACGTGCACCGCGTACTGGACGCCGAAGGTGTTCCAGAGCCCTGACGCGGCCGCGAGCACGACCGCCGCCACGGCGATCCACGCGGTCGAGCGCGGCGTCAGAGCGGACGCCGCCAGCAGCGGTGCCAGCCCGAGAAGGGCGGTCAGGACGGCAACTCGCGGGCTGATGAGCACGTCGGACGCCAGAGTGAGGGCCAGCAGTGCGACGCTGACCCAGCCGATGGCCCAGGCCGATCGCCAGCCGGCAGAGCGCTCACGCTCTGCAGCCATGAAGATCGCGCGACGATGCACCCCTCGGCCCCAGCCCTTCACACCAGGGCCCAGGCCCGCGTATCCGACGTCGCATTCTTACCCCGCGGCGTACAGAATCGACGTGGATCCGGGAAACCGGGCGCCCCGGTCCGAGCTCAGCGGGAGGTGGCCCACCACTTGAGCAGCAGCGCGAGCACGATGCCCCAGACGACAGTGAGGACCAGACTGATGCCGATCGCGAGCAGCGCGGGCGCCCGACCGGCGCGCTCGCGGCGGGCGAGGCTGAGCCCGGCGAGCGCGAGCCCGAGCAGCTGCGGTAGGAAGACGAACCCGAAGACCACCGCCGACAGCGAGGCGACGACCGCACCGCGCGCCAGCGGCGCCTCGGTGGCCAGCCGCGGCAGCGTCGCGTCGTGGGGACGATCGGGCTCGCTCACGCGTTCAGCCTAACGATGAACCCGACGAATCCGACCCTCGCGACGCGGCCGTATGCCGTCCGCCGGGCTTCGCGGCCAGCGCTCGCCGGGGGCGCCGGCCTCCTTGTCGCCCTGGCGCTCACCACGCTCGGCGCCTGCAGCAGCGCCGACCCCACGCTGTCCGACCTGCCGTCCGACGTGGCGAGCGCACGTCCGACCATCTCGGCGGAGGAGGCGAGGTTCGTCCTCGCGGCCGAGAAGCTCGGGGCCAAGGTCACCGGGTCCTCGGTGGATGACGACATCGAGACCGGGACGACCACCTGCTGGGCCTTGAAGAACGGCGGCGTGAGCCTCGGCCAGATCGCCGTCGACGGCGACGACCGGCCGCTGCCCAACACCGGCGACGGGCTGCGGACCAAGCAGCTCATGGCCGCGGGCGTGCAGGCGTTCTGTCCCGACTACGATAAGCAGGTCTCGCAGCTGAAGCTGCCCTGACGCGTCGAGGCGTCCCAGCGGCGCCACCGGCCTAGGGTGTGCGCATGACGACAGGGGTCACGACGGCGCAGGCTCCGGTCGTCGCTCCCTCCCGCTGGCGAAGGCTGCGCTTCGGACTTCTCGCCGGGGTCCTCGCGCTCTTGGGAGTCGGCGTGCTCGTCGCCGACTGGCCCTCGACGCTGAGCGACCTCGAGGCCGCTCTCGACGCGGGCCGGGTGGATGCTGTCCGTGTACGCCTCCGTCGTGCAGGTCAGTGCGGCATCCGGCCGGGCGCAGGGTGCTCACCCGGGCAGCGAGCAGGTCGTCGGCAGTGTCGAGGTGCTGCTGCGTACGGTCAACCAGTCGGTCACGGTCACCCGGGTCGACCGTGGGATCGCGGACACAGGGATCGGTGGATGGCGCTTCCCCGGCTGGTACGCCGCTGGGCTCCTCCTGGCGTGGGCTGCCGCTCTCGTGCTCGTGGCCTACGGGCCCGAGCCGTGGTGGGCCACTCGGGCCGCCTGGACGTGGGGGCTGCTGTCGCCCGCCGCCGTCGCGGTCGTCCCGCTTCTCCTGCTGCTCTCGGGTCCGCCGCCGGGCGTGACCTCGGCCGGAGTCGCCGGGCGCCGCGTGTGCGGTGGCCTGGCCTTCGTGCTGCTGTGGCTCCTCGGCCCCGCCGTCGTGCGCGCGTGGTCGGGCTGAGCCGACCCTGCGTCTAGCTGACCTTCGGGCGGGTCGTCCACTCGCCGAACCGGCCGCGCCGGTACTCGAGCGTCGCCTCCTTGACCACGGCCTCGGCGTTCTCCTCGAGGGTCTGGCAGCCCGGGCAGCAGACCTCGACGAGCAGTCCGTCCCGGAAGATGCCGTTCCAGTCGCCTCGGTGCGTTCCGGTGGTGTTGCAGCGGGTGCAGGTGTACGTGGGTGCTTTGCCCATGTCGGCCGACGATAGTCCGAAACCCTGGAGCAGCCCCGCGCGGGTCACACCTCGGGACGAACGTGTCCGCACGTCGGAATAGCCAGGTCCGTCGCGCCCGTTGGCACCCACGTGAGTCCTGCCCCGAAAGCCCAGCTGAACATCCTCGACCTCGTGCCCGTCCTCGACGGCGGCACCGCCGGAGAGGCGATCGCCTCGACCGTCGAGGTCGCCCGCCACGCGGAGAAGTGGGGCTACCAGCGCTACTGGATGGCCGAGCACCACAACATGCGCGGCGTCGCGTCCAGCTCGACCGCGGTGCTCATCGGCCACGTCGCCGACCACACCGAGTCGATCCGGGTCGGTGCCGGCGGCATCATGCTCCCGAACCACGCGCCCTACGTCGTCGCCGAGCAGTTCGGCACTCTCGCCACGATGCACCCCGGCCGCATCGACCTCGGCCTCGGCCGGGCCCCCGGCACCGACCCGTTCACGACACGGGCGCTGCGCCGCAACGAGGCCGCCGCGATGAACTTCGCCGGTGAGGTCGAGGAGCTCATCGGCTACCTCGGGGACCCCGAACCCGACGCCAAGGTGCGCGCGATCCCGGGCGAGGGCACGCACGTGCCGATCTGGATCCTCGGCTCGAGCCACGGCGGCGCCCAGGTCGCCGCCGCCCTCGGCCTGCCGTACTCGTTCGCCTCGCACTTCGCCCCCGCCGCCCTGATGAGCGCGCTCGAGGTCTACCGCTCGCGCTTCACGCCGTCCACCGAGCCCGGCGGTCTCGACGCTCCACGCACCATGGCCGGGATGAACGTCATGGTCGCCGACACCCAGGCCGAGGCGGAGCGCCTCTACACCAGCGTCCTCGCCCGCTTCCACAGCATCGTGACCGGCCGTCGTGGTGGCGTGACGAAGCCCGAGGGTGACATCGACAGCCTCCTCTCGACGTGGAGCCCGGCCGAGCGGCAGGCGGTCGCCGACATGACCCGGGTGTCGCTCGTCGGTACGCCCGACACGGTGCGCGAGGGACTCGCCGGCTTCGTCGAGGCGACCGGCGTCGACGAGGTCATCGTCACCTGCGGCGCGTACGACACCGCCGACCGGCTGCGCACCTACGAGCTGCTCGCGGACGCCTGGCTCTGACCCTCCCGTCACCTCTGAGAGGCTGCACCACATGAGCGAGAGAGACCCCCACGACCTGCGCCGCGTCACCCTGACCCGCGACAGCGTCGGCCGCTACACGGTCCGCAACGACCGCGGCGGCTCCATCACCACGAGCTCCGGCACCGACGAGCTCTCCCCGGTCGAGCTGCTGCTCGCCGGGATCGCCGGCTGCACGGCTGTCGACGTCGACACGGTGACGACCCGCCGGGCCGAGCCCGAGCAGTTCGAGGTCGAGGTGACCGCCGACAAGGTGCGCGACGAGCACGGCAACCACCTGCAGGACATCGAGGTGCGCTTCCGCGTGCGCTTCCCCGACGGCGAGGGCGGCGATGCCGCCCGCGAGATGCTGCCCAAGCTCGTCCAGCGCTCGCACGACGAGTGGTGCACGGTCAGCCGCACCGTCGAGCTGGGCCAGAAGGTCACGACCACCATCGAGTGACGCCCCGAGCACGTATGCCGTCCGCCGCGGTCCGCGGCGGACGGCATCCGCGCGTCCTGGCTCAGTGACGCACGACGACCTTGTCGCCGACCCGCACCTTGAAGAAGAGTGACTTGACCTGGGCGCGGTCGGCGATGTTGACGCAGCCGTGGCTGCTGCTGGCGTAGCCGAGCCGGGCGAAGTTGGACGAGTAGTGCACGGCCTGCCCGCCGGAGAAGAACATCGAGTAGGGCATCGGCGTGAAGTACAGGTTCGAGATGACGTACTCGTACTTGCGCGACACCCGGAACGTGCCCTCGCGCGTCTCACGACCGGGTCCACCGAAGCGTGCCCACATCACCATCAGCGGCTTGCCGTTCACGACCCACGTCAGGGTGCGGGTGGGCTTGTCGACGCACATGACCCGGCCGACGCGGCACCGCTTGTCGAGCGACGCGGCCGACGGCATGAGGGGGCGCAGTCCGGCGTAGTAGCGGTGCTTGTCGAAGGTGCCGGGCGTGTAGGTCACGGCCCGCAGCCGCGCCCACGTGCGGGAGTCCACCACGCCCGACTGCGGGAGGTGGTACGCACGCTGGAAGGCGAGCACCTGCTGGGCCAGCCCCCAGCCGTAGCCGCCGTTGGCCGCATACGGCCAGAGCCCCTTGGCCGAGAGGCGGCGCTGCAGCTCCTTGATGTTGGCCGCCGGCGAGGTGCGCGTGATCACGACCGGGGTCGCGGTGCGGGCGACGAGCCGCGACCACGTGCGGGAGTCGACGACACCCGACTGCGGGAGCGCCTGACTGCGCTGGAAGGCGAGCACCTGCTGGCCGAGACCCGTCCCGTAGGCGCCGTCGACGGCATGGGTCCACAACGGCGGCTTGAGGGCCGCGAGCCGTGACTGCAGGTCGGTGACCTTCGTGCCCCGGCTGCCGGCGGCGATGACGACCGGGGTCGCCGTCTGCTTGACGAGCAGGGTGCGGGCAGCAGCCGTCAGCTCGGTGCCGTTGCCGGGCAGCCGGTTTGCGGACAGGAAGCGGGCGAGGGCAGTGGCCACCCCGGCATCGAAGACACCGTCGACCGTGCCCGACGGGCGGCCCAGCACCGCGAGCCGGGCCTGCAGGTCCTTGACGGCCCAGCCGGTGTTTCCCATGCGCAGGACGACGGGGCTGGCCGGGACGGTCTGCGTGGGCGTGGGCGTGGGCGCCGTACTCGAAGGACTGCTCGAGGTACTGCTCGAGGTGGGAGACGGTGCGGTCGAGGTCGGCGCCGTGCCCGAGGCCGATGCCGTGGTCGTCGACTTTGTCGAGGTGGGCGCCGACGCGGTTGCCGTCGTCGTGGTGGTGGACGGTGTCGGTGTGCCCGTCTGGTCGTCGGCGTGTGCGGCCGGCGCCATCGCGGTGAGCGCGACGAGCACGAGCCCGACCGTGACGCCACCGACTGCCTTGCTGTCCATGCGGATCGTCCTCATGGTGCTTCCCCTGGGTCCGGCCGCACGACGGCGGCGGTGGATCGCGCGAGCGCGCGCTTCAGTGTGGCAGCGCGAGCCCTGTCCGGCGCGCCCAACCACTACCTGTGATGCGCGGGGCGGCAGGAAAGTTTTCGGGGGATCGTCGACGGGATCGTCGAGGGGAGTGAGGTGCCTCTGCTCGAGGTGGGCAGCTCAGCGGCTGGGCAGCTGCCGCACGGTCAGGATCTGCTCCGCGCGCCCCACCGGCCCCTGCTCGTCGTGCAGGGTGGTCGAGGTGATTCCGAGGCCGCTCGGGCCCATCGTCACGGACGTGTCGAAGCCGACCCAGCCGCGTACGGGCTCCCGGAAGAGGTGGACGGTCAGGTCGACGTTGGGGAACATCCACTCCCTCGGGGACACCCGCACGGCGATCCCGTTGGCGGTGTCGACGAGCCGCACGAGATCGGCTGTCGGAGAGCAGTGCTGGCCGTCGAGGAGCGGGTTGCGGGCTCGGATCCAGGCGCGTGTGCGCCCCGGTCGCCGCTCCGGGTCGACGCGGAACTCCAGGCCCTCGATGTAGCCGCCCTCCCAGGTGTCGGCCCCGCTCCACGGCTCCATCTCGTCGGGACCGGGGATCGGCGGCAGCTCCACGCCGGCCACGGCCCGCGAGTCGTGGGCCGCGAGGCGCCAGGCATGGGCGCGCACGACGGCGCGGTCGTCGACGAGCATGGTCGCCTCGACGAGCTCGATCGTGCGCCCGGGCCTGGTGGTGCGGACCTCCACGCGGCTCTCGCGGGCGGGGATCATGCCGAGGATGTCGAAGCTGAAGCGGGCCGGCTGCATGCCCTCGCGTGGCTCGTGGAGGTCGATCTCGTGGGCGAGGATGCCGCTGACCGGCGCCATGTGCTGCTCGTCGTCGCGCCAGGCCCCCTGCACGTGCACGGTCGGTGCGTAGCGACCGGGGCCGAGCCGGCGGTAGAAGGCCGCGGTGTCGCGGTCGAGTCCGAAGATGGTGCTGTTGCCGGTGTCGCTGGTCACGCGCCCACCCTAGGAGCCGCCCGGTCGGGCTCCCGACCGGGGAGGGCCGCTCACCCCTCCTGCGGGCCCGAGTCCTCCGACAGCTCGAGCCCGAGGTCGACCATGCGGACCAGGCGAGGGGCGAGCTCGTCGACGGCGCCGGGCGGCAGGTCGCGCAGCGGACCCTCCAGGGCCAGCATCGCGAGGCCGTGCACCGCCGACCAAGCGAGCAGCTCCGCGCCCGGGCGCTGCCGCTCCGAGAGGACGCCCGTCTCGAGCATCGCGTCGAGCGAGTCCGAGAGCAGCTGGAAGGGCGTGCGCCCGCTCTGTCCGGCCGCGTCCTCCGACGCGGACCTGCTGAGGTCGACGGGGACGGCGAAGGCGGTGCGGAACAGGCCCGGCTCGTCCATGGCGAAGCGCAGGTAGCCGACGCCGACCGCACGGAAGCGCGCCCGTGCCCGGGCGGCGGGGTCGAGGTCGTCGGCGACGGCGTCCATCGCCGCGCTGATGACGTCGGCGGCGCGGGCCTGCGCGCGAGACACGACCTCGCCGAGCAGGGCGTCACGGTCGGTGAAGTGCCGGTAGGCCGCATTGGCCGAGACGCCGACGCGTCGCGTGGCCTCGCGCAGGACGACCTTGTCGGGGCCACCCTCACGGGCGAGGTCGAGGCCCGCCTCGAGCAGGGCGCGTCGCAGGTCGCCGTGGTGGTAGGTGTCCCGGGCCAGGGGCGAGGCAGCCGCCGACGCGTTGTCCGACGCGGTGTCGGGCCGGCTGGCAGCGGACGGGCTCACAGCCCCATCATGCTCCGCCGTGGCGCCGACGCCAGGGGCGCCCTCAGAAGCCGAACCGTCGGGCCGTCTCGCGCACGGCCTCGGCGGAGGCCCGCAGGCCGGCGAGCTCCACAGCGGTCATCGGCACCGGGATGCGGTCGCCGACGCCGCCGGCGTGGACGATCGCAGGCACGGACAGGCAGACGTCGCGGATGCCGTGGTAGCCCTGGAGCAGCGATGAGACCGGCAGGACCCGCCGCTCGTCGTAGAGCACCGCCTCGACGATGCGGGTGGCGGCCAGGCCGATGGCGTAGTTGGTCGCACCCTTGCCCTCGATCACCCGGTAGGCCGACTGCACGACGTCCGTCGCGATGCGGTCGCGGGCCGGCTCGTCGAGCGCGCCATGGCCGTCGGCGGCGCGCCACTGCAGCAGCGGCACCGAGCCGATCGTGGCCGAGGACCACAGCGGCAGCTCGGAGTCGCCGTGCTCGCCGACGACGTACGCGTGCACGCTCTGCGCCGCGACCCCGGTGTGCTCGGCCAGCAGGAAGCGCAGCCGGGACGAGTCGAGCACCGTGCCGGAGCCGAACAGCCGCTCGGGTGGCAGACCTGAGACCTGCAGCGCCGCATACGTCACGACGTCGACCGGGTTGGTGACCATGACGTGCACGGCCTCGGGCGCGACCTCCACGAGGCGCGGCAGGAGGGCGCGCACGATGCCGATCGTCGACCCGGCGAGGTCGAGCCGCGACTGTCCCGGCTTCTGCTTGGCGCCCGCGGTGAAGACGACGACGTCGGAGTCGGCGAGCACGTCGACGTCGTCGGAACCCTCGACGTGGGCCATCGGCACGAACTGGATGCCGTGGCTCAGGTCGAGCGCCTCGGCGCGCACCTTGGCGGCGTTGACGTCGAACAGCGCGACGGACTGGGCAACGCCGCGCATCAATGCGGCATACGCCAGCGTGGCGCCGACGGCTCCCGCGCCCACGATCCCCAGCTTGGTGCGACGGCGCCGGCGCGTGTCGTCGGCGAGTGCCTCGACGGTCATGGTGCGGTGCTCCTCGTCTCGGCGGCGGGTGGGCCCCACGCTAGCGGGGGCCCATGCCGCGGCGCCTCACGCCGGCGCGGCGAAGAGCTCGCCCAGGCACTCCTTGAACATCGTGGTGTGGGCCTCGACGTCGGCGGCCGTCGTCGCCGGGCTCATCAGCGCCATGTTGTGGAACGGGGTGAGCAGGATGCCGCGGTTGAGCGCGTAGAGGTGGAGGTACTGCTGCAGCTCGAAGTCGTCGGCGTCGTGCGCCTCCTGGCCGTCGTGCGAGGGGCGGCCGGAGAAGTTGTACTCGGCCCGGGCCCCGAGCCGGGTGACGTGCCAGTCGGCACCGACCGCGTCGATGCCGGCCTGGACGCCGTCGGCCCATGCGTCGGCGAGCGGCACCATGTGCTCGAAGGCCTCGGCCGTCATGACCTGCTCCAGGGTGGCCTTCATCGCGGCCATCGACAGGCCGTTGCCGGCGAGCGTGCCGCCGATGCCGCCCACGTCGATGTCCTCGAGCTCGACCGAGCGGGCGATGCGGTCGGCGATGTCCTGGCTGAAGCCGAAGGTGCCACACGGGATGCCGCCACCGATCGACTTGCCGATGACGAGCATGTCCGGCTCGAGACCGTGGGCGGCGGTGTAGCCGCCCGGACCGGCGCAGATCGTGTGCGTCTCGTCGTTGATCAGCAGTGCCCCGTAGCGGGTGGCGAGCTCGCGCACGCCTTCGTTGTAGCCGGGGTCGGGCAGCACGATGCCGATGTTGGTCAGGGCCGGCTCGACGAGGACCGCCGCGACGTCGCCGTGCGCGAGGGCCTGCTCGAGGGCGTCGAGGTCGTTGAACTCCACGACGCGCGTCGTCTCGGAGGTGTCCACGGGTGCGCCGATGTTGCTGCGCCGGTTGACGGTCGAGCCGTCCGCGCCCAGCGTCGCGAAGGCCTCGTCGACAGAGCCGTGATAGCACCAGTTGTGCACGACGACCTTGCTGCGGCCGGTCAGGTGGCGGGCGTAGCGGATCGCATGACGGTTGGCGTCGGTGGCCGTCAGGGTGAACTGCCAGTAGGGCAGGCCGAATCGCTCGGCCAAGCCGGTCGACACGGCGATGGCGTCCTCGGTGGGCAACATGGTGGTGATGCCGCGCGAGAGCTGGCGCGTCACCGCCTCGACGGTCGGGGTGGGGGAGTGGCCCATCATCGCCCCGGTGTCGCCGAGGCACAGGTCGACGTGGTCGATGCCGTCGACGCACGTGAAGTGCGCGCCCTCGGCGTGCTCGACGAAGACGGGGAAGTCGCCCGGCCACTTGACCATCCAGCTCATCGGCACGCCGCCAGGCATGTGGGCGGCGGCCTGCTGTGCCAAGTCGCGGGACCTGGGCCGGGCGGCCGTGAAGGCGGCCCGCTCGCGGGCGTGCAGCTCGGCCAGGCGGGTGCGGTCGACGGTACTCATGCCCAGATCATGCCCTGAGCCGCGCGACAGCGGAAGTGGTTGTCTGAAGTCTGTTTGACCACTGATTCCGAAGACCGTGGAAGGTGGTTCCAGTGAAATGGCACGATCTCCGCTCGTCCAGGACAGGCGGAGATGGCATGATCCCGGCCATGCCCTCCAGCGGTTACCGCGGCCTCAGCCTCTGGCACGACACGATCGGCGACATCGCCCCGCGCCCCGGCCTGGACGGTGACGTCGAGGTCGACGTCGCCGTGGTCGGGGCCGGTTACACCGGGCTGTGGACGGCCTACCACCTCGTCTGTGCCGACCCCTCGATCCGCGTCGCCGTGGTCGACAAGGAGGTCGCCGGCTTCGGCGCCTCCGGGCGCAACGGCGGCTGGTGCTCCGCCCTCTTCCCGGCCTCGCTCAAGCGGATGGCCGCCGAGCGCGGGCGCGACGCCGCGGTCCGGATGCAGCGGGTCCTCAACGAGACGGTCGCCGACGTGGGCCGGCTCGCGACCGCGGAGGGCATCGACTGCCACTTCGACCAGGGTGGCTACCTCGCGGTCGCGCGCAACCCGGCGCAGCTCGAACGGGTCCGGGCCGAGGTCGCCGACCATCGCAGCTGGGGCTTCGGCGAGGAGGACCACCGCCTCCTAGACGCGCACGAGGTCACCGCGGTCGCGGGGGTCAGCAAAGCGCTCGGCGGCTCGTTCACGCCGCACTGCGCCGCGATCCACCCGGCGCGCCTCGTCCGCGGCCTCGCCGACGCCGTCGAGCGGCGCGGCGTGCGCATCTACGAGCAGACCACCGCCGTCGACGTGCGCAGCCGTCGCGTCGTCACGGCCTCCGGGACGATCCGCGCCGAGCACGTCGTCCTGGCCACCGAGGGCTACACGCCGACGGTCTCCGGGCGTCGCCGGGCCATCGCTCCGGTCTACTCGCTGATGACGGCGACCGAGCCGCTGCCCGAGGAGACGTGGGCCGAGATCGGCCTCGAGAACCGCACGACCTTCGCCGACAACCGGCACCTGACGATCTACGGCCAGCGCACCCGCGACGGACGGATTGCCTTCGGGGGCAGGGGCGCTCCCTATCACTATGCGTCCAAGGTCTCCCCGCGCTACGACCGCGACGAGCGCGTGCACGCCACCCTGCGTCGCATTCTCGTCGAGCTCTTCCCCGTGCTGGACGGGGTCGCGTTCACGCACGCGTGGGGCGGCAACCTCGGCGTGCCCCGCGACTGGTTCCCCTCGGTGCGGCACGACCGGCACACGGGCCTCGCCTTCGCGGGTGGCTATGTCGGCGACGGGGTCGCGACGTCGGCCCTGGCGGGTCGCACCCTGGCGGCCATGATCCGCGACGACGACCCGCACGACCTCGCCTCGCTGCCGTGGGCCGGCCGCACCTCGCGCAGCTGGGAGCCCGAGCCGCTGCGCTGGCTGGGCGTCAACGCCGTCACCGCCCTGATGACGTCGGCCGACTGGTCGGAGCGTCGCACGGGTCACCCCTCACGGGCCGCCTCGGCCTTCTGGTCGGTGCTCGGCCAGTAGCCCGGCCGCCAGCCCGGCCGGCAGCCCGGCCGGTCGGCGACGAGGGCGTATGCCGTCAGGCCGGGACCGCGGTGAAGGCGCCGTCGGTCAGCAGCGGCACCACGTCCGACCCGTCGACCTCGGCGGCGATCTCCACGTCGCTCACCCACCCCTGCTCGACCAGCTCGCGCCCGCTGGCGCACTCGCGCAGCGACTCGGCCACACGCACCTCGACCGCCGACCAGGCGGCGCCGGCGGCCTCGGCCTCCGGGCTCAGCAGGAGCGGGCCGCCGCGGTGCTCCAGCGCCGCGGCGAGCGCGGCCACGACCGCCCCGGCACCCCAGAGGTCCTCGACCGCGGGACGCAGGGAACCGTCGGGCCAGCGCTCACCGGCCGGGACGACGACGATCGCCGGTGCGGCGCCGCCTCGGGGCGTCGACTCCAGCCAGCGCACGAGCCACCGGGCCACGGCGGCGCGGTTGCGCAGCGACGCCGCCACGACGTCGGCACCCGCCCCGGCCAGCACGGCGCTCGTCGTCGACCCGTTCGGTGACGGCAGCACGAGGCTCTCGAGGCGGCCGGCCGCCCGGATCGATGCCGGCGAGAGGCTGACGCCGCCCCCGTCCCGCGTCGCCGACCGCGGCCCGGCCAACGTCGCGCCGAGCGACGCGGCATACGCCTGGGCGGACTCGTCCTTCCAGCGGTAGGGGTGCACGCGGGTGCCCGCGTCGACGGCGACCGACACGCAGGTGGTGAAGCTCAGCACGTCGACGACGACCGCGCACACGCGCGAGCCGGCCGCGACGGCATACGTCGTCAGCGCTTCGGCGGCGTCGGCTCCCCACTCGAGACGGACGACGTGACGGTCCTGCGAGTGCCACGGCTGCACGGCCCGAGCCTACGGATTCGCCGTCGTGGGCGTGGCGCTCGTCGACACCGACGTCGGGAGGGGCGTGGGCTGCGTCAGGCGGACGTGGTCGGCGAAGTGCAGCATCACGAACCCGGCGACGAGCAGGAGGGCGGATGCGACGAGAGTCAGCACCTTGGCACGCCGAGACCCGAGGTCGTCCGGGTGGGTCTGCTGTCCCATGTGCGCCTTTCGTCGACTCGGCGAGGCGTACGTTACGCGTCCGGCCGCCCTTCGGCGCGCCCAACTGGCTCTGTTCCTCAACGCAGAAATGGCACACGCCGGCCTCACCCAAGCGCCTGGTCGGCATCCTGATGTTCAAGCTGCGGCCGCTCCCAGGGCTCGGTGCTGGCCACCAGGCGCACGGTCGGACGATCGCTCTCGCCGCACGTTGTGCCTGGCTGTCGAGCGAGAATGGCGGCGTGG
The DNA here is from genome assembly GCF_040702505.1 of Terrabacter sp. NPDC080008. NCBI lineage: Bacteria > Bacillati > Actinomycetota > Actinomycetes > Micrococcales > Intrasporangiaceae > Terrabacter > Terrabacter sp. NPDC080008. Next base: position 883,647 of record NZ_JBFBLC010000001.1, read on the forward strand.
AAGAGGTGGAGGTCGTCGTCGCCCACCAACAGCGCGCGACCCTGCGCGTTGGAGATGTGTTCCTGAAGATCGACCCCGACCGAGACCGCACCGACGTCGAGGTCGCGGCGATGGCCATGGCCCCGGTCCCGACCCCGCAGATCCTCTGGCGCAAACCGCCCGTCCTCGCGCTGGCCGCCCTCCCGGGGACGAGGCTCGGCCACCTCGGTGAGCCATCCACCGCATCCCCAGCCGCGTGGGCTGCGGCAGGTGCCGCCGTTCGGGCGCTGCACGACGCACCGCTGCCGACGTGGCCCAGCCGGAACCTGACGGAGATTGCATCGGGCCTCGCCGACGAATGCGAGTGGCTCGTCGCCCATCACGTCCTTCCCGCGAGCGTGGTGGCGCGCAACCGCCGACTCGCCGAGACGGCGCTGAGGCCGTGGACCCCGGTTTTCATTCACGGCGACCTCCAAGTCGACCACATCTTCGTCGCCGGTGACGACGTGACCGGCGTCCTCGACTGGTCCGAAGGCGGCCAGGGCGACGCGCTGTTCGACCTGGCCACCCTCACCCTCGGACATCCGGAACACCTCAGCGACCTCGTCGCCGGTTACGGCAAGGACGTCGACATGGATCTCATCCGGGCGTGGTGGTCGATGCGATGTCTGAGTAATGTCCGCTGGCTGGTCGAGCACGGCTACGGGTCGCCCGAGACATTTCCCGAGGTCGCTGTGCTGCGATCGGTGCTGTGATGCTGCCTTTGTAGGCGCGCTCCTCGAGGGCGGTAACCGACAAGGGACGTTCGCTGGCGAACGGGGTTTCTGGGGAGCTCGGGGTCAGGGCGCGCCGGTCGCCGTCCCCGGCGAGTCGTCGAGGGCCGCGACGAGCCGCGCGGGTGCCGTGCGGCGGTAGGAGGTGTCGACGAGCTCGGCCACCTCGGCCCAGTCGACACCCTCCACGCCCTTGGGGTTGCGCAGGTCGAGCATGAGCCAGCCGTAGGGGCCGTAGTAGCCGGGGACCACGAACCGGTCGTCCTCGAGCAGCGCCGGCCGGTCCACCTCGTCCGGCAGCACGATCAGCGCCTGGCGGTAGGGCTCGGGGTCGTGGTCACCCTTGACGACACCGCCGTAGATCGCGAAGACCTTGCGGGTGAAGAAGTTCGGTCGTCCGTGGGAGACCTTCTCCGCGGCGCCGGGCAAGGCGAGGCAGATGGACCGGACCCGCTCCAGGTAGGGGTCGGAGCCGTCGAACATCGTCGGGTGCGCCACCGGTCCACGGTAGGCGAGAGCGCCCCCGCTGCGGTGGGATCAGGCCCCGCAGGCGCCCCCGCAGCCACCGGCGCCGCAGCCGCCGCCACAGCCCCCGCCGGCGGCGACGGGCTCGGGCACCTCGTGGCGGTGCTCCCAGGCGGTCTCGAGCGCCTGGGTGAAGACCTCGGGCGGCTGGGCCCCGGACACGCCGTACTTGCGGTCGAAGACGAAGAAGGGCACCGACTCGATCCCGAGCATCTTGGCCGTGGCCTCGTCGCTGCGCACGTGGTTGCCGTAGTCGTCGGAGTCGAGCATCTCGCGCACCTGCTCGCCGTCGAGACCGATCTCGGTGGCGAGCTGCACGAGCACGTCCCGGTCACCGACCGCGAGCCCGTCGGTGAAGTAGGCTCGCATCAGCCGCTCATGGGCGGCGTCCGCCAGCCCGTGCTCCGCGGCGAGGTGCACGACTCGGTGGGCGTCGAAGGTGTTGCCGTAACGGGCCTGCTCCCAGTTGAACTCGAGCCCGAGCTCGGCGGCCGCGGCGGCCATCGAGCGGTGCTGGGCGACCGCTTGATCGCGGCTGGTGCCGTACTTGGTCGCAATGAGCTCGACGAGCGAGTGAGGCGACACCGCTTCGGCGCCGCGGTCCAGCTCGAAGCTGTGCCACGTCACCTCGACCTCGTCGGCGTGCTCGAAGCTCGCGAGCGCGGTCTCGAGCCGCCGCTTGCCGAGGTAGCAGAACGGGCAGACGATGTCGGACCAGATGTCGATCTTCACGGTCGTGCAACCTACCCGTGCCCGCGCGTGTTCCCCGCATCGCGCGAGGCGTCCGTCACGCTCCGGGGAGGGGGGCGTATGCCGTCAGCCGGCGCGGGCGACCCGCCGCAGGATCGCTGCGGCTGACTCCGCGTCGCGGGTCTCGGGCAGCCAGTGCCCGGCGCCGAGCTCGACGAACTCGTAGTCGGAGCCAACGTGCTCGCGGGTCAGCTCGGCGGCGGTGCGGCCGAGGAAGGGGTCGAGGGAGCCCCAGACGTACGTGGCGGGCACCTCCACCCGGCGGGCGCCGACGTGCGAGCTGCGCGCGGCCCGGTACCAGTTGATCGGCCCGGTGAGCGCGTCGGCGCGAGCCAGCCGGGCGGCATACCTGCTCTGGTCCTCGGCCGGGAGGCCCGAACGGGTCAGCAGGGAGTGGAAGCCCGCCGCGAAGCTGTGCTCGGGCAGCCAGGGGAGCTGGAAGGCGGCCATGTACCAGGACTTCCGCTTCTGCTCGAGCGTCGCCGTGAGGGCCCGCGACATGGCGGCCGGGTGCGGTGTCGACAGGACGGTGACGGTCGCGACGCGGTCGGGGTGGTTGCCGGCGACCAGCCACGCGATGGCCCCGCCCCAGTCGTGGCCGACGACGTGCACCCGCTCGCGGCCGGAGGCGTCGATGAGCCCGAGCACGTCGGCGACGAGCTCCTCGAGGCGGTAGGCCGCCTGGGCGCTCGGGACGGCGCCGGGGGAGTAGCCGCGCTGGTCGGGGGCGAGGGTGCGCAGGCCGGCTTCGTGCAACCGGGGCGCGACGCGGTCCCAGCTCGTGCGGTCCGTCGGGAAGCCGTGCAGCAGGACGACAACCTCGCCGTCGACCGGCCCCCCGTCCGTGACGTCGAAGCGCAGCCCGTCACGGCTGAAGGTCGTGATCCGCTGGTCCAGGTCTCGCATGGGCTCCATCCTGCCCCGCCGCGGCCAGGGAAACCCGGAGCGGCCGGGCGAGGCCGCGACCTAGGGTTGGGCCATGCCCGACGTGCCGCAGCCGGAGGTCTCACCCTCCCGCACGACCCTCCGGGTGCCCCGCCCGTGGTGGCACCTCTCGCGCACGGGGCTGCTCTTCGGCGCCGCCTTCTTCCTCACCTCCATGGCGCCGAGCCTGCTGCCGCGCACGTGGTACTACCAGGGCATCATCAGCGGGCTGTGTGCCGCGGTGGGCTATGCGCTCGGCGCGCTCGTCGCCTGGGTCGTGCGGCGCGTGTCGCGGCTCGTCGACCTGCGGGTCACCGTCAGCGGCGAGGCGCGGCACTGGCTCCTCGTGGCCGCTCCCGTCTTCGGCGCCGTCGCCGTGCTCGGGCTGACGGTGGCCAACGTGCGCTCGCAGGCCCGCACGGCCGCGGTCGTGAACCTCGACCCGCTGAGTCCGCTCGACTGGGCGCTGGCCCTGGGGCTGGCGGCCGCCATCGCCGTGCTCTTCCTCCTCGTCGCGCGGGGGCTGCGTGGAGCGACGCACCAGCTGGCCGAGGCCGTCGGCCACGTGCTGCCAGGCACCATCGCCACCGTCGTCGCCGTCGTCGTGGTCGCCCTCGGGGCCGCGTGGGTCACCGACAGCGTGCTCTTCCACCGCACCATGCAGGCGTTCGCCGGGGTCGCGGCGCAGGGCAACTCCGAGCCGACGGGCCGGCCCGCCCCCTCCTCGCCGCTGCGCTCGGGCGGACCGGGGTCGCTCGAGTCCTATGCCAGCCTGGGCTACCAGGGGCAGATGTTCGTCACGAGCGCCCCGACGCCGGCGCAGATCACGGCAGCGACCGGTCGCGGGGCGACCGAGCCGATCCGGGTGTACGCCGGGCGCACCGGCGACCGCACCGTCTCCGACGTCGCCGACGCGGTGGTGGCCGAGCTGCGGCGCACCGGTGGCTTCGAGCGGCACGTGCTGGCGGTCATCACCACGACGGGCACCGGGTGGGTGGACGACTGGTCGGCGCAGTCCATCGAGTACCTCAGCGACGGCAACAGCGCGATCGCCGCCATGCAGTACTCCTACCTGCCGAGCGCCATGTCGATGATGACCGACCGCGACACCCCTCGCGAGGCCGGCAAGGCCCTCTTCGACAAGGTGTATGCCGTGTGGCGCACCCTGCCCGAGGGGCGCCGTCCGCAGCTCGTCGTCGGCGGGGAGTCGCTCGGCTCCTACGGCGGTCAGGCCGCGTTCGCGGACGCCCGCGACATGCTCGCCCGCGCGCAGGGCGGCGTCTGGGTGGGCACGCCGAGCTTCACCGACATCGTGGCGCAGCTGACCGCGTCCCGCACGCCGGGGTCCCCCGAGATCGTCCCGGTCGTCGACGACGGCCTGCACATCCGGTTCGCCGCCAGCGGCGACCAGCTGACCCACGACTACTACGGCCGTGACTACGGCGTCTGGGACTTCCCGCGGTTCGTCTATGCGCAGCACCCGTCCGACCCCGTGGTCTGGTGGAACCCCGCGCTCCTCGGCGCGGAGCCCGACTGGCTGCGAGAGCCGCGCGGCCGCGACGTCAACCCCGACGTCACGTGGATCCCGTTCGTGACGTTCTGGCAGCTGACCACCGACATGGCGGTGGGGCACGACCCGTCCGACGGCTACGGCCACCGCTACGGTCCCGAGCTGGTGCCCGCGTGGGGCTCGGTCCTCGGCGGCTCGCCGACCGAGGACTACTCGAAGGTCATCGCCGGCATCGAGAAGACGGTCAACCGGGTCGCCTGACCGGTGGGCACGCCGGCTGCAGCGGCGCCGTGCCGGTCAGCAGCCGGAACATGGCGGTCAGATCGGCGCAGCCGTGTCCGGCAAGCTCCTCCGCGGGCGGCGCGTCGCCGGACAGGCCCCAGGCCAGCACATCGGCCGCCTGCTCGATGCCGCGCCGGCTCCAGGGCACCGCGCCGCCGTCCCAGGCCGGAAGACGCATCCGAGCCACGAACTGCTGCCGGAGCGAGGTGTCGATGTTCTGCCAGGTCCAGGCGTGGGCCAGCTCGTGCAGCAGCACCGAGCGCTGGAACGTCGTGGCGGCCTGCTCGACGGTGAGGCACAGGAAGACGTGCGCGCTCGCGTCGGACTGGGTGGCCAGCCCCCACGTGCCGCCCGTGCACTCCTGCGGATGGGCCTCCGCGCCGAACGCGACGAAGGCGACCTGAGGCGCCTCGAGGCCGGCGTCCGGGAACCGCGCCATCGCCCACCGGACGAGCTCCTCGGCCTGCGGCGTCCCGTTGTGCAGCTCGACCAGCCGACCGGCCGTGGCCACCGACCCGGTGACCTGGTCCTGTGGCGGCGCGGGGATGCGGGCGTGGGCCCACCACCCGTCTGGCAGTCGGTCCGTGTCGACGCAGCGCCGCAGCGACGCCACGTCGTGGTAGCGGCGCTCGGACACGATGCGGCCGTCCTCGATCCGCAGCCGCGCGAGCACGCCCCCGGGGCAACCGGCCCCCTCGTCACCGGCATACGCGACGTACGCGTGCAGGTGGCTCTCGTAGTCGCCCCAGTAGCCGTAGAGCGCGGGGCCGCCGCCACCCGGGACGGAGTCCAGCCGCAGTGGTGCCCCGCCGTGCCCGGCGGCCCAGGACGCGATGGCCGCGCGGCCCCGGAGCCGCACCCCCAGGACCGAGTCGAGCACCGTCGCGTCGTCGGCGTAGAGGGCGCCGACCGCGGCGGGGTCCCGGCCGGACCACGCCGCGAGGTAGCGGTCGACGAGGGGCCGGGCGGAGAGCAGGTCGTCGCCGTACCAGAGACGTCCGTCGTAGACGCGGGAGCGCAGGTACTGCAGCGAGGCGGCGTGGACGGTCTGCGTCACGTCGCCGTCGCCGTCGACCTCCGACGCCTGCGCCTCGTCCCGGCGCGCCGGCGGGCCCCCGCCGGAGGGCCGGTCCAGCTCGTCGCCGGGGAAGCGGTACTCCACGACGACGCCGGAGACGTCGACGAACGAGCGGCCCATCGTGCCCTCCTCGAGGGTGTCCCCGAAGCTCGCGGTGAGGAAGTCGTCGACCGCGGTGCGCCCCCGGATCGGGCCGCGCTGGTTGCAGCACAGCAGGAGCACCGAGCGCGGCGAGTCGAAGCGGACAAGCTCGGCCACGGACCGGTGTGCCGCGCCGTCCCGGGCCGCGACCCACTGCAGGGCCTGCTCGGCCCACGGCGGGTGCTGGCTCGAGCCGGTCAGCAGGAGCAGGACCGACGCGGCCACAGCCGCGAGCACCATCGCTGCCCACCGTCGACGTCGCGCTGCACCCCCGCGCATGTCCCGACCGTGCCCCGGCGGCCGGTCGCCGTCCTAGGGCCGAACGTCCCCGCGGGCGCGTGCGCTGTGTCTCACGGCTCACCTAGGCTCGGCGGGTGCCAGCGCAACGTTTCCACGGACGCATCGCCGGGGCGGGCTCGACCTCCGGCGTGCGCGTCGTCGTCGGGTCGTGGCAGCACAGCCCGCTCGGGTCCTTCGGCGACGCGATGGTCGAGACGCCCTCCGGGCACCGGGTGCTGCTGGCCCCCAGCGCCCCCGTCGCGGAGTTCATCGAGGCGACCTACCGCTTCGACGAGGTGCGCCTCGAGCCGATCACCGTGACCTCCGGCCCCCGAAACTGGCACGTCACCTCCCCGTCGCTGGCGCTCGACCTCACGGTCGGAGGGCGTATGCCGCTCGGCCGGCTCCTGCACGCCGTGCCCCGCCGGCTCGCCGCGAGTCCCGCCTGGGCGACGCTCGTCGACCCGCTCGCCCACCTGGTCCTGCGCGGCGTGCGCACCCGCGGCACGGCGCTCGCCGGCCGCCGCGAGTACTACGGGGCCACCGACCTGCACGCGGTGACCGTCCTCGAGGGCAGCTTCGACGGGCGGCCGCTCGGGAGGCTGGCGCCGGTCGACCCGCCCTGCCACTTCGGGTTCTCCTCGACCCCGCGGCGCCCGTCGGTGACCACGGTCGTGACGACGGTCGTCACCAGCGCCCACCCGGCAGGCGGGGCGGCTCAGCCGGGGAGAGCCCCGAAGCGGGCGACGTAGTGCCACACCCGCTTGAGCGACTGCCCGTCGTGCCCACCGGCGCGTGACGCGGCGCCGATCAGCTGCGGCGTGAGGACACCGTCGACCGCGAGCGCCTCGCCGAGGGCGACGAACTCCGCGCCGCGGTAGTCGGGGTGGGCGCGCAGCGTCTCGACGCCGAGCCGGTAGCCCGGGTGCCACTCCACGAGGACGCCCATCCGGGCTGCGTCCGCCTCGACGTCGGTGCCGCGGTAGCCGGGATCGAGGACGAGCGCCTCGACGTCGGCGGCGAGGTCGAGCACGCCGTGCACGTGCGCCTCGACGTAGTCGTCGAGCGGGTCGTCGGGCAGGACGTCCAGCGGGTGGTCCGCCTCGAGCGGCGGAAGCGCGAATGCCGCCGCCGTGCCGAAGTGCTCGGGCTCGAAGACGCTGTCCGGGAAGCAGAACGTCGTGCGCTCGAGCGTGTGGGCGGCGAGCCGCAGGTGGGCCGAGCCGAAGCGGGGAGCCCCGCCGTGCGGCCGCCGGTGCAGGTCGAGTGCGCCGTACTTCGGCCGCAGCGCCGGCTCCGCGGCGTCGTAGGCGCGGCCGAAGAGTCTGCTCTCCCACCGCCAGCGGCTGCCGCCGGGGTGCGCGGTGAGGCCGCCGTTGCTCGTGCCCGTCTCGAACTGGGAGCGGTAGACGCCGTCCTGGGCCATCACCGCGAGGATCGGCTCGCCCCGCACCAGCCGGTCGGGGTGGAAGTTGAGCGTCACCCGCAGCGCGGGGTCGAGGGGCGCCCCCGACGCGAGCCCGCGGACATGCGCGAGCGCCCGGCGGACGGCATACGGCTGGGTCACGGGAGGATCCTCACACGGAGGCTGCCGCGATCCGCGCAGGAGCGGGTACGTCTGGGCAATGGGCACGATGATCGAGTTTCCCGAGCACGACCTTCACGCATACCGCGCCGACCCCGACGGGCAGCCCCGCGGCGCGGTCGTCGTCATCCAGGAGATCTGGGGGCTCGTCGACCACGTCAAGGACATCGCCGACCGCTTCTCTGCCCAGGGCTATCTCGCCGTCGCACCCGACCTGCTCGGCCACGTCGGCCTGACCCCGGAGGTCGGTGAGCGCATCTTCGAGCTGATGTTCAGCTCCTCCGAGGAGGACCGGCTGGCCGCCCAGCCGCAGATGCGGGCGGCGACGACGCCCGCGCGCCAGCCGGAGTTCGCGGCGTGGGCGGTGCCCGCCCTGCGCCACGTCGTCGACTCGCTCGTCGACGAGCCCGGGGTCGAGGGCCGGGTCGGCGTGGTCGGCTTCTGCTTCGGGGGGACGTACGCGTTCGCCCTCGCCGCCGCCGACGACCGGGTCCGCGCGGCGGTGCCCTTCTACGGCAGCTTCCCCGAGAACGCCGACCCGGCCACGATCGCGTGCCCGGTCCTCGCGTTCTACGGCGAGGAGGACCACGGGATCACCGACGGCGTCCCCGACCTCGAGTCGCGGATGCAGGAGGCCGGTGTCGACTTCACGGCGCGGGTCTACCACGGGGTCGGGCACGCCTTCTTCAACGACACGTCGCCGACGAAGTACGACGCCGAGGTGGCCGGCGACGCCTGGACGCGCACCCTGGCTTTCCTCGGCGAGCACCTTTCGTCCACCTCGTCGTCCGACGTGCACTAGACCTGTCGCATGACCGACCCAGCCCCGGCGCAGGATCCTGCCGGCCCCGCCCCGCTCGTGCTCGGCCCCATGCTGCGCTACGTCGGCGAGACCGACGCGACGGTCTGGGTCGAGACGGCGAGCCGCGCCGTCGTCACCGTCAACGCGGGCGGGCGGGAGTGGAGTGCGCCGACCTTCAAGGCCAAGGGCCACCACTACGCGCTCGTCGTCGTCGACGGGCTGGAGCCCGGCGGGGAGTGGGAGTACGCCGTCGGCATCGACGGCGCCCAGGTCTGGCCCGAGCCGGGGAGCGCCTTCCCGGCGCCCCGCATCCGCACCATCGACCGCCGCCGCCCGACCCGCCTGCTCTTCGGCTCGTGCCGCACCACGGTGCCGCACGACCGGGAGGGCAACCGGAGCAACGGGGTGGACGCCCTGCGCACGCTGGCGCTCGCCCTCGCGCTCGGGGAGCAGGAGTGGCCAGACCTCGTGGCCTTCCTCGGCGACCAGGTCTATGCCGACGAGACGCCCGAGGCGATGCGCGAGTTCATCGCGTCTCGGCGCTCCCTCGACGAGCCGCCCGGCACCGAGATCAAGAACTACGAGGAGTACGCCCACCTCTACCACCTCGCGTGGGGCGACGAGGCGAACCGCTGGCTGCTCTCGACCCTGCCGAGCTGCATGATCTTCGACGACCACGACATCCGTGACGACTGGAACACGTCGTGGTCCTGGCACGAGGAGATCAACCGCACCCCGTGGTGGCACGAGCGGCTGATGGGCGGCCTCTCTTCCTACTGGGTCTACCAGCACATCGGCAACCTCTCGCCCCGGGAGCTGGCCGCGGACAAGGTCTACGCGCGGGTGCTCGAGGGCGGTCGTGACGACGACACAGAGTCGGCGGAGGTCGACCTGACGGAGGCGGTGTTCGAGCTGTCGCGCCGCGTCGACCGGCACCCGGACGTCTACCGCTGGAGCTACCGGCGCGACCTCGGCGACAGCCGCCTCGTCGTCGTGGACTCGCGGGCCGCGCGGGTGCTCCAGCCCGACCACCGCTCGATGCTCGACCCGGCCGAGCTGCGCTGGCTGGACGAGCAGCTCACGGGCGACGTCGACCACCTGCTCATCGGGACCTCGTTGCCGTTCCTGCTGCCGCCGGGCCTGCACGACCTCGAGGCCATCGACGAGGTGCTCGCCCGCGGGACGCGCGGACGGCTCGTCGCCAAGGCAGCGGAGAAGGCGCGCCAGTCGATCGACCTGGAGCACTGGGCGGCCTTCAACGACGGCTTCGCCGAGGTCTTCGACATGGTGCTGCAGGTGGCGCGCGGCGCGCGCGGCGCCGCCCCCGCCACTGTCGTCTTCCTGTCCGGGGACGTGCACAACTCCTACCTCGCCGAGGTCGTCGACGCCGGGGCCCGTCACGGGGCCCGGTCCCGGATCGTGCAGGCCGTGTGCTCGCCGATCCGCAACCCGATGCCGAGGATGGTCCGCGTCATGATGTCCGCCTTCGCCCGAGGACTCGTGCGCCCGATGCGGTTCGTGGCCGAGCGTTCGCAGCACGTGCCCGAGCCGCCCTGCTCGTGGACGGTGACGGACGGGCCGTGGTTCGACAACTGCCTGGCCCAGCTGACGGTGCAGGATCGCGACCTGTCGATCGTCTGGCGCGGCGGCGAGGTGCGCGGCGGCGACGACGAGCACCCGGTCCTCACGACGGTCGCGAGCGTCCGGCTCCCGGCCGGCAGCTGACCGCCGTGTCGAGCGACCGCCTTGCGGGACGGCATACCGCTGCACGGGCACGAGCGCATCGACGCCTGGCGGGCGCGCGTCGCCGACTACCCCGAGGCGCCGGCCGTGGCCTTGGTCGAGGAGGGGCTCGACCTGCGCTCGCAGGAGCGGCTCGAGATGCTCGCGGCCCGGGACGACCTCTTCCTGCTCCACCGCGACCTCGTCGACGTGGCCCCGCCGCACGAGGCGGTCCGCATCCTCTCCGGGCCCGTCGACGACACGTACCGACTGGCCTCCCGGCACGTCCCCGCGGCGGACCTCGAGCCGCTGCGCGCCGCCTTCGAGCTGCGCCGCGTCACAGAACAGGCCGTCTGAGGCAGGGACCAAACGGAGGTATCCGACGCCTTCCCGCGTCCGGGCTCGCGGGTGCCGGTTCCGGCCTATGGTCGGGCCATCCGCGGTGGCGCCACGACCGCCCCGTCGACCCTCCACGCTGTGCCCTCCGAAGGAGTCGTCGTGTCCGAGTCCACCCAGCAGTCCACCCCACGCCTGGGAGGGCCCGCGGGCCGCCCCAACGTCCTGCTGATCACCACCGACGAGCAGCGCTGGTCGCTGCCGACACCGCCCGGCTGGAGCCTTCCCGCGCGGGACTGGCTCGCCGAGCGCGGCACGACCTTCGACCGCTACTACGTCGCGTCCACGCAGTGCAGCTCGTCGCGCTCCGTGATGTACACCGGCCGGCACGTGCCGATCACCCAGATCTACGACAACGACAACATGCCCTACATCCGGCCGCTCGACCCCGGCCTCGGGACCATCGGGACGATGATGCGGGCGGCCGGCTACTACACGTCCTACCAGGGCAAGTGGCACCTCTCGAACGCCTACCTCTCGCCGACGAAGCAGACGTCCACCGTCGACGAGCTCGAGCCCTACGGCTTCTCCGAGTTCAACGACTGGGGTGACATCGACGGCGGCGCCTGGGCCGGTCTCAAGATCGATCCCGTCATCGCCGGGCAGGCAGTCAAGTGGCTGCGCAACCGCGCCCCGGTCGTCGCGCAGAGCCAGCCCTGGTTCATGGCGGTCAACTTCGTCAACCCGCACGACGTCATGAGCTACGACTACGGCAGCCGGCGCTCGATCACGCCACCGCCCAACCTCGCCGACGCCGTCAAGGTGCGGCCGCCGGCCGGCACCCCCCTCTACGACAGGGTCTGGGACCTCGAGCTGCCGGCCACGGCCGGCGACGACCTCTCGAGCGCTCCGCAGGCCGTGCGAGAGTATGCCGGCGCCACCGACGCGATGTTCGGCGAGATCAGCTCCGCGGAGCAGTGGCGGCTCGGCGTGAACTTCTACCTCAACTGCATCCGGGACGTGGACCGGAGCATCGCCCTCGTGCTCGACGCGCTCGCGGCCTCGGGCCAGGCCGACCGCACCGTGGTGGTCTTCACCTCCGACCACGGCGAGATGGCCGGCTCGCACGGGCTGCGCCAGAAGGGCAACCTCGTCTACGACGAGAACTTCCACGTGCCGCTCGTCGTCGTGCACCCCGACGTGCCCGGCGGTGCGCGCAGCCACGCGCTCGGCTCGGCCGTCGACCTCGCACCGACCATCCTCGAGCTGGCGGGGGTGGAGGCCGGGCGGCTGCGGTCGGAGTTCGCGGGCCTGCACGGCCGGTCGCTGGCGCCTGCGCTCTTCGACCCCTCGGCCCGGGTGCGGGACGGCGTGCTCACGGCCGTGGAGTCGGTGCTCACGCTCGACGCCGACTTCTGGCGTGCCTTCGGCGTCGGGGACGCGCCGACCCGGGTGCAGTCGGGGGAGCTGCGTCCCGACTGGCGCAAGCGGGGCTTCCTGCGGGGCTGGACCGACGAGCGCTACACCTTCGGCCGCTACTTCTCGCCCCTCGAGCCCAACCGGCCGCGCACGGTGGCCGACCTGGTCCGGGACAACGACGTCGTGCTCTACGACCGCGAGAGCGACCCGGGCGAGACCCGAAACCTCGCCTCCGACCCCGAGCAGGCGGGACTGCTCGAGTCGCTGTCGACCCGGCTCGAGGCCCTCATCGACGAGGAGATCGGCGCCGACGACCACGCCTGGGTGGCGGAGCGTCCGGTCCTGCTCGGGCCGCCACGCTGGCGTGGCGACTCCGTGGGCGCCGCCTAGGAGGTGGCTGCGATCTCGTGACCGACGCCTGGGCCCCCGTCCAGGCGGGTGCTGTTGCGCAGCACCACCGTGGCGGGGAAGGAGACGGAACGAGGGTCCTCAGCGGTCGGGGCGAGCGCGAGACGAGCGGCCTCCGCGCCCATGTCCTGGAGGTCGAGGTGCACCGTCGTCAGTGACGGCGCGGTGTCGCGAAGCGTCTTGATGTCGTCGAAGCCGGCCACACCGACGGCCTCGGGCACCGGGAAGCCTCGGTCGCGGCATGCGGCGAGCACGCCGAGGGCCATGACGTCGGACACCGCGAGGACGCACAGCGGAAGGGCTTCACCGTGGTCGTTGCCCACGCTCTCGAGGAGCGCGGCGACGCCGGCGTAGGCGCCGTCCCGGGTGAAGTCGGTGACGACGCGAGGGAGTAGCACCACGCCCTCGTACGGCCCGCCCACCGCGGCATGTCGGCGCACCTCCGCCTCGAAGGCGTCGGCGCGGTCCGTGGACGTCCGCAACCATTTCGGCCCGGCGACGACCACGAAGCGTCGATGTCCCACTCGCAACAGCTCCCGGACCAGCTGCCTTGCGCCGGAGCGGTTCTCGGGGACGACGGAGGAGAACCCGGGCAGCGGCTGACCGATCAGCGCGACGCGTCCGCCGTTGTGCTCGTAGGCCGTGCACAGCGAGATGAGGCGGTCGGTGGCCGAAGCCGGGCTGCTGCGTCGTGAGCCAGCGAGGACGATCGCCTCCGTACGGTGTGACGCGAACGACTCGACGGCCGCGCACTCGAGGTCGGGATCGCGATAGGTGCATGCCAGGAGGGTCTGCTTGCCGGCGGCCTGTGCGGTGGCCTGGAGGCCGGCGGCGATGGTGGCGAAGTAGGGGTCGTCGATGTCGTGCACGACCAGGCCGACGAGCGCAGTCGTCGAGCGGGCCAGCGCCTGGGCCTGGGCGTTGGGCACGTAGCCGAGCTGGGCGGCGGCGGCACGGACGCGTTCGGTGATGTCCTCGCGGGGGTGGCGTGACGACCTGTTGAGCACCCGCGACGCGGTGGCGAGGGACACCCCCGCGAGGGTGGCCACCTGCTGAAGCGTGACTGCCACGTCGTCGACCTCCTTGTCCTCGTGGGGAATCTAGGGCATCGAGACAAACCGTTGACACCCTTCGACCCCAGACCTACAGTAGCGGAAAGCGCTTTCCGCAGCATTTCGGGCCGGGCGGCGCAGCAAGAGAGAGGACAACGATGTCTCCGCAAGCCGCACTCGACGAGCGGCCCCGGGCCACGACCCGGTCACCGGCGCCCGCCCCGCCGCGCACCGAGGGAGTCCTCGGCCGCTGGGTGGAACGCTCCTGGCGTCCGCTCGCCTTCGCGGTCGTCGCCTTCGTCCTCTGGTGGGTCACCACGGCCAGCGGCCTGCTTCCGGCCTACCTCGTCCCCTCGCCGGGCGCGACGTGGTCAGCCTTCGCCGACAACCTCGGCTACTTCGGCTCCAACACGTGGGTGACGGTGATCGAGACGCTGATCGGCTTCGCCATCGCCGTGCTGGTGGGCGAGGCGGTCGCCATCGCGATGGTCTACTCGCCCAGCCTGGAACGCACGATCTACCCGGTCGTCCTCTTCGCCCAGGTCATCCCCAAGATCGCGATCGCGCCGCTCTTCGTGGTGTGGCTCGGATTCGGTGTCGGTCCCAAGATCATCGTCGCCGTGCTGATGGCCTTCTTCCCGATCGTCATCTCCGGCCTCGCCGGCCTTCGGGACGTCGACCCGGAGGTGCTCGAGCTGACCTCGACGATGGGTGCAGGTCGAGCCAAGGTCTTCCGCAAGATCCAGTTCCCGGCCTCGCTCCCGCAGCTCTTCTCGGGGCTCAAGGTCGCTGCCACCCTCGCCGTGACCGGTGCCGTCGTGGGCGAGTTCGTCGGTGCCAACTCCGGTCTCGGCTACGTCATCCTCCAGGCCAACGGCAATGTCGACACGGCCAGCCTCTTCGTGGCCCTGATCATCATGTCCCTGGTCGGCGTGCTCATGTTCGCCGCCATCCAGCTCATCGAGCGACTCGTCATCCCGTGGCACGCCTCTCAGCGTGGAGTCGGGAGCAACACCGTCCAGCTCTAGACCACCGCCCGCTCGCCCGTCCGGGCCGCGGCGCCGACGGACAGCACCACATCAGCATCACAACAGCACCACAACGCGACGAGACCCGCAGCGCTCGGCCGGTCATGCCGGGCTGCCGCGTCCCGTACACCCGACAACGAAGTCAGCAGACTAGGAGTGGTTCCCATGCAGCTCACCCGACGACGCGCCGTGGCCTTCGTGGCCGCGACCGCCACCGCCTTCGCCCTCGGCGCCTGCGGCAACGCCGAGGCCGGCACCTCCGGAAACGCCGGCGGCTCAGGCGGCACCGACGTCACCCTGATGCTCAACTGGTATCCCTACGGCGAGCACGCCCCGTTCTACTACGGGGTCGAGAAGGGCATCTTCGCCAAGCACGGCATCAACCTCACGATCAAGCCCGGGCAGGGCTCGACGAAGACGGCGCAGGCGGTCGGCGCCAACCAGGTCGACTTCGGCTGGGCCGACACGCCCGCCGTCCTGTCCAACATCGGCAAGGGCGTCAAGATCAAGAGCGTCGGTGTCTTCCTGCAGACGACCCCCTCGGCCGTCCAGGTCTTCGCCGACAGCGGCATCAACACGGTGGCAGACCTCAAGGGCAAGACCATCGCCGTGTCCGCCGGCGACGCCCCCACGACGACGTTCCCGATCTTCCTGCAGAAGGCTGGGCTGCAGCCGACCGACGTCAAGCAGCAGAACCTCGACGCGGCGGGCAAGATCGCGGCCGTCATCAGCGGTCGTGTGGACGGCCTCATCGGCTTCGCCCACGACCAGGGCCCGACGATCGCGGCCAAGAGCGGCAAGCAGATGCGCTACTTCCGCTACTCCGACGTCGGCCTCAACTTCTACAGCAACGGGCTCATCGCCGCGGACTCGACCATCTCCTCGAAGGCGAATCTCGTCAAGGAGATGGTCGCGGCCACCAGCGAGTCCTTCACCGCAGCGGAGAAGGACCCGCAGGCAGCGGTCGACGCCATGGCCGGCAAGGACCCGCAGATGCCGAAGAAGGAGGTCCTGCTCGACCAGTGGCAGCAGACCATCAAGGTGCTGCACACGAAGAACACCGAGGGGAAGGCGCCCGGCGCCGACTCGGACGCCGACTGGGACGCCACGATCCAGGTGCTCTCCTCAGCGGGCCTGCTCGGCTCGGCCAAGGACCGCTCGGCCTACTACGACAACAGCTTCCAGCCGACGGGCAAGTGAGCATGGCCTCCGCAACGCTCCACGACACCCACCGGAGCGGGCCGACGCCCGCCGCACACGCCCTCGAGGTGCACGACGTGCACATCCGGTTCTCGTCCAAGCGGGGCGAGGTGACCGCACTCGAAGGCATCGACCTCACGGTCGAGCGCGGTGAGTTCGTCAGCATCGCCGGGCCCTCGGGCTGCGGGAAGTCCACGCTGCTCAAGGCGGTCGCCGGCCTGACCCGGCCCTCGCGCGGCGAGGTCGTCCTCAACGGGTCCACCGTCACGGGCCCGCGACCCGACATCGGCTACGTCTTCCAGCGTGCGGCCCTGCTCGAGTGGCGCACGGTCGAGGGCAACATCCTGCTCCAGGGCGAGATGCGAGGCATGCCGAAGGACCGGGCGCGAGCACGCGCCCGCGACCTCATCGCGATGACCGGTCTCGAGGGGTTCGAGGGCGCACTGCCCCACGAGCTGTCGGGTGGGATGCAGCAGCGCGTGTCGCTCTGCCGGGCGCTGCTGCACGAGCCCGAGGTGCTGCTCATGGACGAGCCTTTCGGCGCCCTCGACGCCCTCACCCGGGAACGGATGAACGTCGAGCTGCACCGGATCTGGGAGGAGACCGGCACCACCGTGCTGCTCGTCACCCACTCGGTGCCCGAGGCGGTCTACCTCGCGAACCGCGTCGTCGTCATGAGCCCGCGCCCCGGCCGTGTGCTCCGCGAGCTCGACGTGGCCCTGCCCCGCCACCGCGTCTACGCCGAGACGATGGCCGACCCGGTCTTCCAGGACCTCACCACGACCGTGCGCGACCTGCTCGGCACGTCGGGCGAGGTGGACTGAACCGCCCTCGCGTCCTCCCCTCCGTCCACTCCCTCTCCTCGCGGCCTGCCGCGTGCGCCGGTCCGGTCCACCCGGCCGGCCCCGACCGAAGGATCTGTCATGCCCGAAACCCCCAAGTCCCTGAGGATCGCGCTCAACGGCGTGACCGGCCGCATGGGATACCGCCAGCACCTCGTCCGATCGATACTCGCCATCCGTGACGAGGGAGGCCTGGAGCTGCCCGACGGCTCCCGAGTCGCGCTCGAGCCGATCCTGCTCGGCCGCAACGCCGAGAAGCTCGGCGAGCTGGCGGCGCGACACGGCGTCGACGAGTGGTCGACCGATGTCGACGCCGTCCTCGCCGACGAGAGTGTCGACATCTACTTCGACGCCCAGGTCACCTCGCGCCGCGTCGACGCGCTGACCCGGGCCATGCGCGCGGGCAAGCACATCTACACGGAGAAGCCCACGGCCGAGACGGTCGAGGAGGCGCTGTCGCTGGCCACGGTGGCCCGTGAGACGGGTGTCATCGCCGGAGTCGTGCACGACAAGCTCTACCTGCCCGGGCTGGTCAAGCTGCGGCGCCTGGTCGACGAGGGCTTCTTCGGGCGCATCCTGTCGCTCCGGGGGGAGTTCGGCTACTGGGTCTTCGAGGGTGACACCCAGCCGGCGCAGCGCCCCAGCTGGAACTACCGGGCCGAGGACGGGGGCGGCATCGCCGTCGACATGTTCTGCCACTGGAACTATGTCCTCGAGGGCATCCTCGGGCCCGTCCGCGCCGTCACCGCCCGGACCGCCACCCACATCCCGCAGCGGTGGGACGAGCAGGGCCAGGCGTACGCGGCGACGGCCGACGACGCGGCATACGGCATCTTCGAGGTGGGCGACGGCGTCATCGCGCAGATCAACTCGTCCTGGACCGTGCGTGTCTACCGCGACGAGCTCGTCGAGTTCCAGGTCGACGGCACCCACGGCTCGGCCGTCGCCGGGCTGCACAAGTGCGTCGCCCAGCCGCGCAGCGCCACCCCCAAGCCGGTGTGGAACCCCGACCTGCCCGAGACGCAGAGCTTCCGGCAGCAGTGGATCGAGATCCCGGACAACGCGGCGCCCGTCAACGGCTTCCGGGCGCAGTGGGAGGAGTTCCTCCGTGACGTCGTCGCCGGCCGGCCGCACCGCTACGACTTCCTGTCCGGTGCCCGCGGCGTGCAGCTGGCCGCGCTCGGACTCGAGTCCTCCGCGACGGGCCGTCGCCTCGAGGTGCCGGAGCTCAGGGCATGACCCACGTCGTCCTGCCCACCGAGTCCGGCGGGAGCCGGGTCCTGGAGCTGGCGGGGCCGCGCGACTGGGTGCGCCCCGACCGTCCGATCACCTCGCGCGTGGCGTATGCCGCCGCGCACGTCGTGCCACGGGTGCTCGCCGACAGCACGCCGGGCTCGCCTGCCGACGTCGACTGGGACGCCACCCTCGAGCTGCGTCGCGACCTCTGGTCGTGGGGCCTGGGGGTGGCGGAGGCGATGGACACCGCTCAACGTGGGATGGGTCTGGACTGGACGGCCACCCGCGAGCTCATCGAGCGCTCGGCCGCGGAGGCTCGGCGGCTCGGCGGACGGATCGCCTCGGGCGCCGGCACCGACCAGCTCGACCCCGGGCGTGCGACGCCTGACGCCGACGGGCTCCGCGCCGTCGCAGCCGCCTACACCGAGCAGGTCAAGGTCGTCGAGGCGGCCGGGAGCGGAGTCATCGTCATGGCCTCCCGCGCGCTCGCCCGCGCGGCCACCTCGCCCACCGACTACGTGCGGGTCTACGAGGAGGTGCTCGACGTCGCGTCCGCGCCGGTCATCCTGCACTGGCTCGGCGAGATGTTCGACCCCGAGCTGGCCGGCTACTGGGGCAGTCGCGACCTCGACGCCGCGACCGACGCGTTCCTCGACCTCGTCACCCGCAACGCCGAGCGCGTCGACGGCGTCAAGGTCTCCCTGCTCGACGCGGACCACGAGCGACGCCTGCGACGGGCGCTGCCCGACGGCGTGCGCCTCTACACCGGGGACGACTTCAACTACCCGGAGCTGGTCTGCGACGACGAGCACGGAGTGCACTCCGACGCCCTGCTCGGCATCTTTGCGGCGATCGCCCCGGCGGCCTCGACGGCGCTGCAGGCCCTCGACCGTGGCGACGAGGCCACGGCGCGCGAGGTGCTCGAGTCGACCCGCGCCCTCGGCCGGCACGTGTTCGCCGCCCCGACGCGGTTCTACAAGACGGGCATCGCCTTCCTGGCCTGGCTCAACGGCAGGCAGCCTGGCTTCCAGATGGTGGGTGGGCTCTCCACCGGTCGCTCGGTCCTGCACCTCGTGCGGGCCCTCGAGCTGGCCGAGCAGGCCGGCCTCGTGGCCGAGCCCGACCTGGCTGCGCGCCGCGTCACGGCCTGGCTGGCAGCCAACGGGTGGGAGGCGCCGTGAGCCAGGCGACGACGGTGGCGGTCGGACGGCCCGCGCCGGGGGCGCAGGCCCGGCTCTCGCTCAACACCATGACGACGCAACGGCTCTCGCTCGACGAGGCGGTCGAGCTCGCCCTGCGCCTCGACGTGCCGGCGCTCGGCCTCTGGCGCGACAAGGTGGAGGAGGCCGGGCTCGAGGCGGCGTCGCGGCGCCTGCGCGATGCGGGGCTGCGGGCCTCGTCCCTGTGCCGTGGTGGCTTCTTCACCGCGGCGGACCCGGAGGGCATCGCGGCAGCGGTGGCCGACAACCGGCGCGCGATCGACGAGGCGGCGGCGCTGGGCGCTCCCGAGCTGGTGATCGTCGCCGGCGGCCTCCCGGACGGTGACCGCGACCTCCTCGGGGCGCGCCAGCGGGTCGCGGACCGGATCGGCGAGCTGGCGCCGTATGCCGCCGACCGGGGTGTGCGCCTCGCGCTCGAGCCGTTGCACCCGATGTTCGTCGCGGACCGGGCCGTGATCTCGACCCTGGCGCAGGCACTCGACCTCGCGGCCGACCACGACCCTGCAGTGGTCGGTGTCGTGGTGGACACGTTCCACGTCTTCTGGGACCCGGCTGCCGAGGAGATGGTGGCGCGAGCCGGACTCGAGCACCGGATCAGCTCTTACCAGGTCTGCGACTTCAACTTGCCCATCCCCGAGGGGGCGTTGCTGGCCCGCGGCATGATGGGCGACGGCCACATCGACTTCGAACGGTGGACGCGGGCAGTCACGGCGGCCGGCTACACCGGGGACGTCGAGGTCGAGATCTTCAACGCCGACATCTGGTCCCGCGACCCCGTAGAGGTCGTGACCCAGATGCGGGGCCGCTACGAGGAGCTCGTCGCGCCGTGGCTCTGAGGTCGCAGGGCCGTGAGGTCTCACAGTGACGCCGGACCGCCCCCTGCGTGTCGTCGTCGCGCCGGACTCCTTCAAGGGCACCGCGGCGGCGCCGGAGGTCGCGGCGGCCCTCGCTCGCGGCTGGCGCCGAGCCCGTCCCTCCGACGTCGTCGTCGAGGTTCCGATGGCCGATGGGGGTGAGGGCACGCTCGGCGCCGTCCTCGCTTCCGAGGGCGCCTCTCTGCGCACCGAGACCGTCGAGCTGCCCGGACGCGGTCGACACCGGGCCAGGTGGGGGATGGTCGGCGACCGGGCCGTCGTGGAGCTGGCCGAGTGCTGTGGGCTGCCACTGGTGGGCACGGCCGACCCGGGTGGTGCGGACACCGAGGCGTTGGGTCGAGTGCTCGCGGCGGCCCTCGACGCG
This sequence comes from Terrabacter sp. NPDC080008, assembly GCF_040702505.1. Taxonomy (NCBI): domain Bacteria; kingdom Bacillati; phylum Actinomycetota; class Actinomycetes; order Micrococcales; family Intrasporangiaceae; genus Terrabacter; species Terrabacter sp. NPDC080008. The sequence continues at coordinate 903,977 of NZ_JBFBLC010000001.1, forward strand.
GGCGCTGAAGAGCTGACGCTCGCCGTCGGGGGCTCGGCATCGACGGACGGCGGCAGCGGCGCCCTCAGGGCCCTCGGGGCGAGGGTTCTCGACGTCGTGGGCCAGGAGGTCGCTCGCGGTGGTCTGGGGCTGGCCTCGGCGGTGCGCGTGGACCTGGCCGGCCTACGGCCTCCCCCGACGCGTGGTGTGACGATCCTCTGCGACGTGACGGCACCGCTGGTCGGGCCGACGGGGGCAGCACGCGTCTTCGGGCCGCAGAAGGGCGCGAACCCGGAGCAGGTGGAGGCGCTGGACCGGGCCTTGTCGCGGTGGGACTGCCTGCTGGGTGGAGACGCCGAGGCGCCCGGTGCCGGTGCTGCCGGCGGCACGGCATACGGCTTCGCCACCGTGTGGGGCGCGACGCTTCGGCCGGGCGCGGCTGCGGTCGCGGACCTGGTCGGGCTGGACCGTGCGATGGCCGGGGCGGACGTCGTGGTCACGGGCGAGGGGAGGTGGGACGAGCAGTCGCTGACCGGCAAGGTCACGGGACACGTGCTCCAACGCGCCGCGTCAGCCGGGATCCGGGGGCTCGTGGTGGCCGGTGACCTTGCGGCGCCCCTTCCCGAAGGAGTGGGCGGCTGGTCCCTCGTCGAGGCCGCCGGCGGGTCGCACGCCGCCGCCCGTGCCGACGCGCCGCGGTGGCTGGAGCGGGTGGGCGAGCACGCCGCACGTGGTTTGACGAGAAAGTCCTGAGGACGGCGGAACAATCCGCGAGGCTCCGAAGTTGAGTCTGGTGAACGCAAGATTTGCGAGTCCGGTTTTGACAATCACGTCCCGGCCGGAGCAGATTGAGCGAAGGACCTGTTCCAGAACCACCAGCAACACACCACAAGGAGCTACCCATGGCACGTGCGGTCGGAATCGACCTCGGCACCACCAACTCGGCCGTCTCCGTCCTCGAGGGCGGCGAGCCGAGCATCATTGCGAACGCCGAGGGCGGGCGTACGACCCCGTCCGTCGTCGCGTTCTCCAAGAACGGCGAGGTGCTCGTCGGCGAGGTCGCCAAGCGCCAGGCCGTCACCAACGTCGACCGGACGATCCGCTCCGTGAAGCGCCACATGGGCACCGACTGGAAGACGCCCGAGATCGACGGCAAGCGCTACACCGCGCAGGAGATCAGCGCCCGCATCCTCCAGAAGCTCAAGCGCGACGCCGAGTCCTACCTCGGCGAGTCGGTGACCGACGCCGTCATCACCGTCCCCGCGTACTTCGACGACGCCGAGCGCCAGGCCACCAAGGAGGCCGGCGAGATCGCGGGCCTCAACGTCCTGCGCATCGTCAACGAGCCCACCGCAGCGGCCCTCGCGTACGGCCTCGACAAGGGCAAGGAGGACGAGCTCATCCTCGTCTTCGACCTCGGTGGCGGCACGTTCGACGTGTCCCTCCTCGAGGTCGGCAAGGACGCCGAGGACGGCTTCGCCACGATCCAGGTGCGCGCCACCAACGGCGACAACCACCTCGGTGGCGACGACTGGGACGACGTCATCGTCCAGCACCTCATCACCCAGGTGAAGAACAAGACCGGCCAGGACCTGTCCAAGGACAAGATCGCCATGCAGCGCCTGCGTGACGAGGCCGAGCGCGCCAAGAAGGAGCTGTCCACCGCGACGAGCACCAACATCTCGGCGCAGTACATCTCGATGACGCCCGAGGGCCCGATCCACCTCGACGAGAACCTCAGCCGCGCGCAGTTCGAGCAGATGACCAAGTCGCTCCTCGACCGCACCAAGGCCCCGTTCCACAAGGTGATCGAGGACGCCGGCATCAAGGTCTCCGACATCGACCACGTCGTGCTCGTCGGTGGCTCCACGCGCATGCCCGCCGTCACGGCGCTCGTCAAGGAGCTGACCGGCGGCAAGGAGCCCAACAAGGGCGTCAACCCCGACGAGGTCGTCGCCATGGGCGCCAGCCTGCAGGCCGGTGTCCTCAAGGGCGAGCGCAAGGACGTCCTGCTCATCGACGTCACGCCGCTCTCGCTCGGCATCGAGACCAAGGGTGGCCTGTTCACCAAGCTCATCGAGCGCAACACCGCCATCCCGACGAAGCGCTCGGAGATCTTCAGCACGGCCGACGACAACCAGCCCTCGGTCCTCATCCAGGTCTTCCAGGGTGAGCGCGAGATCGCCCAGCACAACAAGTCGCTCGGCACCTTCGAGCTGACCGGCATCGCGCCGGCCCCGCGCGGCGTGCCGAAGATCGAGGTCACCTTCGACATCGACGCCAACGGCATCGTCAACGTCAGTGCCAAGGACCAGGGCACCGGCAAGGAGCAGAAGATGACGATCACCGGCGGCTCGGCCCTGTCCAAGGACGAGATCGACCGTATGGTCAAGGACGCCGAGGCCCACGCCGACGAGGACCGCAAGCGCCGCGAGGAGGCCGAGGTCAGGAACCAGGCCGAGCAGCTCGTCTTCTCGACCGAGTCCTTCCTCAAGGAGTCCGGCGACAAGGTCCCGGCCGACGTCAAGACGCCGGTCGAGGAGTCGCTCGCCGACCTCAAGGCCGCCATCGCCGAGGGCTCCGAGGCCAGCGCCGACGACATCAAGGCCAAGGTCGAGGACCTCAACACGAAGTCCCAGGCCATGGGCCAGGCCGTCTACGCCTCCGAGCAGGCCTCGGCCAACGCCTCCTCCGCCGGCGCGCAGGACGGCCAGACGGCCGACGCGGGTGCCGGGGCCGGCCACGCGTCCGACGACGACGTCGTCGACGCCGAGGTTGTCGACGAGGACGAGGCCAAGGAAGCCAAGTGACCGAGCCCGCACACGGCACCTCGGGCGAGCAGCCCGACGTGACCGCCACGAGCGCGGAGGGTGCCGGCGGCGACGCCGCCGGCACCCCGCCGCGGGGCGACTCGCGGGCCGAGGCCCACGGCGAGCGCCACCACACCTACTACGAGGGCGGCCCCGGCGCCTCCTCCGAGCCCGGCGGCGAGGACGAGTTCGACCACGCCTCGAGCGAGCCGAGCGGGTCCAAGCCGGCCGGCGACGCCGCTGCGGCGGCCGACGGGGAGGCGGAGGGCACGGCCCTCGCCGAGGAGGAGAGCATGGCCGCGACGCTGCTCGCGGACCTGCAGCGACTGCAGGCCGAGTACGTCAACTACAAGAAGCGCGTCGACCGTGACCGCGAGGTCATCCGTCACACGGCGGTCGGCAGCGTCGTCGAGTCGCTGCTGCCGGTCCTCGACGACATCCACATGGCCCGCCAGGCCGGCGACCTCGCCTCCGGCCCCTTCGCCTCGATCGCCGACAAGCTGGAGGCGACCCTCGGTCGCTACGGCGTCGAGCGCCTGGGCGAGGCGGGGCAGGAGTTCGACCCCACCGTGCACGAGGCCCTCATGCACGTGGAGGCCGAGCTGCCCGAGGGCGCGACGGGGACCACCGTCGTGCAGGTGCTCCAGCCGGGCTACCGCATCGGTGACCGGCTCGTGCGCGCGGCGCGGGTGTCGGTTGCCGACCCCGCCTGAGACGTCCGCCGCCGGGCTGCACGCGCAGCCCGGCGGCATACCCGATGATGGGAGCAGCGTGAGGGCTCTCGTGACGAAGGAGGTGCGCCATGGCTAGTCAGGACTGGTTCGAGAAGGACTTCTACGCGATCCTCGGCGTGCCCCAGGACGCCGACGCCGCGACGATCAAGAAGACCTACCGCAAGGTCGCCCGCGACCTGCACCCCGACCACAACGTCGGGGACACCAAGGCGGAGGAGCGCTTCAAGGAGGTCGGGGAGGCGTATGCCGTGCTGTCCGACCCCGAGAAGCGCAAGGAGTACGACGCCATCCGTGCCATGTCCCACGGCGGCGCCCGCTTCACCGCGGGCGGCCCGGGTGGGGGCGGTGCGGGCTTCGAGGACATCTTCTCCGCGTTCGGCGGTGCGGGTGGACCCGGCGGACCCGGCGGCACGCGCGTCCGCTTCGGCGGCGGCGGTGCCGGTGCGCAGCCGAACCTCGAGGACATCCTCGGGCAGATGTTCGGCGGTGCCGGCCCGGGCGCGGGCTACGGCGGCTACGGCGCGCCGGCCGGACCCCGGCCGGGCGCGGACGTGCAGGCCAGCACGAGCATCGGCTTCCGCGACGCCGTGGAGGGCTCGACCGTCTCGCTCAGCTCGCCCGACCTCGGCCGCATCAACGCTCGCATCCCCGCAGGTGTCAAGGACGGCCAGCGGATCCGCTTGCGCGGCAAGGGCCGTCAGGGCGACCCCGGAGCCCCGGCCGGCGACCTGATCCTGACGGTGACCGTCGAGAAGCACCCCGTCTTCGGACGCGACGGCGACAACCTGACCGTCGACGTGCCGGTGACCTTCGCCGAGGCCGCGCTCGGGGCGACCATCGCCGTGCCGACCCTCGACGGCGGCCAGGTCAAGGTAAAGGTGGCACCCGGCACCCCCAGCGGCCGCGTGCTGCGCGTCAAGGGTCGCGGCGTCAAGCGCGCCGATCATACCGGGGACCTGCTGGCCAAGGTGCAGGTGCTGGTGCCCCAGCGACTGACCGACGAGGCCCGTGAAGCCATCGAGAAGATGGCGGCCGCCGAGAACGGCCACGACCCGAGGGCCGAGCTGTTCCGGCGCGCCCGCGCCTGAGGACGAGTTGAGGAGGAGGTGATGGCGATGGCCCGCAAGAGCGCGCGCCCCGCGGGGCACGACGACGACGCCCCGGTCTTCGTCATCTCCGTCGCGGCCGAGCTGGCCGGCATGCACGCGCAGACCCTGCGCCAGTACGACCGGCTCGGCCTCGTCTCCCCGTCGCGCACCCGCGGCGGGGGCCGTCGCTACAGCACCCGCGACGTGCAGCTGCTGCGCGAGGTGCAGCGCCTGTCGCAGGAGGGGGTCTCCCTCGCCGGCATCCAGCGCATCCTCGACCTCGAGAACCACGTCGCGGCCCTGCAGTCACGGGTGGACGAGCTCTCCGCGGAGCTCGCCAGCGCGCAGGCCGCGCAGGCGGCCCTGGCGGCCGGGTCGCGCGTCTTTGCCGTGGGCCCGCGCGGCGAGGTCGTGACCGTGCGCCCCGGGCAGCGGCCGCCGCGCGTCCCCTCCTCGCAGGCCCTCGTCGTGTGGCGTCCCAACCGGTAGCTCGCGGGCTCGGGGCGCGAGCCTTACGTGTGTAACACTGTGCACGCCTCATGCAGCCGGGGCACCTTCGTTGCCCAATGCCCCGGAGGCAGTTTCTTGATCCCACTCCCGGACGTCGTATGACTCCGCACCAGCCGGAGGGCGACATCCACAGCGGCGCCGAGGCCGTCTCCAGCCGCCTGGAGACGCCTCCGCACAAGGAGACGCAGGCGCTCTTCGCTCAGACGGACTGGTCGACGACGCCTCTGGGCCCGGTCGAGACGTGGCCCAGCAACCTGCGTGTCCTCGTCGACGTCTGCCTCTCCTCGCGCTTCCCCATGCTCATCTGTTGGGGTCCCGAGCTGCACATGCTCTACAACGACGGCTACCGCGACATCCTCGGCCCCAACAAGCACCCGGGCGCATGGACGCTCCCGGTGCGTGCGGTGTGGCCCGAGGTGTGGGACGTCATCGGGCCGATGTTCGACGGTGTCACCAGCGGCGGTCCCGCGACCTGGGTCGAGGACGCGCTGCTCGTCGTCAACCGCGCCGGCTTCCTCGAGGAGGCCTACTTCACGTGGTCCTACGGGGCGATCCACGACGACGACGGCAAGGTCGTCGGCGTCCTCAACGTGGCCACCGAGACCACCGCCAAGGTCGTGGCCGAACGCCGCGCCCGGGTCTCCGCCGAGCTCGTCGAGACACTGGCCGACGCCCGCAGCCCCGAGGACGTACGCCGCCGAGCCGTCGCGGTGCTCGGCTCGCACACGCACGACCACACGAGCGCACAGCTGGTCTGGACCGGTGCCGGGGGCGCGCCCGGCGAGCACGACCGACCCGCCGAGGGCGACGACGTCGTGCACCGGGTGCCGGTGGTCGAGCCCGGGCAGCTCGAGCCCACCGCGGAGCTCCTCCTCACCGGCAACCCCCGCCGGCCGTGGGACACGCAGCTGCAGGTCTACGCCGAGCTGTGCGCCTCGCACGTCGCCATGGCCCTGAGCGGCATCCGGCACCTGCAGGAGGAGCGCCGCCGCGCCGAGGTGCTGGAGGAGCTCGACGCCGCCAAGACCGACTTCTTCGCCAACGTCAGCCACGAGCTGCGCACGCCGCTGACCCTCATCGCGGGGCCGGTCAACGACGCCCTCGCCGCCGACGGCCTGGAGCCCGACCAGCGCCAGCGTTTCGAGCTGATCCGTCGCAACACCGAACGACTCACGGGTCTCGTCGACCGCATCCTCGACCTCACTCGTGTCGAGGCCGGTGCGGTGGAGCCGCACTGGGTCGAGGCCGACATCGAGGAGCTCACGACCGGCGTCGCCGCCAACTTCCGCCCCGCCATCGAGCGCGCCGGGCTCGAGTTCGAGGTCGTCGCCGACGAGGTCGAGCACGCGGTCTACGTCGACGTCGACATGTTCGAGCGGGTCGTGCTCAACCTGCTCTCCAACGCCTTGAAGTTCACGCCGCGCGGCCGCATCAGCCTCCGGCTGGAGAGTCGTGACGACGGCTACGCGGTGTCCGTGACCGACACGGGCATCGGCATCGCCGAGAAGAACCTCGACCTCGTCTTCGACCGGTTCCGCCAGCTCGGCCGCGTCGACGACCGCCGCTCCCGTGAGGGTGCCGGCATCGGGCTGTCCCTCGTCCGGCAGCTCGTCGACCTGCTGGGCGGCACCATCGACGTGGCGTCCACGGAGGGGGAGGGCAGCACCTTCACGGTCTCCCTGCCGTGGGGCGAGCCGGCGTCGCACGAGGCGCTGCGGCCCTCGATCCGTCCTCGCTCGGCCGAGTCGTTCATCCTCGAGGCCAGCACGTGGGTGGTCCGTGACGACGTGGCGGCCCGGATGGAGGCAGGCGCGCCGGAGGCGGCCGCCTCAACGTCCGGCTCGACGTCCGACGCGGCCGCAGGCACGGGTGTCCGCCCGACGCTGCTCGTCGTCGAGGACAACCACGACATGCGCGACTACATCGCCCGGCACGTCGTCAGCGACTACGACGTCGTCTCGGTGCGGGACGGCGTCGAGGCGCTCGAACAGCTGCGGAGCGACCGGCCGTCCATCGTGCTGGCCGACGTCATGATGCCGCGCATGGACGGCATCACGCTGGTGCGCGAGATCCGTGCCGACCCGTCGCTGCGCGACCTGCCGGTCGTCCTGCTCTCGGCGCGCGCCGGCGCCGAGGCCAGCAGCACCGGGCTGCTCGAGGGAGCCGACGACTACGTCGTCAAGCCCTTCGACCCGCAGGAGCTCCGGGCCCGCCTGGCCGCCAACCTCGTCCGCTCGCGCTCGAGGTCGCGCGATGCCGCCTGGCTGCGCGCGATCGTCGAGGCCATCATCGAGCCGTTCGTCATCGCGGACGCGCAGGGACGCGTGCTCGACATGAACCCGGCCTTCACGCGTACGTTCGGCTGGTCCCTGGCCGACGGGCCGCTCGTGCCTCCCTACCCGTGGTGGCTCCCGGCGCAGGCCGGCGGGATCGAGCGGTCCCGGCACGAGGAGCGGATGACCGAGCTCCAGGCCGGCCGCCCGGTGCTCGACGACCGCTACCGCATCCTGCGCAAGGGCGGCGGCGAGGCATGGGTGCACGCCCGTGCGGCCAGCGTCCCGGCCACCGCCGACCACGACGGTTTCATCATCGTCGTCGTGCGCGACGAGACGCGTGAGCACGAGTCGCGGATGCGGCGTGAGCTGGCGGCCCGGATCGCCGTCGACCTCGCGAAGGCCGAGGACCTCGACCAGGCCCTGGCCACTGCGGTCACCGGCTTCACCGTCCTCTTCGACGGCGCGGTGACCCTGAGCGTCTCTCCGACGAAGGGCAAGCCGGTCGTTCTCTCGCCCCGCGGGCGGGTGTCGGCGGCGGAGCTGGAGCCGGCCGCGCGTCGCGGGCTCGAGTCGACCCCGTCCCGGCACGACGCCCTCGTCGGCGAGAAGCGCGAGGGACTGCTGCTGCTTCCCCTGGCCCAGGAGTGCGACTGCCGGGCGTGGGTGCAGTTCGACGAGCCCCGTCTCGTGTCGAGCGACGAGCTCGTCGTCGGAGACCTGCTCGCGCAGTCGCTCGGCCAGGCCGTCGACCGCGTGGTCGTGCTGCAGGCGCGTGCCCAGAAGGAGACTCAGCTCGAGCAGGCCATCGAGAGCCACCGCCTGATCGGCCATGCCGTCGGCGTGCTCATCGAGCGTCACCGGATCACGGCGCAGCAGGGTTTCGAGATGCTGCGCCGGGCCTCCCTCAACCGCAACATCAAGCTGCGCGAGATCGCCGCACGGGTCGTCGAGACGGGCCAGGACCCCGACACGGCCTGACCTCCCGGCACGGATTCCGATGCCGGGGGCCGCTGTCGCCGTGGCGTTTTGGCGGGAGCCCGGCCGGGATGCAAGACTGTGCTGCCTCCAAGATCGCGGGCCTTCGCCGGCATGCCTTGGAGGCTCGCGTGACGATCCCGCCCCCGTTCCCTTCAGCGAGCGACGACCGAGTCCTCGGTCGTCCGGCCGCTGCGGCCGAGCGGATCGCGGAGGCCGCCCGACGGATGGTCCTGCTCGACGAGCTCGAGGACGTGATGACCACCGCGGCCGCTGCCGTCGGTGACGCGATGGGCGCCGACGCGGTCCTGCGGGTCACCACCGCCCAGCACGACCTGTACGCGACGGCGTCGGGTGTCGTCCCGCCCGCCGCGCTGCCGGTCGAGGCCCGGGCGGCCCTGCTCGACGGCAGCGGTCCTGGCGTCCTGCTCGAGTCGGTCGCGGAGCTGGTCCGCTGCCGCAGCTGGGTCGGTGTCGACCTGGGGGTCGAGAGGGTCGAGAGGGCCGAGCGGACCGAGCTGCCGGACGCCCGGCTCGTCGGGGAGCTGCTGCTGCACTCGCTCGCGCAGGCGGTCCAGCGGACGGTCATCGTCGGGCGCAACCGCCGCAACGAGGCCAACCTGGAGCGCGCCCTCGACAGCCACCGCCTCGTCGGCCAGGCCATGGGCATCCTCATCGAGCGCCACCGCATCGTCGCCCACGAGGCCTTCGACCTGCTGCGCCGGGCGTCGCAGGACCACAACATCAAGCTCCGCGAGGTCGCCGAGCGGGTCATCGAGACCGGCGCCGAGCCGGGCGAGGTCGTCTGATCCCCCTACGCTTGGCTCCGTGAGCGCCGGCACCGAGCACCTGATCGTGCTGCCCGACCGCGAGGTCGCCGACGAGCTCGCCGCCGAGCTGGAGGCCGAGGGGTTGCCCGAGGTGCGCGTCGTGCGTGAGGCGCTCGCGGGCGAGGACGACGCGGAGGACCACGAGTGGGCCGTCTACGTGCGCACCCCCGCCGAGAGGGCGTATGCCGTCCGCTTCGAGGCGCTCGCCGCGGCCCACGGCGGGTGGTACGACCCCCACCCGCAGGGCTGAGCTGTCGGCTGGATGCCGAGCTGGGCCGCGGGCTCAGCCGCCGAGGAGCCGGGACAGCAGGCCGCGCCGCGGCTCGGTGACCGCGGAGGGCAGCTCAGCCACCGGGGCGGTGCCTGCGGTGGACGCAACGGGCGCGGTGGCCAGACCCTCCGGCTGGGCGCCCCCGAGGGTGGTGACCAGGCGGTCCAGCACCGCGTCGACGTCGGCTTGGGCGTAACCGCGCCGAGCCTTCGTCGTGGGGATCCAGGCGTTCTGCACCATGGCGACGAGGTCGGCGTCCGCCCGTGAGTCGGCGCCCGGGGAGAGCAGTCGCGCGACGATGGCGTCGATCAGGTCGTCGACGGCGGACTCCTCGTAGCCCTCGCGGAACTGCGTGGTGTGGAACCGCGCCCGGCGCAGCTCGTCGGCGAGGGCGGCACGGTCCATGGGCCGAGCGTACGGCGGCACCTGGCGTACGGCGGGTCGCCACGCGACGGCATACGCCCTCTCCGACCCACGCCGAAGTTGAGTGGAATAGACTCAACTCGGACCCGGTTGATCCCTGTGAACCCATCCCTCGACCAGGAGAACGCATGGACCTACAGCTGACCAACAAGGCTCAGGAGGCCTTCGCCCAGGCCGCGACCACCGCGACGGGCAAGCACCACCCGAACATCGAGCCGGCTCACCTGCTGCTCGCGTTGGCAGCACAGAGCGGCACGACCACCCCGGCCCTGCTCACGGCCGGCGGCTCGAGCGTGGCCGCCGCCACGGCGGCCGCCGAGCGGGCGATGGCGTCGATGCCGCAGGTCACCGGCGGCGTCCAGCAGCCGCAGCTCTCGCCGATCGGGCTGCGTGTCGTGCAGCAGGCCCAGCAGTACATGACGGCGATGGGTGACTCGTTCGTCTCCACCGACCACCTGCTCCTCGCGATCGCCCGCACCGGCCAGTTCGGCCTCGACGCCGACGCGATCGAGAAGGCCATCCCCGAGCTGCGTGGCGGCCGCAACGTCACCTCCGACAACCCCGAGGGCACGTTCGAGGCGCTGTCGAAGTACGGCACCGACCTCACGGCCCGTGCCCGGGAGGGCAAGCTCGACCCCGTCATCGGGCGCGACGCCGAGATCCGCCGCGTCGTGCAGGTGCTCTCGCGGCGCACGAAGAACAACCCCGTCCTCATCGGCGAACCCGGCGTCGGCAAGACCGCCGTCGTCGAGGGCCTGGCCCAGCGCATCGTCGAGGGGGACGTGCCCGAGAGCCTGCGCGACAAGACGCTCTACAGCCTCGACCTCGGCGCGATGGTCGCCGGCGCGAAGTACCGTGGCGAGTTCGAGGAGCGGCTCAAGGCCGTCCTCGAGGAGATCAAGGGCAGCGACGGGCAGATCGTCACCTTCATCGACGAGATCCACACCGTGGTCGGCGCGGGCGCCGGCGGCGAGGGCGCGATGGACGCCGGCAACATGCTCAAGCCCATGCTCGCCCGCGGAGAGCTGCGCCTCGTCGGCGCGACCACGCTCGACGAGTACCGCAAGCACATCGAGAAGGACGCCGCGCTCGAGCGGCGCTTCCAGCAGGTGTTCGTCGGCGAGCCGTCGGTCGAGGACACCATCGCGATCCTGCGCGGGCTCAAGGAGCGCTACGAGGCGCACCACAAGGTGACGATCGCCGACTCGGCGCTCGTGGCTGCCGCGTCGCTGAGCGACCGCTACATCAGCGGGCGCCAGCTGCCCGACAAGGCCATCGACCTCATCGACGAGGCGGCGTCGCGGCTGCGCATGGAGATCGACTCGAGCCCCGTCGAGATCGACGAGCTGCGCCGCGCCGTCGACCGCCTCAAGATGGAGGAGTTCGCGCTCGAGCAGGAGACCGACGCGGCCTCGCGTGACCGCCTCGAACGGCTGCGCAAGGACCTCGCCGACCGCACCGAGGAGCTCGCCGCCCTCAACGCCCGGTGGGAGGCCGAGAAGTCGGGCCTCAACGCCGTCGGTGACCTCAAGGCGCGCATCGACGACCTGCGCACCCAGGCCGACCGGCTGCAGCGCGAGGGGGAGCTCGCGGCGGCATCGAAGATCCTCTACGGCGACATCCCGACCCTCGAGAAGGAGCTGGCCACCGCCCAGGAGCGCGAGGCCGCGGCGGCTCCGGGTGGTGTGGAGGAGCCGATGGTCAAGGAGGAGGTCGGTGCCGACGACATCGCCGACGTCATCTCCGCCTGGACCGGCATCCCGGCCGGCCGGCTGCTCGAGGGCGAGTCCGAGAAGCTGCTCCACATGGAGGAGCACCTCGGTGCCCGGCTGATCGGGCAGACCGACGCCGTGCGCGCCGTGTCCGACGCCGTGCGGCGTACGCGGGCGGGCGTCTCCGACCCGGACCGACCCACCGGCTCGTTCCTCTTCCTCGGCCCGACCGGTGTCGGCAAGACGGAGCTGGCCAAGAGCCTCGCGGACTTCCTCTTCGACGACGAGCGCGCCATGGTGCGCATCGACATGTCGGAGTACTCCGAGCGCCACTCGGTCGCGCGGCTCATCGGAGCGCCTCCCGGCTACGTCGGCTACGAGGAGGGCGGCCAGCTCACCGAGGCCGTGCGCCGCCGGCCCTACTCGGTGATCCTGCTCGACGAGATCGAGAAGGCCCACCCCGAGACGTTCGACATCCTGCTCCAGGTGCTCGACGACGGGCGCCTGACCGACGGGCAGGGCCGCACGGTCGACTTCCGCAACGTCATCCTCGTGCTGACCTCCAACCTCGGCTCGCAGTTCCTCACCGACCCGCTGCTGTCGCCCGAGGCCCGGCGCAACGAGGTCATGGCGGTCGTGCGGTCCTCGTTCAAGCCCGAGTTCCTCAACCGGCTCGACGAGATCGTCGTCTTCGACGCGCTCAGCCTCGAGGACCTGACCCGGATCGTCGACCTGCAGGTCAAGGCGTTCGCGCAGCGGCTCGCCGACCGGCGGATCAACCTCGAGGTCACCGACGACGCGCGCCGGTGGCTTGCCGACAAGGGCTTCGACCCGGCCTACGGCGCCCGTCCGCTGCGCCGCCTGGTGCAGCGCGAGATCGGCGACCGCCTGGCCCGCGGCCTGCTGTCCGGCGAGGTCCGCGACGGCTCGACGGTCAAGGTCGGCGTCGGCTCCGACGGCGAGGCGCTCACCCTCGTCTGACCCACCCGCTCCTCGAGAGCGCGTTTCGTCCCACCTGTCACGCCGGCGTGTGGGGCGCGTGGGACGAACTGCGCTCTCGAGTTGGGTGGGAGGGGAGGAGGGCGTACGCGCGTACGTCCTTCGTCGTCGAGAGCGCGTTTCGTCCCACTCGAGTGCGCGTTTCGTCCCACCTGTCACGTCGGCGCGTGTGGCCCGTGGGACGAACTGCGCTCTCGAGTTGGGTGGGAGGGGAGGGCGTACGTCCTTCGTCGTCGAGAGCGCGTTTCGTCCCACCTGTCACGTCGGCGCGTGTGGCGTGTGGGACGAACTGCGCTCTCGAGTGGGGGGCGTACTCTTCATCGAGTGGGTCAGCTCGTGACGTCCTTGCCGGAGAATCGCGCCCAGGCCAGCAGCCAGAAGACGACGGCATACCCGAGGTCGACCCACAGGCCACGGGCGATGTTGTCCCAGAAGGGTGGGTCGCGGAGCAGGTCCGCGAAGGCCTGCCACTGGTCGACGAGCAGCCACGGGTGCAGCCACGCGATCTGCGGCACCGCGTCGGCGATCCACGACAGGATCGTGAAGATCACCAGCGCCACGGTCGCGGCGAGCGGCTGCTCCGTGAGCGTCGAGATGAACAGCCCGACGGCGCCGAGGGCCGCCAGCCCCGCGGCGATGTAGAGCCCGACGAGCACCACCCGCCAGACGGCCGTCCAGAACGGCAGCTCGGTGCCGGAGAGGGTCGGCATGGGCCCGGTGCCGAAGAGTGCGATCCCCGCGATGGCGCCCGCGACGGTCACGACGGCGACGCCCCAGACGGCGCCGATGACGAGCGAGGCGTACTTGACGGCGAGCAGCCGGGTGCGCCCGACCGGGACGGTCAGCAGGTAGCGCAGCGTGCCGAGGTTGGCCTCACCGGCCACCGAGTCGCCGGAGAGCATGGCGATCGCGAGCGGCAGGAACAGTCCCATCTCGACGCCCAGCGCGGCGAGCGGCACGAAGAGCCCGTTCGAGGTGATCGAGGACAGGAAGTCGGGCCCGCGCCCGGCGCGCGGCGCCGAGATGCGCACGGCGACGGCCATGAGCACCGGCACGGCGGCCAGCACGAGCAGCCCCATCTGGTTGCGGCGCCGGCCGCCGATGAGCGCCAGCTCCGACCAGAGCAGGCGGCCCGAGAGGCGCCTGCCCCATGGCGTCGGGCCCGCGGCCGCCGTCCCCGAGGGCGCGGACGTAGGCGCGGAGGTGGACCCGGTCACCGACTCAGCCACTGACATCGAAACCCTCCCCGGTGAGCGCGACGAACAGGTCCTCCAGGCTGGGGCTGCTCACGGTGAACTCCCTGACTCCCACCCCGCCCTGGACGAGCGCGGCGACGATCTTCTCCGGCTCCACCCCGCCGGGCACCCCGCATACGCCCCCGGCCGCCTGGGCGACCGAGGCCACGCCGAGCTCGCTCATGATGCGCATCGCCTCCGCGGGCTGCTCGGTCAGCACGCGTGCGACCGGCGCGGCCCCGCCGCGCACCTGCGCGGTCGAGCCCTGCGCGACCAGCCGCCCCTCGCTCATGACCCCGAGGTGGGTGCACATCTGCTCGACCTCAGACAGCAGGTGGCTCGAGACGAACACTGTCGTGCCGTCCGAGGCGAGCGAGGCCACCAGGTGGCGCACTTCGCGGGTGCCCTGCGGATCGAGGCCGTTGGTCGGCTCGTCGAGCACGAGCAGCTCGCGGGGGACGAGCAGCGCCGCCGCGATGGCCAACCGCTGGCGCATGCCGAGGGAGTAGGCGCGGTAGCGCTTGGCGGCGGCGGGAAGCAGTCCGACCCGGTCCAGCGCGGCGTCGACCCGCGCCGCAGCACTCCGACGGTCGGCCGTCAGGTCCGCGGCGTCGAGCCGTCGCAGGTTGTCGCGTCCCGAGAGGTACGGATGGAAGGCCGGCCCCTCGACGAGCGCCCCGACGCGGGGGAGCACCTGCTGCGCCTCGCCCGGAACCGACTGTCCCAGCAGGCTGCTCGTGCCCTCCGTCGGTCGGACCAGACCCAGCAGCATCCGGATCGTTGTCGTCTTCCCGGACCCGTTGGGCCCGAGGAAGCCGTAGACCGAGCCGCGCGGCACCGCGAGGTCGACCGCATCGACCGCCGTCGCCCCGCGGAACCGCTTCGTCAGGCCGCGGCTCTCGATCGCGAGGTCGACGACGTCCCCGACGCCGGCCACAGCAGTGGCGGTCACTTCGCCGCCAACGCGGTGTAGAGGGTCTGGGGTGCCACGGCCCCGACCGCCACGCGACCGTCGTCGGTGAGGACGGCGGAGAACAGGGTGCCCTCCAGCACGTGCCCCGTGCCCCACGCCCCGGAGGCTGTCGGCAGCGCCTTGAGGAGCGTGGCCAGCTGGCGTGCCGTGGCGTCGGAGCCGCCGCCGCTCGCCGACCCGGAGGCGGCCGGCATCCGGCTGACGACCACGGTGCTCCAGCCCGAGCCGACGACGCGCGTGGCGCCGGCCACCTTGGCTGCCGCGGCGGCCTGCTGCTTCGACGGTGCCGGGTTGGTCCCGGCCGTCCCCTTGGGCGCGGCCTGGTCGGACTGCGTCACGGTGGTGCCGGCGGGCGGCGTGAACGCGAACTGCCGTGCTTCGGGGGTGGAGAAGTCGACGGCCGTGAAGCCGACCTCGAAGGCGGGGTTCGACGCCTTGGTGGAGTAGACCTGCACGCGCAGGGGCACGTGCTTCTCGGCGTCGATCGCGATGCGCACCGAGGCCACGCGGGTGGCCGCGTCCTTCGGGGTCAGGACGAGCTCGTAGGCCGAGCGGCCCGCCACGGACGCGGTGCCCGAGGTGGTCACCGTGGTGTCCTTGCCCATCGCGGCGAGCGCCGCCGACGCGGCCTGGTCGGGAGTGCTCGGGACACCACTCGGTATGCCGCTCGGCCGCCCCGAGGGCCGGAGCGGTGCCGTGCCGCTCGTGCCGGCCCCTCGGTGCCCGGCCGGCACGGTGTGGTGCACGGCCGTCTTGTCGGCGCTCGACCACAGCCAGAGGTCGGTGCCGTTGCGGATCACGTCGGACTCCCCGCTCGTGCCGACGAGCGCGAGGCGCTGCCGCGTCGGACCGTCGACCCAGACCCGCCAGGTGTGGGTGCCGGACAGCAGCGAGGTGAGGGAGCTGCCGCCGGCCCCCGCCAGCGCGCCCGTGCCGCCACTGCCGCCGCCTGCCGGGCCGCCTCCGGTGAGCCCCGCGAGGGAGGGGAGGCCGAGGTCGGAGGTCTGCACCACCGTCCCGGAGAGGCTCGAGACGTCGGCGGAGCGCACGTCGGCGAGCAGCTGCTGCGCCGTGCGCGGTGGAAGTCCCGCGTCGGCAGATGCCGTTTGGTTGAGCGTCAGGGCGGCGACGCCGATGACGCCGAGGGCCGCGGCGGGCAGGCCCCAGCGAGTGGCCGGGTGCTGGGTGAAGATGCTCATGGGTTCATCGTGCGCCCGCCGGCCTGAGAGGCCACTGAGAACGCGAGAGGGGGCCACGGTCCGGCTCCGGCGCGCTCCGCCGCTGCGCCGTGCCATGGTTGCCGTGTGCGGGTGCTGCTGGTCGAGGACGAGGAGCGGATGGCGGCTGCCTTGGTGCGTGGGCTCGGCGCCGAGGGCTTCGTCGTCGACCACGTCGCCGACGGCGTCGCGGGCCTCGAGGCGGCCCGGTTCGGCGGCTACGACGTCGTCGTGCTCGACATCATGCTGCCCGGCCTCTCGGGCTACACGGTCGTGCGGACCCTGCGCGAGGAGCAGAACTGGGTGCCGGTGCTGCTGCTCACCGCCAAGGACGGCGAGTACGACGAGGCGGACGGCCTCGACTACGGCGCCGACGACTACCTGACCAAGCCGTTCTCGTTCGTCGTGCTGCTCGCCCGGCTGCGGGCACTGCTGCGCCGGGACCCCGGTCCGAGGCCGGTGGTGCTGAAGCAGGCGGGCGTAACGCTCGACCCCTCCAGCCACCGGGTCGAGGTGGACGGCGCCGAGGTGGCACTGGCGCCGCGCGAGTTCGTCCTGCTCGAGCACCTGATGCGCGCCGACCGTGCGGTCGTGGCGAAGGACGAGCTGCTCGACCGCGTGTGGGGAGGGTTGGAGGACCCGAACGTCGTCGAGGTCTACGTCGGCTACCTGCGGCGCAAGCTCGGACGGTCGCGCATCGAGACGGTCCGGGGCGCGGGCTACCGGATGGCGCAGTGAGCGAGTCGCTCCCACGAGCTGCCCTCTCGGACAGGCGAACCCACCGCCTGATGCAGCTCGGCCTGCGGGGGCGCCTCATGCTCGTGGGGCTGCTCGGCGTCACCGCCGCCCTCGTCATCGGAGGCGTGCTGCTCTACGTCGTGCTCACCGAGTCACTCTCGCGCTCCGTCGAGGCGGCCGCCCGCGCGAGCGCGGAGCAGGTGGCTTTGCTCGTCGATGCCGGTCGCGTGCCCGACCCGGTCCCCGTGTCGGGTGCGCAGGTGCTGCAGGTCCTCGACGGCAGGGGCCGGGTCGTCAGCGGCTCCGTGACGGCCGACCGGCTCACCTCGCTCGTCACCGACGACGAGCGCCGGCGGGCACTCGCGGGAGAGACGGTCATCGTGCCGGGCAGCCGCTCCGGCGTGAGCGGACGGCTGCAGGTGGCCGCCGTCGCGGCCGGCTCCGCGGGGCCGGAGGGTCGCGCCTACACCGTCGTCGCCGCGGCCTCCACAGCCGACATCGAGCAGAGCGCGAGCACCGTCCGCTGGCTCCTGCTCGCGATCTTCCCGCTGCTGCTGCTGGCGCTCGCACTCATCGCGTGGCGGGTCATCGGGGCCGCACTCGCCCCGGTCGAGTCGCTGCGCCGTGGAGCCGAACGCATCGACGACCCCTCCTCGGAACGTGAACGGCTGCCCGTGCCGCCGACCGGCGACGAGATCAGTGCCCTCGCCACGACCCTCAATGCCATGCTCGACCGCATCGCCACGGCTCGGCGCAAGCAGCGGGCCTTCGTGGCCGACGCCGCGCACGAGCTGCGCAGTCCGCTCGCCAGCATGCGCACGCAGCTCGAGGTCGCGCAGCGACTGGGGGAGGGTGGCCGGCTGCCCGGCGAGGTGCTCCCCGACGTCGACCGGCTCTCGGCGCTCGTCGACGACCTGCTGCTGCTGGCCCGGGGCGACGACGCGGGGACCGCCGGCGGCACGGCGCCCTCCCGCCCGGCGGCCACCGTCGACGTGCAACGGGTCGTGACCGGAGTGGCCGAGCGCTACCGCGCCGCGCGGGTCCCCGTTCGCGCGCCGGTCGCCCACCCGGGTGCCCGGCTCGACGCGAGCATCGCCGCCGAGGACCTGACCCGGGCCGTCACCAATCTCGTCGACAACGCGGTGCGCCACGCGAGGAGCGCGGTCACGCTCGAGGTCCGCAACGGCGCCGGGCACGTGGTGGTCGTGGTCACGGACGACGGGCACGGCATACCGGAAGCGGACCGCGAGCGCGTCTTCGACCGCTTCACCCGCCTCGACGAGGCCCGTGACCGCGACAGCGGCGGCACCGGCCTCGGCCTGGCCATCACCCGCGCCCTCGTACGGCGCTGGGGCGGCGACGTGCTCCTGGAGGACGCCGAGCCGGGCGTCCGAGCGGTGGTCACGCTCCGTGCGGCGCCTCGAGAATGAAAAGCTCTGCGGCCCAACCGAACTCACGCGCGGCGGCCACGTTCTCGGCGCGGTCGTCGGTGAACCACACGCGTTCGTGGGCCAGCTCGCACCCGAGGTCGGCCTCGATCGCGGCGTGCGCGGCGGCATACGCCCTCGGGTCGGGCTTGACCACGCCGAAGTCCGCGCTGTTGAGCACATCGTCGAAAAGCCTTGCGATGCCGAGGATCTCGAGCTCTTGCGGCACGAAGTCGGTGCCGTTCGTGAAGACGTAGGTCCGGTGACCACCCGAGCGCAGCGTCTCGAGGCGCTCGACCGTCTCGTTGACCACGGTCCCGCGGTGCTCGCGCCAGCGGGTCATGTGCTCGCGCACCCGGGCCGGCTCGGGGACGACCTCCTCGAGCGCGCCGCAGATGGCGGCATACCACTGCTCGAAGGTCTGCCGGCCCGTGATGGTGGGCAGCAGCAGGTCGCTGCGAAAGGCGGTCGCCGCGACGTGCCCGGCCGGCAGCCCGAGAGCCGCCTCGATCACCGGCGCGGCGTCGCCCGGGCCGAAGTCCCGGACGACGCCGTCGAGGTCGAAGACGTAGGCGGCGTGCTCCCTCACACCGAGGAGTCGCGCGGCGTGCGCTCGTCGTCGGCGGCAGTCGCGCCGTCGTGGCGGCCGGTCTCAGTGGCGTGGTCGGTGGTGTGGTCGGTGGTGTGGTCGGAGCCGTCGCCGTATGCCGTGTGCTCACCGGGTGCCGCGTCCGTCGGTTCCCCGGCCATCCCGTTGCCGACCGTGTCGTTGCTGAGGGTGTCGTTGGTGTCGCTGCCGTGGTGCCAGGAGGCGGTGCCCTCGTGGACGTTGCCGTGTGCGCGTCCGGTGACGACGTCGGCCACCGACGGCTGCTCGCGCTCGCGCAGCTCGGCCTCGCGCAGCGAGATCTCCTCCTCGCGGTGCGTGAGCTCGGACTCTCGCGTGTCGAGTCCCTCGTGGCGCGCGGCCAGCTCGTTCTCGCGGCGGCGCAGGTCCTCGTCGCGCAGGCCGGCGTCCTGCAGTCGCTGCTCGTGCTCACGGCGCGTGTTCTCCGCGTCCTGCTCGATCTCGGCGACGCGGGCGCGCTCCTTCTCCTCACGGCGCAGGCGAGCGCGCCGACGCACCGCGGCGGACAGTGCAGACCAGCCGAGGGCGAGGAGCAGCATGGCGGCCGCGCCGTAGAGCACGAGCTCGAAGGGGGAGGCGTCCCGGGTGAGGCCGAGCGCCGTGATCGCGACCGTCGTGGTCGCGGCGTGGGTGGCCACGTAGGCCAGCACACCGACTGCCGCGCCCAGCAGCAGCAGGATGACTCCGAGCAGTGCCATGGTTCGTGCTCCTTCATCAGGTGGCGAGGCGGTCCCGCCGCGGTCCCCGAACCTAGCCATACCCACAACGGCCCGGCCAACCGAGAGCACGGCACGGACTCGGTTAGCCTGAGGCGCATGCGCCTTCCGGGAAAGCTTGCGGCCGCTGGTCTCTCGGCGCTCTGCGTCGTCACCGCGGCCTCCTGCTCGAGCAGCGACGAGGGCGGGGCGCCGGGGCAGACGCAGCTCTCGCCCGCCCAGCGCCTGGCGGCCGCCAAGGCCAAGGTCGACGCCGCCCCCTCGGTCCACCTCCAGCTGGCCAGCTCCGAGGTGCCGCAGGGCGCGAGCGGCGTCGTGTCGGCCGACGGCTGGGGCAAGCACCCGCCCGCGTTCAAGGGCACCTTCAAGGTCTCGCTCAAGGGCGTGCAGGCCGATGCCGAGATCACCTCCCTGGGCGGTGACGTCTACGCGAAGCTCCCGCTGATCCCGGGCACCAACAAGATCGACCCCAAGGCGTTCAACCTGCCCGACCCGGCGGTCCTCTTCTCGCCCGACACCGGCCTGACGACGCTGCTGACGGCGACCACCTCGCCGACCGCGGGCGGGCAGGTGCGCCGCGGAGCCGACGTGCTCTCGACGATCAAGGGCGCCCTGCCGGGCAAGGCGGTGACCGACCTCTTCCTCATCGGTGACCCCAACGGCAGCTACTCCGCAACCTACGGCCTCACCGACTCCCAGGAGCTGCGCCAGGTGTCCATCGCGGGTCCGTTCTTCGGCTCGGGCACCACGTCGACCTACACGCTGGTCCTCGACCAGTACGGCAAGCCCGTGACCATCACCCGGCCCTGACGAGCGCGTGATGCCAGCCGCCGCGCTCGCAGGCACCCCGCGGTTCGCCCTCCTCGCGGCCGCCTCGGCAGCCGTGGCAGTCGCCGCCGCCGACACCTACGTCGTCGTCCTGGCCCTGACCGACATGATGGCCGGCGTCGGCATCGGCATCGACGCGCTCCAGCGCGCGACGCCGATCATCTCCGGCTTCCTCCTCGGATACATCGCCGTGCTCCCGCTCATCGGCCGGCTGTCAGACCTGCTCGACCGCCGGCGCATCCTCCTCGGGTGCCTGCTCGTCTTCGCGGCCGGCTCCGCCGTCACGGCGCTCGCCGTCGAGATGCCGGTGCTGGTCACCGGGCGGGTGCTGCAGGGCATCGGTGGCGGCGGCCTCGTCCCGGCCACCCTGGCGCTCGTCGCGGACCTGTGGCCGGCCGACCGGCGCGGCACCCCGCTCGGCGTCGTCGGCGCGGTGCAGGAGCTCGGCTCCGTCCTCGGGCCGGTTCTCGGGGCCGTCGTCCTCGCCTGGTCGGGATGGCGAGCGATCTTTTGGCTCAACATGGTTGCGGCCCTCGTGCTGTATGCCGTGATCCACCTCCTCGGGGGCCGCGCCCTCCGGCCTGAGGCGGGCAGCACGCACACGACCCGCCGGAGGCTCATGACGGCCGTGGCGCTCGGCCTGCTCGTCCTGGGTCTCGCCGCGACGGGCCTCGCCCTGGCGGCACCGGACGCGCTCGTGACCGACGTCGTGCTCGGTGCGCCGTTCGTGCCGTTCACCGGCACGTCGCGGCTGCTCACACCGATCGGCGTCACCGGCCTGGCCCTCCTGCTCGCGGTGGCCGCGCTGACCGCCCCGCGCTGGTGGCAGGTGCTGCGGCGGGCCGACCTCGTGGGCGCCCTCCTCGTCGCGGTCGCCCTCGGCAGCCTCGTGCTGACCTTCGCCTCCTCCGACCCGGAGAAGGAGGTCGTCGGGCCGCTCGGTTACAGCCTGCTGCCGGTCGGCGCCGTCGCGCTGGTGGTGCTGGCGTGGTGGCACCGGCACGCCGCCGACCCGCTCGTGCCGCGCGGGACCGTCGGCGCCAAGGGCCTACGGGCTCTTGTCGTCAACCTCCTGGTGGGCGCGGCACTCGTGGCCGTGGTCGTCGACGTCCCCCTGCTCGCAAGGCTCGCGGACGGCTACGACGAGACGGGGGCCGCCCTCGTGCTCGTCCGCTTCCTGCTCGCCGTCCCGGTCGGCGCACTCGCCGGCGGCTGGGCGCTGCGGCACCTCGGGGACGGCGCGGTCGCCGGGCCGGGCCTGCTGCTCGCCGG
Organism: Terrabacter sp. NPDC080008; assembly: GCF_040702505.1. Taxonomy (NCBI): domain Bacteria; kingdom Bacillati; phylum Actinomycetota; class Actinomycetes; order Micrococcales; family Intrasporangiaceae; genus Terrabacter; species Terrabacter sp. NPDC080008. Next base: position 925,618 of record NZ_JBFBLC010000001.1, read on the forward strand.
CGCGGGGATGCTCGTCATGTCGCGCTGGACGCTCGAGTCCGTGGCCGACCCGGTGCCGGCGACGGCGGTGCTCGTCGCGGTCGGCCTCGGGATGGGGCTAGCCCTGGCACCGGTCAACGACGCCGCCCTCGCCGACTCGCCGGCGCACGCCCACGGCGTCGCGAGCTCCCTCGTCGTCGTGGCCCGCATGGTCGGCATGGTCGTCGGCCTGGCGCTGCTGACCTCGATCGGCCTGAGCCGCTACTACGACGCGGTGCGCCGGCTGCCCGACCAGCTCGACACGCACGCCCTCATCGGTGCCGGCGTCGTGCAGGTGCAGACGGTCTTCCTCGGCGGTGCCGTGGCAGCGCTGGCCGCCGCGGGCATCGCCCTGTCCCTCGGTCTGAGACGCCGGTCCGGGGCGTCCACACCGCTGGGGGCCGGCGAGAGCGACGCGCCCCGCTTCGTCGCTCTCTGACGTGCTCCGTCGCGACTACCGACCATGGGGTGCGGTTCGGAGGTCGCGAGCCCGCGCCCGCCGCGGGAACCCGCCACCTGGCGGGGCGTCGCGGTCGAGCGCCGGCTCTCAGCCCTCGACCTGGAAGACGACGGGCGCGTGGTCCGAGGCGCCCTTGCCCTTGCGCTCCTCGCGGTCGATCGCCGCGCCGACGACCCGCCGCGCCAGGGCCGGCGAGCACAGCGCGAAGTCGATCCTCATGCCCTGCCGCTTCGGGAAGCGCAGCTGCGTGTAGTCCCAGTAGGTGAAGGTGCCCGGCTCGCTCGTGTGCGGCCGCACGACGTCCTCGAAGCCGGCATCGACCACGGCCTGGAACGCGGCGCGCTCGCCGGGCGAGGTGTGGGTGCGGCCCTCGAAGAACGCCGGGCTCCACACGTCGGCGTCGGTCGGCGCGATGTTCCAGTCGCCGAGGAGCGCGATCTGCGCGTCGGGCTCCTCGGCGAGCCACTCGCGCCCGGCGACGGCCAGCGCCTCGAGCCAGGTCAGCTTGTAGCCGAGGTGCGGGTCATCGAGCGCGCGGCCGTTGGGCACGTAGAGCGACCACACGCGTACGCCGTTGCAGAGCGCCCCGATCGCGCGCGCCTCCGGGAGGGCCGGGTCGCCCCACCCGGGCATCCCGTCGAAGCCCACGCGCACGTCGTCGAGGCCGACGCGTGAGGCGATGGCGACGCCGTTCCACTGGTTGAGCCCGTGGTGCGCGACCTCGTAGCCGAGCGACTCGAAGCGCTCGAGCGGGAACTGGTCCTCGCGGGCCTTGGTCTCCTGGATCGCCAGCACGTCGACGTCGGTCCGCTCGAGCCAGGCGGTGACGCGGTCGATGCGGGAGCGGATGGAGTTGACGTTCCAGGTGGCGATGCGCACAGTCGGCCACCCTAGACGGCCCCGCAGACACGGGGTCCCTAGGGTGAGGCGCATGAGTGCAGCGCAGACCACGCGACCGACCGCCCTCGTCACCGGCGCGAGCGCCGGCATCGGGCGGGAGTTCGCGCGCCAGCTGGCCGCCCGTCACCACGACGTCGTGCTCGTCGCCCGGGACCGGGGCCGCCTCGAGCAGCTCGCCGCCGAGCTGATGAGCACGTATGCGGTGTCCGCCGAGGTGCTCGTCGCCGACCTCTCGGACCGATCGGCCCTGCAGACGGTCGCCGACCGCGTCGGCGACCGCGACCGGCCGGTGGACGTCCTCGTCAACAACGCGGGCTACGGCCAGCGTCGCTCCTTCCTGCGCAACGACCTCGCGGTGGAGGAGGCGGCCTTCGACGTGCTGACCCGTGCGGTGCTCGTGCTCTCGCACGCCGCGGGGGTCGCGATGCGCGAGCGCGGCCGCGGGCACATCGTCAACGTCTCGTCCGTCGCGGGCTTCATCGCCTCGGGCTCCTACTCGGCCGCCAAGGCCTGGGTGACGACGTTCAGCGAGGGCCTGGCGACCGAGCTGGCGGGGTCGGGCGTGACGGTGACCGCACTGTGCCCGGGCTTCACCAACACCGAGTTCCAGCAGCGGGCCGGCATCAGCAAGCCGGGTCCGCAGTTCATGTGGCTCGACCCGCAGAAGCTCGTGGCCGACTGTCTCCACGACGTCGACCGGGGCCGGGTCGTGTCGGTGCCGGGCGCGCAGTACAAGGCGGTCGTGGGGCTGCTCCGAGTCGTGCCGCGCTCTCTGGTCCGCAGCCGCGCGCGTCTCGTCCGGCGCTGAGCTGAGGTGTTTTCGCCACGTATGTCGTTTTGAATCAAGCAATTCGGGCGACCTTCCGGCATCTCGCTCATCTGCGGATTGCCGGTGTTAACGTCAATGGGCGGGAGCTCGCCGACTGCCGTTCACCTTCAGTTCAACGCCGAGTCACCGCCAGCAGGGGGACGGTGGCCCGCTCGTCTCACCTTCGGACCTGACAGATGACAGTGAGTTCGCGCTTGTTCGCCCGTCCAGCGGTCGGACGCCACGTGGGGAACGCGCCGTGCGCTGACCACGAGAGCCATGCGCTGCTCGCTGCGTCGGTGGGGGTGGTCCGTCGTGACCTGTCGTCCGTCCGAGACGGTCGACAGGCGCCGGGGACGCACGGGTGGGGCGAGAGTCCGCAGTAGACAGACAGCCATCAGGGGGATGCATGTCAGTTCAAGAGGTGGGTTTCGGCCGCCATCAGGGGCACGAGGGGGCCGCAGCGGTCCGTCACCATGACGCACCGACGCGCCGGCCGCGCGAGGTCGACTCCATGCGGGCCCTCTGCCACGACCTGATCCAGCCGCTCACGGCTATCCGGCTGCTGGCCGACGGGCACCTCTGCACCGGCGAGGAACGCCTGGCGGCCATCCGGCACGAGGTCTCCTGGCTCACCGAGCTCGTCGGCTCGGTCCTGGGTGACGGGCACGCCGACGAGCAGGAGCAGCTCGAGCTGACGGAGGTCACCCAGTACGCGCTGTCGTGCTGCGGCCCGTTCCTGACGTCCAACGTGACGCTCGACACCTGTGGTCCGGTGCCGGTGCAGGCCACCCGCGTCGCCCTCGTCAGGGCCCTGATGTGCCTGCTGGACAACGCTGCCCGGGCGGCAGGCCCGCGCGGGAAGGTGGCTGTGACGATCCGGAGGCGGGGGTCGTCCGCCGTGCTGGCCATCGCCGACGACGGGCCCGGGCTGGGGCGCATCGCGCCGCAGCACTCCATCGGCCTCGTCACGGTGGGGGGCGTCCTCCAGCAGTGCGGGGGACGTCTCCGGTTGGAGAACGGGCCCCGGGGTGGCGCCGTCGCGACCGTGGAGCTGCCGCTCGTCGAGCAGGTCGAGCGCCCGTGAGGATCGTGCTCTGCGACGACCACCGTCTGCTCGTCGAGGCGCTGGGGGCATCCCTCGCCGCCCGGGGCTACGACGTGGTGGCCATGGCGCTGACGCCAGAGGAGGCCCTCGCGGCCGTGGCGGAGCATGCCCCCGACGTGTGCCTGCTGGACCTCAACTTCCCGGACGGGACGAGCCTGGGCACCCTGCGGGTGATGGCGGAAGCCCAGCCCGCGACCAAGGTCGTCGTCTTCTCGGCCACGGCCGACCCCCAGGCGGTCGTCGGCGCGCTGTCGGCGGGAGCCGCCGGCTTCCTCGCCAAGTCGATGTCCGTGGACGCCATCGCGGCGATGCTCGAGCGGGCCGTCGACGGCCAGGTGGCGGTGGAGGCCGGCCTGCTGCAGCGGGCGTTCCTGCCCCCGTCGACCCACGACCCCCTGTGGTCGCTGCGGTTCCTCACCGACCGTGAGTGGGACGTCCTTCGGTGCATCACCCGGGGCCAGACCACCCAGCAGATCGCTCGTCAGTTGGGCGTGCGCACCAGCACGGCGCGCACCCACGTGCAGAACCTGCTCACCAAGCTGGGGGTGCACTCCCGGCTGGAGGCGGCCGCCCTCCTCGCGGACCACGGCAGCGCCGAGATCTGGCCCGCGCGCCTGCGCTCCTGACCGCACGTCCCTTGTGAGTCGGCCATGTGACGTAGTCGGAGGCCGTCCAGACGTCGGGTGTGCACACCGCACGCCGCTCCGATGCTGTCCCCATGACGCCGCAACCGGTCCGGGTCGTGGTCTTCGCCCGGCAGCAGCTGCTGCTCGAGGCACTGGCCGAGACCCTCGGTGCGCTGCCCGGGCTGCGCGTCGTCGGTCGCGCCGACACGGCTGACGGACTGCTGCAGGCCGTGGCGGCCGGGTCGGTCGACGTGCTCGTGCTCCACGCCGTCAGCCGCCAGGATGCCGTCCTCGAGCTCGCTCGCTCGGCCCTGCAGCAGGCGCCCGATGTGGGCGTCGTGCTCGTCACCCAGCCCGAGGCCGGCGACATGTCGCGTGACGCCCTCGAGATGGGCATCCACGGCTGGGTCCGCAGTGACGAGCCGTTCGCGCGACTCGTGACCGCCGTGCGCCGGGTGGCCGCCCACGAGGTGTTCATCCCGGTCGCCCTGATGGCCTCCCTGCTCGGGCCGCCGCCGGCGCACGGGTCGCCGGGGTCTGCCGGCGCACTGCTGGAGATGCTGACCCCACGCCAGGCCGACGTCCTGCGCTGCCTCATGGACGGCCACTCCCGCGCGGAGACGGCGCACCTGCTCGGCATGTCGCCCAACACCGTGCGCACCCACGTCGGCGCGATCCTGCGGCGCCTGCAGGTCCACACGACGCTCGCCGCCGTGGTCGAGGCGCGTCGCAACGGGCTTCTCGGTCGGAGTGCCGAGGAGGCGTCTACCGCGAAAGGCGTAGACGGCCTCGGGCGCTGAGCGGGTGTGCCGAGGCGTCGGCGTTCCTAGCGTCGAAGGGGCGGGAACCACCCGCACCAGAGCCAGCAGGCTCTCGACCCCAGGGGAAAGACATGACTCTTCACACAGCGCCGCGACGGACGGTGCACGCGCGCTCGATTCCCTTCGCGCGCACGGTAATCGGGCCAGAGGCGCGCGGCGCCGTGGCCCACGTCCTGGAGTCGGGGTGGGTGACGACCGGCCAGGAGGTCGTCGCCTTCGAGAGGGAGTTCGCGGACTACGTCGGCGCCTCCCGGGGGGTCGCCGTCAGCTCCTGCACGGCCGGCATCGAGCTCGCCCTGCGGGGCCTGGGCCTGCCTCCGGGATCGCGTGTGCTGATGACGACGAACACCTTCTGCGGCGCGGCCGGGGCCATCGCCCACGCGGGTCTGCAGCCGGTCCTCGTGGACGTCGACCGGTGGAGCGCCGTGCCGAGCGAGGACCACATCCGGGCCGTCGTCCGCGAGGTCGGCGGGGTGTCGGCAATGGTCGTCGTGCACCTCGGCGGCAACCCCGTCGACGTGGAGGCGGCCGCCGCAGCAGCCGGCCTGGGGTTCGACCGGGTCATCGAGGATGCCGCGCACGCCCTGGGGACGAACGTCGGCTCCCGGAGGGTGGGCTCGATCTCCCGGGCCACGTGCTTCAGCTTCTACGCGACGAAGAACCTCGCCATCGGCGAGGGCGGGATGGTCACGACCTCGGACGAGGAGTTCGCGGAGACGCTGGTCCGCACGCGCCTGCACGGGATGTCGCGCGACGCCTGGCGCCGCTACCAGCCCGGGGGGACGTGGCGCTACGACGTGGCCGACGACGGCCTGAAGGCCAACCTCACCGACGTCCAGGCCGCCATCGGCCGTGCCCAGCTGCGCTGCTTCGACGAGCACCAGGCCCGTCGACGCGAGCTGGCGGCCCGCTACGACGCCCAGCTGGCCGCGCTGCCGGCGGTCAGCCTGCCGCCGCGCCCGGTGGACGGCCAGCACGCCTGGCACCTCTACGCCATCCGGATCCACGCCGGCTTCCGCGTCTCCCGCGACGAGGTCATCGAGCGCCTGAACGCGCTCGGCATCGGCTGCTCCGTCCACTTCATCCCCCTGCACCGGCTCACGTGGCACGTCAACCACTGCGTCCTGCCCTCCGGGGGCCTACCGGGTGCGGACGAGGTCTTCGCGGAGACCCTGTCGCTCCCCTTCGACCAGAACCTCAGTGATGACGACGTCGACGACGTGTGCGCGGCGTTGTGGCAGATGGGAGGCACGCGATGACCTCGGAAGTGGGAATCCGGCCGCGGAGCGGGACCGCCGCCCCGGGCACGGGTCTGCGGACCCTGATCGTGGGGGCGGGAGCGGCCGGCAAGGCGCTGGCCCGGGACCTGCAGCGGGTGGAGGACTTCGGGCTGAGCCCGGTGGGCTTCCTCGACGACGACCAGACGAAGCGGAAGGTCCGTCACCTGCCGGTGCTCGGGAGACTGTCCGACCTCGTCAACGTCGCGACCGCGGAGCGCATCGACGTCGTCGTCCTCGCCATCCCGGGTCTGCCCGAGACCGAGGTGGCACGGCTGGCCACGGCTGCGGCACGGGTGGGGGCGAGCGTACGCCGGCTGCCCTCCTTCGTCGCGCTGCTGCGGCGTGACGTCGTGGGCACGGACATGCGCTCCCTCGACGTGGCCAAGCTGATCGGTCGCAGCGAGGTGCACGTGGCCTCCCCGGAGGTCGCCGAGATCATCACCGGCAGGACGGTCCTGGTCACCGGGGCCGGCGGCTCGATCGGCAGCGAGCTGTGCCGGCAGGTCAACGGCTTCGCCCCGAGCCGGCTGGTCATGCTCGACCACGACGAGTCCAACCTGCACCGGCTCCAGCTCGAGCTGCGCGGCGAGGCGTTCATGGAGTCGCACGACACGGTCGTCGCCGACATCCGTGACGCGGAGCGGATGCACCAGATCATGGACCACTACCGACCGCACGTCGTCTTCCACGCGGCGGCCCTCAAGCACCTGCCGATGCTCGAGCAGCACCCCTGTGAAGGGGTCAAGTCCAACGTGCAGGGCACGGAGAACGTGCTGGCCGCGGCCGTGGCCTCCGGGGCCGAGCGACTCGTCGCCATCTCGACGGACAAGGCCGCCGACCCGACCTCGGTGCTGGGGGCCACGAAGCTGCTCGCCGAGCAGATCGTGCAGAAGCACGCCGGCGGCAGGACCGTCGTGTCGGCCGTGCGGTTCGGCAACGTCCTCGGCAGCCGGGGGTCCCTGCTTCCGGTCCTCGTCGCCCAGATGGCCGCCGGCCGTGACGTGACCGTCACGCACCCCGACGTCACCCGCTACTTCATGACGATCGAGGAGGCCGTCGGCCTGGTCCTCGAGGCAGCCCGGATGACGACCGGCTCGGAGACCTTCGTCCTCGACATGGGCTCCCCCGTGCGGATCGTCGACCTCGTCGCGAACTTCGCGCGCCAGCTCGACGTGCGCGACGTCAACATCCGCTTCACCGGCCTGCGCCCGGGCGAGAAGCTGCACGAGGCGCTCTTCAGCGACAGCGAGGAGTGTTTCCCGACGAGCCACCCTCGGATCTTCGCCGCGCGGGCGGTCCCCGTGCACCAGGACTTCGACGACCTCCTGCGCACGCTCTACGACGCGGCCCACCGCAACGCGGCGGACGAGGTGCGCCGCGCGCTCGGCGCCGCCCTGCCGGCGTACTGCCCCGAACCGGAGCCCGTCGCAGCGCTCCAGGCCGTGACGGCCGCGCCCTACCCGGACGACTACTGATGCGGTCCGGCACCCACCGAGAGGACAGGTTGCATTCATGAAGATCAACGTCATCGCGGGTCGCGCCGACGAGCCGCAGGTCGGTTCCGGCGCCGGCCACCACGCCCCACGGGTGTTCGACAGCGACTCGGTCCCCGCGGACCGTGGCCTCGTGGCTTCGCTCGACTCCGCCACCCTGGGCATGGACCTGGCCGCACCGCCGGTCGTCCTCCCGGACTTCCACCACAAGTCGGCCATGGAGATGCCCTCGAGCATCGCCGTCGCGACCGCGGGCACGATCCGGCCGACGCTGACGAGCTCCTCCGTCAACTGCGGCATGGCGCTCATCGCGCTGAACTGCGACCGGCCGACCGACGCCGCCGTGAGCGACTTCTACCGGCGGGTGCGTGAGCGCTACCCGTACCCGACGACCAACCGGCGTGACCTCACCTACCGGGAGGTCATCAGCGCTGCGACCGACGGGGCCGACTTCGCGGTCGACCGCAACGGCGTCGACCCCGCGGAGCTCGAGCGGGTCGAGGAGGGCGGCCGGATCGACCTCGCCCAGTGGGGTGGCAAGGAGCGGCTCGTCGCCGAGATCCCGGCCCTGACGTGGCAGCTCGCCCGGATGCGCTTCGGCACCGTGGGCCCGACCAACCACTTCGTCGAGCTCCAGCAGGTCGAGGAGATCCTCGACCCCGAGGCCGCCCGGCTGCTCGGCGTCCGGGAGGGGCAGGTGACGCTGCAGTACCACGCCGGCGGAGGTGTGCTCACCGGGGAGATCGGTCACCTCTTCGCCCGCCGGCGGGACACCGCCCGGGTCATGCGGGCCGCGATGGCCGTCCAGAAGCCGCTCTTCCACCTCGCGACCGCCCGGTCCGCGGAGCAGCTGCGGGAGCGGATGCGCCTCTTCTTCAGCTCCGCGACCCCTCCCGTCAGCCTGGACTCCGACGAGGGCAAGCGGCTGATGCTGGCCAACGCCGCGGCCATGAACTACGGCTACGCCTTCCGCATGGCCACCTACCAGGCGCTGCGCCGGCTGGCGGCCGAGGCGTTCGGCGGTGCGCCGGGCACGCTCGTCGTCGACTCGCCGCACAACTCGATCTACGAGGAGGAGGTGGCCGGCGAGCGCGCAGTGGTGCACCGCCACAACTCGTGCCGCGCCTACCCGGCGCACCTGATGACGCCCGGGACCACGTTCGCGCAGACCGGTCAGGCGGTTCTGCTCCCGGGCACGCACCGGACCTCCTCGTACCTCGCGGTCGCCGGGCCCTCCAGCGGCCAGAGCCTCCACTCCGCCTGCCACGGAGCGGGCACGGTCATCGACCAGTTCGCCAAGAACGGCACCTCGCAGTCCGATCCGGCAGGTCGGTACACGCTGCGGTTCCGCTACGACGACACGGCGCCCAGCCAGGCGCCGCACCTCGACGACGCCGGCGTCAACGCCGCGATGTCGGTCCTGTCCACCCACCAGATCGTCCGGCCGGTCGCGCGGATGCGTCCGTTCGCAGTCCTGCACTAACCGACGAGAAAGAGAAGTCACATGCGCATCGATGAAGCCTTCCGCCGAGTGATCGGGGGGTACTGGTGGTTGATCGGCCTGCTCGTCCTCGCTGCGGCGTTCGGGGCCAGCACGTACGCCTCCCACCAGGACAAGCAGTACCAGGCGGTCGCCCGCGTCCAGATGTCCGGCGGCCTCGCCAGCACGAACGTGCAGGCCGATGCCGCGACGCAATGGTTGCAGGGCGTGATCACCTCTCCCAACCTCGTGCGCGCGGCGATGAAGAGCGCCGGGATCAAGGGCGACCCCATGCTGTTCGCCACGGATTCCGTGGCGGTGAACCGGGTCGGTGTCTCGACGGTCAACGACGTTTCCGTGACCAGCGGTGACCCCCAGCGCTCGGTGATCGCCGCGAACGCGCTCGTGCAGCAGGCCCTGCGGTACGCCAACACCGCGCACCAGCGGGACGCGGCGCAGATGACCGCGCTCAACCGCGAGATCACCAGCCTGACGAAGCAGCGTGACAGCCTCATTCGCCAGCTCGCGGTCGCTCCTCCCGGCCCGGTGCTGGAGCTGCAGGCCCGGATCGGCGCCATGGCGCCGACGCTCACCGACCTGCTGCGCCAGCGGTCCGACCTCATCCTTGCGACCTCGCAGCGCTCGAGCATCGGCCTGCTCGACCCCGCCACCGCGGTCGCCGACCCCGTCGGCCCCAAGGAGTCGCAGCTCGTGGGACTGGCCGCTCTGGCCGCGCTGATCCTGGCGCTCGGCCTCGTGGCGCTCCTCGAGGGCGTCCGACCCCGCGTCCGCGGGCGCCGCTGGGTCGCCGCCGAGCTGGATGCCCCGCTGCTCGGTCACCTGCCCACTCCCGACCTGGCGAGCCGGCGGGGCGCCCGCAGCGTACGCGAGTTCGGCAGCGCCGCAGCGGTGCTCAGCGCTCGCTTCGCGGGTCGCCCGGTCCTGGTGCTCCCGGTGGAGAAGAAGTACGAGAAGCTGGCCGCCCGGATCTGCTCGGAGGTCGAGACGCTCACCGGGGTGCGCCTCCAGCTCGCCTCGGACGCAGCGGCGGTCCGCGCGGGGAGCCCGGAGGGCGGCAGCCAGCAGGACGCGGTCGTCATCGCGCTCAGCCCGTCCGTGGAGGCCCAGCGCAAGCTCGAGGAGCTGCAGCGCAACGCCGAGGTCATGGGCTGGCCCGTCGTCGGCGTCCTCACCTTCCGGCACCACCTGATCCTCGACAGCCTCTTCCCCGTGGAGGAGGGCCGTCACGTCGGGCCCGCCAACGCGCCGAAGCCCGCCGCGGCGGCCAAGGCGAAGCCCGCCACGACGACCGTGGCCGAGCCGGCCACGGCGAAGCCCGCCACGGCCAAGCCCGCCACAACGAGCGCGGGCGAGCCGGCCGCGGCGGCCAAGCCGAAGGCACCCCAGACCGCCGGGGCATCGGTCCCGAGCTCGGCGAACGGCGGCGTGCTGAGCGGCCAGAAGATGCGGAGGCTGCCGTGACCCTCCGCGCCGAGTCCTGCGGGCTGGCAGTCGGGTTCGACTCGTCGTCCCGCGCCTGGTCCGAGGTCGCCGACCGCGCGTTCGGCGGCGCCTCGGGCCCGGGCGACCCGGCCCCGGTGTGGGCGCAGGACCCGGCGCGGACGGCCGACGTGGCCGTCCGGGTGGAGGACTCCCACGACGCCTTCGACCTCGCCGGGCTGGCTCCGCTGACGCGCGGCGCCTTCGGGGACGGGAGGCGCGTGGTGCTCACGGATGCGTGCGGCAGCGGTCTGGACCTGCTCGTCGAGCCGTCGCCGGGCACGGGCCGGCTCACGGTCACGGCGAGGCCACGACCGCGGCCCAGCCACCGGGCGCTGCGCCTGGCCGCCCCGGGGCGCACCGAGCTGCTCTGGAGGGCCGCCCTCCTGCAGTACCCGGCGCTGTGGTGGGCCGGGGTGAGGGGCTGCGTGCCTCTCCACGTCTCGGCCGCCCAGGTGGGGGACCACGGCGTCGTGCTGGCGGGGCCCGGCGGGGTGGGCAAGTCGACGCTGCTCGCGAGCCTGGCCCCCGGTGAGGGCACGCCCGTCAGCGACAACCTGTGCGCGTACGACGGGGACCGGTTGCACGGCCTGCCCGAGCCGCGACGCGTCTCGGAGCCGGGCGGCGCACGGCTCCGGGCTCGGACGATGCCGCACGGTCGTGTCGAGAGGCGTTGGGACAGCAGGCAGTCCGGCATCCGTCCGACCCTGGTGGTCGTGCTCCGGCGGGGCAGCGGTGAGCGCCCCGTCGTGCGGCGGGTCTCGCCGGAGGTGGCCGCGCGCGACCTCGTCGCGGGCACGTACGCGGCGGGTGAGCTGCGCCGCTACTGGGCCTTCAGCGCGACCCTGGCCCTGGGCACGGGGCTCGGACCGGCCCACCCGGCGATCGACGCGCAGGCGGAGCGGCTCGCCCGGTCGCACCGGTGCGTCGAGGTGGAGCTGCCGGCTCGTCCGGGGACGCCGCTGGCCGAGATCGTCGACCTGGCGGAGCGCGCCCCCGGTCGCCACGCTCCCCGGATGACGGAGGTGGGGGCATGACCCAGCGCGTGGCCCACATCATCACCCGGTGCGTGGCCGGCGCAGGCGGGGTCGCGGTCAGGGGAGCGGTGAGCCTGCCGCGGGACCTCTACTGCAGCACCCTCGTCGTGGGGTCGGGGGACGTGCTGCTCGACGAGGCCCGCGCCCACGGCGTGGAGGTCATCGTCGTCCCCGACCTCGTCTCGCCGATCAGCCCGGCCTCGGACGCCCGAGCGCTCAGGTCACTCGACGCGATCGTCCGCTCGGGCGGGTTCGACGTCGTGCACACCCACAGCGCCAAGGCCGGCGTGCTGGGACGGGTCGCCGCAGCCCACGCCAAGGTGCCGCGCATCGTGCACACCCTGCACGGGTTCCCTTGGCACGACTTCCAGTCCGTCGCCGTGCGGCAGGCCTACATCCGCACCGAGCGCGCGCTGTCCCGCATCACCGACGCCTACCTGGCCGTCGGGACTGGGGTCGCCGTCGAGGCGCTGCGGCGGGGCGTCGTGCGTCCCGACCAGCTCGTGACCATCGGCCCCGCCGTGGAGCCTGCGCGGGTGACGGCCTCCCCGCTCTCGCGGGCCCGGGCCAGGGCGCTGCTGGGGCTGCCGGACGACGCGACCGTGGTGGGCACCGTGGGACGGATGGACTTCCAGAAGGCACCGGAGGTGATGCTCGAGGCGGTGCGGCGCATGCACACCCGCGCCGTGCTCGTCTGGGTCGGTGGCGGGCCGCTGCTCGAGGCAATGGCCCACCGCGCTCACGCCGCAGGCCTGTCCGACCGGGTGCTGCTGCTGGGCAACCGGCAGGACGTGCCCGAGCTGCTGCCTGCGTTCGACGTCTTCGCGATGTCGAGCCGCTACGAGGGACTGCCGTGCGCCATCGTCGAGGCGCAGGAGTGCGGCATCCCGGTCGTCGCGACATCGGTCAACGCGGTGTCCGACGTCGTGGTGCCGGGCGTGACCGGTCTGCTCGTCGCGCCCCAGGACCCGACGCAGCTGGCGGCGGCACTCGACCACGCGCTGTCGCACCCGCGCCAGGCCGCGGCCTGGGCCCAGCGCGCCCGCGCGCAGCTGGGCGACCGCTACGAGCCCGGCACGCTGGGCGCGACGCTGTGCGAGGTCTACGCCGCCGAGCCCACCGAGCCCACCGAGCCGACCGGGCCGCTTGGGCCCACCGGGGAGCGCGCGACGCTGACGCACCGCCCGCTGCTCACCCCCGTGACCGCCTGGCACCGGGCCTCATGAGCGCCGTGGACGCGGCCGTCGCCCTGCTCGTGCCACCGGGGACCCCGGTGGTGACGGTCGACCGCACCCGGCCGCCGTCGGGCACGGCCCTGCCCGTGCTGTCGGCGGGGGAGCGGCTCGTGCTCCTCGACGGCCGTCGACTGGCCGTCCGCCGGCTCCGGCGCCTGGCCCGCAGCGCCGGCCTCGTCGTGGACCGCGAGCTCGTGGTGCTGCCGAGCCTCGGCGAGCCCGCGTTCGTCGTCGAGGACGCGCCGGAGAGCCTGGGGTGGTTCTGGAAGGCCTTCGCCACGGTGCCCCCCGGGCGCGCCAAGGGCTCCCTGCTCGTCACCGCCGCGACCGTCGCAGGTCGGCACCGTCTCGTCCTCGACCGCGTCGGCCGCCTGGTGGCCGGACGCATGATGATCGCCCACCGCCCATGAGCACGCCCACCTCAGTCAGCACGTCGGCCGGGCCCCCCGGCGCCCCGGTCGACCTCGTCGCCGTGGAGGGGATCCTTCGCCGGCACCTGGGTCCCCAGCCGGCGCGGCTGGCGCTCGTGGCCATGTCCAGGGACGACAACCCCAAGGCCGTCGTCGTCGCCACGCCGGTGGGTGGGGCTCCCGCGCTCGCCGTCAAGGCGGCGCTGACCCCAGGTGCCGCCGAGTCGGTGCGCGCGGAGGCCGCCGCGCTCACGCGCCTCGCCGAGCTGGACCCCGGCCTCGTCGAGGGCACCGTCCCGCGGCCGATCGCCTTGCACGACACGGCCGCCGGCACGTTCCTCGTGACCACGGTCGCGACCGGTCGCCCGCTCTCCGTGGACTACCACCGCTGGCACCACACCGGCCGACGCCGGGATGTGCGTGCCGACTTCGCCGCCGCGGCGGCCTGGCTCTCCCGCCTGCACGCCCTCGCCGTCCCCTCGGTGCCCGAGCCCGACACCGGCCGCCTCCTGCAGGCCCGCTGGGCCGGCGAGGAGCTGGGGCAGGCAGCCGCCGACGTATGCCGTGGGGCCCGTGAGCGCGTCGGCGAGCTCGACGCGACCCACGTCGCACACGGCGACTTCTGGTTCGGCAACGTCCTGCGGACCGGGCGCCGGGTCAGCGGGGTCGTCGACTGGGAGCACACCGTGTTCGGCTCCTCCCCGCTGTGGGACCGGGTGCGCTTCGCGCTCGCCTACACCCTCTACCTCGACCGGCACACCGCCGGGGGAGCCCCGGTGCACGGCCACGCCGGCCTTCGGGCAGTGGCCTGGGGAGACCCGGTGCGACACCTGCTGCGCGGCCAGGGCTGGTACGCCGACCTCGTGTCCGCGTTCATCGCCCCGGGCGCCGAGCGCGAGCTCCGCGCCGTCCCCTGGCGCGCCGCCCTTCTCGTCGGTCTCGCCCAGGTGGCGGCCGGCAGCGACGAACCGGAGTTCGCCCGCGCACACGCACTTCTCCTCACGGAGGTAGGACCATGACGACCACGACCACAACGTCGACCTCGGCGACAGGCCCGACAGCAGCCCCGACAGCAGCCCCGACGGCGGGCCCGACGACGGCCGTCCCGGGCACGGCCCGGCAGGACCTCACCCCGGTGCGGCGGCCGAGGCGCGGGCGGGTCGAACCGGCATCGCTCTCCCTCCGGTGCATCCTCGTGGCCTCCGTCGCGGGCCTGCCGCTCCTGGTCCCGACGGGGCCGGGGAACACCTCTCCCGCAGACCTGCCGATCCTTCTCGCGATCGGTGGCGTCGTGCTGTGGCTCTCGCGCAACCGTGTACGCCTCCACGTGCCCTACGCGCTCGGCGTGTGGCTGCTGCTGCTCGCCGGCGCGGTCGCGGCGTTCACCCACCAGGACGTCGGCTCCACGGCGGTGCTGGCCCAGGACCTCTTCCTGCTGGTCTGGGGCGGCGCCGTCGCCAGCGCGGTCCGGGCGGACCGTTCGCTCCTGCGCCTGGTCTGCGCCAGCTGGTCCTGGACCGCCGCCGTGTGTGCCGGGCTGCTCGTGGTCGGCCGGCTCGCGGGCATCGCGTGGCTCGCCGGGCAGACGCTCCGCGACGGGTCGCGGTCCGCGCTCACCTTCGGCGACCCCAACCTCGCCGGCAACTACTTCGTCGTCTCCCTCTTCCTCGTCCTCGCCTCGCGCTACCCGCGTCGGCGCCTCCCGCGCGCCGGGGTGGTGGCGCTGCTGCTGCTCGCGATCCTCTTCACCGGCTCCAACGGCGCCATGGTGTCGACGCTCGTGGGCCTCGGCGTCGCCGCCGTCGTCGGGGCGTGGCGCTCGCGAGGGGCTCTCGCGGCGCTGGGAGTCGCCTGCGTCCTGGCGCTGGGTGCGAGCCTGCTCGTCACGTCGGTGGACTGGGCGTCGCTGCAGGCCCGGGCCGCCGCCGGACCACCGGTCCTGCACGACTCGGTCGGCCGCGGCGACTCCTCCAGCCAGGACCGGCAGGTCCTCTTCCACGAGGGCGTCAAGCTCTTCTGGAACGGCAACCTCGTCGGCATCGGGGCAGGACGCACCAAGGAGGCCCTCGCCGCGCAGCCCGCCCCCTACATCAAGGAGGCGCACAATGACTACGTGGCGACGCTCGTCGAGCTCGGCCTGGTCGGCGGCGTCGGCCTGGTCGTCCTGCTCGCCACGGTCGCGACCCGGCTCGCGCGGGTGGCGGGCCGCCGGGGCAGGCGGGATTCCCGCACGCGGGACCTGCTCCCCTCCCCGCACTTCCTCGTCGCGGCCGCGGCGGCGTTCCTCGTGTCCGGAATGTTCTACGAGGTGCTCCACTTCCGCCACCTGTGGGCCTTCCTGGGCCTGGTGGCCGGTCTCGACCTGCTCGGGGGCGACCCGTCCGAGCCGGCGCCCCTGACCACCGGGAGGCGGTGACGTGTTCGTCCGTTCCGACACCGTCCGCCGTCCGCGCCGGCTCCGCCTGCCCGGGCGCGCCGTCCTCGACAACATCACGGCCCGCCTCGTCGCGGTGGTCGCGCTGGGGCTCGGCACGATCGTCGTCGCGCGCACCGGCGGCGCCGAGGACGTCGGCATCCTGGCCCTGCTGCGCGTCGTCCCCGGCCTCGTAGGAGTGCTCGCCGCCTGCGGCCTGCCCGGGGCGATGGGCTACTTCCTCGCCGGCCCGCGCTCCACCGAGCCCAGGCTGTGGCCGACGATCCTCGCGCTGCTCGCGGCGGGCATCGCCCTCGGGACCGCGGCGTGGCTGGTGCTGCTCCCGGCGATCCACGCGGTGCTCCTGCCGACGACCACCACGCTCGTGATGCTCCTGGCCGGGGTCAGCGTCGGCACCCAGCTGCCGGTGGCGGTCGTCAAGGCGAGCCTGCAGGGCCTCGACGACCGGAGGGGCTCCAACGTCGTCACGGCGTCCGAGGAGGCGGCCTTCCTCCCCGCGTTCGGCGTCGCCTACCTGCTGGGCCTGCGCGGTCCGCTGCTCCTCGTGGTCGTGCTGATCGCGGCGGACGTCCTGGTCGCCGTCGCCGGGTGGGTCAGGCTGACGCGCCAGGTGCATTCTCGGGGGATGCGCCTGACCGGCCGGCCCGACCGGGAGCTCGCCCGCTCCGTCGTGTCGTTCGGGCTGCTCGGCCAGGTGGGCGGCGTGGTCAACCTGCTCAACCTGCGTCTCGACTTCCTCGTCCTCGGCTCGCTGGCCGGGGCGGCACCGTTGGGGGTGTATGCCGTGGCCTCGAAGTTCGCGGAGCTGGTCAAGCTCCCGGCGCTCGCCGTGACGTGGGTCAGCTACCCGCGGATCGCCCGCCTCGGCCCGGAGGGCTCCGTGCCGTTGATGCGCCGGCAGCTGCCGTGGCTGGCCGGTCTCGGCGTCGTGGGCGCGGTCGTGCTGGCCCTGGCCGCCCGGCCGCTCCTGCCGCTCCTCTACGGTCAGGAGTTCGTCACCGCCGTGGTGCCGGCCGCGATCATCTCCGTCGGGCTGGTCGCCTCACCTGCCGGCGGCCTGGCGAGCGGCTACCTGCTCGGGACCCGGCGGCCGGGGACGAACTCGTTGCTGCAGGCAGGAGGGCTGGTGGCCACGCTCGTGCTCGACTTCCTGCTCATCCCGAGGTTCGAGGTCATCGGGGCCGCGTCGGCGAGTGCCGTCGCCTACCTCGTCACCGACCTCGGCACGGTGCTGGTCGTGCGACGTCTCCTCGCCGGTGCGTCATGAGTCGGCGTCGCGCCGGGGCCGCACTGTCCCTCGCGGCGACCCTCCTCGTGGCGGGTTGCAGCGGCTCGCCGCAGGGCTCAGCGCCCTCGAGCAGCACGCCTCCCGAGCCCGCCGTCGTCGCCGCGCGTGCGCCCACCGCCGGCAAGTACGTCGAGCTGGTCAAGGAGCTCCGGGCCAGGGGCACGGGGGTGTGGATCGAGTCGGACTTCGTCAAGGCGTACCTGGCCGGGGACGCGCGCTACCGCCAGGTCGTCGGCGCGGCGCTGGGGCTCGCCCGGCAGCCGGGAGTGGCGGGCATCAAGGTGGCCGACGAGCTCGGCTACCACGACGGCACCACGTCCGAGCAGGCCTTGGCCCTGCTGCGTCAGGCCGTCCACGACATCCACGCCGCGTCCCCGGGGACCAAGGTGCTCATCGACGTCGTCGTGCCCGAGCTGGGCTGCCTGTCCTGGCTGCCGACGTCGACCCCGACGATGCGCATGTGCGGCGCCGACGCGCAGAGCGCCAACCCGGGCGCGACCATCGCCGCCGTGGACGCGTACGCGTCGACCGGTGTCGACGTGATCGACCTCAGCCCGGGCCTGCAGGACGACAGCTGGTATGTAGCCCAGGGGACCTCGCGTGACGAGGCCATGCGCCAGTGCTGGCGCGAGGCCGTGCGACGGTGGGGGAGCCGGGTCACCCTCCAGGCGCGCAAGGCGCTGGCCCACCCGGGCCCCTACACCGGAGGTGAGGCCACCGCCCAGGCCGACGTGCACACCTACGTCGACATCCCCCTCGCCGCGGGTGCCAAGGCGGTCGACATCTGGACGTGGGCCCAGCAGTACAAGGGCCAGGTCTACACGCTCACCGACCCCGGGGGCGCCCCGAACGCGCTGACCCGTGCCCTGCAACAGAGGCGGAAGGAAGGAGCACGGCTGTGGACACACATGACGCCGTCCCTCTACCAGGTGGATCGGGCACACGACGTGCCGGAGGTGACGCAGCAGTTCGACGTCGTCCTCGTCGCGGCCGGGACCGGCTGAGCCGGAGCCGGATCGTCGGCGCCGACGTCAGCCGCGCCCGCCGGTCCCTCGACGTCGTTGTCTCCGCGCTCGCGCTCGTGCTCACCGCGCCGATCCTGCTCGTGGCCGCGGCAGCCATCCGGGCGACGAGCTCCGGCCCCGTGCTGTTCCGCCAGCAGCGCCTGGGGGCCGGGCGCCGGCCCTTCACCATCCTGAAGCTGCGGACCATGACGACCGGCGGCCCCGGCCTCGACATCACCATGCGCAGCGACCCCCGTGTCACGCCCGTCGGGTCCGTGCTGCGGCGCACCTCCCTCGACGAGCTGCCCCAGCTGCTCAACGTGCTCCGCGGCGAGATGACGCTGGTCGGCCCGCGACCCGAGACGGTCGCGCTGGCCGACGGCTACCCGGCCCGCTGCCGGTGGGTCCTGGAGCACACGCCCGGCCTCACCGGCCCGGCGCAGATCCGCCTGCGCGACGCGCGCGTCCTCGACCTGCGGGCTGCAGGCAGTGCGCCCGTCGACCCCCAGCGGTGGTACCTCGAGGAGATCGTGCCGCGCCGCGTCGAGCTCGACGCCACCTACCTGCGCGACCCGACGCTGCGCCGCACGCTCGTCGTGCTGCTGCAGACGGCCGTCTACCTGCTGCGGCCCCAATAGCCCGGTCCCCCTCCCGGGAGGACCCCGGTGGCCCGTGGGCCACCGGGGTCTTCGTCGCCGGGACTCTCCCGCCGTCGAGATGTCCGGGCACGGCGTGAGCTCAGGGCGCCGTCCGGGCGGTCGCGGCCTCGCGGCTCACCGCGAGCGGGTCGCACCGGGCGTTGAGGCACGCCCCCGTCTCGAGGTCGAACTCGAAGTTGTGGCCGAGGCAGCGCAGCTTCCCGTCGTGGATGATGCCGCCGTACTGCAGGTCCTCGCCCGCGTGCGGGCAGTAGCGGCTCACGACGTACTCCCTCTCGCCCTCGCTGAGCACCACGGTCTCCGCGGGGTCGCGGTGGGTCTCGTAGTCCTCGACCGCCTCGAGCGCGTCCTGGTCGGCGTGCTTGAGCAGGCCGACGAGGTAGTCGTTGTAGACATCGGGCTCGCGGCTGGCGCGGATGCGCAGGGAGAGGAAGAGGTCCTCCCAACGGATCCGCCCGGTGAGGACCGCGTCCAGCCAGCGCGCCTCGACGGTCAGGTGGTAGCCCGGCGTCCGGTCGCTCGGGGTGAGGTCGACCTCCGTCGTGTCGGGCCCCAGGCGCACGTCCCACGTGCCCCCGGCGCGGCCGAGCACCTCGAAGCGCACCGTCATGCCGATCCGCCGCAGGAAGTAGTCGGAGAGCGCGCCGAGGCTCAGGAAGTGCTCGCGGAAGCGCTCGGCGAGCCGGCTCTCGGGTCCGGGGTCGGGCAGCGCGGCGTGGACCGCGGCGATCTCGGGAGCCCGGCGCTGCGCATACGCCCGCAGGTAGTCGGAGGTGTCGTCGAAGGAGAAGTCGGCCCACATCGGGTCGCGCTCGACCTCACCCGTCCCGGCGTCCAGCCGGTCGCCCGGGAGCAGGACGAGCGAGGTCTGGGCGGGCAGGCGCTCCCTGAGGAAGTCGAGGGCCTGGCCCTGGTGCGGGAAGATCCCCGGGTGCTCCGCCGTCGGGTTGTGCTGCGAGACAGCGGGGTCGAGGAAGGCGGGCGGCCCGGCATACGGCATGACGATCTTCGGGGGCGCCGAGCGGAGCAGCCGCGTCACGGCCCGGAACTTGCCCAGGCGCTTCTCGGCGCTGATGCGCTCGATGACCTCGGGTGGGTAGTCGTAGCAGATCGGGTGCCAGGAGGCGCCCGACATCTGCACGCCCATGACGTCGATCGGGCGGTCGACCTCCTCGGCGGCGCGGCGCAGCTGGCTGACGCTGAGGCGCGCGTCGTTGGTGTGCAGCACGGCGTGGCCGTCGACGAAGACGAGGATGGCCGCGTCGTGGCACATCGGGCTGAGCTCGGGGATGACCGTGACCCAGTCGCCGCGGTCGTCGAGCGGGAAGCGCTCCCAGGCGTCGAGCTCGATGACGACGTTGCGGATGCCGGCCCCGGCGATGCGGTTGCGCATCTCCCGCGAGGGGTAGCGCGGGATGACCAGGCGCGTGGACGGCGAGAGTCGTTGCAGGAGCGGCAGATCGAGGTGGTCGAGGTGCTCGTGGGAGATCGCGACCCAGTCGGCGTCGAGCATCCGCGGGGTGCGCACGTGGGCGTTGTCCGGGAACGGGAACCAGGAGGCGAGGAAGGCGCCACCCGGTGACATCCAGGGGTCGCAGAGCATCCGCACGCCCGGCGCGTCGATCCGCAGTCCGGCGTGGCCGAGGGAGGTGACGAGTGGTCCGTTCATCCCTCGACGATCCGCCGTCAGCCCCGCGCCGGGAACCGACACGGGGCTGACGCAGGCCTACGTCGTTTGACGGAGAGCTCAGCGGCCGCAGAGGTGGCGCAGGGCCGTCACGTGCTCGGTGACGGCCGCCAGGCTGCCCGAGGCGCGGTCCGACGAGCGGTCCGACGGCGAGCCGACGGTGACGGCGACGCGGTAGGCGGCCAGGTCGTCCGCGAGGTTCTGCGCCATCTCACGGGCGTCGTCCGAGGCCGTCGTCCGCGCCACCTCGGCGGCCCGGCCCCGGGCGGCGTCGACGTGGGCCCGGGCGGTCGCTGCTGGGACTCCACGCCGTGCTCCGTCGGTGACCGTCGTCGCCGCCGCGACGAGTGTCCCGACGGCCACGCAGTCGGGCCTGGTGGCAGGCCCCGTCGAGGGGGCGGCGCCCCCGCGTGACGCGCCGGCGGCGGCCAGGGCGGACCCCAGGGCCACGACGAGGGTGAGGCCGATGCCGAGCAGCAGCTGCCGGCGGCGGGTGGAGCTCGTGGTGGTGGTCATGGTGTCGCCCCGCTCGCTGTCGTCGGTTGGTACTCGTAGGCGCCGCGGTCGTCATAGCTGCGCACGCCCACTCCGGTGTTCGGGGTGCTCGGGTCGTCGACCCGTGGCTTCGACGCGGCGTCGAGGGTCGGCTGGCCGGGAGCACTGGAGTTCGCCGAGTCGATGGCGGGGGACCCGGCCCGCAAGGTGAAGACACCCTGCGACGGGCTGGTCCAGCGCGGGTCGGCCTGCAGGCCGTGAGGCTCCTGGCCGCTGGCGCTCTGGAATGCGGCGAGCGAGGTGTAGGAGGTCGACCCCCAGACCATCATGGTGCCGCCGCTGACGGTGAGGTTCACGAGGTCGTGGTCGAGGGTGGTGCCGAGCTGCGAGGTGCCGTCGACGCGCAGGTTGCCCCTCGTTCGCGGGCACTTGACCGTGCCGCCGGCCCCGTCGGGGCAGTTGACCCCGTTGTCGACGGAGACGTTGTCGGCGAAGGTGAAGCCGCTCGAGGTCCCGGACGGCACGCCCTCGAGGTTGATGCCGGCGCTGACGTTGTCGTAGACGGTGTTGCCCACGACCGAGCTGCCCGTGACGCCGTAGTCGTCGATGCCGTGGTCGCCGGTGATGCACCCCGAGGTGTTGCCGCTGCTCGGCGCGTTGCAGTTGGTGAGGGCGACGGTGGTGAACCCCTTGTTGTGGTAGCTCACGTTGTCCACGATCGTGTTGCCGTCCCCGCCGGGGTAGGACTGGATGCCCGAGTCCTCGTTGTCGTGCACCCGGTTGCCGCTGACGACGTTGCCCGGGGCGCGCAGGTCGATGCCCACGGCGTTGCGCACGTAGCCGTACGCGTTCCACGAGCTCTCGTTGCCGGTGACCTGGTTGCCCGTGGACCCGTTCGTCAGGTAGATGCCCGACGCGGAGTTGTCGGTCACGAGGTTGCCCGTCACGACCGAGCTGGTCATGGCGTTGAGGTACATGCCGTATGCCGTGGAGCCGTTGACCCGCTGCCCTGACCCGCGAGCCGTGTTGCCCGACAGCCGGATCCCGGTGGCGTTGTAGACGTAGAACGCGTTGCTCGTGGAGTTCTGCACGGTGAAGCCCGACACGGTGATCCAGCTCTGGTTCGAGATCGTGAAGCCGTGTATGGCTCCCGAGATCGTCACGGACGCGCCCGGTGCGGGCTGGAACGTGATGGGGGCGCTGGACGTGCCGGAGTGCCAGGGGAAGACCTCGTCGGTGTAGGTGCCCGACGACACCAGGACGGTCTGCCCCGCGAGGGCCACCTTGGCGGCCTTGGCGATGGTGCAGAAGGGCACCGCGGCCGTGCCGGAACCGGAGTCGGAGCAGCCGCTGCCGCCCACGTAGAGGTAGGTGGCGGCCCCGGCCGCCGATCCGACCGGGCCGGCGGCGAGGCCCAGCCCGGCGAGGAGGATGCCGGCGGTGAGCGATGCCCGCCGCCCGTTGGTGCTTGGTGGAGCCATGACTCGTCCTTCCAGCCTGCAGGGCTTGCCCCTCCAGTGTCGGCAGCGGTGTCGCGCCCTGACTTCCACCGGCCGGCCGAGGGCGACTACGCCGATTGCAGGAGGCTGCGGCCTACGACGACCCGCCCACCGCTCGGGCGCCGGCCCACCGGCACCGGCTCGGCGCCCTACGATGGAGCCTCGTGACCCACACCGATGCCAGTGCCGCCCGTGCCCGACTGCTCGAGATCATCAAGGACAAGGCGATCGTCCACGGTCGCGTGACGCTCAGCTCCGGCAAGGAAGCCGACTACTACGTCGACCTGCGCCGCATCTCCCTCGGCGGCGAGGCGGCCCCGCTCGTCGGCATCGTCATGCGCGAGCTGACCAAGGACCTGTCGTATGCCGCCGTCGGTGGCCTGACGCTCGGCGCCGACCCGGTCGCGACCTCGATGCTGCACGCGGCCGCGGCGGCCGGGGAGCGCCTCGACGCCTTCGTCGTGCGCAAGGCCGGCAAGGCGCACGGGCTCCAGCAGCGCATCGAGGGCCCGTCGATCAAGGGCCGTCGGGTCCTGGTCGTCGAGGACACGACGACCACCGGCGCCTCGCCGCTGGCGGCCGTCGAGGCGGTGCGCGAGGACGGCGCCGAGGTCGTCGCCGTCGCCACCATCGCCGACCGCGCGACAGGTGCCGGCGAGCGGATCACGGCCGAGGCCGGCGTGGAGTACCGCTACGCCTTCTCGCTCGAGGAGCTCGGCCTGGCCTGAGCCCGGCCGACCGGACTCGGCCGGCCCACCTGCACGGGCAGGCCGAGCAGCAGAGCCGCCACGACCGAGGGCGGCGTGACGATCCGCGCACGGCCGGTGCCGGGCCGCGGCACGGGGCGCACGGCATACGTGTTGTCCGGCTGCCACGGCACGAGCCGCGCACCGGCCACGACGGCCGGCCCGTCGTCGAGGAGCACGAACGCGCCGTCGGGCAGGTCGGCCCACGCGTACGCGTGCAGCCGGCGGGTGCGCCGCGGGCCGTCCCAGCGCTCGTCGTGGAGCAGCCGGTCGAGCTCGGGCGCGCTCAGGTGCTCGACGTCGGCCGCCCGCGCCACGACGTCGCGGAAGGCCGTGTAGGCCGGGCGGCGGCACTCCGCGCACGGCCGGTGACCGGCCGCAAGGGAGACGGCTTCGTCGAGGAAGAAGAGCGGGGTGTAGTGCGCGGGGTCCCACTGGCGCACCCGGCGGTCGCGGAAGGCCAGCGCGCACGTGATCCACGCCCGGCCGACGTGGTGGCGCCGCACCTCCCGGCTGCCGGACCCCTCGTGCAGCCGCCCCCGGTTGCCCGTCCAGGCGCCGCGCCCGGCCGCCGCGACGACCTCGCCGAGAGGGGTGACGCGGTTCTGGGCCGGTGCCGGCGGTGACATGCCTCCCACGCTAAGCGTGGGCGCCGACACCGATCGGAGGGTCGGTCCCAGGAACCGGTCAACCGCCCCCACCGTCGCACCGACGGCCCGGTCCGAGAGCGACCCCCGCACTAGGATCGGCACACTGACCGCCCAGATTCTCGGGAGAACCCATGATCATCGTCTGGATCCTGATCGGCCTCGTCGTGCTAGCCGCGATCGTGGGCGTCGTCACGTACAACGGCCTGATCGGCCTGCGCAACAAGGTCGAGGAGGGCTGGCGCCAGATCGACGTCGAGCTCAAGCGCCGGCACGACCTGATCCCCAACCTCGTCGAGACGGTCAAGGGCTACGCCTCCCACGAGCGGGGCACCCTCGAGGAGGTCATGCAGGCCCGGTCCGCCGCGATGTCCGGCGCCGCGACGCCGGCGGCTGCCGCGCAGGCCGAGGGGCAGCTGAGCCAGGCGCTCGGCCGGCTCATGGCGGTCGCCGAGGCCTACCCCGACCTCAAGGCCAACCAGAACTTCCTCGCCCTCCAGCAGGAGCTGACGAGCACCGAGGACCGCATCGCGAGCTCACGGCGCTACTACAACGCGCTCGTGCGCGACCTCAACACCAAGGTCGAGTCAGTGCCCTCCAACATCGTCGCCAACATGGCGGGCGTGAAGCGGGCCGAGTACTTCGAGGCCCCGGCGACCGAGGCGGTCGTGCCCAACGTCTCCTTCGGCGACACGCTCGGCCAGGGCCCCCAGGGAGCCCCCGGCGTGGCGCCCTCGACCCAGCCGGGCGCCGTGGGCGGGCCCTCCACCCAGCCGGGTGCGGCACCCGGCGCGCTGCCGCAGGCTCAGGCCCCCGGCGCGGCGCAGCCGGACCCGACCCGCGACTCCGGCACGCCGAACGCCTGAGAGCTCAGCCGCGCTCGGGGCGCGAGACGGTGTCGCCGACCTCGCCGGGCGTCTCGACGCCCTCGGCCGCGCGGGCCTGCGGCTCACGGCGGTGCTTGAGGAACTCGAACACCATCGGCAGCACGGAGACGACGACGACGAGCAGGATCGCGTACTCGATGTTCTTCGTCAGGCCCGGGAAGATCTGGCCGAGGAAGTAGCCGAGCAGCGTCACGAGCACGACCCAGGCCACGGCGCCGACGGCGCTCCAGCCGAAGAAGCGCTGGCGGTGCATGCGGCCGATGCCGGCCACGACCGTGATGAAGGTGCGCACGATGGGCACGAAACGCCCGAGCACGAGGGCGCGGCTGCCGTACCTGTCGAAGAACGCGTTGGTCTTGTCGAAGTTGGCGGTGTTGATGAAGCGCCCCTGCCGCTTGTAGAGCGGCCGCCCGACGCCTCGGCCGATCTCGTAGCCGACGACGTTGCCGAGGAAGGCCGCGATGGCGAGCCCGCCCATGGCCAGCCCCAGGTTGATGTCGATCTGGCCGGTCGCGATGAACAGGCCGACGGCGAAGAGCAGCGAGTCGCCGGGCAGGATCGGGAAGAGCAGCCCGCACTCGATGAAGACGATGACGAGGGCGATCACGAAGAACGCGCTGCCGTACTGATGCAGCAGGTAGGTCGGGTCCATCCACTTCGGGCCGAGGGCGGTGACGGCGGCCGGCAGGGCGGCAAGAGCGTGCATGGGTCACAGGGTAGGCGGTGTGCCCGGGTGCGACGGCATCCTCCGCCGTGAGCCACCTGTGCAGTCCCGATGGGTCTCGGTCCGGTCTCGAGAACGTCTCGAGACCGTCTCGATGGGGCCGCGTCCCTTTTGTCCGGTGGCCCAACCGGCCCACGATGGGGGTGGGAGCGAGGGAGGAGCCCGGCGGCGCCGGAGCATCGGGGCCGCGACCGCCGGCAGAGACCGGCGGCGCGGCGGCGCCGAGCCGGGTCTCCTCCTGACCGGATGACGGACCGCCGTAGACCGCGTGGGGCCAGTTCGTAGACTCTGCCCGTCGCAACCGGTCTGTCCGCAGGAGCCCCTCATGCCTCGTCCCCGCCTTGCCCTCGCCTCCGTCGCCGCGCTCGCGGTCGCCGCGCTCGGCGCGTGCGGCTCCGCCACGCCCGACGCCGCGAGCGGTGCGCCCGCCGGCACGGGGACGGTAGGGGCGAGCTCCTGCGCGAAGGCCTCCCTCAAGCTCGTCTCGCCGGGGACCCTGACCGTCGGCACCGACAAGCCGGCTTACGAGCCGTGGTTCAGCGGTGACGACCCCAGCAACGGCAAGGGCTACGAGTCGGCCGTGGCGTACGCCGTCGCGGAGAAGCTCGGCTTCGCCAAGAGCGAGGTCAAGTGGGTCGTCGTGCCCTTCAACACCGCCATCTCACCGGCACCCAAGAGCTTCGACCTCGACGTCAACCAGGTCTCCATCTCCCAGGACCGCCGCAAGGCCGTCGACTTCAGCTCCGGCTACTACGACGTGCGCCAGGCCGTGGTGACCTACAAGGGCAGCCCCATCGACGGCAAGACCTCGGTGGCCGACCTCAAGTCGGCCGACCTCGGTGCGCAGGTGGGTTCGACGTCGTACACCGCGATCAAGGACCAGATCCAGCCGAGCAACGACCCGAAGGTCTTCGACACCAACGACGTCGCCGTCCAGGCCCTGAAGAACAAGCAGATCGACGGCATCGTCGTCGACGTGCCGACGGCCTTCTACATGACCGCCGCGCAGCTCGACGACGGCGTCATCGTCGGGCAGCTCCCGGCCGCGGGCGGCACGCCCGAGCAGTTCGGTGCCGTCCTCGACAAGGACTCCGCGCTCACGCCGTGCGTGTCCAAGGCCGTCGACGCGCTGCGTGCCGACGGCACCCTCGAGAAGCTGCAGAAGCAGTACCTCGCCGGCGCGGGCGCGCCCGAGCTGAAGTGACGAGCTCCCCGGGTATGCCGGCACCTCCCTCGAGCGTGCCCGCGACCTCTGCCGCCGGTGACCGTGCCTGGTCCCCGTCTGCGGTCGAGGTCCAGCGCCGGGAGTTCCGGCGGTCGCGCACGGTCCGGTCCGCGGCGCTGTCGGCCGTCAGCACCGTCGTCGTGCTCGGGGTGCTCGCCTGGCTCATCACGCACTCGCAGGGCTGGCCGCGGGTGCAGGAGACCTTCTTCAGCTGGGACAAGGCCGTCTCGTCGTTCCCGGCGGTGCTCAAGGGGCTGTGGCTCAACATCCGCCTCATGCTCATCTGCGGGGTCTCGATCCTCGTCCTCGGGCTGACGCTGGCGGTCATGCGCACCCTGCGCGGCCCGATCTTCTTCCCGCTGCGGCTGCTCGCGACGGTCTACGTCGACCTGTTCCGGGGGCTGCCGCTGCTGCTCCTGCTGCTCCTGCTCGGGCTCGGGGTGCCGGCGCTGCGCCTGCCGAACGTGCCCACCGAGCTGGCCTTCTGGGGTGCGGTGGCGATCGTCCTGTCCTACTCGGCCTACGTCGCCGAGGTGTTCCGCGCCGGCATCGAGTCGGTGCACCCCTCCCAGCGGGCGGCGGCGCGGGCCCTGGGCCTGTCGCACGGGCAGACGCTGCGGCACGTGGTGCTGCCGCAGGCCGTGCGCCGGGTGACCCCGCCGCTGATGAACGACTTCGTGTCGCTGCAGAAGGACTCGGGCCTGATCGCCGTGCTCGGCGCCACCGACGCGATCCGCGCAGCGCAGATCGAGACGGCGACCGACTTCAACTACACCCCGTACGTCGTGGCGGGTGTCCTCTTCCTCTGCCTGACCATCCCGATGGCCCGGCTGACCGACCACGTCGCCCGCAAGCAGGGCTGGCACGGGGCGGGGGGCACCCTGTGAGCGCGGGCACCGCCGCACTGGGCGCGCCGCTGCTGTCGGTGCACGGCGTGCGCAAGAGTTTCGGCGACAACGTCGTGCTCGACGACGTCCACCTCGACGTGCAGCCCGGCGAGTGCGTCGTGCTCATCGGCGCCTCCGGCTCGGGCAAGTCGACCCTGCTGCGCTGCATCAACCTGCTGGAACAGGTCGACGACGGTGTCATCTCCCTGGCCGGGGTCGACATCACCGATCCGCGCGTCGACGCGGACGAGGTCCGGGCACGCACCGGCATCGTCTTCCAGTCCTACAACCTCTTTCCGCACCTCACCGTGCTCGACAACGTCACATTGGCCCCGCGCCGCGTCCACCGGGTCCCGCGGGCCGAGGCCGAGCGTCGCGCCATGGGAATGCTCGAGCGGGTCGGCCTCGCGGAGAAGGCCCGAGCCCGACCCGACGACCTGTCCGGCGGTCAGCAGCAGCGCGTCGCCATCGCCCGGGCGATGGTCAACTCCCCGCAGCTGCTGCTGCTCGACGAGGTGACGAGCGCCCTCGACCCCGAGCTCGTCGGCGAGGTGCTCGACCTGCTCCGCGAGCTGCGCGAGGAGGGCATGACGATGATCCTGTCGACGCACGAGATGGGCTTCGCCCGCAACGTCGCCGACACGGTCTGCTTCCTCGACGGCGGCCGCGTGCTCGAGCAGGGCCCGCCGTCGGAGGTGCTCGGCGCGCCCCGCGAGGCCCGCACGCGGCAGTTCCTCTCGCGCCTGGTCTCGTGACCGGCCGGGACGACGTGCCCGCCGGTCCTGCGGAGGAGGTCGGTGTCGGCCCGTGGCAGGGGCCCTGGCCGGAGGGGGAGCAGTGGGACCCCGAGCTGCTCGAGCACGGTGACCGCCGCAACGTCGTCGACGCCTACCGCTACTGGCGCCACGAGGCCATCGTGGCCGACCTCGACACGCGGCGGCACGACTTCCACGTCGCCGTCGAGAACTGGGGCCACGACTTCAACATCGGCTCGGTGATCCGCACCGCCAACGCGATGGGGGCCGCGGCCTTCCACATCGTCGGTCGCCGCCGCTGGAACCGGCGCGGCGCCATGGTCACCGACCGCTACCAGCACGAGCACCACCACCCGGACGCGGCCGCGCTCGCGCGGTGGGCGGCCGCCGAGGGACTGGTGCTGCTCGGCGTGGACAACCTGCCCGGCTCGGTGCCCCTCGAGACGTTCGAGCTGCCCCGGCGCTGCGTGCTCGTCTTCGGCCAGGAGGGGCCGGGCCTGTCGGAGGAGATGCGCGCGGAGTGCGAGGCGGTGCTGCACATCGAGCAGTTCGGCTCGACCCGCTCGATCAACGCCGGAGCGGCGGCCGCCGTGGCGATGCACGCGTGGGTGCGCCGGCACGTCTTCGACCAGCCGGTGTAGCTCACCCCTGCGGGTCGCGACCGCGCCAGCGCAACGGCTCCTCGGCGTACTCCTCCACGACGTGAGCGGCGACGCCGACGGACCGCGCGATCTGGAAGACCGCCTCGCCGGACTCGGCAGGCAGGCCCAGAGCGTGCAGCACGGCAGCGCTCGCGAGGTCGACGTTGGGTAGCGTGCCCGTGCGCTGCGACACCAGCGCGGAGAGGGACTCGACGCGCTGTCGCAAATCCGCCGTGCCCGGCCGGCGCCACAGCGCCTCGAGCACCACGTCCGCGCGAGGGTCGCCGTCGGGGTAGAGGAAGTGCCCGAAGCCGGCCACCGAGCCGCCCGACCGCAGCGCCCGGGCCACGAGCGTCGCCGGGTCTGGGCCGTCGGTGAGCAGCGCGTGGGCGGCGACCGGGGCGGCGCCGTGGAGCGGGCCGGACATCGCGGCGTACGCGGCGCAGAGGCAGTCGGGCAGGCCGGCGCGCGTCGAGGCGGCCACCCGGGCGGCGACGGTCGAGGCCGTGAGGCCGTGGTCGAGCAGCGCCACGAGCAGCACACGCAGCACCTCGACGTCGCCCGGCTCGTCGGGCCGGCCGCCCAGCGCCGCGAGCGCGAGCGCCGCCAGGTCGTCGCCGTAGGCCGGGTGGCCCGGGATCGCGCCGGCGAGCAGGAGGAGCGCGGTCCGCAGGGTCGGGACCGCGGCGGCACGCACCCGCTCGGGGTCGGTGTCCCCGGCGAACGGGTCGGCGGCCGCGAGCAGCTGAACGGCCACCGGCATACGCCGGGGGAGGGGGAGGCGCCCGAGGTCGAGCGTTACGGCGGCAGGCAGGGGCCCGGCGCTCGCGGGCGGTGTCGTGTCGAGCACGACAGCAGCGGCGAGCTCGAGGGAGTCGAGGGCGACCACCTCGACGAGGGACCGCCCGCGGTAGAAGAGCTCGCCCTCGGCCTGGCTGCTCACCGTCGTCGCGATGCTGCGGAAGCGCAGCACCGGCGGCGGACCGCCCGGAGGTCGGGTCGAGGTCGCCATCGCGTCGATCTGCGCCCGGTCGAAGAGGCTCTCCTGCTGGCCCGGCCGGCGCTCGCTGCGCAGCAGGCCGCGGCTGACGTAGGCGTAGAGCGTGGACCGTTTGACGCCGAGACGCTGGGCCGCCTCGGTCGTCGTGATCCAGGAGCCGGCTGGCGTGGCCACGTGACCTCCTCGCGCTGGGCGCCGTCGGCGCCATCCGTGTTGACCCGGTCAACGGTTGACTGGATCAACATTGACGACGTTGATCAACATCGTCAGGGTGAGAGTGAACCCGAGAGGAGCACACCATGTCCAGCAGCTCACCCGCCCCGACGCCCACCGGCTTCGTCCTCGTCCCGCGCGGGCTCGCAAAGGTCGTCGTCACAGACACCGAGATCGGCGACGTCCGCGGCGACGAGGGCTTCTTCCACTACCGGCAGTACTCGGCCGTCGAGCTGGCCGAGAAGGTCGGCTTCGAGCAGGCCTGGCACCTGCTCTTCCACGGGCGCCTGCCCTCCGCCACCGAGCTCGACGCCCTGCGCGAGACGGCGGGGCGGCTTCGGGTGCTGCCGGCCGCCCTCGCCGACCTGCTGCCGGCGATCTGCGCGACGACCGGTGACTCGCTGCAGGTTCTGCGCACCGCCCTGTCCGCGTGGGGCGGCATCACCGGTCAGCGTCCGCTCTACGACGCCGACGAGGAGGAGCGGCTGGCCTCGGCCCTGGCGGCGGTCGCGGTCACGCCGACGATCCTCGCGACGGCCTCCCGGCTGAGGGCCGGACTCGAGCCGGTGCCGGCCGACCCGGACCTGCCGCACGCCACCGACTACCTGCGCATGGTCACCGGGCGGCTGCCCGCCGAGCGCGATGCGCGCGCCGTCGAGCAGTACCTCGTCGCCACGATGGACCACGGCTTCAACGCCTCGACGTTCACCGCCCGCGTCATCGCCAGCACCGGGGCCGACCTGGCGGCGTGCCTCGTCGGCGCCATAGGGTCCTTCTCCGGGCCCAAGCACGGCGGAGCCCCGAGCCGGGCGCTCGAAGCGCTCGAGGAGATCGGGACACCGGACCGGGCCGAGCCGTGGGTGCGCGAGCAGGTCGCCCGGGGCGCCCGCATCATGGGGTTCGGCCACGCCGTCTACCGCACCCACGACCCGCGCTCGGAGATGCTCAAGGCGGTCGCGCGGGGCTGGGACGACCCGCTCGTCGACTTCGCGGTCGGGGTCGAGACGACGATCGAGCGCGTGCTGGCCGAGCTCAAACCCGACCGGCCGCTCTACGCCAACGTCGAGTACTACGCCGGCGTCGTGATGCGCCTCGCCGGCCTCGAGCCGAGCATGTTCACGCCCACCTTCTGCGTGGCGCGTGCCGTCGGCTGGACGGCCAACATCCTCGAGCAGGCGCGTGACCCGAAGATCATCCGCCCCGCCGCCCGCTACGTCGGGCCACCGCCGCCCCAGCCGGTGCCGGCGGAGGCGCGTACGCCGCTGCCCGCCTGAGAGCGGACCGCAAAGACGGCGCGTGGCGCCGCCTGGCCCGCCGGTCGCCCCTTGGCGCCATTTGGGCATCGAGCAGGCCCCGACGCATCCGGGTGCCGGGGCCTGCTCGGCGCGACCAGGGGAGCACCGGTCGCTGGTGTCGTCGCCCGGAGCCCTCCGAACGTCATGTCCACGGTAGGCCCGATCACGCCGGCGCGCGATGGGCTGCGGTTAAGAACTGCACAAGGGCACGTCAAGGTCCGGCAAACGCCGCCGGCGAGGCCGCGGCACACACCGGTGGATTTCGTGACAGGTGCTGACGAATGCCATTCGCCGACGGCGACCACCCGAGTCCGCGCGGCCCTCCGTCAGTCCGCCGCGGTGAGTGCCTGCTTCCACGAGACCCGGCCCCGCGTCTGCATCAGGGACCGCCGGTAGATCCGCTCGCCGACGACCACGGTGGCGGCCGAGAAGCCGGCCATGATCAGCAGCGCCAGCGCCGGTTCCCACCACGCGGCGTCGCCGGCCAGGATGCGCCCCGGCATCGAGACGACGGAGGCGATCGGCACGAACGAGGCCACCTTGAGAGCGGTGCCGCTGAGCCCGAAGCTCGCGATGTAGACGACCATCATCACGATCGTCATCGGAGCCGTCGTGGACTGAAGGTCCTCGGTGCGCGAGGCGAGCGCCCCCGCCACGGCGTAGAGGCAGGCGAGTGCGAAGAAGCCGACGGCGAAGAAGAGCACGAACCACACGACGGCGCTCGACAGGCTCGGCAGCAGCGTCGAGGCGTCGGTGAAGGACACGGCCACGAGACCGACACCGGAGAAGAGGACGACCTGGGCCAGGGCGATGGCCGAGTTGCCCACGACCTTGCCGGCGAGCAGCTGCCGGAGCGGGATCGCGGTGGCGATGATCTCGATGATGCGTGACTGCTTCTCCTCCACCACGCTGGCGGCGATCTGCTGGCCGAACATCATCGCGGCCATGAAGAAGAGGATGGCGAAGGCGAAGGTCGCGCCCTTGACGAAGCCGCTGTCGGTGGTCGCGCCGTCGAAGCGGGCCGTCGTGAGCGTCGTGCCCTGCTCCAGGGCGGTGACGCTCGTGCCGGCCGCGGCCGCGTTGCGTTCGAGGGCCGTGCTGCGCAGGGCGCCCTCCAGAGCGGTGCGCAGGGTGGCGTCGACGTCGCTCTCGGAGGTCAGCGTCCAGCCCGCACCACCCGGGTGCAGCCAGACGTCGGCGTCGCCCTGCTCGACGAGGGCACGAGCCGCCGTCTCGCCGGGGACCGCCGTGGCGCGAACCGTGACCTTATCGTCCGTGCGGTGGGCGGCGGTGGCGGCGCGCTCGACGATGGAGGCGCCGTCCGTGCCGGTGACCGCCACCGTGTAGGTGGTCGTCCGTCCGCTCTGCCACACCGAGAAGGCGCCGTAGCCGGCGATGAAGACCAGGGTGATCAGGGTCGAGACGAGGAAGGCCCGGTTGGTCAGGCGCACGACGACCTCGCGCGCGGCGACGACCGCCCACATGCGCGTGGTGGGGGCCTCCACCACGCCGGCGCCGGAGTCGCTTCCGGTGGAGGGGCGCTGCTGGACGGTGGTCATGCGGTCACCTCGCGGTAGATCTGGGCCAGGCTCGGGCGCTGGCGGGAGAACTCGTGCACGTCGCCGCGTCGCAGCGCCTCCTCGAGCAGGTGGCGCTCCGCCCCGGGCTCGAGCACCTCGAGCAGCGCCCGGTGGCCCTCGACGTCCACGGCGTGGATGCCCGGGAGGCCGCGCACCCAGCCGGCGTCGCCCGACAGGACGAGGTGGTGGCGGGCGACCGACCGTGAGCGCAGGTCCTCCGGCGTACCGTCGGCGACGACGCGACCGCGGGCCAGCACCACGAGGCGCTCGCAGAGGCGCTCGACCAGGTCGAGCTGGTGGGAGGAGAAGAGGACCGGCACGCCACGGGCGGTGTGCTCGCGCAGCAGCTCGACCATGTTGTCGACGGCGGCCGGGTCGAGGCCGCTGAACGGCTCGTCGAGGACCAGGGCGTGCGGCTGACCCATGAGCGCCGCGATGATCTGCACGCGCTGCTGGTTGCCGAGGGACAGCTTCTCGACGTGGTCGCGGGCGCGCTCGGCGAGGCCGAGCCGCTCCAGGTGCGTGGTGACCGATGCCCTGGCGGCTGCCGCGCCCAGTCCGCGCAGCCGGCCCAGGTAGACGAGCTGGTCGAGGACGGGCTGCTTCGGGTAGAGCCCCCGCTCCTCGGGCATGTAGCCGAACCGGCGCCGGTCGGCGGCGGTGATGGGCCGCCCGTCCCACAGCACCTCCCCTCCGCTGGGCGACAGGACCCCCATGAGCATGCGCATCGTCGTCGTCTTCCCCGCTCCGTTGCCGCCGACGAAGCCCGTGAGCAGGCCGGCCCCCACGGTGAAGCTGATGTCGTCGACGGCAGGCACGTCGCCGAACGTCCGCGACAGGTGTCGCAGCTCGATGTCGGCGGTCGCTCTCCTGGTCTCCCTCATGCCCGCAACGCTAGGGCGCGGGCAGGCGCGGCGGATCAGCCGCGCGGGGGAGCGTCGAGCTCCCCCGGCAGGATGAGGCCGGCCTCGTAGGCGAGCACGACCGCCTGCACCCGGTCGCGCAGGTGCAGCTTGGCGAAGACGTTGGACAGGTGCGTCTTGACGGTGGCCTCACCGAGGTGGAGGCGCACCGCGACCTCGGCGTTGGACAGGCCGCGGCCGACGAGGCCGAGCACCTCGAGCTCTCGTGGGGTCAGCTCGGCCAGCCGCCGGTCGGGTCCTGCGGGCACCGCCGGCACCGACGAGCCTGCGTATGCCGTGTCGTGCCCCGGGTGGCGAGTGGTTCCGTCCACTCCGGTGACCTCGCCGGCCGTGCCGCGCGCGAGCTGCTCGATGACCCGGCGGGTCACCTCGGGGGCGAGGAGGGCGTGTCCCTCGGCCACGGTGCGCACGGCCTCGACGAGGTCCTCGGCGTTCGAGTTCTTCAGCAGGAACCCGCTGGCCCCGGCCGCGAGGCCGGCGAAGACGTAGTCGTCGTGGTCGAAGGTCGTCAGGATCACGACGCGCGAGTGGCCTTCGGCGGCGATGAGACGTGTCGCCTCGATGCCGTCCATGACCGGCATCTGCACGTCCATGAGCACGACGTCGGGACGCAGCTCGCGGCAGAGGCGCACGGCCTCGGCGCCGTCGCCGGCCTCACCGACGACCTCGAGGTCGTCCTCCACCGAGAGGATGAGCGAGAACCCCGAGCGCACCAGGCGGTGGTCGTCGACGAGGAGGACGCGGACGGTCGGCGCGCTCACGAGGTCGCCTCCGGCAGCGGCATACGCACTCGGACGCGGTAGCCACCGGTCACCCGGGGGCCGATCTCGCTGACCCCGCCGTGGGCGGCGAGGCGCTCGCGCACGCCGAGCAGCCCGAGCCCGGTGCCGGACGTGCCCGACCGTGGCCGCCCGTCGTCGAGCACCTCGACCTCGGCGTAGCCCTGGGCGAAACCGGGCTCCGGGCGGCGGTCGACGCGGACGAACACGCTCGCGGCCGAGGCGGTCGAGTGCCGCCGGGTGTTGGACAGGGCCTCCTGCACGGTGCGGTAGAGGGAGAGGCCGACCGGGTCGGGCACGGCGGCGACAGCCCCCGGGCAGTCCTCGACGACCCGGCACTCGACGCGGAGGCCGGCGGCCGACACCTCGTCCACCAGGGCCGGGACGTCGGTGAGGCGGGGCTCGGGCGCGCGTGCCCCGTCGGTCCGCGTCTCGTCGCCCGAGCGCAGGGTGCCCAGCAGCGCTCGCATCTGCGAGACGGCATCCCGCGACGAGGTCTCGACCGAGCTGAGCGCCCGCTCCGCCGCGTCGGCGTCCTTGCGCAGCACCCGGCGGGCCGCCGCGGCCTGGATGCCGATCACCGAGACGTGGTGCGCGGCGACGTCGTGGAGCTCTCGGGCGATCCGCAGCCGCTCCTCGACGACGGCCTGCCGCTGCAGGCTCGTGGTCTGCTCGTCGATGGTGCGGGCCTGCTGGGCGAGGCGGTCGCGCTGGAGGGCGCCGCGCCAGGCGGCCTGCCCGCCGATGATGGCGCCGCCGAAGTAGACGACGTTGACGAGCAGCGAGTAGACGACGTAGGCAGCGGCCGGGCTGAAGATGCCGTGCCGGGTCAGGGGCTGCCCACCGCGGCTCATCGCCTCCTGGACGCCGCTGCCGACCGCGAACTGCCAGGTGAGCCAGCCGAACATGAGCAGCACGACGCCGAGAACGACGCCCAGCATGGCCCGCCGGTCGCGGGCCCAGGCCACCCCGGTGAAGAGCGCGAAGAAGTAGACCACCTGCATCGGCATCGAGACGGCGATCGCCGGCATGAGGATGCCGAACGCGAAGAGGTGGAGGGAGAGCCCGGCGGCCACGAGCAGCGGCCAGCGCCGACGCCACACCAGCGGCACGGTCCCGATCGCCACCGCGACGTGCGGCCACACCCACGAGTCCCGCTGCGTCCCCAGGGCGTCGATGCTGCGCAGCAGCTCCACGCCGAGGGATCCGGCGAGCAGGAAGGCCAGCGCCAGCCACGCGTCGACGCGCCGGGTCCGGGCGGGGTCGGCGGGCACCCGCTCCCAGTCGACGTCGACGCCTGCCCACTCTGCGACTCGTGCGCCCACCGCGCGGCCACCGACCATGGCGCCCAGCCTAGGGACTGCCCACCGGCGTCGGATCCCCCGCCAGGGGGAGGGGCCGCGGCGGTACGGTCGGGCGCATGGGTGTCAGCTCCTCTCCTCTCGACGTCACGACGATGCGCTCCCGGCTCGACCGGCTGCGGGCCGAGGCGGGGGCCGCGGGCGTGGCGGCGACCGTCGTGTCCCCGGGCTCCGACCTGCGCTACCTCACGGGGATCGCCGGCTCCTCCTTCGAGCGGCTCACCGCGCTCGTCGTGCCGACCGACTCCGGCGTGGCGCCGGTGTTCGTCTCGCCGGCGCTCGAGTACGCCGGCCTCGGGCACGTGCCGCTCGAGGAGCTGGGCGTGGAGGTGCGCACGTGGGTCGACGGGGAGGACCCGTACGCGCTCGCCCTCGGTGGGGTGCCCTCGGGCCGGTTCGCGGTCTCGGACATGACGCCGGCCCTGCACCTGCTGCGGCTGCGCGACGCCGGTGCGGCCGACCAGCAGCTGGCCGGGCCGGTGCTGCGCGAGCTGCGGATGCGCAAGGACGCCGCCGAGCTCGCCGAGCTGCGCGCCGCCGGGGCCGCGATCGACCGCGTGCACGCGCGGGTTGGGCAGTGGCTGCGCGCCGGTCGCACCGAGGCCGAGGTCGCCGCCGACATCGGCGCCGCGATCGTCGAGGAGGGCCATGCCGCAGCCGATTTCGTCATCGTCGGGTCGGGGCCCAACGGCGCGAGCCCGCACCACTCGGTCAGCGACCGGGTCATCGAGGACGGGGACGTCGTCGTCGTCGACATCGGCGGACCGCTGCCCTCCGGCTACGGCTCGGACAGCACGCGGACGTATGCCGTGGGCACACCCCGTGAGCCCGACGTGGCCTCCGCCTACGCGGCCCTTCAGGCGGCGCAGCAGGCGTCCGTCGAGGCGGTGCGGCCGGGTGTGACGTGCGAGGCCATCGACCGGGCCGCGCGAGAGGTGCTGGCCGAGGCCGGTCTCGCCGAGCACTTCATCCACCGCACCGGCCACGGCATCGGCCTCGACGGCCACGAGGAGCCCTACATCGTCGCGGGCAACGACCTGCCGGTCGAGCCGGGCATGACGTTCAGCATCGAGCCGGGCGTCTACCTCTCGGGCCGCTGGGGCGCCCGCATCGAGGACATCGTCGCCGTGACCGAGGACGGCGTCGAGCGCTTCAACACCCGCCCGACGGATCTCGTCATCCTCTGACCCGAGCTCTCCACACGTCGAGTGGGCACTTTGCGACACCGCCCGTGACGCAAAGTGCCCACCCGACTTCGGGGTCTGGCGACCCGAGCACGTCGAGTGGGCACTTTGCTTTGCGACGGCGAACGGTCAGGAGTCGAAGCCGACGCCGATCCGGTCGAGCGACTTCAGCCACAGGTTGCGCCGGCCGGTCCGGTCCTCGGCCGCGAGCGAGGACCGGGTGGCCCGCACGGCGGCATACCGGATCGGCTCGGGAGGGAAGGGAATCGGCTTGCGCCGCACCATCTCCAGCCGGGTGAGCTCGGTGTCCCTGCCGTCGACGAGGTCGAGCGCGACGGCCGCGCCGAAGCGGGTGGAGGCGACGCCCAGCCCGGTGTAGCCGACGGCATACGCCATGCGCCCGCCGAGGGCGGTGCCGAAGACCGGCGTGAACCGTGACGTCGTGTCGATGACCCCCGCCCAGCGGTGCGTGAACCGGATGCCCTCGAGCTGCGGGAAGATGTCGAGGAAGTGGTCGGCGAGCAGCCCGTGCGAGGCGTCGTTCTGCTCGAGCGCCGGGTCGATGCGGCCGGGGAAGTGGTAGTTCGCGTCGTAGCCGCCGAAGAGCACCCGGTCATCGAGCGTCCTTCGGTAGTAGTGGAACTGGTTGCCCGCGTCGGTCAGCCCCTCGCGTCCCTCCCACCCGATCGCGGCGAGCTGGGCCGGCTTCAGCGGCTCGGTCATGAGCACGTGGTCGTAGACGGGCAGCACCCACGCGCTGAAGCGCTTGAGCACCCCCTGCGAGGCGTTCGTGCCGAGAACGACGCGTCGGGCGTGGATGGACCCGCCGTCACCCAGGGAGACGCGTACGCCTGAGCCCTCGGTGTCGAACCCCGTTGCGCGCGTGTGCTCGTGGAGCCTGACGCCGAGTGACTCGGCGGCCCGTGCCAGTCCCCACACGAGGCGGGCCGGGTCGACGAGTGCCACCTCGGGGTCGTACATCCCAGCCCGGTAGAGGGGCGAGTGCACGCGCGCCTGCGCCGCCTCGGCGTCGAGGAGCTCGGCCGGGACGCCGTGCGCGCGGTGCAGGTCGTAGGACTCCCGCACGGCAGGCACCTGGTGGTCGGTGAGCGCGAGCGTCAGCTCCCCTGGCCGGTGGAAGTCGGCGTCGATGTCGTATGCCGTGAGCGTCTTCTCGATGCCCGCGATGTTCTCGGCGGCGAGCCGGTCGAGCGTGGGCATCTCCTCGGGCCAGCAGCTGACTCCCTGGGCGAGGCCGTGCGTCAGCGACGGCGCCATGAAACCGCCGTTGCGCCCGGACGCGCCGTCGGCGAGGCGCCCGGCCTCGATGACGGCGACCTCCCGCGCCGGGTCGGCCTCCTTGGCCTGGATTGCGGCCCACAGCCCGGTGAAGCCGCCGCCGACGACGAGCAGGTCGGTGCGCGGCGCGGCGCCGGTCAGGGCCGCGCGGGACTCGGGTCGCTCGGGCCGGTCCGTCCAGAACGGAGCGGGCCGGGCATCGGCGAGGGCAGCGGCGGCTCGCGGGGAGGGGTGGGAAACAGGCATGACGAGACGGATTCGACCATGCTTGGCTCTCCCTGTGAACCCCTCTTCGTTCCAGAGCGATGGCCCCTCCACCCCCGCGCGTGCGACCCTCGAGCCGGACCAGCTGCTGCGCGTCTTCCACGACCAGACCCGGGCGCCGGTCCCGCTGGGCACTGCCGAGCGGCCGGTCGAGCTGGAGGGCCCGGCGCGCAAGCACTACGACCTCGACCCGGCCGGGTACTTCGCGATGGTCGAGAGCCCCGACGGGCTGGGGGAGGACGCCGACGCGCTGATCGCCCGGATGCGTGACTTCTTCGCCGAGCGCGGGCAGCGCGTCGAGTGGAAGACCTACGACTACGACGAGCCGGCCGACCTCGGTGCGCGGCTCGAGGCCGCCGGCTTCGTCCGCGAGGACGACGAGGCGCTCATCCTCGGCGAGGCCGCGCCCCTGGCCGAGCAGGAGCTCAACCTGCCCGAGGGGGTCGTCGTCCGGGCCGCCAACTGCTTCGAGGACTTCGTGCGCTTCCGCACCATGTCCGAGACGGTGTGGGGCGAGGACCACGCCTACGTCACCGAGTCGCTCTACCCCGACTGGCTGGCCAGGCCCGAGTCGATGCACGTGGTCGTCGTGGAGGAGTCCCGAGAAGGCCCGGTGCTGTGTGCAGCTCGAGGCGAGTACGACGAGAGCAGCTTCACCGGCCTGTGGGGCGGCTCGACGCTGCCGCAGTGGCGCGGCCGCGGCCTCTACCGGGCGACCCTGCTCGAGCGCGCCCGACTCGGTCTCGAGCGGGGCAAGGAGTACGTCCGGGTCGACGCCTCGCCGGACTCCGAGCCGATCCTGCGCCGGCTCGGTCTGCACCGGGTCGCGACGACGACGCCGTACGTCTTCGACCCCCGCCGCTGACCGCGCCGGTCGTCCGAGCCGGCCCCGGCAAGACGGCCTGAGCGGGCGCTCACCGCTTCGTGGGCACCCGCCGACACGACCCGGCATACGTGGCAGGATTTCGAGCGGATCGTGAACCCGCTTCCCCGACAGCAGGAGTTGCAATGCCCATCGCCACCCCCGAGGTGTACGCCGACATGCTGGACCGCGCGAAGGCCGGCTCCTTCGCGTACCCCGCCATCAACGTCTCCAGCTCGCAGACGCTGAACGCCGCCCTCAAGGGCTTCGCTGACGCGGGGTCCGACGGCATCATCCAGGTCTCCACGGGCGGCGCCGACTACCTCTCGGGCCCGAGCATCAAGAACATGGTCAGCGGCTCCCTCGCCTTCGCGGCCTACGCGCACGAGGTGGCCAAGAACTACCCCGTCAACATCGCGCTCCACACCGACCACTGCCCCAAGGACAAGCTCGACGGCTTCGTGCGCCCGCTGCTCGCGGCGAGCACCGAGCGGGTCAAGGCCGGCGGCACGCCGTGGTTCCAGTCGCACATGTGGGACGGCTCGGCCGTGCCGCTCGACGAGAACCTCCAGATCGCCCAGGAGCTGCTCGCCCTCGCCAAGGCCGCGAACGTCATCCTCGAGATCGAGGTCGGCGTCGTCGGCGGCGAGGAGGACGGCGTCGAGGGTGCCATCGACGAGAAGCTCTACTCCACGCCCGAGGACGCCATCGCCACGGTCAAGGCGCTCGGCGCCGGCGAGAAGGGCCGCTACCTGACGGCCCTGACCTTCGGCAACGTCCACGGCGTCTACAAGCCGGGCAACGTCAAGCTGCGCCCGGAGATCCTGCTGCAGGCCCAGCAGGCCGCCGCCAAGGAGCTCGGCCTGTCCGACGACGCCCGTCCCTTCGACCTCGTCTTCCACGGCGGCTCCGGCTCGCTGCCCGAGGAGATCTCGGCCGCCGTCGACAACGGCGTCGTCAAGATGAACGTCGACACCGACACGCAGTACGCCTTCACCCGCAAGGTCGCGGACTGGATGATCTCCAACTACGCCGGCGTGCTCAAGGTCGACGGCGAGGTCGGCAACAAGAAGCAGTACGACCCGCGCAATTGGGGCGCAGCGGCAGAGGCCGCCAT
Source organism: Terrabacter sp. NPDC080008 (assembly GCF_040702505.1). Classification (NCBI taxonomy): domain Bacteria; kingdom Bacillati; phylum Actinomycetota; class Actinomycetes; order Micrococcales; family Intrasporangiaceae; genus Terrabacter; species Terrabacter sp. NPDC080008. The sequence continues at coordinate 966,249 of NZ_JBFBLC010000001.1, forward strand.
GTCGGCCAGGGTGGTCGAATCATGCTCGGCTCTGCGATCGGCCGGCCGCCACCAGGCCTAGCCGCCGCAAGTGACGACCGACGCCTCTCGGGCAAGGCCCCGAGGGGCGTCGGCGCGTTCCAAGGTAGAAATATCTGTTCAATAGCCATGGACTGCCCCCTCCACATGGTGTAAATCAGACTCATGCCATTCGCTCCCGCGTGAGCAGCGACAGGCGGTCCAGCGGCGTGTCGGGCAGGGGGAAGTGCGTGGGGGACGGGCTCAGTTCTGATCTTTTCGGGCGTCAGCGTGAGATGCACGCCCTGGACGGCATGATCGATAATCTTCTTGCGGCACAGGAGAAATCCACATCGCGAGTGGCCCTCCTTTCGGGCCACAGCGGAGTAGGCAAGTCCGCTTTGGCGTCAGCGGCTCTGGAAAGGGCGCTGGCGCGAGGGGCTCAGGTGGTGCGTATTGCTTGCGAGCCATTCCATGATGGCATGAGCTTCTTCCCGATTCGGGAGATAGTCCGGCAGCTCACGGAGGGCAGGCCGCTCGACAAGGCCGTCGCGGAAATCTACGGGGAGAACTCGACGCAGTCCGAGATGGCGGCGGTCAGCGAGTCTCCCACCGCGGAGCCTGCCAGCCGGCGTGAAGCACTGGTGGCGACGTTCACCAATGTCATTGTGGGGCGCTTCTCCGCCCAAAGCCGGGCACCTCTCATTATCTTCATCGACGACCTGGAGCATCTCGATGCTGGTAGCGCAGACGCGCTGATATGTCTCATCTCGCGCATCTCAGAAGCGCCAGTGCTGCTCATGGGGGCATATCGACGAGATCTGACCATGGCGTCCACGCACCCCCTGCGTACCGTCATCACCACCGCGAGGCGCGTCGACGGCATGCTCACGCTTTTAGAAGTCGACACGTTCGCCGAGCGCGACATCGCCGAACTCACGCAGGTGATGCTGGGAGGGAGGTGTGACCTACCCGGTGCCTTCTACGACAAACTGGCGAAGGAGACCGAAGGGAACCCGCTCTTCATCCGAGAGATCTTGCGAACTCTAAGCACGCCGGGTCCGTCCCAGGAGGTGCCTCCACTTCGAGCGGTGGACGGGGTGTGGACGTTCGGTGGGCTCATCGATGTCTGGAGGATCCCGGAGACGGTTGAAGATGTCATCGCTGCCCGCCTGAACGCTCTCGACGGTGACCGAAGGCAGGACCTCGAGTATGCCGCGGTGGTCGGAAGGCGCTTCGCCTTCGAGGTTCTGTCGAAGCTGATCTCCATCGGTGAAGAAGAACTGCTCGGGCACCTGGAGCAGTTTCTGTCCTTCGACATCATTCGCGAGGTGGACGTCAGAGATGACACGTTTGAGTTCTCGCACGGCAAGATCCGTGACGTCCTCTACCAGTCCTTGAGTGGGCTTCGCCGCCGCCGCATCCATGCGAAAGTTGCTGAGGTTCTGACGCACTTCATCGGCTCCACGAACGAAGACTGGGACGCGCTCATCGGACGGCACCTGCACGCCGCGTCGAACTATACAGAGGCCTTTCCTTACCTTTTGCGAGCTGCCCGAAGCGCGGCAAAGACCGGGAGCGCACGCGAAGCGGCCTCCCTATACCGCGACGCGTATGAGTCAGCGGATCATGCCATTCTCACCGGGCACGAGTCCAAGAGTGCTGTTGGGCTGGAGCTTGTGGAGGCGCTGCTCGGTGTGACAGAGACTGTCGAGGCCCGAAAAGTTCTAGAGACTATGTTGGGTGACCCTCTGCCTGCGGACTCGCGGGCGATGGCGCTGAACTACCTCGGCGACGCACTCCTCTTCGAAGGCAAGATCGCGGAGTCGTTCGAGGCCTACGCCAATTGTGAGGTGCTTGCCAGGGCCAACAACTTGGAAGAGGCGATCTGCGAGGTCGCGTGCGACCTCGCAGAGGTTCATGGCCGCCAGTACGAGAAACTGGCAGGCAGCGATCCAGTGAAGGCGACCGAGCACGGCAGGACGAGTCAGCACTACGTGGAAGAAGCCTATGCGCGTGTACAACGCGTCAGCTCAGCGACGCTGAAGGCCAGAACCCTGCGGATCAAGGCGAAGCAGTTGCGCGTAGCAGGGGATCTGCGAGGTGCTCTTGACCTGTACAAGCAATCGATCTCCTGTGTGGACAAGCGCGTTGCCGGCCATCGGTTCCTCATTCCCTATGCGAAGGCGCTTCGCCTCGTAGGGGATGCGAGCGAGGCCGCGCGCGTGGTTGACCGCGTCATGGAGTGGAGTATTCAGGCGGGATCGAGGCGCTCGGAGGCAATCGCTCTGCAGTACCGGGGTCTGATGCGGATGATGTCCGCGGCCGATGCACATGAGCTAGATGAGGCGAAGCTGGACCTAGTGAAGGCGGTGACGTTGCATCGAGTTGTGCGCTTTGTGCAAGGCATCCACGAAACGGAGCTTCTGCTCGGTGAGGTGACGCTGCGTCTCGGCAACTACGACGAGGCCCTCGACCACCTGCGTACGGCCGTTGGAACACCTGACACCGACCTGCACGGGGTGCTTCTTTCAGCTGCCAAAGAGCTGGATGCGAATGGCGAAGCCGACCGCGCCGGCGCGCTGCGCCAGTTTGCAGCCTCCACGTCTTTCGGGGCCTCGTGAGGCGGCCGCAGTCGACGGTCGTCGCTCTCGGCGTCGCTGTGGTTGCCCTCGGTGGCGGCCTAATCATGTGGGCCGTCGGACCGCGCGAAGGCGACAAGTACACCGACATGGGCACCAGCATCGTCGTGAGCGCCGGCGTCGGGCTGGTACTCCTCGCGATCGAGCGCGCGTTTGAGTCTCGTGAACGCCATGCCGAACAGAGCCGGGGCGAGAGGCAGCGATTCATCACCAGCCTGCTCTCGACGAAGGCGTTGAGAGGGGTGGACTTGCGCGCCCGAGACCTGAGTCAGATCTTCTTCACGGAAAGAGATCTTCAGGATGCAAATCTCTCGGGGTGCACGCTTTCTCAGACGGACTTTCGTCATGCCCTATTGAGTTCGTCGACGCTAGACGACTGTTCACTGGACGAGGCGAACTTCGAGAATGCGGATCTGCGCAACGCCCGGTTTCGGCGGGCCGTGGGTGAAGATGCCTCCTTTGATGGGGTGAGTGGCCACGAGTCCGACTGGTCCGGTGCGCGACTGCCACGTGCATCTTTTGTGGGCGCAAATCTCTATCGCTCCACGTTGAAATCGGTGCGAATGCAAGGCGGGGACTTCAAGAGGGCCAATCTAAGCGAGTCGGAGGCGGCTGGTGCCTCATTCTCGCGAGGGGACTTCCGTACGGCAATGCTGCGCGAAGCAGATCTCGCCGGCGTGGATCTACGCGACTGCGACATGCGTGGCGCTGACCTGAGTCATGCGAATCTGGACTCCAGCGACGTGAGAGGGTGCGACTTCACGGATTGCCGTCTCGATGGGGCGACCGTGAATGACGTGGTGTGGGACCAGGGGACGAGATGGCCAAGCGGCTTCACGCCGTTGCCGCAATCCGGTGAAGAAAGGCATGTGCCGTGACGTTGTTTTGCTCTGATATCGACGGGACGCTCCTGAATCCTGAGCGAACGCTGTCTGATCGTACGGTGGCGGCGATACGGTCGACGCTGGACGCGGGCCACTCGTTCGTGCTCTGTTCGTCGCGCATGCCGTCGTCAATGCGCATCCTCGAGGGGCTTTACGACGGTCATGACGCTCCCATGATTGCCTACAACGGGGGTCTGGTCCTCCGCTCAGACGGCTCGGCGTCCCTCAATGTGCCAATTGGCGAGCGGGATGCACGAGCCCTGTACGAAAGATGTCGCGACCTCAACGTGCACATGAGCGTCTACGTGGGAGACGACTGGTATGCGTGGGACGATGACTTCTGGAGCCGAAGGGAGACCAACAACACGGCTGTCGCTCCCAGCTTGAGATCCGCCCATGACTACTTCGGGGAGACCCGCCTCCCCGGGGGCAGCCCCCACAAGGTGATGTGCATGGGGGAATCGAACCTCATCGATCAGATTGCTTCCTCCGTCGGTGGGATGGCTGGGCTGATCTCGTACCGATCCAAAGACACCTATCTCGAGATCGCCAACGGCAATTGCTCCAAGGGGGATGCGGTGAAATCCGTGGCTGGGGACCTGCAGGTGGCACTGTCGGACGTGGTGTTCTTCGGCGACAACTACAACGACCTTCCTGCCTTCGCGGTAGTGGGGACGTCGGTTGCTGTTGCGAACGGCCGACCGGAGGTTCTGGCCGCCGCCACACACACCACGGCGCGGCACCACGATGATGGTGTGGCCCAGTTCCTCGAATCTTGGATCGGATCATGACTGACAATCTGCTTGGCATCCCCGAGACCCGCCTCGCGCCCGACCCGGCCGCCGAGAAGCTCGACGCCGGCGTCGACCCCGTCCAGGTGGCGGCCTCCTACCCCGCCAGCTCGCTCGCGTGGGCCGTCCTCGCCGAGGACGCGCTCGGCGACGGTGACCGCGACGTCGAGGCGTACGCGTACGCCCGCACCGGCTACCACCGGGCGCTGGACAGCCTGCGCAAGTCCGGCTGGCGTGGCCAGGGCCCCGTGCCGTGGTCGCACGAGCCCAACCGGGGCTTCCTCCGGGCGCTCGCAGCCCTGGCCCGCGCCGCCCGCGCCATCGGCGAGAGCGACGAGGAGGCCCGCTGCACGCAGTTCCTCCGCGACAGCTCGGCCGAGGGGGCGCGCGAGCTCGGTCTCTGAGCCCGCTCCATCGCATGACCCTCTTCTGCTCCGACGTCGACGGCACGCTGCTCGACCACCGTCGCACCCTCTCCGACCGCACCGTCGCCGCCATCCGGGCGGTGCGGTCGGCGGGGCACGCGTTCGTGCTCTGCTCCTCGCGGATGCCGGCGTCGCTGGAGGGCCTCGAGCGGCTCTGCGGGGTCGAGCCGACCCCGCTCATCGCGTACAACGGCGGTCTCGTCCTACGCGCGGACCGCAGCGTTGTGACCGACGTGCCGATCGCGCCGGGCGACGCCCGGGAGGCGTATGCCGTGTGCTCGCGTCTTGGCCTGCACGCGAGCTTCTTCGCCGGTGACGACTGGTACGCCTGGGGCCCCGACGAGTGGACCGAGCGCGAGGCGATGGTCACGGCCGTCGAACCGAACGCGGAGTCGGCGCACGACTACGTGGGGCGGGGCTGGGTGGACGCGCGCCCGCCGCACAAGGTCATGGCGATGGGCGACCCGGCGCTCGTCGACGAGCTCGAGACGGCGCTGGCCGGACGCACCGGCATGGTGACGTACCGGTCCAAGCCGACCTACCTCGAGATGGCCAACGCCGCCTGCTCCAAGGGCGACGGACTGCGGGCGCTGGCCGGGGAGCTCGGGGTCGGCCTCGAGGACACGGTCTTCTTCGGCGACAACCACAACGACGTGTCCGCGTTCGCCGTGGCCGGCACGGCCGTCGCCGTCGCCAACGCCGTGGAGCCGGCGCTGGAGGCCGCTCACGTCGTGACCGCCCACCACCGCGAGGACGGTGTCGCCGAGTACCTCGAGCGCTGGCTCGCCTCGCACTGACGCTTCGCTCGTGCGGCCCGGTTCGGTTCCGGTCGAGCCCGTATGCGTTGAGCCCGCTGGTGTGCGTTCGGTCCGTCGGTACGTGGTTCACCACCTACCGACCGACCGGATCGCTCACGAACGGACCTGCGCGTCCACATCCCCGGCACCCGACGCCGCCGCGTCCACAGCCACCAGCTCCGGCATGGCCGCTCGAGCAGGGCCGCAGCAGGGTCGGGACATGGACCCCGCCCTCATCGCCCACCACGACGTCTTCCCCGCCGCCCGTGCATTGGCGTCCGGCCTGACCCGGGCCGACCTGCGCCGCCTGCTCCGGGAACGGCGTATCGTCCGGCTGCACCGCGGCTGGTACGCGACGCGCCTGCCGCGCGACGACGCCGACCTGCATCGCCTGCGCGTCGAGGCGCTGCTCGCCGAGTACGCCGGCCGCGCGGTCGCTACCGACGCATCGGCGCTGCTGCGGCTCGGCATCGCGACGTGGCGGCCGGACCTGCGCTGCGTCCACCTCGAGCTGACAGACCCCGACACCAACCGGCATCGCAAAGCCGACCTCGTGGTCCACCCGTACCGGCCCGCCGCTCCGTTGCTCCTGCCCCGGCCCACCTCGGGAACGGTGCACCCCGCGGTCGCGATCGCGGCTGCCGGGCTGAGGGACCCGCGGGCCTTCCTCGTGCCGGCGGACGACGCCCTCCGACGAAACCTCGTCACAGCAACCGAGCTGGCCGTCGCGGTGGACGGGCTCGGACGCCGGCACGGCGCTGCTGGCGTGCGAGCGGTGCGCGACTGCTGCGACCCTCGGCACGAGTCGCCGGGGGAGACCTTGGTGGCCCACCTCCTCCGGCTGGCCGGGCACGAGCTCGACCCGCAGTTCGTCGTGCCCGGCACCGGCCGGTGGACACGGGGCGGCCGTGGCTACCGCGCCGACCTGCGCCTTCGCGGAACCCGTGTCCTGGTCGAGTTCGACGGGCGGGTCAAGTACGAGGACCGGCAGGCGCTCTGGGAGGAGAAGCTGCGCGAGGACCGCATCCGGTCGCTGGGGTGGGTCGTCGTGCGGCTGACGATGGCGGACCTGCGCGACCCGGCGGCCGTCCGGGCCCGTGTCGAGGCCGCCGTGGAGCTGGCGGCAGCGTGAGCGAAAGGTACGAGGCCCTCGTTCGGGTCACCTGGTACGTGATCGAACGCGTGCAGGAAGACCCAGCGGTTCCCAGGAGACCCTGCGGACGCACGGGGCGCGCGGCCGGGGACGCCGCGGGTGGGGCGGGCGGAGTCGGGGACACGGGTCTCGAACCGATAACCTTGCGGTTGGCTTGAACCACAACCGGAAGGCAGACCGATGCCGGCAATCGTGCTCGTCGGAGCGCAGTGGGGCGACGAGGGCAAGGGCAAGGCGACCGACCTGCTCGGCAGCAGCGTCGACTACGTCATCAAGTTCAACGGCGGCAACAACGCCGGCCACACCGTCGTCATCGAGAAGGACGGCAAGCGCGAGAAGTACGCGCTGCACCTGCTCCCCTCCGGCATCCTCTCCCCGAACTGCACCCCGGTCATCGGCAACGGCGTCGTCATCGACCTGTCGGTCCTCTTCGAGGAGCTCGACGGCCTGCAGGCCCGCGGCATCGACACGAGCAAGCTGCTCGTCAGCGCCAACGCGCACGTCATCCCGAGCTACAACCGCACCATCGACAAGGTGACCGAGCGCTTCCTCGGCAAGCGCCGCATCGGCACCACCGGCCGCGGCATCGGCCCGACGTATGCCGACAAGATGAACCGCGTCGGCATCCGCATCCAGGACCTCTACGACGAGGGCATCCTGCGCCAGAAGGTCGAGGCGGCCCTCGAGCTGAAGAACCAGATCCTCGTCAAGGTCTACAACACGCGCGCGTCCGCGGTCGACGAGGTCGTCGAGGAGCTGCTGTCGTATGCCGACCGCCTCGCCCCCATGGTCGCCGACACGAGCCTGGTGCTGAGCCAGGCGCTCGACCGGGGCGACACGGTGCTCTTCGAGGCGGGGCAGGCGACCCTGCTCGACGTCGACCACGGCACCTACCCCTACGTCACGTCGAGCAACGCCGTCGCGGCCGGGGCCTGCACCGGCTCCGGGGTGCCGCCGACCCGCATCGACTCGGTCATCGCGATCCTCAAGGCGTACACGACGCGCGTCGGTGAAGGACCGTTTCCCACCGAGCTGCACGACGACATGGGCGAGTTCCTGCGCAAGACCGGTGCCGAGTTCGGCGTGACCACCGGCCGCCCGCGGCGCTGCGGCTGGCTCGACACGGTCATCGGCCGCTACGCGACCCGGATCAACGGCGTCACCGACTTCGTCATCACCAAGCTCGACATCCTGACCGGCCTCGAGAAGGTGCCGGTCTGCGTCGCCTACGACGTCGACGGCGTGCGCCACGACGAGATGCCGGTCAACCAGACCGACTTCCACCACGCGGTCCCGATCTACGAGGAGCTCGACGGCTGGTGGGAGGACATCAGCCAGTGCCGCACCTTCGAGGACCTGCCGGCCAACGCCCAGGCCTACGTGCTGCGCGTCGAGGAGCTCATCGGTGCCCGGGTGTCGGCCATCGGCGTCGGCCCGGGCCGCGACGAGATCATCGAGCGCTTCCCGCTCAAGCCGGCCGTCGCGGGCTGACGCGTCCACGCCCAGCCAGGCACACCGCATACCAAAGCTCTTGCAACTGAAGGAAACCCATGACTGAAGAGGTCACCGCGCTCGACTGGGTCACGCGTCTGGCCGACGACGTGATCGCGGAGGCGCAGGAGCGCAACCCCGGCGAGACGATCGTCTGTGCATCGGGCATCAGCCCGTCCGGCCCGATCCACCTCGGCAACTTCCGCGAGCTCATCACGCCGCACCTCGTCGCCGACGAGATCAAGCGTCGCGGCATCGACTGCGAGCACATCCTCAGCTGGGACGACTTCGACCGCTTCCGTCGAGTGCCGAAGAACCTTGCGGGCGTGGACGACTCGTGGGAGCAGTACATCGGTATGCCGCTCACGTCCGTGCCGCCGCCGGCCGGCTCGCCGCACGCGAGCTGGGCCGACCACTTCAAGGCCCCGCTGCTCGAGGCCATGGCCGCCACCGGCATCGAGGTGCGGCAGATCAGCCAGACCGAGCAGTACCGCGCCGGCGTCTACCGCGAGCAGGTGCTGCTCGCGATGCGTGAGCGCACCGCCATCGACAAGGTGCTCGACCAGTACCGCACGCTCGAGGCCGTCGAGGCCGCGCGCCAGAAGGCGAGCGGCAAGGGCAAGGGCGGCCAGCAGCAGAAGGCCGCCAAGCTCACCGAGGAGCAGGCCGCTGCGGCCACCGAGGCCGAGCGCGGCTCCGGTGCGGCGTCCGAGGACGACGGCAGCGAGGGCAAGGCCGGCTACTACCCGTTCAAGCCCTTCTGCACCGAGTGCGGCACCGACTTCACGACCGTCACGGCCTACGACGACGACAGCCACGAGCTGACCTACGAGTGCACGAAGTGCGGCCACCATGAGACCGTCGACCTCGACACCTTCACCAACGGCAAGCTCGTGTGGAAGGTCGACTGGCCGATGCGCTGGGCGCACGAGCACGTCATGTTCGAGCCGTCGGGCGTCGACCACCAGAGCCCGGGCAGCAGCTTCGTCGTCGGCAAGGACCTGGCGCCGATCTTCGGCTGGGAGCGGCCGATCGGCCCGATGTACGCGTTCGTCGGCATCGCGGGCATGGCCAAGATGAGCTCGAGCAAGGGCGGCGTGCCGATCCCGACCGACGCGTTGGAGGTCATGGAGGCGCCGGTGCTGCGCTGGCTCTACGCCCGGCGCCGGCCCAACCAGAGCTTCGACGTCGCCTTCGGTCCGGAGCTGCAGCGCCTCTACGACGAGTGGGACGCCCTGAACCGCAAGGTCGCGGACGGCTCCGCCCAGGCCGGTGACCTCGCGGCGCACCTACGCGCCACCTCGACCGCCGCCGGCCCGCTGCCGACGACGCCGCGCCCGATGCCGTTCCGCACCATCGCGTCCGTCGTCGACGTGACGCAGGGCGACGAGGCGCAGACCGTCCGCATCCTCGGCGAGCTCGAGCCGGACAACCCCGTCACCTCGACCGACGACCTGCGCCCGCGGCTCGACTGCGCCGAGCGCTGGATGCTCGGCTACGTCCCGGCCGAGGACCGCACCATCGTGCGCACCGAGCCGGACACCGAGCTGCTCGGCAGCCTCGACGAGGCGCAGCGGGAGTCGCTGCGCCTGCTCGTCGAGGGCCTCGACGAGCACTGGTCGCTGGACGGCCTGACGCACCTCGTCTACGGCGTGCCGAAGATCCAGCGCGGCATCGACCCGGCGGCCAAGGTCAAGGACCCGGAGCTGTCGGCCGCCCAGCGCGCCTTCTTCGTCCTCGTCTACCGCCTGCTCGTCAGCAAGGACACCGGACCCCGGCTGCCCACGCTGCTGCTCGCCGTCGGCGCCGACCGGGTGCGCACCCTCCTCGGCCACTGAGGGCCTCCGAGGGCCACTGAGGGCCACGGAGCCCCACGCATACGGCCGGAGTGCCGTGACGCAAAGGGCCCACTCCACGATCGTCGAGTGGGCACTTTGCGTCACGGACATGGGAGCGGGCGAGGGGCGAGATGCAGGGGGGTTGCATCTCGTCCCTCGCCCGAGTGCGCCGTCCTGTTGGGGGGAGTCGGACCGACGCGCTGCGCCGAGGGTCTCTTGGGGGGAGGAGACGGCGGGGAGGGTAGGTTCGCGCGCCTCGGCGATGGGCCCAATCATCCTCCCGACGGCGGCCACAGTCGACGCCCCGACCGCATCCTTGAACAAACCTTTACCTGACGGCGGCAGTTGCCGCGCGGCCGCCGGCTCTCAGGACAGCACCGTCATGCGGTGCGCAGCACGCGTCAGCGCGACGTACAGCACGCGGATCCCGCCGGGGGACTCGGCGGTGATCTCGTCGGGGTCGACCACGACCGTGGCGTCGTACTCGAGGCCCTTCGTCGACATCGGGTCGATGACCTGCACGCGGCCGTCGCCGAGCTCGGCGACCGGCGCCAGCGCGGCGGCGTGGGCGCCGGGCGTGATGACGGCGATGGCCCCCTCCACCTGCTGCAGCAGGGACTCGACGGCCTCGGTGACCGAGGCGAGCACGTCGACACCGAGCGGCCGCTCGAGCGGCTCGACTCCCGTCTCGCGCACCGCCTGGGGGATGTCGGCGTCGGGCACCTCGCGGCGCACCACCTCGGCCGCGTAGTCGAAGATCTCGCGGGCGTTGCGGTAGTTGGTGTCCATGTGGAACGACTGGCGCGCCTGCGAGCCGAAGGCGTCCTCGCGCGCGGCGGCGGCCTCGGTCGCGTCGGGCCACGACGCCTGCGCGGCGTCACCGACGACGGTCCACGACGCGTACCGACCCCGGCGGCCGATCATGCGCCACTGCATGGGCGAGAGGTCCTGCGCCTCGTCGACGAGGACGTGGGCGTACTCCTCGGGCTTGCCCACGCGTCCGGCGAGCAGCTTCTCGCGGGGCTGGGTGAGGACGACGGGCGCGCCGTCGTCACGCGCCGCGCTGCGCACCGGCTGGACCTCGGTGACGCCGTACTGGCTGAGGTCCTCGAGCTCCTCGATCTCGTAGAAGCCGCGCTCCTCCTGCGGCGCCTCCTGGACCGGGCCGAGCCGAGCGGAGATGTCGTCGATGAGGGCCACGTCGGCCACCGACCACGTGCCCGTCTCGAGGGCCAGCCGGAAGGACGCGGCCAGGGGCTCGATCTCGTCGTCGCGCAGCGAGCCGCGGGCGTGCCGGCGCACGAGGGCCGGATCGCCGAGCCAGAGCAGCACCTCGCGCGGGTCGACCTGCGGCCACCACGACTGGAGGAAGGCCTCGACGTCGAGGTGGTCCTCCCACTTGTCGAGGAACTCCTCCTTGGCGTCGCGGTCGCCGGTGATGCCCAGCGATGCCCAGGCGGCCTCGCCGAGGGCGGCCTGCGCGGCGGCCGTGGCGGTGTTGCGCTGGTGCTGGCGCAGCACCTGCGAGCGCACGCGGTCGAGGACGCGGGCGTCGAGGCGGACGGGCCGGCCGGCGACCATGGCGCGGAACTCGGTCGGGGCCTCCGGCACGCGACCGCGGGCGGCCGCGCCGAGCAGGGTGCGGATGCGGGTCGAGCCCTTCGTGCGCGCGACGGCGGGGGAGTCGAGGCGCTCGGTGTTCACGACGTCGAGCACGTCGCCGAGGGCGCGCAGGACGACGCTCTCCTCGCCGAGAGACGGGAGCACCCGCTCGATGTAGGCCGTGTAGGCGCCCGACGGGCCGACGACGAGGATGCCGCCGGACTCGAAGCGACGGCGGTCGGAGTAGAGCAGGTATGCCGCCCGGTGCAGCGCGACGACCGTCTTGCCCGTGCCGGGGCCGCCCGTGATCTCCGTGACGCCCCGCGCGCTGGCCCGGATCGCCTCGTCCTGGTGGGCCTGGATCGTCGCGACGATGTCGCGCATCCGCTCGCCACGGCTGCGGGTCAGGGCGGCCATGAGCGCCCCGTCGCCGACGACGACGAGGTCGTCGGGCGCCTCGGGGACCATGAGGTCGTCCTCGACGCCGATCACGGTGGTGCCGCGGCTGCGCAGGACGCGCCGGCGGATCACGCCCATCGGCTGGGTCGGCGTCGCCCGGTAGAACGGGGAGGCGGCGGGTGCGCGCCAGTCGATGACGAGCGGCTCGTAGTCGTCGTCGCGGACGCCGAGACGGCCGATGTAGCGGACCTCGCGGTCCTCCTCGGACGCCTCACGGACGGAGCGGTGGCCGTCGCCCTCGGTGCCGGCGGCCGCGCGCAGCATGGCGTGGTCGATGTCGAGCCGGCCGAAGACCAGGCCCTCGTACTGCGTGTCCAGGGCCGTGCGGCGCTTGGCCGCGTGGAACATCAGGGCGTCGCGCTCGAAGAGGCCGGCGCCCTCGGCGTCTCCGATCTCCACCTGCCGCCCGAACTGGCTGCGGGCCAGGCCCTCGGCCTGCACGCTGTCGGCACGCAGGCCGGCCTTCTCGAGCTCCTTATGGACGCGGTCCACGTGCGCCTGCTCGACGGCGATCTCGCGGGCGAGCTCGTCGGGGACGCGCTTGGTGGCAACCGGCGAGGCATCCGTGGCCCGGTGAGCACCGGGAGTGCTGCTCCGCTGGGACGACATGTTCGAAGTGCTCACTGACATCCATGGACTCTCGAGGGGCGCCTCGGGCGGCGCGGGAACCATCAAGTCTACTGTCACTCCATGCTCGAGAAGGCCTGTTTCGCGCCGACCGGCGCGCCGCTCGTGGGCCGGTTCGTCCGGCTCGACGTGACGACTCCCGACGACGCCGACGGGCTCTTCGCCGTCTACTCGGACCCGCGCTGCTACGAGCAGGGCTACGTGATGGCGCGACCGCACCGGACGGTCGCCGAGACCGAGGCGCTGGTGGAGGCGGCGGTCGCGGCCCGCGCCGCCGACGGGACGGGCCGGACGGCATACACGATCAGGCTCGTCGCGGACGGCGGGCTCGGCGCGGGAGGGACTGTCGTCGGCACGAGCTCGCTCGGCGACGTCGACACCGTGCGGGAGCACGTGCACCTCGGGTGGACGATGTACGGCTCGCGCTGGTGGGGCACACAGGTCAACCCCGAGGCCAAGCTGCTGCTGCTCGGGCACGCGTTCGACACGTGCGGCTTCGGGCGCGTCAAGATCCAGACCGACGTCGTCAACGAACGGTCCCGGGCCGCGATCCTCAGGCTGGGCGCGACCTTCGAGGGGGTCACGCGGCGCGACGTGCGCCGCGCCGACGGCTCGTGGCGTGACACCGCCGTGCACTCGATCCTGGTCGACGAGTGGCCCGCGGTGCGGGCAAGGCTGCTGGCCCGGCTGGCATCCCCCTAGGCTGGCGCCCGTGAAGGTCCTCGTCCTCGGTTCCGGAGCCCGTGAGCACGCCCTCGTCAAGGCCGTCGCGGCCGACCCGGAGGTCGACGCGGTGATCGCCGCACCCGGCAACCCGGGCATCGACGCCACCGCGCTGTGCGTGCCGGTCGACATCCTCGACGGCGCCGCCGTCGCCGCCCTGGCCCGCGAGCACGACGTCGATCTCGTCGTCGTCGGCCCGGAGGCTCCGCTCGTCGCAGGAGTCGCGGACGTATGCCGTGAGGCGGGCTTCCCGGTCTTCGGCCCCTCTGCCGAGGCGGCCCGGCTCGAGGGCAGCAAGTCCTTCGCGAAGGAGGTCATGGCCTGTGCGGACGTGCCGACCGCGCTCGCGCACGTGTGCACGACGATGGCCGAGGTCGAGGTGGCCCTCGACGCACTCGGGTCCCCGCACGTCGTCAAGGACGACGGGCTGGCCGCAGGCAAGGGCGTCGTCGTCACCGACTCGCGGGAGACGGCCCTCGAGCACGCCCGCGCCTGCCTCGCCAAGCCGGACGGGCGGCTCGTCGTCGAGGAGTTCCTCGACGGCCCCGAGGTCTCGGTCTTCTGCATCAGCGACGGACAGGCGGTGGTCGCGCTCGCTCCGGCGCAGGACTTCAAGCGGGTCGCCGACGACGACGCGGGCCCCAACACCGGCGGCATGGGCGCCTACTCGCCGCTGGACTGGGCTCCGGCAGGTCTCGCGGACGATGTCGTCGCGCGCGTGGCGCAGCCGACGGTCGACGAGATGCGTCGCCGTGGCACCCCGTTCGTCGGGACCCTCTACGTCGGGCTCGCGCTGACCTCCCGCGGTCCGAAGGTCATCGAGTTCAACGCCCGCTTCGGCGACCCCGACGGGCAGGCGTCCATCGCCCGGCTCGAGACGCCCTTCGCCCAGCTGCTGCTCGCCGCCGCCACGGGCGGCCTGGCCCACTTCGGCCGGCTGCGCTGGTCCGACGACCACGCGGTCGTCGTGGTGGTGGCGTCCGAGGGCTACCCCGCGTCCCCCCGCACCGGTGATCCCATCACGGGGCTCGACGCCGCGGCCGAGGTGCCCGGCGTCGTCGTCCTGCACGCCGGGACCGCGCTCGACGGAAACGGGGCGCTCGTGTCGGCAGGTGGGCGGGTCCTCGACGTCGTCGCCGTGGCGCCCTCGCTAGCCGAGGCCCGGCAGGCGGCCTACGACGCGGTCGCCGTCATCGAGCTCGAGGGCTCGCACCACCGCACCGACATCGCACTGCGCGCCGAACGCGGCGAGATCTCCACCGGCTGAGGCGAACCCTCCCGGCGCGGCCGGACTCTCCACGGTATGAACGCCCTTACCGTGACCGGAGGAGGTCCGATGACGTTGCCTGACAGGGGAGGCATCGCTTCACAAGCCATGCCCGGGAGCGACCGGGAGCTGTGGTCCCGACTCGCCGTCGTGGACGAGCGGGCGCTGACCGCGCTCTTCCGCCGGCACTCCGACGCCGTCTACAACTTCGCGTTCCGCCGCACCACGTCGTGGTCGACGGCGGAGGACGTCGTGCAGGCCACGTTCACCTCACTGTGGCGCCGAGCCCGGCAGGGGACGGTGGACGAGCTACGCGCCGAGTCGGCGCTCGCCGTCCTGCTCGTGATGGCCGGCCACGAGTGCACCAACGCCGTGCGGTCCGCGCGCCGGCAGCGGCTGCTGGTCGGCCGCATGGAGTCCGTGGCCGGCGCGACCGCGACGGGGGACCACGCGTTGGACACCGCGACTCGGGTCGACGACGAACGGCGAATGAGCGAGGTCCGCCGCGCTCTTGGTCGCATCCCGGCGGCCCAGCGTGAAGCCATCGAGCTCGTGGTGTGGTCGGGCTGCTCGCTCGCGGAGGCCGCCGTGGCGCTCGGGGTGCCGGAGGGCACCCTCAAGTCACGTCTGCACCGGGCCCGCCGGAGCCTGTCCGGCATCATCGAGATCGCCGCCCTCAAGGAGGCCCTGTCATGACCCTCACGCCGCCTCCCGACCGCACGCTGCCGGAGCCGGAGGCCGTCCTGGCCCGGGTCCTTTCTGCGGACGCCCCTCACAGCGAGCGAGCCCTCCGCTCTCGGTGGCTCGCTCCGTTCAGCGCCCTTGCAGCGGCCGGTGTGGTCGGCGCAAGCGTGGTGGGTGTGAGCGCCCTGAGGCACGGTGACGTCACGGAGCCTGCGCCCGGGGCGGGCGAAGCCACGAACGCGTCGACGGCGACGTCGTCGACCCCCTCGGCGCCCAGGGCGTCCGCGACGCCCACCGGAGCCACCACGCGCCCGGCAGCGGCCTCGGCGACCGAGACCGGACCGGCTGCCGTCGCTCTCAGAACCGGGCCACTCACCACCGCGGAGGCCCGGACGATCACGAAGGGCTGCACGAGACAGTTCCACATCACGGCCCGCTCCACGGCGCACGAGCGCTTCGTCGAGGTCGGCGGTGCCTTCCCCATCAGGCTGCTCACCGTCGTCGTCACGGCCACCGACGGCAGCAAGTGGGGCTGCAGCGCCCCGGCCGGCGAATTGCAATTCGTCGACGGCGGGCTGCTGGGCAGCAAGACGAACCCGAGCCGCACCCCGCCCCGGGTATCGCTCGGCGTCAGTGGCGGTGTCGACGGGAAACCGTCGACCCCGGACTTCGTCGATGCGTCCGGCTGGGCGGTCGTGGCGCCGGACGCGACGTCGGTGCGGGCCCGCTGGTCGGTGAACGGTCGCCCCGGACCCTGGGTGACGACGGCAACCTTCGACGGCTACGCGTTCGTGATCGCTCACATGGAGGCGCCGACCATCGTGGGTGATGTCCTCAAGGTGGAGGCGCAGGTGCTCGGCGCGACCGGGAAGGTCGTCGATCGCGCGCCGGCGGTGGGGGTGAAGGTCGCCTCGCAGGGTGGCGTGGTCGGGCTCGAGCCCGTCCCGTGAGACAGGCGTGCCGCTGCACCGTGCCGGCGCAGCGGCACGTCTGCGGCACCCCGAGCGCCGTGATGGAAGGATGGGCGCCGTGACTGACGCGAGCGCCACAACCAGCCAGGTCGAGCTGCCCGGCTACGAGCACGTCTACTCCGGCAAGGTGCGCGACCTCTACGCGCCGGTCGGGCCGGACG
Organism: Terrabacter sp. NPDC080008; assembly: GCF_040702505.1. Classification (NCBI taxonomy): domain Bacteria; kingdom Bacillati; phylum Actinomycetota; class Actinomycetes; order Micrococcales; family Intrasporangiaceae; genus Terrabacter; species Terrabacter sp. NPDC080008. Next base: position 982,761 of record NZ_JBFBLC010000001.1, read on the forward strand.
GCGAGGTGGTGCCCGACCAGCTGCTCCTCGTCGCCTCGAACCGCCTGTCCGCGTACGACTGGATGATGTCGCCGGAGATCCCCGACAAGGGCGCCGTGCTGACCCGCCTGTCGCTGTGGTGGTTCGACCAGCTCTCCGACCTCGTCCCCAATCACGTGGTGTCGACCGACGTCCCCGAGGCCGTGGCAGGCCGGGCCGTCCTGGTGCGGAAGCTGGAGATGCTCAAGGTCGAGGCGATCGCCCGTGCGTACCTGACCGGTGGTGGGCTGGAGGAGTATGCCGCCAAGGGGTCGGTCTCCGGCGTCACCCTGCCGGAGGGGCTCGTCGACGGCTCGAAGCTGCCGGAGCCGGTCTTCACCCCGACGACCAAGGCGCCGGTCGGTGAGCACGACCTTCCCATGTCGCCGGCCGAGGTCGACGCCGAGCTCGGCCCAGAGGTCGCGGCCGAGGTGTCGCGACTGACGCGCGCGATCCTCGCCCGGGGCAACGAGATCGCCGCCGGGCGCGGCATCCTCATCGCCGACACCAAGGTCGAGTTCGGCATTGCCCCGGACGGCTCGGGCGGCCTGGTCCTGGCCGACGAGGTGCTGACGCCGGACTCGTCGCGCTTCTGGCCGGCCGAGCTGTGGGAGCCGGGTCACCCGCAGCCCTCCTACGACAAGCAGTTCGTCCGCGACTGGCTGACCTCCTCCGAGTCGGGCTGGGACCGCAAGGCCGGTGGCCCGCCGCCCGAGCTGCCCGCGCACGTCGTCGAGCAGACCCGGGCGAAGTACGTCGAGGCCTACGAGCGCCTCACCGGCGAGACGTTCTGAGGAGACGCCTGACGCAGCTCGTGCCGTCGGTGCGGTCTGCGCCCAGGGGATTCGGATGATGCTCCAAGGCTGAGTAGGGCTGCGCCATGCCGGGAGTTCACCTCCAGTTCACCCGGGCTGGGAAGCGTCGCCGGTTCTGCCGGAACGGCAGGTCCCGATCCCAGGAGCGCCTCATGGCACCCACGTCGACCCGTGTCGAGTCCGAACCCGGCACCGCGAACGCCGCGACCCCCGGACGCCGCCTCTTCGGCATCCTCACCGGCCTCACGGCCCTGCTCGTCCTCCTGCAGGGCCTCTGGGCCGGCATCTTCCTCGAGCACGACGGCGAACGCGACGCCGCGAGCTCGTGGATCGAGGTGCACGCCCACGGGGGCGAGGTCGCCCTCGTCCTCGCCGTGGCGGCGGTCGTCGTCGCGTTCGTCAAGCTCCGGCCGCGTCGCGACCTCCTCATCGGCAGCACGGCCCTCGTCGTGCTGCTCCTGCTCGAGTCGTACATCGGTGGCCTGATCGCCGACGACAGCCTCGACTCGCTGACGGCGGTCCACGTGCCGCTCGCCATGGCCACGATGGCGGTCGCCGTCTGGCTGCCCCTGCGCGCCCGGCACGGCGGCACCGCCGTCGCCGACTCGTCGCGGACCGACTGACGCGCGGCCGCGGCTCGGCACCCTCACCCCAGGCACACGGCATACACCCCCCCCGGTGGGGAGGCCGCGCTGTGGCACCCTGACGGCATGAGCGAGCCGCCTCCCGACGCCGTGGTGGACGCGCCTGCCGAGCGCTACGTCCTGCGGCAGGAGCTGACGCTCGCGGTCAACCGCTACGAGGTCGTCCGCGCGGACGAGCGGGGGCGGCAGCTCGGCCTGCTGTGCTTCGCCGAGCAGGACCGCACGGCCGCCAGGGAGCAGGTCACCTTCTACACCGACGCCGCCAAGGAGCACCCCCTCTTCGGCTTCCAGGCCCGCCGCCGCCTCGACCTCGGCACGACCTACGACGTCACCGACAGCCACGGGCAACCGATCGGCTGGTTCAAGAAGCGCTTCAGCGCCTCGCCCGTCAGCTCGACGTGGACGCTGGGCCTGCCTGACGGGCGCCAGTTCGTCGGCCGGGAGCGCAACACCACGGTCGCGGTCGCGCGCAGGCTCTGGGAGGTCGTCCCCGTCGTCGGCGACCTCCCCGGCCCCTTCCTCCTCCACGTCGACTTCGTCTCCGCCGACGGCCGGGTGGCCCTGAGCGCGACGACGCGGGCAGGGGTCAGGGGCGTCCACCGGGTGACGCTGCCGGCGCAGGAGGACGGGCGCTCGATCGACTGGCGCGTCGGGATGGCGATGGCGGTGGCGCTGGACGCGCTGACGTCCCGTTGAGACGTTGTCGGGAGGCGTGTCGGGCGCCCGATAGACTCGGCCCGTCCTGGGGACGTCCCCTCACCCATCCAGCGCAGGAGACCCACCACTGATGGGAAGCATCGTCGTCGACGTCATGCTCAAGCCCGAGATCCTCGACCCCCAGGGCCAGGCCGTCGGCGGGGCCCTGCCACGGCTGGGCTTCGACGGGTTCACCGACGTCCGGCAGGGCAAGCGCTTCGTGCTCTCCGTCGACGGTGACGTCACGGACGAGCACCTCGCCGCGGCCCGGGAGGCCGCCGAGAAGCTGCTGTCCAACCCGGTCATCGAGGACGTCGTCTCGGTGCACGTCCTCGACGAGGCCCCGGCCGACTCGGACTCGGACGCGGACTCGGACGGGTCGGGTTCCGACGGCCACGAGAACGACCACCAGAACGACCACGAGCACGGCCGGGCGGAGGGCGACGCGCAGTGAGGATCGGCGTCGTCACGTTCCCCGGTTCCCTCGACGACCGTGACGCCGCGCGCGCCGTCCGTGAGTGTGGCGGCGAGGCCGTCCCGCTCTGGCACGGCGACGCCGACCTGAAGGGCGTCGACGCCGTCATTCTCCCCGGCGGCTTCTCCTACGGCGACTACCTCCGCTGCGGCGCCATCGCCCGCTTCGCGCCGGTCATGGACGCGCTCGTGCCGGCCGCGCAGGGCGGCCTGCCGGTCCTCGGCATCTGCAACGGCTTCCAAGTGCTCACCGAGAGCCACCTGCTGCCGGGCGCGCTGATCCGCAACGACCACCGCAAGTTCAACTGCGTCGACCAGCGCCTCGTCGTCGAGAACGCCTCGACCGCCTGGACCACCGACTTCGAGGCCGGCCAAGAGATCACCATCGTCCTCAAGAACGGCGAGGGCGGCTTCGTCGCCGACGAGCGCACGCTCGACGAGCTCGAGGGCGAGGGGCGCGTCGTGTTCCGCTACGTGCCCGACGAGCAGGGGCGCAACCCCAACGGCTCCTACCGCCACATCGCCGGCATCACCAACGAGCGCGGCAACGTCGTCGGGCTCATGCCGCACCCCGAGCACGCGGTCGAGGAGGGCTACGGCCCCAGCCTCGACGGGCGCGGCTTCTTCACCTCGATCATCAAGCAGACCCTCGAGAGCGCAGCCACCGCATGAGCGACACTCAGACCGTCCCGCCGGCGCCGGTGGCGCCCGTCCTCGACACGGTGCAGCACGCCGCCGAGACGCCCGACGTCGAGCAGCCGTGGGCCGAGCTCGGGCTCAAGGCCGACGAGTACGCCAACATCCGCGAGATCATCGGCCGCCGCCCGACCATCGCCGAGCTCGCGATGTACTCCGTCATGTGGAGCGAGCACTGCTCCTACAAGTCGAGCAAGATCCACTTCAAGCTCTGGGGCGAGAACACCACCGACGAGATGCGCGAGAAGCTCCTCGTCGGCATCGGTGAGAACGCCGGCGTCGTCGACATCGGCGACGGGTGGGCCGTCACCTTCAAGGTGGAGTCGCACAACCACCCGAGCTACATCGAGCCCTACCAGGGCGCTGCCACCGGCGTCGGCGGCATCATCCGCGACATCATGTCGATGGGTGCCCGGCCGATTGCCGTGATGGACCCGCTCCGCTTCGGCAACCTGCACCACCCCGACACCCAGCGCGTGCTGCCCGGCGTCGTGGCGGGTGTCGGCGGCTACGGCAACTGCATCGGCCTGCCCAACATCGGCGGCGAGGTCGTCTTCGACGACTGCTACCAGGGCAACCCGCTCGTCAACGCCCTGTGCGTCGGCGCCATGCGCGTCGAGGACATCCACCTGGCCAAGGCGTCCGGCGCTGGCAACAAGGTCATCCTCTTCGGCGCGCGCACCGGCGGCGACGGCATCGGCGGCGTCTCGGTGCTGGCGTCCGAGACGTTCGACGAGGGCGGCCCGACCAAGCGCCCCGCTGTGCAGGTCGGCGACCCGTTCGCCGAGAAGGTGCTCATCGAGTGCTGCCTCGACCTCTACAAGGCCGGCGTCGTCGACGGCATCCAGGACCTAGGCGGTGCCGGGCTCTCCTGCGCGACAAGCGAGCTCGCCTCCAACGGCGACGGCGGCATGCAGGTCGAGCTCGACCTCGTCCCGCTGCGCGACGCGAGCCTGCAGCCGCAGGAGATCCTCATGTCCGAGTCGCAGGAGCGCATGATGGCGGTGGTCGCGCCGGAGCACCTCGAGGAGTTCATGGCGATCACCGACAGGTGGGACGTCGAGGCCACCGTCATCGGCGAGGTCACCGACGGCGACCACCTCGTCATCACCTGGCACGGCGAGACCATCGTCGACGTGCCGCCGCGCTCGGTCGCCCACGAGGGCCCGACCTACGACCGCCCGCTGGAGCGGCCGGCATACCTCGACGGTCTGAACGCCTCGGGCGCGCGCGAGCTCGCCAAGCCGCAGACGGGCGAGGAGATCCGCGCCCAGCTGCTGACGCTCATCGGCTCGCCCAACCTCTGCGACAAGTCGTGGATCACCGACCAGTACGACCGCTACGTCCTCGGCAACACGGCGCTCGCGCAGCCCGACGACTCGGGCGTCGTCCGCGTCGACGAGGAGACGGGCCGCGGGGTCGCGATCTCGACCGACTGCAACAGCCGCTTCGCGAAGCTCGACCCGTATGCCGGGGCGCAGCTCGCGCTCGCCGAGGCCTACCGCAACGTCGCCACCTCGGGCGCCGCGCCGCTCGCCGTCACCGACTGCCTCAACTTCGGCTCGCCGGAGGACCCGGGTGTCATGTGGCAGTTCCGGGAGTCGATCCGCGGCATCGCCGAGGGCTGCAAGTTCCTCGGCATCCCCGTGACCGGCGGCAACGTGTCGTTCTACAACCAGACCGGCGACGTCGCGATCCACCCGACCCCCGTCATCGGCGTCCTCGGGGTCATGGACGACGTGTCCAAGCGCTCCGGCTCCGGCTTCCGCAGCGACGACGCCCACGTCTACCTCCTCGGCGCCACCCGTGACGAGCTCGACGGCTCCGAGTGGGCGCACGTCATCCACAAGCACCTCGGCGGGGTGCCGCCGAAGGTCGACCTCACGGCGGAGCAGGCGCTCGCGCGAGTCCTGGTCGAGGCAGCCCGAGCCGGCATCGTCGAGGCGGCCCACGACCTCTCCGAGGGTGGGCTCGCGATCGCGCTCGCCGAGGCATGCATCCGGCACGGTGTCGGCGTCACGATCGACGGCATCGACCAGGTCGGCGTCGACGCCGACGGCAACCCGCTCGACGTGTTCACCGCGCTCTTCTCCGAGTCGAGCGCCCGCGCGCTCGTCGCGGTCCCGGCCGGCCACGCCGCCGAGTTCGAGGCACTGCTCGGCGACCTGCCGCACGCGCGCATCGGTGTGACCGGAGGCCGTGACCTCGATGTCGTCGGCCACTTCGCCGTCTCGGTGGCCGAGCTGCGCTCAGCCCACCGGTTCACGCTGCCGGCCGTCTTCGGCGACTGACGCACCGGTCCGACGTCCTCGTCGGGCTGACGAAAGGGCCGGGTCCGACGGACCCGGCCCCTTCCGGTGTCGACCGACCGGGGTCAGCGCCAGCCGAGGCCGGGCGCGACGTCCTTGAGGACGCTCTCGATCACGTGGGCGTTGTAGTCGACGCCGAGCTGGTTGGGCACGGTGATGAGCAGCGTGTCGGCGGCCGCGACCGCCGAGTCCTCCGCGAGCTCACGGACGAGCTTGTCGGGCTCACCGGCATACGTCTTGCCGAACCGGGCGAGGCCGCCCTCGAGGTGTCCGACCTGGTCACGGCTGGCCGTCTCGCGGTAGAAGTACTGCCGGTCGAGATCGCTCGTGATGGGCAGGATGCTGCGGCTGACCGACACGCGCGGCTCGCGCTCGTGCCCGGCGGCGCGCCACGCGTCGCGGAACCGCGAGATCTGCTCGGCCTGCAGCTCGTGGAACGGGACGCCCGTGTCCTCGGTGAGCAGGGTCGAGCTCATCAGGTTCATGCCCTGCTCGGCGGTCCACTCGGCGGTCGCCCGGGAGCCGGCGCCCCACCAGATGCGGTCACGCAGCCCCGGCGAGTGCGGCTCGATGCGCAGCAGGCCGGGCGGGTTGGGGAACATCGGCCGAGGGCTGGGCTCGGCGAAACCCTCGCCCTCGAGCACCTGCAGGAAGACCTCGGTGTGCTGGCGCGCCATCCCGGCGTGGTCGTCGCCCTCCGGCACGTAGCCGAAGTAGCGGAAGCCGTCGACGACCTGCTCGGGTGACCCGCGGCTGATGCCGAGCTGCAGCCGGCCGCCCGCGATGAGGTCAGCTGCCCCCGCGTCCTCGGCCATGTAGAGCGGGTTCTCGTAGCGCATGTCGATCACGCCCGTGCCGATCTCGATGCGGCTCGTGCGTGCGCCCACCGCCGCGAGCAGCGGGAACGGCGACGCCAGCTGCCGGGCGAAGTGGTGCACGCGGAAGTACGCGCCGTCGGCGCCCAGCTCCTCGGCCGCGACCGCGAGGTCGATCGACTGGAGCAGTGCGTCCGAGGCCGAGCGCGTCTGCGAGTGCGGCGACGGCGTCCAGTGCCCGAACGAGAGAAACCCGATGTTCTTCACGCACTGTCCAACGCCCGAGGGCCGCGAACCCTTCCGCCGCCCGCCGCCGGCCGTCAGCGGGCGCGCCACTTCCCCGTCTCGGGTGGAGGGGGACTCTGCTCACCCTCCTCGCCGAACGGCTTGGCACCGGCCAGCAGCCGCGTCAGCGCCATGCCCTCTCGCAGCCCGGTCGGCAGGGCCGCCCGGGCCACCTCGCGGCGCAACGTCGCCGATGGCAGCGGCGCGGCGCTCGCCAGCAGGACCGAGTTGCCGAAGCGCCGACCCTTGAGCACCTCGTGTGTCGCGACGAGGGCGACGTGCGGGAGCAGCGTCGACACGGTGGCGATGAGGCGCGAGACCCAGCGCATGCCCGGCTCGTCGGCGAGGTTCCACAGGCCGAGTCCCGTCGGGCGCAGCACCCGTGCCACCTCGCGGGCGTATGCCGTCCCGGCCAGCTCCGCAGGCACCCGGCCTCCTGCGTAGGCGTCGGTCACGACCACGTCGGCCGCGTCGTCCTTGAGCGCCCGCAAGCCGGCGAGTCCGTCGACAGGGCGGACGCGGATGCGGTGGCGCCGGGGCAGGGGGATCTCGCGGCGCACCAGGTCGGTGAGCGCCTCGTCGGGCTCCAGCACGATCTGCGGCGAGCCGGGTCTTGTCGCCTCGACCCACCGCGGCAGTGTCAGTCCCGCGCCGCCGACATGGGTGACGCCGAGGGGGCCGGACGGCAGGGCCTCGATCGCGAGCGCGAGGTGCTGGACGTACTCGAAGACGAGCAGGGTCGGGTCGTCGGGCTGCACGTGGGACTGCGGCTGCCCGTCCATGTGCACGGTGACGCCGCCGCGCTCGTCCCACTCGAGCGAGACGTGCTGCGCCGCAACGGGATCCGGACTCACGCGAGGTCCAGGACGAGCGTGCGCTCCTCGCCGTAGCGGGTGAAGCCCAGGCGGCGCAGGATGGGGGAGGAGGTGTCCACGACCCCGTGGGTCAGGGCGAGGGTGGCCCCGGCCTCGCGAGCCGCGGCGAGACGGGCGGCGAGGACCCCGCGGTAGGCCCCGCGGCCGCGGAGCGAGCGGTGCGTGCCCCCACCCCAGAGACGGCATACGTCCTCGGCGAGCGTGTAGCCGCCCGTGCCGGCGGGGCGCCCGTCGACGTAGGCCACCCACCGGGCGCCGGTGCCGTCGGCGAGCCCGGCCTCAACCTCCGAGAGGCTGGTGGCGACCTGCTCGTCGGTGATCTCCTGCCCGCCGAACGCGTCGTTCACGACCTCGAGGGCGTCTCGCACCGTCTGCTCGTCGGTGACCTGGCGCACCGCGACGTCCGCGGGCACGGCGAGGTCGGGCAGCCCGCCCGCGAGCGGGAGCGCCAGCACGTCCATCCGGTCCTCGACCACGGCGCCCCGGGACCGGAGCTCCGGCTCCAGATCGGACGGCCTCGTGAACTCCGACAGACGCCACCACAGCCGGTCGCGACCCCAGCCACGCGACACCGCGCTGACCTCGTCGGCGAGCTCGGCCGCGTCCCGCTGCGAACCGAAGACCCGGGCGGAGGTCGGGGCCAGGAACCAGTCGGGGTAGGCGACGACGAGGTACTCCTCGTTCGCCACGTGCGGAGCACCGTCCGGGACCCACGCCCAGGCGTTGGAGGCGGCGAGCACGGCTTCGGCGTCCCAGTTCGTCGTCACCGGGACAGGCTACGGTCGGGCCATGCGATTCGGTCTGACGATCCTGCCGGAGCACTCCTGGTCGGCAGCCGAGCCGATGTGGCGCGAGGCCGAGGCGATGGGCTTCGACCACGCGTGGACGTTCGACCACGTCACGTGGGGCGGCCTGCCCGACTCGCCGTGGTTCGCGGCGCTGCCGACGTTGGCCGCCGCGGCGGCGGTGACCGAGCGGATCGGGCTCGGCACCTTCGTGTCCTCGCCCAACAACCACCACCCGGTCCAGCTGATGCGCGAGGCGCTGGCGCTGCACGACATCTCCGGCGGCCGCTTCCTGCTGGGGCTCGGCACCGGCGGCGACCTCGACTCCCGGATCATGGGGGAGGACCTGCCGCTGCGCGACCGGGTCGCCCGCTTCCACGAGTTCACCCGGCTGCTCGACCGCCTGCTCCGCGACGACCACGTCACCGAGGAGGGGCGCTTCTACACGGCCCGCGACGTGCGCACCCTGCCCGGGCCGGTGCGTGGCGCCGACGTCGGCAACGTGCTGCCGCTCGTCGTCGCCGCCAACGGGCCGAAGTCGATCGCCCTGGCGGTCGAGCGCGGCGACGGCTGGCTGACCTACGGCGGCGCGGCCGACACCGACGAGGAGTGGTGGGCGCTGGTGGGGCGTCTCGCGCGCCGCGTCGACGACGCGCTGGCGGAGGCGGGCCGCGAGGGCAGCTCCTTCGCCCGCTACCTCAATGTCGACTCCGCACCGACGTTCTCGCTGACCTCCGTCGCGGCGTTCGAGGACGCCGTGGGCCGGGCGGCCGAGCTCGGCTTCACCGACGTCATCACGCACTGGCCGCGGCCCACCGAGCCCTACCGGGGCACGCGGGAGGTCCTCGAGCAGGTCGCCGGGGAGGTCATGCCCCGCCTGCGCTGAGGGGCCTTGGCGTCGGCCGTCGGAGGCCGTGGTTAGCCTTGTCCGCATGCCACCTCGTCGCCGCACCCCCGTCGCCGAGGGTCGCGCCGCCCTCGAGGAGTGCCGCGCGGCCGAGTGGTCCGCCGACCGCCGCACGACCGCCACGGCCGTGCGCTTCACGCTCGAGGAGCTCGCGACGACCGCGCCGGGCCGCACGGTCGAGGTGCGCGTGCCGCCCTTCGGCGCCGTGCAGTGCATCGAGGGCCCGGTCCACACCCGCGGCACGCCGCCCAACGTCATCGAGACCGACGGCGCCACCTGGCTTCGCCTCGCCACCGGCGACCTCGACTGGGACTCGGCCCTGTCCAACGCGCTCGTGCGCGCCAGCGGCCGGCGGGCGCACCTCGACGGCCTTCTGCCGCTCGTCTGACCTACGCTGGATCCGTGACGCTTCCCTCCTCCCACAAACCCCCGCACACGCGACCCGCGAACCAGCCGCGAGTCCCGAACTTCAAGCGCTTCCTCGTCACGGGTGCCGTGGTCGGCTTCGTCATCGGCGCCGTGATCTCGATCATGGGCGACGAGGTGCAGGGCTACTCGACGACGAGCGGCGCCCTCTACATCGGTGCCTTCGGCGCCTTCATCGGCACGGGCCTCGCCGGCATCGTCGGCATCCTCCTCGACCGCTCGGGTCGCGACTCGTCGTGACGTCCGCACGGGCCGGCGCGAGCGGTGGGGATGCCGCGCGCCCCGGCCCGCTGGCAGGCGTACGCGTCGTCGAGCTCGCCGGGATCGGCCCCGCGCCGTTCGCCGCCATGCTGCTGGCTGACCTCGGCGCCGACGTCATCCGCATCGACCGGCCCGGCGAGGGCGCCCTGCCGGTGCCACTGCAGCCTGAGCGCGACCTGCTGCGCCGCGGCCGGCCCTCGGTGTCACTGGACCTCAAGCACCCGGACGGGCTGGCCACCGCGCTCGCCCTCGTCGAGCGGGCCGAAGTCCTGGTCGAGGGATACCGACCCGGCGTCGCCGAGCGCCTCGGTCTCGGCCCCGACGAGTGCCTGGCCCGCAACCCCCGCCTCGTCTACGGCCGGATGACCGGCTGGGGCCAGGACGGCCCGCTGGCCCACGCCGCCGGGCACGACATCGGCTACGTCGCCATCACCGGCGCCCTGCACGCGATCGGCCGCGCCGGAGGTCCTCCGCAGGTCCCGGTCAACCTCGTCGGCGACTTCGGCGGCGGCGCCCTCTACCTCGTCGTCGGGGTGCTTGCGGCGCTCCTCGAGGCCCGCGGCAGCGGGTGCGGACAGGTGGTCGACGCCGCGATCGTCGACGGCACGGCGCACCTGTCGTCCCTCGTCGTGGGGCTCGCCTCCGCGGGGCTGTGGTCCGACCGGCGCGGCACCAACCTCCTCGACACCGGCGCGCCCTTCTACGACGTCTACGAGACGAGCGACGGCGGCTGGATGGCCGTGGGTCCCCTCGAGCCGGCCTTCTACGCCGAGCTGCTGCGGCTGCTCGAGCTCACCGACGTCGCGCCCGATCGCCTCGACCCGCGGCAGTGGCCCGCGCTGCGGTCGCTGCTCGCCCAGGCCTTCGCGCGGCGCACTCGCGACGAGTGGACCGCCGTCTTCGAGGGCACCGACGCCTGCGTCGAGCCCGTCCTCAGCTACGCCGAGGCACCCGGGCACCCGCACCTGGCCGCGCGTGGCACCTACCTCGAGCACCACGGCACCGTCCAGCCCGCACCGGCACCGCGCTTCTCCCGCACGCCGGCCTCCCTCGGTGCACCACCGAGCGTGCCGGGCGCCGACACCCGCGCGGCCCTGACCGCCTGGGGCATCGACGACGTCGACGCCCTGCTGGCGTCCGGCGCGGCCGCCGAGGCGGACGTCGCCCCTTCCGGCACGCCATGAGGCTGTTCGTCGCCGTCGTCCCTCCGGACGAGGCGCTCGACGACCTCGAGGAGCACCTCGAGCCGCGCCGCGAGGCCGGACCCGAGATCCGATGGACCGACCGCCACCAGTGGCACGTCACCCTCGCCTTCCTCGGCGCCGTGCCCGAGGCACGCCTCGACGAGCTCACCGAGGCGCTGGGCCGCTCCGCCGCCCGCCGCGACCCGCTGGTGCTGCGGCTCGCCGGCGCCGGCGCCTTCCCCAACCCGTATGCCGCCCGCATCCTCTGGGCCGGCGTCGAGCAGCTGCGCGGTGACCTGGGGACGGTGGCACACGGCATACGGATTGCCGCGGGCTCGGTGGGCGCGACGCCGGACGGCACCCGCTTCTCGCCGCACGTCACGCTGGGGCGGTTCCACCGACCGACCGAGGCCACCCGCTGGATCCGGGCGCTGGACGCCTGGGAGGGACCCGCGTGGCAGGTGCGGGAAGTGGCGCTCGTCGAGTCGCACCTCGGGCAGGGGCGGGGGCGGCGGCCACGCTACGAGGTGCTTGCCGAGCTGCCGTTGCGGGTCGAGCGAGCGGACTGACCGCTCGGGTGTGGGAGACTTGGCCGGTGGCACGTGGCGACGGTCGTTTGAACCATGACCTCATCCCCGGCGAGAAGGGCCCGCAGGACGCCTGCGGGGTCTTCGGTGTCTGGGCCCCCGGAGAGGACGTCGCGAAGCTGACGTACTTCGGGCTGTACGCACTGCAGCACCGCGGGCAGGAGTCGGCCGGCATCGCGACCGGCGACGGCGAGAAGATCCTCGTCTACAAGGACATGGGCCTCGTGTCCCAGGTCTTCGACGAGACCGCCCTGAGCTCCCTGCGTGGCCACATCGCCATCGGGCACACGCGCTACTCCACGACCGGCGGCTCCACGTGGGAGAACGCCCAGCCGACGCTCGGCGGCACCGGCCGCAGCACGCTGGCGCTGGCCCACAACGGCAACCTCATCAACACCGTCGAGCTCAAGGCCCTCGTCGACGAGCACTTCGGCGACACCCGCATCACCGGCGAGCTGGCCCGCGGCAACACCTCCGACACCGCGCTCGTGACGACGCTGCTCGCCGCCGACGAGGACCGCACCCCCGAGCAGGCCGCCCTCGAGCTGCTGCCGAAGCTGCGCGGCGCGTTCTCCTTCGTCTTCATGGACGAGACGACTCTGTATGCCGCCCGCGACCCCTGGGGCGTGCGGCCCCTCGCGCTCGGCCGCCTCGAGCGCGGCTGGGTCGTGGCCTCGGAAACCGCTGCCCTGCAGACCATCGGCGCTGCGGTCATCCGCGAGATCGAGCCCGGCGAGCTGATCGTCATCGACGAGGACGGCCTGCGCTCGCACAAGTTCGCCGAGCCCCAGCCGAAGGGCTGCGTCTTCGAGTACGTCTACCTCGCCCGTCCCGACGCCGTCATCCGCGGCCGGGTCGTGCACGAGGCGCGCGTCGAGATGGGCCGGGTGCTGGCCCGCGAGCACCCCGTCGACGCCGACCTCGTCATCGGTGTGCCGGAGTCGGGCGTGCCTGCGGCCGTTGGCTATTCGCAGGAGTCGGGCATCCCGTTCGGGCAGGGCTTCGTCAAGAACGCCTATGTCGGGCGCACCTTCATCCAGCCGTCGCAGACGCTGCGCCAGCTCGGCATCCGGCTCAAGCTCAACCCGCTCGAGCACACGATCCGCGGCAAGCGCCTCGTCGTCGTCGACGACTCGATCGTGCGTGGCAACACCCAGCGTGCGCAGATCCGGATGCTGCGTGAGTCGGGAGCGGCGGAGGTGCACGTGCGCATCAGCTCACCGCCGGTGCAGTGGCCGTGCTTCTACGGCATCGACTTCGCCACGCGTGCCGAGCTGATCGCGACCGGCCTCGGGGTCGAGGAGATCCGCGCCTCCATCGGCGCCGACTCCCTCGGCTACATCTCCGAGGAGGGCATGGTCGGCGCGACCAACCAGCCTGCCGACCAGCTGTGCTCCGCGTGCTTCACCGGCAAGTACCCCATCGAGCTGCCCGAGGACGGCCGCATCGGCAAGCACGTCCTCGAGACGCTGCCGCTGTCGGTGCGCACCGGTCACGACCGCTCCGTCGACGTCGAGGGCGTCAGCCTCGGGGTCGGCGTCGGCGGCGAGAGCGCCCTCCAACACCCCTGACGCGTTTGCCCCGCGCCCGGCTCGGCCTTTACGGGTCGAGGTATGCCGTCGCGCTCGGCCGCGACGAATCACCTCGACTCGCTGGGAGCGATCCCGGGTGGAGGTATGCCGTCGCGCTCGGCCACGACGAATCACCTCGACTCATTCGAGTGACGACTGCCTGCGTCCACATCCCCGGGCGTCGGTGAGCCACTCTCCACAGGGTCTGATGAGGCTCCGGCTGCGGGGCTGGCGCGCCATCATCCTCGGGGGCATGGATGGAACCGCACGTCGCGCGATGGCCCGGAACCTGGCGGAGGGTCAGGGCGGCGTCGTCTCACGCCGACAGCTGCGGGCGCTAGGCATCACGCACGACCACGTCCGCAACGAGATCGCGGCGGAACGGTGGGCTGCCCTCGGGCGCCAGGCGGTAGCCGTACACCGTGGACTGCTTCCCATCGAGGCTCGGGCCTGGTGTGCCCTGTGGGAGGTCGGAGAGCGCATCGCTGTGCTCGACGGCGTCACCAGTCTGATCGCCTCCGGCCTGACCGGCTTCGATGAGGCCGTGCTCCATCTGTCGGTCCGCCACAGCCACGACATCCCGAAGGTCGACGGAGCCCGCATCCACAAGGTCATCCGGCGCCTCGAAGACGAGCTCGTGCCGTCCGGCATCCCGCGCACGCGTCCCGCGGTGGCTGCCGTCCGCGCGGCCGGGTTGGCAGTCAGCGATCGACAGGCTGCGCTCCTGCTCCTCATGCCGATACAGCAGCGCCTGACCACGCCCGACGCCCTGCTCATGGCATCCCGGCGCTTCATGGGCCGACGTCGGCGAGGTTTCATCAAGGCAGTGGTCGGAGACGTCGCCCTCGGCGTCCAATCGCTCGGCGAGCTCGACTTCGCCAGACTCAGCAGGACAAGAGGCCTGCCCGAGCCCTCGCGTCAGGTCGTCCGCAAAGGCCCCAGGGGCCGGATCTACCTCGACGTCCGTTGGGACGGAAGGGCTCTGGTCGTGGAGATCGATGGTGCCCAGCACCGTGAAGGCCTGGCCGTCAGCATCGACAACCTCACCCGCAACGCCGTCGTGCTCACAGGCGACCGTGTGCTTCGGATCGACCGCGTGGGCCTGCGGCTTCACGAGGAGGCCTTCATGGCCCAGGTTGCGCTCGGTCTCGCCGTCGCCACGTCGAGGTGAAACGGCGCGGCGGCCCGCGACTATCCACCTCGATTCAGTTCCGCCGCAGGCGGTTGGAGTGCGCCTTCGCGCTGGAGCGCGACGGGATACCTCGAATCGGTGCAGGAGCGGGGGATCGGGGATGCAGGCAGATGCGGGCAGGGGGAGGGTGTGGTGGACGGTGGGGTGGGGGTGGTCGCGGCGCCGGTAGGCTGGGCGACGTGAGCGACGCCCCCATCACGTATGCCTCGGCCGGAGTCGACGTCGAGGCGGGTGACAGGGCGGTGGAGCTGATGAAGGCCTCGGTGCGCCGTGCCACGCGCCCGGAGGTCCTGGGCGGCCTGGGCGGCTTCGCCGGGATGTTCGACGCGAGCGCCCTCGCCGGCATGACCCGCCCGGTGCTGGCCACGAGCACCGACGGCGTCGGCACCAAGGTCGCCATCGCGCAGGCGCTCGACCGGCACGACACCATCGGCTTCGACCTCGTCGGCATGGTCGTCGACGACATCGTCGTCTGCGGCGCCGAGCCGCTCTTCATGACCGACTACATCGCCACCGGCAAGGTGGTGCCCGAGCGCGTCGCCGCCATAGTCGGCGGCATCGCCCGTGCCTGCGAGGAGGCCGGCGTGGCACTCGTCGGTGGCGAGACCGCGGAACACCCGGGCCTGCTCGACCCCGACGAGTACGACGTCGCAGGCGCGGCCACCGGTGTCGTGGAGTATGCCGCCGTGCTGGGGCCCCAGCGCGTCGCCGATGGTGACGTCGTGGTGGCCCTCGCGAGCAGCGGCCTGCACAGCAACGGCTACAGCCTGGTGCGCCGGGTCGTCGCCAGCGCCGGGTGGCATCTCGACCGGCACGTCGACGACTTCGGGCGCACCCTCGGCGAGGAGCTGCTCGAGCCGACCCGCATCTACACCAAGCCGCTGCTCGAGCTCGTCGCCGACGACGCTGTCGAGGTGCACGCCCTGAGCCACGTCACCGGTGGCGGCCTGGCCGCCAACCTCGCCCGCGTGCTGCCCACCGGCACCTTCGCGCGCGTCGACCGCTCGACGTGGACCCCGCCGGCGGTGTTCCGCACCGTCCAGGACCTCGGCCGCGTGCCCCAGGCCGACATCGAGCGGACCCTCAACCAGGGCATCGGTTTCGTCGCCGTGCTGCCCGAGGCGCACGCCGAGCGAGCCACCGCCCTCAGCGAGGCACGTGGCATCCGTGCCTGGCGCCTCGGTGAGGTCGCGACAGAGGAGCGTGCGCACGCCGACGGCCTGGTCGCCGAGGGCGTCGAGATCGTGCGTGGCGCCAAGGGCGTCGACGGCGGCGCCGTCCAGGTCGTCGGCACGCACCCGACGGCCTGAGCGCCGACGACCCGGCCGCGCGCCCAGCGCACCAAGACCGTTCTGCCCACGGGCCGCAGCGCTTCGGGACGGCCGGCCACACGGCATACGTCATCGCGTGACGAAGCCCGCGCGCCCGGGATGGGCGTGCGGGCTTCGTTGCGTCACCGAGACGGTCGACCGGTCAGGCGGCGCAGGACCGAACGCCTCGAGGGCAGCACGGACGCATGCCGGGCGCGGACACCCGACACACGAGGTGCAGACGGAAGAGGAAGGCGGGCGACTCAGCGCTCGCCCGAGACCCACTTGCCGTATTCGTCGTACTCGTCGTCGTCGACGGACCGTGGCTGGTTGGCACCGTCGCGTTGCGACGGTCCGTGCAGCTCACGCTCCAGCGCGCTCAAGTCCGTGTCAGGTGTGTAGTACTTGAGCTGCCGTGCGACCTTGGTCTGCTTGGCTTTGGCTCGGCCGCGCCCCATGGCGTGACCCCCTCGTGCGTCGTGCCGGGACGGCATCGCTCGTCGGAGAGCCGAGCGGCTCTTCGATGTACGCGTAGCGGGCCCGGGAATGTGTGTGTTCTCGTGGGGCTAACGCTACATGAGTGCCGGCGTTCCTGCGCCCGCCGGACCCCCGGCTCGCCGAGGACCGACCGAGGACCGACCTGGTGGGCGACGCCGGCCTGCGTGTCGCGGCGTCGAGGGCGGGGCCCGCGGCCTGTATACACCCAGGAGGCCAGAAGCAGGTCGATTTGACTCTTTTCAGTGTTTACCTGTCATTGGGAGCGTCGAGACTTTACCCTTGCTTTACTGGGCTCCGAATGGGGCGCATGCGTGTCGCTGCACCTAGCGACAGGGTGGTGGGGAAATGAACATGACGACTCAGGATCGACACGAGACCGAGAAGCTGCTCACTCCTGCAGAAGTGGCGGCCCTCTTCCGAGTGGACCCGAAGACGGTCACCCGGTGGGCCAAGGCAGGGAAGCTGACTTCGATCAGGACGCTCGGTGGGCACCGGAGATATCGCGAGTCAGAGGTTCGCGATCTCTTGGGTGGCGGGCACTGAGCTCGACCTTCAGTTGGGGGTGACAACCGGTCGGGCGGTCGGGGGACGGCACAACGCAGCTGATCCCCCGACTGTCACCGGGGATCGGCGGGCGCAGGGGCCCGTTGTCGGGGTGGCGTCGTAGCGTCAGGGGCATGAGCGGACCCGAGGTCACCGTCATCACGCTCGGCGTCCGCGACGTCGAGCGCTCCCTGGACTTCTACGCCCGGGGGCTGGGATTCCGGTGCGTGGTGCACCTGCCCGGCGAGATCGCGTTCGTGCAGTGCGCGCCCGGGCAGCTGCTCGCGCTCTGGGACGTGGCCCGGATGCCGGGCGAGTACGGCGACGTGGCCCACGGGCCCTCCGCGCCGCCCATGTCGCTCGGGCACAACGTCGACACGGCCGAGCAGGTCCAGCAGCTGTATGCGGTCGCCCTGGCTGCCGGGGCCACCTCCGTGGCCGCCCCTGCCGTTCGGGAGTGGGGCGGGGTCAGTGCCTGCGTGGCCGACCCCGACGGCTTCCGCTGGGACTTCGTGCACAATCCCGGCTTCCGCATCGACGGCGACGGCACCGTCCACCTCGGCGAGCAGTAGCCGGGCCTCGGGGCCCGGCGCTCAGTGGCCCAGCGCGCGCAGCTGCAGCCGCAGGGCCAGCCTTGTCTCGGGATCGTGCAGGTCCAGCTCGACGAGGTCCGAGAGCCGCTGCAGCCGGTAGCGCAGCGTGTTGGGGTGCACGTGGACGCCCGCCGCGGCCGCCCTCGGGTCGCCCGGGTGGTCGAGCCACGCTGCCAGCGTCTCGAGGTATGCCGTCTCGTGGGTCTCGTCGTGCTCGCGCAGCACCGAGACCGGACCGAGCAGCTCCTCGGTCCAGATGCCGCCGACCGCACGGGCGTTGGTGACCGCGGCCCAGGCGTCCTCGACCGTCGTGCTGGTGCCGGTCACGCGGCCGAGGGCGCGAAGCCGCTGCACCTCCGTGGCCTCGCGCCGGGAGCGGCCGAGGTCGACCGTCCGCGAGACCGGTCCGCCCGCGCTCGCGGTGGCCGTGGCGGTGAGGCCGGCGACCTCGTCGACGAGGGCCAGCAGCCAGGTCCACGTGCCGGGAGAGCTGTCGCCGGGGGCGTCCCTGACCAAGGCCAGGGCGCTGCCGTCGAACCCGGCGAGCAGGGGGTGGCGCCACGAGCGCCTGCGAGCGGCGGCCTCCCAGACGTCGATCTCCCGCTCGACGTCCACCGGAGCGGCCGGATCCGCTGAGCCGGCGGGGTGGGCGGGCTGGGCGGAGTCGGCCGGTCCCGGAGCAGTGCTGCGCGGCCGGTAGGCGCCGGAGAGCACGACGACCCGCCACGGCGGGGCCGGGAGCCAGCCCTCGATGTCGACGGTGTCACCGCTCAGCACGGCTCGCAGCCGGTCGGCGGAGACCCGACGGGCCAGGTCGGCCTGCGAGCGCAGCCGCAGCAGGTGCAGGGCGACGACCGATGCGGTCTGTGCCAGCGACGAGAGCACCTGGGGGTTCGGCGCCTCGTCGACGACGGCCCAGATCGAGCCCAGCCATTCGGTGCCGGCGCGCACCGGCACGACGACGCGCGGGCCGAGTCCGCGTCCGGCCGGCACGAAGAAGGGGTCGTCGGAGCGGGCGAGCCTGCGGAAGACACCGCGGCCGCGGAGGTTTGCCAGCACGGCGTCGGGGACGCGGCGGCCCACGATGGTCGACACGCGTGCCGGGTCCGCCAGGTCTTGGATGGAGGAGTAGGCGAGCACCCGGGACTGGGTGTCCTCGATGGTGATCGGGCCACCGACCAGGCCCGCGCACGCATCGGCGAGGGCGAAGAGCTCGTCGAGGACGGGCCCCTCGGCGCGCACCGCCGGCCCGCTCGCCGCCCGGTCGAGGACGCCGCGCAGCAGCCAGACCACGTGCGCCCACGAGGCGTGCTCGGCCAGCTCGACGAGGCTGACGCCGAGGCGGGCAGCAGCCGCGCGCACCTGCTGGTCACGCGCAGCGGCGCGTCGCAGGACGACTGCGCCACTGCCCACGGCCGCGGCGCCCTCGAGCAGCGCCACGGCGTCGGCGGGCCGGTCGACGCCGACGCCCAGGAGCAGATCGCCGGCCTGCCCGAAGACGCCCGAGCCTGGCTCGGCAAGGGTCACGTCGTCGACGGCGCGGCCGCCGGCGTGGACGACGACCGTCAGCAGGCCGCCGCCGAGCGTGTCGGCGAGCTGCGCCACCGGCAGCCCCACCGGCGTCGTCGACGAGGTGCGCGTGGTGGCGCCCGCCGCGGAGGAGCCGGTCGACGAGGGTGCGTTCGAGCGGGGGGACGCGGACGGCATACGCCATCGTGGCACGCGCGACTGTGCCGGGGGCACAAGTGGAGGCCCCAGGTCTGGCCGCACAGCACGAGGGGCAGCGGTGAGCGTCCACCGACCATGGAGGGGAGGGCATCCCTGCCCACCTTGCGCCCCACACAGGAGTCGATCGCATGCCCGCCGTGACCCCCGCCGGTACCCCCGTCCCCGAGCGCGTCGCCGTCGTCGGCGCCGGCATGGTGGGCCTCGCCACCGCCTGGTTCCTCCAGGAGCGCGGCGTCGAGGTGACCGTCATCGACCGCGACGGCGTCGCCGCCGGCTCCTCGTGGGGCAACGCCGGCTGGCTCACCCCCGGCATCGCCACGCCGCTGCCCGAGCCCGCCGTGCTGAAGTACGGCCTGCGCGCCGTGTTCAGCCCCAGCTCGCCGGTCTACGTGCCGCCGAGCGTGCGCCCGGACTTCCTCAAGTTCGTGACCGGCTTCACCCGCCACAGCACGATGACCGCGTGGAAGAAGGCGATGGGCGCGCTCGTGCCCGTCAACGACCTCTCGCTGCAGAGCTTCGACCTGCTGGGGGAGGGCGGCGTCGAGGCCGAGACCTACGAGGCCAAGTCGTTCACCGCCGCCTACCGCACGGCCGAGGAGCGCCAGACGCTGCTCGAGGAGATCGAGCACATCCACGCCTCCGGCGGCGACATCACCTTCGACGTGCTCTCCGGCGACGAGGCCCGCGCCATCGAGCCGGCCCTGTCCGACGAGATCGGCGCCGCGATCGTGCTGCACGGGCAGCGCTTCGTCAACCCCGGCGCCTACGTCGCCGCCCTCGCCGACTCGGTCACCGCACGCGGCGGCAAGATCGTCACCGGCAGCGCCGTGCGCGGGATCACCGACACGCCCACCGGCGTGCTCCTCACGACCGACCAGGGCACCTCGGAGCACTACGACTCCGTGGTCATCGCGACCGGTGCGTGGCTCGGCCGGCTCGCCCGCGAGTTCGGCGTCAAGCGCGTCGTGCAGGCCGGCCGCGGCTACTCCTTCTCCGTCGAGGTCGAGGACCTGCCCAACGGCCCCGTCTACTTCCCGGCCGCCCGCGTCGCCTGCACGCCGGTCGGTGATCGCCTGCGTGTCGCCGGCATGATGGAGTTCCGCCAGCCCGAGGCCGCCCTCGACCGGCGCCGCATCAAGGCCATCGTCGAGTCGGCCCGGCCGCTCCTCAAGGGCGCCGACCTCGACCACCGCCAGGACGAGTGGGTCGGCTCGCGCCCCTGCACCGCCGACGGCCTGCCGCTCATCGGTGCCTCGAAGAACCCCAAGGTGTTCGTGGCCGGCGGCCACGGCATGTGGGGCATCACCCTCGGCCCCGTCACCGGCCGCCTGCTCGCCGAGCAGATGGTCACCGGCGTCGCCCCGGCGCAGCTCGCGCCGTTCGACCCGACGCGCTGAGCACTCCCTGACGTGGTCCGCAGGCGCGAGGTGCCGTGCCTCCGGACCCGGAACGAGCCGGTCCCACCTGGTGGGACCGGCTCGTTCACGTTCAGGCCGGGGTGAGCACGACGAGGCTGTAGGCGCCGACCGAGACGGTGCCCCTGGCCGGCTGGTCGTCCACAGGCTCCTCGGCCGCCTCGATGTCCAGGGTCTTGTGGCCGGCGAACAGTGCGCTGTAGGTCGCGGCGTCGGAGTTGAACCGGACCGCCCAGTGCCCGGCGAAGGGCATACCGGTCGTGACGTCCCGCGGCTCCGCGCTCGCGTTGACGACGACGACGGCGACGTCGTCACCTGCACGGCGCGCGTATGCGAGCGTCTTGGCCTCGTCGTCGAGGTGGAGCACCTCCAGGCCGTCGCCCCGCAGGCCCCGCGAGACGCCGTCGGCGTCGCGGCGCAGCCGCACGAGGTCACCGGTGAGCCGGACGATGTCGCGGAACTGCTCGGCGCGCTGCCAGTCGAGCGGGACGGTGTCGCGGAACTCCTGGCCCTCGAGGAACTCCTGTCCCTGGAAGAGCATCGGGATGCCGGGCGCCGTCAGCGTCAGGGCGAGGGCCAGGGTCGCGCGCTTCTGCGCCGCCCAGCCCGTGGGGTCGCCGCCGTCGACCTCGTCCGGCACCCGGAGGCTGCCCTCGGCGACCTCGTCGTGGCTCTCGGTGTAGATGACGCGCCGGAACGGGTCGTCGCTGCCCCGCAGCGCCTGCACGAGCTCGGCCATGGACCGGTCGTGGTCGTCGACGGCGGTCAGCACCTGCCGCACCGGGTGGACGAAGCCCGGGTCCCACTGGGCGTGGAAGCCCGCGCCGCCGTCGTCGACCGTGGTGAGCGCGGCGTCGGACTGCAGGTCCTCGGCGATGAGGATCTTGTCGGGGTGGCGCTCGCGGACCGTGGCGGTGATGGAGCGCATCAGCTCCCAGCCCTCCGGGATGTCGCCGGTCCCAAGGCCGTCGACCGTGCGGACGTAGAGCGTCGCGTCGAAGCGCAGCCCGTCCAGGTGGAACTCCTCGAGCCACATGAGCACGTTGTCGTGCAGGTAGGCCCGGACCTCCTCGCGGCCGTAGTCGGGACGGGTGTCGCCCCACGGCGTCGACGACCGGTCGTCGTTGTAGAAGTAGATCCCGCCCTTGTCGTTCTCACTCCAGCCGTCGAACTGCCAGAGCGCGAGGTCGCTCGGGCCGAAGTGGTTGATGACGACGTCGAGGATCACCGCGATGCCGTGGCGGTGGGCCTGCTTGACGAAGTCCTTGAGCGCGTCCGGCCCGCCGTAGGTGTTGGAGACGGCAAAGGGGTTGGACGGGTTGTAGCCCCAGGAGTAGTCGCCGGCGAACTCGGTGACGGGCATGAGCTCGACGGCGCTCACGCCGAGGTCGGAGAGGTAGCCCAGCCGCCCGGCGAGGCCGCCGAGGTCGCCGGGGTCGCCGTCGCCCGCGACGAACGAGCCGATGTGCGCCTCGTAGACGACGAGGTCGTCGTGCGGCGGGCAGCCGAACGCGTCACCCTCCCAGTCGAACCCGTCGCGGTCGTAGACGATGCCGTTGCCCGAGGAGTGCGTGACGGCGCGCGCTCGGGGGTCGATGCGCATCAGGCGCTGGTCGCCGTTGGTGACGAGGAACTGGTACTCGTCGCCCGGGCCGGCGCCGGTGACGTCGACGTACCAGTGGCCGTTGTCCTCGGGCGACATCGGCAGCCCGTCCTCGGACCAGTCGGTGAAGCTGCCGGTCACGGCGACGGCGTCGGCGTTGGGTGCCCAGACGCGGAAGGCCGTCCCGCCGTCGTGAGGCATCGAGCCGAGCCCGGGGAGTGGCGTGGCGTGCTCGGGCGTAGGGGCAGACGAGGGGGCTGGCATGCCGGCTCCAGGGGCAGGAGGGGACGGCCGCGGGTGCGTGCCGCTGCGGAGGTGGACCGGCCCCGGACATACCCGTTCCTCCCCCGCGGCCGGACCGCGGGGGAGGGGTGGCAGCGTCAGCGCAGGTAGCCGGTGACGTCCGCGACGAGGTGCACCGTGCCGCTGGAGTGGTTGACGACGGTGACCGTGCCGCTGCTCGACAGGCGGCTGACGAGCAGGTTGGCGACGGTCTGGCCCGCGGTGTAGTTGGCGGTGGACGTGCCGGTGCTCGAGGTGGAGTCGACGCTGAGGAAGCCGACGTTCTGGGGCGCGGTGGCGGTGAGGTTGATCGCCGCTGCGGTGGCTCCCGCGGGGACGGGGGAGCCGTTCACGCCGGCGACCTTGATGGTGACCGAGCCCCCGGCCGGGACGGCCGTCCTCACCGGGTTCGTGGCGGTGCCGGAGCGGGTGTCGAGCAGGCGGGCCGGGGCGACCGAGGCCCACTGGTTCGCGCTGCCGCCGGCCGTCAGGTAGCCGGTGACGTCGGCGACGAGGTGCACCGTGCCACCGGAGTGGTTGACGACGGTGACCGTGCCGCTGCTCGACAGTCTGCTGACGAGGAGGTTGGCGATGGTCTGGCCGGCCGTGTAGTTGGCCGTGGACGTGCCCGTGCTGGAGGTCGAATCGACGCTGAGGAAGCCGACCCTCTGCGGTGCGGTGGCGGTGAGGTTGATCGCCGCGGCGGTGGCTCCGGCAGGGACGGGGGAGCCGCTGACGCCGGCGACCTTGATGGTGACCGAGCCCCAGGCCGGAACGGCGGTACGGACGGGGTTGGTCGCCGTGCCGGAGCGGGTGTCGAGCAGGCGCGTCGGCGCCACCGTGGCCCACCGGCTCGCCGTGCCGCTGGTGGTGAGGTAGCCGGTGACGTCGGCGACGAGGTGCACCGAGCCGCTGGAGTGGTTGACGACGGTGACCGTGCCGCTGCTCGACAGTCTGCTGACGAGGAGGTTGGCGACCGTCTGGCCGGGGGTGAAGTTGGCCGTGGACGTCCCGGTGCTGGAGGTCGAGTCGACGCTGAGGAAGCCGACCTTCTGCGGTGCCGTCACGGTGAGGTTGACGGCGGCCGCGGTGGCTCCGGCCGGGACGGGGGACCCGCCGACCCCGGCGACCTTGATGGTCACCGAGCCCCAGGCCGGGACGGCGGACCGCACCGGGTTGCTGGCGGTGCCGGACCGGGTGTCGAGCAAGCGCGTCGGGGCGACCGGAACGAGGTGGGAGAAGGCCTTGGGCGTCACGGGGGCCGACGCCTGCGAGACCGGTCCGGTCCCGACGACATTCGTCGCCTGGACCGTGAAGGTGTAGGCGGAGTCGTTGGCCAGGCCGGTGATGGTGGCCGACGTCGCCGACCCCGACACCGTCGTCCGCGCCCCACCGGGGGAGGCGGTCACGGTGTAGCTCGTGACGGGGCTGCCGTTGTTCGTCGCGGCGGTCCAGCGCACGGTCGCACGGCCGTTGTCGGGGACAGCGCTCACGGAGGTGGGAGCGGAAGGGGCGGTGGCCACGAGCCTGAAGCGCATGGCGTCGATCCCGACCTGCTTGGTCGTCGAGATCGTGCTGCTGTCACCGGCGTGCACCCCCACCGACGTCCCGTTGCGCGCCAGGTAGGTTCCCAGTGCGCTCCAGCCCGAGAGCGTCGACTGGTCGAGCTGCTTCTTCACCGTCCCGTTGGCATCGGTGACGGCATACGTCACCCTGGCCGTCGCGTTCGTCTCGGGGACGTACGCGTCGACGGCGTAGAGGCCGGTGGACAGGCTCGGCGACCAGGTGGCGCCGTTCTCCTCGAGGCTGCCATCCTTGGAGTAGCTGGTGTACGTGTAGTAGGCGCGCTTCTGGTAGCCGTAGCCCTCGTTGGCCTTCCAGTAGTACATGCTGCCGGTGAAGAGGAACGAGGTGCTGCCGGGACCGAACGTGCCGGCGCCGTAGCCCACCGACACGGGGTTGCCCGTGACGCGCCCGCCGAGCCAGTTGGCGTCGATGTTGAGGCTCGCGCCGCCCCAGGTCTCGGTGCCGGTGCTGTACTGGTGCAGGCGCTGGCCGGCGCTCCAGTAGGAGTCCTTGAAGTCGGGGTAGACAGTCGAGTCGGACAGGGTCTGCTGGCCGTTCCAGCTCGCGAACCACACGTTGTCGGGAGGGGTGAAACCGGACGTGCCGATGGCCCGCGACATGTCGACCATGAGCGAGGACGTGCTGCCGTACGCGCCGGAGTTGTAGCCCTTGGCGTGCAGCTGCTGGGTCCACGCCGTCATGAACGCCATGACCGTGCCCGTGCAGCCCGACGCCCGGTTGTTGTAGCCCTCCATGTCGTAGTAGATCGGCGTGCCGCTGCCGAGGCCGAAGCGCGCCGCCTGCGTCACCGCGTCGTTGGCCGCGGCCTTGCCCTGGGCGGCCGCCTGCTTGGGGTCGATCGTGGCCAGGCCGGTCTGGTTGACGCACGGTGCCTGGACGCCGACGTAGATCGGGATCAGCCCCCACCCCATCGAGCTCACCTGGTTGACCCAGCTGGCGGAGAGGTTGCCGTCGCCGCAGGCGCGCATCGAGCCGCCGATGTAGACGCCGACCGCCCGGTAGGGCGACCCGAGCCACTTCTGCATGGTCGCCGCGCTCGGTGCGGCGCAGGTGTCGAAGCCCATGCCGGTGAAGGTGCGCGGAGACGCTGCCGTGGCGGTCAGTGCGGCCGGGACAGCCGCTGCGGTGGTCGGGGTGCCCGCGGCGCTCGTGAAGGTGGCGGGGCTGACTACGGCCGTGCCGGCGTACGCGCTCGGGCTGCTCTGGGTGCTGGCGCCGCTGGAGGTGGTGGAACTGCTCGAGGTGCTGGGGCTGCTGGAGGTGCTGGAACCGCTCGACGTGCCGGCGCCGCTCGGCGGGCCGGCCGTGGCCGGTGCCGCCTTCGCCGTGGCGAGGACCTCGTCGACCTTCGCCTCGCTGTCGCCCCACGCGGCGTCGACCTGGACGTCCTTGCCGGTGAAGCGGGCCGACTTCGCCCGCTCCTGCGTGCTCCTGCCCGTGTGGGCCTGGAGCGCGCCGACCTTGGAGGTGCGGCTGGTCATCGGCGTCGTGTCGCGGTCCGAGGCAGGGTGCAGCCAGACGGTCTGCGCCCGCCCGACCTTGTGGGCGGGACAGTTCTGCTGGCTGCCCGGCGTGCCGACGTAGACGGCGTCGACGTCGAGCCGCACGCACCGCGTCGGGTCGGTGTCGAGGTCGACGACCGACCAGCCGGCCGGGGCGGTCACCTGCACGCCCCGATAGTGGACGGTGCGCGGCTTCGAGGGGCCGGAGGGCTTGGCGGGGGCGTCCGGTGCCGCGGAGGGCCCGCCAGGCTGGGCGCCGGAGTCGGTGCTGGTGCTGGTGTCGGGGCCGGTGGTCGGGCCTGCACCCGGGCCGGGACCGGCCGTCGCCACCCCCGCACCGCTGACCGTCAGCGCCACCGCACCGATGAGGACCGCCATCCGGCGCCATGAACGGGACATCGTGAACCTCTCGAGCTTCTGCAGTCTGGTCGGGTGCGCCGGCCGGGACCCCACAGCCTCTCGACACAAAACGCGCAAATACGTCACCCGGGCTCGACGGTACCTCCCATTACGGCCCCATGTGTCCCGACTGCCACATCAGTCTCGGCTGCTCGGGAACTCGACAGTGAGCTCTCAGTCGACGAGCAGGTATGCCGGGTGGCGGGGGAGCGTGCCCGTATCGCGCAGGTGCCGGCCGAGGTGCACCGCACCCTCGAGCGCCCCTCCCGCGGCGGGGGACCGGTGGGCACCGACGGCCGCCAGGTGGTCGTCGAGTGCCGCGGCCACCGGGGCCGAGGTCAGCAGGCCACCGGTGGCGCAGAGCACCGGCCGGTCGAGGCCCTCCGCCGCGCGCAGCAACGAGGTCGCCAGCTCGGTGCCGGCGCGCCGACACAGCTCGAGGGCCACGGGGTCGGACTCGGCCGCGCCGGTGACGAGGGGCGCCACGGACGCGAGGCGCTCCGGCGCGTCGGGTGCGGCCATGACCAGGCGCGGCCAGCCCTCGGGTGGGCCCAGCAGGTCGGTGGCGGCACGCAGCAGCGTCGGCGACCCGTCGGTGAGGCCGTCGTGGGCCCGGAGCGCCGCCCGCAGCCCGGCCATGCCGAGAGCGGCGGCGGACCCGGCGTCACCGAGCACGTGGCCCCAGCCGTCGACGCGGCGCCACTGACCGTCGAAGTCGGTCCCGAACGCCACCGCGCCGGTCCCGGCCGCGACGACCGCACCGGGACCCAGCCGGCCGGTGGCGCCGACGAGGTTGGCGACGGCGTCGCTCACCACGACGGTGCGACGGGCGCCGAGACCTGCCACGACCGCGGCGAGCACGGCGGACCGGTCGGCGAGGAAGAGCAGCCCCCGCATCGACCAGACGACCACGGCGGGCGCCTCCTCCGCCGCTCCCGACTCCTCGGTCGTCGCGGCCTGGGGCCCGAAGCCGGTCCCGTCGGCCGCCAGCAGGGCCCGGGCATCGGCCACGAGCGCGGCCACGTCGATCCCCCCGGGCCGCACCCGCGCCCCGGGAGCGGTGAGCACGGGACCCAGCCCGCCGGCATACGTGCTCAGGCGCAGGCCCGAGCCGCCGACGTCGACGGCCACGACCCGGCCCGGGCGCGAGGTCACTTGGCCATGCCGGCGGTCAGGCCCGCCACGATCTGCTTCGTCGCGAGCAGGAAGAGCACGATGAGCGGGATGGTCGTGATGACCAGGCCGGCGAAGACGGCGGAGTAGTTCGTCGCGTTCTCGCCGAAGAAGTTCGTGAGCCCGACGGGCAGGGTGTACTTCTCCTCGCGGCGCAGCAGCACCAGGGGGAAGAGGAAGTCGTTCCAGATCGGCACGAAACGGAAGACTGCCACGGTCGCGACGGCCGGGCGCACCATCGGCACCATGATCCGCCAGAAGGTCTGCCACGTGCTGGCCCCGTCGAGCGCCGCGGCCTCCTCGAGCTCTTCGGGCAGCTGCCGGAAGAAGGTCGTGAGCACGAAGATCGAGAACGGGATGCCGGAGGCGGCGTACATCAGCGTCAGGCCGAGCCGGGAGTCGATGAGGCCGAGCCCGTCGAAGAGGTAGAAGATCGGCAGGATCGCGAGGTGGATCGGCAGCATCAGGCCCGAGAGGAAGAGGGACTCGAGCCACCGGAAGATGCGTGAACGGCCCCGGGCGAGAGCGTAGGCCGCCATGGTCGCCACGGTCGTCGAGATCGCCACCGCTCCGACCGTCACGAGCAGGGAGTTGCCGAAGTAGGTCGCGAAGTTGCCGGTGGTCCACGCCTCGACGTAGCTCGCCGTGGTCGGCGGGCTGGGGAGGCCGAGCGGGTCGGAGATGAGGTCGCCGTTGGAGCGGAAGCTGTTGACCAGCATGAGCAGCAGCGGCACGAGCGCCAGGGCGGCATACCCCCACAGGAGCAGGCTGGCACCGACGCCGCCGACCGGCTTGGAGGCACGGGGCGCCCGGCGCCGGCCGGGCCGGGTCGGGCGGGCCGCTGCGAGCTCCGAGGGTGCCTCGGTGGTGGCGACGGCGGTGGTCATGCGGTGATCCTCCGCTCGTGGCGGCGCAGCACGGCCGTGGCCGCGTAGGCACCGCCGAAGATGATGAGGAAGAGCATTGTCGCGAGGGCCGACGAGCTGCCGATCGCGTCGGTCGCGCCCGAGTCGAACGCCGTGCGGTAGAAGAGCAGCGAGACGAAGTCGGTTGCGCCGGCAGGGTTTCCGGTCGACCCGCCGAACGCGTACGGCAGGGCGAAGGCTTCCATGGCGAAGATGAACGTCAGCACCGACACCGTGCCGATGGCGGGGACGAGCAGCGGCAGGGTGATCTTGAAGAAGGCCTGGCGGTTGGTCGCGCCGTCGACGCGGGCGGCCTCGGTCAGCTCGTCCGGCACCCCGCCGAGCGCGGCGCCGTAGAGCAGGACGGGGAAGCCGATCCACTGCCACACGCTGACGAGGATGACCACCCACAGGGCCGTCTTCGGGTCACCGAGCCACGGCAGCGCCCACGAGTCGAGGCCGACCTTCGTCAGCAGCGTGTTGACCGGGCCGAACGTCGGCGAGAGCAGCAGCGTCCAGAGGTAGCCGATCACGATCGGGCTCACGAGGTAGGGCATCGCGTAGAGCGTCTGCAGCACGCGGCGGCTGCGCGGGCGGGTGTAGAGCAGGTACGAGATCGTGAGCCCGAACGTGTTCTGGATCAGCATCGTGCCCACGAAGAAGAGCACGTTGTGCAGCAGCGCCTGCGGCAGGTCGGTCGTGAACGGTGCCTTCGTGAACAGGGTGACGAAGTTGGTCAGCCCCGCGAACGCTCCGCGGGTCGTGCCCTGCCACGAGAAGAAGGCGTAGGAGAACGCCGTCACCATCGGGTAGAGCACGAACACCGCGAAGAGCGCGAGTGCCGGCGCGACGAAGAGCAGGCCGGTGCGGCGGCCCATGCCCTGCCTCATGCCGTGCCTCCTGTCGATCCTGCTGTTGCTGTTGCCGTCGGCCGGGGCGTCACGCGCTCGGCTTGAACCAGGTGCTGATGCCGGTCTGGAGGTCCTGGCTGACGGCCGCGGCGTCCTTCGAGCCGAGCAGCAGCTCCTGCAGGCCCTTGCCGAGCAGCTCGCCACCCGACGGGGTGCCGTAGCGGAAGTCGGTGAGCAGCACGTAGGGCGAGCCGGAGTTCTTGTAGTTCTCGCTCATCTGCTTGAGCAGCGGGTCGCTCGGCTCGACGCCGGGGACCGCGGTGATTTGCTTGATGTCGTCGTTGACCATCTGGCCGAACTGCTTGGAGGTCATCCACTTGACGAGCTCCGTGGCCTCGGCGGGGTGCTTGGACTTGGCCGAGACCGCGAAGTTGCCATCGGCCCATCCTGCCGTCGTCGCCGTCGAGCCGCTCGGTGAGCCCGGCGCCGGCGGCACCTGGAAGATGCCGATCTTCATGTTCGGGTTGGCCTTCTGGAAGACCGACAGGTCGAAGCTGCCGCCGGGGATCATCGCGGCCTTCTCGGCGGAGAAGAGGGTCTGCGCGTCGGTGGCGGCCACGCCCGTGACGTTCTTGGGCATGTACTTCTCGAGGTCGCCGACGACCTTGACCGAGGCGACCCAGTCGGGGTCGGTGAAGGACTTCTTGCCGGCGACGACGGCGTCACGGAACGCCTTGCCGCCGAAGCGGGCTCCGGCCACGACCTCGTGGACGATCGGGAGGGTCCAGTCGTCCTTGGCGCCGACGGCGATCGGGGTGAGCCCGGCGGACATGAGCTTGTCGTTGGCGGCGATGAACTCGGCCCACGTCGTGGGCGCCTTGATGCCGTTCTTCTCGAACAGCCCCTGGTTGTAGAACATCTGGACGGTCTGGCGGGCGAAGGGAACGGAGTAGATCTTGCCGTCCTCCTTGCCCTTGGCGCTCGCGACGATGTTCTCGTCCCAGCCGGTGAGGTCGACCTTGCCGTCGAGCGGCAGGAGCGACTTGGAGGCCACCGTGGTCTGCAGCTGCCCGTAGGAGCGGACCTGCGGGACGTCGGGGCCGCCGGAGCCGGCCAGGCCGGTGGCGAGGATCTTGTTGTACTCGGTCGCCTTGAACGCCTTGAAGTCGACGTTGACGTTCGGGTGGGACTGCTCGTACGCGGCGAAGATCTTCTTGTATGCCGCCTCGTCCTCGACGCGCCACGACCAGACCGTGAGGTTGACCTTGCCGTCGCCCGCGCCGGTGGAGTCCGAGGAGCCGCTCGCGGAGGGGGAGCAGGCCGTCACGAGGAGCGCTCCGGAGAGGGCGGCGAGGGTGACGACCGTGCGGCGGGCGCGCCGCGACGAGCCGGGGAGGCGTGGGGCGAACGTCATGGTGGTGCTCCTGTCGGGTTCTGCAGGGTGCCGGGGAGGCGGCACCGGGTGGGTTTGGGGGTGCGGTTCAGCGTTCGGGGGCGGGGGTGGTCGCCGGGCCCGCGGTGGTGGCGGCGGCCGGGCTGGCTGCAACGGTTGCGCCCAGGGAGCTCAAGGCGCGGGCGACCGAGCCTCCGTCGGCGGCGATGGCCGCGCGGGCCGTAGCGGCGTCGACCCCGGCGAGCATCGACAGGAGCGCCGTCTTCAGCTCGCCGTCGGCCTCGTCGAGCGCGGCGCGCGCCTGCTCGGCGCCGGCGCCGGTGGCCTCCTGCAGGATCCGGACGACGCGGCCGCGCAGCTTGGCGTTGGTCGCGACGACGTCGACCATGAGGTTGCTCCAGGTGCGGCCGAGTCGGATCATCACGGCGGTCGAGAAGGAGTTGAGCACGAGCTTCTGCGCCGTGCCGGCCTTCAGGCGCGTCGAGCCGGTCAGCGCCTCCGGGCCGGTGCGCACCGCGAGGAGGATGTCGGCGTGCACGGCGGCCTCGGCGCGCGGGTTGGCGGTGACGAGGGCGGTGACGGCGCCGAGCTCGCGGGCCCGTTCGAGCGCTCCGGCCACGAACGGCGTACGACCCGAGGCGGTGAGCCCGACGGCGATGTCACCGGCGCGCAGGGCCTCGGCCTCGGACCGGCCGAGCTCGGCGTCGTCCTCGACGTTCTCGACCGCGTGGACCAGCGCCGCGGTGCCCCCGGCGTGGTGGGCGACGAAGAGGCCCTCCGGCGCGTTGAACGTCGGGAGCAGCTCGGCCGCGTCCAGCACGGCGAGGCGGCCCGAGGTGCCGGCGCCGAAGTAGTGCACCGCCCCGCCGGCGGTGAGGGACTCGACGGCACGGTCGACCAGGAGGGCGAGATCGGGCAGCACCTCGCTGACGGCGGCGGCGACCTTCGCGTCCTCGGTGTTGAGCGCCCGGAGGATGTCGAGGGAGGTGTGCGTGTCGATGGACGTCGTCCCCGGGTGGCGCTCCTCTGTGGGCGCGTCCACGGTCACCTCGCTCTTCACCCGTCGGAGGTTACTTTCCTACGGCACCACCGTCAATGACGTAAATCAGTAACAGTCCGGTCACGACTACTCACGACGTCAGCGGGTGTGGACAAGTGCGGGAAAGTGCCCACTCGACGGGTTGGGGAGGCGCTCCTCCACGTCGAGTGGGCACTTTGCCACGTTCGTCCACGGGCCGAGGGTGCGCGCTCGAGGGAGGGGGGCTCAGTCGGTGACGTGGTGGCCGGCGACGGCCTCGCGGGTGTCGACGACCGCCTTGCGGGCGCGGCGCAGGTTGCGCTGTGCGACGGCGATGTAGAGGCAGTCGACGACCGTCAGGGCGGCGATGCGGCTGGCCGTCGCGCCCGAGCGCAGGCTCGTCTCGCGCGCCGCGGTGGTCAGCAGGAAGTCGACGCCGGAGGCGAGCCGTGAGAGCGGGAAGTTCGTGATGGCGATGGTGCGCGCGCCGGTGGAGCGCGCGGCGGCCAGCGACTCGATGGTCTCGGTGGTGGTGCCGGAGTGCGAGATGCCGACGGCGACGTCGCCCGGCCCGAGCAGCGTGGCGCTCGTCAGGGCGATGTGGGGGTCGTTCCAGGCGAAGGCGACGATGCCGATGCGGTGCAGCTTCTGCTGCAGGTCGGTGCCGACGACGGCGCTCGCCCCGATGCCGTAGATGTCAACCCGTCCGGCGCGGGCGATGGCCGCGGCCGCGGCAGCCAGGGCGTCGCGGTCGAGCTGCTGGGCGGTCTCCTCGACGGCGCTCGCGTCGGTGAAGGCCACCTTGGCGATGATGTCGTCGATCGTGTCCTTGGCGCTGATGTCGGTGCCGCTGCGGCGCAACGTGCGTGGGTGCGCCGACTCCTCCGCGAGCGCGAGACGCAGCTGGGGGTAGCCCGGCAGGCCGAGGCGGCGGCAGAAGCGCAGCACCGTCGTCTCGGACGTGCGCGCCGCTGTGGCGAGCTCGCTGATCGTCAGACCGGCAGCCCGCCGCGCGTCGGCGAGGACGATGTCGGCGACCCGGTCCTCGGCGGGTGACAGGGAGGGCCGGATCCCCCGCAGGTGGATGAGCAGCGATGCGCTCGCCGCACCTGCGGGGGACGAGGCCCCGTCCTCGGTCCTTGGCATGGGCCTACGCTACGGCGTCACGGCCGACGAGCCGCCACCCTTGGGGGGTGAACGCGCCGGGCGTCTTCTCGCCGTCGAGCAGCAGGCCTCCCGGGCCCTGCACGCGGATGTCGTCGACGGCGACGCCGCGCCCGAGGTAGCCGGCGTCGGTCGTGTGCCGCCAGCGCAGCTGCTGGTCGCCGGCCGGCAGGTCGGCGCGCACCTGGACCCAGCGCCTGGTGCCCGACCCGGAGATGACCCCGTCGGCGCTCTCGGTCTGCCCGCGGTCCTTGACCGCGAACGGGATCGCCGTCCACGTCGCCCCGCCGTCGGTGGAGCGCTCGAGGTGGAGCAGGTCGGTCTCCTCCGTGTCGAGGAACAGGTCGAAGCCGAGCCGCGCACCTCGTGCCCCGACCGCGAGGGACGGCGTCGTCAGGGTGGTCGTCGACGCGTTCTCGCCGCCGGTGACCCAGGCGGTGTCGCCCTGTCGGGGACGGATTCCCATCGACGCCGCGAGCCCGTGCGCCCACTCGCGCCGGGCGCCGTTGACGGAACCCCAGTTGCGCGACGGGTGCACGCGGTTGGTGAGCAGGATCGCGAAGGAGCGCGACGTGAAGTCGATGACGATCGAGGTGCCGGTGTAGCCGGTGTGGCCGGCGGTGCGTGGCCCGGACAGGGCGTCCATGTACCACCGCTGGTTGAGCTCGAAACCGAGCCCGTGGTCGTCGCCGGGGAAGTCCTCGTTGAAGTTGGTGATGAGGGCCTCGACGCTCTTGCGGCTGAGGATGCGCTCGCCGCGGTAGGTGCCGCCGTTGAGCAGCGCCTGCGACAGGACGGCGAGGTCGTCGACGGTCGAGAAGACGCCGGCGTGCCCCGCCACCCCACCGAGCGACCAGGCGTTCTCGTCGTGGACCTCGCCCCGGACCAGGCCGCGGGGCGGGGCGGTCTGGTACTCCGTCGCGGCGGTGCGCGCCTTGTCGGTCGGGTTGTAGCCGGTGTCCTTCATCCCGAGCGGCGCGGTGATGCGGTCGTGGACGACCCGGTCGAGCGGCTCGCCACGCAGCCGCTCCACCATGACGCCGAGCGTGATGAGGTTGAGGTCGCTGTAGAGATAGGTCGTGCCGGGCGGGTTGGTGAGCGGCTGGTCCATGACCGCCTTGATGCGAGACGCCTTGTCGGGCCACTTGCTCCACAGCGGCAGCCACGACGTGAAGCCCGAGGTGTGCGTCAGCAGCTGCCGCACCGTCACGGACTCCTTGCCGTTCGCGGCGAACTCGGGGAGGTATGCCGCCACCGGGCTCTCGAGGGAGACCTTGCCCTCCTCGACGAGCTGGACCACGGCGATCGAGGTGAACAGCTTGGACATGGAGGCGAGGTCGAAGATCGTGTCGGTGCGCATCGGCTCCCACTGGTCGCGCGGGAGCTCGGTGGTGGCGTCGGCGTAGCGCAGGGCCCAGCCGCTGGCGTCGCGCTCGACGACATGCCCCTCGTGGCCCATGATGCCGACGGCGCCGGCGAAGAGCGGGTGACCGCTCGCGTCGACCTGCTCGTGCGCGTGGATCTGGGCGACCGCCTGCGCGATGGGGGCCGGGTCGAGACCCAGCGAGGCGGGACTGGCGTCGGACAGCACGGTGTTGGGCGGTGCGAAGCCGCGGTCGGGCTTGCTGAAGTCGTCGGCAGCAGCCGGCCCGGGGGTCACGAGGCTCCCCACGACGGCGAGGCTGCCGAGGGCAGCGGGGACGAGTCTGCGCAGGCGCATGTCACTCCTGGATTGTCGCGGGATCGTGGCTGGACCGTCGGTGGTGGTGCCGCTGGGCGGTCACTTCGCCGGGCCGCGGTAGAGGAGGTACTGCTTGCGCCGCGCGTCGAACGCGGCGAGCTCGTCCCGCCAGGCGCCGACGACCTCGTCGGCCGGGGCGCCGGCCGAGATCTGCGTGCGCAGCCGCTGCGAGCCGGTGAGCTTGTCGATCCAGTAGGGCCGGCCCGGGTCGTAGGAGTCGTAGCGCCACTCGAAGTCGGGGTAGAGCGCCTTGGCCGCGACGAGCATCTCGACGGCGGCGCGCATCGGGTCGAAGGCCGACGGGTCTGTGACGTGCAGCTGCACGCCACCGCAGACCTTGCCGGTGTGCTTGCTGAAGGTCGGCGAGAAGTACGCCTCGCGGAACCCGACGCCCGGAAGGCCAAGCCCCGCAAGCCGTTCCGCCCACTTGTAGTCGACGAACGGCGCACCCACCAGCTCGAAGGGCCGCGTCGTCCCACGTCCCTCCGAGAGGTTCGTGCCCTCGAACATGCCGGTGCCCGGGTAGACGAGCGCGGTGTCGGGAGTCGGCATGTTGGGACTCGGCATGACCCACGGAAGGCCCGTGACGGCGTACGGCACGTCACGGCGCCAGCCCTTGACCTCGACCACGGACAGCTCGGCGAGCCGGCTGCCCGCTTCGGCGGCGAGGAACTCCCCGTCGAAGTAGCGGGCCAGCTCGCCGACCGTCATGCCGTGCGCCTGGACGATCTCCTTGGCGCCGACGCCCGAGGTCCACGGCGTCGTCATCATCGGGCCGCGCGCCGTGCCCCCGATCGGGTTGGGCCGGTCGAGCACGACGAAGCGCGCGCCGACGGCGACGGCTGCCTGCATGGCCGTGTACATCGTCCAGATGTAGGTGTAGAAGCGCGCCCCGACGTCCTGGATGTCGAAGACGACCGTCTCGACGCCGGCGGTGCGGAACATCGAGGTCATCTTCGCGACGTTGGCGCCGTAGGCGTCGTAGACGGTGATGCCGGTGCGCGGGTCGGGGTGGGTCCCCTCGGAGTCCCCGGCCTGCGCGGTGCCGCGGAAACCGTGCTCGGGCCCGAAGACGCCGACGACGTCGACGGTCCCGGACTCGTGCATGTCGTCGACGATGGTGCGCAGGTCGGCGAGGATGCCGGTCGGGTTGGTGATGACGCCGACCTTCTGGCCCTTGAGGGTGGACCACTTCGACGCCGCTGCGCTCTGGGCGCCCGTCGTCACGGGGTTGTTCGGGTAGTTGCTGCCGTATGCCGTCTGGCCGCCCTCTGCGGCGCGGGAACCTGCCGCCGTGGCGGGGATGGCGAGGGCGCCGAGGGCGCCGGCGGTGAGCAGCTGTCTGCGGTTGGGCTTGGGCATGTGAGGAGCTCCGTTCGTGACCGGTCGGGCCGGTGGTCAGTAGGTGAGGCCGTGGCCGAAGGGGTAGAGCACGGTGTCCGGGGCGCCGGCGACGGGGATGTCGACGGGCAGGGTGGCCGTGGGGGAGACGTCGCCGACGATGACCCGGGCGGCCGCCTCGATGGCGACCGGGCTGTAGGAGTACGTCGCGACGTAGGTGGGGGCGTCGGTGAAGTAGGCGATGTCGTATGGGTCGCGCACGGCGACGACGACGACCGTCTTGCCGGTGGCGAGCAGCTGCTTGACGAGCTTCTGCTGGCCGCCGCGGGTGTCGGTGACGTTGGTGTCCCAGGCCTTCATGGTGGTGACGACGACGACGTCCTTGTCGGCTGCGGCGGCGACGGCGGAGGTGACCTGAGCGTCCGTCGGCGACGTGCCGGTCTGGACGGTCTGCACCGCGGCGCCCTTGCCGGTCAGGGCGTTCGCCAGGGTGGCGGTGGTGCCGACGCCGTAGCCGGTGACGAGGACCTTCTTGCCCTTGGGGGCGATCGGGAGGGCCTTGCCGTCGTTCTTGACGAGGGTCGTCGTGCGGTCGGTGACGGAGTCGGCCGCGGCGAGGTGGGCCGGCGTGCCGACCACGGAGGAGACGGCGCTGGGGTCGGCGTACGGGCGGGCCACGATGCCGCGGCGGTACTTCAGGCTCAGCACGCGGCGTACCTTCGCGTCGAGCTCGTCCTTCGGGATGCGGCCGCTGTGGACGGCGTCGAGGACGGCGGCGAAGGCGTCGTCCATGGCAGGGGTCATGAGCAGCTGGTCCACGCCGGCGAGCAGGGCCCGCACGGCCACCTCGGCGTCGCCGTAGAGGTCGCGAACCCCTTGCATCGCAAGGGAGTCGGTGACGATGACGCCCTTGTAGCCGAGCTGGCCGCGCAGCAGGTCGGTCATGATCGGCTTGCTCAGCGTCGCCGGGTTGCCCGAGTCGTCGAGGGCCGGGAACGACAGGTGCGCAGTCATGATCATGTCGATCTGCTCGTTGATGGCGGCCTTGAACGGCGGCGCGTCGATGGTCTCCCACTGCTCACGGGTGTGGGTGATGACCGGGAACGCGACGTGGCTGTCTGTGGCGGTGTCACCGTGGCCCGGGAAGTGCTTGGCCGACGAGGCGACCTTGCCGTCGCGCTGGTAGCCGGCGACCTGCGCGGCCGCCAGCTGGGCGGCGAGCTCGGGTCGCGACGAGAACGACCGCGTGCCGATGACGGGGTTGAGCGGGTTGACGTTGACGTCGCAGTCGGGCGCGAAGTTGGTGTTGACGCCCATGGCGAGCAGCTCCATGCCGGTGATGGCCGCGGCCGTGCGGGCATCGGCGGCGCTGCGCCCGGCGCCGAGCGCCATCGAGCCGGGGAACTGGGTGGCCGGCGGTCCGATGCGCGTGACGACGCCCTGCTCCTGGTCGGTCGCGATCTGGAGGGGGATGCGCACCTTGCTCGGCTGCGTCAGTGCGGCCTTCTGCAGGCCGTTGGAGAGGCCGACGATCTGGTCGGGGTTCTGGACGCTGTCGGTCCAGGCGAAGTAGATGTTGCCGCCGAGGTGGTACTTCTGCACGACCTCTGCCGGGCTGGCGACGCCGTAGAGGGGCACGTTGCGCTGGTCGGGCGTCGTGGCGTCACTGCCGTAGACGTTCTGGATGAAGAGCTGACCGACTTTCTCCTCCACCGTCATCCGGGCCATGGTCGAGGTGACCCAGCCGTTCTCGGCGGCCGGCGGGTGCACCGGGTTGCCGGTCGCGCGGGCGCTGCCGGCAGCCGCACCGGCGGCGGCCGCCGCGAGCCCGCCGGCGAGGACCGAGCGTCGCGAGAGGTTGGACATGGACATGGAGGCCTCCGGTGATGTGAAGAAGTGACGTATTCGTCTCCTTCTTCGGAACTTACCTACGCCCCGGGAGGTCGGCAACAGATAGCACCGACCCGTCCACCGGACAGCGCGTCGGCAGGACACCGACCCGGCGGTGACTGGCTCGCGCCGGGCCTCACCAGCCGGCGAGGGACCTCACGGTCTGCACGGTGTCGATCTCGGAGACCGGCTTGTCGTCGCGGTAGCGGATGACCCGGGCGAAGCGCAGCGCCATGCCGCCGGGGTAGCGGCTCGAGCGCTGGACGCCGTCGAACGCGATCTCGACGACCTGCTCGGGACGCAGGGTCACCACCCAGCTGCCCCCGTCGGCCGGCTCGACGGCGAGCTCTTGGAAGCGCTCGGTCTGCCAGGCGAGCATCTCGTCGGTCATCCCCTTGAACGTCTTGCCGAGCATCACGAGCTCGCCCGTCTCGGCGTCGCGGGCGCCCAGGTGGATGTTGGACAGCCACCCCTTGCGCCGGCCGCTGCCCCACTCGACCGCGAGCACGACGAGGTCGAGGGTGTGCCGGGGCTTGACCTTCACCCACCCGGGACCGCGCCGTCCGGCGGCATACGGCAGGTCGGGGTCCTTGACGACGACGCCCTCGTGGCCGGCGGCGACGAGGTCGGCGAAGAACTGCTGTGCACGCGCGGGGTCGTCGGTGAGCTGGCGGGGCACCATCCAGGACGGCGGCACGGTGCGGGCCAGGTGCGACCACCGGGTGGCCGCCGGCTCGTCGAGCAGGTCCTCGCCGTCGAGGTGCAGCAGGTCGAAGAAGTACGGCGTCAGCGGCACCTCCTCGCGCAGGCGCTCCACGTCGGCGCTGCTGGCGGTGCGGGCGCCGGTCACCTGGAAGGGCTGGGGCCGACCGTCCTCGGCGAGGGCGATCACCTCGCCGTCGAGCACGACCGTCTCGACGTCGAGTCCGGCGAGCGCCTCGGTGATCTCGGGCATGCGCTCGGTCACCTCGTCGAGGGTGCGGGTGAAGAGGCGGACGCTGCCGGGGCTGGTGCGGTTGTCGACGTGCGCCTGCAGCCGTATGCCGTCCAGCTTGGTCTCGACGACGACCTCTCCGCCCAGCGTGGCGAGGGCCGCGGCGACGTCGGGCGCGGCGCCGGCGAGCATCGGTCGCAGCGGCCGTCCGACCTCGAGGGTGAGGGCGTCGAGGGCCTCGGCTCCGCCGGTCAGGGCAGCCCTTGCGACCGGTCCGGCGAAGCCGGCCACCATCACGGCGCGGCGGACGGCGGCGTCGGGCACCTCGGCGGCCTTGGCGATCGCCTGGAGCATGACGCCGTCGCCGGCGCCCTGACGGGTCTCACCGGTGATGAGGCCGCGCAGCCAGGCCTGCTCGTCGGCAGTGGCCCGGGCGAACAGCGCGCGCACCGCGCTGGCTCGGGAGGCACCCGAGCCGGAGCCGCCGATGCCGGCGATCCGCGTGGCCGCCTCGTCCACCTCCTCGACGGTCAGGGTCGACTCGTCGGCCGGCTCGGGCAGGTCCTGCAGGCCGCGCCAGCTCACGCCGATGCGGCGCTGCGGGAGCACCCCCGCCAGGTGCGCCGTGACGACCTCGACGACCTCGGGACCGTCCTGCGCCGCGCGCCGCAGGCAGGCCGCGAGTGCCTCGACCTTCGCGGTGCGCGAGGAGGTCGCGGCGACGGTCCGTGAGGTGGCGACGACGTCGGAGAGCAGCATGATCTGATCTTGCCCGCCGGCGCCCACACTCCAACCGTCGAGAGGCCACGTCTGGCCCCACTCCAACCGTCGAGAGGCCACGTCTGGCCCCTGTGCAACCGTCGAGAGGCCACGTCTGGCCCCTGTGCAACCGTCGAGAGGCCACGTCTGGCCCCTCTCCAACGGTCGACGGGCCACGTGTGGCCCTCCGACGTTGCACACGATGGCCGTCACGGCGACGCCGCACTACATTTCGGGCATGGGTGACACGGTCAGTCGGTCGCGCGGTGTGCTCCGGACGCTCGCCCTCGGCGTGACCGCCACGGCCGGCACCCTGGCCCTGCTCGGGCGCGTGACGCCCTGGCCGTCCGTCTTGGTGATCCGGGCGCTCTTCGACCGTGGCGCTGCGACGACGAGCGCGGCCCTCGCCGCGCACGCGCCGAGCGACCTCGTCGAGGTGGTCGACGACGCATACGACATCTCCTCGCCGGACGGGCGGCTCGACGTCTTCAGACCGGCCCGCGACCAGCCGCTCCCGACGGTCGTCTGGGTGCACGGCGGAGCGTTCGTCTCGGGTAGAAAAGGCGACGTGGCCAACTACCTTCGGGTGCTGGCCGGGCGGGGGTTCACCACCGTCGGCGTCGACTACTCCATCGCGCCGGGCGCCC
This sequence comes from Terrabacter sp. NPDC080008, assembly GCF_040702505.1. Lineage (NCBI taxonomy): Bacteria > Bacillati > Actinomycetota > Actinomycetes > Micrococcales > Intrasporangiaceae > Terrabacter > Terrabacter sp. NPDC080008. The sequence goes on from NZ_JBFBLC010000001.1 coordinate 1,022,577, forward strand.
GCTACCCCACACCGGTCAGGCAGGTCGCAGGTGCGCTCGCGCACCTGCTCGACCACGCCGACCGGCTCGGAGTCGACCCGAAGCGCATTGTCCTGGCGGGCGACTCGGCCGGTGCACAGATCGCAGCCCAGGTGGCCCTGCTCGTCACCCAGCCCGCGTATGCCGGGAGGCTGGGGATCGACGTCGAGCTGGCTCCGACGTCGCTGCGGGGGCTCGTGCTCTTCTGCGGGGCATACGACTTCAGGCTCGCTCGGGGCTCGAGTCGTCTGGGCACCTGGTTCATCGACACCGCGCTCCGCTCGTACCTCGGCTCGGCCCGGCACGACGAGGCGACCATGCGCCAGGGGACTGTGGCACTGCAGCTCGCGCCGAGCTTCCCGGCCACCTTCGTCTCGCCCGGCAACGGTGACCCGCTGCTCCCGCACACGCTCGGGCTCATCGAGGCCCTGGACCAGCACGTGGTCGACCATGAGGCCCTGCTCTTCCCCGAAGACCACGAGCCGCGGCTGGGCCACGAGTACCAGTTCGACCTCGACAGCCGGGAGGGGCGCGAGGCGCTCGACCGTACCGTGGCCTTCATCCGCCGGGTCACCGACTGACGAGGGCCATTTGTGGCCTTTCGACGGTTGGGGAGGGGCCACACGTGGCCTTTCGACGGTTGGAGAGGGGCCAGACGTGGCCTTTCGACGGTTGAGGGGGAGGGCGGCACTTGACGGGAGACGGCTATGGTCGTCAAGGTAAGCAAGCGCTTAGTCCATCGCGAGGAGCAGCATGCCCGACACCGCCGTCGTCACCGGGGCCGCCCGGGGCATCGGCCGCGCCATCGCGCGACGCCTCGCCAGCGAGGGCTGGCGCGTCGTCCTCGCCGACGTCGACGCCCCCGCGCTCGCAGAGGTCGCCCAGGAGCTCGGCGCCCTCGCCGTCCCCGGCGACACGTCGACCGACGCCGGCGTGCGCCACCTCGTCGACACGGCATACGGGCACCTCGGGCACGTCGACGTCTTTTTCGCCAACGCGGGCATCGGCACGCTGGCCGGGCTCGAGGCAACGGATGCCGACTGGGCCAGCGCGCTCGAGACCAACGTCCTCGCGCACGTGCGCGCCGCCCGGCACCTCGTGCCCCGGTGGCTCGAGGCCGGCGGCGGCCGCCTCGTCGTCACCGCTTCCGCAGCCGGGCTGCTGACCATGCTCGGCGACGCGCCCTACTCCGTGAGCAAGCACGGCGCCGTCGCGTTCGCCGAGTGGCTGAGCGCCACCTACCGACACCGCGGCATCGTCGTGCAGGCCATCTGCCCGCAGGGCGTGCAGACGCGGATGCTCGAGGAGTCCGGCCCGCTGCAGGAGCTGCTGAGCCGCGACCGTGCCATCAGTGCCGACGAGGTCGCCGAGGCGGCCTGGCAGGCGCTCGCCGGCGAGGAGTTCTACGTCCTGCCGCACCACGAGGTCCGCGACTACTACGCGCAGCGCGCGGCCCACCCCGACGCCTGGCTCGCCGGCATGAACCGGCTCCAGCAGAAGCTCGACCAGACCAGCACGCCGACCAGCACCCCGACCCGCACCCCCAGCCAGGAGAACGCATGACCGAGCAGCCCACCACCCAGCGCACCGCCATCGTCACGGGGGCCGCGCGCGGCATCGGCGCCGCCGTCGCCAAGCGCCTGGCCTCCGACGGGTATGCCGTCGCCGTCCTCGACCTCGACGAGTCGGCCTGCGCCGCAGTGGTGTCCGAGATCGAGGCCGCGGGCGGCAAGGGTCTCGCCGTGGGCGTCGACGTCTCCGACGAGGCCGGAGTGCAGGCCGCCGTCGACCGCGTCGCCTCCGAGCTCGGCGCCCCGACGGTGCTCGTCAACAACGCCGGCATCATCCGCGACAACATGCTCTTCAAGATGACGACCGACGACTGGGACGCCGTCATGAACGTCCACCTGCGCGGCTCGTTCCTCATGACGCGTGCCGCCCAGAAGCACATGATCGACGCCAAGTTCGGCCGCATCGTCAACCTCAGCTCCACCTCGGCGCTCGGCAACCGCGGCCAGGCCAACTACTCGGCGGCCAAGGCCGGGCTGCAGGGCTTCACCAAGACCCTCGCGATCGAGCTCGGCAAGTTCGGCGTCACCGCCAACGCGATCGCCCCCGGCTTCATCGCCACCGACATGACCCGCCAGACCGCCGAGCGCATGGGCATCACCTTCGAGCAGTTCCTCGAGGGAGCGGCCAAGGAGATCCCGGTCGCGCGCGTCGGCCAGCCCGAGGACATCGCCGCCACGGCCTCCTTCCTCGTGAGCGACGAGGCCGGCTTCGTCTCCGGCCAGGTCATCTACGTCGCCGGTGGGCCGAAGGACTGACGTGACCGACACCCCCGCGAGCGCCACTGCGCCGCAGACCGATCCGCCCGGCCTGGCCCTCGAGCGCCTGCGCGCCTTCCTCGACCGGGAGGCATCGGGGCTGCTCGACGGGCCGCTGACGGGTCGCGTCATCGCGGGCGGCAAGTCCAACCTGACCTACGAGGTGGGCGACGGCACGAGCACCGTGATCGTCCGTCGCCCACCACTCGGCCACGTCCTCGCCACGGCCCACGACATGGTGCGCGAGCACCGCGTCATCACGGCCCTGCGCGACACCGCGGTCCCCGTCCCGACGACGTATGCCGTGTGCGAGGACCCCGACGTCATCGGCGCCCCGTTCTACGTGATGGAGCGCGTGCTCGGCACGCCGTACCGCTTCGAGGCGCAACTGCGGCCGTTGGGCGCCGATCGCGTCCGGGCCATCAGCGAGCGCATGGTCGACACCCTCGTCGCACTGCACGCAGTGGACCCCGACTCCGTGGGCCTGGAAGACTTCGGCCGTCCCGAGGGCTTCCTCGAGCGGCAGGTCCGGCGCTGGAAGCAGCAGCTCGACGCCTCCCGCAGCCGCGACCTGCCCGGCATCGACGAGCTGCACGCACGGCTCGCGGAGTCGGTTCCGGCGCAGGCGGACCCGACGATCGTGCACGGCGACTTCCGCCTCGACAACCTCCTCGTCACCACCGACGACGAGGTGTCGGCCGTCCTCGACTGGGAGATGGCCACGCTCGGCGACCCGCTCACCGACGTCGCCCTGCTCGAGGCCTACCAGCGACTCCCGCTCCTCATGGACTCCGTCGCCGTCTCCGACGTCTCCCGCGCTCCCGGCTTCATCTGCGGACCGGAGCTGCGCCAACGGTATGCCGCGGGGAGCGGGCGCGACCTCGGCTCGCTCTCGTTCCACCTCGGGCTCGCCTACTTCAAGCTGGCGGTCATCCTCGAGGGGATCCACTACCGCCACACCCAGGGCCAGACGGTCGGGAGCGGCTTCGCCGGCATCGGCGAGGCCACCGTCCCGCTCGTGCGCGCCGGCCTCGCCGCCGTCAAGGAGAGCTGACATGGACTTCGGATTCGACGCCCGGACCGAGGAGCTGCGCCAGACGCTCCTGCGTTTCATGGACGAGCGCATCGTCCCCTCGTTGGCCGTCTTCGACGAGCAGGTCGCCGCGCTGGACGACCGGTGGGCCTGGAGCACCGTCCCGGTGCTGCAGGAGCTGCGGCAGGAGGCGCGCGACCTCGGCCTGTGGAACGTCTTCCTCCCCGGCGAGCACGGGGCCGGCCTGACGAACCTCCAGTACGCCCCGCTCGCCGAGATCACCGGCCGGTCCATCCGGCTCGCGCCCGCCGTCCTCAACTGCGCCGCCCCCGACACCGGCAACATGGAGGTGCTCGCCCAGTTCGGCACCCCCGAGCAGCAGGAGCAGTGGCTGCAACCCTTGCTGCGCGGTGAGATCCGGTCGGCCTTCGCCATGACCGAGCCCGACGTCGCCAGCAGCGACGCCACGAACATCGAGCTGTCGATCCGCCGCGACGGCGACGACTACGTCATCAACGGTCGCAAGTGGTGGATCACCGGGGCGATGAACCCCGAGTGCGCGATCTTCATCGTCATGGGCAAGACCGACCCGTCGGCCGAGCGGCACCGCCAGCAGTCGATGGTGCTCGTCCCCCGCGACACCCCCGGCGTCGAGGTGGTCCGCGGCATGGAGGTCTTCGGCTACGACGACCACGACCACGGCGGCCACGCCGAGCTGCGCTTCACCGACGTCCGCGTCCCGGCGGGCAACCTCATCGGCGAGGAGGGCACCGGCTTCGCCATCGCGCAGGCCCGCCTCGGTCCCGGTCGCATCCACCACTGCATGCGCTCCATCGGGCTCGCCGAGGTCGCCATCGAGGCGATGTGCCGCCGGGCGTCCGAGCGCGTTGCCTTCGGCCGACCGATTGCCGACCAGGGCGTCGTGCGCGACTGGATCGCCGAGTCGCGCGTGCGCATCGAGCAGCTGCGCCTGCTCGTGCTCAAGACCGCCTGGCTCATGGACACCGTCGGCAACAAGGGCGCCCACACCGAGATCCAGGCGATCAAGATCGCGACGCCCAAGACTGTGGAGTGGATCCTCGACAAGGCGATCCAGGTCCACGGCGCGGCCGGCCTGAGCCAGGACACCGAGCTCGCCGCCGCCTTCGCCGGCATCCGCACGCTGCGCTTCGCCGACGGCCCCGACGAGGTGCACAAGAACGCCCTCGCCAAGGCCGAGCTGCGCAGGTATGCCGCCCGCTGACGATCCGCACGCACGCGCGGACCGCGCCACCCGGCATACGACCCCACCTGACCGACCGCACGCGGGCTCCACCCGACCGCACCACGAAGGGACCGACGATGGACTTCGACCTCAGCGCCGAGGAGCGCGAGATCCGCGACTGGGTGCGCACCTTCGTGCGCAAGGAGATCATGCCGCTCGAGCCGCAGGTGCTCGAGCGCGAGCGGCGGGGCGAGCGTGGCCTGATGGCCGAGGAGCTGAAAACCCTTCAGGACAAGGCCCGCTCGTCGGGCTTCTTCGGCATCCAGACGCCCGAGAGCCACGGCGGAATGGGCCAGGGCGCGGTCGTCGCAGCGCTCATCGAGATCGAGCTCGGCAGGTCCTTCGTGCCGTTCCGCTTCGCCGGCGAGGCCGACAACATCCTCTTCTCCGCGACCGAGGAGCAGCAGGAGACCTACCTGCTTCCCACGATCGAGGGCACCCGCAAGTCGTGCTTCGCCATCACCGAGCCCGGGGCCGGGTCCGACGCGCGTGCGATCCGCACGAGCGCCCGCCGCGAGGGTGACGAGTGGGTCATCAACGGGGAGAAGACCTTCATCACCGGCGGCAACGAGGCGGACTTCGTCATGGTCTTCGCGGTCACGGACAGGGAGAAAGGCGCCGACGGCGGCGTCACCTGCTTCCTCGTCGACCGCGACCGGGGCTGGACGAGCACCCCGATCGACACGATGGGCGAGTGGGGACCGGCCGCGCTCGTCTTCGATGACGTGCGCGTGCCGCACTCGGCGATCCTCGGTGAGGAGGGCCGCGGCTTCGAGCTCGCCATGCGCTGGATCGGCAAGGGCCGCTACATGCTCCCGGCCCGAGCCCTGGGCGCGTGCGAGCGCCTCGTCGACATGGGCATGGAGTGGGCCCGCAACCGGGTCACCTTCGGCCAGCCCATCGCCGAGCGCCAGGCTATCCAGTGGATGGTCGCCGACTCCGCCGTCGAGATCGAGGCCCTCCGCTGGCTCGTGCTGTCCGCCGCGTGGCAGGTCGACCGCGGGCTCGACTCGCGCCAGTCCCAGTCGATGGCCAAGCTCTACGGCGGCGTCAAGGCCAACGAGATCGTCGACCGCGTGCTGCAGATGCACGGCGGGATGGGCTACACCCGCGAGCTGCCGGTCGAGCGGTGGTACCGCGAGCTGCGCCTGCTGCGCATCTACGAGGGCACCGACGAGATCCAGCGGCGCACCATCGCCCGCAACCTGCTCAAGGGCCACGCGTCGGTGCGCGGGCACCTGGGGTAGCGAACGCTCGACCGCGCACACGGCATACGAACGCGGCCGTATGCCTTGTGCCACGTCCCGCGGACGGGTCCCCTCTACGAGGACACGGTGACGGGAAGATGCGTTTTGCCGGATTGTTCATCCGGCTGCGACATCATTCCCACATGAGGTCCGCGAACGGGGCTGCAACAGGGGTGCGCGGGCGGGGGCTCGCGGGCGGGGGTTGGTGGGCCTGGGCGGCCCTGGCCCTCGCCGGCGCCTTCGTGCTGGGCGCCACCAGCGTGCGCTTCGCGCTGCCTAGATCGACCGTCTCGCTCTGGTGGCCGGCGGCCGGCCTGGCCGTCGCGTTCCTACTGGCCACCCACCCGGGCCGCAGGCGCTCGCTCGGGTTCGTGGTGGGCGTGGTCGCCTCGAGCGCGGCTGCGAACTGGCTCGAGGGCCGCCCCGCTCCCGTGAGCCTGCTCTACGGCTTTGCCAACGCCGCCGAGGTCGCCGTCGTGGTGGCCATTCTGACGGCGGGCGGTCGCCGGCCACGGCTGGCCTCGCTCGAGGACCTGTGGCGCCTCCTCGCCGCGACCGTCGCCGGGGCGCTCGTCGTCGGGGTGCTCGCCGGCCTCACGGCATCGGTGCTCCTGGACGGTGCCTTTGTCGTCTCGGCCTCGGCGGTGGCGGCGTCGCACGGCGCTGCCGTCCTCGTCATGGCGCCCCTCGGGATCGCGGCCCGAACGCGGCGCGCCCGTCGTCCGCGGTGGGACGACGTCGTCCAGTGGGTCGTGGTGGCCGTGGTGACGCTGTGGGTCTTCCTCGGCGGCCAGAGCCTGCCCCTCGCCTTCCCACCGATCCCGTTCCTTGTCTGGGGGGCGCTGCGCCAGCCCCTGCGGGCGGTCTCCGCCCAGCTCCTCGCCCTGGCCGTCGTGACCGTCACCCTCACCAGCTCCGGCCGCGGACCGTTCGCGACGGCGGCAGCGGTCTACGGCATGCGTCCCGAGGCCGTCGGCGCACTGACCCAGGCCTTCGTCGTCACCGCGGCGGTCACGACGCTCGCCCTGTCCGTGACGGCGTCACAGCGTCGGCAGGCGCTCGACGAGCTGCGCAGCGAGGGCGAGCTGACCAAGGTCGTCCTCGACACCGCGGCCAGCGCGATCGTCGTCGTCGACGCGGAGGGTGTCATCGTGCGTCTGAACGCCACCGCCGCCCGGCTGCTCGGCGCGCCGGAGGAGCAGCTGCGCGGGCGGCTCGCCGCGGAGGTGTTCCCCGTCGACGACCCGCGCGAGCTCGCCCGGCGGATGGGACGGATCCGTGAGGGTGGCGTGCCGCTCCACGACGAGCAGGACTGGCACGTTGCCGGTCTCGGGGTCCGCCACATCGTGTGGACCAACGCCTACCTCACCGACCCGGACGGCAGCCGGACCCACCTGGTCAAGACCGGGGTCGACGTCACCGACGAGCGGGCGGCCCGCACGTTCGTCGAGGCCGTGCTCGAGTCGGCGACGGCCACGGCGATCGTCGGCACCGACCTCGCCGGGGTCATCACCCTGTTCAACCGCGGGGCCGAGAACCTGCTGGGGTGGTCGTCGGCCGAGGTCGTGGGCCGACGGGACTGGTCGCTGCTGCACGACCCGGCGGAGATCGGTCGCCGCGCCCAGGAGCTCGGGGTCGAGCCCGGCCTCGAGGTGCTCGTGCGCCAGGTCCGCGCGGCCGGCTCCGCGGAGGCCGCGGACTGGACCTACGTGCGCAAGGACGGCACCCGACGCACCGTGTCGGTCGCGGTCAGCGGCATACGCGATGCCGCAGGCCGGCCGAGCGGCTACCTCATGGTCGCCGAGGACGTCACCGGCCGTCGCGAGGCCGAGGTCGCCCTGCAGGCCGGCCTCGACCGCGAACGCCAGGCCGTCGAGGAGCTGACCCGGCTCGACCGCACGAAGTCCGACTTCGTCTCCACGGTCAGCCACGAGCTGCGCACCCCGCTCGCCAGCGTCCTCGGCTACGCGGAGATGCTCGAGGACGGGGCCGCGGGCGACCTCACCCCGAGACAGCTCGAGCTCGTCGAGCGGGTCGACCGCAACGGCCGCCGCCTCCTGGCGCTGATCGAGGACCTGCTCATCAACTCGCGCATCGAGACGGGCCGGCTGGACCTGCAGCCCACGCGCTGCGACCTCGCCGACGTCGTCGCCAGTGCCTGGGCCTCGGTCGAGACGGTGACCCGCGACCGCACCCTCGTGCGTGAGCTCGACGTGTCGCCGGCCCCGCTCTGGGTCGAGGGCGACGCGGCCGCCCTCGAGCGGATGGTCACGAACCTGCTGTCGAATGCCGTGAAGTTCACTCCCGACGGAGGCTGGGTGAGCCTCGTGGCGCGCCCCGACGAACGGCACTCCGACACGGTCCGCCTGGTGGTCTCCGACACCGGCATCGGGATCCCGGCAGCGGACCACGAGCGCGTCTTCGCCCGCTTCTTCCGGTCCGCCGCGGCCAACGAGCGGGCGATCCAGGGCCCGGGACTCGGGCTCTCGATCGTGCGAGCCATCGCCGAGGGACACGGCGGATCGGTGTCCGTGGAGTCGGCCCCCGACGAGGGCGCCACCTTCACCGTGTCGATTCCTCGTGTCGGCTTGTGCGACAAGGCCCCCGCGCCGGACATCTTTAACATATCGTGAACATCGGGACAGATCCGGCCGTCATCCCGACCGACAGGGGTCGCGGGTTAGGGGACAGGGTGCGCGAGGTCGAGACGTGGGAGGTGCTGGCGCTTCGGCGCCTCACCGAGCTGATGAACCGGGTGTGTGCCCAGGACGACCTCTCTGTGCTGTTCGAGATGGTGGTCGACGGCGCTGCCGACGTCGTCGGGTTCAAGGTGGCCGCGATCAGCGTCGTCGTCCCCTCGGGCGACGTCGAGGTGGTCGCCGTCGCGGGAGACGACGACGCGCGGGCCGAGCTGCTCGGCCGGCGGACCGCCCGCGAGGTCCTGGAGGGGGAGTTCGCCGTCGCCGAGCGGTGGGGCACGCTGCGGTTCGTCCCGGCAGGTCACCTGCCCGACGGCTCGGCCGAGGGGTGGGTCTCTTCCGACTGGAGTGCCCCCACGCCGGAGGACGACCCGGAGGCATGGAACCCGCAGGACACCCTCATCGCGCCGTTCTTCGACGCCGTCGGGGAGCTGCTCGGCATCCTGTCCGTCGACCTTCCCCTGAGCGGTCGGCGGCCCGATGCGACCCAGCGGGCCGTGCTCGAGCTCTTCGCCCACCAGACGGGCATCGCGGTCTCGTCGGCCAGGCAGCGGCATACGCTCTCGGAGAAGGTGCGCCTGGCCGAGGCCGTGCAGACGGTGGCGCGCATCGCGCAGGAGGACCTCGACCCCGCCAGGGTCGTGGACGCCGCCGCCGCGCCGATCCTGGCCGGACTGGCCGCGGCCAGCCTGTGGCTGAGGGCGTTCGGCGTGGAGGACGACGACGACCGAGAGAGCGTGTCGGCGCGCAGTGGGGCCACCGTCGATGCCCCGGTCTCCCTGGTGGACACCGCACGCCGGGTGGCCATCCAGTGCTGGCGCACCGGCGTGGTGGCCGTGGTGGGGTCCGGGCGGGCCTCGCCGGCGCACGTCTGGGACGCCGAGGGCATCGGCCGCGCCGAGACGATGCTCGAGGCGGCCGGTGCCCGGTCCCTGCTCATCGTGCCCATCGGCTCGGGAGCCAGCTGCTTCGGCTACATCGCCGGCACGCGCGGCCCGGGAGACCAGGACTGGACCGACGCCGAGGCCGAGGCTGCCCTGGAGATGGGCCGTGACCTCGGGCGCGCGCTGCGGAACGCGCGGCTGTATGCCGTCGAGCGGCGTGTCGCGGCCGAGCTGCGCGAGGCGGACCGCAGCAAGACGCAGCTGTTCTCGACCGTGTCGCACGAGCTGAAGAACCCGCTCGCCTCGATCGTGGGCCACCTCGAGCTGCTGCGGCAGGAGCCGGAGGGCGACCGCGAGTGGTCGCTCGGCGTCATCGAGCGCAACACCCAGCGGCTGCAGGACCTCGTCGACGACCTGCTGACGCTCTCGAGGGTCAGCGACCCCGACCGGGCCCTGCCCGAGTCGGACGTGGACCTCGGTGAGGTGTCCCGGGAGGTGGTCGACATGTTCCGACCGCACGCGGACACCCGGCGGATCAGCCTGACCTTCGACCTGGAGGACGGGGTGCCCCCGGTGCGCGGCAGCGCCGGCGACCTCGAGCGGGTCGTGCAGAACCTCGTGAGCAACGCCGTGAAGTTCACGCCGCCGGGCGGCACGGTGGCCGTGTCGGTGGCGGGCGGCAGCGACCGGGTCGTCCTCGAGTGCGTCGACGACGGCGTCGGCATCTCCGCGGAGGACCAGGCGGGGCTGTTCACCGAGTTCTTCCGCGGCACCAACCCGGCCAGCCTGCAGATCCCCGGCACGGGGCTGGGGCTGAGCATCGCCCAGCGCGTGGCGTCGAGGCACGGCGGCCGGATCGACCTGGACTCCGAGCCCGGCCGGGGGACGAGCGTGAGGCTGCTGCTGCCCGCGCGGTGATCCGCGCGGCCACCGTGCGGCAGATCGGCGGCCCGGAACTCTGTCAAGGAACCGTCTGGTTGGGTAAAAAGGGCGGTACGAGGCGACAGGGGCCGGTGGGCCGCCTCGCCGGGCTTGCCCGGAACGGCTCGCCGGCGCCTCGCAGGTCCTGGTCACTCAGATCCCTGCGAAGGTGCACGATGACAGACAACGACGCCGGCGACCCGCGCGCCATGCTGGTCGACCTCCTCCTCCGGAAGGTCGCGGCGGACCAGTATCCGTCCAACACGATGATGGACTACCTCGAGGAGCTGCTGCTCCCGGACGAGGTGCCCGCCTATGTCGCGGTCCTCGTGCAGAAGATGCGCGACGAGCAGTTCCCCAGCATCTCCATGCTGCGTCGCCTCATGAACCTCGCGGACGCCGCCTAGGCGATCCGCGACGGTCCGGGACCTGCGACGTTTGCGCGGTCGTCCCGGGTTGAGTGCTGTCTGGGAGCCGATGTCCGCTATGCGAGGTATGCGCGAAAAGCCTTGGGGCGCAAGCGAACTCGCGCGGCGAGTCGTTACTGGCCCGCGATCTCTGGGTACTCGTGTACCTGAAGGAGGTGGGTCGCGACCTGCAGTCCGGACGGGCAGCATCGCGGCTTGGGTCTATGTCTGTACCGACCAGGATCGTCGTGGGTGTCGCAGGTGGGTACCTGCTCGGCCGCACGAAGAAGCTCCGACTCGCGCTGGCCCTCGGAGGCCTGCTCGCCGGCCGTCGGCTGGCGTCCCAGGGACAGGGCCTGCAGGGCCTCCTGGGCCAGGGTTCCAAGCTGCTCGAGAACAACCCCCAGCTCAAGGAGCTGCAGAACCAGGTGACGGGTCAGCTGATGCAGGTGGCGCGCGAGGCAGCACTCGTCACCGCCGCCTCCCGCATCGAGGCCCTGACGAAGTCGCTGCAGGAGCGGCAGCAGGGCGGCGGGCAGGAAGGGGGCGAGCAGCAGGGCGGTGCAGGTGACCTCGGCTCGGCGCTCGGTGGGGTGACGGGGTCGCTGGGCCTCAAGGGCCCGGGCAAGAGCAAGGGCAAGGGCGAGCAGCGGTCCGCCGAGGACGAGTCCGGCGAGGAGGCGTCTGCGCACGACGAGGAGGGTGCCGAGGAGGAGTCCGACGAGTCAGGCGAGGGGAAGTCGCCGCAGGACCGGGCCGGTTCGGAACGCTCGGCCGAGGAGGAGTCCGAGGAGGGCGAGGAGTCCGAGGAGGGCGAGGAGTCCGGTGAGGGCCCGGGCGAGGAGGAGCCCAGTCAGCCGCGGGGCCGAGCCGGCGACGAGCAGGATGAGGAGTCCGAGGAGGGCGAGTCGGACGAGCAGCCCCGGGCCCGTGAGCGCGGGCGGGAGTCGGGCGAGCAGGGGAGCGGCGGTCAGGAGCAGCCGAGTCAGCGTGAGCGGATGCGGGGCCGGCTGCGCAGGCGGCGTCCCGAGGCCGGCAAGGGCTCGTCCTCCGGTTCAGGCGGCAAGCGCCCGTCGGAGGACGAGGCGACACCACGAGCCGTCGCCAAGAAGGTCTCCGCCAAGAAGGCCGCCCAGCGCGCCGCCACGAAGGAGCGGTGATCTCGATGAGCGAGAGCATGGGCAGAACCCGTCTCAAGGACGCCTCGAGCGGCCTGCTGCAGGCCCTGAGCCAGAAGGTCGTCAACTCCGTCGGCCAGCGGGTGTCCGGGCTCACGGAGCGGCTCGAAGGAGTCGCCAGTGGCAGCCCCTCGACCAAGGCGCTCGTCGGCTCCGGCACGTCCGTCATCAAGGGGGAGAACCCGATCAAGGGGGCCGTCAAGGGCATGGCCTCCGGCATCAAGGACAAGGTCACCGACGTCATCCCCGGCCTCGGTGGGAAGTCGGGCGGCGGGTCGAAGACGCCGAAGGCCACGAAGGCCACGAACTTCCAGGAGATCATCGACGTCGGCGTGCCCCTGCGGGTCGCCTACAACCAGTGGACGGAGTTCGGCAGCTTCCCCAGCTTCATGAAGAAGGTCAAGACCGTCGACACGCCGGAGGACACCAAGACCAACTGGAAGGCGACGGTCTTCTGGTCGAGCCGCACGTGGGAGTCCACGATCATCAAGCAGGTGCCGGACGAGCGCATCGTGTGGCGCTCCAAGGGCCAGAAGGGCCACGTCGACGGCACGGTCACCTTCCACGAGCTGAGCCCGACGCTGACGCGCATCATCGTCGTCCTCGAGTACTACCCCCAGGGCCTGTTCGAGCGCACCGGCAACATCTGGAGGGCGCAGGGACGCAGGGCCAGGCTCGAGATCAAGCACTTCCAGCGGCACATCATGACGCGCACGATCCTCGACCCGGACAGCATCGAGGGCTGGCGCGGCACGATCGAGGACAGCGAGGTAGTGACGACGCACGAGGACGCCCTCGAGCAGGAACGCCAGCAGCGCGAGGAGGAGCAGGGCCAGCAGCCCGAGGAGGGCGGTGAGCAGGTCTCCGAGGGCGACGAGGGCGAACACGAAGAGGGCGAGCGCGAGGAGGGCGAGCCGGAAGAAGGCGAAGCCCAGGAAGGCGAAGCCCAGGAAGGCGGACCCGAGGAAGGTGAGCACGAGTCCGACGAGTCGCACGGCAACGAGGAGGAGGAAGGCGACGAGGGCGAGCGAGACGAGGACGACGAGTACGACGACGAGTACGACGAGTACGAGGACGACGAGGGCGACGAGGGCGACGAGGGCGAGGGCGACGAAGAGGGTGACGAAGAGGAGGAGTACGACGACGAGTACGACGACGAGTACGACGAGGACGAAGGCGACGAGGGCGAGGACGACGAGGGCGAGGACGACGAGGAGCAGGAGGAGCCGCCCGCGAGGCGGGCAGCGCAGCGCGGGGCGGCGAGGTGAAGGCCGGCAGGCGGCCCTCCGCCGTACGTGACCCGGGGGACCCAGGAGATCGAGGAGAGCCAGCAGGCCCAGCAGACGCAGGAGGTTCAGCATGACCGTGCAAGCACAGCGACGAGGCGGCGGAGGCGGCTACCTGTCACGCCCCGCGCCGAGCGGCCTCGCCGATGTCATCGACATCATCCTCGACAAAGGCATCGTCATCGACGCCTACGTCCGCGTCTCGCTGGTGGGCATCGAGCTGCTCACCATCGATGCCCGCATCGTCATCGCGAGCGTCGACACCTACCTGCGCTTCGCGGAGGCGACCAACCGGCTCGACCTCTACGAGAAGGGTGGCAAGGACCTGCCGGAGCTGGTCCACGACATGCAGCACAGCGGCGCCTCCGGCAAGACCTCGGGCGCGGTCGAGGGCGTGAAGCGAGCGCTGACCCGAGGCGGCGACGACGACAAGGACCGGGAGCGGCGCCCCGCCAAGAAGTCGGCCGCGCCCTCCGGCTGACCACGGGGAGTGAGGGATGGCAGGAGTCGACGCAGTATCCGGGCCCGCATCGCCCGACACGAGTGGGGAGGAGGAGCTCTTCGTCTACGGCATCCTTCCGGCGCGGGACGTCGATGCGGCAGGCGGGACCGTCCAGGCCCTGGCGGGGCTGGACGGCGCACCCGTCGGGTTCGTGCGCCACGCCGGCCTGGCCACCGCCGTCTCGGTCGTCGACCGCGACCGGCGGGCGGCGCGCCGGGCCGACCTGCTCGCCTACCAGTCGGTGCTCGACGGGCTGGCGAGGATCGGCCCGGTGGCGCCGGTCCGTTTCGGCTCGGTGATGCCTGACGCCGCCACCGTCGTCGACGAGCTGATGGCGCCCGATGCCGACCACTTCCTCTCGCTCCTGGAACGGCTGCGCGGCCGGCGGCAGTTCAACCTGCGTGTCACCCCGGTCGAGGAGGTCGCGCTCGGCGAGCTCGTCGCCGCCGACCCCGAGATCCGCCGGTTGCGCGAGCTCACGCGCGGCGTGCCGGAGGAGGCGTCCTACCGGGAGAGGGTGCGACTGGGGGAGCTGGTCGCCCACGGACTGGAGCGGCGCAGTGCCGAGGACGCCGACATGGTGCTGGGCCTGGTGGTGCCCGTGGCGGAAGACCACCTGGTCCGCAGCCCGGCCTCCGCGACGGAGGTCGTCGATGTCGCCCTGCTCGTCGACGACGCCCGCAGCGACGAGCTCGTCGAGGCCCTGGAGCAGTATGCGGAGGCCTGGCACCAGCGCCTCCGGCTGCGGCTGGTCGGCCCGCTGGCTCCCTACGACTTCGTCGAGGAGGGGTCGTGGGCCTGATCACCGGTCTCCTCACGCTGCCGCTGGCGCCGCTGCGCGGCCTGACGGCGGTGGCCCAGCAGATCCTCGAGCAGGCGGAGGACATCTACTACGACCCGGCCACCATCCGGAGGGAGCTGGAGACGATCGACCGGCTGCGCGAGGAGGGCGAGATCGACGAGGACACCGCCACCGCGCGGGAGGACGAGCTCGTCGACCGGCTCATCGAGGCGCAGGAGAGGGGGCGTCGTGGCTGACGAGCGTCGCACCGACGAGGGCGACAGCGAGCAGCAGCGGGCAGCCCACCCCGGGACGCGCCGCTCCGAGGGACGCCGCCGCGAGGGCGAGCGCCCGCCGCGCGCCGCCGGGCGACCATCGCACGAGGGCTCGAGGAACACCGAGGACGACGAGCCCGAGCGCCGTCCCCGGCGTCGGGACGAGCGCCCTCGTCGGGTCAACGGGCCCCGGGCGGCGGCCCTCGCGGCGACGTACCTCGCGGAGCTGACGGGCAAGGAGTTCGAGGGCATCGTCGGCATCCGGAAGTCGCACGACGACTGGTCCGTCGAGGTCGAGGTGCTGGAGATGAGGCGCATCCCCAGCACGACCGACGTGCTGGCCGTCTACGAGGTCACCGTCGACGAGGCGGGCGAGCTCGTCGGCTACGAGCGCCGGGCCAGGTACGTCCGCGGGGACGCGCGGGAGGAGCGCGAATGACCGAGCGCGCCACGCCGCCACCTGCGGGCCCACGAGCAGCGGTCCCGGCCACGTCCGGAGCCGGGACCGCGCCGCGCCAGTACTCGACCGGACAGCCGGCCGCACCACGTGGGCCGACCGGCGGCTCGCAGCCCGCGACCCTCGCCGACATCCTCGAGCGCATCCTCGACAAGGGGATCATCATCGCCGGCGACATCCGCATCAACCTGCTCGACATCGAGCTGCTCACCATCAAGCTGCGGCTGCTCGTGGTCTCGGTGGACAAGGCCCACGAGATGGGCATCGACTGGTGGCGCCACGACCCGATGCTCACCGTGCGTGAGCGCGGCCTCGACGAGGAGAACCGGCTGCTGCGCGAGCGGATCGCCCAGCTCGAGGGCCGGAAGGCGGGGGCTGACGCCGACGAGGACGCCGACGAGGACGCCGACGACAACGCCGACGACAACGCAGCCGACGGCGGTCGCCCCCGCGCCGAGTCGGACAGGGCTGCGCAGGAACGCACGTCGAAGGGGTCGGGGTGACGTCGATGGCTCCCACCCCGAGGGCGCCGGAGGTCGCGCAGCCCCCCACGCCGCATACGGCCACCGCGAGGTACCTGTATGCCGTGTGCCGCGGTCTGGCCGACGACGCCCTCGCGCACGTGCGCGGGATCGAGGGCGAGCCGCTCGACCTCGTGCACCACGAGGACCTGGTGGCGGTGGTCAGCACCGTGCCGCTCGCCTCGTTCGACGCCGAGGGGCTCCGGCGACACCTCGAGGACCTGGAGTGGCTCGAGGCCACGGCGCGGGCCCACGACGAGGTCATCCAGGCCGCCGCTGGGCAGGCGCCCACGGCACCTCTGCGGTTCGCGACGATCTGCTTCGACGACGACGGGGTGCGGGCGCGCCTTCGGGAGTGGTACGCGGCGTTGAGCGGCGCCCTGGACCGCGTCGAGGGGTGCAGCGAGTGGAGCGTCAAGGTGCTGGCACCGCCGGAGGAGCAGCCGGTGACGGGTCGCCCAGCCGGTCTGACCGGCGCCGAGTACCTCCGGCTGAGGAAGGCGCAGACGATGCGGCGCGCCGGCGCCGACGAGCAGGCAGCCGCCTCCGCGTCGGAGATCCACGACGCGCTCGCGCGGCTGTCCCGGGCGAGTCGTCGGCTGCCGGCCCAGGACCCGCGCCTGTCGGGCCACCGGGGCGCCATGCTGCTCAACGCCGCCTACCTCGTCGCAGCCACCGACGCGGACGCCTTCGAGGCGGCGCTCGCAGGTCTGCGGAGCGACCACGGCGATGTCGTGGTCGACGGCCGCGGACCCTGGCCGCCGTACTCCTTCGCGATGCTGGACGAGCCGTGAGCACCGCACGGACCGACGTGGTGGGGGGCCGGGGCTCGCCACCGCCGGGGCGGCGTGGCCGTGAGCTGGCACCCATCGCCCTCGTCGACCTGCTCGACCGGCTGCTCGGGTCCGGAGTCGTCGTGGCGGGTGACGTCGTCGTGTCGCTGGCGGGGGTCGACCTCGTCGAGGTCCGCCTGCAGCTGGTGATCAGCGCGGTGCGCGCCGAGATGGCGCGGTCACGGGAGGGGGCTCTCTCGTGAGCGACTGGTCCTGGGATGACGTGGTGAGCGAGGGCACGAAGGGCCCGGACCGGGTGGATCCGGTGGCCGGTGTCGGGAGCGCCCTGCCGCGGGCGCTGCTGCCCCAACGACTCGAGACCGATGCCGACGCGGTCGCCCGCGACCTGCTCAAGCTGGTGCTGACCATCATCGAGCTGGTGCGCCAACTGATGGAGAAGCAGGCGCTGCGGCGGGTCGAGGAGGGTGACCTGACCGACGAGCAGGTCGAGGGCCTGGGCCAGGGCCTGATGCACCTGGAGGAGGCCATGGACGAGCTCAAGGAGCGCTACGGCCTGACGTCCGAGGACCTCAACCTCGACCTCGGGCCGCTCGGCAGCCTGCTGTAGCGGCGCCGGCGAGCTCCTCGACGGGCGCGGACGCTCAAGCCGGACGAGGCCCTCAGTAGACCCGCGGTGCCGGGCGGTTGCGCCCCGAGGTCCGCAGCTGCACGAGCCCGGCGAGGTCCTGTCGTTCGAGCGCCGCCTGAAGCTGGCTGGTGACGGTGTCGGCGGCGGCGGCGACCGCGTGCAGGTCCGCGCTGCGCTCGATGGTCGTGTCGAGACGCGCCACGAGCCGGCCGCGGTCGTGGTCGATGCGTCCACGGGCCGACCGGACCCCGGGTGTCTGCGCCAGGGAGTCGGCCGCGGCGTCCATGACGGGTCCGGCTGCCACCGTGAGCTTCCCGTGCGGAGTGGACCCCGGCAGCGAGAGGTGGCCGACGCCACCGAGGGGCAGGTGCGCGAAGAGCCAGCGGAGGCCGAGGAGGGCGAGGACGACCCCGCCGACACCGAGGGCCCACGGCCACCACGACTGCCTCGCCCACCAGTGGATGCCGGTCAGGTCGACCTGCTTCGGGACCGATCCCAGCCGGCCCGACCACCAGAGGATGCCGAGAACACCGAGCGCGAGGAGCACCAGGCCCACCAGGGCGGTCATGATGCGGTCGAGGGCCAGGGTTGCGCGGCTCATCGCTTCCGCCTCTCGGTCGTGACCCGGACCGTGGGCCGGGTGGCCAACGGTTCCAGGCGCTCGGTGACGACCTCGTGGACCCGCTCCGCAACGCCCTCGTCACCGTTTGAACGGATGGTGACGGCGACCCGTCGCGCGGTCGCCGAGGCCCGCACCCCGAGGACGCCGTCGACGCCTTCGGCCGCCGTCTCCACGAGGCGGCTGACGTCCCGCGGGCGAAGGAAGACGCCGGTCGCGGCCGTCACCGTCGCCACCTTGGGGCCGGATCGGATCAGGGCCTTGACGAGCAGCGCGAGCCCGAGGAGGCCGAGCAGCGCGCCCACCACGACGGTCCACGCCTGGGGTCGCAGCCCCTGCACGGCCTTGGCCAGCTCGTGCAGGAGCGGCCTGCCGTCGAGCAGACCTGCGTAGAGGAGGGCGTCCCGCACGGCCAGCACGCCGACCGCCGTCAGCAGCAGCGCGAGCACGATGCCGAGGGCGGCCGTCGCCCGCGTACGCCGAGGGGTCCGCGCCGGCGGCATGGCGGTCGGCGTGGCCGAGCCGCCCTGCCCGGGCCCCGGCTGGCTCACTGGACTCTCCGGTACTCGGTCGTGGCGACGGACACCGTCGCCACGGTGACGTCCACGGCGTCGACCTTGAGCCCGAGCAGGGCCGCGAGCCGGTCACCGACGTGCTCCCTGACCTCTGCGGCTGTGCGGGCCAGTGGCACCGGCCAGGAGACTGCGATGTCGAGGCTGAGGCGCGCGTGGCCTCCTGCCACCTCGGCCCTGACCTTCGGGTACTGCCGTCCGACGACCCCCTCGAGGGTCGAGCCCACGGAGCGCACCCCGGCGACCTCGCACGCGGCGATCCCGGCCACGCGTTCGACGACCCGCTCGGCGATGTCCAGGCGTCCCCGCTGCGCAGGGTCGGGCAGGCTGGTGCCCGACCGTCCCGCCGCCGCTGTTGCCGGCTGGGGCGGTGGGGCAGCCACGAGCTCAGTCACGGCGACGGCCTCCCATCAGCCTGGACAGGTCGAGGCTCCCGTCGATCTGGCCGCCGACCAGGAACCCCACGGCACCGAGGACGAGTGCGAGGAGGAATCCGGTGAAGCCGCCGGTGGCAGCGGCGATTCCGAGCAGCAGGCCCGCGAGCAGGCCGATGGCTGAGCTGGGCATGGGAGTCTCCTTCGTCGGAGGGCAGTCCTGCGGTCGGGCGAGGTCAGGCCGGGTGGACCGTCCGGGTTTGTTCAGATGTCGGTGTTGCGTCCGGTCTTCATCACGTCACCCGCCGGTGGGTGGCGTCGACGGGGTCGGCGATGTCCGCGACCACGACGTCGACCGGACCATGGGTGATGGCGGTGACGGCCGCACGTACCAGGGCGGCGGTCTCCTGCGCCGGAGCCGCCCACGCCAGCACCACGTGCACCGTCGTGCTTCCCGGCCGCGCCTGGACGCCCTGCACCGTGCGGCCCCGGAAGTAGGTCGCGGCCTCGCCGAACGCTCCCCCGTGCAGTCTCACGACACCGGGCACCGCGAGGACCGCGGCCGCGACGGCGTCAGCGGTCTCGGGGGACGGGGCGGGCGCGGGCGCTGGGCGGCCTGCAGCGCCCGGCTGCCCGGTCACTGGACGCGCGGCTCGGACTGCTGCGACTCGTCCTGGTCGTCGCTCTCGAGGTAGACGTCCTGGACGTCGATGTTGACCTCGGTCACCTCGAGGCTCGTCATCCCCTCGATCGCGGAGATGACGTTGCGCCGGATCCCCTGGGCCAGGTCGGCGATGGAGACGCCGTACTCGGCGACGAGCTGCAGGTCCACGGCCGCCTGGCGCTCCCCGACCTCGACCGAGACCCCCATGCTCTGGTTGGTCCGTCCACCGGGGATGCGCTCCCGGATGGCACCGACCGCACGCGCGGCCCCGCCGCCCAGGGCGTGCACGCCCGGCACCTCGCGGGCTGCGATGCCCGCGATCTTGGCGACCACCGTGTCGGCGATCGTCGTCCTGCCCTGCTGCGTCACGAGCGGCGAGGGGGCGACGCTGCCGCCACTGCTCGGCGTCACGTTCGAGGTGCGGCTCTGGGTGTCGCTCTGAGATTCGCTCATCGCGGGCTCCTTCGAAGAGAGGTCGAATTCAGCCGGTGGCGGGTCGAACCCCCGAGACGCCACCTACCTGGGTATGTACCCGGAAGCGGCAGGCTCGGATCGCTCGGGGGACGCTGGGGAGCGCGGACAGGGTTCGGGTCGGACGCGACCGCGGGGGCCGTGGGGCGCCCTTGGACTGCTGTGGAGGGACGATGAAAGCACTGCGTTGGCTGCTTGCAGGTGTGGTGTGGATCCTGGCAGGCGTGGTCGGGCTGGTCGGGGCGATTCTCTGCGTCACGATCATCCTGCTGCCGCTCGGCATCCCCGTGCTGATGCTCGCGCGTCGGCTCTTCTCGCTGGCGGGGGTGCTGGTGCTGCCACGAGCGGCGCGCCATCCCGTGCAGGCGATGGAGGCCGCCGTCGAGCGGGGGACGAAGGACGCCCGGAAGGGCATGAAGGACGCGGGCAAGGACATGTCGCGGCGCTCGCGACGGGCCCGGAAGAAGGCGGCTCGCACCGTCGAGGCCGCGGCGCCCTCGGCGTGATGGCGGCAGACGGCGGCGGCCTGAGGTCAGGCGTCGCATGACCGATCGAGCGGTGGTTCACGACCGCGGTGGCGGCTACCTCTCGCGCCCGGCGCCGAGCGGCCTGGCCGACGTGATCGAGATCGTCCTCGGCAAGGGCATCGTCATCGACGCCTACCTCAGGGTCTCGCTGCTCGGCATCGAGCTGCTCACGGTCGACGCGCGCGTGGTCGTCGCCAGCGTCGACACCTACCTGCGCTTCGCCGAGAGCACCAACCGGCTCGACCTCGAGGCCCAGGGACCGCCCAGCCTCGTCGACCTGGCCATCGAGGGCGGCGGGCGCGCAATCGAGTCCATCGCCGCGAACGTGGTCGAGGACAAGGTCGAGGGGGTCGTCGACTCGGTGCAGGAGACCGTCGAGAGCACCGTGGAGAAGGCCAAGGACCTCGCGCAGGACGTGGCCGGCGCGCTCGCGGAGAAGACCCGCCAGGTGGTCGAGAAGCTCACCCCGGACGACGAGGGCTGACCCAGCGCGCGTCAGGCGAGCGACAGGTCCACGCGCAGGGCGCGGTGGTCGGAGACCGGGAGCCGCAGCGCCTCGCCCACGCCCGCGGTCACCTGTCCCCGCAGCAGCACGTGGTCGATCTGCTGGGTGGGGGAGTCGACCGGGAAGGTGGGCTCAGACACGGCTGCACGCATACCGGTGAGGCGCCCGGCACGCTCGGGCTCCATGTTCAGGTCGCCCACGAGCACGAGTGGACCGTCCTGGTCGCAGACGCTCGCCACGAGGTGGCGCAGCTGCCGGCGGTTCCACCAGTCGATGAACGACAGGTGGGTGTTGACGACGGTCACCGGCCCCTCGGGCGATTCGATGTCGGCGACGACCGCCACCCGCGGCTCGTCGCGCACGAGGACCGGCCGGCGCTGCCCCTTGAAGCGCATCGGCACGCGCGTCGGCACGGGCGCGAGGCGAACCACGCGCCACCCGCGCACCGGGAACCGCGACAGCAGGGCGATGCCGTATGCCGCAGCGTCGGGCTGTTCGTCGCCGGTGGCCGCCACCCACGTGGCGCCGGGGCTGCCCGACAGGGCGGCGACGAAGCGGTGGTCCGGCGCGTCCATGACCTCGGCGGCGATCGCGGTGAGGTCGGCGTGATCGGACCGGTGCTGGTTGTGGTCGACCTCCTGCAGGGCGAGGACGTCGCAGTCCAGTCGGCTGACCGCGTCGCGGAAGCCCGCCAGGTCGACGTGCTGGTCGGTCGGCACGCGCCCGTTGAGGATGTTGAACGTCGCGACTCTCATGGCTCCCGCCTACCCCGCCACGGGGCGCGGCCACCCGGCCGGTCGTGGTCGCACGCGGCATACGCCCTCGGTGGGGTAGGCGGAGGGCATGGAAGCCGAGAACTCGACGGACCTGAGGGAGGCGCTGAAGACGGTCGCCGTCGCGCTGAAGCAGACCGGCCTGCCCTTCGCGCTCCTGGGTGGGTATGCCGCGTGGGCCCGAGGCGGGCCGGAGCCCGACCACGACGTCGACTTCCTCGTCGCCGAGGAGGACGCGGTCGAGGTGGCCGCGCGCCTGGCGGACCAGGACCTCGATGTCGTCCAGCCGCCCGAGGACTGGCTCTTCAAGGTCTATACGCAGGGCGCGATGGTCGACGTCATCCACCGTCCGGTCGGTGGCCCGGTGCGCCGCGACGAGGTGCTCCGTGCGACGCCGATGGAGGTGCTGTCGGTCGAGATGCCGGTGCAGGACGCGACCGACCTCGTCGTGCACAAGCTCGCGTCCCTCGACGAGCACTACTGCGACCTGTCGGCGGTGCTACCGACGTTGCGGGCGCTGCGTGAGCAGGTCGACTGGGCACGCGTCGGGAAGGAGACCTCGGAGAACGACTTCGCGGCGGCCGTGCTCTTCCTGCTGCGGCGGCTGGGCATCGTGGAGGACGAGGACGTCCTCAGCCCATGACGAGGCCCTCGATGTCGTGCTTCTGCGTGATGGGCGACAGCTCGTCGACGACCGGGCACGCGAGGTGGTCGCGCACGCGCTGTGGCAGCTGCTCCCAGTAGCCCTGCGTCACCGCCAGGTCGTGTTGGGCGTCGTTGCCGGCGCCGGGGGCGTCGACCCCGAGCACGAGCACCGGGCGCGCGACCGACGACACGTTGGGCGTGCCCCGGTGGATCGTCAGCGCGGAGCGAGCAGAGATGTCACCGACCATGGGGTACTTGCGCTCGGCGCGGGCCTCGTAGCGGGGGTACATCGACGCGGGCGGGAACATCTCGTGGTCGAAGTCGTCACCGCGGTCCCACTGGGTGCCCGGCGCGATCTCGAAGGGCCCCATCTCGTCGGTCGTGTCGACGGTCGTCAGGTTGAAGGCGAGCGACGTGAGCCGGTGGTCGTCGGTCGTCTCCGGCGGGCTCGGGAAGTCGCGGTGCCACGGCTGGACTTTCGCCCCGGGGAAGGGGGTGTCGAAGCCGACCTCCACGATCGTGTAGTCGGGCCCGAGCACCGTCTCGCAGACGGTACGGACCCACGGGTGGTCGACGAGGTCGACGAACCCGCGCAGAGCCTCGGGGTGGATCTCGACGTACCACCGGTTGGGGCCCCGGCCGACCGCCCCGCCCTCACGCGAGCGGGCCTCGTCGAAGGCGACGTCGATGTCCTCGCGCAGCTGCCGGACCCACTCCGGGGAGAAGGCCCCCTTGCACGCGATGATGCCGTCGGTCTCGAGCCCGTGGCGGATGGCGTCGACGTCGTACCGGACGGGCTCGCTCACTTCGCTCCTCATGGTCCGACCGTACGCGGCAGCGCGGCTGGGCGGTCCCTGTGGACCGACCTCTCTTGACAGGACATTCGGGGCAATTCACACTGCCGAATGGCTCGGTGGCCCTGTGGCCTGGCCAATCTCGACACCGACGTCAGGTGGTAGCAGGGCCGCACCGGCCTCCTGACCCACCCGGCCGCGGCGCCGAACGCGACCACGACACGTCCCGAGAGAAGTGCCCATGTCGCACACGCCAGACCTCGTCCTCGACGAGGACCGCAAGGCCCGTGCCGGTCGTCCCGGACCGTTGCACCGCTTCACCGACCTGTCGGTCCGATACGTCGAGAAGTGGATGCCGGACCCCTACCTGTTCGCGGTCATCCTGACCATCGTCGTCGTGGTGCTCACCTTCGTGCTCGTGCCGGGCGCCAGCCTCGGCGGCGTCGTGGACGGCTGGTACAAGGGCGTCTGGGGTGAGGGCAACATCTTCACCTTCGCGATGCAGATGATCCTCATCCTCGTCGGTGGCTACACCCTGGCCGAGGCGCCGCTGGTCAAGCGAGGACTGCAGTGGCTCGCGAGCAAGCCGCGCAACCAGGCCCAGGGCGGCCTGCTCTGCTTCGGCGTCGCGGCGCTCGCGTGCATCGTCAACTGGGGCCTGGGCCTCGTCGTGGGCGCGCTGCTGGCGCGTCAGGTCTTCGCGCGCCTGCGCACCGTCAACTTCGCCTACCTCGTCGCCGCCGGCTACATGGGCTACATGGTGTGGACCTCCGGCCTGTCCAGCTCCATCGCGCTGGCCAACACCGACAAGACGAGCAAGCTCAACATCATCTGGACCCAGACCCACCAGCTGGTGCCGCTCAGCGACACGATCTTCCGGCCCTACAGCTTCCTGCCGATGCTCGTGCTGGCCGTGGTCATCGGCCTGCTCGTCCACCGGATGTCGCCACGTCCCGGTGAGGCGGCGGCGACGCAGGAGCAGGCGGACGTCGACCTCGAGGCCCTGCTGGCCATGGACCGGGCCGCGGACGACCGCGAGGCGCGACCTTCCGGCCCGCGGACCCTGGCTGAGCGGCTCGAGAACCTCTGGGTCCTCAACGTGCTCGTCTTCGTCGCCGGCGTCGCGTACTTCGTGCGCAGTGGCTTCGCGCTCAACATCGGCTCGATGGTGATGCTCTTCTTCATCCTCGGCGCGCTCTTCCACTGGACGCCGATGCGCTTCATCCGAGCCTTCACCGAGGCCGCCAAGACCTCCGGCCCGCTGCTGCTGCAGTACCCGCTCTACGGCGGCATCATCGGCCTCCTCGGCTACACGCCCCAGTCCGGCGTCCACCCGCTCCAGACCGTCATCGCCACGGCGATCGTGTCGCACGCGACGTACTACACGCTGCCGTTCCTCAACTACGTCGCGTCGGTCGTCATCTCGCTGTTCGTCCCCTCCGGCGGCGGTCACTGGGGCGTCCAGGGCCCGGTCGCCGTCGACGCGGCGGTGCAGCTCGGCCAGACGTCGCCGGCCTACCTCGGCAAGATCTCGATGTCCGTGGCCAACGGCGAGGCGGTCGCCAACATGATCCAGCCGTTCTGGCTGCTGCCGGTGCTCGCGATCGCCAAGCTCAACATCCGGCGGGTCATGGGCTTCACCGTGGTCGCCTTCGTCGTCGGGTTCGTCGTCCTGGGGGTCGGCAGCCTGCTCATGCCGCTCCTACCCTGAGACCCATGAGCGCAGCCGTGGGCGGACCCGCCAGCAGTCCCCGTACCGACGACCCGACGCCCGTGGACCCGACGCCCGAGCAGGCCGCCCTGGTCGCGCACTCGGCGGTCGAGCTGTCCGAGCTGGTCCACCGGCGGGAGGTGAGCTGCGTCGAGGTGATGACGGCCCACCTCGCGCAGATCGAGCGCTACAACCCACAGCTCAACGCGATCGTGGCGCTCCGTGACCGTGACGAGCTGGTGGCCGAGGCCCGCGAGCGCGACGAGGAGCTGGCCGCCGGTCGCAGCCGGGGCTGGATGCACGGCCTGCCGCACGCGGTGAAGGACCTCGCCGCGGCCCGAGGGCTGCCGCACACCAATGGCTCCCGGGTCTATGCCGACCGGGTGGCCGAGACCGACGACGTCCACGTCGCCCGCATCCGGGCCGCCGGCGCGATCATCATCGGCAAGACGAACACGCCCGAGTTCGGCCTCGGCTCCCAGAGCTACAACGAGGTGTGGGGCACGACGGCCAACCCCTACGACACGACGCGCACCGCCGGGGGCAGCAGCGGGGGTGGTGCGGCGGCCCTCGCGGCGCGGATGGTGCCGGTCGCCGACGGCTCGGACAACATGGGCTCGCTGCGCAACCCCCCTGCCTTCAACCACGTCGTCGGGCTGCGGCCCTCGTGGGGGAGGGTGCCCGAGCCCGGCTTCGTGCCCTACGGCAGCGTCAACGGACCGATGGGCCGCACGGTGCGCGACGTCGCCCGGCTGCTGTCCACCATGGCCGGACCCGACCCGCGGGCGCCCCTGTCCCTCGACGACGACCCGGCCGGTCTCGCGGCCACGCTCGAGCGTGACGTCGCCGGGACGCGGATCGCCTGGGTCGGTGACTGGGACGGTCACCTCGCCACGGAGCCCGGCATCCTCGCTCTCGGCGAGTCGGCCCTGGCCACGTTCGAGAGGCTCGGCTGCGTCGTCGAAGCCACCATGCCGGCATACGACCCGGAGGAGATCTGGCGCTCCTACCTGGCCTGGCGCGCATGGGGCAACCTGCGCTACGCCGACCTCTACGACGACCCGGCGACGCGGGCGCTGATGAAGCCCGAGTTCGTGTGGGAGGTCGAGTACGGCCTGCGCCTCAGCGCCCGCGACCTGACGCGAGCCGCGGCCGCCCGGGACGGCTGGTATGCCGCCTTGGCCGACCTGCTCGAGCGCTACGACTTCGTCGTGGCTCCCAGTGCGCAGGTCTTCCCGTTCGACAAGGCGGTGCACTGGCCCGAGGAGATCGACGGCCGGCCGATGGACACCTACCACCGCTGGATGGAGACCGTCGTGCCGTGGACGATGTCGACCCACCCCGTCGCGGCGCTGCCGGCGGGCTTCGACCAGCGGGGGCTGCCGACCGGCATCCAGCTCGTCGGCCGGCGCCACGACGACCACGGCGTCCTTCAGCTCGCTTACGCGTACGAGGGGGCGAGCCCCGTCATGGACGGCACGCCTCCACCGCTGCTGACCGGAGCGGGTCGGGAGCACTGACCAGCACCGCTCGCTGATCGGCACCTGCACGCGGCGGCGACTCGCACGGGGCTCGTGACGCGTCCCGGCCCGCGGGTCTCTCGACTCCGCGGACCGGGGGGTCGGCGCGGCGGTCAGGGCACGGGGTCGTGCTCGCGGCCCGGCGCCTCCGTGGCTTCGTCCGTGGCTTCGTCCGTGGCTTCCTTCCGGTGCGTCCCGGGTGCAGGACCGGGCGACTCCAGCGTCTCGAAGAGGCTCTGGCTGTAGTCCTGGAAACCGAGCACCGCCTGCACCCACGCGCGCTCGCGCTCCACCGACCCGTTGCGGGCACCGCCCAGCTCGTTGACGACGGCGAGGCGACGGTGCAGCTCGTCGGTCAGCACCGCGCCGAGGAACGTCGTCAGGTCCTCGACCGAGCCCGTCTCGACGGCCTCCTCCGCCAGCGGGACCACGGGGCCGACGTCGAGCTCGGCCGGCTTCAAGCCGGTGAAGGGGGCGCCCTCGGCCTCCCGGTGCAGCCGGACCACGGTCTCGAGGAAGAGGCGCTCCGCCACGAGCCGGGCGCCGTGGCCGAGCGCGCGCACGGGCACGACCGACGCGAACGTCGCGCGGACCTCCTCCTCGGCGCTCGCCGGGACGTACGCGAGTGCCGGGGTGACGTCGCCGACCTCCAGCGCGTGGCGTGCCGCCCGGACGACGGGGCCGTCCAACGCGTCGCAGTGCGGGGACATGTTCCCCTCCTTCACGGTCTGCGCCTGCCTGTCCTTCGACGGTAGGGACCGCCGCGGTCCCGGGGACAGGGCCCAAGGTCCCTGCAGCGCTGGCGATTCCAGGCGCTCCGGAGGGGCACCCCGTTACGGTGCGAGGGTGGGCACCGCATCGCTGGCCCTGCTCATCGTCGGCTGGCTGCTCGGTTGGCTGCTCGGTTGGGCGCTCGGTTGGGGGCTCGCCGGCAGTCGTCCGGTGCTGCCCACGGCAGACTCCGCGGTGCCGGCCCGGCTCCCGGCCCCGAGGGTGTCCGTCGTCATCCCGGCCCGGAACGAGGTCGGGCGGCTGCCCGAGCTGCTGCGCTGTCTGGCCGAGCTCGACCCGGCACCTGGCGAGGTGGTCGTCGTGGACGACGAGTCAACCGACGGCACGGCCTCCCTGGCCCGCGCAGCGGGCGTGCGGGTCATCCCGTCGTCGCCGCCACCGGGCTGGACCGGCAAGGCCGCGGCCTGCCAGCGCGGCGCCGACGACTCCACCGGCGACGTGCTCGTCTTCCTCGACGCCGACACCGCACCCGCTCCCGGGGCGGTTGCGGCGCTGGCTGCGGCAGCCAGGGGCGGAGAGCTCGTCTCGGCGCATCCCCGTCACCGCGTGGAGCGGCCCTACGAGTACCTCTCCATGGGGCCGGCCGTCGTCACCGTCCTGGCGGGTGGCCTCGGGGCCTCGCCGCGGTGGCGCTGGTGGCGCAAGCCCATCGCCTTCGGCCCCGCCATCGCGGTGCGGCGCGACGCCTACGAGCGCTTCGGCGGGCACGCGTCGGTGCGGGGCGACCTCGTCGAGGACCTCGCCCTGGCACGGGCTGCCGACCGCGCCGGGGTGCCGGTGCGGGCCCTGCTTGCGGGTGAGCAGATCTCCTACCGGATGTATCCCGAGGGCCCGCGCTCCCTCCTCCACGGCTGGGGCCGCAACCTGGCCCGGGGTGCCGGCGCCACGCCGCTGCCGCGTCTCGCGGCGACGGTCGTCTGGGTGGTCGCCGCCCTCCACGCCGGTCTCGTCCTGGCCGTGGACCCGAGGCTGCTCTCGCTGCTCTGCTACGCCGGGTTCGCGGTCCAGTTCGGCGCCGTCGCCCGGTGCGTCGGGCGCTTCCGCCCGGTGGCTGCTGCGCTCCACCCTCTGGCCCTCGGCGCGTTCGTCGTGCTGTTCTGCTGGTCGCTCGTCCTCGTGGTCCACCGCCGGAGCGTGCCCTGGCGGGGACGGCGGGTGGAGGTCGGCGTGTGAGGAGCCGGAGCCCCTGGGCGGTGGTGCTCATCGACACCGCCGTCTGGGCCGGGTGGAGCACGGCCGTCGGGTATGCCGCCCGGCAGCTTCCGTCGGGTGCGCTGGCACGAGACGCGGGCGTGACCAGGATCCGCCAGTGGGAGCATGACGGTCGCACCTGGGAGGCCGTCGGCATCCGCCGATGGAAGGACCGGCTGCCCGACTTCGGACCGGTGCTCGGTAGCTCGTCCAAGCGTCACCTGCCCGGGTGGGGCGTGGACGGCCTGGAACGCTTCGCGGTGGAGACCCGGCGGGCGGAGCTGGTGCACTGGGCCATCCCGGCGGCGCTGCCCCTCTTCGCCCTCTGGAACCCGCCGGCGCTGTTCTCGGCGATGGCGCTCTACGCTGTCGCCGCCAACGTGCCGTGCCTGCTCGTGCAGAGGTACAACCGCGCTCGCATCGAGCAGCTCCTGACCCGGAGGAGGGAGCGTGCGCGGCGCCAGGGCTCCGCCGGGGCGCGACAGGGCTGAAGGGGCGCTGGCAGTCACGCCGTCCACCCGTCGTAGACAGACCATGCCACCGTGGTTATTTTGGGCAGATCGTCGTGGCGGTTCCCCCCGCCCCGGGCCGATAGAGAGAGATGCCCCCATGTCTCGTCACCTCCGCCTTTGCCCGTCTTCCGCCGATGAGCGGGAGGGATGACGTGTCCGGCGCCGGTCCCGAGCTGAAGAGGGCGCTCAACCAGCGCCAGCTGACGATGATCGCCATGGGTGGCGTCATCGGAGCCGGGCTGTTCGTCGGCTCCGGGACGGTGATCAAGGCGACCGGCCCGGCTGCGTTCCTCACGTATGCCATCTGCGGGGTCCTCATCATCCTGGTGATGCGGATGCTGGCCGAGATGGCGGTGGCCAACCCGTCGACAGGATCGTTCGCGGACTACTCCCGCAAGGCCCTCGGCAACTGGGCGGGCTTCTCCGTCGGCTGGCTCTACTGGTACTTCTGGGTCATCGTCGTGGGGTTCGAGGCCGTGGCCGGCGCCAAGGTGGTCAACTTCTGGCTCCCCGGGGTGCCCACCTGGGTGCTGAGCCTGCTGCTCATGCTCCTCATGACGGGCACCAACCTCATCTCGGTCTCCTCGTTCGGCGAGTTCGAGTTCTGGTTCGCCGGCATCAAGGTCGGCGCGATCATCGTCTTCCTCGTGTGCGGTTCGCTCTTCGTCCTCGGCATCTGGCCGAATGCGAACCTGGACTTCAGCAACCTGACCGCCCACGGCGGCTTCTTCCCCAACGGGGGCCTGGCGGTCACCGCCGGAGTCGTGACGGTGATCTTCTCCATGGTGGGCGCCGAGATCGCCACCATCGCGGCCGCCGAGTCGGACAACCCGGAGCGTGCCGTCTCCAAGGCCGCCAACTCGGTGATCACCCGCATCGCGATCTTCTTCGTGGGCTCGATCTTCCTGCTGGCGGTCATCCTGCCCTGGAACTCCTCGACCCTCGAGGCCTCGCCCTACGTCGCGGCGTTCCAGAAGATGGGCATCCCGTATGCCGACCACGTGATGAACGCGGTCGTGCTGACCGCCGTGCTCTCGTGCCTCAACTCCGGCCTCTACACCGCCTCGCGGATGCTCTTCGTCCTCGCCGCGCGCCGTGAGGCCCCCGCCTCGATGGTGTCGGTCAACTCGCGAGGCGTCCCGGTGGTCGCGATCCTGGCGTCGTCGGTCGTCGGCTTCCTCGCCGTGATCATGGCGGCCGTCTCGCCCGACACCGTCTTCTCCTTCCTGCTCAACTCCTCCGGCGCCGTCATCCTCTTCGTCTACCTGCTCATCGCCGTCTCGCAGATCATCCTTCGCTACCGGGCAGACCCGGCCACGCTCAAGGTGAGGATGTGGTGGTTCCCCGCGCTGTCGGTGATCACGGCGCTGGGGATCGTGCTGGTGCTGGTGCAGATGGGACTGACCGCGGACGTGCGGATCCAGCTCGTCCTGAGCCTCGTGTCGTTCGGCGTGGTCCTCATCCTGTTCTTCGTCAACCGGGCGCGCATCGGTCGGCTCCCCGAACGGGCCGCGACCGAGCCCACCGGCCGCTCCCGACGCGTGCTGGTCCTGGCGAACCAGACCCTCGAGGCCGACGAGCTGATGACCGAGCTGCAGCGCATCGACGCCCTGGGAGAGGCGACGTACTACGTGTGCGTCCCGGCCAGCGCGGTCGAGACGGGGACCGCCTCCACGCACGGCGCGGTGTCGGTCCGGGACGCGACGATGGAGGCCGCCGAGGGCCGGCTGCGCAGGACACTCGATGCGCTCGCCGCACACCGGCTCGACGCCACCGGCGACCTCGGCGACTACCGCCCGCTGCGCGCTCTCCGAACGGCGGTCCAGCAGTTCCAGCCCGACCAGATCGTCGTCGTGACCCTGCCCGCCTCCGAGTCGGTGTGGCAGCGCTTCGAGGTCGTCGACCGGGCGGCTGAGCTCGGCCTGCCCGTCACCCACGTCGAGGCCACCTCGCTGGCGACCAGGGTCTGATGCATGACGATCGTCGTCGCGTACACCGCGCAGGACAGCGGCGCCTCAGCCCTGGAGCTGGCCGGCGTCCTGTCACGGTCGACGGGTGAGCCGCTCGTCGTCACCGTCGTGGTGACGACGCCACACGCGGCGGGGGCCCCCGAGCTCATCGACGGCGACTACCTCGGTCCCTTGACGGCCTGGGGCGAGTCGGTCCTGGAGAAGGCACGGGCGGGCCTGCCGGGTGACGTCACGGCCACCTACGAGGTGCGTCGGGCCTCCTCGATCCCGAGTGGGCTGCTCGCTCTGGCTGCCGACGTCCACGCCTCGGCCGTCGTGCTCGGGTCGTCAACCAAGGGTCCCCTCGGGCGGATCTCGCTCGGTAGCGTCACCGACCGGCTCGTGCACTCGGCCCCCGTGCCGGTGCTCCTGGCCCCTCGCGGCTACCGCCCGGCGCCCGGCTCGCGCATCCGTCGGGTCAATGTCGGCTACGGGGGATCGAGGGACGGTGACCACGTGGCCGTCGTGGCTGCGGGCCTCGCCGAGAAGCTCGGCGCCGAGATGCGTGCCGTGACGTTCGCCGTCCGACCGCCGAAGCAGATCTACGGCGGCGTCGAGGAGTCGGCGGACGAGCTGGTCATCGACACCTGGGTGGCTCGGATGCGGGAGGCCCTCCACACGACGGTCGGACGGCAGGATGCCGCCCTGGGTGAGCAGCTGGCCCGGACACTCGTCGTGGGTGAAGGCGTCTCCTGGGGCAAGGCGATCGCAGACGTCCACTGGAGCAAGGGTGACTTGCTGGTGGTCGGTCCGTCCTCGTCAGCCCCTGCCAGGCGTCTCTTCCTCGGCTCCCGAGCCTCGAAGATCCTCCGGGCGGCGCCTGTCCCGGTGTTTCTGGTGCCGGCGCCGGTGCGCCGCGGCTGACCATCCCCGACCACGCCATGACCGGGAACGACGGAACCGCAGGCCACGACGAGGTGACCTGCGGTTCCGGGGTTGTGGCCAGGGGCGGGGTCGAACCGCCGACCTTCCGATTTTCAGGTGTCGGCGTGTCCTCGGGTGAGTCCCGATGCGTCGTCACTCAAGTTGTGACTTGCCGCTTCCGTCCCCATGACGGGCGGCTCGGTGTGGTCCCGTTGCTATCGGAGGCGCTATCACCGCGAGCCACGCGCCACATCTGCCCGGCACCCTGATAGCGGCCAGCACCAGGACCCCGGCCAGTGGGTCAAGGGTCGAGCTTGCTCGATCGCGAAGCGACGCTTTGCGCCCTTGACGCACTGGCCGGGGTCCGGACGATCTGGCTGCAGGGTGTCGGGCTTCGTCCTGCCCCCGGTCCGGTTCTGTCTGGGCCCGGGCGAGGACGGCGCGCCAGCGCCGCCCGCAGCTGGGCCCTTGCGCCGGCGGAGCCGGCGCCTTGACGGAGAAAAGAGACTTCTCACCAAGCGTCGCCGCGGCCTTCGGTGCTTTGGATCGCTGCGGTAAGGGGATGGAACGATCGCTTTTCGACCGCTTTGGCCTTTCCGACGCTTAGGCTCGCCACGTCTGTTGCGGCCTGTTGACGATTGGAGCGGGATGGCTACTCAGGGGAGGCCTCCGCGGTATCGAGGCGGCTATCAGCCGCTGAGTCTCGCTAACTACGGCGCCACGGTGGAGACGCCAGCTGGCGGCGTCTCTTATCTACACATGGCTGGATACATGCGTCGCGTCGTCCGCGATCGTCCATACGGCGTCGTGAACGACTTCATCGCATCCACGCTCGGGGCACGCATTGGCGCGCCGGTGCCTCCGATAGCCCTCATCACGGACGGCTCGTCAGCAGGGTCGATCTCGATGGGCTTCGGGGAAGGTGGCCGGACGCCGCCTCCTGCTGACGCGAGCCGCGTCGCGGTGGATGATCCGTACTTGGCAACGGGCATCATCGTGCTCGATCAATGGACCTTGAATGGAGACCGACATGACGAGAACCTCGCCTACTTGCCGCGGTTCGGCTTAGCGGCGTTCGACTTCGACTGCGCTCTGATCGGGCCCAAGCCCCAGACAACCGCCGTCGACAGCCTCCAGAAGGGGCTCATGATGCCTCTACCCAGGCACATCTTGGCTGAGCATCTGCCGACGTTGCAGTGGCTCTGGGGGTGGATCTCAAAAGTTCGAGCCGTCTCAGCGGAGGACATCCGTCGGTGCGTCTACCTATGCTTCGACGCAAGGCTGATCACGGTGGCCGAACGCGATAAGCTGATCGACTTCCTGACGCTCCGGCAGAGGTGGCTGGGTGACATCATGGACAGAGGGCGCGAGATCTTCACGGGGATCGACGATTGGCCGCTCCTCGGATGGGGGAGGTGACCGTAGTGGCCGACGGTTGGTACCTGATCAAGACCGTGCCGGATCTCTTCCGCAATGAACCCATCAACGTTGGAGTGATGGTGACGATAGACGGGGAGGTGGGTTCCCGCTTCTTTGCGCAGGACGAGCGCGGACGGATCGATGGCCGTCGCCTCCCACGGACCTTTCCCCCCCTATCCACGTACCGTGAGTGGGTTTCGTATTTCAGCCGCGTCGCATCCGAGGACGGCCTCGAGGAGCGGCTGCAGCGGTTGGCCGAGCGCCCACGCGAAATGGTGGTCGAACGCCGTGGCGGCTTTGCGGGGGACACGGTATCTGGCACCCCGCAACAGCGGGCGGACGCACTATTCGCGGCGCTGGTCGACGATGATCGAATGACCGACATCCCGACGGTGGACGCGTCCGTCGACGACCTGTTTAGGCGCCTAGACGCCACGATCGACCGCGACGTGGATGTCCGAGTGCGCGACAAGGGCGGCATCCCTACGACGGTCCACTTCCGTTACCGCCACACCGGAAACCATGTGACTCTCATGGATCGAGTGCACCTGGGGGGCGGTGAGCGTCGCGTCTCCCAGGCCGTGAACGATCTTCTGTTCAGGATCCGGTTGGCCGAGAAGAGCGCCAAGGTCCGGGACTTCCTCGTGATGCACGACGAGATCCGTGACTCCCAGATGGAACACGAGGTGGAGCGCATCGAGCGGTACGCCAACGTCGTGGACGTGACCAGCAACGACCCTGCCCAAGACGTTGCGGCCAAGCTAGGCGTTGGGTTGGTCACCGCTGGCGACTCCCACCGCCTGCTCAACGACTGAGGCCCTCGAGACAGACCCATGCCCTACCCCTGCCGCCCGGTCCTCGAAGTCCTGCCCGAGTTCGCCGGCACCGCGTCGGTGCGGCAGACGCCGGAGCAGCGGGGAAGGCTGCTCGCGTTCTGCGCCGAGCAGTATGCCGTCGGCCGGTCGATACACGAGCTGGCTGAGCTGACGGGTCGCACCCAGTCGGCGGTACGGCGGGCGCTGGACCAGGGCGGCGTGCAGCGCCGCGGTCGGGGTGCGCGGCGGGTTAGGGATTAGATCCTGGCATTTGGAGAGAGGCCGAGCACCAGCGCCGTCGAATGCTCTCCGACGCGGACGGACGCCGACGGACAGCAACCCGCAGGTTTGTGGCCCACGAGCGCTTTGCTGCGGATAGCGGCGATCACCTGTCACACGGGTGCTTCCCTGGCACGTCGGTCCGTTCCCGCGCCCGTGGACCGAACCGATCCACTGCCTCTAGACAGCAGATGCGGCACCTGGCTCACGTACCACCTTGCTGGGTTAGGCCAGGCCGCGATATTCGCAGGAGACGGCCACCACGCGATGTAGCCAAAGTTCCTGCTAAGCGTCGCTGCCGCCAGAGCTCAACCCGAAGAACCGTTCGAAAAACACATCGAGCTTCGTCAGCACTCGTTGCTTCTTCTCGCCATGGCCACCGTGGGCCGAGAAGCGTGACACTGGAGGGAGCACACGAGTGATCGCCGTGCCGGTGGTCCTGATCTCGCCGTCACGGAAGGCAGTATCGATGAAAGCTCTGGTCTCATCCGGCTTGAGACTTTCTTCCTTGATGATCGCGTTGAGCTCTTCGGCACGACGCTTTGCCACGTAGACCGCCCAAGCCTCGTCCAGGTCACTGGAGGCCGAGATCGAGTCGACGAAGTCCTCGACCAGATCCTTCTTGTTGCGCAGGCTTGGGCTGGCATCGATGGCGTGCGAGATGGTCGCCCGGATCTCACGGTCCTCGCCGTCCCCCTTTGCCTCGCGGTACTTCTGGACCAGCATCAGGATGTAGTCGACGTTGATCTCGACCTGCTTGACGAGTTCGATCTCGAAGACGACATCGTCAACGATCGACTCCCTTTCGGCAGTTGCATCTTTCTTGAACTCGGCGTAGAGGTCGAGGTACACACTGCGGTAGTCCTGGCTTTGGCGATCGGTCAGGATCTCGTTGCCGGCGAAGTCGTCGAAGCTGGTCAGGATGTTCTGCAGCCGGAGGATCTGGCCGAATAGGGCGATGAAGGCCTTCTGCGCTGACTCGCCGATGATCGGCTGGCCTAGCGGGAACTGCGTTAGCAGTTCCTGGACCTTCTCGGCGTAGTCGTGGTAGTACTCGGCGTACGGCTTGAGTAGGACGATGCCCCTGGCGTCCTTGTTGCCAAACAGGGCAATGGCGTCGTTGGTCTCTTCCTCGAGGTCGCGGAAGCTGACGATGTTTCCATAGGTCTTGACCGAATTAAGGATGCGGTTGGTGCGCGAGAAGGCCTGGATCAGGCCGTGGTTAACCAGACGCTTGTCGACGAACAGCGTGTTGAGGGTCGTCGCGTCGAAGCCGGTCAAGAACATGTTGACAACGATGACCAGGTCGATCTCACGATTTTTGAGCCGCAGCGACAGGTCCTTGTAGTAGTTCTGGAACCTGTCTGAGCTGGTGTCGAAGCTCGTGCCGTACAGGGCGTTGTAGTCTCGGATCGCAGCATCCAGGAAGTCACGCGACGATTGGTCGAGTCCCCCCGTCTCGAACCCCTCTTCGTCGAGGTAGTCGTCGGCCGCTGCCTCGTTGGCGGCGTAGGAATAGATGAGCCCGATCTTGAGTTTTCGGTCGGGCGTGAGGTGGGCCTGCTGCTCCTTGAATCGGGTGTAGTAGCGCTTGGCGGCCTCGATCGAGGCAGTGGCGAACAGGGCGTTGAAGCCGTGGACACGGCGCTCGCCGAGCGAGTAGTGCTCCGCGCGGCGGGTTTTCTGGTCGAAGTGCTCCAGGGTGTAGTCAGCGACTTTGGTCAGCCGCTCCGGTGCAAGCAGAGCCTTCTCGGTGTCGATGGCCGACACCTGCTTGTCCGTCACGCCAGCGGCGACCCGAACGGTGTTGACGTAGTCGATGCGGAACGGCAGGACGTTCCTGTCGCTAATCGCATCGACGATCGTGTAGGCGTGGATCGCCATCTGGTGGGTCTCGCCCGGCGAGCAGTTGGCGGGGTCGCCATGCAGGAAGCACCCAAAGGCCTGAGCCGTAGTCCGAAGCTTCGCGCTACCACCAGTGCCAGCGTTGACGGCAAAGATTGGGGTTCCGGTGAACCCGAACAGGTTGTACCGCTTGAAGGCCTTCGTGATGCTGACGTGCATGTCGCCGAACTGCGATCGGTGGCACTCGTCAAAGATGATCACGACGTGGCCGCCGTAGATGTCGTGGCCCTTGTTGCCACCGATGAACGTCGCCAATTTCTGAATCGTCGTGATGATGATTCGCGCGCTCGGGTCTTCGAGCTGTCGCTTGAGCACGGCGGTCGAGGTGTTCGAGTTGGCCGCACCCTTCTCGAAGCGGTCGTACTCCCGCATGGTCTGGTAGTCGAGGTCCTTGCGGTCGACGACGAACAGCACCTTGTCCACGTCACGCATCCGACTGGCGAGCTGGGCGGCCTTGAAGCTGGTCAGTGTCTTGCCTGACCCTGTTGTGTGCCAGACGTAGCCACCGGCCTTTAAGGTGCCGAGCTGCTTGTAGTTGGTCGAGATCTCGATGCGGTTCAGGATCCGCTCGGCGGCCACGATCTGGTAGGGACGCATGACCAGCAGTAGTCGGTCGGCGGTCAGGACGCAGTACTTGGTCAAGATGTTGAGCAGAGTGTGCCGAGCGAAGAAGGTCTTGGCGAATGCAGTCAAATCCTGGATCGGCTTGTTCTGAGCGTCCGCCCACCACGAGGTGAACTCGAACGAGTTACTAGTCTTGCGGGCCTTCTTGCCGGCGGACTCGCTGATGTGCTGACGCCGGGTCGTGTTGGAGTAGTACTTGGTCACCGTGCCGTTGCTGATCACGAAGAGCTGGACGTACTCGAACAGGCCCGAGCCCGCCCAAAAGCTGTCCCGCTGGTAGCGGTCGATCTGGTTGAACGCCTCACGGATGTCCACGCCACGACGCTTCAGTTCGATGTGGACTATCGGGAGACCGTTGACCAACACAGTGACGTCGTAGCGGCCGGCGTGCTTGGCACCGCCCTCGCCTGCTCCGATCTCGTACTGGTTGATGACCTGAAGTCGGTTGTTGTGGATGCTCTTCTTGTCGAGAAGGCTAATGTTTTTCGTCGTGCCGTCGTCCCTCTTGAGGATCTGGACGTGGTCCTCCTGGATGCGGACAGTCTTCTCGACGATGCCCTCATTGGCTCCAGCGATCTTCTCGGTGAAGAACCGATCCCACTCCGAGTCGGTGAACTTCATGCCGTTCAGGAGCTGGAGCTGGGTGCGAAGGTTGGCTACGAGCTGCGCCTCCGACCTCATCGGGAGGTACTCGTAGGCCTGGCCCTGCAGAAGCTTGATGAACTCCTTCTCGAGGTCAGCCTCCGACTGGTAGGCCGTGGCAATTGCCGGGTCCGGGACGAACTCGGCGACGACCGTGCTCTCCGAGCTGACCGCAATCGCGTCGTACCGGCGTGCTGGAGCCTCGCTCATGCTGGCAGCTCCTGGAAGGCGAACAGGCGGTCCCGGTAGTACTGGTACTGAATGTGACGAGCGTTTCGCTCCGCCGGCAAGGCCGCTGAAAGTTCCCCAATCACAGAGTCGAACTCATCCATCGCTGCGACGATCTCGCGCTGCCGTTCGAGAGGCGGCACCGGGATTGGGTAGTTCTTAATCTTCTGTGCGTTCAGGTTCGACTGTGAGCCCTCACCGAGGGCCTTAAGTCGGTCGTACTCGTTGGCCACCCAGTGAAAGACGTAGCGATACTCAGCCTGCTCAGGGTCGATCTGGAGATTGCAGCACGCCTGGTTGGTCGTTAGTGGAATCTCGTTGATCGCAACCTTCGCTGCCGTCGCCCCGTACATCGCGACGATTACACAGTGTTCGGGGATCCACTTGGCCGAGGAGGCGCGGAGCCCCTCTTCCGTGATGGTCACGCTCGTAGAGGTGATGCCCTTGTAGTCCACTTCCTGAGTGCGGAGCCACGGGATCTCGCCACCGTAGTAGGCCTCTCGCCCAGATGATGGCGTTCCCCCTGACGAGACCTTAGTGCTGATCTCGCCTAACGTAGACCATCGGACATCACCCGTTGTGGGGGTGAGTAACTGATTGCGGTAGTGCTCGTACTGACGTCTCCGGAGCCGCAACTCGTCAGTGAGGTTTGCCTGCAGCTCCGTCGTTAGATCCGAGAATCGATCCAAGATGCGAACGACTTCGTTCTGCACTTCGATCGGCGGCACTGGGATCCGTATCCTAGCCAACGCATCACCTGAGATGCGCCGTACTTTCGTGCCGGTGATTCTGCGCTTTTTCTGATCCTGGAACTGGCCAGACTGGAAGTAATAGGCGACGTACTTCGGGTCGAGCGTGTGGCGGTAGATGTATGCATCCCCGCTGATTGCCGCGTCCTGGTCACCAAGCCAAGCAACCGCCTTGGCCACTGCATCGTCATCCTCGCTTGTTGTAGCGAGGACGAGGTCACCGGGAGCGGCTCGACGAAGCGTCTTTGCGAAGTCTGGATCCACGAACGAGACAGTCTCCGTCGCCCAGGTCCCGTACGTCGTATGCACTTGGCCGTAGTGGATAGCGGGCACACCTTCGGCTTTCAGATCGCTCTTCTGGAGCCCGTTGCCACGAATGAACTCGCCAACGTCCCCGAGCGCCCTGGAAGGAACCGACTCGTGCGCAACCCCCTCGATTAGCTCATCGATCTGGCTCACGACACAACCCTCTCTCCGGCGATCTCGTCAATGTTGTCGACACCCCAGCCAAGTTCGTCGATGGCCGTGGCAAAGACGTTGTCCCGATTGACTTCCTCAACGACGCCAAGAACAAGCTGAAGACAGGGGTTGAACTTCTTGAGTGCCTCGTCCTCGCTCGAGTTGCCGTGGATCACTTCGCTGAGTTCGCTAAACAGGAGATATCCATTGGCAGAGAATCGCTGCGGAATGATATTCCGCTGCTCGTTTACATCCTGCAGCACGTCCTTGAAGGTGCGCCGCTTCCCCTTAGGGGTGGTGATGGCGATGCCTGCGATCTCCGCAACTTCGAAGGTGATCGATTCAAATATTTTACGCAGGTATATCATCGACCCGGCGCCCAACTGCTCCTCGTATGCAAGCTGCGCGCGTTTCAGCAGGTCGGCAAAGGGTCCAGTAGTCGATCCGACTCGATCGGCACGATCTCGCAGGTTCTCGGTGTATCGCTCGATCTGGACAGTCGGTGCCCGGTCGAATATGTCTCCTGCGCTTCCTAGGAGGAACCAAATCTCCACCGCAGCTTGGCATGCACCACATCTCAGTGTGGCGTCGATGCTGACGGCCTGATCATCTAGTCCGAGGCATGAGAGCTCGTCCCCTGACTCAAAGGTGCGCTGGTCGTCGCACTGGCGACAATGGAAGTTGTGAAAGACCTTGCCGACCTTAATCCTCTTATGTTTGCCCCAGGCCAGTCGGCGATCATCAAGAAACCCCTCGACCTGCGCCGGGGTTGTGTCTGGTGCCCTAGAAAGCAGGTCAGACAGCCTCATGTCCCCCTGCTTCCAGGCCGGCGACGATCTCATCGATAGCAGCCCTAAGCTCTGTCTGTCGAGCGACGACCTTCGCAAGTTCGGCGTTCAGATCTGCGATGACCACCGCTTCGGTGGTGTCCGCACCCTCGACGTAGGAAGCGACAGTGAGGTTGTAGCTGTTGGCAGCTACGTCACTGTTCAGGGCCAGCTTGGCAAAGTGGTCACTGTCCTCGCGCGCTACATAGGTGTCGAGGATCTTCTGCAGGTTGGCGTCCGAGAGCTTGTTCTTGTTGCCAGGGCGAACCGACTGTGCTGTGGCGTCGACGAACAGGACGGCGTTGTCCTTCTTGGACTTCTTGAGCACCAAGATGCACGTCGCGATAGTCGTGCCGAAAAAGAGGTCCGGCGGAAGCTGGATCACAGCGTCGACGTAGTTGTTGTCGATGAGGTACTTGCGGATCTTTTGCTCGGCCCCACCGCGGTACAGCACACCCGGGAACTCGACGATCGCGGCTGTGCCGTTGACTGCAAGCCACGACAGCATGTGCATCGTGAAGGCGAGATCGGCCTTGCTCTTCGGAGCGAGGATGCCGGCCGGCGCGAACCGTGGGTCGTTGATCAGGAGTGGGTTGGCGTCGCCTTCCCACTTGATCGAGTACGGCGGGTTGCTGACGATCGCCTCGAACGGCTCGTCGTCCCAGTGAGCCGGGTCGATCAGAGTGTCACCGTGGGCGATGTTGAACTTCTCATAGTTCACGTCGTGCAAGAACATGTTGATGCGGGCCAAGTTGTACGTCGTCAGGTTGATCTCCTGACCGAAGAAGCCTTGGCGGACGTTATCTTTGCCAAGCACCTTGGCGAACTTAAGCAGCAGCGAGCCCGAGCCGACAGCCGGGTCGTAAACCTTGTTGACCGCCGTCTTGCCGACCACCGTGATGCGGGCCAGCAGCTCTGAGACCTCCTGCGGCGTGTAGTACTCCCCACCCGACTTGCCTGCGGTGGCGGCATACATCTGCATCAGATACTCGTAGGCGTCGCCGAACGTGTCGATTGCGTGCCCGTTGAAGTCGCCCAGGTTGAGGTCCCCGATGGCGTCGAGCAGTTTGACCAGCTTCTCGTTCCGGCGAGCCACGGTGTTGCCGAGCTTGGCGCTGTTGACGTCAAGGTCATCGAACAGACCCTTGAGGTCGTCCTCAGAGTCGCTGCCTTTGGCCGAGCCCTCGATGTCGCCGAAGATCCGTTCGAGCGTCTCGTTGAGGTTCTCGTCGCGGGCCGCTCGCTTGCGGACGTTGGCGAACAGCTCGCTCGGCAGGATGTAAAAGCCCTTCTCGGCCACCGTCTCGCGGCGACCGACCTCTGCCTGCTCATCCCTTAGTTTGGCGTAGTCGAAGCTGGCATCCCCGGCGCGACGTTCGCCCTCGTTGATGTAGGCGGTCAGGTTCTCCGAGATGAAGCGGTAGAAGAGGATACCCAGTACGTAACTCTTGAAGTCCCAGCCGTCGACGGAGCCACGCAGATCGTTGGCGATCCGCCATATGGTCTTGTGAAGCTCGGCGCGCTGCCCCTCCCTGCTCGATGGGACCACTACCGCATCCCCCTCGCCCTGAGGTTGGGCGTGGATACCGCTGTCACTTGGCTCATGTTGAGGCGTAACTCCTCCACGCCCGAGGCGTGTTCTGGTTCTGGTGTCTGTTCGCGCTCAACCTATCTGGGTCCATCGACGGCTTGCGGTCACCCCGCGGAGGCCCGCAACAACGGTCATCGGGGACTACGGCACGTCGCGCATCCCCCCACATCGCCGAGCTCACCGGCCGACCGCCGCTGGCGACACTCCAGCGAGGGTGGTGGCGGCTCCCGTCAGGCACGCCGGGGCGACGGTGGTCGAGAACACCTCAGGGGCGAACGTGAACGCCGGGCGAGAGGTGGTTCAAGAGTTGGTCACGCGTCGGCGTGTTTCTTCTTCCCGGTCGCCCGTACCGCGGTGCTCTGGAGTGGGCGATCTGCCCGATTCCATCCGGAAGGGGACACCATGAGCACCATCGCATCGCTGGCCACCGCGGCCGGCACGACCGGCCTCCAGGGCTGGATCAAGTCCAACATCATCCCGCTGCTGCTCCTCCTGGTAGCAACGATGCTGTTCGTCCTCGCGCAGCGCGGCGACAACGCCAAGGCCATGCGCGTGGTCGCCGGCGTTGTCATCGCACTGGCCGTGCTGGGCCTTGCGACGAGTGGCAAGGCAGACAGCGTGGGGTCGTGGATGGCCTCCCTCATCACGGGATGAGCTGACCATGCGACTGCCTGTCGACGACGAGATCTATAACGTCAACTCCGTCTGGTTGGGGCCGCCCAACCGCACCTTGCCGTTCCGAGCCCGGTACAGCGCCTACATGGTCGGCTCGGTTGTGTTCGTGCTCCTGCAGATCGTGGAACGGCGCCTCGGCATCGGGCTCGGCTTCTTCTCCCTGGCCTACAGCGTGCTCGCCACCGTCGCCCTGACACGCCTGATCCTGTCGGTGGTGAATCACGATCGACCGCTGGGCGCCGTGCTGGCCGCGTTCGCCCATGAGGTCTCCGCACCGCGTGATGACGACAAGGTCACGGTGCACACAGTCCGCCCGGCTCGAGTGCGTGCCGTCCCCTCGCGCCCGAGCCGGGCTCAACGTAAGGCCCAGCACCGTACTGACCGGGCCGCCGCTCTAAGGGACGCTGCCATCGGGAGGACGAGCTCATGACCGGCAAGCGTGGCCTGGCGCTGCGGCGCATCTCCGGGCACTGCACGGTGACCGCTCAGAAGGTCATGGCTTGGTACCTACTCGACCCGCAGGGCTGGTCCTTTCGCCCCGACAGGGTCCGGGAGCAGTTGATCATCGACGGCGCCGACGTGTTGTCGCAGCTCGCGAAGCGGGAGGTTCACCTCCGTGTGACCACGCGCCCCTATCCGGTGGCCAAGTGGGCGCGGGATCACGACGCGAACGCGCCAGCCCCGCTCCCCGGGTGGGGCAACCATCTGGCGACGGATCAGAAGCGCCTGGCGTCGCTGTCAATGGCGGACAAGGAGGTCTACCTCGGCGTCGAGATCCCGCACCGCAGCCCGCTGTTCAAGGCGCTCGGCTCCATCGGGGACAGCGTCAGCGATGCCTTTGGCGGTGCTGCGGCTCACCGGGAAGTCACTGCCCTCGAGAAGCAGGTTCGCGCCACCGACGAGCTGATGGGCTCACCGGGCATCGAGGCCGCTCCCGCGACCCCTCGGGAGTTGGAGTGGCTGCTACATAGATCCTGCTCTCTAGGCCTACCGGCCCCGCTCACGCTCGGCGCCGTCGACGAGCCGAGTTGGGACGTGGACGACCTGGGCGAGTTCACGGACCGGGTGAACTGGTTCGCCACGCCGTACGGACGAACCCTGCGTGTCGTCGGAGAACACGACGACCGGCGGATCGAACGACACGTATGCGTGCTCTCCGTCGGGCGCATGACCGACCTCGACATCCCGCCGGGCATCCCGTGGATGCAGCGCACGGACGAGCTCCCCTTTCCGGTGGAGTGGTCGGGACGCGTCCAGGTCGAGGATGCCGCGAAGGTCGGTGCTGCCATGCGCCGAAACATCCAAAAGATCCGAGCTCAGGCGAACCACTACGAGCTAGAGCACCACGAGCCCGCTCCCGGAGCCCTAGAACGTCAGGCGTCCCGTGCCCTCGCGGTCGAGGACGAGATCTCCATGGGACTCTCCGGGCTCTCGACCCGCACCACGGGGTGGTACCGGATCGCCGTCTCGGGAGCTACGGAGGATGAGGCGATCGATCGCGCGAGCCTCGTCCGCAAGCTCTACGCGCCACAGGTGACGATCGCCCGTCCACAGGACCAGTACTCCGTCGCTCGTGAGTTCATCCCCGGAGAACGTCTCGGCTCGACTGCCTACCGGCGCCGCATGCCGGTCACGACACTTGCTGCGGCGGTGCCCGCGGCCACGGCCACTGTCGGCGACCGCGTCGGGATCCATCTCGGCCA
This sequence comes from Terrabacter sp. NPDC080008, assembly GCF_040702505.1. Classification (NCBI taxonomy): domain Bacteria; kingdom Bacillati; phylum Actinomycetota; class Actinomycetes; order Micrococcales; family Intrasporangiaceae; genus Terrabacter; species Terrabacter sp. NPDC080008. The sequence goes on from NZ_JBFBLC010000001.1 coordinate 1,066,258, forward strand.
GACGTCCGGAACATCGGCGCGAGTGGTGACGTGGGAGCCCTGGCTGGCCACCGAACGCGGCGAGGAGTCCGGGTTGGCGGTCCTGTGTGCTGGGCTCGGTGGCGGAAAGTCCACGGCCGGCGGCAACATCATCTACCGCACCGTCATCCAGGGCGTTCCCTGGACGGTGCTCGATCCGTCCGGCAGGCTGACCGCCCTCACCCGGCTGCCCGAGCTGGCGCCGTACTCACGAGCGGTGGACCTGCTCGACGCCGCGGCAGGATCGCTTTCGACTTACCGTGTCATCGCGGAGCCCGATCGCCGTCACTACGCAGACGAGGCCGGCTGGCGGGCCGCGATGGAACAGGCCAAAGACACTCGGCGGCTCCTCACGAGCAGCGTCCTGCGCGCGATGCTGCCGAAGCAGCTCCAGGAACACGTCCTCTCCGAAGTCGCACTTATGCGAGCGGTTGGCTCGGTTCCCGCGCATGCCTGGTCCTCGTGCGACCAGGTCGTCACGGCCTTGGCTCAACTCGATCGCGGCCCGAGTGGGGAGCAGACTGGCGATCCAGAACTAGCCCGTCACGCCGGCTACATGGCCGACTTTCTGCGAGAGGCTGCCAAGACCAGCCACGGGCGGTTGATCTTCCCCGCAGGGCGTCCCGCCACCGACATCGATGCGGATCCGCTCCTGACGGTCTACTCGCTGCGCGGTCTGGCTCTGCCCGATGAGGCGACCCAAGGCGGCGAGGATCTCGACGAGCGCCTGTCGATGTGCGTCATGTACCTCGCAGCGTGGCTGACGCAACGCGGCATGTACTTCGGCGACGTCCATGCCCGCAAGGGAATCTTCATCGACGAGGCGTGGGCTCTGTCGACATTCTCGAGCGGTCGACGGTTCATCGATCGAGCTGCCCGGGACTCTCGCAAGCACAACACCCGCGTCCTCATGGCTTCCCAGAACCCGGCGGACCTGCTGAAGCTCGACCTAGCCAACCTTTGCTCCGCCGCGTTCATCGGCCGCCTGACCGGCGAGGACGCCCAGACGGACGCCTTGCGCTTCCTTCCCGGCATCCGCGAGGGCCTGGGCTACGAGCAGATCTTCGGCACCCTGTCGCGTCCCTCCCGGGACGGGCTGCGGGGACCTCGGGAGTTCGTCTTCAGCGACGGCTCCGGCGGCATCGAGCGCATCCGGATGGATCTGTCGGCCCACCCGCAGCTGCTCGAGGCTCTGAACACCACCGCTGCACCCGACAAGGCTCGCAACCGGGTCCAGCGGGCCAGCGGCACGGCGGGAACGAGCGATTGGAGCCCCGTCGCGGAGGCAGACGAGTTGGAAGTCGATGCTAAGAGAGCGAGTGCCTGAGATGTCGGCCGCTGTTTGCCGCCGGCGCCTGCTGCTCGCCCTACTGGCCTGCTTGGGCGCACTGGTCGCCCTCACCGCACCGGCGTCGGCAACTCCGATGGCCCCGTCGGCCACGCAGGCGGCCCTTCCAGCGGCACCGTGGGACTGCAAGACCGCTCCGACGGCGTCGTTGCCAGACACTGGTCTGCCCGGGTTCTTCGATCCGGCACCCGATCCCATCCCGCCCAAGGGAGACCCGTGGGCCCGACCCCGGAGCACCACCCTCTACGACCAGTACGGGTATGCCGGGCTCGGATGGAGCACCTACGACACCGGTTGCGTCGGCGGACTGGGGGAGATGGACGCGACCGTCGACACCTTCATCGGCAACGCACTGATGGGCGGCGGCGTATGGATCAGCGCCGCCACCAACGGGATTCACAACCGCGTCTCGCAGCCGCAGCAGTACATGAAGCCATTGGACAACGTCGTCGCAACGGTCACCAACCGCCTCCATGACTCAATCTGGTCGCCGTGGGGCATGGTCTCCCTGCTCGGCGTGGCTGTGTTGTTGCTCGTCTACTCGTTGCAGGGCCGGCTCTCCGCCCTCATGTCAGGCGCAGTCTGGGCGCTGTTCGTCCTCGTCGTCCTGTCCGGGGTATCCCAGTACCCGACACGTGTCGCAGGCTTCTTCGACCAAGCGGTCACCAGCTCCGTCGCATCGGTCAACCAAGGCGCGGCGGACCTCACAGGCTCTAACACTGGAGACGCGACTCGCGCCCAAGGTGCCCTCATCGTCGACGACATTCTCTACCAGTCGTGGTTGCGAGGAGAGTTCGGCGATCCCGGCAGTCCGGCGGCCAAGAAGTGGGGACCTTTGTTGTTCCGGGAGTCGACGTTCAGCCGAGCCGAGCTCGCCGCGGCGCGGTCCGTCCCCGACGGGGTTCAGAAGAAAACGGAGCAGAAGGCCAACGACTGGGTTGCCACCACCCAGGAGATTCAGGACCAGGATCCGCTCGCCTATGCCGCAGTCCAAGGCAAGGCGAAGGGACGAGCGGGGGCGGGCTTCATGGCCTTCGTTGGAGTCACCTTCACGGCCGTCTTCAGGCTGGTCGCCGACATCTTCGTGTTCGCCGGCTTGGTCATGCTGCGGTTGCTGGTCATGTTCTTCCCGGCCGCCGCCGTCTTCGGTGTCATCGCTCCGATGGCGAGCATCGTCCGGCGAATCGGCAACATCGCTGGTGCCTCCGTCGTGAACGTCATCGCCTTCGGGGTCGGCTCTGCGATCCACAGCGTGGCGATCGCAGCCATCATTCAGCAGGCCAACGGAGTCGGGATGGGCGTCCTATCCCTGATCCTGTGCCTGGTCGTCTCCCTCGCTGCCTTCGTCCTGCTCATGCCGCTCCTGTCGTTGACGAGCATGCTCGGGCAGGCCTCGCACCGTTCCCTGCTGCGCAAGGTGAGCCGCAGCACGGCGGGCTACTTCGTCGGGCGGAAGGCCGTGGAGGACGGCGAGGAGGATGCTGCGAAGAAGATCGTCGGTGGGAAGCACACCGGGACCAAGTCGGATGAGGAGGGTCAGGGTCTTCCAAACGACGCCGGGCCTTCTCGATACGTCCGTCGGGTCAACCTGCCTCCGGAGTCGATTGGGAGACGGTTCGACAGCGTCGCGTGGACTCAGCCGGACGTGCCCGACCACGAACGCCATGTGGCTGGACGGGTCAGCGAGCTTCAGCGCCGGCTTCCAAGCTCGACGCCAGCCGCCACTGAACGCGCCGCGGCGGCGCACTCCTACCCCGGGGTCCGTGCGCACCCGTCGAGTGGCGGTGTTCCTGAGACGGTGGAAGTCCGACCTTCTGGAGCACACCACGCCACCGGCGCGATGCCGGATCGAGGCATCGAGGGCCAGCTCGTCGACGAGGTCCCGACGGACCTCAAGGTCCTGACGCCCATTGCTCGCACGCACGACTCACACGCCGAAGTCACTGAACAGGGACTGCGGGTGCGGATGTTCGACGCCGACACCAAGTCGATGGTCACGGTCGAGCCCGGCGAGTTCGAGCGAGGTGAACGAGGTGTCTAGCCGTCTTCATCGACTGATCGAGTGGCCGCTGTGGTCGTGGAGGCATCTCGCGATCACCACAGTCGTCCTCCTCGCCGCGCTGGCACTGGTCGGAAAGGCCACGAACGCTCTCAGCGCCCAGGCCACCGCAGCGTCCGCCACGGCGCCGGTGACACCGTCAGCGCCGCCGCCGACCAGCTCGAAGACCTCGTCGAGTGCCACGGCCGCGGTTGTCCCGACTCCCCAGGCGAGCCACTCGTCTACTGGCGCAGCCGAGGCCGGTGCCCCGTGCGAGGACGTCGCCACTTCGTTCATGAACGCCTGGGTTCGGACGAACCTGCCCGCCGAGGAGTGGCTCAGGGGTATGCGCCCCTTCGCGTCGCCTGATCTCTTGGCCCAGCTGAGCCGTACTGACCCCGCCCGTGTTCCCGCGCGCAGGGTCACCGGAAGGCCGGTAGGCGTCGTGACCGAGTCAGGTGCCCACGCTCTTCGATTCGCAACGGATGGGGGCCGGGTCGACGCGTCGACGCAGAAGCGGGGATCGTCGTGCGTTGTCGGTGACATCGAGCCCGCGGGCGACGTCCCGGGTGCGCCGACGCCCTCGCTGACGCCCTCGGCGGCGGCAGGCTGACATGGTCGCTCCTCTCGTCATCGCAGGTCGGGCGCTGCTGTGGCGCCGGATCCGCCGGCTGCTCATCGCCGTTCTCCCTCTCGCGGTGGTCGCCGGCCTGGCGGTGGCGCTGTTGCTCGCGCTGGTGGGCGGTTCGGGCAGTCAGGAAGTTCCGTCCACGGGAGGGGGCTGCCCGGGTGCGGCGGTGGAGGGCGTGAGCGCAGGAGGACGACCGAAGGGGCTCACCGCGGAACAAGCTGCCAATGCGAAGACGATCGTCGCCGTGGGACGCGAGCTCCACGTGCCTTCGTACGGCTGGGTCGTCGCGGTGGCCACGGCGATGCAGGAGTCCAACCTCATGAACATCCCGTACGGGGACCGCGACAGCGTGGGCCTCTTCCAGCAACGCACGGCGTGGGGTAGCGCTGCGGACAGATTGGATCCGGCCAAGTCAGCACGGATGTTCTACCTCGGAGGGGAGCAGGGACAGCCAGGGCTGGTCGACATCGCCGGCTTCGAGCGGATGTCAGTCACGGATGCCGCACAGGCCGTGCAGCGCAGCGCGTTCCCGAACGCATACGCGAAGTGGCAGTCGCTTGCGACTCGGGTTGTTGCGAGCCCGACGGTGCTCTCCGCAGCGTGTTACGCCAACGCCGCCTTCTTAGGCGACGGTAGTGCGGGGGGAAAGGCCGTGGCGGCCGCGCTCACCCAGGTAGGGGTGCCTTACGCCTGGGGCGGCGGTGGTCCTGGCGGACCGACCAACGGATTCGGGGCTGGTGCAGGCGTCCTCGGGTTCGACTGCTCGTCATTGATGCAGTACGCGTGGCATCGGGCGGGCGTGGATCTGCCGCGTGTTGCCAGCGCGCAGGCCACCGCGGTTCAGCGATTGCCTCTTGACCCCAAGGTCTGGCAGGCCGGCGACCTGGTGTTTCTGCACGCAGCTGGCGATCCCCCTGACTACTTCCACCACGTGGCGATGTACGACGGCCAAGGAGGCATCGTGCAGGCCCCTAGGCCGGGTTTGACTGTCGAGGTCGTGCATGACTTCATGACCATCGACTACTACAAGCGCGAGGTGGCTTTCGTAGGTCGCGTCGGCGTGGCCGGTCCTTCGGGTCGGATGGTGGTCAACGGTGGATGAGCTGACGCCCGGAGATGTCGACCGACGCTTTGGAGCCCTCGTCGGGGCGTTCGGGTGGGACGACGACCAGTCCCAGGACCTGACGAATGGCGTGCCAGCGACATTGGTCCGGCGTCTTCGTCCGGGGGATGCCGTTCCTGTCAATGCGAGGGCACGGTTCCTGATGACGACGTTCCAGGGCGAGCAGTTGGCTGCGCACGGTTGGCGCACCGATCTGCGAATCGGGTCTTCGGAGCTCAGGGACGTCCCGGGCCTCAAGCAGCCGGGAGTGCAACTGGTGGATGAGCGCGAGCACTACCTGGCGCGCAGCGAAGAGGCGGTTTGGGTGGACATCTCCCGCGTCTGGGTGGAAGAGCTGGTGCATGTCCCTCGATCACGAGTCGCAACCGACGAGTCATGGCTTCGACCAGTGCTCGAAGACCAAAACGCACCGCACCTCGAGCCGTTGCATCCTGTGGCAGGACGGCCCCATCTCATCGGCGCGCGAGTCGTACGCGCCTTGGGAGATGGCAGGTATGACGTCGATCTACGCGCCGTCTCGGGACCCATGATGAGTAGTGACGGCACGCTGGCGGTCGCAGTGGTGGCCGAGTCCCAGTGGTACCGGTGGCATCAGAGCAGCTACACGGCGGCGGACCGGACGGTGGGTCACCTGCCAGCCGAGGGCCTGTGGGTGGAATGAGACCACTAGCGCACCTCGGTAGGTCGTCCGGCGCGGCCCTTCGTACACCTACGCTGAGGGTCTATATCGTCATCCTATTCATGAGTGCATGGAAGGATGAGATGGCAGACGTTGGGTTCGAGCTGCGACGGATCCGGGAGGCAGCGGGCATCTCGGGATCGGCTGTTGCCCGTGACCTCGGGTGGTCCCAGTCAAAGATCTCCCGAGTGGAAACTGGCCGCTTCGGGGCGTCTGTCAGCGAGGTCGCTGAGCTGCTTGCCTACTACGGTGTCGCCGAGGAGGTTCGGGCCGAGATCCTCGGTTCAGTGGCTCGGAGCAGCGGTCTCGAGGGTGCCTGGGTGGTCAGTGCGGGGGGAGCTCCACGGCGACAGGCAGCGGTCAAGGCCGTGGAGACCCGCGTCAAGCGGCTGAGGCAATACCAGACGGCTTGGATCCCTGGACTGCTGCAGACCGCCCCGTATGCCACGGCCGTCTGTCAGGCAGCGGGCCTGGACGCCGACATGGTCGTGCCTGCACGGCTCGAGCGGCAACGGCTCTTGGCGGGGCGTCGCGGCGTTCGCTACGAGGCGGTGCTGGACGAGTCTGTGCTTCTTCGTTCTCCGCGGTCCACGGCGGCGGACATGGTCGACCAGATGTCGCACCTGCTCGACGTGCTCGAAGCCGGCTACGCCGACGTGCGCGTGCTCAAGCTCGGGGGAGCAGTTCCTACGTTCGCGGTTGGGTCCTTTGTGCTCTATGACTTCAGGCAGGGAGCACCGGTTGTCCTCTGCGAGGCCCAGACCGCCGATCTGTACCTGTCCGCTGAACGCGACATCACGGCATACCAAAAGCTTTTCCGGGGGCTACACAAGGACGCTCTCGACGCCGCGGATTCACGCATGGCCATCGAGGACGCACGGCGCCACTGGGCGTCGTGACCCAATGAAAGGGGAAGTCATGGAACCCGACTGGAGCATTGCGGTCTGGCGAAAGTCCGTGCACAGCGACACAGGCGCCTGCGTCGAGGTCGCGCAGTCCGCAGGTCTCATCGGAGTCCGGGACACCAAGGCTCACGGCCGCGGTCCGATCCTCGAGTTCACCGAAGCGGAATGGCGCGCGTTCATCGGTGGAGTTGTCGAAGGGCAGTTCGACTACGACGCCCTGAAGACGTCCGGATGACCGAAGCCATGGAAGACCAGCAGCCGGTCGATGCTTCGCCAGGGCGAGGTCTCAATCGGCTGCTGGCCTCCACCGGCGTCTCCATCGCAGGCCAGGGCATGGTGCTCGCGGCTGTGCCGCTCCTCGCGGCACGTCTGACCAGCGATCCCTTCCAAGTCTCGTTGACCGTCGCCGCCACCTATGCCGCATGGCTGGTCGTAGGCCTTCCCGCGGGCGCGCTCGTGGATCGCTGGCCCCGGCGAATCACCATGGTGGTCGCGGACCTGTCGCGAGCCGTGATCGTTGGCGCCTTGGCGGTGGCAATCCTGACCGGAGTTGCTCAGCTCTGGATCCTGGTGACCAGCGTCTTCCTTCTGGGCGTCGCCGGCTGCTTCTTTGACCCTGCAGCCCAAGCAGCACTGCCGCTTGTCGTGGGCCGCGACCAGCAGCGGCTCGCGACTGCGAACGGACGAATCTGGTCTCTGGACCTACTGGGTCGAAGCCTCATCGGTCCACCGCTCGGCGCAGCCCTCTTCGCATTGGGCGCCTCCATTCCGTTCTTCGGCAATGCAGTCGCGTTCCTGGTCTCCGCTGGACTACTAGTCGGGCTCGGGCAGATGGCGCCGGCTACGCATGCAGTCGCGCATCCTCCGGTGCTCCGCTCTGCGCGAGAAGGGCTCCGCTATCTCGTGCGCCATGGGGAACTTCGCCGACTCACGATCGGCATGGCCACGTTCAACTTCATCTACAACGTCGCCTTCTCAACTCTGGTCCTGTTCGCCCGTGACCGTCTGCACGTACCTGAGGCGTGGTTTGGTGCGCTCTTGGCGGCGTCCGCTGCAGGCGGAATCGTCTCCGGCTACCTGGTGCCGAAATTACGTCGGCAATTCACGGCACGGTCGATCTACGCCGCGGGACTGTTGGTTCAGGGTTGCGGTTGGTTGCTTGTCTTCGTCGCGCCGAATGGATGGTTCGCCGGCATCTCCCTCGCCCTTGTCGGGGCGGCATCCATGGCCGTGACGGTCTTGGGTGGCACTGCTCGTCAGCGGCTCACGCCCGATGCATTGCTAGGCCGGGTAAGCGCTACGACTCGGGTCGCAGGCATCGGTGCTGCGGCTTTGGGGGCAATCGTAGGAGGGTTGATCGCGGATGCCCAGGGCCTGTCTGGCAACTTACTGACGGCCAGCGTCCTTGCCGGAGCCAGCGCGCTCCTGCTGGTTTTGCGGTTTGGTGCAACTCCTCGAGGTGCCGGATACGAGTCGCTCGACGGACCCGGGTAGGTCAGGCCGGTCAGGTTCAGCGAGTGCATGGCACGACGCAATGATGTGCACTGGATCTGTCGGGCGGTATATGTATGACCGCAGAACTCACAGCGGTTCCGTCTCGACGCCGTGACTGGTAGGCGATTGTCCGACTGCTCCGAGAGAATGGCTTCATGCGCCTGACGACGATCCGTACCCGCGACTTTCTAGCGCTCGACGAGCTCGACCTCGAGTTGGACGAGAAGCGAACCGTCATCACCGGCCAGAACAACGTCGGCAAGTCCACGGTGCTGGCGGCGGTCTCGCTCGTCATGGATGCGGTGGCAGTGGGTGCGGGCGGTGACTCTCGACTGCTCACCTCCCGTTGGGCCACCTCCGGTCATCACGGGTCTGAGCGCTTCCAGGTCCGAGTAGGACTTACTTTCGACGAACCTAAAGAGCGAGCGATACTAGACCAGTTTCTGGTGGGTGCGTGGACGAGTCTGCTCAACCCGGAGGGCAACGAGCAGCTCCTTCTCGACGCCGTGGCAGGGGCTCTAGGGTCAGATCCCGCGATCGCATTGACGAAGGGTGAGATCGTCGTTAGCTACGACGGGACTGTCCGAGAAGCGTGGACTGTAGCGTGGGAGTTCGACTCGGGTAGGGAGCACGGGCACATTCGGCTCCTTGGGGCGTTCAGTGACCATCTCACGCCTGGCCCCGCAACGCATGAGCCCCCTTCCCAAAAACTCCAAGGCCAGCTCACCGCAACTTCAACTCTTGACGACCGCATCGAGCGAGTTAGGCGCGGCTCGGTCCCGCTGGATCTGAGCACTGTTCTAACGCAGGGTAGCTACCCGTTCGTGATCGACCTTTACAGGATGCCGACCTGGCCCTCTGATGTTCGCGCACTGGCCTCAGCGTTGGGTCTCCCCTATGACGGCAACACCCACTCGATCCGATTTGGCACCCTCCTCTGGAGTGCCCTTTCGCGTGGTGTCGTGGTCACTCCGAACCATCGCTCTGCCCCGCGAGGCGAATTCACCGCGGCCGAGCTGCACACGGAGTCCGGTCGTCATGATGGCTCGATGCTCGCTGCTGAGTTGCACCGGCTCAAGAACGGTGGTGCCGCCGAGCGGGCGCTCTTTGCCCGCATACAAGAGATCTTCGAGCAGTTGACCGGACAGCACGTCGATTGTGTCGCGGAGAATCTGGCGCCCGGACGTGAGGACGCTGACGGACCTCGATTCCTTGTCACCGCGGTCCTGACCCGGACCGTAGAAAGCGCGGCAGCCAAGGCGCCCAATGAGGGCCTGGGGGCTGGGGGCTCCTCTCGCGGTACTGCGCCAAGCATGCGCTCCTACGATATTCCCTTACAGCGCAGCGGCGCCGGTGACTCGGAGGCGCTGTACTTGTCTCACCTGCTGGCGCAACAGAGAGATGTCCTTCTCCTGGACGAGCCCGCGGTTCACCTGTCACCGACTGCGCAACGTCGCCTGCACGGTGTTCTGCGCGATACGGCCGCGCCCGGTCAGGTCGTGCTGGTCACGCACAGTCCCGACATGGTCCCCGCGAGGGACGCTCAAGATCTAGCGGGCATCGTGCGTTTGAGTCGGCGCGCTCATGGCGTGCATGTGGACCGGCTCGGCCAACAGCTGGCGAACGACAGGAGTGCCCGTACCCTCATGGCGAGCAGTACGATCCGTGCCGTTCTGTTTGCTGCAGGGGTCGTGCTCGTCGAAGGCGACACGGATCTTGGTCTCATTGAAGGCTGGACCTCGCAGCCGCTCCGTGTGAACGGACGAGAACTGCCTCCCCGGGACAGCGCAAATATCGCACTGTTGTCCGTCGATGGCGCAACAAACTTCCCCGCCCATGCGGGGCTCCTCCAAGCGCTTCAAATTCCGTTTGCCATCTTGGCGGACGGCCCGGCGCTGAACCCGGACAGCCGCCCCGCCCGAGGCCTGGCGGAAAGAGGTGTGAACGTACCTATTGGCGGCAAGACTCTAGGGGACGTGCGGGACGCGTGGGAGCAGTCCGGAGTCTTCACGCTCGCGGACCACTTCGGCGACGACGGGAGCAAGAGCGGCGAGATCGAAGCCTTCCTCGAGAGGGTGAATGCGGGCGCTTACAAAGAAGTGCGGCAGGTGACTGGGGCGCGCAAGGGAAGGGTCGTGGGCGCGGCATTCGCTTCGGAGGTGCTGGCGCCAGAGGCCTTCACGCAGCTGTGGACTCGAATCCTCGATTTTCTCAATCACGATGTCGCGCCGGTTTAGAAAGGAAATGTGGAAGCACGGTTTCCGGGTGGCTTTCGAGTTCACACATGTCGCGGCGTGCACTCGGGAGCCGGTCGTCAGTAGCGTGGGTAGAGGTGGTCTAACGCCCGCTGAAGTGTCACCCCGCTTGGGGGCTTCAGCGGTTTAGCCGTCTCTACCTCGAACTCCTCAAATCGTTGCTCAGCAGCGCAGACCCTGGCGAGGCGATTTCGCTCCTTCGTGCTGGCAACGATGACAGTGACCGACGCCAGGCGCTGCTTAATCTCGTCGTTGATCCGGCTCGCAACGGGACTGATGACGGCTTGGGCGAGATCATGCACGTACAGGGGTGTCCCCATGGCCCAATCCGGGTCGGGGTCACGAACGCCGACAGGGCCGCCGGCTTGTGTGGCGACAAACTCGACCGCTAGTGGACGAAGGGCAGCCTGTCGAGCCAGAAGTGCGGCTTTGGCGGCCTCGTGCAGGGCGCGTTGTGACGGGATGGCGTCCCAATGGGGTCCGCGGTCGGCGACCCATGCATCCCTTGCCGCCTGGGCCTGAAGTTGCTTTTGCTCGGCAGCCCAGTGGGGGTGGGTGGTCCACACGTATGGACCGGCGTTGTGACGGTCGAACCCTAGGTGCAAGGCTGTCGAGCTTCGAACCGCCTTCACGGCTCCTCCAAGGACGTGCTGAACGAAACAATGCAAATCCATCGGGTCTCCAAGCCCCGTCCAATGGCCGTGCCCGGCGCATGGTCCGGGAGGTCGCCCATATGGCGCATTGGCTCGGTCGCAGCGACGGGCGCGTTCGCACCAAAGCGGATCGAACACTGCAGGACCAGCAATCACAGCTAGGCCGCTGTTCGTCGCGTGCTCGCTTTCGCCCGGACTCTGCACTTGTATCGATGGCACTTGCCCCATCCATGGAGTGTTCTTGTCGCTGACCCAGCACACGTCGACGCCTTCGACCGCCATTGTCGCGGTGCGCTTGGTCAAATCTTGAGCGGTGGTCGACGCCAGTTGCGCTTCCCAAGCCATCCGCTTTTGGCCGTCCGGACTTGTCGCCAAGACATCGGCTCGCCACCCCGTGCCCGGGGCTTCGAGTTCGGCATGCCACCCGGCTGAGCGAATCGCAGTGGCAAGCTCCATCTTCAACATGCGATGAGACATTGTCTCGCCGGTCAGCGAACAAGCCGGCGCTCCGGCGTCATGCGCGAAAAAGCGCGCGCCCAGAGGAGACACCTTCGCGTGGAGCCCGTGACCGCACTCGCGGCATGTCAGCGGAGCGCGCGGGCGAGCCCGATGGATCTGTTCCCAAGGGATCGCGCCTACACCCGGCGCGGTCAGGTCAAGGGCGCCTGCGGTCGCGTGGAGCGCAGTGAGCGGCATGGCGTCAACTGTGCACACGGCGGAACGGTCTTGTCCGGAAATTGCTGACAATGACGGCAGACCCCGAGGGTTCCCTCCGCTGCTCGTACGCGGCTTGCGTGTACGGGTCCGCTCTGTCCCTAACGGTGTCGACGCGGGCGTCGCTTCGGTCCGACACGCAGGTGCGCGCGCCTCTTGTTGCGATTCATGCACATGTGCATAGCATTGTCCTATGCAGTGATGCATAGGGCATCGCTGCCAGTTCGAGGAGATCGAGATGGCAGTCGCACGCAAGCTCAAGCTCGGGCACGACGAGGTGTTCCCGCACGGCGCGTACATCGTTTCGGAGGTCGTTCCGGTCATCGACTTCGACCGCTCCACAAGAGAGAACCGCGTCCAGCAGATCGACGCTGACACAGGCCTGCCCATGTGGTCGATCGACGTCATAGACGCGGACCCCGAAGCACGGAAGAAGGACCGAACTGTGTCGGTCAAGATGCTCGCCAAGGTCCAACCGGTTCCGCCGGCCGGCGACGGCACATCCCCGTTCACGAGTGTCGTGTTCGAGAACCTGACCGCCACCCTGTGGGTGGATTCGTCGAAGTGCCGGCCTCCCGAGGATGGTCGGTCACACCGCTGCGCCGCTCAGGCCGCCTGGTCCCTGCGTGCAGATGGCATGTCCGCACCGGGCAAGTCGGCAGCGAGCAAGGCAACCGACAGCCAGTCATCGCAGACGGCCACCCCGCCGAACAAGGCCGCGTAGGCCGGTGACGTGGGATGTACACGGCTGACTCCACTGCATGGGCCGAAGCGTTCGGCGTCCACCACAGTTTCGTCGATCGTGCTCTTCAGCAGCGTCTGCGCCGCCTGCAGGACATGGAGGAGGAGCTCCGTGCCCTCTACGCAGCGTTCAGAGATGCACCCGACGACGAGCTGCTCCTGTCGATCCGGTCCGCCAGGCGGTCGATGACACAAGCGGTCGAATGCCTGCAGATTGCCATCCGGCAGATCAGCCGAGGTTCGGCGTGACTGTCCGGGACCTTGGCACGGTTCCGGAGTGGAGCAGCTTCCTCGACGTGTCGAACTCGGCCCTCGAGGAGGCGATGAGCGCTCTCCAGCGAGATGCGATCGATGCAGCGGCGGATTACGCACGGTTCGCCAGACGCCTAAGGGGTGCGCCCAATGAGGAGCTTCAAAACGTATGCCGCCGGCTCTCCGACGCCATGAGCTCCATTGTGATGGAGATCGGCGTATCTCGTCGCGCGCTCGTCAGAGAGGTACGTCGATGAGCCCCCGTGATCGCAACCGGCAGGAGGGACTGCTCGGCAGCGACGACATTCCTGCCATCGCGCTAGAGGCGATCCTTTGGAGCGTCTGGGGCGTCGTGCGCGCGGTCGTGGCCACGCTGACGGCCTTGGTTCGTTTCCCGCTCCAGGCCGGCGCCGCCCTCGTGGCCATTGCATGGTTGCTCTTCTTCGGGTGGCGCAGCTTGTCCCTTGGTCTTGTCGCGATCACCCTTGCCCTCGCCATCTGGCGCCTCTGGCACCCGACCAGCTACAGACGGTATGTCGCGGTGGGCATGCAGACGGTGATCCGTTCCGCCTACTACCGAGTCCGTTGGCCACGCATTGCTCGGGGCGTGGATCTCGTCGTTTATGCGGAGCAGTGCGGGCACGGCGGACGTGTGGGTGGGCGCCGGTCTACCGATGGATCCGTCCGGGTCCTCAGGGTCCGCGCCACGGGTCATGGCACGGACCGACTGCTGTTGCGTCTGCCCACTGGGTTAGTCCCGGCCGACGTCGCCGCCCGCGCGGAGGCGATCGCCCACGCCACCGGGTGTCTTCATGCACGGGTTCGGGCGGATCGCCCCGGGCGCTGCTGGCTCGAACTGGCACGCAGAGACACGCTTCGCGGTGTAGTTGACCCGTTGCCCTCGTTGGGCCTCGTCGACCTGGCCGCGATACCGGTCGGATCGTGCGAGGACGGGACGGGGTGGCAGCTGAAGCTGGCCGGCACACATCTCCTGGTCGCGGGCGCTACGGGTGCCGGAAAGAGCTCGGTCCTGTGGTCTCTTCTGCAAGGAGTCTCTCGCGGTCTGGCGAGTGGGGACGTCCAGATCTGGGCTGTCGACCCGAAGGGCGGGATGGAACTTCGTCCCGGCCGCGCGCTGTTCAGCCGCTACGAGGACGCTTCGCCCGAGGACATGTGTCGTCTCCTCGAGGACCTGGTCGAGGTCAAGGACGCCCGCTCGAAGGATCTGGCGGACTCCGGTGCCCGACTCCACCAGCGGACCGCGGAGTCGCCGCACATCATCGCGATCCTGGACGAGCTGGCGACCCTAACGGCGTTTGCGGACCGCTCAGTGACCCGGCGCATCGACACGGCCCTCGGGCTGCTCCTGACGCAGGGCAGGGCCTGTGGGATCACCGTTGTCGCTGCCGTGCAGGACCCAGGCAAGGACATCGTCGGGTGGCGAGACCTCTTCCCAACGCGGGTTGCCATGCGGTTGGACAACCCCATCCAGGTCGCCATGGTCCTGGGCGACTCCGCCCGCGACGACGGCGCGCGAGCCGACGAGATCAGCGAGCTGACTCCTGGGGTCGCGTACGTCCGCACCGACGGCACGCGGGAGATCCTTCGCGTCCGCGCCGCATACCTCGACGACCGGGCCATCGCTCGCCTGGTGGACGGCGTCACTACTCAACGGGCGAACCGGACCAACACCCACAAAACTGGTGAGCCCGTTCTGACCACGGCAGACCTGCCGGCGACGATGCGGCCCACTCCTGAAGGAGGCCCCTCATGACCACGAACGACATGCAACAGCCGACAGGGCCGGCAGGCGCCGAGGAGCGCGAGCTCGCCCGTGCCGCGACCGAAGCCATCCGTGGCATAAACCATCTGACAGTGGGATCGCCCGCGATTCCGGCGCCACAGATGTTCGAGGTCCTTGGCGATCTCAAGTGCCTCGGCTACGGCCTCGAGCAAGCGCTTCGCCAGCTTGCACGTTCCCTGGCCTCCTCGTTGGCGGTCTACGCGGTCTTCGAGGAGGACGGCGGCAACCCCGAGGAGAGCGTCGCCTACGCCATGGACAGCATGCGCGTCGCGGCCGGACACGCAAGTCGTCTTGGTGAGGTGCTCGACTTCGCCCAGATCGACATCAGCCGGCAGGGCTATTACCCGCCGACCAACACCTTGGAGGCGTCATGAGTGTGCGAGCCACGACGCAGCGCCGCCAACCCATGGCGTACGTCCGGGCTCAGGCGACTCCCGGCAACTGGTTGCGTGACTACGGCCAGCCGATCAAGTGCCTGAACACGAAGCGTGGGCCGAGTCTGCAGTCGCTCCTCGAGCCGACGTGGATGCGCGATGCGATCTGCTCGAGCGTCGACCCCGAGCTGTGGTTCCAGGAGTCCGACACCTCGTCGGCTCGGCGTGCCATCTCGCTCTGCCGTCAGTGCCCGGTCCGAGCGATGTGCCTCGCCTCCGCTCTGGTGTTCCGCGAGGAGTACGGCATCAGCGGCGGACTCACCCCCAGCCAGCGTCGGCCACTTGAGAGCCGCCTCATGCGAGGTCAGGCGCTCGGGGACGTGCTCGCCATCGGCCTGCGTCGCCGCACCGAGCTTGATCAGCAGGGAGTGGCCTGATGACGCCGCTGCCTGAGCAGGTTACTCACGAGCGCTCGATGTCGAGGGGCGAGGATGATGGCGACACGTCGCGACTCGGGACCATCTGACTCGCTCCTAGGCTCAGCCGGTCTCGAGTCCGCCGAACGGCGCGCTTCTGGCTGTGCGCGGCCGGTGCGCCTGCAAGGCTCGAAGCAGCTGGTGAACACCGTCACCGGCGAGGTCCAGACCCTTTACAGCTCCGCCGGAGAGCTCGACGGACACACGTACGTCAGGTGCAACAACCGTCGGGCCAGCGTGTGCCCGACCTGCAGTCGTGAGTACAAGGGCGATGCCTGGCACCTACTCATGTGCGGCCTCGCGGGCGGAAAGGGTGTGCCTGAGTCGGTCGCGGACCGACCCTGCACCTTCGTGACGCTCACTGCTCCATCGTTCGGGGCCGTGCATGGGGTCCGGGACAAGGGCCCCTGCCGGGCGAGGCGTGACAGCCCCGTGTGCGCGCATGGACGTCCCCAGTGGTGCCGCAAGCGTCACGCACTCGATGACCGGCAAGTCGGTCAGGCCCTGTGCTGGGAGTGCTACGACTACCTGGGGCACGTGTTGTGGCAGTGGCACGCGCCCGAGCTGTGGCGGCGCTTCACCATCGCGCTGCAACGGGACCTTGCGAAACGCGCCGGTCTCAAGATCACGCATTTCCGCAAGGCCTGCCGGATCTCGTACTCGAAGGTCGTCGAGTTTCAGGCGCGGGGCCTCGTCCACGTCCATGCGCCGATTCGGCTCGACGGCCCCGCCGGTCCCGACGGACCAGCCTGCTCGCTGCCGCTGACCGTTGCTGATCTCGAGGCATCTGTCGCGGCATCCGCAGCCGGGGTCCACCTCGACTCGGCTCCACTCCGTGACGGCACGTCCTATCGGCTCCGCTGGGGCGCGCAGGCCGACGCACGAACGATCAGCGACGGGGCGGGTCGCGACTCGGGGCGCCGAAGCAGCCGGGTCCACCCCGAACAGGTGGCCGCATACCTGGCCAAGTACCTGACAAAGACGACCGAGGACTTCGGTCTGCCCAGCACGGTCGGGTCAGCCGTGCACGCTCGTCTGCTCGGCGCCACGCCTCATGTGGTGCGGATCATCCAGGGGGCAGAGGCGCTGAGCCGTGAGGGCGAGGAGTACGCCCGGATCGCCGACCGCTACTCAACCTTGGGCTACCGCGGCCACCCGATCACGAAATCGCGCCGCTACTCCGTGACGTTCGGACAGATCCGGCGTGCGCGACGACTCTTCCGGGCGCGGACCGCGGCGCTCGATCCTCAGGCAGACATCCGAGAGGTCCTCGACGAGACGGCTCCTGAGGGATTCGAGCTCGTGTCGAGCTTCGTTTACGTCGGCCGCGGCTACCTGCAGCTGGATCAAGCCGCCGAGGCCGTGCGATCCGCCGCAATGGCACGAGCCAACTGACGGTTCGCAGCCCGCACTACAAGGAATCCAACCGGGAGAGGTGAGTGGAGTGGAGAAGCTGCTGTTGAGTCCTGAGGAGGCGGCGGAGATCCTCGGCGTCACGAGGTCGACGATCTACGACCTGATGCGAATGCGCATCCTGGCATCGATCAAGATCGGCCGCCGCCGTCTCGTGCCCGTGCAGGCGTGCGAGGAGATGGTCAAGCGAATGGTCGAGGAGTCGGCATGAGTCGGCGTGCCAACGGAGAAGGGTCGGTCTACGAGACGAAGCAGGGCCGATGGGTCGGCGCGACGTACGCGGATACCAACACCGGCGGCCGTAAGCGTGTCGTGGTCTATGGCCGCACTCGCGCAGAGGCCCGCAAGAAGCTGGGCGACCTCCAGAAGGAGCTCGACGCCGGCGTCCGCGTCTCCGTCGAGAACTGGACCGTCCAGGCGTACCTCGAGCACTGGCTCGAAACGGTGGTCAAACCGAACCGAGCGCCTAAGACCTACCAGGGCTACGAGCTCGTCGTGCGGTTGCACCTGGGCCCACTCATCGGGAACAAGAAGCTGCGCGCTCTGAACGTTCGCGACGTCCGGCTCATGTGTCAGCACCTCGCGGCCAAAGGGATGCAACGCCGTGGCGTCCAGTTTGCGCACGCGGTCCTGCGCGCCGGCCTACAGAACGCGATGCGTGATGAGCTGCTGACTCGCAACGTCGCCAAGCTCGTCCAGATCCCAGCACCCGAGTACGTCGTCGGCCATGGGCTCAAACCTGACGAGGCGAAGAGGTTGCTCGAGGCGGCGAAGTCGGAGCGGCTGCATGCGCTCTATGTCCTCGCGCTCTACTTGGGGCTCCGGCGGGGCGAGCTGCTTGGCCTGCAGTGGCAGCACGTCGACCTTGAGGCCGAGTCTCTTCAGGTCGTGCAAAGCCTCCAACGTGTCGGCGGTCAGCTGCAGCTCAAGGCGCCCAAGACCCGCAAGTCCAGACGTACGGTTCCGCTGCCGCCCCCGGTCGTCGAGGCACTCAAGGCGCACAAGATCGCTCAGGGCAAGGAACGGCTGGCAGCCGGTCCCGAATGGCACGACTCGGACATGGTGTTCGCCTCGAAGGTCGGCACCCCGATGGAGCCTGACAACTTGCGCCGCAGCTGGTACCGGGTGCGCACGGTCCTGCCCGAGCCGCTGCCTCGCTTTCACGACCTGAGGCACACCTGCGTGACGCTCCTGCTGACCGAGGGAGTCGCACCGCACATCGTCCAGGAGATCGTGGGCCACAGCGCCATCGACGTGACGATGACGATCTACGCGCACACGTCGCTGGACGAGAAGCGGAAGGCTCTCCAGCTGCTCGGGGAGAGGCTCGCCTGATGCGCGTTGCTATCAGCGCTGCTATCAACGGGCGTGGCAGGCGACAAAACGGACAGCCGAGAGGGCGAGTCTCGTCGTTCGAGAAAAGACAAAGCCGCTGGTCAACAGGGGGATGACCAGCGGCTTTGTTGAGTGGCCAGGGGCGGGGTCGAACCGCCGACCTTCCGATTTTCAGTCGGACGCTCGTACCAACTGAGCTACCTGGCCGGGACAACGAGTGGAACTATAGCCGACCGGCGATGCCATCCCGCAAACCGCCCATCGTCCCACCGCTGCCCGGCCAGGAGACCGACCAGGCGACCGTGAGGTCGCCCGTCACGCCGACGGGCCCTTGGTGCGCACGTCCGCCACGTGTGCCATCGCCTCGCGCAGTTCGCCGAGCCAGTCGCTCTCGTGCTGGCCGACGAGCTTGACGCACCAGGCGAGCGCCTCGGCCCGCGAGCGGGCGACGCCGGCGTCGACGAGCGTGTCGAGGACGAGCCGCTCCGGCTGGCGCAGCCGCGTCATGGTCGGGGCCGCGACGTGGGTGAAGAGCTCGGTGCGATCGCCGACCCGTACGGCCCAGGAGACCTTGCGGTCGAAGCGGTGCTCGGCCTCGCGCGCGATCTCCATGCGCCGCCCGCGGGTGTCCTCGCGGAATGCCCTGGTGCGTCCGGCCCGCGCCTCGGCACGCTCGGCGTCGCTCGAGCCGTCGGGCAGGTCGACGTCAGCGATCGTCAAGACGACGGTGATCTCCTCACGGTCGACGGTGATCTCGGGTGGCGTGCTGCGCCACTCCTCGGGCAGGCGGCCGACGAACCAGCCGCGCACCCGCTCCAGTGCTTCATTGGTAATCATGTAATCAGCATTACTCCGTTACGTCGCCCGGTCAATGCCTTACGCCTCCGGCGAAGCGGGAGGACGTATGCCGCGTGGGCCGGGACGACACGGCATACGTCCTCGGAGGGCGGCGTGCGCTCCGGCGGCGCCTAGAGTTGGGGATCGTGCAGTTCCTCAACGGCCTCCAGCCCCAGCTCGACCTCACCTACGACGACGTCTTCATGGTGCCGAGCCGCTCGTCCGTCACCAGCCGCCTCGACGTCGACCTGGCGAGCGTCGACGGGTCGGGGACGACGATCCCGATCGTCGTCGCCAACATGACCGCGATCGCCGGGCGCCGGATGGCCGAGACCGTGGCACGCCGGGGCGGCATCGCCGTCATCCCGCAGGACATCCCCGTCGAGGTGGTCCGCGAGGTCGTCGCCTGGGTCAAGCAGCGTCACCTCGTGCACGACACCGCGATCACGCTCGAGCGGCACATGACCGCCGGCGAGGCGCTGGTGCTCATCGGCAAGCGCGCCCACGGGGCGGCCGTCGTGGTGGACGGGTCCAAGCCGGTCGGGATCGTCACGGAGCGGGATCTCACGGGCGTCGACCGCTACACCCAGGTGCACGACGTGATGCACGAGGACCTGCTCGTGCTGCCCGAGAGCCTCGACCCGCAGGAGGCCTTCGAGCGGCTGTCGGCGGCCCGGCGCAAGCTCGCCCCCGTCGTCTCGGAGCACGGCGAGCTCGTCGGCATCCTCACCCGCGGTGGCGCGATCCGAGCAGGCCTCTACCGGCCCGCCGTCGACGACGCGGGGCGGCTGCGGGTCGCTGCCGCTGTCGGCATCAACGGCGACGTCGCGGCCAAGGCCGCCGAGGTGCTCGACACCGGCGCCGATGTCCTCGTCATCGACACCGCGCACGGGCACCAGGACAAGATGATCGAGGCGCTGCGTGCGGTGCGGGCGCTGGGCCCCCGCGTCCCGGTCGTCGCCGGGAACGTGGTGTCCGCTGCCGGCACCCGCGAGCTCATCGAGGCCGGCGCCGACATCGTCAAGGTGGGGGTCGGCCCGGGCGCCATGTGCACGACCCGCATGATGACCGCCGTCGGCCGGCCGCAGTTCTCCGCGGTGCTCGAGTGTGCCACGGCTGCAAGGGAGCTCGGCAAGCACGTCTGGGCCGACGGTGGCGTCCGACACCCGCGCGACGTCGCGCTGGCGCTCGCTGCCGGTGCGTCCAACGTCATGATCGGCTCGTGGTTCGCCGGCACCCTCGAGTCGCCCGGTGACCTCTACACCGACAACGACGGCCGGCAGTACAAGGAGTCGTTCGGCATGGCGAGCAGCCGGGCGGTGCGCAACCGGACCGCCACCGACAGCGAGTACGACCGGGCCCGCAAGTCCCTCTTCGAGGAGGGCATCAGCACGGCTCGCATGTACATCGACCCGGCGCGCCCGTCGGTCGAGGACGTCCTCGACCAGATTGTCGCCGGCCTGCGCAGCAGCTGCACGTATGCCGGTGCGCGCAGTCTCGAGGAGTTCCACGAGCGGGCGGTCGTCGGGCTCCAGAGCACCGCCGGCTTCGCCGAAGGACGGCCCCTGCACACCTCCTGGTGACTCCGGCCTGTGCTCGGGGGGTGGCACCCTCGTTCGGTCCGGTGACATGTCACCCGACCGAACGCGAATCGTCGGCTCGAGTGCCACGTGCTTCGCTCGCACGCCGGGCTGCGGCGCTCGAGCACGCCGACTCGGACTACCAGTCGGCGCTTGAGGCGGTCGCCGGCAGCGGAGGCGCCGTCGACGATGTCCACGTCGCGGCTGCCGCGGCCAAGCTCGGCCGGAGGCGCGAGCTGCGTGAGGTCGAGCAGGCCCGCACCGCAGGCCGGTCAGCGCTGCAGGGCCTGCTCGCAGCGCAGGAGACGCTGTCGAGAGCCGGCTCCTGGTCCGCCTGGGACACCTTCGGCGGTGGCGGCGTCCTCAGCTCGACCATGAAGCACGAGCGGCTCGACGATGCCCGGCAGCGGCTGGAGGTCGCCGGTGACGCACTCGCGCGGTTCACCGCGGAGCTCGATGACCTGCGGATGCCGGCGATCTCCCTGCCCGGGTTCAGTGGCCTCGTGCGCGGCATGGACATCTGGTGGGACAACCTCGCTGTCGACCTCCTCGTGGGCGAGCAGATCAGGAGCGCCCAGCGCAACGTCGACGCGGCAGCGGCCGGGTCCGCCAAGCGCTCGAGATGCTCGAGAGCCGGCGCGCCGAGCTGGTCCGGTGACGGCTTCGCGGGTGACGCGCACACGGCACACGGTCTCCGCCACGTGCCTCGGCCGCCGGTGTCGGAAGGAGGCACGCGGCATACGGCAGGGATGCGTCAGTGGCGCTTGCGGCCGACCTCGACGACGCGCCAGCCGCGCTCGCGTGCCAGCTCCCGCAGCTCGCGGTCCGGGTTGACGGCGACGGCGGTGCCGACGCGCTCCATCATCGGCAGGTCGCTGATGGAGTCGCTGTAGGCGCTGCAGCGGGTCAGGTCGTAGCCGCGCTCGGCCGCCAGCTTCTCCATCTCTACGACCTTGCCGGCGGCGTAGCAGAACTCACCCGCGAGGCGGCCGGTGTAGCAGCCGTCGTCGTCGAGCTCGCTCCGGGTGGCCACGGCGCCCTCGAGCCCGAGGGCCGTCGCGATGCGGCTCACGAGCTCGATGGGGGAGGCCGACACGACGATCCGGTCGTGCCCGGCGGCGCGGGCCTCCGCCAGCAGGGCCGTCGAGGCCGGGATCGCTCTGCGCACGATGCCAGGCACGATCGTGTCGGTCAGGTGGATGATGTCCGACTGCCGGAGGCCGGCGACGGCCCGGAGGATGCGCTCGCGCAGCGCCTCCGAGCCCTCGTCGGTCGAGCCCTTGCGGTGGAAGGTGACCGCGTTGAGGGTGTCCTTGACGAGGTCCCTCCACGGCACGTGGCCGCTGCGGAAGGCGGCGACGGCGAGCGGGTAGTTCGCCGAGCCGCGGATCAGCGTGCGGTCCAGGTCGAAGAAGGCGGCTGTGGGGGCGCCGGACAGCGCGGTCATCGCCCGCTCACCCCTGGTGGGCGGCCAGCGGGAACGCGGAGCGCCGCGGCGGCACCGGGGCGTTGACCGCCTTGGCGGCCTGCTTGGGCTTGTTGGGCAGCGCGAGGCGGAAGACCTTGGCCCACGCCTGGTAGACCTGCTTGGGCAGCGGCCCGGTCGTGTAGGGCAGGCCGTAGCGCTGGCAGATCTCGCGCATCTCGACCGCGACCTCGTGGTAGCGGTTGCTCGGCAGGTCGGGGAAGCAGTGGTGCTCGATCTGGTGGCTGAGGTTGCCGGTCATCAGGTGCATGAGCTTGCTGCCGGAGATGTTCGCCGAGCCGAGCATCTGGCGGATGTACCAGTCGCCGCGGGTCTCGCCCTCGATCTCCTCCTCGGTGAAGGTGTCCACCCCGTCGGGGAAGTGGCCGCAGAAGATGACCGAGTGCGCCCAGACGTTGCGGATCGCGTTGGCGGTGAAGGTGCCGAGGAGGGCCTGCTTGCCCGAGCCGAACGGGACGGCGGCCAGCGGCGTCGCGGCATAGTCCTTGGTGAACTGGCGCACGATCTTGCGCCCCATCGCCTTGAGGTCCTTCTTGAGGGCGGCCTTGGACTTCTCGCCCTCCTTGACGGCCTCGAGCTCGAGGTCGTAGA
Source organism: Terrabacter sp. NPDC080008 (assembly GCF_040702505.1). Lineage (NCBI taxonomy): Bacteria > Bacillati > Actinomycetota > Actinomycetes > Micrococcales > Intrasporangiaceae > Terrabacter > Terrabacter sp. NPDC080008. The sequence continues at coordinate 1,089,005 of NZ_JBFBLC010000001.1, forward strand.
TCGCGATGCCCCACTCGAAGAACGGCGCGAGGACCATGTTGATGGCCGGGTTGAAGATGTTGGACGGGTGCCACGGCTGGTCCTCGTCCATGCGCAGCACGGAGTAGCCCACGTCCTTGTCCTTGCCCAGCACGTTGGTCCACGTGTGGTGCAGGTCGTTGTGGGTGTGCTTCCACGCGGCGGCCGGCGTGACGAAGTCCCACTCCCACGTCGTGGAGTGGATGTCGGGGTCGCGCATCCAGTCCCACTGGCCGTGCAGGACGTTGTGGCCGATCTCCATGTTCTCGAGGATCTTGGCGACCGAGAGCATGGCGGTGCCGGCGACGAACGCCGACTTCTTCTTCGAGAGCAGCAGGGTCGCGCGCCCGGCGACCTCGAGGGTGCGCTGCACGCGGATGACGCGGCGGATGTAGGCCGCGTCCTTGGCGCCGCGCGTGGCGATGATGCGGTCGCGGATCGCGTCGAGCTCCTGGCCCAGACGCTCGACGTCGGCGTCGGAGAGGTGCGCCGCAGCGCTCGGGCGCTTCAGGGGTCCTCCGGACGCCGCGAGGACCGGCTTCCTGGCCTGCTTCGTGGAGGCGGTGCCCCCGACGGTTGCATCCAGGGCGGCCCCGGCGGCGCGGGTCGGCGCCGTCGTCGGTCGGTTCGTGGTGGCGGTCATTCGGTGTTTCCCTTCCTAGATGTCCAGGTGGACAGGTCCGGCGGCCGCGTTGACGCAGGTCTGGATCAGCTCGCCCTCGTCGCCGTGCACCTCACCGGTGCGCAGGTCGCGGACCTTGCCGGCGACGAGCGGGACGAGGCAGCTTCGGCAGATGCCCATCCGGCATCCGCTCGGCATGACGACCCCGCAGTCCTCGCCGGCCTCGAGGAGGGGGACGTCGCCGTCCACCTCCACTTCCTTGTCGGACTTCTCGAACGTGAGCAGTCCGCCCTCGCCGCCGGCTCCCTCGAGCAGGACGGGGGCGAAGCGCTCGATGGTGAGCGCGGGGGCGTCCTCGTCGCCCGCCGCGGCGCCCTCGCGCTCCCACAGCTCGGTGGCAGCGTCGAGGAAGTCCGTCGGACCGCAGGCGTATGCCGCCCGCTCACGCCAGTCGGGACAGAGCGTCTCGAGGTCGGCGGGGGTCGTGAGGTCGAGGCGGCGGCCACCCTCCTCGCGAGTGAACCAGTGGCGGACCGTGAGGCCCGGGAACTGGTCGGCCAGCTCGAGCAGCTCGTCGTGGAAGAGCGCGTCGTCGCGGGTGCGCGCCGAGTGCACGAGCACCACGTCGGCGTCGGGCCGGCGGGGGACGAGCGTGCGGATCATCGACATGACGGGCGTCAGGCCGCTGCCGGCGGTCAGCATCAGCAGCGGGCGCGGGTGCTCGGGGAGCACGAAGTCGCCCTGCGGGGTGTCGAGGAAGAGGATGTCGCCGACCTTGGTGCCCCGCGCGAGCGCCGTCGAGACCATGCCGATCGCGGTCACCGTGATGGCGGGATCGTGGCCCCCGGCGGCTGACAGCGAGTAGCTGCGCCACTGGCGCACCCCGTCGATCTCGACGCCGATGCGGGCCCACTGGCCGGCGGCGTGCGGGTTCCAGCCGCGGCCGGGCCGGAAGTGGATCGTCGTGGAGTCGGGCGTCTCGCGCACGACCTTCGTCACGACGCCGCGCAGCTGCCTGGCGGAGGCGAGCGGGTTGATGAGGTTCAGGAAGTCCTCGGGCTCACGCGGGGTCGTCAGGATCGACGCCACACGTCGGAGAGCACGGAACTGGGTCATACGTTCCATTGTCGCGGTCAGGACCCCTCCGCATCTTGGGGTGGCGCGTACTCTTTGGGCTCAGAGGTTGTCTCCTCGCGACAAATTCCAGGAGGACGCCGTGGCACAGGCCACATCCGACCCACCGTGGTTGTCTCTACCAGCCGAAGTTGCGAAGGTGCTGAGGCCGGTGGTGAGCGACATCGTCGAGGCCATCATCGAGGGCATACCCCGCGACGTGCCTGTCTACGCGATGCCCATGGAGGGCCGCTTCGGGCAGGGCGTGCGACAGGGCGTGACCGTGGCGCTCAACCGCTTCCTCGACCTGCCCGGGACCCGGCTTCCGGCACTCTCGGAGGACGGCAAGTGGGTCTACGAGAGCCTCGGACGCGGGGAGGTGCGTTCGGGTCGTAGCCTCGAGTCGCTCCTCGCCGCCTACCGCTACGGAGCGCGGGTCACCTTCCGGGCGATCTCCCGCACCGTGGACGTCTCGCAGATGTCTCCCGACGTGCTGCTCTCGCTCGGTGAGTCGCTCTTCGCGTACATCGACGAGCTCTCGGCCGCGAGCGCCCAGGGGTATGCGCAGGAGCAGTCCGAGCGCGCCGGCGAGCAGCTGCGCCTGCGCAGCGAGCTGCTCGAGATGATCCTGCGCGGCGACTCGAGCGACGGCGGGGTGGCGCGCCTGGCCGCCGCGGTGGGGTGGACGCTGCCGGAGGTCGTGCTGGTCGCGCTCGTGCCGTTCCCCCACGTCGAGGGCCTGCGGGCGGCACTGGGGTCCGACGGCCTGGTGGCCGAGCGGGGCACCGACGTCGTCATCGTGTATCCCTTCGGCAGCCAGCCGGCGCGACGCCGCGAGCTCGAACGAGCGCTGCGTGGTCGCCCCGCGATCGTCGGTCCGGCGCGCCCCTGGCAGCAGGCCGGGGAGTCGCTGCACCTGGCCACGTCGGCCGGGGCGCACGGCGTGGGCGTGACCCACGACGAGGCGGGCGGCGCGTCGCCGGTGTGGGTCGAGGACCACCTCGCCGAGCTCGTCGTGCACGCCGAGCCGCTGGCCACCGCCGAGCTGGCCAGGACGCGACTCGCGCCACTCGACGGGCTGCGGCCGGCTGCGCGCGAGCGCCTCACCGAGACGCTGCTCGCGTGGCTGCGCCATCAGGGGCAGCGTGCCCCGATCGCCGAGGAGCTCTTCGTCCACCAGCAGACGGTGGGCTACCGCGTCGCCCAGCTCAAGGAGCTCTTCGGTGACGCGCTCGATGACCCGGAGGTCCGGTTCGAGCTCGAGCTCGTCCTGCGCGCCGGCCACCGCTGAAGCCCACCCCGCATACGCCCCCTCCCGCCGCCCGACCACGTCGAGTGGGCACTTTCCGACGTCGAGTGGGCACGTTGCGTCATCTCCCCTGTGGACAAGTGACGGAAACTGCCCACTCGACTTGAGGGGGAATGGGAAGAGGCGCCGCTCTCTGGTGAGAGCGGCGCCTCTTGGTGTGGCGACCCCGACCGGGCTCGAACCGGCGACCTCCGCCGTGACAGGGCGGCGCGCTAACCAACTGCGCTACGGGGCCTTACTGGGTGGTGCGTGTGGAACTGTACTGCGTATCCCCAACGGGATTCGAACCCGTGCTGCCGCCGTGAAAGGGCGGAGTCCTAGGCCGCTAGACGATGGGGACCTGCCCGACCTATCCGTTGGGTCGTCGAAACTATAGGGGAGTTTCCGGTGCCCGACCAAATCGGCTCCCGGCCCCCTCGACAGAGGGTCCCTCAGCCCTTGGCCCAGGCCCGGACCTCGTCGACCGACCACGTCGTGACGATCCGCTCCGCGGGGATGCCGAGCCGTTCGGCGCGCTCGCAGCCGAGGGACTTCATGTCGAGCTGGCCGGGGGCGTGGGCGTCGGAGTCGATGGTGAAGAGGCAGCCGAGGTCTCGGGCCAGCTCGATCAGCTCGTCGGGCGGGTCGCACCGCTCGGGGCGCGAGTTGATCTCGACCGCGACATCGTTCTCGAGGCAGGCGCGGAAGACCTTCTCGGCGTCGAACTGCGACGGGGGGCGCTTGCCGCGCCCGCCGGTGACGAGCTGGCCGGTGCAGTGGGCCAGGACGTTGGTGCGCGGGTTGCGCACCGCCGCAACCATCCTGGGCGTCATCTCGAAGGCCGGCTGCCGCAGCTTGGAGTGGATGGAGGCGGTGACGACGTCGAGCTGGTCGAGCATGTCGTCGTCCTGGTCGAGGGTGCCGTCGAGGTGGATGTCGACCTCGATGCCCTTGAGGAGCGTGAAGGCGTCCCCGAGGCTCGCGTTGATGGCATCGACGCGCTTCAGCTGGTCGGCCAGGCGCTCGCGGCTCAGGCCGTTGGCGACCGTGAGCCCAGGGGAGTGGTCGGTCAGGGCCATCCACTCCTGCCCGAGGTCGACCGCCGCGAGGACCATCTCCTCGATCGGGCTGCCGCCGTCGCTCCAGTTGGAGTGGGCGTGCAGGTCGCCGCGCAGCGCGGCGTACAGCTCAGCGCCCCCGCGGGTCAGCGGCTCGCCGTGCTTCTCCTCGGCGGAGACGAGGTATGCCGGCAGCACCCCGCGCGTGGCCTGGCTGATGATCGCGGCGCTGGAGTCGCCGATTCCCTTGAGCTGCTTGAGGGTTCCGTTCTCGACGCGCTCGCGCAGCTCGGACTCGGGGACCAGGGTGATGGCCTCGATCGCCTTGCGGAACGCGTCGACCCGATAGCTGCTCTCCCGTCCCCGTTCGAGCAGGAAGCAGATGCGGCGGAGTGCGTCGAGCGGGCTGATGGGGGCCTGCGGCGGCGTCGGCTGCTCCATGCGGAGCAGCCTAACCGTGGCTCCGCGGCGCAGCCCGGCCTTCGGGGCCCGGCTCCGCCCGGGCTCGACCCATCAGGAGCGTGCCGACACCTACATCACCGCTGCAGGGGCGGCAGCGTCCTGCCGTCGGGCAGCTTGCCGCCCGACGCCGGCGAGGCGACGGTGACCTCCACGACGTCGCCGTAGCGCTGCTCGAGCGGCGTGGGGGAGGAGCCCGCCGCGAGGACGACGGCGACGCGGTCGGCGCGGCCGTCCTGTGTGATCCGCAGGATGTCGATTCCCTTGTCGCTCCAAGCTGTTCGCTGGTCGGCGATCTCCTGCTCGACTCGCTGCTTCTCCGCGAAGGTGTGCGCCCTCACGACGAACTCCACGTCGGACGGGCTGGGCATCGCCTGGGTCACGAACGTCTCGAGCCCGCTGTCGTGCCGGGTGACGGCGACGGCAACGCGGTCACCCGCCGGCGTGACCGCATACGCCCCCGAGAAGACATCGGGCCAGCGGGAGACGACGGTGGGCTCGATCGCCTCGAAGGTGTTGGTCTGCGGGGTCGAGAGGGTGTCGAACCAGCGCGTGGCGTCCCGGGCCGACGGGACCGACGGCGCCGCCCCGCCCGAGCCGGGAGCACCCGGGGACGCACTGCGCAGCGACCCGGGCGCCTCCGCCGAGGACCCGGCAGCGGTCCGGGCACCCGCGCCGGACGAGGCGCTCGAGGGCGACCCGTGGTCGGCCGCGACCCAGCTCCCGCCGACGACCCCGACGACGACGACCGCCGCCGCGGCCCCGAGCAGGGTGGAGCGGCGCCGCGAGGTGCGGGCCCGTCCGCGCATCAACGCGCGCTCGACGAAGAGGTCGTCACGAGGAGGCCTGAGGTCGTTCATCGCGGACAGCGCCTTTCGCAGCTGCGCCTCGCCCGGCTCGGGCGCGGCGTCCGGCCCACGTGTCATGTCGTCGTTCACGAGACCGCTCCTGCCCCGCTCAGCGGTGGGTCGGCGAGCCGGCCGCGCAGGGCGGCCAGGCCCCGGGAGATCTGGCTCTTGATGGTGCCTTCGGCCACGCCCGTGCACTCGGCGATCTGCGGCACGGTGAGGTCCTCCCAGAAGCGCAGGACGAGCACGGCGCGCTGCTTCTCGGGGAGGTCCTCGAGCAGGGCGTTCAAGGTCATCGCGAGCTCTCGGTCGTGCTCGACCGTGGCCGGCTCGGGCGCCTCGTCGGTGAGGACCTCGCGGCGGCGCTTGCGCTGGTCGTTGAGGAAGAGGTTCATCATGGTGCGTCTCGTGTAGGCGGTCTCGGCCCCGGCGGCGATCCGCGGCCACGCGACATACACGCGGGCCAGCGCCTCCTGGACCAGCTCGTCGCCGTCGGCCCAGCTGCCGCAGAGCAGGTAGGCGCGGCGGCGCAGCATCGTCTGCCGCTCCTCCACGAAGCTGCGGAACGCCGCCTCGTCCCTACGTCTCATGTGCTCCCGCCGGTCCGTTCGTCAGGCTTCGAGTCTCTCGTACACCCCCATGGACACGCGGCGTCCGTGAACCGTTGCATGCGCACGGCGTGCGTATGCCGCGTGGTGCGGCCTCGCGGTCAGTGAACGCGGTCAGTGCACGCGTCCCAGGGCGAGGAGGGCGAACATCAGCGCCGCGACCGTCTCGCCGTCGGTGATGGTGCCGTCGCGGACCAGGCCGAGCACCTCGGGGAGCGGCACGCGGCGGACCTCGCCGATGCCCTCCTCGGCACGGTGCGCGTCGTGGTCGCCGGGCGCAGAAGACAGGCCGGTGGCGAGGAAGACGACCTCGAGAGCCCGGCAGATGCCGTTGAGCGCGTTCATCGTGCCGACCTGCCGCCAGTGCTCGGCCACGAGCCCGGTCTCCTCCGCCAGCTCACGGCGTGCGGCCTCGAGGGGGTCCTGCCCGTCGGTGCCGCCCGCCGGGACCTCGAGGGAGACGCCGACGGTGTGCCGGTCGACCGAGACGAGCACGATCTCGTCGTCGTCGGTCAGGGCGACGACGAAGACCGCGAGGCGGCGCACCTCGACGACGCCGTAGATCCCTTCGCTGCCGTCGGGGCGCGTCACCTCGTCCTCGTGGACCTGGATCCACGGGTTCTCATAGACGACGCGCGAGCCTGTGGTCGGCCAGCTCACGCCGCCGCCTCGAGGGAGAGGAGCCGCTGCTTGGCCGGCAGGCCGCCGAGGTAGCCACCCAGCGCGCCGTCCGAGCGGAGCACCCGGTGGCACGGCAGGACGATCGGCAGCGGGTTGGTGGCGCACGCCGAGCCGACCGCCCGCACGGCCCGCGGGCTCCCGGCCGCGACGGCGACCTGCGCGTAGCTCTCGGTCGCGCCGTAGGGGATCTCGCCGAGGTGCTGCAGCACGGCACGGCGGAAGCCCCTCGCCAGGCGCAGGTCGAGCGGCACGTCGAACCCGTGCCGGCGACCGGCGAAGTAGTCGTCGAGCTCGCCCGCGAGCAGGTCGAGCACGCCGAGGCGGTCGCCGCCGCGCAGGATCCGGGGCCCGACGGTCGTGCCCAGCGCCTCGAGGACCCGGTCGTGGTCCTCGAGCTCGAACGCGACGCGTACGACCCCCTCGGGCGTGGCGGCCAGGAGCAGGGAGCCGATCGGCGAGTCGACGGTGCGGTAGGTGACGTCGAGGAGGTCCTCGGTGCCGGCCCGGTCCACGAGCTCTGCATGGAGCCGGGCGAGATGGGCGGCCTCACCCAGGTCGGGCCCTTCGAGGACGTCGAGGAGGTGGTCAGACATGGGTGCTCACCCTTCCGTGGGCTGCGTAGGTGGCTCTGAGCCGGGCGATGCCGTCGGCCGCTGCCCGGCGTGCGGCAGCCGGGGTGCCGCCGACGATGCGTGCGACCTCGGGGTGGGGCAGGCCGGCGACGTGGTGGTAGGCGACGCAGAGGCGCTGCTTCTCGGGCAGTGCCGCGACATCGGCCCACAACTTCTCGTCGGCGAGGACCTCCTCGGGCTGGCCGTCGCTCGGGGCGGTGCAGTCGGGGACGTGCGCGACGGGAATCGCCTGCCGGGCACGGACGCGCGCGACGTCTAGTGCCTTGCGGTGCGCGATGGTGACGAGCCAGGCGCGGACGTTGGCGTCCTCGGGCAGGTCCGGCCACGCGCGCAGGGCCGCGAGGAACGTCTCCGACCAGGCATCGTCGGCCTCCGTCGGACCGAGCACGGCCCGGCAGACCCGCAGGACGACAGCCCCGTGCTCGGTGACGGCCTGCTCGAACGGTCGCTTCATGCCCTGTGGACGCTCCGGCCTCGGGAAGTGTGAGGTCACCCAGTCTGGCTCATGTGACGCAGCGCGCTCTCGAGTGGGGCGGGGCGCGCTCTCGAGTGGGACGGGGCGCGCTCTCGAGTGGGACGGGGCGCGCTCTCGACCGGGGTCTGGGGTCAGAAGAGGCGGCCGGACGCGTCAGCCGGCGGCTCCTCGAGCGCGAGGAGGAAGCGCTTGCGGTCGAGCCCGCCCGCATACCCGACGAGGGAGCCGTCGGCGCCGATGACGCGGTGGCAGGGGACGATGACGGCGATGGGGTTGCGGCCGTTGGCCGTCCCGACCGCCTGGGCGAGGTTGCGGTCGCCCAGAGCCGTGGCCAGCTGGCCGTAGCTGCGGGTCTGGCCGTAGGGGATCTCGCGCAGCAGCGCCCACACCCGCTGGTGGAACGCATCACCGCGGGGCGCCAGCGGCAGGTCGAACGTCGTGAGCGACCCACTGAAGTACGCGTCGAGCTGACTCGCGGCGGACGCGAACGGCTCGTCGGGGAGGTCGCCCGCCTCGCCGAACGCCTCGGGGTCGGTGCGCCGGTGTTTCGCGGCGTCCATGAGCACGTGCGTGAGGGCGCCGTCCTCCGCGACGACGGTCAGGTCGCCGAGGGGGGACGGCACCACGACGTGCGCCCGGTTCATCCCTGGTCGTCGCCCTTCGGTGCGCCGTGCTGGGCCAGGAGGTCGTCGTGCGTCGGGATGGGGAACTCGGCGGCGTAGTCGCCGTAGGCGCGCGGGTCCTCGGACGGCTCGAGGTGGCACGTCAGCGCGATCTCGCCGAAGTCGCGGTGCACGGCCTCCTCGACCTCCTCGACGAGGTCGTGGCCGCGCTGGACGGTCCACGCGCCGGGCACGAGCACGTGCACCTCGGCGAACCGGTGGTGGCCGGACAGGCGGGTGCGCAGCGCGTGGAAGTGCACCTCGCTCGTGACGAAGCGGGAGAGGATCTCGGCGATCGCGCGGTTGTCCTCCTTGGGCATGGAGATGTCCATCAGGCCCTCGGTGGACTCCCGGATGAGGCGCCAGCCGGTCCAGACGATGTTGACCCCGACGAGGAAGGCGATGATCGGGTCGAGGCGCTCGACATGGGTCAGGCCCACGAGCAGGACGCCGACGACGACACCGGCTGAGGTCCACACGTCGGTCATCAGGTGCTTGCCGTCGGCGGTGAGCGTCAACGAACGGTAGCGCCGGCCGGCCCGCAGCAGGACGACGGCGACCGCGCCGTTGACGGCGGAGGCGACGACGGAGATGGCCAGGCCCAGGCCGACGTTCTCGATCGGACGGGGGTTGAGGAAGCGCTCGATCGCGGTGTACATGATCACGAGGGCCGCGACGAAGATCATCATGCCCTCGATCGCGGCGGAGAAGTACTCGGCCTTGGTGTGGCCGAAGTGGTGGTTCTTGTCCGCCGGCATGGCGGCGACCTTGAGCGCGATCAGCACCGCGACGGCGGCCACGAGGTTGACCACCGACTCCGCCGCGTCGGACAGCAGACCCACCGATCCGGTGATGCGCCAGGCGATGACCTTCAGCGTGATCGTGACCACGGCGGCGGCTATCGAGAGGTACGCGAACCTGCTCAGGTCGCGGGTCTGCTGCATGCGCCCCGCGCCGGGCGGGTCGGCGGGAACGGGGGACGGGATCGTTGTCACGGCTCCAGTGTCCCAAAGCGGACCGACAGCCGGAGACCGCAGCCCCTAGGCGGACCGCGGAAGCCGGCGTCCGGGTGGTGGGGATGCCGAGCCAGCGGGTAGGGGGGAGGCATCCGATCGCTCGCGAGAGGAGCCCTGAGATGGGTACTGCAGACAAGGCCAGGAACACGGGTGAAGGCCTGGTGGGCAGGGTCAAGGAAGCCGCCGGAAAGGTCACCGACAACGAGCGACTCGAGGCCGAGGGCGAGCGTGACCAGGCCTCGGCGGACCTCAAGCAGCGGGGTGAGCAGCTCAAGGACGCGGCCGAGGACGTCAAGGACGCCTTCGACCGCTGACCCTTCCGGAGTGGGGTGGGTCGGTCCTCTCGGGGGCCGGCCCACTGCTCTGTCCGGACGCCGTCCCGGCGCCGACCTTCCCCCGAGTCGTATGCCGTGGGGTGGGTACGCCTCGGTCGTGCCCTTGCGAGCCCGTCCGGCGTCCGTGAGGCTCGACAGGACGGACGACGACGCACCGAGAGGCCTCAGCTGTGACGACGACGACCATGACCACCGTGCCGGCCCCGACCGCTGACGAGATCGCGTCGATGGACGCGTGGTGGCGCGCCAGCAACTACCTGACGATCGGGCAGATCTACCTGCAGGACAACGCCCTCCTGCGTCGCCCGCTCACCCCGGACGACATCAAGCCGCGCCTGCTGGGCCACTGGGGGACGAGCCCCGGCCTGTCGTTCGTCTACACGCACATGGCGCGCGTCATCCGGCACACCGGCCAGGAGACCATCTACCTCACCGGCCCCGGTCACGGCGGTCCGGCGCTCGTGGCGGCCGGCTACCTCGAGGGCACCTACTCCGAGATCTATCCCGGGGTGACGAGGGACGCCGAGGGCCTCCGGCGCCTCTTCCGGCAGTTCTCGGCGCCCGGCGGCATCCCGAGCCACGTGTCGGTGACGACGCCGGGCTCGATCCACGAGGGCGGCGAGCTCGGCTACGTGCTCGTCCACGCGTTCGGGGCTGTTATGGACAACCCCGACCTGCTGGCCCTCGCGGTCGTCGGTGACGGGGAGGCCGAGACCGGCCCGCTCGAGGGCTCGTGGAAGGGCATCTCCTTCCTCAACCCCCGTCGCGACGGGGCGGTGCTGCCGGTGCTGCACCTCAACGGCGCCAAGATCTCCGGTCCCACGGTGCTCGGGCGCAAGGACCCCGCGGAGGTGCGCAGCCTGCTCGAGGGTCACGGCTACGAGGTCCTCGAGGTCGAGGGGGACGACCTGCCCGGCATGCACGAGCGCTTCGCGCAGACGCTCGCGACGGCATACGCGCGCATTCGGGCGATCCAGGAGGAGGCCCGAGCCGAGGGCTGGGAGATGGGCGAGCGGCCGCGGTGGCCGCTCATCGTGCTGCGGACGCCGAAGGGCTGGACCGGTCCGGCGGAGGTCGACGGGGTCAAGGTGACCGGTACGTGGCGCTCGCACCAGGTGCCGCTCTCGGGGGTCAAGGACAACCCGGAGCACCTCGCGCTGCTCGAGGAGTGGATGCGCTCCTACCGGCCCGAGGAGATCTTCGACGAGTCAGGTCGACCCAGCGACCTTGTGCTGCAGGCCAACCCGGAGGGTGACCTGCGCATGAGCGCCTCACCGCACGCCAACGGCGGGGTCCTCGCGACCGAGCTCGACATCCCGGACTTCCGTGACTTCGCCCGCGACGTCCCCTCGCCCGCGACGGTGCGCGAGGAGTCGACACGGGCGATCGGCGAGCTGATGCGCGAGCTCTACGTGCGCAACCCGACGACCTTCCGGCTCTTCAGCCCCGACGAGACGAACAGCAACCGGCTCGGGGCCGTCTTCGACGTCTCGGAGCGGATGACGGCCGAGCGCGTCCTCGACGAGGACGTGAAGCTCTCGCACGAGGGCCGGGTCATGGAGGTGCTGTCGGAGCACTCCTGTCACGGGTGGCTCGAGGGCTACACGCTCACCGGGCGCCACGGGCTCTTCGCCACCTACGAGGCCTTCGCCATGGTGAGCGCGTCGATGACCGTGCAGCACAGCAAGTGGCTGCAGGAGGCCAACAAGCTCGACTGGCGCGCCAAGGTCCCGAGCCTCAACATCCTGCTGACCTCGACGGCCTGGCGCAACGACCACAACGGCTTCTCGCACCAGGGGCCCGGCCTCATCCAGACCGTCCTCAACGCGCGAGGCGAGGTGGCGCGCATCTACCTGCCGCCGGACGCGAACTGCCTACTCTCCGTGGCCGATCACTGCTTCCGGTCGAAGAACTACGTCAACCTCATTGTCATCGACAAGCAGCCGCAGCCGCAGTGGCTGACGATGGACGAGGCCGTCGAGCACTGCGCCGCGGGCGCCGGGATATGGGACTGGGCGGGCAACGACGACGGCGACCGCGACCCGGACGTCGTGCTCGCGTGCGCCGGCGACGTCGTGACGATGGAAGTCGTCGCGGCCGCCCAGATCCTCAAGGAGCGGCTGCCGCAGCTGCGCGTCCGCGTCGTCAACGTCGTCGACCTCATGACGCTCTCGCGGCGCCGCAGCCACCCGCACGGCATGGACGAGGCGCGTTTCGGTGAGCTGTTCACCGACTCCGTCGACGTCGTTTTCGCCTTCCACGGCTACCACGGCGCCATCCACCAGCTCGTCCACGGCCGCCCCGACGCCGACCGCTTCCACGTGCGCGGCTTCAGCGAGGAGGGCACGACGACGACGCCCTTCGACATGGTCGTGCGCAATGAGGTCGACCGCTACCACCTCGTCATGGACGCCATCAACAACGCCGGCCGGCAGGTGCGTGGGGCGAGCGAGCTGAAGCGCTGGTGCGAGGCCAGGCTCAGCGAGCACCAGGACTACATCGTCGAGCACCTCGAGGACATGCCCGAGGTGCGGGACTGGGTCATGACGACGATCGTCGAGGACTGACCGCGGGCGGCCGTATGCCGTGTGGCCGGCCACACGGCATACGGCCGTTCTCAGTCTCGGCGGGGGGCGACGACGACCTCGACGCCGTTGTCGCGAAAAGCCTGCAGTGCAGTGGGATCCGCGGCCTCGTCGGTGACGAGGGTCCAGCGCCGCGGCATGACCGCCCAGGCGTGGAAGGGTGACTGGCCGAGCTTGTCGGAGTGCGCGAGGACGTAGGTGTGCTCGGCCCGGCCCATCATCAGCTCCTTGAGCCGGGTCTGCTCGAGGTCGGCCTCGCAGATCCCGCGCTCGGCGTGCACGCTGTCGGCTCCCATGAACGCGCGGTCGAAGGAGAGGCGTTGCACGGCCGCCTCGGCGAGCGGGCCCACGAACGCCTGGCTCAGCGGGCGCAGCCTGCCACCAAGGGCGATGACGTCGATGCCGACGCTGTCGGTGAGTGTCGACATGGCGCTGATGCCGGCCGTCACGACCGTCAGCTCGGTGAGGTCGGGAATCTTGACGATGGCGTCGGCGAGGGCACCCATCGTCGACCCGGCGTCGAGGAGCACGGTCTCGCCCGGCTCGATCTGGGCTGCGGCCCAGCAGGCGATGTCCCTCTTGGCGGCGTGCGCCTCCCCCAGCCGCTGGCGCAGCGAGGCCTCGGGGTGGTGGGCCAGGCTCATGACCCCGCCATAGGTCCGCGCGAGCTTGCCCTGCGCGGTCAGCTTGGCGAGGTCGCGGCGGATCGTCGAGGCGGTGACGCCGAGCTGCTCGGAGAGCTCCTCGACGCTGGCCAGCCCGCTCGTCGTGGCGAGGCGCACGATCTCCCCCCGACGCGTCTGCGCGCTGTGCTTCGCCACGCTGGGCACCTTAGGCGCCGTGGGGCCGCGGCGCCATCTCCGCGCCGAGTCGAAGGGCCTCGATCATCGAGCGGTGGTCGGCGACACCGGTGCCGGCGATGTCGAAGGCGGTGCCGTGGTCGACCGAGGTCCGGATGACGGGCAGTCCGATCGTCACGTTGACGCCAGCCTCGAGTCCGAGCACCTTGACGGGACCGTGGCCCTGGTCGTGGTACATCGCGACGACGAGGTCGTAGTCCCCGCGACCCGCGAGGAAGAACAGCGTGTCGGCCGGGAGGGCACCGTGCACGTCGATGCCGTCGGCGCGGGCCGCCTCGACACCGGGGTTGATCTTCGCCTCCTCCTCGCCGTAGCCGAAGAGGCCGTTCTCACCGGCGTGCGGGTTGATGCCGCAGACCCCGATCTTGGGGTTCGGGTTGCCGGCGTCGACGAGGGCTTTGTGGCCGCGGCGGATGACGCGCTCGACGAGCCCCGGCTCGATGCGGGCCACCGCGTCGAGCAAGCCGATGTGGGTGGTCACGTGGATGACCTTGACCTTCTCGGTCGAGAGCATCATCGACACCTCCGGGGTGCCGGTGAGGTGGGCGAGCAGCTCGGTGTGACCGGGGAAGACGTGGCCGCCGGCGTGCAGCGCCTCCTTGTTGAGCGGCGCCGTGCAGATCGCCTGGACCTTGCCCGCCATGGCGAGCTCGGAGGCGACGCGGATGTAGTGGTACGCCGCGTCGCCGGCGACTGCGGACAGCGTGCCGAAGGGCAGGTCGGGCGGCAGCAGGCCCAGGTCGATGACGTTGATGCGGCCTGGCATCTCGGTGGCCTGCTCGACGTCGTCGATGGTGACGATGTCGACCGCGACCCCGGCGATGTCGGCGGCCAGCTTGAGTCGCAGCGCGTCGCCGACGACGACGGTGCGGGCCAGGGTCGCGACGTGTGGGTCGGCCAGGGCCTTGACGATGATCTCGGGGCCGATGCCGGCGCCGTCTCCCATGGTCACGGCGATGCGGGGAAGGGCGGCGGTCATGGGTTCTCCTCGTTGATCACGCCTGTGGTGGCGCGGGGTTCGGTGTGAGCGGGTGGGGCAGCCGGTGAGGTGGCAGGTGTGCCCGACAGGCCGCCGAGACGCTCGGCGACCCGGACGAGCGAGCTGGAGTCGCCGAAGCTGCCCGGCCGGGTGACGACGTGCCGGCCGTCGGGACGTCGGCTGAGCACGGTGCCGGTCTCGAGCTCTGCGACGACGGCGAGCGAGGCGACCCCGAGCCGGTCGAGCACCGTGCGAGCCGTCTCGCCCCCTGACAGGAGAGCGGCCCCGTACTGGTCGATGTGGGGCGCGACTGCCGCAGCCAGGGCGTCGCTCAGCCGTCGCGCCTGGGCCGGGCAGACCGGGGCGGCGGGATCGAGGGCCACGACGACGACGCCGCGGCGGGGTAGCCCGGCGAGGCGGGCCCCGGCATCCTCCGGCGCGTCCAGCAGGCGGCCCGGCTCGAGCAGCAGGACCCTGGCGCCGCGCGCCTTCAGCTGCGCGATCTGCGCAGTCGTCCCAGGCGCACGCGTCCCGAGCACCATGAGCACCCCGGGCACCGCGTCGCCGATGCCGGGTCCCGGGTCGCGACGTTGCGGCGCATCGCCGGCCTCGTGTTCGGCGTCGACGGCGCTGAGTAGATCGGCGTGCTGCGAGACCCCGGTCCGGTCGGGCAGGGCACGGACGGCCGCGTCGGCGAGCGCGCCCGAGCCGACGACCAGGGTGCCCGAGCCGGCGGCCGCGGAGGCCCGGCGTGCCGCCTCGTTAACCACGTCCAGGTCCCGCTCGCTGACGGCGTCACAGACGGCGACGAGACCGCGCTCGGCCGCGGCGGCGAGCTCCACGCATACGGCCTCGGCGCCGCGCAGCACGGTCTCGTGGGGGACGAGCACGGTGGGCAACGGCTGGAGTGCGTCCGCGACGCACCGGGGAACGGGCCCGGGCTCCACGGCCCAGAGGTCGGTGTCGTGGAGCGGCATGCCGTCCACGTGCAGCACGCCGTCGCGCACGATGCGCCCCAGTGCAGGGTTCGTCACGGCGACGACCGGGACGCGGTGCAGCTCGTCCGCCAGGGCGGCGACCTCGACTGCTAGGTGACCACGCAGGAGCGAGTCGACCTTCTTGACCACGACGGGCGCATCGGCGACGAGGGTGGCGGCCCTGCGGACCGCGGCGGCGGCGTGGTGGCCGTCCAGCCTGCGGGAGTCGGTGTCGACGGTCAGGACGCTCGTGTTACCTGTACCGGTGCGTTCGGGCGAAGGTCCGGGGCGCGAGGAGGTGAGGTTGACGATGCTGCGCGAAACGCGCACGAGAGCGTGTGCTGCGCATTCTGCGGCGCCGCTCAAGTCGTCCGCGACGATCCCGAGGGAAAGCTCGGCCATGGCTCCTCCTTCCCGCTGTTATGGGCGTATATATCTGCGCAACAAGGAAACTGGCGACCCTGCCGTGATGGTGAACCAGGCCACGTCGCTCCATCTGCGAGTGGGCGGATGGTGCGCGCTGAACCGTTCCTTCACAAAAAACGCTACAGGTATTGCGTGAATCGCGCAATGGTGCGAAGGTTGGGCAACCCGAGGGCGCAGGGAGCGCACCGACGGGGAGGCCACCGCTCAACGAGGAGTCCCGATGCCCCAGCAGCCTGCACTGCTTCCCACGTCTGACCAGCCGGCGCGCGAGCTGTCGCGTCGCTCGATCCTCAAGCTCGCCTCGCTGGCCGGCGCCGGAGCTCTCTTCGCTCCCGCGCTCGCCGCCTGCGCCGGGCCGAAGGCCGCCAACACCGCGAGCACGGCCGGAGCCGGTGCTGCTGGGGGCACGTTGAACATCGTGCTCAACCGCAACCTGGTGAGCCTCGACAACAAGCTCAACCAGTACGACGCGGCCGTCACCGTCCAGCGCGCGGTGCGCGAGGCCCTGACGAAGATCGGCGACGACCTCAAGCCCCAGCTCGTCCTCGCCAAGTCGTTCGAGCAGACCAAGCCGACCGAGTGGACCGTCAAGCTGCGCGACGACATCCACTACTCCGACAAGTCGCCGGTCACGGTCGACGACGTCGAGACGGCCCTCAAGCTCTACTTCCAGGTGCCGGCCGGCTACGTCGCCTCGCAGTTCCCCGAGCAACCCACCTTCACGAAGGTCGACGACCGCACTTTCACCCTGACGACCAAGGTGCCCGTCGTCACCCTCAACTCGCTGATGTCCAACATCCTCATCACCCCGGCCAAGGACAACAAGGCCGAGGAGCTGAGCAACGGCCTGGGCACGGGGCCCTTCGTCATCGCGAGTGCCGACACCGGCACCGGCACGTACAAGCTGACCCGCAACGACAACTACTGGGGCGAGAAGGCCAAGCTCGACACGGTCAACGTCTCCTACCAGGAGGAGGAGGGCGCTCGCGTCATCGCGATCACCTCCGGCCAGGCCGACGTCATCGACACGATCACCCCGGAGTCGGCGGCCTCGCTCAAGACCAACAACGACATCGACGTCATCGAGACGCCCGGCACGCGCCTGATCCACCTCTTCTACAACTTCCGCAAGCCCAAGGGGCACCCGCTCGCCAACCCCAAGGTGCGCGAGGCCCTCACGTACGCGATCGACCACGACTCGCTCATCAAGGCACTGATGAACAACCAGGTGACCTCGGCCGAGGGTGTCGTGCCCAAGACCCTTGCCGGCTACGTCAAGACCGGCGAGTACACCTACGACCCGGCCAAGGCCAAGCAGATGCTCGCCGACAACGGCGGCAGCGGCCTGAAGCTCACCTTCATCTGGGAGGACTCCGAGTTCGCCGGAGCGTCCCGGGTGCTCGAGGCCATCAGCCAGATGCTCGCGGCCGTGGGTGTGACCGCCACGCTGAAGATGATCCCCAAGGGCGGCGACATCAACGCCTGGCGTCGTGGCGAGTCCGGCGACTGGGACGTGCTGGCCAACGGCTACGGCAACCAGACGGGCCTGGCCCTGACCAACCTCGTGGGGCAGTACGGCGGCACCGCCGCGAAGGAGAAGACGCGCGACACCTACCAGGGATTCGTCTTCCCCGAGATCTCCACGCTCCTCGACCAGGCCGGCGCCGAGGCCGACGAGACCAAGCGCGACGAGCTGCTCAAGCAGGCCCAGGAGAAGATCTGGGCGCTGTGGCCGGCCATGTGGGCCTGGACGCCCAACAACGTCCTCGCCAAGCGCAAGCGGGTGCAGGGGCTCAAGCTGCGCGCGATCAACTCCTACGACCTCGGCTCCGTGACGGTCTCGGCCTGAGCGGGTCGCCGCACCCCGGCACCATCCGGCATCCCCGGCATTCCAAGGTGATCCCATGTTGAAGTACGTCCTCAAGCGCATCGCGCAGACCGTGCTCACCGCGTTCCTCGCGACCGCGACGGTCTTCGTCCTGCTGCGGATGGCCCCGGGCGACCCGGCCGCGAACTATGCGCCCCCGAACCCCACGTCGGCGCAGCTCGAGGCCATCCGTCAGCAGTTCGGGCTCGACAAGTCGATCCCCGTGCAGTTCCTCGTCTTCCTGCAGCACCTCTTCCAGGGCGACGTCGGCACCTCGTTCTTCTTCAAGCGCCCCGCCCTCGAGGTGGTCATGGAGCGCCTGCCCTACACCATCACGCTGGCCGTGGCGGCGATCGTCGTCACGGCGGTCGTGGCCATCCCGCTCGGCGTGTGGATGGCCCGTCGGGCCGACACGGCCAAGGAGCTGGGGGCCAACATCGGCACCATCGCCGGGCAGTCGATGCCGGACTTCTGGATCGGCTTCGTGCTGCTCATGCTCTTCGCGGTGCAGCTTCGGTGGTTCCAGCCGTCCGGTTTCACCTCGATGGCATCCATCGTCCTGCCGACCGTGACGATCGCCATCCTGCAGATCGCCCTCATCTCCCGGCTCGTGCGCCGCGAGATGGTCGTCAACCTCGCTGCCCCCTACCTCACGGTCGCCAGGTCACGCGGCATCTCGGAGCGTGCGCTCACCTGGCGGTATGCGTTCGGCAACTCGGCCATCCCGGTCGTGACGGCGCTCGGCACCCGTTTCGCGGCCATGCTCAACGGCGTCGTCATCGTCGAGGTCGTCTTCGGCTGGCCCGGGGTCGGGGAGCTGGTCGTCAACGCACTCAAGCAACGCGACTTCCCGCTCATCCAGGCCACGGTCCTCGTGACGGTCGTGCTGGCGCTCGTCGTCCAGCTCCTCGTCGACCTGCTCTACCCGCTCATGGACCCGCGCGTCCGACTCGGAGAGGCCAGCGCATGACCACCTCGACGAACCTGCCCGGTCACCCCCAGGCGCCGGCCCTGCACGAGGTCCCCGGCTCGATTCTCGGGCGTGACTCGGTCGTCACCAAGGTGCTGCTGCGCCGCTCGGCCGCGGCCAGACGTGCTCGCTACAGCACGATCAAGATCTGGGTCGGCGCGATCTGCGCCGGAGTCGTGGTCATCCCGGTGGCGCTCGCGCAGCTCCTGCCGCTGCCCGACCCGATCGTGGGCCGGCTGGCGGATTCCTCACTGCCACCGTTCAGCGCCGGCCACCTCTTCGGCACCGACCCCAACGGCCGCGACCTGCTGAGCCGCATCCTTCACGGCGGCCAGACCTCGCTCGTCATCGGCGTCCTCGCGATCTTCGTCTCCGGGGTCGTGGGCATCGTCGCGGGCGCGGCCGCCGGCTACTTCGGGGGCTGGGTCGACACCATCGTCTCCCGTCTGCTCGAGGCACAGATGTCGCTGCCGCTGCTGCTCATGCTGCTGCTGGTCGTCGCGCTCTTCGGCCCGTCGATTCCCGTCATCACCCTGGTGATCGCCTTCGCCCAGTGGCCCGAGCCCGCTCGCATCACGCGCGCCTTGGTGCTCGTGGAGCGGGAGAAGCCCTACGTCGCCGCCGCGCGGGTGCTCGGGCTGCACCGCATCTCGATCATCACCCGGCACCTCATCCCCAACATCCTCCAGCAGGTCCTCGTCGTCGTCCTGCTGCTGCTGGCCCAGGCGGTGCTGCTCGAGAGCGCGCTGTCGTTCCTGGGCGCCGGCGTGCAGCGGCCCTACCCGACCTGGGGCGGCATCATCTCCGACGGCCGTGAGCTCTTCGTCACCGGCAAGTGGTGGCTCGTCACGATCCCGGGCATCGTCATTGCCCTGCTCGTCGTCGGGGTCAACCTCGTCGGCGACGGCTTGCGCGACCGGGTCCGCCGCACGAAGGGAGACGAGGCATGAGCGTCCTCGAGGTCAAGGACCTGCAGGTCGAGCTGATGACCGGCTCGAGCGTCGTCCGCGCCGTCGACGGGGTCAGCTTCCACATCGACGAGGGCGAGACCGTCACGATCATCGGTGAGTCGGGCTCGGGCAAGTCCACCACGGCAATGGCGATCCTGCGCCTGCTGCCCGACGACCTCGCCGTCGTCTCCGGTGAGGCGCGCATCCAGGGCCAGGACGTCACCGGCAGCCGCAAGGTCATCAACTCGCTGCGTGGACGCACCGTTGCCCTCATCCCGCAGGACCCGATGACGGCTCTCAACCCCATCCGCACCGTCGGCCGGCAGATGACCGAGGCGGTCCGGGTCAAGTACCCGAAGATGGGCAAGGCAGAGGCCAGGGCCCGCGCGCTCGCGCTCATGGAGCAGGTGCACATCCGCAACCCCGAGAAGCAGTTCGGCGCCTACCCGCACCAGCTCTCCGGCGGCATGCTCCAGCGCGTGCTCATCGCGATGGCGGTCTCCACCGATGCAGACCTCATCGTCGCGGACGAGCCGACCAGCGCGCTCGACGTCACGGTGCAGGCCGGCATCCTCGACCTGCTCCTCGAGCTGCAGGAGCGCACCGGCATCGCCCTGCTGCTCATCACCCACGACCTCGGTGTCGCGCGCCTGATGAGCGACCGCATCCACGTCATGAAGTCCGGCACCTTCGTCGAGGGCGGCCCGGTGACCGACGTCGTCGACAACCCGCAGCACCCCTACACGCAGAAGCTGCTGGGGGCCATTCCGGAGCTCGGCCCCTGGGACGACCCCGCGCTCTCGGTGGGCCAGGCGCCGTATGCCGTCACGGACGTCCCCGCCCACCCCGCGGGCGCCGCCTCAGCCGGGCACACGGCATACGGCGCCCCGAAGCTCGTGAAGGAGGCCAGCCATGGCTGAGGACCTGCTGACCGTTCGCAACCTCGTCGTCGAGTACGGCAGCGGCAAGGACGTCTTCCGCGCCGTCGACGACGTGTCGTTCACCGTCCCGCGCGGCGGCACCCTGGCCATCGTGGGGGAGTCCGGCTGCGGCAAGTCGACGATCGCCAAGGCGCTCGTGCGCCTGCTCAAGCCCACCTCGGGAGTCGTCGACCTCGACGGCACCGACCTCGCCGCGCTCTCCGAGAAGCAGCTACGCCCCCTGCGGCACCGCGTGCAGATGGTGTTCCAGGACCCCTACGGCTCGCTCGACCCGCACCTGACGGCCCAGGAGATCGTCGCCGAGCCGGTCAGGGCCCGAGGCGAGAAGTCGCGGAAGGTCCAGCGGGACAAGGCCGCCGAGCTGATCGACCGCGTCGGGCTGCCCCGCACGGCCCTGGCGCGCAAGCCCCCGGAGTTCTCCGGCGGCCAGCGCCAGCGCATCGGCATCGCCCGGGCGCTCGCCTCGGGTCCCGAGCTGCTGGTCTGCGACGAGGCGACCAGTGCCCTGGACGTGTCCGTGCAGGCCCAGGTGCTCGAGCTGCTCGCCGACATCCAGCGCGAGACGGGCCTGACCTACCTCTTCATCTCCCACAACCTCGGCGTCGTGCGCGCCATCTCGCAGGACACCATCGTCATGCGGGCCGGGCGCATCGTCGAGGGTGGTCGCACCGACGACCTGCTCTCGCGGCCGCAGGAGGAGTACACCCAGCGCCTGCGCCGGTCGGCCCTCGAGCCGGCCCTCATGACCGGCATCAAGCCGCGACACCTCATCCGACACATCGCCGCCTCTCGCGCGGCGGAGACCGAGAAGGCCTCATGACCACGCCCGCCCTACCGACCATCGACCTGCCGGGCCTGGGCCGGCCGCTCCCGCGACTGGTGCTCGGCACCATGACCTTCGGCGACACCGTCGACCTCGACACCGCCCGCACGATGGTCGACACCGCGCTCGACGCCGGCATCACCTCCATCGACACGGCCAACGGGTATGCCGGTGGGCGCAGCGAGGAGATGCTCGCCGAGATCCTGGCGGGGCGCCGTGACGCGGCCACGATCGCGACCAAGGCGGGCATCTATCCCGGTGACGCGGGTGGCGCGCCCCTGCTCTCGGCCGCCGGCCTGCGGTCCTCGCTCGAGGCGAGCCTCCGCCGGCTGCGCACCGACTTCGTCGACGTGTACTACCTGCACCAGCCCGACCGGTCGGTCCCGATCGACGAGACCGTCGCCGCCCTGGGCGACTTCGTCAAGGAGGGCAAGGTCCGAGCGATCGGCGTCTCCAACTACTCCGCCTGGCAGATCGGTGACGTCTTCGCCGCCTGCGACGCCATCGGCACGCCGCGGCCGGTCCTCGCGCAGCAGCTCTACAACCTCGTCGCCCGCCGCATCGAGGCCGAGTACGCCGAGTTCGCGACGACCAAGGGCCTGGCCACGATCGTCTACAACCCGCTCGGCGGCGGCCTGCTGAGCGGGCGCCACTCCTTCACGGAGTCGCCGGGCGAGGGCCGCTTCGGCTCGTCGGCGCTCGCCACCATGTACAAGGACCGCTACTGGAACGCCGAGACGTTCGCGGTCATCGAGGCGCTCGGCGATATCGCGTCCGAGGCCGGCATCACCCTCCCCGAGCTGTCGCTGCGCTGGCTGCTGAGCAAGCCGGTCGTATCGGCGGTGCTGCTCGGGGGTTCCAAACCGTCCCAGCTGGAGGCCAACATCACTGCTGCACAAGCCGGTCCGCTCCCCGACGACGTCCTCGCCGCGTGCGACGAGGCAGGGGCCCCGCTGCTCGGCTCGATGCCGGGGTACAACCGATGAGCCCCGCGAACGAGGGCGGACAGACCGCGATGGAGCGCAGCCGCGAGCGCGTGCTCGACTACGCCCGGCGCGTGCGGGCCCGCGAGACCATCCTCGGCTACTGGGTCATCATCGACTCGCCCGTCTCGACCGAGCGGCTGGCGAGGGTCGGCTACGACTACGTCTGCTTCGACGCCCAGCACGGGCTCCTCGACTACAAGGGCATCCTCGCCGGCATGCAGGCCATCGACGCCGGAGGCGAGTCTGTCGGGATGGTCCGCGTCGGCGGCAACGAGCCCTTCCTCATCGGGCAGGCCCTCGACGCCGGAGCCGCCGGCATCATCGTGCCGCTCGTCAACACCGCCGAGGACGCCGCCCGCGCGGTCTCGTACGCCAAGTACGGTCCCGAGGGCATCCGCTCGTACGGCCCGATGAGGTCCCAGCTGCGGATCGGGCCCAACCCGGCCGACGCCAACGCGGCCACGGTGGTCCTCGCGATGATCGAGACGCCCCAGGGTCTCGAGAACGTCGAGGCCATCGCGGCGACGCCCGGGATCGACGGTCTCTACATCGGCCCGTCGGACCTGCGGCTCGCCGTAGGTGGCGCGACGTCGACCGACCCTGCCGTCGACGACGCCTTCGAGGCCGCCGTCGAGCGCATCCTGGCGGCAGCCGAGGCGGCAGGCATCGCCGCCGGGTTCCACACTCCCAGTGGCGAGGTCGCCGCGGAGCGCCTCGGACAGGGCTTCACCCTGGCCACGGTCTCGTCGGACCTCGTCCACCTCGAGCAGGCGGCCTCGGCCCACTTCAGGGCGGCACGGGGAGCGTCATGACCGTCGCCGGGTCGACGCAGGCGCTCCCGACCGACGGCGTCCCGCGCCCGCGCGAGGGAGGCGGCCGCACGGCATACCTCCCCACCCCGACGGTGCAGTGCCACGCGGCCAACCTCGCGTGGCTGCCGAACGGCGACCTCGCGTGCGTGTGGTTCGGCGGCACCCAGGAGGGCGTCAGCGACATCACCGCCTACCTCAGCCGCATGCCGGCCGGCACCGACAGGTGGCTCGACCCTGTGCCCTTGAGCGACGACCCGACCAGGTCGGAGCAGAACCCGGTGCTGTTCACGGCGCCGAGCGGTGACGTGTGGCTGCTCTACACCGCCCAGCTCGCCGGCGACCAGGACACCTCCGAGGTGCGCCGCCGGGTCTCCCTGGACGGCGGCGAGACGTGGGAGCCGCCGACCGTGCTGCTGCCCGCCACCGAGGTCGGCGGCGTGTTCGTGCGTCAGCCTCCCGTCGCGTTGGCGAGCGGGCGCATCCTGCTGCCGGTGTTCAACTGCGTCACCGTGCCCGGTGAGAAGTGGGTCGGCAACGAGGACACCTCGAGTGTGTGGTGGAGCGACGACGGCGGCGAGACGTGGTCGGAGTCGCCGGTGCCCGGGTCGCTCGGCTGCGTCCACATGAACGTCGTCGCCCGACAGGACGGCTCGCTGTGGGCGTGCTTCCGCAGCCGCTGGGCCGATCACGTGTGGGAGACGACGTCCACCGACGACGGCCTGACGTGGGCGGTGCCGACTCCGACCGCGCTGCCGAACAACAACTCCTCGATCCAGGCTGTCGCGACCGGCGGGGGAGAGGTCACGCTCGTGTTCAACCGAAGCTCGGCCCTCGACGCAACCGAGCGTCGTGTCTCGCTCTACGACGAGATCGACGACGAGGGCGTCGTCGAGGGGCTCGAGGGTCCCGTCGTCGCCGAGCCATCACCCGAAGCCACCGAAGCCACCGAAGCCACCGAGGCTGCGGGGCGCCGGACCGCCTTCTGGGGCGCGCCGCGGGCGCCGATGACGCTTGGACTCAGCCCTGACGAAGGCCGGTCCTGGCCGGTGCAGGTCGACCTCGAGAACGGCGACGGCTACTGCATGTCCAACAACTCGCGCGACGGGCTCAACCGCGAGCTGTCCTACCCGTCGGTGCTGCCAGGCCGCGACGGTGACCTACACATCGCGTACACCTATCACCGCCGGGCCATCAAGCACGTGCACCTGCCCGCAGTCGTCGTCGACCGGCTGCGCGCGAGCCACGCCGGGTGAGGGTGACGGCACCCCGGTCTGCCGAGCGAGGGACACGCACCGCGATCGTGACCGGAGCCAGCTCGGGCATCGGCCTCGCCGTTGCCGAGGACCTCCTGGGCGCCGGATGGCAGGTGCTCGGGCTGAGCCGCTCACGGGGCGGCCTGCCCGAGGCGGCGACGTGGGTTGCGTGCGACCTCGCCGACGTCGCCTCGACGACGGAGGCACTCGCCAGCGTCGGACGGACCGCGACCGAGGTCGACGCGATCGTCCACGCCGCCGGGCTGCAGTACGCCGGCCGGCTCGGCGAGCTGGACCCAGCCCACGGTGAGCGGATGTGGGCGGTGCACGTCCGCGCCGCCGAGCTGCTCGTCGGCGGCCTCGTCGAGACACTCGTGGACGGCGGCCGAGTCGTGCTCGTCGGCAGTCGGACCATGAGCGGGGTCCCGGGCAAGAGCCAGTACGCCGCCACCAAGGCCGCGTTCGCTTCCATGGCTCGAGCGTGGGCGGCCGAGCTCGCACCTCGACGGATCACGGTGAACGTGGTCGCACCGGGCCCGACGCGCACAGCGATGCTGGAGGACCCGAACCGGGCCTCGGTGCCGCCCGTCGTCCCGCCGCTCGGCCGTCTCGTCGAGCCCTCGGAGGTGGCGGCGCTGACCCGCTTCCTGCTCGAGCCCACCGGCGCGATGGTGACGGGCCAGACCCTCGTCATGTGCGGCGGCGCGTCCCTGCCCTGACCGCGGCAGGGTGCGCCGCGGCTCCTTCGCAGGTGCGCGGTTCTCGCAGAGGTGCGCGGTGCACCGCGCACCTCTGCCGCGAGCGCGCACTCCTAGGGCGAACGCGCACTCCTGCGGCCAACGCGTACTGCTGTGCCGAACGCGTACGTATGCCGTCGGGCCGGCGACGCTCAGGCGGTGACGTTCTCGAGGACGACGGCCAACCCCTGACCGACCCCGATGCAGATGCACGCGACGCCCCAGCGCTCGCCCGATCGCTGGAGGCTGCGCGCCAGCGTGCCGAGGACGCGCCCGCCGGAGGCGCCGAGCGGGTGACCGATGGCGATGGCGCCGCCGTGGCGGTTGACGATCTCCGGGTCGATGCCCCAGGCGTCGATGCACGCCAGCGACTGCGCGGCGAAGGCCTCGTTGAGCTCGACCGCCGACACGTCGGCCCAGGTGATGTCGGCCCTCCTCAGCGCCTGCTCGGCCGCCTCGACGGGTGCGAAGCCGAAATACTGCGGGTCGAGCGCGCTCGTGCCACGCCCCGCGATGCGCGCGATCGGGTCCAGCCCCAGACGCTCGCGAGCCGCCGCGCTGCCGACGAGGACGGCCGAGGCGCCGTCGTTGAG
The DNA here is from genome assembly GCF_040702505.1 of Terrabacter sp. NPDC080008. Lineage (NCBI taxonomy): Bacteria > Bacillati > Actinomycetota > Actinomycetes > Micrococcales > Intrasporangiaceae > Terrabacter > Terrabacter sp. NPDC080008. The sequence goes on from NZ_JBFBLC010000001.1 coordinate 1,114,579, forward strand.
CGGCGAGGCGTTGCCGGCGGTCACCGTGCCGTCCTCCTTGCGGAAGGACGTCTTGAGGCCGGCGAGGCGCTCGGTCGTCGTGTCGGGACGGATCGACTCGTCGCGCGACAGCGCCACGCCGGGCACCCCGACCACGAGGTCGTCGTAGAAGCCCTCGCTCCACGCGGCGTCTGCGAGGTGGTGGGAGCGCGCCGCGAACTCGTCCTGGCGCTCGCGGGTCACCCCGTGCTTCTCCCGCAGCTGCTCGGTCGCCTCGCCGAGGGAGACGGTCCACTCCGACGGCATGCGCGGGTTGACGAGCCGCCAGCCGAGCGTCGTCGAGGCGAGCTCGAGGTTGCCCACGGGATAGAGCTTCTCCGTCTTCGGCATGACCCAGGGGGCACGCGTCATCGACTCGACGCCGCCGACGAGGACGACGTCGGCGTCGCCGGTCTCCACCTGCCGCGAGGCGATCATCGCCGCGTCGAGGCTCGACCCGCACAGGCGGTTGACGGTGCTGCCCGGGATGCTCGTCGGCAGCCCCGCCAGCAGGGTGGCCATCCGGGCGACGTTGCGGTTCTCCTCACCCGCGCCGTTGGCGTTGCCGAAGACGACCTCGTCGACGAGGCGGGGGTCGGCTGACAAGCCGGGGGAGCGGTCGACGACGGCGCGCACCACGAGCGCGGCCAGGTCGTCCGGCCGGGTGCCGGCCAGCGCTCCGCCGAAGCGGCCGAAGGGGGTGCGGACGGCGTCGTAGACGAACGCGTCGATCACGGTGGTGACTCCCTCGAGGGGGTGGGACGGCATACGGCCTCGGAAGTCTACGGGCGGTGTTGGAGAGCTGTTGTCGAACGGTTCCCAGATGTGGCGGGAGTGAGGAGCTGACGTTGCCGGGCCGTGGCGTGCGCCTCCATAACGTTCTTTCCGTAGCAGGAACCCACAAACCACCCTGGCAGCCGAGCGGCTGCCCACACCGTTGGAGCAGCCATGAACCGCAAGGTCCTCGTCCCCCTCGCCACCCTCCTCGCCGCCGGCAGCATCGCCGTCGGGTCGGGTGCGACCTTCAGCTCGACCACGGGCAACACGATCAGCGCCGTCACCGCCGGAACGCTGACGCAGAGCAACTCCAAGGACGGCCAGGCCATCTTCAACCTGACCAACCTCAAGCCGGGCGACGTCCTCAACGGCTCGCTGACGCTGACGAACACCGGCTCGCTGCCGGCCCTCTTCTCGCTGACCGAGGTCTCCTCGACCAACGGCTTCTCCGCCTCGAACCTGACGCTCGACATCAAGGACACGACCGCCGGCACCACCGTCTTCAGCGGCACCTTCGGCGCCCTCGTCGACGGCGCGAAGAACGACCTCGGCACGTGGGCGCCCGGCCAGGCCCACAACTTCACCTTCACCGTCAAGCTCAGCGCCGACGCCACCAACGCCGAGCAGGGCAAGACCGCCAGCGCCGTCTACGCGTGGAGCTCGGTCCAGGACACGGCCACCACGACCAACCAGTGACCTGACCCGGTCATCTGACCGAATGACCTGACCCCGCAAGGGGTTCGGAGGGCCTTGGGAGGGGCCCGAAGTAGGTCGGGAGGGGCTGTTGGGGAGCCCCTCCCGGCACCAGCACATGGACCGACCAGCCACACCAGCCCGCACTAGACCGAGACGCAGAGAGCAGGAGAGCGACATGGCACGTCAGCACACACAAGGCGTGGGCGCCCTGCGCCGCCTGTCCCGGTGGGCAGTCAACCTCGTGGTCTTCGTCGTGATCGCGGCGTGTGCCGCGTGGCTGGTCCCGAGCCTGATGGGCTACAGCCGTTACGTCATCACCGGGGGGTCGATGACAGGCACCTACGACAAGGGCTCGATCGTCCTCGAGAAGCCGGTCGCCGTCCACGACCTGAAGGTGGGCGACGTCATCACCTACCTGCCGCCCGCCGACTCGGGGGTCGCGAACCTCGTCACCCATCGCATCCTCGCGATGAAGCCGGCCGCCGGGGGCGGAACGGTCTTCACGACGAAGGGCGACGCCAACCCCAAGCCGGACCCCTGGCACTTCACTTTGGTCTCGCAGGAGCAGCCCCTCGTGCAGCTCGGGGTCCCGCACGCCGGCTGGGTCCTCATCGCGCTGGCCGACCGCAACACCCGGATGATGCTGATCGGCGGCCCCGCCGCGCTCATCGCGCTGGTCGCCCTGGGCCAGCTCGCTGGCGCCGCCCGGCCGGGCACTCGCCGCCGGGAGGCGGCCAAAGCCCCGACCGCCACGGTCGCGGCCGCCCCGGCCGGCTGACCCGCTCCGGTCCACCGGGCCGGACCACGAACCAGGTCCTCAGCACACTTCCCTGGGTGTGCTGGGGGCCCGCCCGCGTCCTGGGCCCGAGAGGCTGGCGCACCTGTTACCGAAGCGTGGAGCGCGCGGCCCTCGCTGTTGCCTTCCCGTGGGGTGCCGATCCCTAGCGTTGGACCCGTCCACACCAGTCGGAGGAGAGACCATGACCCGCCGCCCCGTCGCACAGCTGGCCCTCGCGGTCGCCGTCGCGCTCGGCGTGCTGTGCGTGGTCACGAGTGTCCTCTCGCCGGCGGTCGCCTTCAGCGGCGCGACGTTCAGCAGCACGAGCTCCAACGCCGTGAGCACCGTGAAGGCCGCGTCCGACTGGACACCGCCGACCGTCTCGATGGTCGACCCCGGCTCACCGGTCAAGGGCACGGTGACCGTGTCCGCGAACGCCGCCGACGCCGACAGCGGCGTCGCCTCGGTCGCGCTGCAGTACCTGGCGCCCAACGGCTCGGGCTGGGTCACGCTGTGCACCGCGACCGCAGCGCCCTACGCGTGCAGCTGGAACACGACGGGCGGCGCGGACGGCTCGTACGGCCTGCGCGCCGCGGCCACCGACAACGCCGGCTACTCGACGACCTCCTCCACGGTGCAGGTCACCGTGGCCAACAACCTCCTCGTCGTGCTGGGCAACCCCGGCGACATCGTGCGCGGGACGGTGCCGCTGACGGCCACGCTCTACAACACCGGCACCGTCGCCTACTCGGTCGCGATCCAGTACGCCGTGAGCGGCACGACGACGTGGAAGACGCTCTGCACGGCGACGACCGCCCCGTATGCGTGCAGCTGGAGCACCGCGGGCGCGGCGTTCACGCAGGGCGAGTCCTACGACCTGAGGGCCGTGGCGTCCGCCGGCACCGCCAGCTCCACGTCCGCCACCGTGGTCGGCACCGTGGTCGACAACGTCGCCCCGACGGTCACCGTCCAGGACCCGGGCAGCCCCCTCCGCGGGACCGTGTCCCTCGGGGCGACCGCGAGCGACGCCGAGTCAGGGGTGTCGCAGGTCCTCATCCAGCTCCAGCTGTCCGGCACCTCCACGTGGACGACCGCCTGCACGCTGACCGTCGACCCGTTCGGCTGCCGCTACGACACGACGAAGCTGGCCGACGGCACGTACGTCTTCCGCGCCGTGGCGACCGATGCCGCCGGCAACACCACCACGTCTGCGGTCGTGGGCGGGCGGGCTGTCGACAACACCGTCTCGTCGGTCTCCATGGAGGACCCGGGCGCCTACCTCAGCGGCTCGGCGACGCTGAACGCGACCGCGAGCTCGACGGCCGGCATCACGTCGGTGCGCATCGACTACGCGCCCACCGGCACCACGTCGTGGGCGCCCGTCTGCACCGACACGACCGCGCCGTATGCGTGCAGCTGGGACACCACCAAGGTGGCCGACGGACTCTACGACCTGCGGGCGGTCCTCGTCGACGGCAAGGGCAGCACCACGACCTCCGCCACCGTGAGCGCGCGCCGCATCGACAACAGCCCGGTGCGTGGCTACGACGTGCAGACCGTGTCGGGCGGCGCCACAGCAGGCAAGCTCGACTCGGGCGACGTCCTGCGCCTCACCTACTCGCAGCAGGTCGACCTCACGACCATCACGCCGGGCTGGACCGGGTCGAGCCTCCCCGTCACGCTCCGGCTGCGCGACGGCGCGGTGCTCGGCCTCAGCGGCTCGTCCGACACCGTCGACGTGCTGCGCAACGGCGCCGCCGTGAACCTGGGCTCGGTCAACCTCAAGCAGGACTACATCAAGTCAGGCAAGACGGCGCAGTTCGCCGCCACGATGGTGGCCTCGACGACGACGGTCGGCGGAGTGAGTGCCACCGTGGTCACCATCACGCTGGGGAGCACCACGAGCTCGAGCTCGCTGCGCACGGTGACGACCGCGGCGGCGATGGTCTGGGCGCCGTCGGCCGGGGTCACCGACCTCAACAAGGTCCCGTGCTCCACTGCACCGACCTCCGAGCTCGGCACCCTCGACCGGGACTTCTGATGTCGCGACGCACCCTGCCGCGGGTCCGAGGGACACGGCATACCCCGTGCTCGCGGCTCGCGGGGGTGCTCTCGGTCGGGCTCGCGCTCACGGTCGGCGGGCTCCGTTCGGGCGGCGAGCCCGCGCCGTGGGTGGTGGTGCTCGTCGGGGCGGTCGTCCTCGCGGGCACGGCCGCGGGCGTGAAGCTGTGGCGGGACAACTGCTTCGAGTCGCGGCTGGTCGTCGTCGTGCTGGCCGTCCTCACTGCGGCGGGGCAGACGCTGGCCTCGACGGTCGGCGCCCCCGGAGGCGAGGGGGCCCACTGGCGCGCGACCGCGGTCCTCGTCGTCGCTCTCGCCGTGGCGATCCCGATCCTCGTGGCCGCCGACACCCGTCAGCGTGGCCGCGCCGTGGAGCCGGAGCCGCCCTATGCTCTCTGAGGTGACGCACCAGATCCTCGTGGTGGAGGACGACGACGGCATCGCGCTGCCCCTGCTGCGCACCCTCGACCGCGAGGGGTATGCCGTCGAGCGGGTCGCGACGGGCACCGACGGACTCGAGCGGGTGGCCCGGGGAGACGTCGACCTCGTCGTGCTCGACCTCGGCCTCCCCGACATCGACGGCCTCGACGTCTGCCGGCAGCTGCGCACCGACGGCTACGACAACGGCATCCTCATCCTCACGGCCCGGGGCGGTGAGCTCGACCGCGTCGTGGGGCTCGACGTCGGCGCCGACGACTACCTCGGCAAGCCCTTCGGCCTCGCCGAGTTCCTCGCGCGCGCAAGGGCGCTGCTGCGGCGGACGACTCGCGGGGGCAGCTCGGGCGGCGGCAGTGGCAGCAGTGGCAATGGCGGCAGTGGCAGCGACGCGCCGGCCGCGAGTGCGACGGGCCCGGGGCTGCGCGTGGACCCCGGGGCGCGGCGCGTCTGGGTGGGCGCCGACGAGGTCGCCCTGACCTCAAAGGAGTTCGACCTCCTCGCGCTGCTGGACTCCGAGCGCGGGCAGGTGCTCTCCCGGGAGCGACTGATGGACGAGGTGTGGGACGAGAACTGGTTCGGCTCGACCAAGACACTCGACGTGACGGTGGGACGACTGCGGCAGAAGCTCGACGACAGCCACGCCCCGGCTCGCATCGTGACGGTGCGCGGCGTGGGCTTCCGGCTGGAAGCCGGCTAGCCCGTGCGGGAACGCCTCGTCGCGGCGTTCGTCGGGCTCACGGTCGTGGTGGTGGCCCTCTTCGGCGTCCCACGCGCGTACATGGTCGCGGACATGGTCCGCGGGCAGGAGCAGTCGAAGGTCGACCGGGTGGCCGACCTGGCGGAAGTCGTCGTGGAGCAGCAGGTGGCCGGTGGCCGGCCGGTGACGGTCGACGGGCTGAACCGGCTGACCGCTGCCGGTGAGCAGGTGTCGGTCGAGGTCGACGGGCGCAGTGTGGTCTCCACCGACTTCGGACAGGCGGCCCGCGCCGACGACCTGGTGGCGACCCGGCGGCTCACCGGCGGCGGGACGCTCTCCGTCCGTCGCAGTGCCGCCGCCGTCGGCGACCAGGTGGCGCAGGCGCTCCTGTCGGTGGTTCTCCTGGGGCTCGGCCTGGTGCTGGCCTCGGGTGTCGTCGGCTTCGTGCTGGCCAGGCGGCTGGCCCGGCCCTTCCAGGAGCTCGCGACCGCCGCGGAGGGCCTGGGCTCGGGGCAGCTGGAACCACGCCTGCCCCGCTACGCCGTCCCCGAGGCGCAGGCCATCCGGGACGCGCTCGTCACCAGCGGTAGCCGGATCTCCAGGGCGCGGGAGCGCGACCGCGAGCTCGCGGTGCATGCCTCCCACGAGCTGCGCACCCCGCTGACGGCCCTGCGCCTCGACCTGGAGGACCTCGCCCTGTGGCCCGAGACGCCGGCGACGGTGGCCGCCGAGCTGCGTCGCTCCGTCGGGGACCTCGACCGCCTCGGCACGGCGATCGGTGACGTGCTCGACTTCTCGGCTCGTCGGTCTCGCGACGACGAGAGCGAGGTGGACCTGGCGCGGCTCGTCACCGACGAGGTGCGGCGCGCGACGACCGCGGGGGGTCCGCCGGTCACGTGCGAGACGCCGGGGCTTGTTCTGGTGAGGGCTGATCGGGGGGTCCTCGCCGAGCTGGTCGGGCTCATGGTCGCGAACGCCCGACGTGGTGCGGTGGCCGTGGCCGTGCACGTCGAGCACCGCGGTCCACACCTGGAGGTCCGGACGGTCGCACAGCTCACCGAGAGCGTGAGTGGCTTTGTGGCGCAGGGCGACCCGGCGTGGTCTCGCGCCTCAGCGCTCGCGATCACACTGGGCGCGCGGCTCACCCGCGGTGCCGTCCCCGGCGAGGCGGTCCTGCGGCTGCCAGGTACGCGCGACGGCGACCTCTCGTAGGCGGACCGGCGGGACAGGTCTCTCGGATGGATCGGCTAGTTGAGGGGCAGGCTCCACTTCTGGGCTGCGGTTCCGTTGCAGGTGTAGATCTGTAGCTGGGTGCCGTTGGTCAGGCTGGCGCCGGGGTCGTCGAGGCATCTGCCTGAGTGCGGGTTGTAGAGGGCTCCGTTGGGCTGGGGCACCCAGGTCTGCGCGCCGGTGCCATTGCAGCCCCACAGCTGCACTTTGGTGCCGTTGGTCGTTCCCGCCCCCGAGACGTCCAGGCACTTGGCCAGTGCTCGGAGCGTATGGCCGGCGCTGACGGTCCACTGTTGCGCGCCGGTGCGGTTGCAGGTGTAGATCTGGACCGGGGTTCCGTTCCCTGAGTTGCCGCCTCTCACATCGACGCACTTGCCGCCCACGCCGACGATGGGGCCGGTCGCAAGATGTGTGGTGAGGCCGAATGCGGAGACGACGCCGTCGCGGTTGCCGACATACACGCGGCCACCGCTGGTGGCCGGGACGGCGAACTTGGCCGCCGTGCCGATCGGGTAGAAGAAGCGCAGGCCAAGCGCGCCGTTCACCGGCACCGCGTCGTACGCGCGCAGCTGCCCGCCGGCACCCGTCGACCCGGTGGAGTACTGCGCCCAGACCAGGGCGCTGCCAGAGGTCGTCCCGTTGGAGGTGACGACCGGGGAGCCGGAGGTGTATCCCCACGAGTCGGTGGTGGTCCCCGCCGCGGTGAGGTTCGGGCCGCCCGACGTGGTGACACCTACCTTGAACGCGCGCAGCGGGCCGCCGTTGGTGACGGTGTACGCGTATCCGCCGTTTCCGCCCCAGAAGGCAGGATGACCCCACACGCCCCGGTAGGGACCCACGGTCTGCAGTACGGCGTCGGTCCCGCCCGCTCCCTGTGCCATGCCACCCAAGCGGTCGCGGTCGAGCAGGAAGACCCGTCCGTCCTTGCCGACCTCCACCAGCAGGTGCGGGTGTGCGGTGGTGCCGAACCCGTCGGGCAGGCCCATCGGTCCGCCCGATCCCAGGTCGGTGTCGTACTGGTCGAGGTGGGCGTTGTTCGCGGGGCTGAAGAAGTCCGTGGCGGTCAGGCTGCCATCTGCGTTCACCTGCAGACGGACCACGGAGTCGCCCAACTGACCGGGCGGCTTGGAGCCGGGACCGGCGGTTGGTGAGACGCCGTTGCCGGTGGCCAGGATGATGCGGCCCGGGCCGTCGGAAACCAGCCCTCCGCCGGACTGCCAGACTCCACCCTTGCCATTGGCGTATCCCGCCTCGGTGGACCACATGGTGGTCTGGGCTCCGGTCGCGGCGTCCACGCCGACGAGGTAGCCGTTGTACGGCCCGTAGTCGCAGTGGCTGGCGAAGGCTGCGTAGACGACCCCGCCCAGCAGCAGCAGCCCGGGACGCTGCATGGCCGTCTTGGGGTTGAAGGGGTTGCCGGGGGAGTTGGTCGGCGTCCCGGCGATCACGTGGGGGAAGCCGCCGCGTTCGCTCCCGGTGGTGATGTCGATGGCATGCAGGTACCAGTGCGGCGAGTCCGCGGTCGCACCGTCGTTGACCTTGGCGGTGAAGTAGGCGGTGCTGGTGACGGGGTCGACGACGGGGGTGGAGGTGACCCCGATGGTGGGAACCAGGTCGGTGCAGCCGATCGCGGATGCCGGCCACGCCGGCCCGACGTTGCGCTGCCAGCGGATGACCCCGGTGACCGGGTCCAGACCATAGACCCAGTCGTTCTCGGTAGCCACGAGCAGCACACCCCCGGCGACGATGGGCTGGGCGTAGATCTGCCCGTTCAGTCGGGTCGAGAACAGCCTCCCGAAGTACGGTGACGACGCAGTCGCCGGGGAAAGCGCAGACTCGCTCCGGTCCCAGCCGGTGCGCAAGGTGTCGACCGAGACGGTGGTCTCGTCCGCCCGCCCGCTCGGGGCCAGGACGAGCAGGCCGGCACCGACCAGCAGGAACGCCCCAAGGGCTGCGAAGTAACAACGAAGATGAGCAGCATTGCGCACGGTACCCCCCCCGCACGGTGAAACCCCCTGGCCCGCAAGGGCGGACCGACAAAACCAATGTAGGAGCAGGCAGTTCGCTGTTCCGGCGATCGGCAACTATCGGGTCCGGTATGCCGCCGCCAGCGGACTCTCTACCCCCGAAGATCCGGGCATAGGGGGCAAGCTCGACGCGGCGCCGACAAGCACTGGGCCGGTCGCTTCGTGGAAGCGCATACTCGATTGCATGGCTGGCCTGCGAGCGTTTCTCCGCGCCGGTGGCCTGGTCGGGCTCTTCTGCCTGGTCGCATGCTCTGGCCCTGCCGCGACCACGACCAGCCCGGCGCCGTCACCATCCACCAGCTCGACATCGGCTCAACCGCCGAGTGGCGCCACTGCTCAGGCGCGCTACCTCGCCGAAGCACGGATAGACCTGAAGCACCCCGACAGGGCCGCCATGATCGCCACGGCCCAGTCGATCTGCGCGACCATCCGATCAGGCTCGCGCGACGACGCCGTAGGTGACCTGGCCGCCCGGATAGGAGATCAACCCGCTGCCTACCGGCTGGTCAGCCTCGCGGCCGACGCCTACTGCCCGCAACCGCCCCACTGAGGCAGACCAGGGTCGAACCGCACAATGGGGCCTCGTCGCGGTCTTCAGTGCCGTACCAAGCACCGGCTGCCGGCTGACCTGTGTCAGCCTGTGGTGGGCCCCGTCGGGCTCGAACCGACGACCAGCGGATTAAAAGTCGGTCGAGACCGGGTTGTCGCGCTTTCCCGGAGGCCCTTTGGAGCACGCGTTGACGGGCATCGGTTGTGGGCGTTCGACCACCTTTGCCGATCGGGTGTGCCCCTGGTGCGCCCCAGCCTGGTGGATGTCATGGCGGCCGCATGCGCCGTCGTGGTCTGCGCAGTGATGCCACGGCGGCTCGGCTGGGAGGCCACGCGCAGAAGGCGCACGCGGAGGCCCGAAACGCGGGTGGTGGGGCCGGCCCCGCGCCTGTGGTGGGCAGTGGTCCTCTGTGGGTCTGTGCCGGGCAGTCGACGGCTGGGGCTGCTCTCGTCGTGGCGCCTGATGGCGAGCCGCAGGTCGTGGTCGTCGGTCCAGCTGCCGGCGGCGGGGCGGGCGCCCCCTGGGCGTGGTTGAAAGCGTGGGGGCGGTGGGGTGCGCGAGGACGGCGCGCCAGCGCCGCCCGCAGCGCGGGGTCCCCGACGCGGGTCCCCGCGCTTTTCTGCGCCTTAGGCGCAGCTTGAGCCAGTACAGAAAGTCTTCACCGAACCGAATGTCGACCCGCTGTCCCCGATCAGCGCGCACTGGCAACGGGCATGTCCGGAAGACTGGAGGAGGCTGTCTGCCATGACAGTCGACGAGGTCGATGCCTACCTGGCAGGACTCGAGCAGCCGAAACGGACCACGGTCGAAGCGCTACCCCGGTCGATCCTGGCCTTCGCCCCGAGCGCCGATGAAGGCATCTCTTACGGCATGCCGGCCTTTCGCGTCGACGAAAAGGTGGTCGCAGGGTTCGCCCCATTCAAAAGCCATCTCGCCTACCTGCCGCACAGTGGCAAAGTTCTCTGGATGTTCGGCGAACGCCTCAGGTAGTACGAGTGCACAAAGAGCTCGCTCCACTTCCCGATCGACAAGCCGCTGCCAGAAGAGCTGGTCGAAGCCTCGTGAACACTAAGCTGCAGATCCTTGATCGTTTACGTTCGCCAAATCCCACCTGCGAGTGAGCCCCGCGACATCTGCGAATCGCGGTATGACCGGACGTCGGCCAACGCCGCATTGCTGCGGCTAACGGCGTGTCACAGAGCCCGTGCCCGATGTGTGCCGCGGCGGCGGGTGGTCGACGGTCAGTGGCACCGCCGGCGTCATAGTCGTCGGACTGTTCGTCCTCGTATGGGGCTTCGCGACCGCCTACTGGAATCTCGCCGAGATCGAATATGCGACGGACTGGCTTGAACGGCTCGCCTGGGACCGAGCGGGAGCGATCAGGCGACGGTGGCCATGTCGGGTTTACAGCTTCTGTACTAGGTCGCTGCGTCCTCGAGCAGGCGCTTGAGCGTTTGGAGGTCTTTGCGGTTGGCCCGGCGCATGGCTCGGACCATCACCGGCGCGGTGACATGGCCGAAGCCTGATGGTTCTCCTTGGTTGCGCAGCGTCATCCTGGTGCCGCCATCGGCGGTGTCGGACCAGGTGTAGGTGGTCTGCATCGGGAAGGGCCCGTCGGCGGTGCTCATCTCGAACCGCTTGCCGGCCACCAGTTCGCGGACCTCGTAGGTGTATGCGATGCGCCGTCCCAAGAAGTGCGCAACGAACGCCATGCGGGACCCGGCCGCGAGCGGAGGGGGAGTCTCCAGGACAACCGCACTGATGTTCACGTACCAGCGCGGAGCGTTCTCGGGATCGGATGCGAAAGCCGCAACCTGCTCGCGAGGAACGTCGATCTCGATGGAGGTCTCCACGTCTACAGTCACCGCACAAGCGTATGTCCGAGCGGCTGAGGGAGCCGCTGATGAAGCAGCTCAGTGCCGGGCTCGTGGGACGAGCTGGTGATGCAACATCTTGTGGATCGTCTCGCTGCGGCGGGAGAATCGCGCAGCAGTGACCGTCCGTCGAAGGAGTGGCATGCCCGCAGCGCAGCGAACGATCGTCATCGAGCGGCCCTTAGAGGCGGTCTTCTCCTTCTTCTGCACACCGTCCAACGACGTGCGGTGGCGGCCTCACGTCAAGCAGATTCTGGACCCGCCGGAGATGCGACCCGGCGCGCGGATCCGGCAGGTCATCGCCGGACCGGGCGGTCGCGGTATCGACGCCGACATCGAGGTGACCGACTACGCACCCTCGTCGCATTATGCGTTCGCCGTCGTGGCCGGACCCGCCCGTCCGCGAGGTGAGTTCGTGTTCACCAGCATGGGACCGGGCTCCACGTCGGTGACGTTCTCGCTCTCGGCCGATCTTGGTGGCTTCAAGAAGCTGTTGATGTCCGGGCCGGTCCAAAAGTCCATGGACGGTGAGATGGCCTCACTCGACACCGCGAAGAGGCTTCTTGAGTCCGAGTAGAACCGCCCCCGGGCTCACCCCGGGGCGCGGGGCAGGATCTCGGGAGACACCACCTGACCGGCCGGTCAGGTAACTACGAGCAGGAGGGCCCCATGGCCAAGTACATGGTCTTCTACAACACCACGGCGGCAATGCGTGAGCAGATGGCCCAGATCCCGCCCGAGCAGGCGGGTGCCGGGATGCAGGAATGGACGACCTGGGGTCAGCGTGTCGGTGGGCACCTTGTCGACATGGGTTCTCCGCTTGAGAACACCGGTTCCGAGGACACCCAGGTGAGCGGCTACTCCGTCATCGACGCCGAGTCGCCCGAACAGCTCGAGCAACTGCTCGACGGCCACCCGCACACGAAGGCCGGCGGCACCATCTCGACCCAGAAGTTCCTCGAGATCCCCGGCATGTGACCAGCATTCTCCGACATCGCCGGAGAACCGACGGGAACGTTTCCGTTCACGCCCGTGCGCTGGCCCTCCACCCAAGCAGCGGCAGACGTGATTCAGACGCGCCGGGGGATCTTGCGCGGGCTGGGCGCTCGGCTGTCGCTCATGACGGAAACCCGGAATCGACGCCTCGTCGTTCACCAGCAGCATTCATCTTCGACGAACCGCCTGCCTTGACGTGCTTTTGGTTCTGGTTCCCATGGAGGCTCCTTGCCCAGAACCGTCCCGACCACGACAGGATCGGACGCCGCGGCGCTCACGGCATCCGCTTGCCGATCCACCGGAGCGGACCGCCCACCACCCGGCTCCGATGCCAACCCCGGGCGATCACGAACCGTCGCACGGTTCGCAGACCCTCTCGCCCAAGGACAAGTGGACCAGTCCGGGCGCGATCCTCAATCTCCCACGCTTGCTTGGCCGCCCAGCGAGCGCACGGGCGGCACACGCCCACCTCGGGATGGTTACTGAGGTGCACGATGCGGTCCGGGTCGGTGATTGACCCGCAGCACCAGCACTCACCCGGCAGCGGGTCAGTGGGCGGTTGCTCTTGGGCGAGCGGGGTGTCCATGGTCATCGCCCCGCAGCTCTGGCGGCCCGCTCCTTGAGTGCCCTGCGAAGGGCCCCGAGATCAGGCACGTTCCGGGGTCCGGCTGGCGTTCGATAGACCCGACAGGCCAGCGCGCCACCGCCGGTGCCGTTGTCGAACAGATCCTCCCCGTCAACGACGAACGAAGGCGAACCGGCGAACCGACAGGCTCGAGCGGCTTCATCGCTGTCGATGATTCTGACGGTGAACGGTGTGCCGTCCAAGCCGATGTCATCGAGACCACGTCGGAGCAGCGCTGACGCCGCCTCACTCCCAGGGCATCCCGGTATCACGAGCAGTTCGACATCCATACCGGCATCATGGCTCTCGGTGGGAGCCTGCTTCCAGGCGATCGGTCATCGGCGGTTTCCGAGCGGCGGTACTGGGGCTTGTCGCTGAGCATCAGGTCAGAGGCGAGCCTCGACCCGTTGCTTGAGGCGGGCGAGGTTCTCGGGCATCTCGCCGCGGGCCTGACGCCGCACCACGAGGGGCACGAGGAGCCGTCCGAGGCCGTGCCCGTCGAAGTCGACGGCGATGGCCAGCCGTGACCGGGAATCGGAGAGCGGCTCGACGGTGACGTCGACGCGGGTGCGGATGGGTCCGTCGATGCCGCGCACGGACCAGGCGCGGGGCGGGTCGAATCGGACGAGCTCCGAGGTCGAGGGTCGTCTCGCGCCGCCGATGTGGCGCACGGTCAGGCACCGGTCGCCGAGCTGGGGCGTTCCGTGGCTCTCGAGCGTCCCGCTGGTCACGCCTTGCTGCCACTCATGGAACGTCGTCGGGTCGGTCGCGTAGGCGAACACTGCGGGCGCGGGACGGTTTACCTCCATGGTCACGGTCGTCATGGCGTCTGCTCCTTGAGAATGCTGGCGTACCGGTCGAGGTACAGCGGCCAGCCCTGCTCGTCGTCGACGCCGGCGCGCAGCTGCGGCCAGCCGGGGCCGTGTCGGTCGAGGTGTCGATGCTCGAGCTCGACGCGGGTGTGGTCCGGGCCGTCGGCGAGGAACCGCACCTCGACCTCGCTGGCATTGTCGGGGTCGGTCTCCAGCTGCCACGTCGGGCCGATGTCCCAGCTGAACACCACTCGGTTGGGCGGGTCGTAGGCCAGCACCCGTGCCCAGGCGCATTCGGAGCCGTCCTCGCCCCGGTCGACGATGTGGCCGCCGACGCGAGGCTCGAAGGTCGTGGAGACGATCGGGGAACCGAGCAGGTTGTGCTCGCGGGGCTTGATGGCATCGAACCGCTGCGTGAACGCCGCGAACGCGCGCTGCGGCGTCCCTGGCACCACGACTTGGTGGCGCACGACGGGATCTTCGGTGGTCTCGGTCATTCGTCCTCCTTCATCAGGTCCTCGAAGCCGGACATGGTCCGCGCCCAGAACGCGTCGAGCTGGTCGCGCAGCGCGGCGACTCCGGCCTCGTTGAGCCGGTAGATCCGTTTCGTTCCCTCGGCGCGGTCGTTGACCAGGCCGACGTGCTTGAGCACCTTGAGGTGCTGCGAGACCGCCGGCTGGGTGATGGGCAGCGCCTGGGTCAGTTCTCCCACGGTTCGCTCGCCCCCGGCCAGCTCGGTGAGGATCGAGCGTCGGTTGCGGTCCGCCAGCGTCGTCCACGCGTCGTCTTCATAAGTCATTACGAATGTAAGTTACGACCGATGAAGCGTCGGGGTCAAGCGTTCGACGAGGCCTCCCGGCAGCCAGCGGAGGCGGTCGTGAACCCGAACTCCTGAGGACGAAATCCGCTCATCGGCCACGAGCGCCCGGCGACATGGCAGTGCGTTGCTGAGGCAGGCGACGCCGACAACATTCTGCAACTCCATGGAACGTTGTAGTGTGGTGGCGTTCGGACTCCTCGCTAGAAGGGCTGCCTGCTGATGGGCGACATGACCGTGATCCCTCTCGTGGACGAGGGGCTGGGCAACTCCGCGTACCTGCTCGACCTCGGTGACGGGCGGGCGTTGGCGCTCGACGTCAGCCGTGACCTGCGCCGGGTGCGTGAGGTCACTGACCAGCGTGGGTTCAGGATCGCTTTCGCTGCGGACACGCATCTGCACGCGGACTTCCTCTCCGGAGCGGTCCAGCTCGGCGCCAGCGACGGGGCTCGTGTGCTGGCCTCGGCCCAGGGCGGGCGCGAGTACCCGCACACGGGGCTGGGTGACGGCGACGAGGTGGATCTCGGCGGGTTGACCTTGCGTACTCTTGCCACCCCCGGACACACCCATGAGCACATCGCGTTCGAGCTGCTGGACGGCGCTCGGACGGTGGGTGTGTTCACGGGCGGGTCCCTCATCGTGGGCTCGGCCGCCCGCACCGACCTGGTCTCGCCCGGGCAGACAGAGGAGCTGGCCCGGGCCCAGTACCGGTCGCTGCAGCGTCTGGCTCTCCTGCCTGACGACGTCGCCGTCTGGCCGACCCACGGCGCGGGGTCGTTCTGCGCGGCGCCTCCCGGGGCGGAGCGGACCTCGACCATCGGGACCGAGCGGGCCACGAACCCGCTGCTGGGCGCGAGCAGTGAGGACGCCTTCGTCGAGCAGCTGCTGTCCTCGCTGGGCAGCTTCCCGCCCTACTTCCTGCGCCTGGGTGAGATCAACCGCCGCGGTCCTGCTCTCGTATTGGGTGCCTCACTGCCGGGGCTAACCCCGGCCGAGGTGGGCCGGCTCGTCAGGTGCGGCGCCGAGGTCGTCGACGTGCGGCCGGTTCCGGACTTCGCCGCCGGTCACATCCCCCGCGCGGTGTCGATCCCGTTGCGGCCGGTGTTCGCCACGTGGCTGGGCTGGCTCCTGAGCGAGGACACGCCCCTGGTCATCGTGCGCAACGCGGACCAGGACCCGGCAGAGATCCTTTGGCAGGCGCGCAAGGTCGGGTACGACAACGTCCTGGGCGAGCTCCAGGGCGGCATCGCCGCCTGGAACGAGGACAACCGCCCGGTCCGGGCCACACCCCTGACGACTCCGGATGCCGTCACGGACTCCGCCCAGGTGATCGACGTGCGGCAGGACCGCGAGTACGCCGGCGCCCACTTGCCCACGGCCCGGAACATCGAGCTCGGCTTCCTGCCGACCTCGGCAAAGCAGCTTCCGGACGGGCCGATCGTGGTGATGTGCGGCCACTCCGAGCGGGCCATGGGAGCAGCCAGCGTCCTCGAACGCGCCGGACACACCCATGTCAGCGTGCTCGACGGCGGCCCTCAGGACTGGGCGGACGCGACAGGCCGTTCGCTGGCCACGGGCAGCCAGGGACAGCGCGAGCGGCAGGGGCAGCCGAGCGCGCACGACAACCGAGGGCGTGAGTCGAAGTGAACCTCCCCCCTGACTCTGGGTCGCGGACGCAGCCACCCGTCGAACCCGGCGCTGAGCCCATCACACTTCCGGCACCGGCCGGCGCGAGCGGCCGCAACCGGACTGCAGGACCCGTCGGCGGGTCTGGGCTGGTGCTCGGGCTGCGGGAGAACCTGCCGCAGTTCGTGCTGCTCGTCGCGGTCAACGCCCTGGTCGGCGGGATGCTCGGCCAGGAACGCACCGTCGTGCCACTCCTGGGCAAGGAGACCTTCGGCCTGTCCGGCTACACCGCCGGACTGGCCTTCATCCTCGTCTTCGGCCTCGCGAAGGCGGCGACCAACTACGTGGCCGGCTCGTGGATGGACCGGTTCGGCCGCAAGCCCGTGCTCGTGGCCGGCTGGCTCGTGGCGCTCCCGGTGCCGCTGCTGCTGATCTGGGCCCCGACCTGGGGCTGGGTCATCGCCGCCAACGTGCTGCTCGGCATCAGCCAGGGCATGACCTGGTCGACCACCGTCGTCATGAAGATCGACCTCGTCGGCCCTGCCCGGCGCGGGCTGGCGATGGGCTTCAACGAAGCCGCCGGGTATGCCGCCGTCGCCGCCACGGCCCTGGCCACCGGCTACATCGCCCAGGCCCACGGCCTTCGCCCGGCCCCGTTCCTGCTCGGCATCGCCTACGCGGCCCTGGGACTGGGGCTCTCCACCCTCGCCGTGAAGGAGACTCGGGTCCATGCCCGCCTCGAGGCCGCCGGCCACGTCGCACGTGCCGACGGCCGCCACGACCACCTGCACGGCGGCCTCACGGGCCGGCAGGTGTTCACCCAGACCAGCTTCCGCGAGCCGGCTCTGTCCGCGGCAAGCCAGGCGGGCCTGGTCAACAACCTCAACGACGGCCTGGCCTGGGGCGTCTTCCCGATCCTCTTCGCCGGCGCCGGCCTGTCGGTGTCGAGCATCGGCATCCTCGCCGCGATCTACCCCGCGGTGTGGGGTCTGGGGCAGCTCGTCACCGGCGGCCTGTCCGACCGCGTCGGCCGAAAGTGGATGATCGCCGCCGGGATGCTGCTGCAAGCCGTCGCCCTCGCCGTTATCGCCGCGGTGGACTCCTTCGCCCTCTGGGCCCTCGCGGCGGCCCTGCTCGGTGCCGGCACCGCCATGGTCTACCCGACCCTGCTCGCTGCCATCGGCGACGTGGCGCATCCGGCCTGGCGGGCCCGGGCCGTCGGCGCCTACAGGCTGTGGCGCGACGCCGGGTTCGCCGCCGGCGCGGTCCTGGCCGGGGTCGTCGCCGACGCCCTCGGGGTCCGGGCCGCCGTCTGGGTCGTCGCGGCGCTGACCGCCCTATCCGGCGTCGTGGTGGCCGTGCGCATGTACGAAACTCATCACCAGCCCTCGGGAAGGGCCACGACACCTGCGACCACGGGAGGAACCCATGGGTGACCGAGCGGCCAAGGACGCGCTCTTCGCTGAGTTCGCCGCCGTCGGGAAGGTGCTGGGCAACCCGAAACGCCTGGAGCTGCTGGACCTGCTCGCGCAAGGGCCACGCAGCGTCGAGGACCTCGCCCACGCCGCCGACGTGGGCGTCAGCACCTGCTCAGCCCACCTGCAGACCCTGCGAGAGGCCGGCCTGCTCGTCACGCGACGCGACGGCAAACGGATCTACTACTCCCTCAGCGGGGACGACGTGGCCGGCCTGTGGGACTACCTCCACCAGGTGACCCAACGCCACCGCCCCCAGACCGAGGCGGCCCGCCGCGCCTACCTGGGCCCGGAGGACACCGCCGCCGTCGACACCGACGAGCTGCTCCGCCGCCTCCACGCCGGCGACGTCACCCTCCTGGACGTGCGCACGGCCCCCGAGTACGCGGCCGGCCACCTACCCGGGGCCGTCCACATCGCCCTCGAAGAACTGGAACAGCGGCTGTCCGAGCTGCCACCCGGACGGGAGGTCGTGGCCTACTGCCGCGGCCAGTACTGCGTCCTGGCCCACGACGCGGTCCGGCTGCTCACCACCCACGGCGTGAACGCCCGCCGCGCCTCCCAAGGCGTCCTGGAATGGCGCGTAGCTGGGGTCCTTCCCGACACCGGGGCGGCCTGACACCACCGCGCCGCGTCGCGCGCCGGGGCGCCGCTGGGGTCTCGTTCCTCACATCTGACCCGAATGACGGTGGTCGGCTGCGCCTCCAGCGAGGATGAAGAGAGCGGCGAAAGCACCCGGCGGGGACAGGAGGACCCAGTCGATGAAGAAGCTCCTGCTGGTCCTCAACGGCCCCGCGTACGGCGCGGATGAGACGTTCAACGCGATGCGGCTTGCAGTCGCCCTCTCACACCGCGATGACGCGCAGGTCACCGTCTTCCTGATGGGAGACGCGGTGACCTGCGCCATCGCGGGCCAGAAGACGCCCAACGGCTACTACGCCCTCGACCGCATGCTCCGAGGCTTCATCCGTCACGGCGGGCAGGTCGCAGCGTGCGGCAGCTGCCTCGACGCCCGCGGACTGACCGACGACCACCTCGTCGAGGGAGTGCCCCGATCCACCATTGACGCACTGGCGGCCTGGAGCGTCGAGGCTGACGACGTTCTGACCTTCTAGTTGTCTGTCTCGAGTGATTTGAAGTCGTGGTTTCAGACGGTGGGTGGCAGGACCAGCCGGCTCGCTCTCGTGGCAGGGTTATGGACCCGCCACCCTGCCATGCGGCAGCGGTGGCGGGTCCTCCGCAGTGCGGAGTGTCCTACTCGCAGCCGCTCTGGATGCCGTGATCGGTCTGGCGCACCACGTAGGCCTGGCTCGACTGGGTGCAGATTGCCGACACTCCCAGCAGGGACACGGTCTTGCCGTTGGTGTAGTTGCCGTTCGAATCGGGGGCTCCAAGCAGGATCGAGTCCGGCGTCCCCGGGGTGATCTTGCCCCAGAACGGCGGGAACTGGGCGTTGGGGCCGAAGATGGCTGTGAGGCTGGGCAGCCACACCCAGCCGCCTTGGACCAGCGGGGCGTTGTACGTGGTCGCTGGTGTCCAGCCGGCGGGGGCGGCTCGACTGACGTTGGCGCACGAGTCGGCCAGAGCGGTAGTAGCGGTGACCGCGACCATCAGCAGGGCCGCGACGCCGGAAAGCAGGGTTCGACGCATAGCGATGTCCTCTCTCACGACAATCCGGACTCCGAATGGCGTCCGGACAGGCCGCTCGGCGAGGTGGCCTCTCACCGGGATACTCCTCGCCCGACTCGCGCGCGGGTCAAATGTGGAAACTTCGGAGTGGTGTTCACATCGAAATTGAGGCCAAAACAACTCAAAGGCCCTCGGAGGCCGGGACGGCTGCTGTGGACGCTGCAACCTTCGTCGAGAGGTCTGGTTAGTGAGGCCCCCTGGTTGCTGAGGGAGATGCGTTGGTGCGTGGTTGTGGATGTCTTGCGAACGGTGGACGCGTGACCCCTGCATCACAGCAGCCGTTCACGCTAGAGAGCTCGAATGGCGGTCAACGGTTACCGAATCCCTGATCGGGGGAAGGTCCATGGAGCGAGCCCGGCACGGACCCGCAGCCCATGATCAAGGAGGCCGTCGTTACAAGCGAACGGTGGGCAGTGCCACAAGGACCTTTGACAACAGCCGCTACGCCGTGGCGCGTGCGCGAGCTGTGATGGAACCAGCGGCCGCCTAGCTGCCGGACGCGCACTCCCTGGCCTACGAGACGCATACCGAATCGTCTTCCTCGAAGGAGATCGAACGATGACCGCGGACCTGCATTTCTACTTCGACCCGGTGTGTCCGTTTGCCTGGATGACCAGCAAGTGGGTGCGCCTGGTGGCCGCCCAACGGGAGTACACCGTGGACTGGCGCTTCATCTCGCTGCGGCAGGTCAACGCCCACGTCGACTACGACGCCCACTTCCCGCCCGAGTATGAGGCCGGGCACACCGCGGGGCTTCGACTGCTGCGGGTCGCGGCCGCCACCCGCGCCAGCGTGGGGAGGGAGGCTGTCGGCCGGCTCTACGCTGCCTTGGGTGCCCGGATCTTCGACGCCGACCCGCTACCCGAGGGCGTAGACGAGCACGGCATCGACCATCGCGGCACCGCGTCGTTCCTGGCGCCCGTCCTCACCGATGCCGGGCTGCCGACCTCGCTCGCGCAGGCTCTGGATGATGAGTCCTGCGACGCAGAGATTCGCGCCGAGACCGACGAGGCGCTGTCCTTGACCGGGAAGGACGTCGGCACCCCGATCATCCACGTCGACCCGCCCGATGGGGTCGCCTTTTTCGGGCCGGTCATCAGCCGACTGCCCAGCGAGAGCGATGCGGTCGCTCTCTGGGACCACGTGCTGGGCCTGGCCCGCTTTCCCGGGTTCGCCGAGCTGAAGCGCAGCCTGCGCGAGCTGCCGCAGCTGCGCGGCCTCGGTGTGGACCAGGACGAGAACGGCCGGGTCGAGGACTGGCACGGCGGCAGCCGACGCACCAAGAAGTGATGCCCGCGACGAGTCCAAGACTGCCCGTCACGGTTACCGTCACCGCGCCCATCTGAAGGAGACTCATGAGCCAGCCCGCAGTACAGGACCGTACTCGACCGCGTCTGCTGATCTTCGACGCGAACGAGACCCTGTCCGACCTGTCACCGCTCGGCGCCCGCTTCGCCGACCTGGGCCTGCCTGACCACGTGGCGACCTCATGGTTCGCCGGCCTGCTACGCGACGGGTTCGCGCTGACCGCTGCCGGGGCCAGCGCCCCGTTCGCCGAGATCGCAGCCGAGTCGCTACGGGTGCTGTTCACCTCCCAGCAAACCGACCGTGAGCTCGAGGATGCCGTCGCCCACGTCATGGCCGGGTTCAGGGGGCTCGGAGTGCATCCTGATGTCATCGAGGGAGTGGAATCGCTGCGAGAGCTCGACCTGCGGCTGGTCACCCTCAGCAACGGATCGGCCAGTGTGGCCGAGTCGCTGCTGAGCGCCGCCGGTGTACGGGAACATTTCGAGCGGCTGCTGTCCGTGGAGGACGCCGGCAGCTGGAAGCCGTCCCACGGGTCCTACGCCTACGCGCTCGAGCAATGCCAGGTCGGTCCGGCGGAGGCCATGCTGGTCGCGGTCCACCCCTGGGACACCGACGGGGCGGCGCGTGCCGGCCTCTCCAGCGCCTGGGTCAACCGTCACCATGCGCGCTACCCGTCCTACTTCCGGCCCCCGACCGTGCATGCTCGATCGCTGACCGACCTTGCCCAGCAACTGAGTTGAGCAGGCTGCGGTGCGGACGCGCCACGACCTTCGAGAGGCTCTCGCCATGCAGGTGGGGCCTTGAAAAATGGTCTTGGCGGGTCTGGCCTGGAACAGGCATGTAGCAAATCGGCGCACACGCCGTCCCGGTCGGCCCGGCGCTGATGGGCGCGGGTCGGTATCCTCCACACCCGGCCTTCCACCAGCCTCAATACACGGGCTCGGGAAGAATCGGCGGGTACCGACCGTTGTGGAGAAGTCAGCACATGTCGAGTTTGGAGGGTCTCATGCCCCGCATCCCCGCCCACACGATCGAGACAGCCCCACAGCAGTCGAGGGACACGCTGGCTGCGATCAGCAAGCGGATGGGCAAGACGCTGAACATTCACGCCGGGATGGCCCACTCGCCCGTGGTCCTGGCCACGTATGCCGGCATGTCCGGCGCGCTTCGGGAACACGGCACGTTCGATGCCCGCACCCGCGAGACGATCGCCCTGGCCGTCGGTAACCAGAACGATTGCCACTACTGCCAGTCGGCACACACCGTGTCCGCCAAGGCCGCTGGGCTCAGCGAAGAGCAGACGATCGCTATCCGCGCCGGGCGCATCGACTTCGATGGCAAGCTCGCGGCCATTGCCGAGGTCGCGCGCCAGATTGCTTCGAGCACCGGCACCGTGACCGACGAGGCCTGGACCGCAGCCCTCGCGGCCGGGTGGAGTGAGCAGCAGCTCGCCGAGACGTTCGCCCACGTCGCGGTCAACCTCTACACCAACTACTTCAACCACTTCGCCGGTACAGAGCTGGACCTGCCCGAGGCCCCAGCGGTGGGCGCCTGAGCATGGCGCCGCAGCCTGGTCCGCACCAACCCGGGGATGAGCCGACGGGGCGCGTGACGCTCCTCGTCATCGCGGACTGTCCCAACAGCACAACTGCCGCAGCGGTTCTAAGCGACGCCCTCGTTTCGGTGGGCCAGCTCCGCCAGAGCTTCACGACCGTCCTGATCGACTCGCTTGAAGAGGCGGAGTTGCACGAATTCATCGGCTCCCCGTCGATTCACGTCGACGGCTGCGACATCATGCCCGTGCCGGGGGCGCAGCCCGCTGTGGCATGCCGTACGTATGTCCACGCCGACGGCAGCCGTACCGGCATCCCGGACACGGACGCCTTAATCCGCGCACTCAGCGCGGTGCTGAACCCGTAGCGACCCCATTCAACGTGGTCATAAGCACAGGCATGCGATCGTGACGGCCGCCGCGAGCCTCTTCGAACAAACACGGTTATGGGCAGATCACTTTGCAGCAGGTGGCCACCGCTGCTGGCGTCTCCCGCCCGACGGTCACCGCCGTCTTCGGGTCGAGGCCCGCCTTGTTGAGCGCGGCGATCGATGAGGCCCTCGCTGGAGACGACGAGCCAGCGCCGGTGTCGGCCAGGGCCTGGCTCGAACCGGTGTGGCAAGCACAGACGTCGACGGAGTGCCTCGCGGCGTATGCCGAGGTGTGCACTGTCATTGGTAAGCGGGCTGCACCTCTTTTCGAGGTGCTCCGCCGGTCTGCTGACAGCACGCCCGAGCTGGTCGATCTGTGGACGCGGACCCAGGGCAACCGGCGTAGAGGCGCCGAGATGGTGATCGATCGTGTCCGGGAGATTGGCGACCGGCGCCAGCTTCCAGAACGCGATCGCGCGGTAAATATCTTGTGGTTCTATAGCGATCCGAGCCACTATCTCGCCCTCGTTCACCACTGCCGCTGGGACGACCCTGCCTTCACCGCCTGGCTCACGAAGCGCATGACGAACGCCCTGCTCAGTACAGACTGAGGCCCCTCTAATCCAGTGCGTGCATCGGTTGACCGATCGTCGGCATGGTCGGGCGTCGATGCAAGGGAGCGTTCCCGAACGGTGTTACTGAACGGTGTCACTGAACGGTGTTACTGAACGGCTCCCGGTAATGATGGTCCCCACGTCAGTCCGCGACGAGAGCCGGTCCTGCGATGGCGGCGGGAGTGGGGGAGACGCTGGGCCGAGCTGGCAGCGGGAGTGCCACCGCGACGGCGCCGAGGAGGCACTCTCCGGCGGCGCTGAGCACCCGACGTGCAGGCCGTGGAGGAACCCGGTCGTGGCAGCGTCGCGGATGGCGGCCGAGGCCGGGCCCGGTGCGGCGTCGAGGCCGGCGTTCTCTCACCAGGGCGACTGCCATTCACCCACGTGGCCGCCTGGTCGGCCGTACACGGCCTCGCCGTCCTCGTCCTCGACGGCCCGCTCGGCGCGCTCGAGGAGGCCGACCGGGTCTCCGCCAAGATCGCCTACCCGACCTCATCGACGGCGGACTCCACTGATTCAAGGCTGCACGGTCCCTATGCGCCGCGTTCCGGGAACTAGATCAGTCCTGCCTCGAGACGTCCCCTCTTCCGGCATGTGGGCGAAGTTTCGTCTGCCGACACACGGCGTGTTTCTTCGTCCCGGAGTGCGTGGCGTGTGGATGGTGGGGAGTGCGGACATACCCACACAAATATTCTGAACTGACAAACATGCGGGCTTGATGCCCTGGGGGTCGGCTCCCTACTCCGGCCAGAGGCCATCCACACGAATTGCCGTCACACACCACACACACACCTCTTTTGGTCCGCCATCTCCTTGGTGATCTCTGTCGTCATCTCTTGACGTGGCTGGCGTGTGAGCAACCCCCGCGGCGCCGGCATCTCCTTCATCGTTTCGGGGCTGCCATTTCGGACCGGGTGTGTCGTGCAGCGCGGGGTTGCATCAGCTGCACGACACACCCACCCGGACCAGGGAAGGAGGTGGCCGTCAATGACCCGGGCAACACGAGACCGCGTCTGGGACGCCGTCCCCCTCCGTGCCGCCGAGCACTCCTTCGAGCGTCTGGGTGAGCCTCCAATCGCTGGCGGCCGGCTGCTGGACCTGGGCAATCTCGACGCCGCGACCGAGGCGCAGGTGCTCGCCCGGCTGCTGTCGCGGGACTTCGATGCTTGGTCCGAGGCCGCTGCCCGGGTCGGTCACTGCGCCCGACCGGTCCGCCTCCACGGCCACTCCGACACGGTCGACACCCGGACGGGTGAGGTGCTCTCCTCGTTCTCGTCGGTCGAGAGCCCGCTTGGGGTGCTGCACGTGCGGTGCGGGAACCGGCGTGCCACCGAGTGCTCGTCCTGCTCGCGCCTGTATGCGGCGGACACGTTCCACCTGATCCGGGCTGGGGTCACCGGCGGCAAGGGCGTGCCCGAGCAGGTGGGCGAGAACCCGCTGGTGTTCGCGACGCTGACCGCGCCCTCGTTCGGGCTCGTCCACGGCATCCGCGGCGGCCGCACCTGCCGCCCCTTCACGCCCCAGGGCCAGGACCGGACGTGCGAGCACGGGAGGCCGACCGTCTGCCACGCCCGGCACGGCGAGGGTGACGAGCTGCTGGGGCAGCCGCGGTGCCGGGACTGCTACGACTACGCGAGCCACCTCGTGTGGCAGTGGTGGGCCCCGGAGCTGTGGCGCCGGTTCACCATCGACCTGCGACGCGCCCTCGCGAAGCGTTTCGGCGTCCCTGAGTCGCGGCTCGGGGAGCTGGTGACGGTGCAGTACGCGAAGGTCGCCGAGTACCAATTGCGCGGGATCGTGCACTTCCACGCCTTGATCCGGCTCGACGGACCCAAGACCGACGCCGGGTTTGCGTCCGCGCCGGCCGGGACCAGCGCCGCACTCCTCGCGACTCTGGTCGAGCAGGCCGCCGCTGGCGTGGCCTTCGACGCACCGCCGCTGCACGAGGGTGACGTGGTGCGCCGGCTGCGGTTCGGCACCCAGCTCGACGCCCGCCCGATCGCCATCGCCCGCCGCACCGACGACCCGGACCGGGCCCTGACGCCGGAGCAGGTCGCCGGCTACCTGGCGAAGTACGCGACGAAGTCCGCCACCGACTCCACGAACACCGACAGCCCCCACGCCCGCCGGCTCCGGGCCACGATCGTCGCCGTCACCGAACGGATCCACGCCGACGCCCGCGCCGACGACATGCCGGTGCGGGAGCACCCGTACGGGCTGCTGTTCAAGTGGCGACACATGCTCGGCTTCCGCGGCCACTTCTCCACCAAGTCCCGCCGCTACTCGATGACATTGGGGCAGCTGCGCCGGCGCCGGGTTCGGTACGAGCGGGCCCTGGCCGCCGCGCACCGGGAGGGCCGGACCCTCGACGTGCGCGACCTCGACGACCTCCTGCAGGACGACACCGAGGAGACCACCCTCGTCATCGGGCACTGGACTTACGCCGGGACCGGCTGGGACACCGACGGCGACACCGAACTCGCCAAAGCCGCCGCCGCCCGCGCCCGCGAGTACGCCCGGCAACGAGCAGCAACCAGGAGCGAGCAACGAGCAGCAACGAAAAGCGAACCAGGGACGAAATCAACTGTGAGAGAGGAAGGTTCGGCAGATGAGTGAGATGAGTGAACCGGAGAGACTTTGGACGTTGCAGGACGTGAGTGACTACCTGCGCGTTCCGGTCGGCACGATCTACCAGTGGCGGGTCCGCGGGGGTGGCCCTCCCGCGATGCGGATCGGGCGGTACCTGCGGTTCGACCCGGAGTCGGTCAAAGCGTGGTCCCGGGCCAAGCTCGAGGCTGCGTGAGATGGCCAGCATCGGCAAGAACCCCAGAGGCACCGGCTGGCAGGCGCGGTGGCGTGACCCCGGCGGTCGGCAGCGGAAGAAGAACTTCACGCGCAAGGTCGACGCGCAGCGCTGGCTCGACCAGATGCAGGCCGAACGTCACCGGGGCCAGTACATCGACCCGACCGCGGGCAAGATCCGCGTCCGTGACCTCGCGGAGAGTTGGGCCTCGGGCCTGACCCACCTGAAGGTCTCGACCGCCGCGCGCTACCGGGGCCTGGTGACCGGGCACATCCTGCCGCGCTTCGGGTCCTGGGCTGTCGCCGATCTTCGTCACACGGATGTGCGTGACTGGGTTCGGGACCTGTCCGCCAGCGGCCTCTCGGCCGGCACCGTCCGGCAGGCCCACCGAGTGCTCTCGTTGATCCTCGCCGAGGCGGTCAAGGACGGCCGGATCTCGCGCAACGCCGCCTCGGGGGTGCAGCTCCCGCGAGCCGTCCGGCTTGAGCCCCGGTTCCTGACGGCGGACGAGGTGGGCCGGCTCGTGGCAGCCGCCGGCAGCAACGGATTGTCGGTCGCCGTGCTGGCCTTCTGTGGCCTGCGGTTCGGCGAGCTGGCTGCTCTGAAGGTGCGGCGGGTGAACTTGCTGCGGCGGCGGCTGGTGGTGGCCGAGAGCGTGACCGAGGTCGGTGGCCGGCTCGTCTGGTCCACCCCGAAGACGAACCGGACCCGGACGGTGCCGTTCCCGCCGGCGCTCGGACCGGGCATCGAGGCGCTGTGTTTCGGCAAGGGGCCGGACGACCTGTTGTTCACCGCGCCGGGTGGGGGAGCGGTGCGTCTGGGGAACTGGCGTCATCGAGTGTTCGACCCGGCGTGCCGAGAAGCTGGTCTGGTCAACGTCAAACCGCACGACCTGCGGCACACGGCGGCCTCCCTGGCGATCGCCGCGGGCGCGAACGTCAAGGCCGTGCAGCAGATGCTGGGGCACGCCTCGGCGGCGATGACGCTGGATGTGTACGCCGGTCTCTTCGGCGACGACCTGGACGCCGTGGCCTTAGCGCTGGACGGGCTTGTGCCCCAGATGTGCCCCCGCGACCCGGTGCACGCCTCAAAGGAGCGGAAGCCACATGCCACCGATGCCGGCTGACCTGCGCAAACGTGTGGTGGGCCCCGTCGGGCTCGAACCGACGACCAGCGGATTAAAAGTCCGACGCTCTACCAACTGAGCTAGAGGCCCGGGGGGTGGGGAGTTCGAATGCAACTTCCCTCGCAACTTCGGTCGGAACAGCAGTGGTGTAGTCCACGACCGACGCGACCCCACGCGCCAGTATGCCGTAGCCCGCCCGGACTGCAGACGGTGTCCCTGCCCCCTCCGCCCTACGCGCAGGGTGGCGGTGGGAGGCTCGCCCGCCATCTGGATCGAACGACACCCTCGGTACGGCCGGAGCGGCAGGAGGCTGGAACGTCTCGTCGGGTGGTGGGCTTTGAGGGGTAGTTCCTCAGTGCTCACGGGCCGCTGGTGATGCCGGCGGCGGCGACGCGCTGTGTCCCGGAGCGGCACTTGACCGCGACCTGTACCGCACATCGAACCTCACGGCCGGGCGCCGGGGTCGGAGGCCCTTGCCTCCGCCTCGCGCAGACGGGCGCAGAGAGTCTTGAGAAGGTGCCGGGCGAACTCTGGATCCTCGTCGATGACCGTCTCGAAGTCCTGGTGGGGAATCGCCATCGCCTTCAGCGGCTCGGCGGCGGTGACGGTCGCGGATCGCGGTCGGCCGTCGATCATGCTGATCTCGCCGAAGTAGTCCCCGGGCCCGAGGGTGCGCAGCTCACGACCGTCCTTGCTGACCGTTGCGGATCCCTCGAGGATGAGGTGGAACGCCAAGGCGCCACGGCCCTCCGTGGCAATCGCCTTTCCCGCCGGATGCGAGACCTCGGTCGACGCGCCGGCCAACCGTCTCAACTGCCCCTTCGACAGGTCTCTGAACAGGTCCACGTTGGCGATGACAGCCTCGTGCGCTCGATCTCGTGCCATGACGGACTACCTCCCGACAGTTGTTCAGCCTACGCCCAGACTGTCGGGCGGGCTTGGGCAATCGGCATACCCCATCCCCATCGTCGGTGAAGCGACCATCGAGACCGTCCCTGTCGGGCACCAAAGCCGGCGTGCCCCGTAAGCGGTGGCGACGGGCCCCGCCATTCCGGGGGCGCGGCTGTGGAGTCGGCGGGACACTCATCTGGGGACGAGGGCAGCTCACAGCATGATTGGGGACTCGCATGAGCGGGTTCGATAACAACGCTGGCGTGGAGTCGGCACGCACGGGCCGTGCCGACCTCGAGGCTCGTCTTGCCGACGTCCAGGAGCAGTTCCGGGCCACCAGCGACATCCTCAAGGTCCTGACGAGCGGGGCCT
The DNA here is from genome assembly GCF_040702505.1 of Terrabacter sp. NPDC080008. NCBI lineage: Bacteria > Bacillati > Actinomycetota > Actinomycetes > Micrococcales > Intrasporangiaceae > Terrabacter > Terrabacter sp. NPDC080008. The sequence continues at coordinate 1,142,802 of NZ_JBFBLC010000001.1, forward strand.
CGGAGCAGACGAGGGTCTTCGAGGCGGTCGTCCACAACGCCCGGCGGCTGCTGGCTGCCGACGTCGCCCAGATCCACCTGCTCGAAGGCGACCAGTACCGGATCCGGTGGTCGAGCGGACACTCCAAGGCTTACCTCGAGAAAGTCGACCGCTACCCGCTCCTACGAGACAGGGGCTCGCTCATCGGACGCGTCGGGATGGACCGAACTGCGCAACAGATCGAGGACGTCCTCGCCGATCCCGACTACTCGGCGCTTGCGCTGCAGAAGCTCGGCGGCTACCGGTCCATCATGGGCGCGCCGATGCTGGTGGAGGACGAAGTCGTGGGAGTTCTGACCGTTTGGCGCAACAAGGTCGACCCTTTCGAGGACCGCGCCGGCGAGCTGCTCACGACCTTCGCGGAGCAGGCGGCGCTGGCGCTGAGGCACGTCGAGCTCGTCGCCGCCTTGGAGAACCGCTCGGCGGAGCTCGGACGCAAGGTCGAACAGCTTGAGGCACTGGCTGAGGTGGGCGAGGCGATCAGCTCCAGCCTGGACGCCGACGAAGTGTTGGCAACCATCGTGTCGCACGCCGTCGAGCTGTCCCAGACGGATGGCGGCTCCCTCATGGAGTTCGACAGGTCGACCGGGCTCTTTCGGGTGCGCACCGCCTACGGCACCAGCGAGGAGGTCGTCGAAGCGCTGCGGTCTGCCGAGATCCACATCGACCGGACGTGGGTGGGCCGAGCAACCCGGACGCGCGAGGTGCTGCAGATTCCCGACCTCGACGCAGAGCCGGCCCCACTGGACGCCCACCTCGCGGTGCTGCACGGCTCCGGCTGGCGCTCACTGGTCGCGATCCCGCTCGTGCGTCCGGACCGCGTCGTCGGCGCGCTCGTCGTGCGACGAAAGACCACCGGGTCGTTCACGCAAGCGACGTGCGAGCTGCTCGCTGCGTTCGCGAGCCAGTCGGCCGTCGCCCTGACGAACGCTCGGCTCTACCAGCAGCTCGAGCAGCAGAGCGTGGAGCTTGCGGAGGCCAGCCGGCACAAGTCGGAGTTCCTCGCGAGCATGTCCCACGAGCTGCGCACGCCGCTCAACGCCGTCATCGGGTTCTCCGAGGTGCTGCTCGAGCGGATGTTCGGGGAGCTCAACGACCGGCAGGAGGAATACCTCCAGGACATCCTCGCGGCTGGTCGGCACCTGCTCGCCCTCCTCGGTGACATCCTCGACCTCTCCAAGATCGAGGCCGGTCGCATGGAGCTCGACCTCACGACGTTCCCCATCGAGGACCTACTGGTGCAGGCGCTCTCGCTCGTGCGCGAGAGGGCAGCGCTGCACGGCATACACCTGCGGGTGGAGGCCGAGCGCGGGCTGGGCACGGTGACGGCCGACGCGCTCCGGCTCAAGCAGGTGCTCGTCAACCTGCTGAGCAACGCGGTCAAGTTCACTCCGGACGGCGGCAGCGTCGAGGTCCGCGCCTGGCGAGACCCCGAGGAGGTCGCGATCACCGTGACCGACACCGGCATCGGGATAGCACCGGCTGACCAGGAGCGGATCTTCGACTCGTTCCAGCAGGGCGAGCGTTCGGCGTCGTCGAGCGAGGGCACCGGCCTGGGTCTCACCCTGAGTCGCCGCATCGTGGAGCTGCACGGGGGGCGTCTCTGGCTGTCGAGTGCGCCGGGGGAAGGCAGCACCTTCGGCATCGCGATCCCGCAGGCGAGCGCCGAGCGGCCCGGGGACGACGAGACGTGGTCGACCGAGGAGGAAGAGCGAGCAGGCACGCCGACGGTCGTCCTCATCGAGGACGACCCGCGGTCCGCGGAGCTGGTCGAGCTGCACCTTCGCGCCGCCGGACTGCGGACCGTGTGCGCCTCCACCGGGGAGCTGGGGCTGCGCCTGGTCCGGGAGCGAGGCCCGTTCGCCGTCATCCTCGACATCCACCTGCCCGGCATGAACGGCTGGGAGGTCCTGACGGCCCTCAAGAGCGACCCGGCTACCGCCGCGGTACCGGTCGTCGTCGTCAGCGTCGAGCCGCAGCGAGGTCGGGGGTTCGCGCTCGGCGCGACGGAGTACCTCGTGAAACCGGTCAGCGGGGACCACCTGCTCGCCGCCGTCTCCCGGCTGCTGCCGTCGAGCCTGGGCGAGGTCCCGGACCGGGAGGCGGGCACCGGTCTCAGCGTCGTGGTGGTCGACGACGACCCACTGGCGCTGAAGCTCGTGCGCAGCACCCTCGAGCCGCTCGGCTGGGAGGTGCACACGTGCTCGGGGGGCCAGCAGGCCGCAGACCTCGTGCGGGCGGTGGCTCCGTCGGTCGTCGTCATGGACCTGCTCATGCCCCAGGTCGACGGTTTCGCCGTCATCGACGAGCTGCGCCCGAACCGCGAGACGGACGGTCCGCCGATCGTCGTACTGACCTCGAAGACCTTGACGGCACAAGACCACTCACGTCTGGAAGGTCGCATTGCGTTCGTCGCGGAGAAGGCGGGCATCGACCTGCCGGGTCTCGCCCGTCGGCTCGCAGCGGTGGCAGCCGCGAATGCCGCACCGGAGGAGGGCACGTGAGCCGCCCACCTGTCGTGCTCCTCGTCGAGGACAACCCGCGCAACCTCAAGCTGGCCCGCGACGTGCTCGAGTATGCCGGCTTCTCCGTCGTCGTCGCCGCCACCGGTGAGCAGGGGGTCGACCAGGCGCGCGAGACGCTCCCGGACGTCATCCTGATGGACCTGCAGCTGCCGGGGATCGACGGCTTCGCCGCCCTCGAGCTGCTCCACGGTGACGAGGCGACCGCGCACATCCCCGTCGTGGCCCTCACGGCCTTCGCCATGCGCCGGGACCGCGAGCGGGCCCTCGCCTCCGGGTTCGCCGGCTACCTCGAGAAGCCGATCAGCGTCCGCGAGTTCCCGGCACAGGTGCGCCGTCACCTCCCCGATCCCGACGACGGACAACGACCGTGACCGCGCCCGTCGAAGACGTCCTCCCATCGCCGCTCGAGGGGGTGCGGGTGCTCGTCGTCGACGACCTCGAGCAGAACCGGAAGCTCATGCATGCAGTGCTGGAACCACACGGGTTCTACGTCCGCTCGGTGGCCTCGGGTGGCGAGGCGCTCGCGGCCCTGGGCGAGTGCGACGTCGACGTCGTCCTGCTCGACGTGCTCATGCCGGTGTTGGACGGTTACGAGACGTGCGCACGCATCAAGGCCAACCCCCGGACGGCGATGCTCCCCGTGGTCATGGTGACCGCGAGCGGCACCCGCGAGCGGCTCCGAGCCCTGGAGGTGGGTGCCGACGACTTCGTCACCAAGCCCTTCGACCAGGCCGAGCTCATGGCGCGGGTGCGGTCGCTGGCGCGGGTCAAGCGGCTCCATGACACGGTTGTCCAGCAGACGGTGGCGCTCGAGCGGTGGAATGCCGAGCTCGAGTCGCGGGTGGCCGAGCAGGTCGCCGACCTCGAGCGTCTGAGCCGGCTGCGCCGGTTCCTCTCCCCGCAGATCGCCGGGCTCATCCTCGAATCGGGCGACGAGTCGTTCCTCGAGAGCCACCGTCGCGACATCACGACGGTCTTCACGGACCTGCGCGGCTTCACCGCGTTCGCCGAGACCAGCGAGCCGGAGGAGACCATGTCCGTCCTGCGTGACTACCACGCGGCGCTCGGCGAGCTCGTCTTCGCCTACGAGGGAACGCTCGAGCACTTCGCCGGCGACGGGCTGATGGTGTTCTTCAACGACCCCCCGCCGTGCGCGGACGCCCCGGAGCGGGCCGTCCGGATGGCGCTGGAGATGCGTGACCGGGTCGACGAGCTCGCCGCCCACTGGCACCGGCGGGGTCACGACCTGGGCTTCGGGGTCGGCATCGCCCAGGGCTACGCGACGCTCGGGCGGGTGGGGTTCGAGGGTCGGTGGGACTACGCCGCCATCGGGACGGTCACCAACGTCGCCTCCCGGCTCTGCGCCGCGGCCGCGAGCCGGCAGGTCCTGGTCAGCCCCCGCGTGCGAGCCGGGCTGGACGACCGCTTCGAGATCCGCTCACTCGGTCCCGTCGAGCTGCGCGGCCTCTCACGGCCGCTCGAGGTACACGAGGTCATCGGAACCAACGGACAGGAGACCTAGCCATGAACCCACCGACCGGGGCCATACCCGAAACGGTGCCTCCTGAGGTAGAGGACCGCCTCTCCCCGCCGCGTGCGCTAGGTGACCTGGACGAGGCAGCCCGCGACCGGCTCTTCGATGACCTTCAGGAGCGGCTCCCTGCGGTCTGGAGCCTCATGCGGCAAGGAGATCCGAGGGAGTCGGTGGTCGTCGTGCCTTCGATGAGCGCGGACCCCGTCGCCCCGTCCGCGGGGGCCATGAACCAGGCCTTGGAGGAGCGGCTGCTCTTCCTGTTGCTGCTCCTGCGCCAGCCGCGGCTACGGATGGTCTACGTCACCTCGATGCCGGTGCACGACCACATCGTCGAGTACTACCTCTCGCTCCTGCCCGGGGTGATTCCGAGCCACGCCCGCTCGCGCCTGCAGCTCGTCTCGGTCGGGGACTCCTCGCCGACGCCCCTGACCGACAAGCTGCTGGCCCGTCCCCGGCTGCTGGCGCGGATCGCTGAGCTGGTGCCGGATCCTTCCCGCTCGCACCTCGTGCCTTACACGAGCACGACCCGCGAGCGCGACCTCTCGCTACAGCTCGGGATCCCCATGTATGCCGCCCACCCGCGCCTCTACCCGCTGGGGACGAAGACCGGCTGTCGGCGGGTCTTCGCCGAGGCCGGCGTATCCCATCCCTTCGGGGCGGAGGACCTCCGCTCCGTCGACGACCTCGTCGACGCCGTGCTCGAGCTGGTTACGGCCAGACCCCGCGCCGAATGGGCCATGGTCAAGCTCAACGAGGGCGTGTCCGGCTCGGGGAATGCGCTCGTCGACCTGTCGGGTCTGGCTGGCGGAGAACGCTCTCCGGCGCGCGACGGTGTTCGTGCGCTGCGCGCCGAGGTGGCGGAGCGGGTGCGCGCAATGCGGCTCGAGGACGCTCGTGTCGGGATCGGCACGTACCTGGAGAAGCTGGCGGAACGTGGCGGGATCGTCGAGGAACGTGTCGTCGGCGAGGAGCTGCGCAGCCCGAGCGTCCAGCTGCGTGTGACTCCCCTCGGCGAGCTCGAGATCCTCTCCACCCACGATCAGATCCTCGGTGGACCGTCGGGCCAGATGTACCTCGGAGCCCGCTTCCCCGCCGATCCGGCCTACGCGACGACGATCGCGAAGGAGGCCGAAAAAGTGGGTCGGGTGCTGGCCGCCAAGGGGGTCCGCGGACGCTTCGCGCTCGACTTCGTGGTGGTCCGCAACGGCGACTACTGGCAGACCCACGCCATAGAGGTCAACCTCCGCAAGGGCGGCACGACGCACCCGTACCTGACGCTGCAGTTCCTGACCGACGGTGAGTACGTCCACGAGGAGGGGCGCTACGTGACGCCCGCCGGGAGCGAGCGCCACCTTGTGGCCACCGACCACCTCGAGGACGAGTCGCTGCGAGGCCTCACGGTCGACGATCTGTTCGACCTGGTCGCGCGAGCTGGCCTGCACTTCGACCAGTCCCGTCAGACCGGCATCGTCTTCCACATGATCAGCTCGATCACCGAGTGCGGCCGCGTGGGCATGACGGCGATCGGGGACACGCCAGACTCCGCCCAGGATGTGTTCGACCGGGCGGAGTCGGCGTTGCTCGCCGAGGCGCGGGCGTCCCTGCTGCCGCTCCCGGTGCCGGCCCGGGTGCGCCTCGACGAGGGTCTGCGGTGAGTGTTCAAGGTGCGATCGAGGCCGAGTGGATGAGCGCGCCGACGTATGCCTGGTGCCAGGTGAGCCGTGCCACGACCGAACGCGCCGACGCGGCCCCGCACGGGCATTCCCAGGTCCAGCCGCCACGGGGCGACCTCGTGACCCGGGGGTGGTGGTGGGCGAGGTCCGGGTGGACCCGCCGTCGTGCCGTCGTCGTCATGGAAGTGCCTCTCGTTGCCGAGGAGTTCGCCGCTCCTCGTCCTGCAGATGTGCCCACCGACGACGATCCCGCCGCGCGACACGCGCGTCTGTGCTCACGGCGACAGTGCGGACGTGCGTGCCGACACACAGCGACGCTCGGTCCTGGGCACCACGCAGCCGAGCGGCGGTGGCGATGACTGTCGACCTGGGCCTGCTCTCGGACCTCGCGCCGGACGAGCGCCGGCAGGTCGTGGCCTTGATGCGTCGCCATTCGTACGCCGCCGGTGAGGTGGTGTTCCACGAAGGGGATGCCGCCGACTCCGTCCACTTCGTCGTCGAGGGACGGGTGGTGGCTCGACGTTCCTCCGAGCAGGGTGACCGCGTGGCCTACGCGGTCATGGGTCCCGGTCAAGCCTTCGGGGAGCTGGCCATGGTCGTGCGCGACGGTCGGCGCACGGCCACGATCGAGTGCGTCGAGCGGACCGTAACCCTGTCGCTCCCCTTCGCCGATTTCGAGCGGCTCTGCGCCCGCCAGCCGGACGTCAGCCGTCTTCTCGTCCGCCTCCTGGCCGAACGGGTCAACCGACTCACCGAATCCCTCATGCAGGCCCTTCACACGCCGGCCGAGCTCCGCGTGATCCGCAGCCTGGTGTTGCTGTGCGGTCTGTACTCACAGGGCGCTCGTAGGGGCTCGCCTGTCGCAGTGGCGCTGAACCAGACGGAGATCGCTGAGCTCGCAGGAGTCACCCGGCCCACCGCCAACCGAGTCCTGCGGCGTCTCGAGGATGACGGGGTGGTGGCTCTCGACCGCGGACGCCTCACCGTCCTCGACGCCGCGGCACTGCACCGCGCAAGCGCCGTGCCAGCGCCGCGCCTTGTTCCGCACTATGGGCTCGGACGCGGCACGCGTAGCGACCCATCAGGTGGAGCGCGGCGGCGCCCATGATGTGGCGTTCCGCGAGCCGTTAGCCGGCGTCGACACTCCCGAGGTCGCCGGCTTGTCGGTGCCCCTCGGGGAGTCGATCGAGACTGGCATGGGCCTGTGCCGGAAACGGCACGAGAAAAATTGCGTCGAGACTGGAGCCGGTGCGTCACGGCATCGGCGCGACGGGCTGACCCGCCAAGGCCGCGTCCATGATCCGGCGCCAGATCGGTGCGGCGTAGCAGGCGCCCGTCATGGACGAGCAGCTCTTGCCGGCCATCGAGACGTTGAACATCGGGCGGCTCTGGTTGACGGGGTTGCCCACCCAGACCGCGGTGGTCAGCTGCGGCGTGAAGCCGACGAACCACGACTGTGCGTTGGCGTCGGCGGTGCCGGTCTTGCCGGCCGACGGGCGCCCGTTCAGCTGGTTGAGGATGCCCGACCCGTGCGTCATGTTGTACTCCAGGTACTGCGTCGCCTGGCTCACCGCATTGGAGTCCGCGGCGTGCGTGCACGACGGCTTCGTCGCGAGCAGCACCTTGGTGCCCTGGGTGACCTGAGTGACGGGCCGGGTCTGGCACACGCGGCCGCCGGCGGCGATGCCGGCGTACGCGTTGGCCAGGGTCTGCGGCGAGACCTGCTGGGCGCCGAGGATGACCTGCGGCGGGTAGGTGCCGATCGGGCCGCCGTTCGCGTCGTGCAGGCCGAACGCCGTCATCGTCTGGTGGATGGCGCAGACGCCGATCTTGCTGGCCAGCGCCACGAACGCCGTATTGGTCGACTGCGCCGTCGCGGTCATGAGCGACATCGAGCCGCCGCCCCACGCCTCGTCGTTGTAGACCTTCCACTCGCCGTCGAGGCCGCACGGCTGCGGGAACTGGTCCGGGCGGAAGGTCGCCGGAGTGTTGTTGTCCGCAGCCGGCGCGTCGATCGTCGCCGACGTCCCGAGGCCCTGCTCCATCGCCGTGATGAGCGAGAACGCCTTGGCCGTCGAGCCGAACTGGAAGCCGCCCGAGCCGCCGTACTTCCGATCGACGGAGTAGTTGAGCTCCGTCTGGCCGGAGTTGCCCTTGGTGCCGTATGCCGTGTCCTGGCCGAGCGCGAGCACGTTGCCGGTGCCGGGCTGGGTGACGTAGGCCGCCGCGGCCACTCCCAGCGCGTTGTCCTTCGGGGCCACCGCCTGCAGGGCCTTGTTCGCGTCCTTCTCGACGGCCGGATCCAAAGTGGTCTGCACCGTGAGGCCGCCCTGGAAGAGCAGGTCGTGGCGTGCCTGACGCGTCGCTCCGAGCGACGGCTGGTCCTCGAGCCAGTTGATCACGAACGAGCAGAAGTAGGGGTAGCGGGAAGCCGCACAGGTGGCCGGCGGATAGGTCACGTGCAGGTCCTTGGCGAGCGGCCGGCGTACGGCTGACTTCCACGTGGCGGTCGAGACCAGCTTCAGGTCGTGCATACGGCCGAGCACGACGTCGCGCCGGGCCTGGGCCTGGGCCAGGTGGTGGACCGGGTCGGTCGTGCTGGGGCTCTGGACCAGACCGGCCAGCGTCGCGGCCTCGGGGAGCGTCAGGGCGCTCGCGTGCACGTCGAAGTAGTGCCGGGCGGCCGCCTCGATCCCGTAGGCGCCGTCGCCGTAGTAGGCGAGGTTGAGGTAGCCCTCGAGGATCTTGTCCTTGCTCCACGTGCGCTCGAGCCCGGCGGCATACCGCAGCTCCGTGAGCTTGCGCGACAGGGTCTTGGCCACGGCTGCGTCCGCGGCTGCGCTCTTGCCCTCCTTGAGCGCCTGCGCCTGCAGGGTCATCTTGACGAACTGCTGGGTCAGGGTGGAGGCTCCCTGGCTCGAGCTCCCGCTGCGCAGGTCCTCGATGACGGCACGCGCCAGGCCCTTGGGGTCGATGGCTCCGTGGTCGTAGAAGCGGCTGTCCTCGATCGCGACCTGCGCCTGGCGCATCACGGGTGCCACCTGTGCCATCTTCACCAACCGGCGGTCCTGCTCCTCAGGGGTTGCAATGAGGGAGCCGTCGGCAGCCAGGATCCGCGAGCCCTGCGTCAGCTGCGCCACCGTGAAGGTGCTCGGCAGCGACATGAACGTCTGGTCCCCGGCCGTCGACAGTCGGCCGAGGGCCGCGACGGAGGGCATCGACACGCCTGCCGCCAGGATTCCGAGCGTGACCGAAGTGGCCACGAAGGCGACGAGGAGTCGAAACGTCCTGTGCAGACCCCGTCTGGGTGAATCGACCATGGGCGCGACGCTAGGCGCGCGCGCTGGACACTTCTTGTAGGTTGCCTGAACTTGGAGATGGGGGCCTCAAGGGCGTTTTCCCGTGAGAGTCGGTGCGCGCCACCGGACCACAGGCGCAGACCTCCCGGCGAGCCACAGCGCGATCGCTCAGGTGGGAGGTTCACATCAAGAGGGCACGTCCATCGCTCTCACGATCTGTGCGGCGATCTCCGGCGGTGTGAGGTCATCGGTGTTGATCACGAGGTCCCACGTGCTGCCGGGGTGCACGTCGAAGTGACCGCGCGAGTTGCCCAGCTGCTGGCCCTTCGTCCGCGCTCGTTCGCGGTCTTCGAGGGTGGGGAGCGACGCCGTCAGCCGCACCCAGAAGGCTGAGCGAGCGCGCAGCTCCCGGCGCCATGCAGGCATGATCGAGTCGTCGACAGGCATCTCGTCGAGGATGACGTTGTTGCCGGTCGCCAGAAGGGCGTTGACGGCGGCGCGCATCCCGGTGAGCGCACGGCCGCCCGCTTCGCCGTAGCGGATCCGGGCCCGGGGCCGGCCGTCCTCGTCGCGCGACTGGTCGACCCAGAATCCTGGCCCGGGCCCGCGAGGATGGTCGCGCCACTCGTAGGGGAACATCGAGAGGAAGTGGTCGAGGCCGACATGCAGGTACGGCTCGGGAAGTGCCAGCTGCAGGTGGCCCGCTACCGTCGTCTTCCCGACGCTCGACACGCCGACCAGCACGATCGCTCTGCCTGCCACACCGCGCAGTCTGACACGACGGAGTCGGTCGAGGCCGCGGCCGAGGTGCCGGAGGCGGCCACCCGGGCCAGGGGCGAAGGGAGGGTCTCACCGATACCTCCTGCACGCGGGAGCGCCTAGCGTCGACGCCATGCGCCGTCCCGCCCTGACGTGGTTCGTGACTACAGCCGCTCTCGGCACCGTTCAGGGGGCTGCGGTGGATGGGGATCGAACCGTCGACACTCGACGGCCACCTATGTAGACTTCTGCTATGGGCAACAAGCCGCGAATGACCGTCACGACGGTCGAGGTGCTCCAGACCTTCGCCGACGACGCCTCGAGCGATCGGTACGGGCTGGAGATCATGGCGCTCACCGGGCTGCCGAGCGGGACAGTCTTTCCGATCCTGGCCCGGTTCGAGGGCTTGGGCTGGCTCGAGAGCGGCTGGGAGGATGTCGACCCTGCCGTCGTCGGGCGGCCACAACGCCGGTACTACCGGCTCACGGGAAAAGGCGTGCAGCTCGCCGAGTCCGCTCTGGCGCAGGTCGCCCGTGCTCGGGAGAAGCGACGCTCGGTGCTGCGGCCCGTGCCGGGGAGCGTGGGGTTCTCATGAGCGCGGCCGGGCCCGGAGCGTTCGCCGGCCTGCTCTGTCGCCTGGCGGCGGCGCTGCTGCCGCGCGCCAGCCGTGAACGCTACCTCGCCGAGTGGCGCGCAGACCTCGCGGCCGAGCCGCAGCAGGCCCTCCGCTACGCCTGGAGCGCGCTCGTTCACGTCCTCGAGCTGCGGCGGGTGGTCCTCGAAGCCGGCACGGACGCCGTCCCGCTGCGGTGCCGAGCGCACCTGCACGCCTACGTGCTCGTGCACGACAACCCGGAGGACCGCAAGTACGTCAGCCGCCACTGCCGTCGCTGCGGCTACATCAAGGACGACGGCCGGTCAGGGAGCCAACCTCAGGATGGGCTGGCGTGGGGTGTCTCGATGGGCGTGCACTGAAACCTGGCGTGCTTCTCGCTGGGACGCAGCGGCGATTGCCAGCCCGTGAGGCGCACGGGGTGGTCGATGTCTCCAGTTCATGCGGCGCACCTGTGGATAACGCGCGGGCTGGCAGTTGATGGGCTCCTAGGGTCCATCCATGGACAGGGGCCGTGGTGGAAGCAAGGGCGGGGCGTGGTCGTCGTGACCCGCGAAGTGGTCGATGCGATCGCGGTGGATGCTGCTGGCGCTCGCTTGCGTGGCTGCGGCGAGCAGGTGCCCCGGGCGTCGCGCACGAACCTCTCGGGTCAGGGTGCGCTGTCGGTCGCCGCGGAGGCGGCGCACTTCGATGCCATCTGGGGCGACGGACTCTCCGCGTTGCGCGCCGAGCTGGGCCTGCTCGCATCCGCTCTGCATCGGGCTTCGTGGGCGAGGCGGAATGTCGAGCGGGTGAACGCGCAGCTGCTCTCGCACGCCGGGCCTGTCTTTGCAGGGAGCCGTGAATGACCACGCGATTCGCGGTCATCGGCGATGAGCCGGCGGCCGTGGAGGCCCAGTCGCAGCTGTGGCGCGGACTCGCGCGACGGATGGCCGAGGTGGCCCGCGAAGTGGAGGCGCAGGCAGGCGCCGTCTCGGCGGCATGGCCGGAGGGCAGCGCGGCTCCTCTCGCGGTCGCGGAGGCGCGGCGCTGTGGCGACGCGGCCCGCGAGACGGCGCACGTGCATGCCCGGGCGGCCACGCTCTTGGCCGGCCTGGTGCAGCCGCTCACACGATGGCGACGGCAGGTGGAGCAGCTCGACGACGCGTGGCAGGTGCTCACCCACGCGGAGGGGCAAGCGCGGGCGGCGAGAGAGGCCGACCTCGGCGACCCGCACTCCACGGCGCGGATCGCCCTCGCCCAGCAGCGGCTCGACCTGGCCCGGGCGCGCACCGGTCACATGAGCGCGGTCGCGGTCGCGACGGCATACGACACGCTCCGCCGCGACGCGCAGGGCCAGGTCGGCGAGGTGGCCGCCCGGCTGAGCCGTCTCGCGGCCCAAGGGGCCGGAGCCGTGCCGGGGGCAGGCGCCGGCCTGGGCGGTGTCTCGCGGTACCGCACCGAGCTCGGGCTGCTGGCCGGCGGCGCCCGGGCGCAGGGACGGCTTGCTCCAGAGGTGGCCCGGCTCGTCGACGTCGGCGTCCTGCCGTCCGAGGCGGCGGGGTGGGATGCCGCCGCGTTCGCTGCCTACGTCCAGGTCCGTCCCGACGTGGCCGCGCAGCTCGTCGCGCGCCGACCGGTGGCCGGAGTGGGCGCCGGCAGCTGGTCCAGCCCGTGGCAGCTGACGGACAGCGCGTCGGTGGGTGCGACACCGCAGCCCATGAGCTCGTTCGCGTCGGTGCTCGCGACCTCACCTCCTGCTGCAGACCCCACGCTGACCTCGGCCGGCGATCCGGGCTGGCCCCACCGACTTGCGGTGCGCGAGGCGTTCGAGGCGCTGACGCCCTCCGAGCAGCAGCTGGTGGCGCTGCTGTGGCCCGGCGCCGTCGGCAACCTCTCCGGTGCCCCGTTCAGCGTGCGGGCCATCGCGAACCACGTACGCGTCGTGGCCGCTGTGAGGGAGCAGGAGGAGGCCAACCAGTCCAAGGCTCGGGACGCCTGGCATGAGGGTGAGGTCGGGCAGGACGCTCAGACCGGCCCGGGAGGTTCGGCGAGACGGTTCTACACGGCAAGTCACATCGATCGGGATCGTGCGCACCTCGCGGAGCTGCGGAGCCTGGCGGCCGACCCCTCGCGACAGATCCTCTGGTTCGACAACGCGGGAGACGGGTCGCTCGTGGAGTTGCACGGCACGCTGACCCCGGCCACGGTGGGAGTCGGGGTCTTCGTCCCGGGCACCACCGCGGAGCTCGGAGGGCACGAGGCGAATGCTCGGCGATCCCGCTCATGGGTCGACGCCTCCGACGGCAAGGTCGCCATGGTGACCTGGATGGGCGGCGACCTGCCCGACAGCGTGATCCGGGACGCCCCGTTCCGCGACTACGCCGACCGGCTCGCTCCGAAGCTGGCGGCGTTCAGCCATGACCTGCGCCAGGAGATCGACCACTCCGCCGCGGGTCTCACTGAGGTGCACACCGAGGGCCGGACCCTCATGGGCCCGGCCGTCACGGTCATCGGGCACTCCTACGGCGGTGCCGTGGTCGGCACCAGCGAGCAGTACGGCCTCGACGCCGACAACGTCATGCACGTCGAGTCCGCCGGCGCCGGCCACGACGTGCGCGACATCGCCGACCTGCGTCCCGGCCGCTGCGACGTGCGCCGCTACACGATCACCGCAGCCACCGACCCGATTCGGTTCGCCCAGGGCAGCCAGGTGCCGACCGAGGGCCTGTGGGGCGAGCTCGTCCCGGGCGAGGTGAAGGACGTCCTCAAGGACTACGGCCACGGCGCCGACCCCGGCGACCTGTCCGGCATCCAGGAGCTGACCGGTGACCGGGGCGCCGACGGCCGCCTGCTGAACGGAGGCGAGGCCCACAGCGGGGTCCTCGACGAAGGCGCCGAAGGCTGGCGCAACATTCAGCGGGTGCTGAACGGCGTGCCACCGATCCGGAAGTCGGTCCGGGGCATCCCCGGGCTGCCGCTGCCTGCGCTGCCCTGACCGGTGCCCGGTGCCCGGTGCCCGGTGCCCGGTGCCCGGTGCCCGGTGCGCTGGGGCGGGCGTCTACTCGCCCGACGAGCGCGGCTCCGGATCCGGCAGGGGAGTGAGTCGCACGGCGGCGTGGACCAGGCGCGTCCCGGTGGGCAGGTCCTGAGGCCTGCGGTCATTGAGGCGGTAGGGGCGCATTAGCTCCTGGATCCGGTCCTGCAGCGTCTTCAGCTCCTCCGCGCTCGCCGCGAGGGTTCCGTTGGAAATGAGGTACGCGTCGTGCCACTCGGGGCCGTCGTGCGCCGACTGGTCCACCCACGCCAGCACCCGCTCGTCCGAGCCGGCCAGCAGCACGCGAGCCAGCGCCATGTCGATGCTCTGCATCGTCTGCGGATCGGTGTCGGCGGAGGCCTCCGACCGCCACGCGGTGACGACGGCCTTCCACAGCCTCTCCCGGCCGTCGGTCCGCTCCTCGTCGTGAGCTTCCGCGACGAAGCCATAGCGCTGGAGCAGCCGCAGGTGGTAGCTGCAGGCACTCGGTGACAGCCCGACCGCCTCGGCGCACTCCGTCGCGGTGGCCGGGCCGTAGACGGTCAGCCGTTCGAGGATCTTGGCCCGACCGGCGTGGGCGAGGGCGCGCAGGGCCCGCGGGTCGGACACGACGGCGGCTCCGGCCTCTGGACCGGGGGCATGACGGGGCTCGGGCATGCCACCGAGCATATTCGAAAGAAACGCTTTACAAAATCAGATGTGAAGCAATACCTTCACATCTATGACGCCGACGTCTTTCGCTCACTTCGGTGGTGCGGCCGGCCCTGCCCGTGAGCACGACTTCCGCAGGCTCTGGCTGGGCTACTCGGTCTCTTCCCTCGGCAGCGAGGTCACGGTCCTGGCGCTCCCCGTCACGGCAGCGGTGCTCCTCGGCGCCTCCGCCCTGCAGATGGGCATCCTGACGGCGGCCGCGACGGTGCCCAACCTGGCCATCGGGCTGCTCGCCGGCGTCTGGGTGGACCGCCTCCCTCGCCGCCGCCCGCTCCTCGTCGTCACCGACCTCGCCTCGACCGTGGCGCTGCTCAGCATCCCGGTGGCGTGGTGGATCGGCAGGCTCACCGTCACCCAGCTGGTGGTCGTCGAGCTCGCGGTCGGCACCGCCCGCGTGCTGTTCCGGCCGGCATACCAGTCGCACCTGCCCCAGGTCGTCGCTCGCGCGCACCTCACGCGAGCCAGCGGGCACCTGCGTTCCTCCGACTCCGCGGCGATGCTGGCCGGCCCGGGGCTCGGCGGCGTGCTGGTCCAGGCCGTGTCGGCGCCGGTGGCCATCCTCCTCGACGCGGCCTCCTTCCTGGTCTCCGCCGCCTGCATCCGGTCCCTGCGCCGCCCCGAGCGTTGTGTCGAGAGCCACGCCGACTGCCACACGGCGAGGGACCGGTCCCTCCGGGCCGATCTGGGGGAGGGGCTCCGTGCAGTCCTGCGCAACCCGCCGCTGCGGGCGATCGCCGGCTCCGCGGCCAACCTCAACCTCTTCGCCATGCTCACCATGGCCCTGTTCGTCGCCTACGCGACCCGGTCCCTCGGCCTGTCGGCCGGCTTGATCGGTGCGATCGCCATGATCGGCGGCGCCGGCGCCCTCGCCGGTGCCCTCGCCGCACCCCGCATCGCGGTCCGCATGGGCGAGGGGCGCACCATCGTGGCCGCCACCATCGTGTTCTCCTTCGCCCTCTTCGCGCTGCCCCTCGCCGCCGGGCCGCGCTTGCTGGAGCTCGGCGTCATCGGCGCCGGAGAGCTCGTCGGAGGGTTCGCGGTCATGCTCTTCGACGTGACCGCAGCAGGGCTGACCCTCAAAGCCGTGGCCCCGGAGCTGCTGGGCCGGGTCAGCTCGTGCAGTGCCTTCCTCACCCAGGGCGTCAAGCCGCTCGGAGCCCTGGCCGGTGGCGTGCTCGGCACGACACTCGGACTCCACGCAGCCCTGTGGATCGCCGCCGTCGGAGCCACCACCACGATGCTGTGGACCTTCCTGTCCCCGCTGCGTCACCGCGACGGTGCCGCACAGACCCCCACCGAGAGAATCGAGAAGCAGGCATGACCCGACGGAGCACCGAGACCGGCACCGAGACCGGCACCGACGTCCCCACCGTCTTCACCACCGAACGCCTGACGGCCCGCGCCTGGGGTCCCGAGGACGCCGCCACCATCTTCGACATCTACGGTCGGTGGGAGGTCGCCCGCTGGCTCGGCGCCACCCCGAGCGCCCTCGAGAGCCTCGACGAGGCCGAGGAGCTCGGTCGCCGGTGGGCCGAGCGCGGAGCGCCGGAGGCCACCTACGGGATCTGGTGCATCACGCTCACCGGGTCGGCGACTCCGATCGGCACCGTGCTGCTCGTCCCCATCCCCGGTGCCGAGCGTGGCGAGGTCGAGGTCGGCTGGCACCTGCACCCCGACCACTGGGGCAACGGCTACGCCACCGAGGCAGCCCGTGCCGCGATCGCGCGAGGACTGTCGGCGGGGCTCGACGAGGTGCTGGCGGTGGTCAGTCCGGACAATGACGCCTCTCTGGCCATGTGTCGACGCCTGGGCCTGCACGCACGCGGGCGGTCCGAGGCGTACTACGGCCGACCGCTCGAGGTCTTCTCCACCCGCCCGCATACGGCACACTGACCCGGGCCACGGAGAAAGGACGGCCATGGACGACGACGCCCCGAGGGCGGAGCGCTTCGCGGCCTTCGGTGACGACGCCGACGGCGGCAACCCGGCCGGGGTGGTGCTCGATGCCGCGGGGCTCACAGCAGGGCGCATGCAACAGCTCGCAGCAGCAGTGGGATACAGCGAGACCGCCTTCGTCACCGGTCCGATCAGACGGGCAGCGCGGTCGGTCATCCCGATCCGCTACTTCGCCCCCGAAGGGGAGGTCGACTTCTGCGGGCACGCCACCATCGCGACCGCCGTCGCGCTGTGCGAGTCCGTCGGCGAGGGCAGCTACACGCTCGGCACCCGGGTGGGTCCGGTCGCCGTCACCGGACACCGCGAGGGGGCGCGGACCGTCGGCAGCCTGCGCAGTCCGGCCGTGGGCTGCCTGCCGCTCGAGCGGGAGCTGCTGGAGGCCCTGCTCGACGCGCTGCGCTGGCACCAGGACGACCTCGACCCGAGCTACCCGCCGGCGATCGGCGTGGGTGGCAACCGTCACCCGGTCCTCGTGGCCCGCGACCTCCGCAGGCTCGAGCGCCTCGACTACGACTTCCCGACGCTCCAGAGGCTCAGCCGTGAGCACGGATGGATCACGGTCCAGCTGGTCACGCCGGCCGGTCCGGGGCAGTGGCGCGCCCGAAATCCTTTCCCGTGGGGCGGCGTCGTTGAGGATCCCGCCACCGGTGCGGCTGCGGCAGCGTTCGCCGGCTACCTGCGTCACCATGGCCGCTTGGAGGTCGGCGACGGCATCGTCATCCGTCAGGGCGTCGAGCTGGGCCGGCCCGGCACGATAGCGGTGCAGCTGCTCGAGGACGCCGCACTCGTCAGCGGCACTGCCACCCGCATCCGGCGCCACGGCGAAGCCTGAACCGCCGGCGGCACTGCACACCGCGCCGAGCCAGGACGCCCGAGCTGCCCCGCATTCGGGTGTGCCCGTCCCGCAGGTCAGAGGTGGCGGCCCCGCACCCAGTCCTCGAGCGTGCCCTCCGCCGTGTCCTGCATGACGAGGGCCCAGACGAGGACCGCAGCCGCGAACTGTCCCACGGGCGCGGCGGCGGCGACCTCGTCGCGCAGCGCCGCGAAGCTCGCGCCGTCCTCGGGGCGGCGGAAGCGCAGCCGGGGAGAGCCGAGCACGGCTGCCCTGGCCGACGGCGGCAGCTCGTCGACGGTGGCCGGGTGCGATCGTGCCGTCGCCCGACGGACGAGCAGGCCGCGAAGGCGCAGGAGGCCGCCGACCGCCGTGCCGGTCGCGGTGGCGCCGAGGACCACCGCCGCGCCGAACGTGCCGTCAGGTCCCTGCGGGCGCCAGCGGAGCGCCACGGCGGCTGCGGCCAGCGCGAGCACGAGGGCGAGAGCGAAGGGCCAGAGCGTCCGCCACCACACCAGTTCGCGCCGCAGCCGGTCCTGCTCGTAGTAGCGCGCCGCCCACTCGCGCACCACGAAGATGGGGAAGTGGCTCGGCGCCGGTGCGTGCCGCACGACCGACGTGCCTGGCTGCGCCGGCTCGATGCGGCTCGCCGCCTGCTCCTCGCGCAACGCGTACCCCTGTCTGTTCTTCTCTTGTGTTGCCTTGCCACCCTAACGAGGTCGGCGCCCGTGATTCGCACGGCCACTGCGGCAGCGGTGCAGGCGCTGCACTGTCCGGGCGCCTGGTCCTGCTGGGTATGGTCCGAGACATCCACGACTTTGCAGGAGGACCGCATGAGTCTCGACCGTCCCGTTGCCCCCAACCCCTACGAGCTGCTCCCATCGGTGCCGTCCTTCACGGTGACGAGCGACGACGTCACCGACGGCGCGCCGCTCAAGGACGACCAGGTGGCCGCCGGTGGCAACACCTCGCCCCAGCTGTCGTGGAGCGGCGCTCCCGAAGGCACGCAGAGCTATGTCGTGACGTGCTTCGACCCTGACGCCCCCACACCTTCCGGCTTCTGGCACTGGGTCCTGGTCGACCTGCCCGCCGATGTCACCTCGCTCGACGTCGGAGCCGCCTCGGGATCGTTGCCCGGCAAGGCTTTCCACGTCCGCAACGACGCCGGCGAGCAGGGGTTCACGGGCGCGGCGCCGCCCGAGGGTGACATGTCGCACCGCTACTTCTTCGTCGTCCACGCCGTCTCGGAGCCGACGCTCGGGGTGGACGAGTCGGCGTCCCCCGCCGTCGTGTCGTTCAACCTCGCCTTCAAGACGCTGGCCCGCGCGGTCCTGCACGGCACCTACCAGCACTGATCCGCTCGCGCGGTGCCCCTGGAGGCCGGGGCACCGCCGGAGGGGCACACGCGTGAGAGCCCGCACCGGCGAATGCCGGTGCGGGCTCTCGAGGTTCGCGAGGAACCGACGGTCGTCAGGCGCTCAGCAGCTCGGCCGACTCCAGGTGCTCGCGAAGCTCGGCAAGGATGCGTCGCAGCAGCCGGCTGACCTGCATGGCGCTCAGGCCCATGGCCTCGGCAATCTCGGCCTGAGTCATGTCGTGGCCGAAGCGCAGCTCGACGATCTCCTGGTCGCGCGGAGGCAGCCGCTTGATGGCGGTACGGACGACGATGTCGTCGTCGAGGCCGGGGTCCGACTGGTGCTCGGCGCGGGCGTCGACGAGGTCCAGGATCGGCCGGCCGCCCTCCGTGGTCGTCGCGTCGAGGGATGCAGGGCGAAGGTTTGTCGAGGCTACCTGGGCCTCCTTGACCTCCTCGAGGGTGAGCCCGAGGGCCTCGGCGAGGTCGTTCTGGTCCGGCTCGTGGCCGAGTGTCTGCTCGAGGCGGGTCCGGGCGTCGGTCACGAGCTGACGGCGCTCCTGCAGCCCGCGCGGCGGGCGCACCAGCCAGCCGTGGTCACGGAAGTGGCGACGCAGCTCACCGGTGATCGTGGGCGTCGCGTAGGCACCGAACTCGGTGGTCTGGCTCAGGTCGAAACGCTGAATTGCCTTGAGCAGAGCGAGAAAAGCCACCTGCTCGAGGTCCTCGCGGTCGAGTCCCTTGCCGGCGTAGCGGTGGGCGAGGGAGCGTGCGAGTGGCATGTGCAGCCGGGTCGCCGTCTCCAGCGCCTGCGACCGCTCGGTCTCGGAGTCCGAGGTGCGGAAGGTCGAGATGAGCTCACGGGTGCGGGCGTCCTTGCGGGGACCGCGCGAGAAGTCGGTCATGTCTGCTCCATCCAGAAACGTGCTGTGGCGGCGCCTTCTTGACCGACATCCGTAACCCTAGACAAAGCATCAACATTGCACAAGCCCTCGACACCCCGGATGTCGACGGAGAGCTCGCCCGGAACCGGTGCGGACCCGCATCCCCGCATCGGCCACCGCCGCTCTCGTCTGTGCGAGGGTGAAGCCATGCGTGTGGCCTTGATGGTGACCTGCCTCAACGACGCGATGTTCCCCGAGGCGGGCAAGGCCGTGGTGCGGCTGCTGCGTCGGCTCGGCGTCGACGTCGACTTCCCTGCGGCACAGACCTGTTGCGGTCAGCCGATGGTCAACACCGGCTACCTCGACCAGGCGGTCCCGGTGGTCCGCACCTTCGTGCGGGCCTTCGAGGGCTACGACGCGATCGTGACGCCGTCCGGCTCGTGCGCCGGGTCGGCGCGCCACCAGCACTCGATCGTCGCGCGCCGTTCCGGCGACGTGGGCCTGGCAGCCGCTGTCGCCGAGGTGTCGCCCAAGGTCTACGAGCTGTCGGAGTTCCTCGTCGACGTCCTCGGCGTCGAGGACGTGGGCGCCTCCTTCCCGCACTCGGTCACCTACCACCCGACGTGCCACTCGCTGCGCATGCTCGGTGTCGGCGACCGCCCCGAACGGCTGCTGCGCGCGGTCCGGGGCCTGCGGCTGCTCGACCTGCCCCGCGCCGAGGAGTGCTGCGGCTTCGGGGGCACCTTCGCGGTCAAGAACGCCGACACGTCGGTCGCGATGGGGGCCGACAAGGCCCGCCACGTCAGGGAGTCGGGGGCCGAGGTCCTCGTGGCCGGCGACAGCTCCTGCCTCATGCACATCGGGGGCGTGCTCTCCCGGCAGCGCGCGGGTGTCCGCGTCATGCACCTGGCCGAGGTGCTCGCGTCGACCGAAGGCCCGGCCCAGACGGAGGTCCCCTGATGAGTCGCACGTTCGTCGGTATGCCGCCGTTCCCCACCGCCGCTCGCGCCGCCCTCGCCGACAGCCAGCTGCGCAGCAACCTCGCCCGCGCCACGACGACGATCCGGGCCAAGCGGGCGGCCGTCGTGGCGGAGGTCGACGACTGGGAAGCCCTGCGGCTCAGGGCTGCCGCCATCAAGGACGACGTGCTCCTGCATCTCGACGAGCACCTCGTGCGGCTCGAGGAGTCGCTGACGGCGCGGGGAGCGGTCGTGCACTGGGCGCGTACTGCCGAGGAGGCGTCGGCCGTCGTGGCGCAGGTGGCACGCGCCCACGGCGTCGACGAGGTGGTGAAGGTCAAGTCGATGGCCACGCAGGAGGTCGAGCTCAACGAGCACCTTGCGGCACAAGGCATCTCGGCGTGGGAGACCGACCTGGCCGAGCTGATCGTCCAGCTCGGCGACGACCTGCCGAGTCACATTCTCGTCCCGGCCATCCACCGCAACCGCGCCGAGATCCGCGCGATCTTCGAGCGGGAGATGGCGCGCGTCGGCCGTCCGGCGCCGGCCGACCTGACCGACGAGCCCGCCCGGCTCGCCGAGGCGGCCCGGCTGCACCTGCGCGAGAAGTTCCTCCGCGCCAAGGTCGGGGTCAGCGGCGCCAACTTCGCCGTCGCGGACTCCGGCACGCTCGTCGTGGTCGAGTCCGAGGGCAACGGACGGATGTGCCTGACCCTGCCCGGGGTCCTCGTCTCGGTCGTCGGCATCGAGAAGGTCGTGCCGACCTGGGACGACCTCGACGTCTTCCTCACCCTGCTGCCGCGGTCCTCGACGGGGGAGCGGATGAACCCCTACACGTCGACGTGGTCGGGCGTCACGCCCGGCGACGGACCGCAGGAGGTGCACGTCGTGCTCCTCGACAACGGCCGCAGCCGTGCGCTCGCCGACGAGGTCGGCCGACAGGCCCTGCGCTGCATCCGCTGCTCCGCCTGCCTCAACGTGTGCCCCGTCTACGAGCGAACGGGCGGGCACGCATACGGCTCCGTCTATCCCGGGCCGATCGGCGCCATCCTCAACCCGCTGCTGCGCGGCGTCGGCCACGACGAGCGGACCGACTCGCTGCCCTACGCCTCCTCCCTGTGCGGAGCATGCTTCGAGGCCTGCCCGGTCCGCATCGACATCCCCAGCGTGCTCGTCGACCTGCGTGCCCAGGTCGTCGACGCCCACCGGGCGGGAGTCCCCTCGGCGGAGGCCCTCGCCATGCGCGCGGCGGCCGCGGCCTTCGGCTCGGGAGCCCGGCTCGGCGCCGCCGAGCGGGTGTCGGGCCTCGTCGGGCGAGCCGGGGAGGCGGTTGCGGGCCTGACCGGACGGGGGCGCCGGGCCGGTGGCCGCCGGCTCCTCGGGCGGCTGCCCGGTCCCGGCGCCGCGTGGACCGACGCCCGCGACCTGCCGGCACCGCCGGCGGAGTCCTTCCGGGCCTGGTGGAGGCGCACGTCAGGGGGCACGCGATGAGTGCGCGCGACGAGATCCTCTCCGCCGTGCGCGAGGCGGTCGCGGCGGCACGGCGCCCCGTCGACGTGCCGCCGCTCGACCGCCCCGATCGTCCCGGCGACGTCGACCTGTTCGCCGAGCGGGTCGCCGACTACCGCGCCACCGTCGTGCGCTGCCGGGCCGACGAGGTGGACATGGCCGTTGCGACCGCGCTGCGCGGAGCGGGCTCGGTCGTGGTGCCCGAGGGGCTGCCGTATGCCGTCCCGGGCGCCCTTCGCGACGAGGACCTCACCGCGACCGAGCTGGACCGGGTGGCGGCCGTGGTCACGACGGCGACCGTGGGCATCGCGACGACCGGGACCATCGTCCTGTCGCACGGACCGGGGGAGGGCCGCCGTGCCTTGACCCTCGTCCCGGACCTGCATGTCTGCGTCGTCCGCTTCGACCAGGTGGTCGACGACGTGCCGGCCGCGATCCGCCGGCTGGACCCGGACCGGCCGACGACGTGGATCAGCGGGCCCTCGGCGACGAGCGACATCGAGCTGAGCCGCGTCGAGGGGGTGCACGGCCCGCGCCGCCTCCACGTGGTCCTCGTCGGCTGACTTCCGCGGGCGTGTCGCACCCGGGGTCTAGCCTGCTGGGATGAGCGAGAGCGACCATCGAGGCCACCGGCGACCCGCCTTCTTCAGCGAGTCGGAGCTCGAGGCGCACGGTCCGGCCTACGACCCGACCGAGCAGATCTACGTCGCGCACGAGACGGCTCTCGCTCTCGTGCACGCCGGTCGCGCCGCCGCGGACCCGGCCGTCACCGGCAAGCTCGTGGCCATCGTCGACGACATCGGCCTCTCGACGCTGGCCGAGCTGTGGTCGCAGCGGCCGGCCCGGTCGCTGCCGGGTGCGCTCTGGCGCCTCTACGTGCTGCGCGAGTGGGTGCAGCGGGCACCCGAGGACGCGAGCCGGCAGTACGCCGCGGGCATCCGGTTCACCGGCCCCAACCACGCGGTGGCCGGAGCCGCCGAGCCACCCGGTCCCCAGGAGATGGGGCGCGTGATCGACGAGGTGCTGCGCGGCGTGTTCGAGGGGGACCTGGCGGTCGCGCTCGAGAGGGCAGCGGCCTTCTGCCGAGTGGTCTCCGCAGGTCGGGCCGACATCTCCGTCGGCGACGCCTCCGCGGAGGCGGCGGCCAACCTCCTCGGCATGGCCGAGGACCTCATGGTGTGCGCGCGGCTGTGGCGCAGCGACGCGCTCGACTGAGCCCGTGTGATCGGCGAGTGATCCGCGCAGCGGTGCGCCTGCTCCCCGAGCGCCCGATCCGCGGGGGTGTCCAGCGGTCTTTGGTGATCGCCCGCGACGGCTTTATCCTTGACGGGCGTCGGGTCGCGGTAGCCCCGGGTCCCAAATTCAGCCGCTACGAGCGGCCCTGTGCCGAGAGGCGCTCCCGGCCCGACGCTCCTACGTCCGTCAGCCTGGCAGCCGCGCAACCGTGCGGGCGCGCCCGTCAGCCGGCCTCTCCAGCCGCCCGACCGGCGGCAGCTCCGCGGCCGGCTACCTGCCGTCGGCTAAGCGCCCGGCGTCCGGGCGATCGGCATGTCCTCGCGGTCGGCGCAGTCCGAGGCGTGCGCCCGCATGTCGGTCTCGACCGAGTACCGCGCGCGCCTCGCCGACGTCGTGAAGCCGCACGCTGCGCAGCGGCCCACGACGAAGCTGCCACGCCGCTCGACGGACCAGCCGTCCTCCGGGATCCACGCGGCGGCGGAAGCCGGTGCGGTGTCGCTCGTCATGCTCCCATCATGCCGGGCGGCCCGGCGCGTCACAGCCACGAACCGATTGTGCACAACGTTCACCATCGGGCCCGCCGGAGCCCTAGGTTGGTCCCATGAGCCCCGAGGAGGAGCGGTCCGGCGACCTGCTCGACGTCCAGCTCGCCGATGAGATCGAGCTCGTGAGCGACCTCGTCGTCGCAGCTTCCTCCAGCACGCGCCACTTCACCGCTGACGAGGTGGACGAGCTGCTCGGGATCGACAGGGACCGTCCGGACCTGTCCACGGCCGGCGAGGGCTCCGTGACCGAGATCCCTGCCTGACCGTCGCCCCGAGTCGGGCGCCTTCTCGTGGGTAACAGGTGGCCGGGGGGTAGATGGTCGGTTGCGCCCGAATGACGACGAAGCCGTAGCATCTTCCCCGGACCAGCCCTCGAATCGACCGGAGCACCCCCGTGGGTTTTCGCCTGACACCCCAGGACACCAGCTTTTTCACCCTCTTCACCTCCTCCGCACAGCTGCTCGTCGAGGCCACCCGGGAGCTGACCCGCTTCCTCGAGGTCGAGCCCGGGCAGCGGCAGGTGGTGGCCGACCGGCTCAAGGACCTCGAGCACGCTGCCGACGACGCGACGCACGAGCTCATCAACAAGGTCAACAGCTCGTTCATCACCCCGTTCGACCGTGAGGACATCCACAACCTCGCGGCCTCCCTCGACGACTGCATGGACTACATCGAGGAGACCGCCGACCTCATCGTGCTCTACCGGATGGGCGAGATCCCCGAGGGTCTGGCCGAGCAGTTCGAGATCCTCGCCCGGATGGCCGAGGTCACCGCAGAGGCCATGCCGCGGCTGCAGTCGATGAAGGATCTCAAGAGCTACTGGATCGAGATCAACCGGCTCGAGAACCAGGCCGACTCGCTCCACCGCAAGATGGTCGCCAGCCTCTTCAACAACGCGGTCGACCCGGTCACCGTGATCAAGGTCAAGGCCATCGTCGACGGCTTCGAGAACGCCGCCGACGCGTTCGAGAAGGTGGCTCACGCCGTCGAGGGCATCGCGGTCAAGGAGTCCTGACCCGCCGATGGACACCACCATCCCCGTCCTCGCGGTCGGTGCGGTCATCGCGCTGGCCATGGTCTTCAACTACACCAACGGCTTCCACGACGCGGCCAACGCGATCGCCACGTCCGTCTCCACCCGGGCGCTCACGCCCCGGGTCGCGCTCGGGATGGCCGCCGTTGCCAACCTCTTCGGCGCCTTCTTCGGCACCAAGGTGGCCCAGACGATCGGGTCCGGCATCATCGCGCAGCCCGAGGGCGTCAACGGCATGTGGCTCGTCGTCGCCGCACTCGTCGGCGCCATCGCCTGGAACCTGCTCACCTGGTGGTTCGGCCTGCCGTCCTCCTCGTCGCACGCTCTCATCGGTGGCCTCTGTGGCGCCGCGCTGGTGGCCGGCGTCGCCGTTCACTGGAGCGTGGTCTGGTCCAAGGTCGTCATCCCGATGGTCGTCTCGCCCGTCGTCGGCCTCATCGTCGGCTACCTCGTGATGGCAGCGCTCTTCTGGATATTCCGCCGCTCCAACCCCGGCCGCGTCACGCGTGGCTTCCGCCTCTCGCAGACGGCGTCGGCGGCCGCGATGGCCTTCGGCCACGGACTGCAGGACGCGGCCAAGACCGCAGGCGTCGTCGTGCTGGCCCTCAACATCTCGGGCCACCACAACAGCAACGTCGTCCCCATCTGGGTCCTCGTGCTCTCGGCGCTCGTCATCTCGCTGGGGACGTATGCCGGAGGGTGGCGCGTGATGCGCACGCTCGGCCGGCGCATCATCGACCTCACGCCGCCGCAGGGCTTCGCCTCCGAGACGACCGCGGCGGCCATCCTCTACGTGGCCGGCCTGGCCTTCGGGGCGCCGATCTCGACGACGCACACCATCACGGCCTCGATCATGGGCGTCGGCGCCACCAAGCGCCTCTCGGCCGTCCGGTGGAGCGTCGCCAGCAACATCGTCGGCGCGTGGTTCCTCACCTTCCCCGGTGCCGGCCTCGTCGCGGTGCTCACCTGGTACCTCACCGCTGTCTTCCGCTGAGCGGGCCACACGGCATACGGAAAGTGCCCACCTGACCACGACGGTCGGGTGGGCACTTTCCGTATGCCGTGAGCGGGGTGCTCAGCCGAAGCGACCCGAGATGTAGTCCTCGGTGGCCTGCTCGCTCGGGTTGTTGAAGATCCGCGTCGTGTCGTCGATCTCGACGAGCCGGCCGGGCTCACCGGTCGCCTTCAGGTTGAAGAAGGCGGTGCGGTCGGAGACGCGGGCCGCCTGCTGCATGTTGTGCGTCACGATGACGATGGTGTACTTGCTCTTCAGCTCGTTGATGAGGTCCTCGACGGCCAGGGTCGAGATCGGGTCGAGCGCCGAGCAGGGCTCGTCCATGAGCAGCACCTGGGGCTGCACCGCGATGGCCCGGGCGATGCACAGGCGCTGCTGCTGGCCGCCGGAGAGCCCGGCGCCGGGCTTGGCGAGGCGGTCCTTGACCTCGTTCCACAGGTTCGCGCCCTTGAGGGAGCTCTCGACGATCCCGTCGAGGGTCTTCTTGTTCTTCACCCCGTTGAGGCGCAGGCCGGCCGCCACGTTGTCGTAGATCGACATGGTGGGGAAGGGGTTGGGGCGCTGGAAGACCATCCCCACCGTGCGCCGCACGGTGACCGGGTCCATCGTGCTCGCGTAGAGGTCCTGGTCGTCGAGCATGACCTTGCCCTCGACCCGGCCGCCGGGGATCACCTCGTGCATCCGGTTGAGGGTGCGCAGGAAGGTCGACTTGCCGCAGCCGGACGGGCCGATGAAGGCCGTCACGGACCGGGGCTCGACCGTCATCGAGACGCCCTCGACGGCCTTGAAGGCGCCGTAGTAGACGTTGAGGTCGGTGACGTCGATTCGCTTTGCCATGTCAGGTTCGCTTTCTTACTTCTTGACCGAGCCGAAATGGGCGATGACGCGGCCGATGACGTTGAGCAGCAGGACGAGGATGATCAGGGTCAGGGCGGCGCCCCACATGCGCTCGGCGGCGGTCGCGAGCGCGAAGTCGCCGCGGTCCTGGTTGATCATCATGGGCAGCGTCGGGAAGTTGCCGTTGAACAGGTCCCGCTGGAAGTTCTTCGTGTAGGGCGCGAGGATCAGCAGCGGCGCCGTCTCACCCATGACGCGGGCGATGCCGAGCAGGACGCCGGTGACGATGCCGGAGAACGCCGTGCGCAGCACGACCTTGACGACGGTGACCCACTTGGGCACGCCGAGCGCGTACGCAGCCTCCCGCAGCTCGTTGGGCACGAGCTTGAGCATCTCCTCCGTGGAGCGCACGACCACGGGGATCATGAGCAGCACGAGGGCGAGCGAGGCGGCGAAACCGGACCGGCCCAGGCCGAAGGTCGTGACCCAGACGGCGTAGATGAACAGGGCGGCGACGATCGACGGGACGCCCGACAGGATGTCGACCGTGAAGCTGATCGCGCGCGCGAGCGGCCCGCGGCCGTACTCGACCAGGTAGACCGCGGTCAGGATGCCGATCGGCACCGCGATCAGGGCGGTGAACCCGACCATCGTCAGGGTGCCCTCGATCGCGTGGCGCGCGCCGCCGCCGAAGTCGTCCGAGTTGATGTTGCGCTGGTTGCCCGTCCACCACGTCATCGTCGTGAGCATGTGGAAGCCCTTGGCCAGCACGGTGCCGAGGATCCAGACGAGCGGGACCATGGCCAGCGCGAAGGCGCCCCACATGACGATCCTGGCGACGGCGTCCTTGACGGCACGGGCCCGATGCGGGTGGCTCATCTCCGAGAGCGCGTCACGCCCCGTGCCACCACCGGGGGGCGTCGGGGCGTCGGCGGTGGAGCCGCGACGGTCGGCATCGGACGCGACGGTGCGCCCGGACCGCTCCCCGGGCGGCCGGTCGTCGGGCATGCGGCGGTCGATGGCGGCGGTCATTCGGTGAAGGCCTTCCTGCGCTCGATGACGACGCGGGCGATGCTGTTGACGACGAAGGTCAGCACGAACAGGACGAGGCCGGCCGCGATGTACGCGCCGGTCTTGGTCGGGTTGCTGAACTCGGCGGCGTTGTTGGCGATCTTCGAGGCGAAGGTCTCGCCGCCGTTGAAGAGCGACCAGGTCCAGGGGCTGCCGTCCGAGAGCGCCGACACGAGGAAGGTGACCGCGATGGTCTCGCCGAGGGCGCGGCCGAGTGCGAGCATCGACGCCGAGATGACGCCGGGGCGCCCGAAGGGCAGCACGGCGGTGCGGATCATCTCCCACTGCGTGGCACCGAGAGCCAGCGCGCCCTCCTTGTGGGCCGCGGGCGTCTGGTCGAAGACCTCCCGGGAGAGGGCCGTGACGATCGGCAGCACCATGATCGCGAGGACGATGCCGATGAAGAAGATGGTGCCGCCGCTGATGCCGGTCCGGGCGAAGAGCGGGAACCAGCCGAGGGTGTCCTGGATCCAGCCCTGCACCGGCTTGAAGACCGGGGCGAAGGCGATCAGGCCCCACAGGCCGTAGACGATGGAGGGCACCGCGGCGAGCAGGTCCACGAGGGCGGCTGCGGGTCCGCGCATCCACGAGGGGGCGTACTGCGTGAGGAAGAGGGCCACGGCGACCCCCACGGGGACGGAGATGACCATCGCGATGGTCGAGGAGGCCACCGTCGTCCAGAGGAACTCGAGGATGCCGAAGGCGGGCTTGTCCCCGCCGGGCGCCCACACCCGGCTGGTGAAGAAGTTCTCCGAGTTGTTGAGCAGGGCCGGCACCGCCTGCACCACGAGGAACAGGGCGATGAGGGTCACCAGTGCGATGACGAGGATGCCCGAGGCGGTGGAGGCTCCGCCGAAGATGCGGTCGCCGAAGCGTCCCGTGGATGCCGTGTCCGCCTGCAGGGGCGGCTGCCCGTCCGGGCCTGGGGTCTGGTCCGCCGTGGACACGCCCGTCACTGTTGTCACGTGGAGGCCTCTTCCTTCGCTTGCGTGGTACTGCCACAGGGGCGGACACCGGTCTCGGCGCCCGCCCCTGGGCGGTCGACCTCGCCGGTGCGCACCGGCGACGTCAGGGGAGTACTCAGGAGATCGCGCCCACGGCGGTCTGGACCTTGGTGGCGACCTCGGCGGGCAGCGGCGCGTAGCCCTTGGACTCGAGCTGCTTCTGCACGGCGTCGGAGGCGAACGTCTTGAGGAAGCTCTTGACCTTCTTGCCCGTCTCGGCGTCGGCGTACTTCGAGCAGACGATCTCGTAGGTCACCAGGACGATCGGGTAGGCCCCGGGCTCCTTGGTGGCGTAGTCGATCTTGAGGGCGAGGTCGTTGCCGGTGCCGGTCTGCTTGGCCGTGGCGATCGTCTTGCCGACCGACTCGGCGGTGAGCTCCACCGGGCCGGAGCCGGTGTCGATCTGCGCCATCGGCAGCTGGTTCTGCTGCGCGTAGGACAGCTCGACGTAGGTGATGCCGCCGTCCTGGCCCTTGACGGCCGTCGCGACACCCGCGGACTTCTCCTTGCCCTCGCCCTTGCCGGTCCACTTCTTGCCCGGGTCGTAGGACCAGGCGCTGGGAGCGGCGGCCTTGAGGTACTTCGTGAAGTTCTCGGTCGTGCCGGACTCGTCGGAGCGGAAGTAGACCTTGATCGGGGTCGAGGGCAGCGTGACGCCCTTGTTGAGGGCGGCGATCGCCGGGTCGTTCCAGGTGGTGATCTTGCCGTCGAAGATCTTCGCGGTGACGTCGGCGTTGAGCACGAGCTTGTCGACGCCCTTGACGTTGTAGGCGACCGCGATGGGGCCGGTCACCATGGGGATGTCCCAGGCCTCGGAGCCGCATGCGGCCTTGGCGTCGTCGGCCTCGACCTTGCCGTCCTTGGGCGTGGTCTTGAGGGCCGAGTCGGAACCGGCGAAGTCGACCTGCTTGGCGATGAACTGCTTGATGCCCGCGCCCGAACCGGTGGGCTGGTAGTCGATGTTGGCGTCGGCGCAGGCGCTCTGGTAGGCCTTGATCGCCTCGTCGATGGCGTTCTTCTGGGCCGAGGAGCCCTCCGCCTTGAGGTCGCCGGAGAAGCAGTCGCCGGCCGCGGTGGAACCCGAGGCACCGGTGGAGCCCGCAGCGGGTGCGGCGCCGTTGTTCTCCGACGCGCAGGCCGAGAGCGCAAGAGCGCCGGACAGGGCGATGGCGCCGAGAGCGCTGATACGCGAAACAGACACGAGTGTGATCCCTCTCATGGGGTGTTCCTGGTGGTCGGCCGGTCACTCCGGACGACGGTGCTGGACGTTCATCCACCGCGAAGATAGGTGCGCAGGGTGACGAGCCGCCCACGTGCGGTGAACGCCAGGTGAACGAGGGACGACGTCTTGGAGCCGGGTGCCGGCTCGGGATGCGCACCGCTGCCGCGCGTCCGACGATGAAGGGTTCGGACGGCGGGAAGAGGCCCTGCAGGAGCCGCCGGGGCTCAGGTGTCGATGCGCTCGACCTCGACCACGCGGGCGCCCTCGCCGCGGCCGACGACGTGGCACACGAGCACCTCCCCCTTGTGCATGGACTCGCCGGCAGCGGTGCGCAGCCGCTCGGCCACCTGGTCGCGCTCGGAGGAGGCCTCGACCCGGCGGTGCAGCAGGCCGAGCAGGGTCGGCAGCACCGGCCCGTGACCGCACAGGGCCGCCGGCTCACCGCGGTCGAGCAGGCGTCGCAGCTGCCGCGCGGCGCCGTCGCTGCTCTCGGAGAAGCCCTCCTCGGACAGGGAGTTCCGGGTGCGCACGCGCAGCCCGCGCGCGGCGGCATACGGCTCGACCGTCGAGATGCACCGGGCGGACGAGGAGGAGACGATGCGCGTCACGTCGTAGGCGCCGAGCACGGCGGTCACGCCGCCGGCCTGGGCCCGGCCCACGGCGTCGAGGGGCCGCTCACGGTCGTCGCCGTGCCAGGCGCTGCGCGGTACGGCCTTGGCGTGCCTGACGAGCGCGAGCGGCCACGAGCCGAGCTCGCGGGCGCGGTCGGCGCGTACGAGGGCGAGCAGCTGCTCGCGGTCGCGGGCGTAGTCGAGGCGGTCGTGGGCCGTGCGGACGTCGACCCACGCGACCTCGTCGATCTCGTGCTCGAGCCGACCGTGGCCCCCGATGACCTCGGCGGCCCAGTAGTGGACCTGCTTCGTGGCCGGACCGCCGGTCGAGTCGAGGACGGGGTACTCGGCCGAGGGCAGGGGCACGCCGAGCCGCACGACCAGGCCGGTCTCCTCCAGGGTCTCGCGGACGGCGGCCACGCACGCGTGCTCGCCGGGGTCGAGCTTGCCCTTGGCCCAGGACCAGTCGTCGTACTTGGGCCGGTGCACGAGCGCCACCTCGAGGATCCCGTCGCGGCGCCTCCAGGGGAGGGTCCCGGCGGCGGGGATCACGGAGGCCACGAGCGCCAGTCTGCCCGATGCGTGCCCCAGCGGCGCGCTCGCGGTCACAGCGTGGCCTCTTCTGCCGGTATGCCGTCGCGTGCGGTGTGCGTGAGGTCCCCGTGCCGTATGCCGTCAGCGGCGCCTCGCCTTGCGGCGGCGCTTGTCGTGGCGCTCGATCAGGACTTCCTGGAGGTCCTCGAGTGGCTCCCCGGCCTCGGAGAGGTGGTGGCGCACCCAGCGTCCGTCGGAGCCGAGGTCCCAGCGCGAGGTCGTGTCGGCGAAGGCGAGGTCGATGAGGTCGCGCAGCTCTGCGATGTGGCCCGGGTCGGTGATGCGCACGAGGGCCTCGACGCGGCGGTCGAGGTTGCGGTGCATCATGTCGGCGCTGCCGATGTAGACCTGCGGGTCGCCGCCGTGGTCGAACCAGAAGACCCGGGAGTGCTCCAGGAACCGGCCGAGGACCGACCGCACGCGGATGTTCTCGGAGAGCCCCTCCACGCCCGGTCGCAGCGCGCAGATGCCGCGGACCCAGATGTCGACGTGCACGCCGGCGATGCTCGCCCGGTAGAGGGCGTCGATGAGGGCCTCGTCGACGATGGCGTTGGCCTTGATGACGATGCGACCGGGGGCCGCGCCCTCGCGGCGGGCCTCGTGCAGGTCGACCTCGTCGTCGATCAGGTCGATCAGGCCGGAGCGGACCGTGCGCGGGGCGACGAGCAGCCGCTTGAACTTGCTGCGCGGCGCGAAGCCCGAGAGGAGGTTGAACAGCCGTGAGAGGTCCTCGCCGACCTGCGGGTCGGTGGTGAAGAGGCCGAAGTCCTCGTAGACGCGCGCCGTCTTGGGGTTGTAGTTGCCGGTGCCGATGTGGCAGTAGCGCACGAGTCCCTCGGGCTCCTGGCGGACCACGAGACACAGCTTGGCGTGCGTCTTGAGGCCGACCACGCCGTAGACGACGTGGACGCCCGCCTCCTCCAGCTTGCGGGCCCACGAGATGTTGTTGACCTCGTCGAAGCGGGCCTTGATCTCGACGACGGCCAGCACCTGCTTGCCCGCCTCGGCCGCGTCGATGAGCGCGTCGATGATGGGCGAGTCGCCGGACGTCCGGTAGAGCGTCTGCTTGATCGCGAGGACCTTGGGGTCGCCGGCGGCCTGCTCGATGAAGGCCTGCACCGAGGTGGAGAAGGAGTTGTAGGGGTGCTGGACCAGCACGTCCTTCTGGCGCACCGCGGCGAGCAGGTCGATGGCCTTGGCGCTCTCGGTGGGCGCGAAGTCGGGGTGGGTCCGTGGGAAGAACTTGGGGAACTCGAGGTCCGAGCGGTCGGTGTCGGCGATGGTGAAGAGTCCGCGCAGGTCGAGCGGCGTGGGCAGCATGTAGATCTCGCGGTCGCTGATCTGCAGCTCCCGGGCGAGCATGTCCAGGACCTTCGGGTCGATGTCGTCCTCGACCTCCAGGCGGATCGGAGGACCGAACCGGCGGCGGGTCAGCTCCTTCTCGAGGGCCGTCAGGAGGTTCTCGGCGTCGTCCTCCTCGACCTCGAGGTCCTCGTTGCGGGTGACGCGGAAGCTGAAGTGCTCCTGGACGAGCATGCCGGGGAAGAGCTGGTCGAGGTGGCTGGCGATGACGTCCTCGAGCGGCACGAAGCGCTTGCGCTCGACCTCGGAGTCGACGTCCTCCTCGACGAGGATGAAGCGCGGCAGGCTCGGCGGCACCTTGACGCGCGCGAAGTGCTCGCTGCCGGTCTTGGGGTTCTGGAGCAGCACGGCGAGGTTGAGCGAGAGGCCGGAGATGTAGGGGAACGGGTGGGCCGGGTCGACCGCGAGGGGGGTCAGCACCGGGAAGACCCGATCGGCGAAGAAGTAGTGCAGCGGCTCGCGGTCGTCCTCGTCGAGGTCGTCCCAGCGCACGATGGTGATGCCCTCGTCGTCGAGCGCCGGACGGACCTCGTGCTGGAACACCGACGCGTGCTGCTGCATGAGCTCGTGCGCGACCCGGGCGATGCGCTCGATGAGCTCGCGCGGCTCGAGCCCGGCCGCGGTGCGCACCGCGAGACCCGTTGCGATGCGGCGCTTGAGACCGGCCACGCGCACCATGAAGTACTCGTCGAGGTTGTTGGCGAAGATCGCCAGGAAGCGGGTGCGCTCGAGGAGCGGGACCGCCGGGTCCATCGCGAGCTGGAGCACGCGCTCGTTGAACTGCAGCCACGACATCTCCCGCTCGAGGTAGCGGTCGGCCGGCAGGTCGTCCTCCTCCTCGGCCCTCGCACCCGGCACCACGAAGCGGCCGTTCGGGGCGCGCGGGGGCACGCGCCGGGTCGGCACCGTGGCAGTGAAGGAGCTCACCTCGGCCGCGTCGCTGGTCGGCTCCTCGGCGGCGGTGTCGCCGGTCGCAGTGGAGGTGTCCGCGGTCTCGTGGAGTTCAGTGCTGGTGAGGCTGCCAGTGCTCATGCAGCCATCGTGGCACCGAAGGGTGACGCGGGGGTGACGTCGTCCCGACTCCTGCCGGGCCTGGGTGGTCCGCACGGGCCGGAAGGAGTCGACGGCCGTTCGTCATGATGCTCTGAATTCTGCCGCGGCAGCGCTCCCCACGCCGGTCGAGGCGCGGACGGCCACCGTGGCTGCCTGCCGCGCCGGCCGCGCCTGATCAGCGGGCGAACTGGCGGTGCACCTCGACGTCCTCGAAGCCGAGCGCCGTGTAGGTGCGGACCGCGGCGACGTTGTCCTCGTCGACGTAGAGCTCCACGCGGTCGAGACCGAGCGAGCGCAGGTGGTCGAGGCCCAGCACGGTGACGGCACGTCCGAGGCCCTGCCCCTGGCGGTCGGGGGAGACCGCGACGACGTAGACCTCGCCCACTCGACCCTCGGGCGGATCGACCTTGGTCCAGTGCGAGGCGGCGAGGACGTCGGGGTTCTCCGCGTCCACGACGAGGATCAGGCCCGCGGGATCCCACCAGGGCTCCGCCGTGCGCAGGTCGAGGTCGGCGCGCGTCCACGACCCCTGCTCGGGATGGGAGGCGAACGCGGCGGCGTTGAGGGCCAGCCACGCGTCCTCGTCACGGCCCGGCTCGAAGGAGCGGACGGCATACGCAGGCGGGAGCGTCGGCGCCGGCCACGACGGGCCGGAGCGCAGCGAGCGGCCCATCACGTGCAGGGAGCGCACGGGCTCGAGCCCGTTGGCAGCCGCGAAGGCGGTGGCGACGTCGGCGGCCGCGCCGCTCGCGTGGCTCCACAGCCGTATGCCGTCCGGCAGGCGTTCGAGGAGGGCCGTGCCCACGCCCCTGCGGCGGGCTCCGGGGGCCACGACGAGCTCGGCGGACACCGCGCCGTCGGCCGCGGCCCGGCTCTGCGCGTAGCCGGCCAGGGACCCGTCCGTGCCGGTGGCGAGCAGGTGCTGCACGCCCGAGTCGTCGCGGGCCTGCACCGAGAGGCGGAACTGCTCGGACAGCGGCTGCGACCCGTCGTCGGCGGCCGCGTCGGCGGCCAGCGCCAGGACGGCGGCGGCCTCGTCGGCAGTGAGCGGGGTCGTCGCGTCGCGCAGGGCGACCGTCGGGCTCGGCATACGGCGATTCCACCACAGCGGCCGCGCCATCCCTCGCGGGCTGTCCCACCCTGCCGCTATCGTCCGGTCCCAGGGCACGGGGGGCCCTGCACACGCAGCTCACACGACCGCGGGTCGGTCCGGCGCTCGCCGTGTGCCCGCAGTTCACAACACCGTCACTCAGCAATGCCCCAAGCGCACCCTCCGGGCACTAGCCTCCCGGGGTGCCCACGGGCACGCGACCCACACCGCTGACAAGGGGAAAGACCATGTCCCGTACCACCCGTCGCATCACGGGCGTCGCCGTCGCAGGCATCTGCGCCGCGGCACTTGCGGCACCGGCCCTCGCGGCTCCGACCGCGGGGCCCGACACGAGCAAGGCTCCGGGCAAGACCCAGCTGAAGATCCAGATCCTGTCGTTCAACGACTTCCACGGCAACCTCGAGACGCCGTCCGGCTCGAGCGGCAGCCTGCAGACCGGCCCGACGAAGACGGACACCACCCCCGTCGGTGGTGTCGAGTACCTCGCCACGCACCTCAAGCAAGCCCGCGTCGGCCACCCCAACACCGTCACGGTCGCCGCCGGTGACATGGTCGGGGCCTCTCCGCTGCTGTCCGCGGCGTTCCACGACGAGCCGACCGTCGAGGCACTCAACGACCTCGGCCTCGAGGCGACCTCCGTCGGCAACCACGAGTTCGACGAGGGCTACAAGGAGCTCCAGCGCCTCCAGCACGGCGGGTGCATCGACGACGGCGACGGCGCCAACAACCAGAACTCCTGCCCCGACGGCACCTTCACCGGCGCCAAGTTCCAGTACCTCGCGGCCAACGTCGTCGAGAAGGCCACCGGCAAGACGATCCTGCCGCCCTACTGGGTCAAGAACTTCAACGGGGCCAAGATCGGCTTCATCGGCATGACGCTGAAGGAGACGCCGTCCATCGTCACGGCCTCCGGCGTCGCCGGGCTGCAGTTCAACGACGAGGTCAAGACCGCCAACGCGCTGGTCCCCGTCCTGAAGAAGCAGGGCGTCAATGCCATCGTCGTGCTCGTGCACCAGGGCGGCACCCCGCCGGCCAACACGCCCTACGACTACACCTGCAAGGGCGGCGGCTCGCTGTCGGCCGACTCGCCGATCATCCCGATCGTCAAGAACCTCGACCCGGCCATCGACATGGTCATCTCGGGCCACACCCACCAGCCGTACGTGTGCGCCATCCCCGACGCCAACGGCGTCCCGCGCCTGGTCACGTCGGCGTCCTCCTTCGGTCGTCTCTACAACGACACCGAGGTCACCTATGACCGTCGCACCTCCGACATCGTCCGTCCCACCGAGGCCGACTCCGTCAACAACCTCGTGACGCGCACGGTGGCCAAGGACCCGGCCCAGACGAGCCTCATCGCCAAGTACAAGGACCTCGTCAAGGCGATCGCGAGCAAGGTCATCGGCAGCATCTCGGCCGACATCGTCCGTGCCCAGAGCGATGCGGGTGAGTCCCCGCTCGGTGACCTCATCGCCGACGCCCAGCTGGCCGACCCGTCGGTCGTCACGGGCGGCCAGACGCCGGTCGTCGCGTTCATGAACCCGGGCGGCATCCGCACCGACCTCACCTACAAGGACTCCAAGTACGGCGAGGCGCTGGGCCAGGTGACCTACGAGGAGGCGTTCAACGTCCAGCCGTTCAACAACTACCTCGTGTCGATGAACCTCACCGGCCAGCAGATCTACGACGTGCTCAACCAGCAGCGGACGGGCGCCAACTCCGGTTCAGGCGCCAAGATGCTCCAGGTCAACAAGGGCTTCACCTACACGTGGAGCAAGGCCACGCAGAAGGTCGTCGACGGCACGGTGGCCATCAACGGCACGCCGGTCGACAAGGCCGCGTCGTACCGCATCGTGACGAACAACTTCCTCTCCGACGGTGGCGACAACTTCCCGGCCTTCCAGGGCGGCACCGGCAAGTACTTCGGTGGGCTCGACATCGACGCCTTCGCGAACTACCTGTCCCAGCCGCAGAACGCCAACTACGCGCCCGCCCCGGCGACGCGTATCTCTGTGGTTTCCTGAGCCGACTGCTCGATCCACGAACTGCCGACGCGGCCCGTCCCCGACCGGGGGCGGGCCGCGTCCCGCTGTGCCCGCGTCGCCTCAGGTGCCGGCGGGCTCGGTGGTCGGTGCGCCGGCTCGGTCGGGAACCAGGCGGTAGCCGACGTTGCGGACGGTGCCGATGAGGGCCTCGTGGTCCGGGCCCAGCTTGGCGCGCAGCCGCCGCACGTGCACGTCGACGGTGCGCGTGCCCCCGTAGTAGTCGTAGCCCCAGACCTCCTGCAGCAGCTGGGCACGCGTGAACACGCGGCCGGGGTGCTGGGCGAGGTACTTGATGAGCTCGAACTCCTTGTAGGTCAGGTCGAGGGGCTGCCCGCGGAACTTCGCCGAATAGCTGGCCTCGTCGATGACGAGCTCGCCGGAGGTGATCGGCAGGTCGAGGTCCGGCTCGTCGCCCTGGCCTCTCGTCATGGCCAGGCGCAGGCGCGCGTCCACCTCGGCAGGGCCGGCGGAGTCGAGCAGCACGTCGTCCAGGCCCCATTCCGCCGTGAGCCCCGCGAGGCCGCCCTCGGTGAGCACGGCCAGCAGCGGAGCCGCGATCCCGGTGGCGCGCAGCACCCGGCACAGCGAGCGCGCACTGGCCAGCTCCCGTCGCGCATCGACGATGACGACGTCGCAGTCCGGCGAGTCGACGAGCGCGGTGGCTTCGGCGGGCAGGATGCGGACCGTGTGGCTCAGCAGCCCCAGCGCGGGCAGCACCTCGGCGCTCGGGGCGAGCGCGTTGGTGAGCAGCAGCAGTCGGGCCATCTCGTGCAGGATAGGCGAGACTGGTCACCCGCGAACCCGACGACACCGATGATGAGACGGAGCGACATGGCCTCGAACGCACCCCGGCCCGGCACCCTGGCAGCGGCGCAGGGGCCTGAGTCCGCAGCCGTCGTGACCGTCACCGTCCGCTACTGGGCTGCCGCACGGGCCGCTGCCGGCACCGACAGCGACCACCAGGACGGCGCGACCGTCGGCGAGGTCGTCGACGCCGCGACCGTGGAGCACCCCGGTCTCGAGCGCGTCACCCGGGTCGCGAGCTTCCTGCTCGACGGGCGCAAGGTCGGTCGAGACGAGCCGGTCCGCGCCGGTGCCACCGTCGAGGTGCTGCCGCCGTTCGCCGGCGGGTGATGCACAATGGCGCCCGTGCCTGAGGATGACGCGGCCCGTCGCGAGCCGAGCACCCGGGAGGGCCTCGACGGCGAGAGCGGGGCAGCCGTGCTGGACGCGGCCGGCAGCGGTGCCGGGCCGGGCGACCTGGGCACTTCGGCGAACGCCGAGCGCATCGGCTGGGTCGCCGTGGGCGCGACGCTGGTCGCCGCGGGGGCGCTGCTCGGCGCCGTCGTCAGCGGGTATGCCGCTGCGCTGGGCGTCACACTCACCCTCGCGCTCGTACTGGCGTGGGGTTGGCCGCCCCTGACGGGGTCGCGCACGCCGGCTGCGACCTCGGGCGTGCTGGCCACGTCGGCGGTCGCCATCGTGCTGAGCGCGCTGCGCCAGGACCTGCTCTGGGTCCCCGCCGCGGTCGCCTTCGGCATCGTGCTGTCCTTCTTCGCGCAGCTGGTGCGCCGTGCCGGTCGCGAGGGCCTGGTGCTGACGCTGCTCTCCTCCTTCGGGGGCCTGGTGGTCATGGCGTCCGGTGCCACGGCGGTCGTCGCCGCCGCCGACGCCCGCGACCGCGCCGTTGCCGTCGTCGCCATGGCGGCGGTGGCGGCGGGCGTGGTCGGCGACCTGCTCGCGCGGGTCCCTGCTCTCGACCGGTGGCTCGGGCTGGTGGTGCTGGCCGCAGCCGTGATGGTTGCCGTGGTGGCGGCAGCCGGCACCGGCCGGGTCGGGCCCCTCGCTGCGGTGGGCATCGGCGCGGTGGCCGGCGCGGGCTCGTGGGCCTTCCGACGCGTCTTCTCGCTCGAGCCGGCCATGCTCGGTGTGCGCGGCCAGGTGGCGGCGGCGGCCGGCTCGGTCCTCGCCGTGGGAGCCGTCGTACGCCTCTTCTCCCTCCTCACCTGACCCCCACCCCAACCGTCGAGAGGCCACGTCTGGCCCCTCCTGCACCGTCGACAGGCCACGTGTGGCCCCTTCATGCACGGTCGAGAGGCCACGTCTGGCCCCTCATGCACGGTCGAGAGGCCACGTCTGGCCCCTCATGCACGGTCGAGAGGCCACGTGTGGCCCCCCCCACCGACACGTCGAGAGGCAGGCCTCGCGCGGCGAGGCCTCAGTAGACGAGGGCCTGGGCTCCCGGCGCGGTGACCTCCTCGACGAAGACCGCAGCGCCCTTGATGACCGCCCCCTCCACGAGCTGCTCCGGCGTCAGGTCGCGCCGCGCCGCGCACTGCGTGCACACCGTGAGCCGGCCACCCGCGAGCACGGCGTCGCGAAGCTCGACCAGCGGGGCGGCATACGGCAGCTCGAACTGCTCGGCCCGGCCGGGGACCGCCATCCACGTCGACTCGCCGGTCAGCCACAGGGACACGTCGACGCCGCTCGCGACGGCCGTCGCAGCGACGGTGAAGGCCTGCGAGAGGCGCTCGGGCGCCTCCGTGCCGGCGGTGACCTTGACGACGAGGGAGCGAGCCGGGGTGTCCATGGCCCTCAGGCTACGATCGGGCGCATGTTCAACCTCGACCAGGACATCCCGGAGCCGCTGCGACCCCTCGCGTGGCTCGTCGGACGCTGGGAGGGCGCCGGGGTCGTGGGCTACCCCACGATCGAGTCGGCGCACTTCGGCCAGGAGGTCGAGGTCACGCACGACGGTCGCGGCTTCCTCAAGTGGGAGAGCCGGACCTGGATCCTCGACTCCGAGAACGGCGCCAAGGTGCGCCCGGCCGCCGTGGAGTCCGGCTTCTGGCGACCGCTCGAGAACGGCGAGGTCGAGCTGCTGCTCGCCCACCCGACCGGCATCCTCGAGCTCTACTACGGCACGATGGAGCCGGCCAAGATCCAGCTCAAGACCGACGGCGTGCTGCGTGCGCCCGGTGCGAAGGAGTACAACGCGGCGACGCGGATGTACGGCCTCGTCGAGTCCAAGCTGATGTGGGTCATGGACATGGCCGCCGTCGGCCAGGAGCTGCAGAGCCACGTGTCCGCCACGCTCAAGCGCGTGGAGTGAGCGACCCGAGACCTGGAATGAGGGGTATGCCGTGGGCGTTCCACCGGGCATGAGTGACGTCGAGCTGCCCACCCGTCCGACGACGGCCCCGAGCCCGCTGCTCGGGCGACCCGGCGCAGTGGCCGGCGAGGGACTCGAGTCC
The DNA here is from genome assembly GCF_040702505.1 of Terrabacter sp. NPDC080008. Classification (NCBI taxonomy): domain Bacteria; kingdom Bacillati; phylum Actinomycetota; class Actinomycetes; order Micrococcales; family Intrasporangiaceae; genus Terrabacter; species Terrabacter sp. NPDC080008. The sequence continues at coordinate 1,182,458 of NZ_JBFBLC010000001.1, forward strand.
TCGGTCGCCCTGCACTACGGCGACCCGATGCGCGAGCAGCGTCTCCTGGAGGAGGGGCTCGCCGTCGTCGACCTCTCGCACCGCGACGTGCTCACGGTCTCGGGTCCTGACCGCCTCAGCTGGCTGCACTCCCTGACCACCCAGCACCTGCTCGGCCTCGGGCCGCGCCAGTCGCGTGAGGCGCTCGTCCTGACGCCCAAGGGCCACGTCGAGCACTCCCTCCACCTCGTCGACGACGGGGAGACCACGTGGATCACGACCGAGCCGGGAGCCGGCGCCGCGCTGGCCGAGTGGCTCGACAAGATGCGCTTCATGCTGCGCGTCGAGGTCGCCCTCGTCACCGACGGGTGGGCTGTCCTCGGCGAGCCCCACGCACAGGAGTCCGCCGAGGGGGAGCCCCTCGCCTGGCGCGACCCGTGGCCCGACCTCGTGGGCGACACGACGGCGTACGGCCCCACTGAGGACCACCCCGGGAGCGAGCGCGCGTGGCGCGAGGTCCTCGTCCCGCGCGCCGACCTCGTCGCGGCGGTGGGCGACCGGCCGCTCGCAGGCCTGTGGGCCGCGGAGGCGCTGCGCATCGCCGCTTGGCGCCCGCGCCTCGGCCAGGAGACCGACCACCGCACGATCGTGCACGAGGTCGACTGGCTGCGCACGGCGGTGCACCTGCACAAGGGCTGCTACCGCGGCCAGGAGACCGTCGCGCGCGTGCACAACCTCGGGCGTCCGCCGCGGCGTCTCGTCTTCCTGCACCTGGACGGCTCGGGTCACGTGCTGCCCTCCGAGGGCAGCGAGGTCCGCGCCGGCGAGCGCGTCGTCGGGCACCTCACCTCGGTGGGGCGCCACCACGTCGACGGACCCATCGCGCTCGCCATGGTCAAGCGCAACACCGATCCCGAGCTGGAGCTCATGGTCGAGGACCTCTCGGCGGCCCAGACGGTCATCGTCGCGCCCTGACACCTCCGTCGGGTCGGCCGGGGGGGCCCGAGTCGCTGGCAGGATGACGCCATGAGCCCCGCACGCAGCGTCGCGAGCACCCTGATCACCGTCGCACCCACCGGTGCCGAGAGCGCCAAGGCCGACGTCCCCGCCCTGCCGACGACCCCCGAGGAGCTCGTCGAGACGGCCGTCGCCTGCGAGCAGTCCGGAGCGGCCCTGATCCACATCCACGTGCGCGACCGCGAGCACCAGCCCACGCTCGACCCCGTCCTCCTCAAGGAGGCCGTCGACGGCGTGCGCGAGGCCACCGACCTGGTCGTGCAGCTCTCGACCGGCGGGGCGATCACCGACCCCCTGGAGAAGCGGCTGACCGTCCTCGACGCCGATCCCGACTCCTGCTCGCTCACCTGCGGCACCACGAACTTCGGCGACGGCGTCTTCCTCAACCCGTGGGGCTTCATGGTCGACCTCTACCGGCAGGCGCAGGAGCGGGAGGTCGTGCCGGAGTTCGAGATCTTCGAGCTGGGGCACGTCCACGCTTTGCGCCGGCTGATCGACGAGTGCGGGCTGCCCTACGGCGGCAAGGTCCACGTCGACTTCGTGACCGGCGTGCCGGGTGCCATGCCGGGCACGCCCTCGGCACTGCTCGCCGGCGTCGCCATGCTGCCGCCGGAGGTGACGAGCTGGTCGGCCACCGGCATCGGACGGGCCCACCTGCCGATCGCCGCCGCGGCCCTCGCGTCCGGAGGCCACCTCCGGGTCGGCATGGAGGACAACCTGATGTATGCCAAGGGTCAGCCCGTGCAGCACAACCGCGAGCTCGTGGCGCGCGCCGCAGAGCTCGCCACCCTCCTGCAGCGACCGCCGATGTCGACGACCGAGGCGCGCGAGGCGTTGGCGATCAAGGAGCGCCGCACCCGCTGAGCCGAACCAGGGGCGGCCGCGTCGTGTCGCACAGTGCCCACTCGACTTGTGACGTCGAGTGGGCAGTGTGCGACGGCCGACCACGTGGAGTGGGCCATTTGTGACGGGCCCTCACGCCGTGTGGGGCGGGTCACGCTGTCCAGAGTTTGCATTCTGCTTGCTGTAGTTAGCACAATGGAGGCATGAGCAAGCTGCCGCTACCCGACCTCGGGGCGTACCTGCGCGAACAGCGCGAGAGCGCCCAGCTGTCGCTGCGCCAGCTTGCCGAGATGGCGGGTGTCTCCAACCCCTACCTGTCGCAGATCGAGCGGGGGCTCAAGCGCCCCAGCGCCGAGATCCTGCAGCAGATCGCCAAGGGGCTGCAGGTCTCCGCCGAGTCGCTCTACGTCCGGGCCGGCATCCTCGACGAGCGGGTCGCCGACGGTGACCCTGCCGCCGCCCCCGACGTCCTCTCCGCCATCGCGGCGGACCCGGTCCTGACCGACCGGCAGCGCGCGGTGCTCGTCGACATCTACGTCTCGTTCGTGGGCGAGGGCGCCGCTACCACCGCGTCGCCCGCGACCAGCGCTTCGAACGCAGACGACCGCCCGCCGGCCGCTGAAGCCGCGCCGCCGCAGCACCGCCCGTCGCGCAGCCGCACGGCGAAGGCGACCCCAGAGCTCAACGAGAAGGAGAACTGAGATGGCACTCAGCAAGAAGATCACCCAGGCCGTCAAGGATGCCCAGAAGCAGGCCGAGGCCGCGGTCGCGGACGTCCGTGGCCAGCTGGGCCAGATCGACGGCCGTATGCCGGAGGTCCAGGTCGACCCGACGCCCTTCTACGCCGTCGTCGGCGCCGCGAACATCGCGATCGACACCGTGCGCACCGCGGGCGAGCAGCTCGAGGTCGCGCGCAAGCAGGCCAAGAACGTCGACCTGCGCAAGGGCGCCCAGAAGGAGGCGAAGGACCTGCAGAAGGACCTCCAGAAGCGCATCGTCGACCTGCAGAACCGCACCACCGAGCTGCAGAAGCTCGCGACGACGTATGCCGAGCGCTTCGTCTCGCAGGCCCAGGACCTCCCGGCGCGCGTCCTCAACGAGGGCCTCGTGATGGCCAGCAACGCCAAGGACCAGTACGACGCCGCTGCCGCCCGCGGCGAGAAGATCGTCACCGACCTGCGCGCCCAGGGCGAGCGCACCGCCTACGACCTCGCCGAGCGCGGCAACGCCACGGTCACCCGGGGCCGGCGGATGGCTGCCACGACCGTCTCCGAGGGTGGGAAGGTCGCCAAGACGCTGCGCGACGCCGTCGCCGATGATGCCTCCAAGCTCGGCGACCAGGTGGGGTCCTCGGTCGAGGCGCTCGAGAGCGCTTCGGCGCCGGTCGAGCCCACGCGTACGGCCGCCCACGAGCAGGCGATCCGCCGCACGGCGGCCGAGAAGGCCGCGGCGACCCGCAAGGCCAATGCGGTCGAGGGCACCACGACCCGCAAGGTCGCGGCCCGCAGCTCTGCCACGACCGACGACCCCCAGGCGACGGCCGCCCGCAAGACGGCCCCGGCCAAGAAGGCCGTCAAGCGGGCCACCCGTAAGACGGCTGCCGCGACGAGCGGCGTCGCCAAGGGCACGACCAAGAGCGCCGCCAAGCGCACGGCCAAGAGCACGGCCAAGAGCACCGACACGGCGACCAGGAGCACCAAGAGCACGGCGAAGAAGTCCTCGCCGGCCACGAAGACGGCGACGCAGGCCTCGTCCGCCGGCTGACCGGCTCACGGAGCGCCGCCGGCCCTCCATAGCTGCTCGAGACAGGGTCGTCACCCCACGGGGTGGCGGCCCTGTCGGGTCCCTCCGGCATACTGCGGGACGTGTCGGATCACCTCGTTTCGTCCACGTCCGCCCTCGCTCCCGGATTGGAGCCCTTCCCGGTGAGCGCGGCGCTCGCCGATGCCCCTGTCGTCGCCCACGTGGTGCGCGGCGGTTTCGTCGAGTCGGTGCACCACGGCACCGCCGTCGTCACCGGGCCCGACGGCTCGGTGGAGCTCGAGATCGGTGACTCCAGCGGCCCGGTCTTCCCGCGCAGCTCGAGCAAGCCGCTGCAGGGTCTCGCCATGGTCCGCAGTGGCCTGGCCACCGAGGGACGCCTGCTCGCCCTGGCGTGCGCGAGCCACTCCGGCGAGGACTTCCACGTCGAGGCGGCGCGCGAGATCCTCGCCGGGGCCGGCCTGACCGAGACGGCCCTGCAGAACACCCCCGACTACCCCTACGACGACGCGGCCCGCATCGCCTGGATCGCGAGCGGACGGCCCAAGCAGTCGGTCGTGCAGAACTGCTCGGGCAAGCACGCCTCGATGCTGGCGACGTGCGTGGCCAACGGCTGGGACCTCGCCACCTACCGCGACCCCGAGCACCCGCTGCAGCAGGCCGTGCTCGAGGTGGTGCGCGAGCTGACCGGTGCCGAGCCGAGCGCCGTCGCCGTCGACGGGTGCGGCGCGCCCATCCACGCCGTGCCGCTGCGCGGACTCGCGCACGCCTTCGGTCGTCTCGCTGCTGCCACGGACGGTCCGGGGGCCAAGGTCGCCCAGGCGATCCGCGACTACCCCGAGTACCTCGGCGGCACCAGCCGCGACGTCACGGCGCTGATCCGGGGCGTCGACGGGCTCATCGCCAAGGACGGCGCCGAGGCCGTCTACGCGGTCGGGCTGTCCGACGGGCGGGGCATCGCGCTCAAGGTCGCCGACGGTTCCGCGCGGGCTCGCAGCGTGCTGCTCGCGGCCGTGATGCGGCGCATCGGCGTGGGCGGCGACGAGGTGCTCGCGATGCTGGAGCGCCAGCCGGTCCTGGGCCACGGCCAGCCGGTCGGCTCCGTCGTGGCCGTCGGCGTCTGAGACCGGGCACCGGGAGGCCTCCGTGCGGGCGGTGCTGCAACGCGTCACCAGGGCGCAGGTCGAGGTCGACGGGCAGGTCGTCGGCGCCATCGACGAGCCGGGCCTGCTCGCGCTCGTGGGCGTCACCCACGGTGACGGAGCCGAGCACGTCGAGCGGATGGCCCGCAAGATCTCCGAGCTGCGCATCCTGCGCGACGAGCAGAGCCTGCTCGACGCGGGTGCTCCGGTGCTCGTGGTCAGCCAGTTCACGCTCTACGCCGACACCCGCAAGGGGCGCCGGCCGTCGTGGAGCGCCGCGGCGCCCGGGCCGGTGGCCGAGCCGATCGTCGACGAGCTCGTGGCCGCGCTCCGGGCGCGCGGCCTGCACGTCGAGCAGGGCCGGTTCGGCGCGATGATGGAGGTCTCCCTCGTCAACGACGGACCGGTGACGCTGGTGGTCGACGCCTGACGCCCGGACCGTCCGCCTACGCACCCGTTTGAGGCGCGCGCCCCTGATTTCCCGTCCGCCGCCCCACCGGGCTGCATCGGTGGGGCGGGTTACGCTTTCCCCATGCAGCTGTACTCGGGGTTCCAGAGCATCGTCCTCGTCGTGCTCGGCGTCGTGGCGCTCGGGTGCGAGGTCTTCTCGTTCGTCGACGCGCTGCGCCACCCCGAGGGTGCCTACGTCGCGGCCGGCAAGCGCACCCGCACCTTCTGGCTCGTGCTGCTCGGGGTCGCGCTCGCCGTCGGCTTCGTGACGCTGTTCAACCCGCTCACCATCTTCGGCCTGCTCGCCTTCGTCGGCTCGGCCGTCTACCTCGCCGACGTGCGGCCGGCCCTGCGCCAGGTGCGGGGCCTCGGGGGGCGTTCGAACAACGGCTGGTGAGGCCGACTCGCGCGGTCTGGCTCCAGGCGCTGCCCGGCTAGGGCACACTAGGGGCTCATCCACGAGGGGGAACCATGACCCAGCTGCACAGGAACGGCGCGACCGCACCGGCGCTCGAGGCCGAGCTGCACGAGCACGACGACCTGGTTCCGGCGCACACGCCCGACGACTACGACCTCGGCGACCGCAACCCGGCCGAGGACATCTTCGTCGCGGAGCGGCCCTGGGGCCAGTTCCAGCAGTTCGTGTCCAACGAGCAGGTCACCGTCAAGATCATCACCGTCCAGCCGGGGCACCGCCTGTCGCTGCAGCGTCACGACCACCGCGGTGAGATGTGGCAGGTGCTCGACGTGCCGATCGACGTGACCGTCGACGACCGCAGCTGGTCTGCCCAGCCGGGCGAGACCGTGTGGGTGCCGCGCAACGCCATCCACCGCATGGGCAACTCCGGCGACAAGCCGGGACGCCTGCTGGAGGTCGGTTTCGGCCACTTCGACGAGGCCGACATCGAGCGCCTCCAGGACGACTACGCCCGCTGCCCCGACTGAGCCGACACACCAGATCACGTATGCCGCCGGGTCCCCCCGGCGGCATACGTGCGTTCCGGGGGTGGCTCGGTGGCGAGCGGGTCAGCCGGTGGGCGCGACGGCGGCCCAGTCGACGGTGAGCTCGCCGAGGCGCCACCGCGCCGGACCGTCGAGCAGCGGCCAGCTCTCGCGCACCTCGGCCACCGTGGCGAGGAAGCGCTGCCGTGCGCCCCACGAGGAGTGGGAGGCGCTGCGGTCCCACGCGCGGTCGAGGTCGGCGAGGAAGGCGTGCACCGGCTCACCGGGGACGTTGCGGTGGATCAGTGCCTTCGGCAGCCGCTCGGCCACGGCGGACGGACGTTCGAGCCCACCCATGCGCAGCGAGATCGTCAGGCTCACCGGGCCTGTGGCGTCGACCGCCACCCACGCGGCGCGGCGGCCGATCTCGTCGCAGGTGCCGTCGACGAGCAGCCCGTCGGGGGCCAGCCGCTCCTGCACGAGGGACCAGGCGGCCTGCACCTCGTCCTCGGCGTACTGGCGCAGCACGTTGAAGGCCCGCACCACGGTCGGTCGGGCCCCCGCCTCGAGCGGGACCTCGAAACCGCCGAGCCGGAAGGTGAGGCCGTCGCGCTCGAGCGGCTTGCCCGCGGCCACGCGGGCCGGCTCGATCTCGATGCCGACGACCCGCACGTCCTGCCGCACCACCCGGAGCCGGTCGTGCAGCTCGACCGCCGTGATCGGTGAGGCGCCGTAGCCGAGGTCGACGACGACGGGCGGCCCGGGGCTGCGCCGCAGCCGCCAGGCCTGTGGACCGGCGATCCACCGGTCGCACCGGCGCAGACGGTTGGGGTTGGTCGTGCCTCGGGTCACGGTCCCCACGGGGCGCTGGCGGGAGGGCACGCGGGCAGGGTACGCGGATCGCCCCGGTTCGCGGTATTCCGCGCTCGATGCGCCGGTCGATGTGTTCCGGAGTCACCGGCGGCGCCGGAATACATCGACCGGGGGACGGGTTGTCCGGTGTTGCGAGCAGTTGGTGCAGGACGAAGGGATGCCGATGACGGCCGAGCCGAAGCGCGTGGCGATGATCAGCGTGCACACCTCGCCGCTGGAGCAGCCGGGCACCGGTGACGCCGGCGGCATGAACGTCTACGTCGCCGAGAGCGCCAGGCAGCTCGCGGCCCGCGGGGTCGAGGTCGACATCTTCACCCGCCGCACGACCGGCGAGACACCGGTCGAGGCGGAGCTGGCCCCCGGCGTCCGCGTTCGGCACGTGACCGCCGGACCCTACGAGGGACTGGCCAAGGAGGACCTGCCGGGCCAGCTCTGCGCCTTCTCGGCCGGCATCATGCACGCGGGACTGTCGGTCCCCGAGGACCACTACGACCTCGTCCATTCGCACTACTGGCTCTCCGGCCAGGTCGGCTGGCTCGCCGCCGACCGCTGGCGCGTCGCACTCGTGCACACCATGCACACCATGGCCCGCGTCAAGAACCTGCACCTGGCCGACGGCGACCGCCCCGAGCCGCGTGGCCGCGAGATCGGCGAGGTCCAGGTGGTCGAGGCTGCCGACCGCCTCGTCGCCAACACCGACGACGAGGCGCGCGAGCTCATCGAGCTGTACGCCGCGTCGCCGCGCCGGGTGTCCGTCGTGCCGCCGGGCGTCGACCTCGACACCTTCACCCCGGGTGACCGCCGCGCCGCCCGTCGTGAGCTGGGGCTGCCGATCGACGGCGAGCTGCTGCTCTTCGTCGGCCGGATCCAGCCACTCAAGGCGCCGGACGTGCTGCTGCGGGTGGCGGACGAGCTGCTCCGGCGCGACCCGGGCCGCCGCGAGCGTCTCACCGTCGCGGTGCTCGGGGGCCCGAGCGGCAGCGGCCTGGACCGGCCGGACGAGCTGGAGGAGCTGGCCCGGGCGCTCGGCATCGCCGACGTCGTCCGCTTCGTGCGGCCGGTGCCGCGACCGGTCCTCGCGCAGTGGTACCGCGCCGCCGACCTCGTCCTCGTGCCGAGCCACTCCGAGTCTTTCGGGCTCGTCGCCATCGAGGCCCAGGCCTGCGGCACGCCCGTCGTCGCCGCGCGGGTCGGCGGTCTTCCGACGGCCGTGGGGGAGGCCGGCGTGCTCGTCGACGGGCACGGGATCCCGGACTGGGCCGACGCAGTGGGGTCGCTGCTCGCCGACGAGCGTCGTCGCCTGGCGCTGGGCGCGGCCGCCGTCCGACACGCGGGGCAGTTCGGCTGGGGCGCCACTGCGGACCGCCTGCTCGACGTCTACCGTCAGGCCATGCGAGAACGCGCCCGCGCCGGCACCGAGTCGCCTCTCGACGAGGCCCGCAGCCTTGTCGGGGTCCCGACCGCGGTGATCCCGTGAGCGGCCTTCCGGAGCCGGGGCCCGAGCCGGGGAGCCAGCAGGGCACGGGCCCGGCGGCTGCTGCGGGGGCCCGCCTGACGGCATACCTGGGCTCCGTCGGCCTGGAGTGGGAGCTCGGCGGGCGGCCGGGGGAGTACGTGGTCACGCTCCCCGGGGAGAAGAAGCTCAAGACCGTGGTGTCGGTGCTCGTGCGCGACCGGACGACGAGTCTCAGCGCGTTCGTCATCCGCAACGCCGACGAGAACCACGAGGCGTTCTACCGGACCCTGCTGCGCAAGAACCTGCGGCTGCAGGGCGTCGCCTACGCGATCGACGGCGACGGGGACGTCTACCTCCGTGGTGAGCTCCCCACGGTGGCCGTGGACGCCGAGCACCTCGACCAGCTCTTCGGCGTCGTGCTGGGCGCGAGCGACGACGTCTTCAACGAGCTGCTGGCCCTGGGCTTCCTCGGCTCGATGAGGAAGGAGTGGGCGTGGCGGGTCTCGCGGGGCGAGTCGACGCGCAACCTCGACGCCTTCCGTCACCTGCTGGACGACGGCGCGGAGGCCTGAGCAGCGCTCGCTAGGCTGGCCGACATGACCTACACGCTCGTGCTCCTCCGCCACGGCGAGAGTGACTGGAACGCCAAGAACCTCTTCACCGGCTGGGTCGACGTCGACCTCAGCGACAAGGGCCGGGCCGAGGGCGTGCACGCCGGTGAGCTGCTCAAGGAGGCCGGCGTCCTGCCCGACATCGTGCACACCTCGCTGCTGCGGCGGGCCATCACGACCGCGAACGTCGCCCTCGACACCGCCGACCGCCACTGGATCCCGGTCAAGCGCGACTGGCGCCTCAACGAGCGGCACTACGGCGCGCTGCAGGGCAAGAACAAGAAGCAGACCCTCGAGCAGTTCGGCGAGGAGAAGTTCATGGAGTGGCGTCGGTCCTACGACGTGCCGCCGCCGCCCATCGAGGAGGACGACGAGTTCTCGCAGCACGGCGACCCGCGCTACCAGGGGCTCGGCCCGGCGATGCCGGCCACCGAGTGCCTCAAGGACGTTGTCGCACGCCTGATGCCGTACTGGGAGAACGAGATCCAGCAGGACCTCGCCGACGGTCTGACCGTCCTCGTCGCCGCGCACGGCAACTCGCTGCGGGCCCTCGTCAAGACGCTCGACGAGATCAGCGACGAGGACATCGCCGGCCTCAACATCCCTACCGGTATGCCGCTTGTCTACGAGCTCGACGAGTCGTTCCGTCCCGTGACGCGCGGGGGCCGCTACCTCGACCCTGAGGCTGCTCGCGCCGCCGCCGAGGCCGTCGCCAACCAGGGCCGCTGAGCGGACACCCTCACTTTCCGTCGAGAGGCCAGAGTTCGCGGGTCTCGCCACGTCGAAAGGCCACTTCTCGTCACCGAGAAGTGGCCTTTCGACTGCCCCGCACCCGCGAAGAGTGGCCTCTCGACGGTGGAGTGGGCCGTCCGCCCCCCGCGGCGGACGGGTCGCGGGGTCAGAGCGAGGGCGTCGCGCCGCTCTCGAGGCTCGCGATGACGTCGGCGTCCTCGGCGTCCTCGTGGTCGTAGCTGACCTCGGAGTCGTACTCGCCCGTGACGAGGTAGACCACGCGTCGGGCCACCGAGACGGCGTGGTCGGCGAAGCGCTCGTAGTAGCGGCCGACAAGCGTCAGGTCGAGGATCGCGCTGCGCGACCACGACGTGTTCTCGTCGAGCAGGGCGGCGAACAGCTCGCGGTGGAGGTCGTCCATCGCGTCGTCGTCCTTCTCCAGCGCGATCGCGGCCGCGACGTCCTTGCTGGCGATGATCGAGCCGCACTTGGCGACGATCGCCTCGGCGACCTGGCCCATCTGCAGGATGTGCGAGCGCAGCTCCGGGGGGACCGCCGACTCGGGGGTGCGCAGGCGGGCCACCTTGGCGACGTGGCGGGCGAGGTCGCCCATGCGCTCGAGGTCGGAGCTCATGTGCATGGCCGTCACGACGATGCGCAGGTCGGTGGCGACCGGCTGCTGGCGGGCGAGCAGGTCGATCGACAGCTCGTCCAGCTCGATGCGGATGTCGTCGAGCTTGCGGTCGGCCTCGATGACCGACTCGGCGAGGTGGACGTCGGCATCGAGCAGTGCGGTCGTCGCGCGGGAGATGGCCGACCCCGCGAGCCGGGTCAGCTCGACGAGCTGGTCCGAGATCGTGTCGAGGTCCTCGTGGAACTGGTCGCGCATGCTCTTCCTGTCGGTTGCCGGGCTGGTTGGAGTCCGCGGGCGGTCACGTGTGGGACGAGCGTGCCACCTCCCATGGTGCGCTGACGGCACACGGCGGGGACACGCGCCCGGTGTGAAGGGTCGCAGAAGTGCGTGAATGCGTGTGGACGCCAAGGTGAACACTGGGTTCGCGTCGCGCACGGCGGGGCGCCGCGTGGTCGGTGGCAGCCCGCCCCGTGCGTACGCTGAGTGTCGTGGACCCGACGACCGCGGCAACGCTCGGTGGCATCGCCGGCCTCGCCCTCGGGGGCGTGGCCATGGTTGCCGTACGCCTGTCCGACCGTTCCTCTGCGGCAGAGACGCCCGCTCCTCCCGCCCCGCCCCTGCCGCCCGGTGTCGGGGACGTCATCGCGGTGCTGCGCTCGAGCGGGATCCTCGTCGACTCCTCTGACCGGGTCGTCAACAACTCCCCGGCCGCGGTGGCGCACGGTCTCGTCCGCGGGCAGGAGCTCGTCCACCCGGAGCTGCTGCACCTGGCCCGGGCCGTCCGGCGCGACGGCGTCATCCGCGAGTCGGAGCTGACGCTGCAGAAGGGTATCGGGGAGGGACGCCTCGTCGTGGCCGCGCGCGTGGCGCCGCTGGGCGCCGACCACGTGCTGCTGCTCGTCGAGGACCGGTCCAAGGCCGCCCGCGTCGAGGAGATCCGGCGCGACTTCCTGGCCAACGTCAGCCACGAGCTGAAGACCCCGGTCGGCGGCATCTCGCTGCTCGCCGAGGCGGTCCTCGACGCCCACGACGATCCCGAGGCCGTGGCCCGCTTCGCCAAGCGCATCAGCGTCGAGTCCGCGCGGCTCACGCGCCTGGTCAAGGAGATCGTCGAGCTCTCGCGACTGCAGGGAGCCGACGTCATCAAGGACCCCGCGATCATCGACGTCGGGGCCTGCGCGCGCGACGCGACCGAGCGCAGCCGCCTCATCGCCGACGAGCACCGCATCGAGCTCGTCACCGCGATCGACGAGGGCTGCGAGGTCTGGGGCGACGCCGAGCTGGTGACGACGGCGATCAGCAACCTCGTCGGCAACGCGATCGCCTACTCCGACTCCGGCACGCGCGTCGGCGTCATGGTGCGCCGCGGCCGCGCCGGCGTCGTCGACGTGTCGGTGACCGACCAGGGCCTCGGCATCGCGCTCGAGGAGCAGCAGCGCATCTTCGAGCGCTTCTACCGTGTCGACACCGCGCGCTCGCGGGCGACCGGCGGCACCGGGCTCGGCCTGGCGATCGTCAAGCACGTCGCCGACAACCACGGCGGCAACGTGTCGGTCTGGTCCGAGGTCGGCCGCGGGTCGACGTTCACGATCGAGCTCCCTGCGGCCAACGCCTCCGCCCCGATCGAGCCGGCTGAGCCGAGCGTGCCGGCGGCGCGGTCGGCGAGCGCGGAAGGGCCCGTGACCCCGTGGTCCTCCGAGGTTGGTGAGGTTGCCGAGCAGCCGTATGCCGCCGTCCCGACCTCGGCCGGGCCGCCGGGCGGAGCGCCTGCCGAGCCGGTGCCCGAGCCGCCCTCCCGAGCCACCCATCCGGCCTGAGCGCCACCCATCCCGCCTGAGCCGCAGCCGGACCGGCTGCGGCCCGACCCCGAGAGGTCCGTCTTGAGTCGCATTCTCATCGTCGAGGACGAGGTGTCGTTCTCCGACCCGCTGTCCTACCTGCTGAAGAAGGAGGGCTACGACGTCGCGGTGGCCGAGACCGGTCCCGACGGCCTGGCCGAGTTCGACATGAACGGGGCCGACCTCGTGCTGCTCGACCTGATGCTGCCGGGGCTGTCGGGCATCGACGTATGCCGGGCCCTGCGCCAGCGCTCCTCGGTGCCGGTGATCATGCTGACCGCCAAGGACAGCGAGATCGACAAGGTCGTGGGCCTCGAGATCGGCGCCGACGACTACGTGACGAAGCCCTACTCCAGCCGCGAGCTGCTCGCCCGGGTCAAGGCGGTGCTGCGCCGGCTGGCGGAGCCGGAGGACCTGCTGCCCTCCACCCTCGAGTCAGGACCGGTACGGATGGACGTCGAGCGCCACACGGTCACCGTGGACGGCAGGTCGACGCCGTTGCCGCTCAAGGAGTTCGAGCTCCTGGAGATGCTGCTGCGCAACTCCGGCCGGGTGCTGACGCGCATGCAGCTGATCGACCGGGTCTGGGGCAGCGACTACGTGGGGGACACCAAGACGCTCGACGTCCACGTCAAGCGCCTGCGCGCGAAGATCGAGCCCGACCCGGCGAACCCGGTGCACATCGTCACGGTGCGGGGGTTGGGCTACAAGTTCGAGGCGAGCTGAGCCCGCTCGTCCGGCGGACAGCCGAGAACGGCAGACGCCCGGCCACCTCGTGGTGCCGGGCGTCTCGCGTCGGACGGGTCGCGCTGGTCTCAGCTGCCGGTCGGGGCGGGCGTGACCGTCGAGTAGTAGTCGGTCGGCGCTAGCACCGGCACCTTCACGACGACGGTGCCGCCCGTGCTGGCGGTGATCTTGACCGGGACCAGCCGGCCGGGCTTGGCACTGACTTGGTTCAGCTGCAGCCCCTTGGACTCGAGCGTGACCTGCTGCGAGGGCCCCACCTGCAACTCGGAGCCGGTAGGCGGTGTGGCGGCGTTGGGGTCGCCCTGCGCCGAGATCTGGACGGTCACGTCCTGCTGGCCGGAGTTGTACGCCGAGCCGTTGACCACCACGGTGCCGTCGCCGTTGCCGATGAGGGCGAGGTCGCGCAGCGCGAGGTTGCCGACGTTGGCGCTGATGCCGTCGGCCGGCTGGTAGGACGCCTGGGTCTGCAGGGGCGAGTTCAGCTCGCAGCCGGCCGTCACGGCGGCGAGGGCGACACCGGCGAGCGCGGCCGACACGCGGCGGACGGAGGGACGACGCGCGGGGGCCGGGGCGGGGAATCGACGCTTCACGGGGCACAGCCTACCCACGCACGTCCGCGCGCACGCCGTGGGCTGCCAACGGTGTGCCGCGCGGTTCCCGGGGGCGGCGACCGGGGCAGTTGCGGGTGGTTGCCGCCGGGTCGCCGGCTGCCGAGGCGGCATCCGGGCGGGCCCGGGAGGCCGCGGCGGGGGCCCTTCCGAGCCCTGTGGATGCATGCCGACTGCGGTTCTGTCAAGACGCCGCGGTGTCCCTTTTGCGCCGTCACTGTGGCTCTGACCTGCGCAGATGCCCGATCCTGAGATCGCTATGCACGGCTGTTCGTGATAATCTGGGGGTCGCGAAAGGGGAAAACAGCACATGGTTTTCAAGGTCGGCGAGACGGTCGTGTACCCCCACCACGGGGCTGCACTGATCGAAGAGATCAACACACGCACGATCAAGGGAGAGGACAAGCTCTACCTCAAGCTCAAGGTCGCCCAGGGTGACCTGACGATCGAAGTGCCAGCCGAGAACTGCGACCTCGTGGGTGTCCGCGACGTGGTGGGCCAAGAGGGTCTGGACCGCGTGTTCGAGGTGCTGCGCACCCCGCACACGGAGGAGCCGACCAACTGGTCCCGCCGCTACAAGGCTAACCTCGAGAAGCTCGCGTCGGGCGATGTCATCAAGGTTGCCGAGGTCGTTCGTGACCTGTGGCGCCGCGACCAGGACCGCGGCCTGTCCGCCGGCGAGAAGCGGATGCTCGCCAAGGCGCGCCAGATCCTCGTGTCCGAGCTGGCGCTCGCAGAGAAGACCGACGAGGAGAAGGCCGAGACCATCCTCGACGAGGTCCTCGCCTCCTGACTCGGGCAGTTCCCTGAACAACGAGACCGGAGCCGGTCGCGTCGGCGTCATCGTCGTCGCGGCCGGCTCCGGTTCGCGTCTGGGGGCCTCGGTGCCCAAGGCGTTCGTGCCCCTCGCGGGCGTCCCCCTGCTGGGGCACGCCCTGCGGGGGGCACTGTCGTGCCCGGCTGTCTCTGAGGCCGTCGTCGTCGCTCCTGCCGCCCACTGCGCCGAGGCGCAGTCGCTGGCCGAGGACGTATGCCGTGAGCTCGGGTCGGCAGCCACCGTGACCGTCGTCGTTGGTGGGGCCCAGCGGGGCGACTCCGTCGCGGCCGGCCTCGCAGAGCTCGGTGACGACATCGACATCGTCTTGGTCCACGACGCCGCCCGATGCCTGACCCCGGTGCAGGTCTTCGACCGGGTCGTCGCCGCCGTGCGGGCCGGGGCACCCGCGGTGGTGCCCGGTACGGCCGTCGTCGACACCGTGAAGCAGGTCGACGGCGACGGGCACGTCGTCGCGACTCCCGATCGGTCGACGCTGCGGGCCGTGCAGACGCCCCAGGGCTTCCGGCGTGACGTGCTCGAGCGGGCCCACGCCGTCTCGAGCGCGGCCACCGACGACGCGGGACTGGTCGAACGCCTCGGCGAGCGCGTGCTCGTCGTCGACGGCGACCCCCGCGCCCTCAAGATCACCACTCCGGCCGACCTCGAGGCCGCCGCCCGCCTGCTCCCCGCCCACCCCTGAACCCGGACGATGTGGGCCGCGTCATCGGAGACGCGTCAACACATCGACCGGCGCCACGGCCCTGCGCGGCGACGAGGTGGTCGGCGCGCCTATTCTCGGCAGCGTGACGAGCGAGCAGACGACAGCGCAGACCCGTGAGAACCCCGCAGGCCAGGACCGGCCCGTGGCCCTCATCACCGGTGGCGGCACCGGCATCGGTGCGGCGATCGCCCGGCGGCTGGCCCACGACGGCTTCGAGGTCGTCGTCGCCGGGCGCCGGCGCGAGAAGCTCGACGAGGTCGTGGCAGCCGTCGAGTCCGAGAGCGGCGCAGCCCGGGCCCTGGTCATGGACGTGACCGACGCCGACTCCGTGTCCGCCGGCGCGGGCGCCCTCGAGCGCTGCGACGTCCTGGTCAACAACGCCGGTGGAGCGCTCGGGGTGAGCCGCGTCGAGGACGGGGACCCCGGCGAGTGGGAGCGGATGTACGCCACCAACGTCGTCGGCACGATGCGGGTCACCCAGGCCGTGCTGCCGCTGCTGCGCCGGTCCCCGCGGGCGACGATCGTCGACATCAGCTCGATCGCCGGCGAGCGCGTCTACGAGGGCGGCGGTGGCTACGTCGCCGCCAAGCACGGCACCTCCGTCGTCTCCGAGACCCTGCGTCTCGAGCTCAACGGCGAGAACATCCGGGTCGTCGACATCCGTCCCGGCATGGTGCACACCGAGGAGTTCTCGCTGACCCGCCTGCACGGCGATCGGGCCGCGGCCGACAAGGTCTACGAGAACGTCGACCGGCCGCTCGTCGCCGACGACGTCGCCGAGTGCGTCGGCTTCGTCGTCGGCCTGCCGCAGCACGTCAACATCGACACCCTGGTGGTCAAGCCGGTCGCCCAGGCCGCGCCGCACAAGGTGCACCGCGGGCCGATCGACTGGAAGAACGGGCAGTGACCGCCGCCGCGTCCGAGTCCGAGGCGTCGGAGCCGCGAGACCCGGCGGCGACGCTGCCGCGCGTCGGCATCGGCGTGGACGTGCACGCATACGCCCCCGAGGGCTCGGGGCGCGAGCTGTGGGTCGGCGGGCTGCTCTGGCCGGGGGAGCGCGGGCTCGAGGGGCACTCGGACGCCGACGTTGCGGCGCACGCGGCGTGCGACGCCATCTTCTCGGCTGCGGGCATCGGCGACCTCGGCGCGCACTTCGGCACGTCGCGGCCCGAGCTCGCCGGCGCCTCGGGGGTCACGCTGCTCGGTGAGGCCGCCCGGCTGGTGCGGGAGGCGGGCTACGAGATCGGCAACATCGCGGTGCAGGTGGTGGGCAACCGGCCCAAGGTCGGCACCCGCCGTGGCGAGGCCGAGGCCGCGCTGTCGGCGGCCGCGGGGGCGCCGGTATCGGTCAGCGGAACGACCACCGACAGCCTCGGCCTCACCGGCCGGGGAGAGGGCGTGGCCGCCCTCGCGACCGCCCTCGTGGTGCAGCGCACCCGGCGCTGACCTGCGGCGACGCGGTTGCAGCGGGGGCCGGACGGGTACACCGACGGTGAAGCGGCGACACGCCGCCCGTCGGCACGACCAGGAGGACGGCATGACCACCAGCACCATCATCTGGATCATCGTGGCGGTGATCGTCGTGATCGCCATCATCGCCCTGGTGAGCTCGCGCAGCCGGGGACGGCACGTGGAGGCCCAGCGTGACAAGGCGGCCGAGATCCGACAGGAGGCTGCCGAGCACGACCAGCACCTGCGCGAGCGGGAGGCGAACGCTACGGAGGCCAAGGCCCGTTCGGACCTGGCACGCGCCGAGGCCGAGAAGCGCCAGCTCGAGGCCGAGCGCCTCGAGGCCGAGGCACGCGAGCACTCCGGGGACGCGGAGGCCGTCAGGCGCGAGCGCGACGAGCGCATGCGCCAGGCAGACCTGCACGACCCCGACGTGCGCACCGACAAGGAGGGCTACCGGCTCGACGAGGACGGCAACCGCCTCGAGGAGCAGCGCGCCGGCGAGGGGCTGGGCGGCGAGAACCACCTCGGGGAGAACCGGCTGGGCGAGAACCGCCTGGGCGAGCCCCGGGGGACCGAGCGGCTCGACGAGACGCAGGCGCGCGATGAGACCGGCGAGGTCACCCGCGACCGCTGAGGCAGCCACCCGGCATGCGGAATCGGCGGCTGGGGACCGACCCACTGCTGTCGCAAAGTGCCCACTCGATGTCGCAAAGTGCCCACTCGATGTCGCAAAGTGCCCACTCGATGTCGCAAAGTGCCCACTCGACTCTGAGAGTCGAGTGGGCACTTTGCTGCGCGCCGTGACCAGGCGCGAGGCCACACGACCGCTGCAGCCCACCGGCTGCCCGGTGCCTGAGCGCGTTTGGGAGGATCGGGGCGACCATACCGACGAGGCCTAAGGAGCCGTCATGCCGCAGACCGTCAAGGGTGTCATCAGCCGCGCGAAGGGGGCGCCGGTCGAGGTGGTGGATGTGGTGGTGCCGGACCCGGGGCCGGGTGAGGCAGTCGTCAAGATCGAGACGTGCGGGGTCTGCCACACCGACCTGCACTACCGCGAGGGCGGGATCAACGACGACTACCCGTTCCTGCTCGGGCACGAGGCGGCCGGCTACGTCGAGGCCGTCGGCGAGGGCGTCACCGACGTCGCGCCGGGGGACTTCGTCATCCTGAACTGGCGCGCGGTGTGCGGCCAGTGCCGGGCGTGTGCCAAGGGCAAGCCGTGGTACTGCTTCAACACCCACAACGCCACGCAGAAGATGACCTTGACCGACGGCACCGAGCTGACCCCGGCCCTCGGCATCGGCGCGTTCATCGAGAAGACCCTCGTCGCCTCCGGGCAGTGCACCAAGGTGCCCGAGGCCGACGCCGCCGCGGTCGGGCTGCTCGGCTGTGGGGTGATGGCCGGCTTCGGCGCGGCCGTCAACACCGGCGGCGTCACCCGGGGTGACTCGGTGGCCGTCATCGGCTGCGGCGGGGTGGGCAACGCCGCGATCGCGGGCGCGCAGCTGGCGGGGGCGACGACGATCATCGCGGTCGACATCAGCGACGCCAAGCTCGAGCAGGCCAAGGCGTTCGGCGCCACCCACACCGTCAACAGCAGCGACACCGACCCGGTGGAGGCGATCCGCGGCCTGACCGGCGGGAACGGCGCCGACGTCGTGGTCGAGGCGGTCGGCCGGCCGGAGACCTACGAGCAGGCCTTCTACGCCCGCGACCTGGCCGGCACCGTCGTCCTCGTCGGCGTGCCGACGCCGGACCAGCAGGTGACCCTGCCGCTGATCGAGATCTTCGGCCGCGGTGGGGCGCTCAAGTCGAGCTGGTACGGCGACTGCCTCCCGAGCCGGGACTTCCCGATGCTGGTCGAGCTGTACAAGCAGGGCCGCTTCGACCTCGACGCGTTCGTCTCCGAGCGGATCGGCCTCGGTGACATCGAGGCGGCGTTCGAGAAGATGCACCGCGGTGAGGTGCTGCGCTCGGTGGTGGAGCTGTGACGACCGACGAGACCATGCAGTCGCCGGCCTCCGACGGCGGGGTCCGGATCAACCACACGACGACCGAGGGCACCTTCAGCCTCGACGGCGGCACGTGGGAGGTCGAGAACAACGTCTGGGTCGTGGGTGACGACAACGAGTGCGTCGTCATCGACGCGCCCCACGACGCCGCCCCGATCCTCGACCTCGTCGGCGACCGGCGCCTGACGCACGTGCTGCTGACCCACGCCCACGACGACCACGTCACCGTGGTCCCCGAGCTGCTCGAGGCCCACCCGGAGGCCGTGGTGGCGCTGCACCCGGACGACCGGGTGCTGTGGGACCAGACCCACCCCGACCTCGCCCCCACGTGTGACCTCGCCGACGGCGACGTCGTGCCGGTCGGCGACGTCGAGCTGACGGTGCTGCACACCCCGGGTCACGCGCCCGGTGCGTGCTGCTTCTACGCCGCGGACCTCGGCGTCGTCTTCACCGGAGACACCCTCTTCTCGGGCGGTCCCGGGGCGACAGGGCGCTCCTTCTCCGACTTCCCGACCATCGTGGAGTCGATCCGCGAGCAGCTGCTGTCGCTGCCGCCCGAGACGGTCGTGCTCACCGGTCACGGCGACTCCACGACCATCGGGGCGGAGAAGGACGACGTGGAGGAGTGGCTCCGCCGGGGGCACTGACGCACGCGACCCGGCCACCCGGCATACGCCATCGTCGCCCGCGTGGCGGGGAGGGGCGTATGCCGCGTGGTCGGGTGCCGCGCGCCGCGCCGATAGACTGCGCCGGGTGAGCCTACGACTGTTCGACACCGCGACCCGGGAGCTGCGCGACTTCACGCCGCGCGAGGCGGGCAAGGTCGGCATCTACATCTGCGGGCTCACGACGCAGGGCGCCCCGCACATCGGGCACATCCGCTTCGCCGTCGCCTTCGACGTGCTGCGCCGCTGGCTCGAGGTCGGCCACGGCTACGACGTCACGCTCGTGCGCAACGTCACCGACATCGACGACAAGGTGCTGCGCAAGGCGGCCGACGCCGGCGAGCCGTGGTTCGCCCTCACGTACCGCAACGAGCGGCTCACCGCAAAGGCCCTCGACGCCCTCGGTGTCGAGCCGGCCACCTACGAGCCGCGCGCCACCGGGCACGTGCCCGACATGGTGACGCTGATGCAGACCCTCATCGAGAAGGGCCACGCCTACGTCGCACCCGACGGCAGCGGCGACGTCTACTTCGACGTGCGCTCCTGGCCCGACTACGGCTCGCTGACCGGCCAGTCGATCGACGACATGGCGAGCGCCGACGACGCCGACCCCCGCGGCAAGCGCGACCCGCGTGACTTCGCCCTGTGGAAGGGCCACAAGTCCGACGAGCCCGAGAGCGCCTCGTGGCCCACGCCGTTCGGCGCCGGGCGCCCGGGCTGGCACCTCGAGTGCTCGGCGATGGCACGGCGCTGGCTCGGCGACGAGTTCGACATCCACGGCGGCGGCATCGACCTGCGCTTCCCGCACCACGAGAACGAACAGGCGCAGTCGCGGGCCGCGGGCCTGGGCTTCGCGCGCTACTGGCTCCACAACGCGTGGGTCACGGTCAAGGGCCAGAAGATGGGCAAGTCGCTCGGCAACGCCCTCGAGGTGCGCCACCTGCTCGAGGACACGCGTCCGATCGTGCTGCGCTACTACCTCACGGCCGCGCACTACCGTTCGACGATCGAGTACCACCCCGGCTCCCTCGACGAGGCGGCCGCAGCGGTCGAGCGCATCGAGGGCTTCCTCGAGCGGGCCGGGCGGCGCGGCGAGATCCGCCCGGTGTCGGCCGCCGACCTGCCGGCCGACTTCGTCGAGTCGATGGACGACGACCTCGGCGTCAGCGGTGCCCTCGCGGTCGTGCACGACACGGTCCGGGCCGGCAACAGCGCCCTCGACGAGGACGACGACGAGGCGGCCCTCGCGGCCGCCGGCGCCGTCGTCGCCATGACCGAGGTGCTCGGCATCAACCCGCTGGCGACCCACTGGGGCTCGGGCACGAGCCGTGAGGACGTCGCCGCCGAGCAGGCCCTCGAGGCGCTCGTCCGGGCCCAGCTCGACGCGCGCCAGTCCGCCCGCCAGGAGCGCGACTTCGAGCGGGCCGACGAGATCCGCGACCAGCTGACCGCCGTCGGCATCGAGATCACCGACACCCCGTCCGGCGCCCAGTGGTCGCTCGCTCGTCCCGCTCGCGGCGACGTCGCGGCCGCCGCCGACGCCACCCGAACCACCGACCTCACCAGCGCGACCCCCGGGGTCGAGAAGGCACAGGGCTGACATGCCAGGCAACTCCCAGCGTCGCGGCGCCGTCCGCAAGAGCAGCAAGGGCGCGACCGTCGGCTCCGGCGGCCAGCGTCGCCGCGGGCTCGAGGGCAAGGGCCCCACTCCTAAGGCAGCCGACCGCGAGTACCACCCGGCGCACAAGCGCGCCAAGGCCGCCGCCAAGCGGTCGGGGTCGCCGTCCTCCGGCTCTCGTGGCGCCACCCGACCCCGCAGCCGCACCAAGGGCTCGAGCGAGATCGTCTACGGCCGCAACTCCGTCGTCGAGGCGCTGCGCGCCGAGGTGCCGGTGGCGACGATGTACGTCGCCACCCGCATCGACACCGACGACCGCGTGCGCGAGTCCCTCAAGCTCGCCACCGAGCGCGGCCTCGCGATCCTCGAGACCCCGCGCGGCGAGCTGGACCGGCTCACCGACGGCGGCGTCCACCAGGGCCTCGCGCTCCAGGTGCCGCCCTACGACTACGCCGAACCGGCCGACCTCATCGACCCCGAGATGCCGGGCATCCCGCTCGTCGTGGCGCTCGACGGCATCACCGACCCGCGCAACCTCGGCGCGATCGTCCGGTCCGTCGCGGCGTTCGGCGGCCACGGCGTGGTCGTGCCCGAGCGGCGCTCGGTCGGCATGACCGCGTCGGCGTGGAAGACGTCGGCCGGCGCTGCCGCCCGCATCCCGGTCGCCAAGGCCGGCAACCTGACGCGCGCGCTCGAGGAGTTCAAGAAGGCCGGCTTCTTCGTCCTCGGACTCGACATGGACGGCGACGTCGAGCTGCCCGACCTGTCGCTCGCGACCGAGCCGCTCGTCATCGTCACCGGCTCCGAGGGCAAGGGCCTCTCGCGGCTCGTGCGCGAGACGTGCGACCAGATCGTCTCGATCCCGATGAGCTCGGCCGTCGAGTCGCTCAACGCCGGCCTCGCCACGGGCGTGACCCTCTACGAGATCGCCCGGCAGCGCCGCCGCTGACGTATGCCGTCCGGTCGGCTCGCGAGCCCACCCGCCCACCGCTCACTCCCGCCACGCGCTCCTGCGAGGTCGGGAACTTCAGCGGGGTCTGCCACGCTGTTCACTGCGGTGGCAGATAGAGTGCCGTCCGAATTCCTACGCCCTGTAGTACCCCGAGGGCGCCACCCCGAGCGCTGCCGGAGGGCAGCCGGAAACGAGGGATGAACCCGTGGCGAAGAGCAACCGCGCCGAGACGGCAGCCCGGGCCGCGCAGCTGCGCGCCCAGGCCGCCCGCCAGGAACGCCAGCGCAAGCAGGTCATCGCCGCGGTGGTCGCCGTGGTCGTCGTCGTGATCGCCGTCGTGCTCGGCGTGGTGATCTCCAACCGTCCCAAGCCGGCACCGGCCGCCACGGGCGGGGCGGGCGCCACGGCGCTGGCGACGCTCGAGAAGCTCCCGGCCTCGCTCTTCGACAAGGCCCCGGCGCCGACACCGGCCCAGGCGCCGGCCAAGCTGCAGGGCGCGACCCCGCTCACCCAGGACGGCAAGCCCAAGGTGCTCTACGTCGGCGCCGAGTACTGCCCCTACTGCGCGATGGAGCGGTGGGCCCTGATCGGTGCCCTCTCCCGCTTCGGCACGTTCAGCGGCATCACCGAGACGACGAGCTCGAGCAACGACGTGCACCCCGACACCCCGACGTTCTCGTTCAAGGACGCGAAGTACACGAGCGACGTCCTGGCGTTCCAGGCCATCGAGACCCAGGACCGCAACGGCAAGCCGCTGCAGACGCTCGACGGCGAGAACCTCGCGCTCTTCCAGAAGTACAACCCCGGCGGCGGCATCCCGTGGATCGACTACGGCGGCACGCACGCCACCTCTGGTGCGACCGTCGACGCCAACGCGGTCGACGGCAAGACCTACGAGCAGATCATTACCGGCATCCAGGACCCGAGCTCCGACATCGGCAAGACGATGACCCCGGCCATGAACATGATCAGCGCGCAGATCTGCAAGGCCACCCAGGGCAAGCCGGCCAACGTCTGCACGAGCCAGGGCGTCACGGCCGCGTCCGTGCTGCTCAAGCAGTGACCGGCCATGAGCTCGCTGCGTGACGAGGCCGCCCCGGGGGCGGGCGTGGGCGCCGGTGCCGATGAGCGGGCCCGCCCCGGCTGGCTGGCACCCGTGTCGCTCGTGCTCGCCGTCGTCGGGCTCGGCGTCTCGGCCTACCTGACGTTCGAGCACTTCACGGCCAACGCGACGTTGGCCTGCAGCATCGGCGGGCTCGTCGACTGCGCCAAGGTCACGACGAGCGCCTGGAGCACGTTCCTCGGGGTGCCGGTGGCCCTGCTCGGCCTCGTCTTCTTCGTGGTGACGCTGGCCCTCTGCCTGCCGCGGGTGTGGCGGCGCACCGAGCGCTGGCTCGACGCCGTCCGTCTCGGTTGGCTCACCATCGGGCTCGGCATGGCGCTCTACCTCGTGTGGGCCGAGCTCTACCGCATCCACTCGATCTGCCTCTGGTGCACGGCCGTGCACGTCGTGACGTTCCTGCTGTGGATCACCGTCCTCTTCGGGCAGATCCTCTCCGCCCCCGCCGTGGAGCCGGCCGGGACGCGGCTCGACGTCGACGCGGACTGAGACACACGGCATACGCCCTCGGGGAGGGGTCGGTCAGTCCAGCCGGCTGATGACCGGCATCTCCTCGGTGTCGACGCCGAGGATCGCCCGCTCCTCGGGCTTGGCCGGGAGCACCGTGGCGACGTAGTCGCGCAGTGCCTCCTCGATGGGGGTGTCGTGACCGGCGCGCTCGCTCATGTACCAGCGGTGCTCGAGCACCTCGTGGAAGATCTCCGCGGGCTCGAGGCGCCCCCGCAGCTCGCGGGGCACGGCGCGCGTGATCGGCTCGTAGACGTGCGTGAGCCAGTCGTGCGCGACGATCTCCTCGTCGTCGCCCTGGCGGTCGGTCGCGGCGGCGTACGCGTCGAGGTCGTTGAGCAGGCGGCGCGCCTGGTTCTCCCCGACGTCGAGACCCGTCAGGCGCAGCAGGCGGCGGGAGTGGTGCCCGGCGTCGACGACCTTGGGCGTGATGGTGATCTCGGTGCCGCCGATGTCGGTGGCGATGGACAGCTCGTCGACGTCGAAGCCGAGCTCGTTGAGGCGCCGGATGCGCTCGTCGACGCGCCAGCGGTCCCCGCCCTCGAAGCGCTCGCTGCCGGTGAGCGCCTCCCACAGCGTGTGGTAGCGGCCGATGATCGAGGCGGAGACCTCGAACGGGTCGGCGTGCTCCTCGAGGAAGCCGCCGGCGGCGAGGTCCATCAGCTCGCCGGCGATGTTGACGCGGGCGATGTCGAGGTCGTGCTCGCGCTGTCCGTCGGACAGCTTGGCGTGCAGCTCGCCGGTCTCGGCGTCGACGAGGTAGGCCGCGAAGGCGCCGGCGTCGCGCCGGAAGAGCGTGTTCGAGAGGGAGACGTCGCCCCACCAGAAGCCCTCGAGGTGCAGGCGCACGAGGAGCAGCGCGAGGGCGTCCATGAGGCGCACGGCGGTGTCGGGCCGCAGGTTCTGGCTGTAGAGCGCGCGGTAGGGCAGGGAGAACTGCAGGTGGCGCGTGATGAGGCAGGCGTCCAGGGGCTCGCCGTCGGGACCGGTGCGGCCGTGCACCACCCCGAACGGCTCGACGCACGGCACGTCGAGGCGGCGCAGGTTGCGCAGCATGGCGTACTCGCGGTCGGCGATGTCGTCCTTGATCTCCTTGACCGCCAGGACCCGCGCGCCGCTCTTGACGAAGCGCACGACGTGGCGGGAGATGCCGCGGGGGAGCGCGGCGAGGTAGCTCTGGGGCCAGTCCTCCAGCGGGGTCGACCACGGGAGGTCGAGCAGGGCGGCCTCGGGTCGGGCGGTGGTGATGTCCAGGCTCACGCGCTCATCGTGGCACGCTGGGCCACGGGCGTCGATCCACGCCCGTGGCCCAGCGTGCCCGTGGCTGCTTGTGCCGCAACGCGACTGGGCCGGCACCCACGAGGGGTGCCGGCCCAGCGGCATACGTGCTCAGCTCCGGTCAGGAGCGCGTCAGGTCAGTCGCCGACGCGAAGGCCCGACTCGGAGTTGAAGACGTGCACGTGGCCCGGCTTCGGCTTGAGGTAGATCTTCTCGCCCTTCTCCGGGGGTCGACGACCGTCGACGCGCGCGATGAACGGCACGGCGCCGGCGTTCTCGCCGGTGGCCTCGAGCAGCTTCTGCTCGGTGGAGCCGTAGATGTACGCGTCGGCGCCGAGCTCCTCGACGACGTCGACCGTGACCGGGATGCCCGAGGCGTCGGACGACAGCTCCAGGTCCTCGGGACGGACGCCGATCGTCACGTCCTTGCCGACGCCGCCGAGGTCCTCGCGGGCGATCGGAACCGTGTGGCCGTGCAGGTCGACACCGGACTCGTTGACCGGGACGCTCATGAGGTTCATGGCGGGGGAGCCGATGAAGCCGGCGACGAAGACGTTGGCCGGGTGGTCGTACATGCGGCGCGGGCTGTCGCACTGCTGGAGGATGCCGTCCTTGAGGACCGCGACGCGGTCACCCATCGTCATGGCCTCGACCTGGTCGTGCGTGACGTAGACCGTCGTGACGCCGAGGCGGCGCTGGAGCGAGGCGATCTGCGTGCGGGTCTGGACGCGGAGCTTGGCGTCGAGGTTGGACAGCGGCTCGTCCATGAGGAACACCTGGGGCGAGCGGACGATCGCTCGGCCCATGGCGACGCGCTGGCGCTGGCCACCCGAGAGGGCCTTCGGCTTGCGGTCGAGGTACGGCGTCAGGTCGAGGATCTTGGCGGCCTCCTCGACGCGCTTGCGGATCTCGGCCTTGTCGACGCCGGCGATCTTGAGCGCGAAGCCCATGTTGTCGGCCACGGTCATGTGCGGGTAGAGCGCGTAGTTCTGGAACACCATCGCGACGTCGCGGTCCTTGGGGGACAGGTTGGTCACGTCGCGGTCGCCGATCAGGATGCGCCCGGCGTTGACCTCCTCGAGGCCGGCCAGCATGCGCAGGGAGGTGGACTTGCCACATCCGGAGGGACCGACGAGGACGAGGAACTCGCCGTCCGCGATCTCGATGTTGAGCTTGTCGACCGACGGGACCGGGTTGCCGGGGTACTGCCTCGTCGCGTTGTCGAACGTCACTGTTGCCATGGCTTCATTGCCTTCCTTCACCGGCAGGAACGTGCCGGACGATCCGTTGTAAAGGGCTGCCCGCCCGAATGGACAGGCATGGTCATCATGGCTGAGAAGTACCCGCTTCGCCAGCCCCGCCGTCCCGTGGCCGCGTTGGGGCGTGTTGGGACCTTTTGGCGGTGTCCAACGGTTGTGTCCAGAACGTTGCAAAAACTTGCAGCAAGCGGCTGGCACCCTTCTGCAACTTCTTGCTACATTCCGGGCACCGGTGGCGGCGTGTGCCACCTGGCTTCAAAGGAGAATCCATGCACAAGCGTGCGCTCGGCGCTGCTGCCGTCACGGGTGTTGCCGCCCTGGCCCTCAGCGCCTGCGGTGGGTCCAGCCCCACCACCCCGTCCAACACGGCCGCCGGCTCCAGCGCCGGCACGAGCAAGGCCGCCACGACGACGGGCACCCCCGAGACGCCGAGCGGCACCGCTGCTCCCGTCCGTGACGCGAACGTCGACCTGGTCATCTGGACCGACGCCGACCGCTCGAAGGCCGTGCAGAAGTACGCCGACCAGTTCGCCGCCGAGAACAACGTCACGGTCAAGGTCCAGATCTCGACCGACGTGCGCCAGCAGTTCAAGGACGCCACCAAGGTGGGCAAGGGCCCCGACGTCATCGTCGGCGCGCACGACTGGCTCGGCGAGCTCGTCCAGAACTCGACCGTCGCCCCCGTGAGCCTCAGCTCCGACGTCGCCGCGAAGTTCCTGCCGAGCGCCATCGCCGCCACGAAGTTCAACGGCCAGTCCTACGGCGTGCCCTACGCCGTCGAGAACATCGGCCTGATGTACAACAAGGACCTCGTCCCCAACCCGCCGAAGACCATGGACGAGCTCGTCTCCATGGGCCAGAAGCTGGTCAAGGAGGGCAAGGCCAAGCAGGTCCTGTCCCAGTTCGTCTCCAAGGTCGGCAACGCGTACTTCGCCTACCCGTACCTCTCGGCGTTCGACGGCGGTGGCATCTTCGGCACGAAGGCCAACGGCGACTACGACCCGAACAAGCTCATCGTCAACAGCGCCGGCTCGGTCAAGGGTGGCGAGGAGCTCGCCAAGCTCGGCAAGGAGAAGGTCCTGTCGACCAACGTCGACGACACGAACCAGGACGCGCTCTTCGACACGAAGGCCGCCCCGTTCATGATCTCCGGCCCGTGGAGCGTCGCGAAGGCCAAGGACGCCGGCATCAACTACGGCATCGCCCCGCTGCCGAGCATCGCGGGCGGCGGCGCCATGAAGCCGTTCCTCGGCGTGCAGATGTTCTACGTCTCGAGCAAGGCCAAGAACGCCACCCTCGCTCAGGAGTTCGTCACGAACTACATCCCGCGCAAGGACGTCCAGCTCGCCCTCTTCGAGGTCGGCAAGCGCCCGCCGGCCCTCAAGGAGGCCTACGACGAGGTCGCCGCGAGCGACCCCGACGTCAAGGCGTGGTACGAGGCCGGCGTCGAGGGCAAGCCGATGCCGAACATCCCCGCGATGAACTCGGTGTGGGGCCCCTTCGGCCAGGCCACCGCCGACATCATCGCCGGCAAGGCGGGCGCCAAGGAGCGCCTGGACGCCGCTGCCAAGGAGATCGCGGCCAACATCGCGAAGGGCTGAGCCCCACCGCTCGGCTCAGTGGCTCCGGGACCCGCCGTCACGGCGGGTCCCGGAACGCGGCCCGCACGGGTCATCAGGGGGCCTCGGGGCTCCCCTTCGTGTATCTACGGCAACGGCGCCGGACCGGCGCAAAAGGACTGTGACATGACCAAGCCCATCGCGCTCGCGATCAAGTGGGTGCTCATCCTCGCCGTGATGGCCGGCATCCTCTGGATCGCCACCCAGCTCGCCGCGGCCGGCAACACGATGGCCGTCATCATCGCGGGGCTCGTGGGGATGGGCATCCTCGCGGTCTACGCGACCCGGCGCTCCGTCCCGCTGAAGTACCTCGTGCCGGGCCTGCTCTTCATGGCCCTCTTCCAGCTGTGGCCGGTGCTCTACACCGCCAACCTCTCGCTGACGAACTACGGCGACGGGCACCTCTACAGCAAGGAGGACTCGGTCAAGGACATCGTCGCGCAGTCGGTGCGCGAGGTCCCGAACACCCCCCGCTACAAGATGTCGATCGCGGCCAAGGGCACGGGCGACCCGGCGAACGCCGACCTCGTCCTGCTCCTGACCAAGCCCGACGGCTCGATGTACGTCGGTGACAAGAAGGGCCTCGAGCCGCTGCCGGCCACCGGCATCGAGAAGACCTCCCTCGGCAAGATCACCAAGGCCCCCGGCTACACCGTCCTCACCGCCCGCCAGGCCAACCAGCGCAGCAAGGACCTCTCGACGATCGCCGTGCCGACGAGCGACGGCGGCGGCATCAAGCCCGTCGGCCTCTCCGAGGCGTACGAGGGCCGCTCCACCGTCAAGTACGACGCCGCGGCCGACAGGCTGACCGACAGCTCCACGACGCCGCCCACCGTCTACGCCCCGAAGGACGCGCGCTGGGTCAACGTCGCCGACCCGAGCCAGTCCTTCCCGCAGGGCTGGAAGGAGAACGTCGGGCTCTCGAACTACACCCGCATCTTCACCGACTCGACCCTGCGCGACGGCTTCGTCGGGATCTTCATCTGGAACGTCGTGTTCGCGGTCGTCTCGGTCCTCTCGACCTTCCTGCTCGGCATGCTCATCGCCCTCCTCTTCAACGACCCGAGGCTGCGCGGCAAGGGGATCTACCGGTCCCTGCTGATCCTCCCGTACGCCCTGCCCGGCTTCGTCACGGCGCTGGTGTGGAAGGGCATGTTCAACCAGGACTACGGCATCATCAACCAGACGCTGCACCTGGACGTCGACTGGCTCGGCACGCCGTTCGGCGCCAAGGCGGCCATCCTCATCACGAACCTGTGGCTGGGCTTCCCCTACATGTTCATCGTGTGCACCGGTGCGCTGCAGTCGATCCCGCAGGACGTGCGCGAGGCCGCGACCATCGACGGCGCCAACGCCTTCCGGACGCTGCGCTCGATCATCATGCCGCTGCTGCTCGTCGCCGTCGGCCCGCTGCTCCTCGCCTCGTTCGCCTACAACTTCAACAACTTCGGGCTGATCTACCTGCTCACCAAGGGCGGCCCGTTCAACGGCGCCGACACGAGCATCGGCTCGAGTGACCTGCTCATCACGTATGCGTACCGCCTGGCCTTCTCGGGCAGCGCGCCGAACTACGGCTTCGCAGCCGCGGTGTCCGTCGTCATCTTCCTGCTCGTGGCGCTGATGAGCATCCCGGGCTTCCGTCGCACCAAGGCCCTTGAGGAGGTCAACTGATGTCGACCCTGAACGTTCCGGTGCCGGCGGGCACCACGACTCTGGAGCCCAGCGAGGACCAGCGGGCCGGCACAACCCCTGCATCGCCCAAGCGCAAGGGCCTCGGCGGCTCGGTGTGGTGGCGCCACGCACTCGGGATCCTCGCCCTGATGTGGGCGCTCTTCCCGATCCTCTTCATCTACTCGGCCGCCACCAACCCCAGCGGCACGCTCAACACGGCGAGCCTCCTGCCGTCGGGCTTCTCGACGAAGAACTTCACCGACCTGTTCAACGACAGCTCGCGCCCGTTCTGGACCTGGTACAAGAACTCGATGATCATCTCGCTCGTCGGCGCGCTGGCGGCGGTCTTCCTCGGCGCCCTCGCGGCGTTCGCCTTCTCGCGGCTGCGGTTCAAGGGCCGTCGGCCCGGCATGATGGCGCTGCTGCTGACGACGTTCTTCCCGGCGCTGCTCGCCATCGTCGCGACCTACATCATCTTCGCGGCGATCGGTGACGTGCTGCCGGCCTTCGGCCTCAACACCACCACGGGCCTGATCCTCGCCTACCTCGGCGGCGCGCTCGGCGCCAACGTCTGGCTGCTCAAGGGCTACTTCGACACCGTGCCGCGCGAGCTCGACGAGGCGGCCATCGTCGACGGCGCCAGCCACGTGCGCATCTTCTTCACGATGACCCTGCGCCTCGTCATGCCGATCCTCGTCACCGTCTTCATGCTCGTCTTCGTCGGGCTCTATGGCGAGTTCATGCTGGCCAGCGTCTTCCTCACGGACGTCGACCAGCAGACGCTCGGCGTCGGCCTCTACGGCATGACGCTCGGCACCGACGCGAACACCCTCTTCGGGCGGTTCACGGCCGGCGCCCTGCTCGGCTCGATCCCCGTCATGCTGCTCTACCTGGCCTTCCAGAAGCAGCTCGTCGGTGGCCTGACGACGGGCTCCGTCAAGTGACCGCTGCCCCGGCCCGCCAGTCCGCCACGCCCAGCCGGCTCAGCGAGCCGCACCACGACGGGTCGGGGCGCTACGTCTCCAACCAGGCGCCGCGCCTCGGCGACCGTGTCGACGTACTCGTCCGGGTGCCGCTCGAGGCCGAGGTCGACGCGGTCCACGTGCGCACGGCGCCCGACGGTGAGGCCACCTTCGTGGCGGCCCGCAAGGTGCGCACGACTGCGGTGGACGCCTGGTGGCGTGCGACACTGACCTGCCACAACCCCGTCACGAGCTACCGCTTCCTGCTGACCGGTGGGCCGACGAAGTACGCGTGGCTCAACGGCACTGGGGTGCACCACCGCGACGTGCCCGACGCGAGCGACTTCCGCCTCGTCGCCCACGGCGCGCCGCCGCCCGCCTGGGCCCAGGGTGCGGTGGTCTACCAGATCTTCCCGGACCGCTTCGCCCGCTCGAAGGGCGCCGACAAGCGCCCCACCCCGGACTGGGCGATCCCGGCCGACTGGTCCGACCCCGTCGACATCACCCCGAAGGGCGTCGGGCGCCAGCTCTACGGCGGCGACCTCGACGGCATCACCGAGCACCTCGACCACCTGGTCGACCTCGGCGTCGACGTCGTCTACATGACGCCGTTCTTCCCGGCCCGGTCCAACCACCGCTACGACGCGTCCTCCTTCGAGGAGATCGACCCGCTCCTCGGTGGTGCTCCGGCATTGCGCCGCCTGACCGCCGCGGCCCACGAGCGGGGCCTCAAGGTCATGGGCGACTTCACGACGAACCACACGGGCGACGCGCACGAGTGGTTCCTCGCCGCCACCGGCCCGGGGGGCAAGTCCGCGCCCGAGCGCGACTACTACATCTGGGAGGACGGCACCTACGTCTCCTGGCTCGGGGTGCCCTCCCTGCCCAAGCTCAACCACCTCAACGCGGCGTTGCGCCACCGGATCTTCGAGGACCCCAAGGGAGTCGTACGCAAGTGGCTGGGTCGCTCGGGCGGCCTCGACGGGTGGCGGGTCGACGTCGCGAACATGACCGGCCGCTGGCGCGACACGGACGTCAACCACGACGTGGCCAGGCAGATGCGTGACGTCATGGGCCGGGTGGCGCCCGACGCGCTGCTCGTCGGCGAGCACTTCCACGACTACACGCCCGACGTGCCGGGCGACGGCTGGCACGGCATCATGAACTACGCCGGCTTCTGCAAGCCGGCGTGGACCTGGCTGCGGCAGGAGCCGAAGAACCCGCGCTTCCTCGGTGCGCCGGTCCCGCTGCCGCTGCTCGAGGCCGATGCGGTCGTCGAGACGATGCGCGACTTCACCTCGCGCATCGCCTGGCAGTCGCTCGTCCACTCCTTCAACCTCGTCGGCTCGCACGACGTGCCGCGCCTGCGCACGCTGGTGGGCGCCGACGCGGTCGAGGCCGCTGCGGGGCTGCTCTTCACCTTCCCGTCGATGCCGATGCTCACCTACGGTGACGAGATCGGCATGGAGGGCACCTTCGGCGAGGACGGTCGTCGTCCGATGCCCTGGGACGAGAACGCCTGGGACGCAGGCACGCTCGCGATCTACCGCGGCCTCATCGGCGCGCGGAAGCGCTCGGTTGCCCTGCGCACCGGCGGCCTCCGCTGGGTCCACGCCGAGGGCGACGCCATGGTCTACCTCCGCGAGACGCTCGACGAGGTCGCCCTGGTCCACGTCGCCCGGGCCGCCCACGAGCCGGTCGTCCTCGACGCCCGGCACCTCGCCGGGGTCGAGAACGGCTCGCCGCTCTACGGACCTGCGCCCAAGGTCGACGGCACTGCTGTCACACTGGGCGCTTCCGGGCCCGGGGTCAGCATCTGGACGTGGCGCCCGGCCGACGACGGCCCGCGGCACGTCCGACGAAGGGGGAGGTGACGTGAAGGCACGTCTGCGTGACATCGCCGACCAGGCGAATGTGTCCGAGGCGACCGTCTCGCGCGTGCTCAACGGCAAGCCCGGCGTGGCGGAGTCGACGCGCCAGGCCGTCCTCACGGCCCTCGACGTCCTCGGCTACGACCGCCCGAGTCGCCTGCGCCGCAAGAGTGCCGGGCTGGTCGGGCTCATCGTGCCCGAGCTGACGAACCCGATCTTCCCGGCCTTCGCGCAGATCATCGAGAACTCGCTGGCGCAGAACGGCTACACGCCGGTCCTCTGCACGCAGGTCGCCGGGGGAGTGCATGAGGACGACTACGTCCAGATGCTCCTCGAGCGCGGTGTCGCGGGCATCATCTTCATCTCCGGCCTGCACGCCGACACGACGAGCAAGCCCGACCGCTACATCGCGCTGCGCGAGCGCAACCTGCCGCTCGTCCTCGTCAACGGCTACATCGAGGGCGTCGACGCGCCGTTCATCAGCAACGACGACGTCGCGTCGATGGGTCTGGCGCTCGAGCACCTCGTGAGCCTGGGCCACCGCGAGATCGGCCTCGCCGTCGGGCCCGACCGCTACGTGCCGGTGATCCGCAAGATCGCCGGCTTCCGCCACTCGATGCAGGAGCTGACCGGCCGCTCCGACGTGGACGACCTCATCGAGCGCTCGCTCTTCTCGGTCGAGGGCGGCGCCTCCGCCGCGGGACGCCTGCTCGACCGCGGCGCGACGGCGGTCGTGTGCGGGTCGGACCTCATGGCGCTCGGGGCCATTCGCGAGGCGCGCAAGCGCGGGCTCAACGTGCCGCGCGACTTCTCGGTGGTCGGCTACGACGACTCGACGCTCATCGCCTTCACCGACCCCCCGCTGACGACGGTGCGCCAGGCGGTCAACGCCATGAGCGCCGCGACGGTGCGCGCGCTCCTCGACGAGATCGCCGGGCAACCCTCTCCCAGAGCGGAGTACGTCTTCCGTCCCGAGCTGGTCGTCCGTGGCTCGACGGGGGCCGTGCGGCGCCACTGACCGAGGGGACGGCAGGGCGGCATACCCGAGCGGTCGGGTCGTGGACGCGGCCCGGGGGCGTGTGCCGCCGGGCAAGCCGCGTGGCTCAGCTCGCCGGGTGGGCGGCCGAGCAGGAGTCGAGCAGCCGGGTCAGGAGCTCGGCCACGGCGGACTCGTCGTCGACGCGGTAGCGGGCCGCGGTCGAGCCGGTGCCGACCTTGACGGTGACGTCGTCGGTCCGTCGCAGGCGGGCGAACGCGTCCTCGTCGGTGACGTCGTCGCCGAGGTAGAGGCGGGCACTCGCGTCGAGGTTGCGGGCGAGCGCCGTGACGGCAGAGCCCTTGTCGGCATGGGAGACCGAGAGCTCGAGCACCGACTTGCCCTTGAGCACCTTGACCCCCGGGTGGTCGAGGGCGACGCGACGTGCGTCAGCGATGGCGGCGTCGCCGACCTCCGGCGGCAGGCCGCGGACGTGGACGACCACCGCCGCCGGCTTCAGCTCGATGTTGGCCTGTGGATGGCTCTCCTTGACGAGCGCCTCGATGTCGGAACGCAGCTCGGCGAGCGTGGCCTCGTCGTCGGGGGTGACGGACGCGGCTGCCATGGCCTCGCGCACGGCCTCGCTCGAGGACTCGGCGCCGTGGCTGCCGATGAGCACGATCGGCTCGTCCTCCTCGAGGCCGGTGAGGGTGCGCAGGGTGGCGAGGTCGCGCCCCGACACGACGGCGACGTGCACGTCGGGCAGCGCGGCGAGCGAACGCAGCGAGTCGATGACGCCGGGCACCGGAGTGGCCTGCATCGGGTCGGTGACAAGGGGCGCCAGGACGCCGTCGTAGTCGGTGGCGACGAGCACGCAAGGTGCCGCCGCAGCGCGGGTGAGGGCGTCCTCGAGCGCGGCCTGGTGGGTCACGAGCGGGCCCGGGTGCGGTTGTCGGGCTCGGGCATCCGCGGGGTCTCCTCGGCGTGGGGGACGGGATGCTCGCGCGGCTCGGGCGCCGGCAGCTCGGGCGCGGCGGCCAGCGCCGCGAGATAGCGGGCGGCCCAGCGCTGGACGTCGTGGTCGGACACCCGGCGTCGCAGCGCCTTCATGATGCGCTGCTTGTCCTTGGCCGGGGTGTTGATCGCGCGCAGGATCGTCTGCTTGAGGCCCTCGATGTCGTGTGGGTTGCACGCGAAGGCCTGGTGCAGCTCGTGCCAGGCGCCGGTGAACTCGGACAGCACCAGGGCGCCGCCGAGGTCGTGGCGGCAGGTGACGTACTCCTTGGCGACGAGGTTCATCCCGTCGCGAAGGGGGGTGACGAGCATGACGTCGGCCGCCTGGAAGAGCGCCGCCATCTCCTCGCGGGGGTAGGAGTGGTGCAGGTAGTGCACGGCCGGCGCGCCGATCTTGCCCAGCTCGCCGTTGATGCGGCCCACGGTCTGCTCGATCTCGGCGCGCAGGATGCGGTAGGCGTCGACGCGCTCACGGCTCGGTGTGGCGACCTGCACGAGGGTGACCTCGGGTGGCCCGAGGCGCCGCTCGGACAGCAGCTCCTCGTAGGCCTTGAGCCGGTGCCGGATGCCCTTGGTGTAGTCGAGCCGGTCGACGCCGAGCATGAGCACCTCGGGGTTGCCGAGGCTCTCGCGGATCTCCTTGGCGCGGGCCATCACCTCGGGCCGCTTGGCGAGCTCCTCGAGGCCCTTGAAGTCGACGGAGATCGGGATGGCGGCGGCGCGCACCTGGCGGTTCTCGCCCTCGACCGTGACGCGGTCGCGCCGGGTCGCCGCCCCGAGCAGCTGGCGGCAGGCGCGGATGAAGTTGCGGGCGTCGGCCTGGCGCTGGAAGCCGAGGAAGTCGGCGCCGAGGAGGCCGTTCAGCAGCTGGGTGCGCCACGGCAGCTGGGCGAAGAGCTCGACGGGCGGGAAGGGGATGTGGTTGAACCACCCGATGCGCACGTCGGGGCGCAGCGTGCGCAGCATCGCCGGGACGAGCTGCAGCTGGTAGTCCTGAACCCAGACGGTGGCGCCCTCGGCAGCCACCTCGGCGACCGCCTCGGCGAAGCGCTGGTTGACCCGGCGGTAGCTCGACCACCACTCGCGGTGGAAGCTCGCCGGGACGATGACGTCGTGGTAGATCGGCCAGAGGGTGTCGTTGGAGAAGCCCTCGTAGTAGTCGCGCACGTCCTCGGCCGACAGGGGGACCGGGTGCAGGTAGATGCCGTCCTCCTCGAACGGCTCGGGCGCGTCGCCGGCGTCTCCGGCCCACCCGACCCAGGCGCCCGGCTGCGAGCGCATCACCGACTCCATGGCCGTCACGAGGCCGCCGGGGCTGCGCCGCCACTCCACCTCGCCGTCGTCGGTGACGACCTTGTCGACGGGCAGGCGGTTGGCCGCGATGACGAGGTCGTAGGTCGGCCGGTCGGACGACACGCAATCAACTCCTGCACTCGAGGACGGTTGCCGCATACCCGATGGGACGGGTGCCGGTCCACGAGCACCGGCCCGCGGCACGAGGGACGCGATCGCGTCTCACTCTAACGAGCGAAGTCTGGCGGCCGGGTGCGGTGCGGCTCTAGGGTCGAGTCAGGGCATCTCCGGCGCACCTCGGCGTGTTGGGGTGGGCCGCCGGAGGCGCATCCACAAGGTGAAGGAGTCGCCGTGAAGATTTCGGACGTGCTGCGCCACAAGGGCAGCGAGGTCATCACCATCCAGCCCGATGCGAGCGTCTCGACCCTGCTCGCCCTGCTGGCCGATCACCGCATCGGCGCCGTCGTGGTGAGCACGGACGGGACGAGCATCGACGGGATCGTGAGCGAGCGCGACGTCGTGCTGCACCTCCATTCGACGGGCACCGGCGTGCTCGACGGCCCGGTCTCGCAGATCATGACGAGCGACGTCACGACCGGCTCTGCGGACGACGACGTCGCAGACCTCGCCGGGACGATGACCGAGGAGCGGGTGCGCCACGTGCCCATCGTCGATCCGGCCGGACGGCTGACGGCGATCGTCTCGATCGGCGACATCGTCAAGCACCGGCTGGCCGAGCTGCAGTCCGAGCGCGACCAGCTGCGCGACTACATCAGCCACTGACCGGCCGGAAGCCGGACACTTCGGGGCGCGCCTCGGGAGTGTCCCGGCGACCGCGCCGCAGTCGCATACCGTAGGGGCATGACTGCGTACGACCGGACCGCGCGGGTGCCGAGCCCCCGGCCCGGCACGCGCACCGGGGCGCTGCCCACCGCGGCCGCCCCGACCCGGCCCGCGTCGGCGCAGCGCATCGGCCCCTACCGCCTCATCGAGGAGATCGGCGAGGGCGGGATGGGCGTGGTGCACCTCGCCCTCGACCCGCGCGGCCGTGCCGTGGCGATCAAGGTGCTGCGCTCGCACGTGGCGCACGACGCCGACGCGCGCCAGCGGCTTTCCCGCGAGGTCGACACGCTCTCGCGCATCCGCGACGCCCGCGTCGCGAGCGTCATCGACGCCGACGTCATGGCGCCGCGGCCCTACCTCGTGACCCGCTACGTGCCCGGTCCTGCCCTCGACGAGGTCGTCGAGGACCACGGCCCCCTGCCACCGGCCGACCTGCTGCGGCTCGCGCGCGGCATCGCCGAGGCGATCCGGTCGATCCACGCCTGCGGCGTCGTGCACCGCGACATCAAGCCCGGCAACGTCCTGCTCGAGGACGGCGACCCCGTCCTCATCGACTTCGGCATCGCCCACCTGCAGGACGACGTGCGCCACACCGTCGGCGGTCTCGTCATGGGCACGCCCGGCTACCTCTCACCCGAGCTCGTGGAGGGCGCGGCCATCACCGACGCCACCGACTGGTGGGGCTGGGCCGCGACGATCACGTATGCCGCGTCGGGTCGTCCGCCGTTCGGGCGCGGGCGCATGGATGCCGTGCTCGCCCGCGTCCGGGCCGGCGAGGTGGACCTCGACGGGGTCGACCCCCGCCTCGTGCCGCTGCTGCGCGCCTCGCTGTCGCCCGACCCGCGCCAGCGCCCCCACGCGGACGAGGTCATCGCCGCCCTCGAGGCGTATGCCGCGGGCCAGGCGGCCATCGTGCCGACGCCCCGGGGTGGACTGTGGGACGACGGGCGGTCCGCCACGCCGGGTGACACACAGGTGGTCGAGGGCGCCGGCACGGCCGTCATGCCCTGGGTGCACACCGCCGTCCAGCCGGCGCTCGACCCGGTCGCCGCGCAGCTCCCGCCCGCGCCGTCTCGGTGGGCGCCCCCGACGACCCGGCCGCGGGTGCCCGCTCCGGTGCCGCCGCCGTCCCACGAGCGCGGCTGGGACGACGACGCCGGCCCCAACGGTCCGTGGGACGACGAGGACGGCTGGGAGGACCAGGAGCCCGTCCAGCGCGAGGGGGACCCGCGCATCGGGCTGCCCACTCGCACCGGGCTGCTCGCTGCCGTGGCGGTCGCCTGGGTGGGCACGCTGATGGCGTGGCCCGGGGTGGCGCTCGTCTCGATCGCCATGCTGTCTGCCCTGGCCCGTGCCACCGACCGGTCGGTGACCGCCCTGGTGCTGCGGCGCTACGACTTCGGCCGGCGCCGCAGCGACGTGCCGTTCGCCGTGGTCTCGAGCCCCTGGCACCTCGTCGTCGGTGCGGTCGCGACGGTCGTGGGACTGCTGCTGCCGGTCGCCGTGGCGCTCGCCGGCGTCTTCGCAACAGCGCTGATGCTCGCGGGAGCCCAGGGTGGTGACCTCGGGCCCGGCTCTCCCGCAACGCTGGCCGTCGGTGGCGCCATCGGCCTGCTGATGCTCTGGTGGGGCCCCGGTGGGGCGTCGCTGCGGCGAGGGTCTCGCTCGATGGCGCGGACGATCGTGCCGAGCGGCGTCGCGGGACAGGTCGTCTCGGGTGTGCTCGTGGTCTTCGGCGCGGTGGCGGCGCTGACGGCGCTGCGGCACGGCATGAGCTTCACCTGGACCCCCTTCAGCGCCAGCCCGTTCGGGCGCTGACCGGTCGGACAGGCACGGCCTGCACGGGAGCCCGAGCGGGCTGAGTGGGCCCTTCGATGGCGCGCTCCACGCGTACGCCCCCTGTGTGTCGCTCGTGAGCGGGCCGTGGGCCTCGTGTGGGCGTACCGCATCACCCCAGACCGGTGGGCGACGAAAAGATCACGAAATTGTCTCGACTCGGCTTGTGTGGCGTTGAAACCTCACGTACCGTCAGTGCTCGGCGGCACCCGGCTCTTGGGCCGGAAGGGGGGGATCGACTCGTCGTCCCGTTCCGCTTCGTCGCGTCCGGCTTGGGCCGGCCGCTCCCCACAACTTCACATGGACACCCAAAAATCCGTTCCCTGAGCGCGCCGAGCCTCGCCAGCCAGGGATGTAGCCCACACCCGTGGGCCGGGCGAGGACGGGGGACCCAGTGCGGTCAGAGCACACTCACGCGAAGAAGCGCGAGGTGGCATCTGGCCTGGGGGTGAAGTCGCTTCTGCGACAGGGCACCTGACGCCCCAACCCGACAGCTAACCCCGCAGGCGCACGTCAGGAAGGAAACACCCAACCATGCAGTACCTGTCCAAGCATGCTGCGGCGAAGAAGATCTCTGTGAAGCAGCGCCTTGCGGGCGTCGGCATCGCCGGAGCGGCCACCATCGTCGGGGGCCTCGCCACCGCAGGTTCGGCCAAGGCGTCCTCGGTCTGGGACGCGGTCGCCGCGTGCGAGTCCGGCGGCAACTGGCACATCAACACCGGCAACGGCTTCTACGGCGGCCTGCAGTTCACCAAGAGCACGTGGCTCGGCTACGGCGGCGGCGCCTACGCCTCGCGCGCCGACTTCGCCTCGCGTGACGCGCAGATCGCCGTGGCGCAGCGCGTGCTCGCCGGCCAGGGCCCCGGCGCCTGGCCCGTCTGCTCGGTGCGTGCCGGCCTCAGCCGCTCCAACGGCGGTGCGACCTCGAGCAACATCAGCGTCTCCCGCTCCACGCAGCGTGCGCCGCTGACCACCAAGAAGTCGACCGTCCAGAAGTCGACCGTCAAGAAGTCCGTCAGCAAGAAGAAGACGTACGCCGCCGCCCCGACGGTCACGAACACGGCCAGGAACACCGCCACGGGCCGGCAGATCACCGTCCGCAGCGGCGACACCCTCGGCCAGCTGGCCGAGCGCTACCACGTGCGCGGTGGCTGGAAGACGCTGTGGAAGGCGAACGGGGCCCGGGTCACCAACCCGAACCTCATCTTCGTCGGCCAGGTGCTCCGCCTTCCCTGACCTGCTGGTAGAACTGAGCCGGACGGCCCCGCGCGACCAACCCCTGGGTTGCGCGGGGCCGTTCTTCTGTCCCCGGCCGGCCCGCGCCCGCCGGCGGCCGTCGTTTGGGCGTATGCCGCGGGGCTCCGTTACGCTTTCGCCCGTCCGCAGGCTCGTGCCGCGGGCGTGCTGGCGTGGCGCAATCGGTAGCGCACCTGTCTTGTAAACAGGGGGTTAGGGGTTCGAGTCCCCTCGCCAGCTCTCTGACCAGCACAAACATGCAGGAAGGTCTCCTGCTCGCCGGTTCAGCCACTTCTTTGCCCACCTTTTTCGGCTGAGGGCAGGACCCCGAGCGGGTCGGCGGACTCCAGCGCAGCGAGTACCCGCGGGTCAGCGAGACCGCGACCGAGATAGACGTCCAGCGACATCGACACCCGCGTGTGCCCGAGCTGGTCGGCGATCATGCGGCCGGTCGCACCCATCTCGTCGAGGACCGTGGCAGTCGTCTTGCGCCAGACGTGCGCCGTAACCCAGTCCAGGCCCACCGCCTCCCGCGCCTCCTTGAGGAAGCGGCTGACGTTGCGAGGATCTCGGAAGTCACCATCGATGGTGCCGAAGACCGGTCGTTCGGGGTCGTAGAGCGTCTGAGCCCGCCGCTGGAGCATGGCGACGCACCAGCCCGGCAGGCGCAGGCGCCTCTGACCCGCCTCCGACTTCGTCCCCTTGCGTAGGAGGCCTCGCCCGGTGACGCGGATGAGGGTGGACGAGACCGCGATCGTGGCCGTGTCGAAGTCGACCTCGGACCAGGTGACCGCCAACGCTTCCCCGATGCGCAGGCCGGTTGCGAGGAGGAACGCGGACAGGTCGAGCAGGTCGCGCTCCATGGCCTTCTTGTTGCCAGCCACACCGACGAACCACTGCGTTCGCTCCTCGACCGTCAGCGCACGAGGCTGTCGCTGCGGCCTGACACGAAGGCGTTCGATTTCCCGGGCCGGGTTGCTCGCCACCGCACCGTGACGCACCGCCCTGCCCATGATCCCCGAGACGATCGAACGGCACGTGCGCGCGGTCGAGGGGCCCACCCGTGTGTGGATGTCGACGATGACCCGGTTGACCGTGGGTGTGGTCACCTGACTCAGCCGCAGAGCACCCACGGCTGGCAGGACGTGGCCATCGAGAGCCCGTCGATACGTCTCCAGGGTGCTGGGGGAGCGCTGACCGGCCTCGACGAGCTGCGCCATCTCGTCAAACCACTGCTTCGCCGCGAGCTCGAACGGGTCCGAACGTGCGAGGCCGCTGCCACCGCCGAGACGGGCGAGCTCCTCGAGGGCGTCGGTCAGGGCCTCGACCGCGGCACGACGAGTGCGACCGTGGCGCTCGATGACGCGCTTCGTCCCGTCCTCCCCTCGGAACCGGGCCCGGCCCCTATGGCGGACCGGATCGGCGGACACCCGCGAAGTGGTGATCTCACCCCACTCGCCAGGCCTCAGCCGTTCGCGAGGCATCTCAGGCAGCCGTCTGGTCGTCCAGCCAGGCCTCGACATCCTCACGCCTGTAGCGCAGGTGCCGTCCGACCTTGACCGCCTTCGGCCCGCGGTGGCGCATTCGCCAGTCGTAGAGGGTCTGGACCGGGACGCCCAAGTACTCGGCCACCTCCCTCACTTTGAGCAACGGCACGAACGTCTTCTCCATCTCAGTCGCCTTCTCTCTCATTCCGATCGAATTGATCAATGCATGGGGTCTTCCGGGCTCTCGCTCTCTCCTGGGCGTACTCGCGGGCGCGGGCAGCGGCGGCTTTGGCGAGCTCGGTGTCGCCGTCGGTGTCCCAGCCGGTCCCGGCGTAGGTCCAGTGCCCGATGACGAGGGTGGTCTCCTCGGTCTCGTCCTGCAGGAGGTCGTCGAGGTCGCGGACGTCGAGGGTCCGACCCTCCCGGTTCGCGGCGGCCAGGGCCCGTTCGTACCGGACCCGGCGCCGGCGCAACTGCCCGAGCGTGACCGAGTAGCGGCGGGACTTGGTGGAGAAGTGGCCGCGGAAGCCGAGCATGTGCCGCCACTTGAACAGCAGCCCGTAGGGGTGCTCCGCCATCGGCTGGTCGTTCGCGGCCGCCTCGGCCCGCTGCCGGTCGACGATCGCGACGATGGTGGCGCGCAGCCGCCGAGCGTGGGGACTGTCGGTGTTCGCGCTGTCGGTGGCGGACTTCGTCGCGTACTTCGCCAGGTAGCCGGCGACCTGCTCCGGGGTCAGCGCCCGGTCCGGGTCATCGGTGCGGCGGGCGGCGGCGATCGGGCGGGCGTCGAGCTGGGCGCCGAACCGCAGCCGACGGGTCACGTCGCCCTGATGCAGCGGAGGCGCGTCGAACGAGACCCCGGCGGCCGCCTGCTCCACGAGCCGGGCCAGCAGCGCTGCGGTCAGCCCGGCCGGGGCGGGCGCAAACCCCGCGTCCGTTTTGGGCCCGTCGAGGCGGATCAGAGCGTGGAAGTGCACGATCCCGCGCAGCTGGTACTCGGCGACCTTCGCGTACTGCACCGTCACCAGCTCCGCGAGCCTCGACGCGGGCACGCCGAGCTGCTTCGCCAAGGTCCGGCGCAGGTCGATGGTGAACCGGCGCCACAGCTCCGGCGCCCACCACTGCCACACCAGGTGGCTCTCGTAGTCGTAGCAGTCCCGGCACAACGGCTGCCCCAACAGCTCGTCCCCGTCCGCGTGCTTGGTGTGACAGACCGTCGGCCGCCCGTGCTCACACACCCGGTGCTGTCCCTTGGTGGTGAAGGGGCGGCAGGCACGGCCGCCGCGGGTGCCGTGCACGAGCCCGAACGACGGCGCGGTCAAGGTCGCGAACACCAGCGGGTTCTCACCCACCTGCTCAGGGACGCCCTTGCCGCCGATGACCCCGGCCCGGATCAGGTGGAACGTGTCCGCCGCATACAACCTCGAGCACGACGGGCACTCCGACCCCCGGCGATTCCCGCAGCGCACGTGCAGCACCCCGAGCGGGCTGTCGGCCGAGGAGAAGCTCGAGAGCACCTCACCGGTCCGGGCGTCGACGGTCTGCGACGACCCGTGCAGCCGGATCGGTCTGGCACAGTGCCCGACCCGGGAAGCGGCCTCGGACCACGCGTCGAAGTCCCGCGACAGGAGCCGGGCAAGCACCTGCGCCTCCGTCGCGGGGTCGAGGTGGCCGAGATCCAGCGGGTGGCCCTCACCGGCTGGCCGCTCACCCGCCTGCTCAATCGAGCGGAGGGGGACGGCGTCCCAGACGCGGTCTCGTGTTGCCCGGGTCATCGGCGGCCACCCCCTTCCCTGGTCCGGGTGGGTGTGCCGTGCAGCTGATGCAACCCCGCGCTGCACGACACACCCGGTCCGAAAGGGCGGCCCCGAAAAGCGTTGTCCGAGAAGGAGATGCCGGCGCCGCGGGGGTTGCTCACACGCCGACCACGTCAAGAGATCACGAAGAAGATGGCGGACCAGAAAAGAGGTGTGTGGTGTGTGACGGCAATTCGTGTGTATGGCCTCTGGCCGGGGTGGGGAGCCGACCCCCAGGGCATCAAGCCCGCAGTTTTT
This sequence comes from Terrabacter sp. NPDC080008, assembly GCF_040702505.1. Lineage (NCBI taxonomy): Bacteria > Bacillati > Actinomycetota > Actinomycetes > Micrococcales > Intrasporangiaceae > Terrabacter > Terrabacter sp. NPDC080008. Next base: position 1,225,354 of record NZ_JBFBLC010000001.1, read on the forward strand.
GTCAGTTCAGGTCATGTATGTGGTGTATGTCCGCCCTCCCCACGATCCACACCCCAGGGGCTGGGAGACGAAGAAACACGCCGAAAGTCGTACAGGAGGTTCTAGTCGTGACCGGCTGGACCGGCTCCGGGAAGGAGAGAGGGCTTGCTCATAGCTCTGCAAGGACGGCGTGGTCCCCGTATGCGTCACGGACGATCCTGCGCGTCATCTTCCGTCATGGGGCCTGCTTCCTCCCCTTCAGTCAGGGCCTTACGGTCGTCCCTGGATGCCGTGCGGTCGCCCTTCGCGTGTTCGCGGTCAAGCTGGGCGTCGCGTCGCCGGGGCCAGTCGGCCCCGTATTCGCTTGTCAAGTCAAGCATTTCGGCGCGGTCGTGAACTTCCTCCCGCTTCTCTGCGACAGTGTCCCGGGCGTCGGAGACGGCGTCACGCTCGTCCGCAGCAGCCATGATCGCTTGAGCGGCCGCCACTCGCTCAAGGTGGGCACTCTCGCGCGCCTCCACCGCGTGCTCGCGTGCCTCCACCGCGTGCTCGCGCGCCTCCACCGCGTGCTCGCGCGCCTCTACCGCGTGCTCCCGTGCTTGCGCGGCGGCTGCCCAGCGGCGTGCATGGCCTGCCTGCCACGGATCGCCACCCTCCTCGCGTCCGTCGGCGGCGTCGTACTGACTCCCGTCCTTCGAGCCCACAGGTCGAAGTGAACCACCGGCGGGGCCTCGATGGCGAGGTTCACGTGGTTGCTCGACGCGCAAGAACTGGCCTCGAGGTGTTGTCGACCCCCTTCAGGTGGCGAACGGCGGCGCCCTCACCCCCATCCTTGGCGATTCCGGTCCGGCATCACGCCACGGTGACCCGAAGTCCCTGCTGGACTTCACTGAACGATGAGCGCCACCCATCCGAGCAGCCTTTCGCCGGCTCGCCGATCTCTGGGACACCGCACGGTCGCAGTTCCTACCCTTGAGGTGTGAGGCGACGGCAGGAGCCGAGTAACGGTAGTCCGACAACGCCACTCTCCTCGTCTCGGACATGGAGTGCGGGCTCGATGGCTGCACTGGCCTCGGGGCACTCAATCCACCAGGGAGCATCTCGTCTGCCGTGTGACCGCGACCTGATCGATGGCGTGCTGCTCGAGGAGATCCTGCTGCTGACGGACGTCATCGCGGCCGTCCGGACCGCCGAGTCTCACCTGACGCCCCCGCAGCTCGACTCCCTGCTCGGAGTGACTCCCGAAAGTCTCCACCAGGCGACGTCGCCGCTTGGCAACGATCACCTGGATCAAGCCATAGCCGGCGAGACAGGGCCTGGCTGGAGCGAGTGCGGCTCGGCGGTCGACACATAGCGGCAATCGCGTTGCCTCGTCCACACCGACACTTCCGGGCCCTCCGAATGGAGTCGGGAAGGCGCCGGAATCGAAGTCAGCGCTTCGGGATCAGCCCTTACGCCCTATCCCCGTTCGGGGCATCGTCGTCCGCCAACGGGTGTCCGAGCTCGGCGCTCCTAACGACGAGGTATGCGGTGAGCTCGAGCGTCTCACCCCGCCCGATGGCCAGGTCGAGAAGTTCGTCGAACGCCTCGTCTGAACCGACGGTGCCGTGTTGCATGAGGACTCCGGTGGCGAGACAGATGAGGTCGTACCCTTCGTGTCGAGCATCGTGTAGGTCCATCGATACCTTCCTGCGAGACGGCCGCGGATGGTGGGTCGAGGCGGTCGATTGAGCGACCGAGCGCCTCACCATTCCCGCGGCCGACTGCCTCCTGACCGGATGTCTCGTCCGAGCGGCGTCGCCTCGTCCTCTCAGGCTCCGGCCGACTCCAGCATGCTGCGGGCGATGTCCCCGTCGGTGTCCGGTGGCACCACCACGAGGACCAGCTGCTGGTAGCTGCCCAAGGAGAGCATGACGTGGTCGGGGTAACGACTGTGCTCGAACCAGCCAAGATGGGTCACACCCAGAGGCGTGCGAAGCCGGTTCGGCGCGTCGTTCCACCGATTGCGTTCGTAGGCGACGCGGGCGATTCTGGCGCGCGTCAGGTCGTGAATCGCCACGTCGAGCGGGGGCACTTCCAGTCGGAGCTCGGACGTGCGCGGCCACCACACGCCATCAGCGGCCTCCACCCCTTGACGTGGTGACAACGCGATGCGGCTTGCGAGCCCGGTCGGCTCGGTCGTGCCGTCGCTGTGCACGGCACCGGCGGGGGGCGCTGGATCCAATGGGGGGATACGGGTAGGCGGGTTGCTTGCAGTGGCGTTCACAGGGGCTCCTGAGGAGGCAGGTCGTGACTGAATGGACCACGGCTCCGTCGTCACTTCCCACCTCGGGGGCCGACACCGCGCCAGGATCGGACCCTCTGCCATCTACCGACGCCATAGCCCCTTGCGGGTGATCACGTCTCTCTGTCAGGGTACGCCCGCGACTGCCGCTCTGGGCGCTGTCGACATGGTCGACAGTTACATTGGGCGCCGGAGGGCGCCGCCGCAGGTTGACCGACATGTGTACAGCCGGGCCAAACGAGCTCCGCGCAGAGGCCTAGGTACTGGGACGGTTCTGCAACCTGGGCGTCTGCCGTCCAAGGCAGTCATGAACCCTCCGACCCTGGGGTTCGTCACCCTTCTCCACCCTCATCGGGGTCGTCATCCTCATCGTGCCGCTCGTCCTCAAAATCGCGGACAAAACTCCACGCGCGCGCGTCGCGCCCAGCGATGTCGTCGTCTTCTCGATCATTCATCGCCTGCGCCAGAGCCCACTCCGGAGGACGATCCGTTTCCGAGTCCGGGCCGGAGTTCGTGGTCATAACCTGAACTCTCCGATCAGCTGAGTGGCCGCACCCCTCGTCCCACCAGTATGGACCCTGCGCGTGTGGCGTCGCATGTGTGAGCCTCTACGCGACGGTGGTTGGGGCGGCCAGATCGAAGAGGCTCCAACGCGGAGCCGTGCTCCCGAGCGTAGGCTTCGAGACGAGGCCGACGCGATGCGCCGACAGATCGGAGTTCGTCATGGGAAGCGATCTGTCGAGTCCGCTGCCTGGTCCACGGGTCCGTGAGTTGATGTGCATCGTCCTCGCGGCTCGGCGAAGGGTTGACCGTCTACGGGCAGGCAGAGTGGACCCGGCCCTCCTCCTGAAGGCTCGCGGCACGTTGCTGGAAGCCATGGAGAACTACGCTGCGGAACTGCGCAGATATGGTCTGCCCACACCGCCCGCCCTCCGCGACGACCTGCGTCTGCAGCGCGGCATAGCCGGCAGCACAGGGAAGCGGTCGGCGTCTTGAGACCCCGAACGCCGGCAGCCTTGGCCCCCGAGACGTGTCATGGCTGCCCCTCGCGTGCTTGATGCCCGTGCCAGCATCCCGGACATCGCGGCGTGTCCTGCGACGCACGCCCTCGCTGCCCAAGTGCTTGGGATTCAGGACCATGCTCGTGCCGATGTCTCGCGAGGCTCTGTCCGAGGGCGTCGGCCATGGTTTGGACCTCGGGCTGCGGTTGGCAGAGCTTCAGGTCGTGGAGCACGTCGGTGGTGGCCAACAGGATTCTCGCGCTCCAACGTCCGGCTTGATCATCAGCAGACTGCGGCCTTCGCGTCGAGAAACCCGCAGCAGGTGGCCTTCAGCTCGGCGGGGACGGCCACGACCTCGAGGCGTTTGCCGACCAGCCCGGAGGCAGGCACGAACGGCCGGCGTACTCATGAGCCGGCGCTCCCGCTGTCGATGCCGCTCAAGTCGAGCACTCGGCCGACCACGGCTTCGGCAATGTCATCGAGAGCAGTGCCCTGCGCAAAGGCATGCGCACGGAGCAGGACCAGGGCGTCACCAGTGTCGATGCCCAGCTGTGCGACGACCATGCCGGTGGCTTGATGGATGCGGGACCTGCTCGCCCACGGGCTTCGGTAGTCGTCGGTCTCGGTCTCGTGAGCCTCCGGGTCGCGTAGGAGCGCCACGCCCACGGCGTCCGCAAGGAACTGGACCATACGTGGGCTGAGGAGCAGTTCGTTCGCCGGTGGCAGGTGGCAGGTGAGCACCCCGAGTGTCCTGTGATCTGGTCGAATCGGGATGGCGTGTACCCCAAGCTTGCCGAATGCCTCGGACGCCGATGCGTCGAACTGGGGCCAGCGCGCATCCCCGGCTCCGACGATGGCCAGCACTTGCGTGCCGGTGCGGTAGGCGGTGTGGCCGGGACCCTCGCCCAGGACATCCTGCAGATCCTCGAGACGAGCCGCGCTGCCGTCCGTCACGCAGAGCGTCACCCGATCTTCACTGGAGTAGGCGATGGTGATGGCTCCGCCGTCGGCCCCCAGCACCAGCGTCGCAGACCGGCACAGGCGGTGGGGCAGCGGATCCGTCTGCGACTGGCGGGCCATGGCTTGAGCCAGGCTCAAGAGAACACCGGTCCTGTCGTCCATGAGGCCTCCTCGCTAACCGGGCGCCTCGGTGACGTCTGCGATCCACACTACGCTCCGCCGCAACTTCGTCGGCGGCTGTGACCGGGGGCAGGGTGACCGGTGGGTACAGGGTCCGTATGAAACCAGTTCCAGAGAGCCAGGAGGCGCTCAGCTTGCTGACGCGGCTCGGCAAAGACCACTTGCGCGCGGAGATCGAGCAGACGGCGGATGCGCTGACGCTTCTGGTTCCCGGGATCGCCGCCGTCAGCGTCGGAGCACGACACATGGGCATCACGCTGACCTACGTCGCGACGGCATGGGACGCTGCTCGGCTGGACGCTGTCCAATACCTCGACGACGGGCCGTGCGAGCAGGCATCGAGGACGGCGGAGCTGGTCGTCACGGAGCACACCAGCCTGCTGGACGAGGGCCGCTGGCAGCTGTTCGCGCGCGCCAGCGCAGCGGCGGGCATCCTCAGCTCCCTCTCACTCCCCGTGGTCTCGGAGGACGCGGTCGTGGGCGGGATCAACCTCTACGGGCGGGCGCTCGACACGTTCGATGGCCACCACGAGCAGATCGCCGAAATGCTCGGTGCCTGGGCACCGGGGGCGGTCACCAACGCCGACCTCGAGTTCACGACGAGGACGGAGGCGGCGGCGGCGCCGAGGCGACTCCAGGAACTGCACACCGTGCGTTGCGCCGTGCGCATGCTGGCGGCCAGGAGTGGGGTCCAGTCCCGGACGGTGGAGACGCAGCTCTACGAGGCTGCTGCGCGGGCCGGCATACCGGTGGTGGCGCTGGCGCACATGGTCATCGGCGAAGGCGACCACGACGCGAGCTGAGTGCTCGGGATGGGGGCGCGGGCTCAGCGACGTGGCGCGCATACGCAGGTAGGACTTGACTTGAGCGACTGGCGAGGCTGGGCGCTACTGCAGCGCAGAGCTTACTCATGCGTGACCGGTCACCACCCCCGGCAGCTGCCGGCTCCGTCATGTGTCTTCCAGCGTCGCGGGGTGGTAGTCAAAAGGGATCAACCATGGAAGACATCACCAGGGATCGGCGGGTGGCCGAGGACCTGCGACGGGTGGCGCAGGACTTCCAGCGCCTGGGGAACGAGCTGTCGACATCAGCCAATCCCAACCCCTTCCAAACGGTTGCCACGCTCGCCCTCGAGCGCATGCCCACGGCCTACGCCGCCAGCATCACGACGCACAGCCACGGCCGGTTCATGACCGCTGCGGCCACCGACGAGGTCGCCCGCCGGGCGGACGCCCTCCAGTACGAGCTGGGCTCTGGGCCCTGCCTCGACGCGATCGTCGACGATGCCATCTACCAGCCGAAGACCTTGCTGTCGACGAGCGTTGGCCCGAGTACGGCCGTCGCGTCGTGGCGGAGCTGGGGCTGCGCAGCATGCTGTCGTACCGGATGCACCTCGAGGCCGCCGGAATCATCGGGGGGCTGAACATCTACGCCGAGAAAACTAGGGCATTCGGTGAGCGTGATCTGGCGGAAGGGCTGCTCCTCGTGACCCACGCAGCGCAAGCCCTCGCCGCATCCCACCTACGCGGCGGAGCCCACAATCTCGAGCGCGCCCTTGCATCCAACCGGGACATCGGAACAGCCATCGGCGTACTGATGGCCCCGCACAAACTGGGTCGGGAGCAGGCGTTCGACCTGCTGCGAATCGCGAGCCAGAACACCAACCGCAAGTTGAACGAGGTCGCCCGGGACGTCATCGACACCGGCACCATCGACGTCACGCCTGGCCACCGCAGCTGAATATCCGCGCCTCCGGCACCAAACGGGTCCTGAGGACTGGAAGAGCCTCTGGTGCCGCGCAGGTCGGGCTCCACGTGTGGCGAGCGGAGCCGGCGTCAAGCATCAGCTGACACACGACTGTCAAGCATCACCCGAGACAGGACAGATGTGGGTCTGAACCGCCCCGGCATGTCCGGAGACTTACTGGTTTGAGAACTCCAGCTCCTGCTGGGCCTCGTTTTGAGCGTAGTAGGCGGCTTCGAGCTCGGC